>CAVVGA010000039.1:0-30323 GCA_963747605.1 uncultured Acidobacteriota bacterium | reverse complement strand
CACGATGCGCTACGACCACCTCGGTGTCAACGATGTGCTGCTGCAGATCGAACGCGATTACAACAACAAGCTGCTCCCCGAACCTGAACGCCTGCTCCCCGCTCTCGACCAGCTCGCCGCCGACGAAAAATTCATAGACCTCGCCCGCACCCGCGCCCGCACCCTCGCCACCCGCATCCGCACGGCACATTAGACCTCCGCCGTCAAGGCGCGCCGTCAGCCGCCGTAGCCCTTTTCGCCTCGTAAAGACGGAAATCTGTCCCATCGTACAACTTGACACTTCTTATAACTCCGTTTACTCTGCGGACCGTCCTCGCGGCCCCAAATACGGGAACCAAGGTGAACGAAACCATGCGACCCCAGTCCGCGCGTTTCCTGCGCATTTTTCTGCTTTTTGCTTTCTGTTCGCTGCTGATGCTACTTCCGCCTGCACCTTCGCGCAATCCGCGCCGGAGCCGTCGCGCATCACGCAAGCCGTGGACGAAGCGAATCTCACCGTGCTGAAGGGCAACACCTATTACCTGGCGAGCGCGGAATACGATCGCGGCGCCGCGCCGGCCAGCCTGCCCATGAACCGCATGCTGCTCGTGCTGCAACGCAGCCCCAGCCAGGAAGCCGCGCTCGAACAATTGCTCGACCAGCAGCAGGATCATTCCTCGCCGAACTACCACCAGTGGCTCACGCCCCAACAATTCGGCCAGCAGTTCGGCCCCTCGGATCAGGATATCCAAACGATCACCTCCTGGCTGCAATCCCACGGATTTCAGGTGGCGGAAATTTCGAACGGCCGCACCGTAATCGAATTTTCCGGCACCGCCGGCCAGGTCCAGCAAGCCTTCCACACCGCGATCCACAAATACTCGATCCCGACCGCAACAGGAGCAGTCGTAGACCACTGGGCCAACGCCAGCGATCCCTCGATTCCCACCGCGCTCACGCCCGTAGTCGCCGGCGTCCATCGCTGCACAATTTCAGCGCAAGGGCCATGAACCACTCGTGAAGGGCGCCTTTACGCGACAAATTCTGGAAAGGATGCTCCATCAAGCCGCTACCGATCTCCGCAATTCACCCCGGCATCAGGACCGCCAGTGCGGCATTCGGTCGGTCCCTGCGATTTCCTCGGGCCCTTATGATTTCGCCGCGATCTACAACGTGTCTCCCGCTCTGGAACGCACGCCACGCCCATTGACGGCACGGGCCAGACGATCGCCATCGTTGGCGAATCCGATGTCGATTCCAACGATTGGACTGCTTTCTGGAATTTGTTCGGTGTTCCCACTCCCAAGGGATCTCTGAAGTTCATCATCAACGGCCCCGATCCGGGCGTTTCAGTCTGACGAAACCGAGGCCGACATTGACACCGCAATGGTCCAGCGCCGTCGCCAAGGGCGCGACCATTGATTTCGTCGTATCGCAGCCACCGAAACCACGCTCGGCGTGGATCTGTCGCGCAGAATTCATCGTGGACAAAAATCTCGCGCCCGGTGATGAGCGAAAGCTATGGCGTTTGTGAGCTTTTTGTCGGTACCGCGGGAAACGCGTACTACAACGCGCTCTGGCAGCAAGCCTCTGCACAAGGCATCTCCGTTTTTATATCTGCTGGAGACGCGGGCTCCGCCGTCTGCGATCGCGGACGATGTTTCCGCGCAGTATCGGACTCGCCGTCAGCGGCTTTGGGTCCACTCCCTACAACGTCGCCGTGGGCGGCACCGATTTCAACGATCTGACGACCACCTCCAAGTATTGGAGCGCCACCAACAGCACCACCCAGGCGAACGCCAAGGGCTACATCCCCGAAATGACCTGGAACGATACCTGCACGAATTCCGAGATCTTCCCCTTTTCGAACCTCCCACGACGACCGCCGACAGACTTGCAACATGCCGAGCCCAGCAGGATTACTTTGTGGTCTGTCACCGGGGGCAGCGGCGGCGCGAGCAATTGCACTTCGTCCACGCAATAATTTGCAATCCACTTGCTCGGGCGGCTACGCCAAGCCCTCCTGGCAGTCCGCGCCAGGCGTCCCGGCCGACGGCAAACGCGACGTGCCGGACGTCTCGCTATTCGCGAGCAACGGATTCAACAACACTTCCTACATTGTTTGCCAGGCCGACCGCACCGGGCCTTGCAGTCTCAGCGACGGCGATTTCCGGCGGTTATGGCGGCACCTCTGTTTCGTCGCCGATTTTTGCCGGCATCATGGCCCTCGTCAATCAGAAGACCGGAGAGCGCCAGGGCAACGCTAACTACATCTTCTACAAAATGGCCGCGACAGCCTCCAACAGCTGCAATAGCAGCACGGCTCCTTCCACCGGCACAAACAATTGCATCTTTTACGATATTCCCACCGGCTCAACGATTGCCATGCCTTGCACCACAGGCACTCCCGACTGCACAACTTCCACCACCGGCGATCAGTTCGGCGTGCTTTCGGGTTACGGAGCGACAGCCGGCTACGATCTCGCGACAGGTCTCGGCAGCGTCAACGTGACTAATCTAGTGAACCAGTGGAGCACCTACGCGGGTCAATTCAAGGCCAGCAAATTTTCAACATTCACGCTGGGACCGCCTACGACGATCACCCACGGCCAAGCCATCCCAATTGCCGCGGCCGTGGCTCCGCAAACCGGCACGGGAACTCCCTCCGGAACGATCACCCTGATTGCCGACACCGGCGCAAGTGCGAGCAACCAGCAAGGTGTGCAGCAGGTTTTCGCGCTGAGCAGCGGTTCCCTGCCCGCTGGCACCACGACAACCTTTCTTCCGGGCGGAGCCAATTACAACGTCACCGCGCACTACTCCGGTGACTCTACGTTTGCTCCTAGCGATTCAACGCCACTCGCCGTTACTGTGAATCCCGAACCCAGCAAGACCCAGGCAGCCATCGTCACCTTCAACCCAACCACCGGCGCCGTCACCAACTCGAATGCCACGTCCTTCACCTATGGCAGCTTTTACATCCTGCGCTCCAACGTAACGAACGCCAGCGGGAACCTATGCGCCCCTAATGGAAACCAGCTGTATGGCTGCCCAACGGGAACCGTCACGCTGAAGGACACTTTCAATGGTGCCACGAACGCCCTTGACGCCGGCACCTACTCACTCAACGCGGAAGGTTACACCGAAGATCAGCCGATCTTCCTGCTTGGCGGCCAGCACAGTATCGTCGCGTCTTACGGCGGAGACCCAAGCTACTCCGCGAGCAACAACTCCGCCACCCCCGACGTCGTCACCGTCACCAAAGCTCCGACGACCATCACTCTCGGCGGCGCCAGCTCGAATATTCAAGCCGGCGCTTACGCCTCCGTCACGGCCACCATTGGTACGCAGGTAATTCTTCCTCCGAATCAGACTCCCGGTGAATTTCCGAGCAACAATGTTCAGTTCTTTCTCGGAACTAAACCGATTGTCTTGTCCTCCCCGAGTACCTATGTGGACTACACTACCGCGACTAATGCCACAACGGGATTCGCGCAGCTCACCGCTGAGCTCCTCACCACCACCCTACCCTTGGGCAACAACACAATCACTGCGCAATTCATCGGCGATTCGAACTATGCCGCGTCCGCCGTTTCAAATTCCGCGACTATTAGCAACCAGGCTGCGACCACGACTACCATTAGTTCTTCGAATCTAACGATCCAGCATGGAGCGAGTGTCACCTTCACTGCGCTAGTTGGGGTTACTGCAGGTCAGGCAGGGGCAGGTGGTCCGGCTCTTACCGGAACTGTGCAGTTCACCGCCAATGGAACCCTTTCGGGAATCCGGTTTCCTTGGTGAATGGCCAGGCGCAAATTTCCACCTCATCGCTGGCTGGCGGCTTACTTAATGTCGCCGCGAACTACAGTGGGGATACGAACTACGAGTCTTCATTCGCGGTGTTGCAGGAAGTCGTGCAGCTTCTGGGGACCAGCACCACGGCCTCGTCTTCGACCAACTCCATTCCGCAGGGTTCCAGCGTAACGTTCACTGCCACCGTTACGCCCGACTCAAACCGGCGGACCGGCCGTGACTGGCACGGTAACGTTCACATTAACCTCTAGCGGCGCGATTGGAACTCCCGTCGGTTGTCAACGGCCAGCGCGCAGTTACTACCTCCACGTTGCCGGTAGGCAATGATTCGATTAGTCCACGCAATACAGTGGCGATGCGAATTACGCGGCTTCCGCAGCCGTCGGTGTGCTCGGCGTAAACGTCACCCCAGGCCCGGATTTCAGCATTTCATTCGCACCGCCCACCGTGAACGTCAGCTCCCCCGGTTCGACAGCGCAACCACGGCTCTCACTGTCACGCGAAGTAATGGCTACAACTGTCTCGATCAATTTCTCTGAGCGTCTTGTTCCGCGGTCTGCCTTTTGAAAGCACGTGCAGTTTTAGCCCTGCCATCGTCACTGGCAGCGGGTGCACCCACCATCTACGGTTTCGACTACGGCCCCCAGCTCGCTCGTTCCATTAAGCCGCCACATTGACTTCGGCGGATGGCGCACGCCGCTGGCGCGATCCGACTCTTGCTCCTGTGCGCTGTGTTCCTCGGGTTGGCCATTCAGGCGCGTCGCCGTCGCTGGAATCTCGCCGGCGCCGTGTTGATGTTCACACTCCTGATCGCAATCGCCGCGTGCGGCGGGGGGAGGCGGAAGCACCGCGCCCACCAACCCGGGGACGCCCGTGGTCACGAACCAGACTGTCACCGTGACGGCAACCAGCGGCACGACCACGCACCGTTCACGTTCACGATCAACGTCAACTAACGACGCGAGCTCTGGCCCGGTTCAATTTATGCGGAGTGCAGCGGTTTGTGAATGCGCTCCCGCAATGCGGAAAGGAAGGGCCGCCGTTTTGCGCTTTCGCAGCGGCGCACCTCAGTGCGCCATCGGTGCTGCGCCAACAATCCATGGCGGCCTGAAGACCGCCGCGCCTCCGCTCACCGCACAATCAATCCCGCATATCCCACCACCTCATGGCGCTCACCGGTGATATCGCCGGATGTCGCATAACGCACCAACTCCGCACTTTCCGCGCCCAAATCCCGCATCGCCACCAGCATCGCTGTCGTCGCCGCGTAACCGCACATCGTAATCCCCTCGCCGCGCACCGTGTCGTACAGCCCGCGCGGATCCAGCGCCAGTATTCGCTCGATCGCCCGGTCATCTTTCGCACGCGTGAACGCATCGCTTTCGTAATGATTCATGTCCGTGCTGGCAATCACCAACACGCGCTCGCTCTGCGCCGCCACCACTTTCGCCACCGCGTGGCCCAATTCTTCCAGCAGCGGATAACGATCCGCCCCCAGCACCACCGGAACAAACCGAAAATCCGGCGCGAGGCGCTGCAGAAACGGAATCTGCACTTCGAGCGAATGTTCGCGCTCGTGCGCCACCGCGTCTTCGCGCAAACGCGGGCACGCCTGCATCAGCTCGGCGGCCAGCTCCGTATCTACCGGCGCATCTCCCAAAGGCGTCCGCCAGCTTCCCTGCGACAAAATTGCCATCGCCTCGCCGCGCGGATAATGCCGCGGCCCCAGCAAGATACATCGTGCGGGAATTTCCAAACAAGAGTAGACAGCCCCTGCCACGTGTCCTGAATACATGTACCCCGCATGAGGAACCACGCACCCGCGCGCCACAATTTTTTCCGCGTTTGCCACTGGCGCGGCAAATTCCGCAATCTGCCGCGCAAGCTCCTGCGGTGCGGATGGGTAGAAGCGTCCAGCAACAGCGGAAGGGCGAATCATTTCGTGGCGCCGACTTTTTTCCCGCTTTTGACTCTACAAGCCATTTTATAGATGGGAGGTCCGGAAGGGCGGGGCTTCAGCCCCGCCGCCACGTCTAGCAAGGGGACGGGCTTTAGCCCCTGAAGCCGCGCTTCCTGATCGTACCCGAATATTTATGGGATGGCTTGTACTGAAAAGCTAGAGCGCAATGCGAGGAATCAAATCGGTTTGGAAGGCCTGCCCTTAATATTCAGCGCTTCACTGGTGCCGGGTATCCACAAAATCTTCACGTGGTCCCCGTTCTGGTATCCGCCCGCATCCTGCACCTGCTCGATTTTATCTTTGGCTCTGGCGGAGAACGTGAAGGTGTGGATCTCCATACCATTGCCCGCTTCGCGCACGATCAACGTTTGCCGGTCGGAGTGGATCACTTCGGCTCGCAGCCATACGGCCTTCGCGGGCTTCTGCTGCACCACCACCGGAGTGTTCACATCAGTGGAAATCGGCGTGCGTGCCGGTTCGGTCACTTGCGCGCGCACGGGCGGCGCGGCCATCGCCAGCGCAGCAGCGGCAGAGAAAAGCGCGACAACGATAAATTTATAGTTCTTCATCGAAGGATATCTTCAGAGACTTCAGGAATTTTATGTCTTGCGCGGTAATTTCCACCCGCGGCTCGATCGTTTCTTCTTCCATGATTTCATCATCTACCCGAATGTGCAGCGATTCCAGAAAACGGCGGTCCTGCGTGGTCATCTTCGCATCCTGCGCGGAACGCCGCGCCAATCCAATCGTAGCGTCCAGCTTCAGCACAATGTCGAACCCCGCCGAACGTACTCCCGAAATCGCTTCCGCGATCCGGTTGGAATCAGACACCGTATCATTAATGGCGTGTCCCAGCTCTCGCAGCAACTGCTTCATGCGATCGTCGAGTTGCAAGGGCATCACCTCCCGTAAAAGCACCCTTCTATCCCAATTCTAGGTCCGCCGCCAGCACGAAACAAGGCCCAGGTGCTCAAAGTGAGCTAATCCAGTTAACCGTATGCCCGTCCAGCCGCCGCCCGCCAATCGCCCCCGCGCTTCCGCGCAATCTGTACTAGAATTGTTCCATGGCCGAGGGCTTCTACCCCACGCTCTGGAGCTCCACTAAGATCACTCTGCGCGTAGTGTGGCGCGCTATCCGCCAGCTCTTTCACGAAACCACCGGAGCAATCTTCGCGCTCTTCGCGCTCTACGGCGGCGTCTCCGCCTGGCGCCAATGGCATACTCGTCCCGCCGCGTGGCTCCTGGGCTTTACCATCGTTTACGCCGTCACCATGGTGTGCTTCGCATTCACGTCGTTTCGCCGCGCGCGCCGCATTCGCTGAAACGGACACATGTCAAACAGCGCGAAAAAATCCCCCGCTGCCGCAGAGCGCAAAGCCGCCTCTGCCTCCGGCCTGCCCATCGAAGCTGTCGTCACTGCGAACGACTTGCCCGATTGGGACGCGGAACGCGACCTCGGCTATCCCGGCCAATTCCCTTTCACGCGCGGCGTCTATCCCACCATGTATCGCGGCGCGCTTGTGGACCACGCGCCAATACGCGGGCTTCGGCAGCGCCGTCGAATCCAACCAACGCTACCGTTATTTGCTCGCGCAAGGTGTGAAAGGCCTCTCGGTCGCTTTCGATCTGCCCACGCAGATCGGTATGGATTCCGATCACACTCTCGCGCTCGGAGAAGTCGGTAAAGTCGGCGTCGCCATTGATTCTCTCGAAGACATGCAAACGCTCTTCGACGGCATCCCGCTGGAAACCGTCTCCACCTCCATGACGATTAATTCCACCGCCGCGATTCTGCTCGCGCTCTACGTCGCCGTCGCCAAACAGCAAGGCGCAAACCTGCAGCGCCTCGCCGGCACCGTCCAAAACGACATCCTCAAGGAATATATCGCGCGCGGCACTTACATTTATCCGCTGCGCCCCGCCATGCGCATCGTCACCGATATTTTCGCGTGGTGCCGCCACGAACTGCCCAACTGGAACGCGATTTCCATTTCCGGCTATCACATCCGCGAAGCGGGTTCTACCGACGTGCAAGAAGTCGCCTTCACTCTAGCGAATGGCATCGCGTATGTCGAAGCCGCCATCAGCGCCGGCCTCGCTGTCGACGAATTCGCGCCACAACTTTCCTTCTTCTTCAATTCGCACAACGAGTTGCTCATGCAAATCGCGAAATTCCGCGCCGCTCGCCGCCTGTGGGCGCGCACCATGCGCGAACGCTTCGGCGCGCGCGATCCACGTTCGCTGATGCTGCGCTTCCATGCGCAAACCGCCGGCTCTTCGCTCACCGCGCAGCAGCCGGAAAATAATCTGGTGCGCGTCGCGCTGCAATCGCTCGCAGCGGTTCTCGGCGGCTGCCAATCGCTGCACGCCAATGCACTCGACGAAGCGCTCGCTTTGCCGACCGAGCAATCGGCCCTGCTCGCTCTGCGCACGCAGCAAATCATCGCGCAGGAAACGGGAGTGGTGAACACGATTGATCCAGTCGCAGGCTCTTACGCCATCGAAAAGCTCACCGACGAAATCGAAGCTGGCGCGCGGGAATATATTTCCAAGATTGACGCGATCGGCGGCGTGTTGCGCCGCCGTCGAAACCGGTTATATCCAGCAGGAAATTCAGAAGTCCGCGTTCGAATATCAAAATGCGGTGGACAGCGGCGAACAAGTGGTCGTCGGCGTAAATCGCTTTCAAACTGACGACGAAAAACTCATCCCCACGCTGCGCATTGACCCAGAAATCGAGCGCACCCAGATCGCGCGCCTCAATTCCCTGCGCTCTCGCCGCGACACGCCGAAAGCCCAAGCCGCACTGGTCGAAATCGAGCGCCGCGCCCGCACCACCGAAAATCTAATGCCCGCAATCCTAACCGCCGTCGAAGCCTATGCCACGGTCGGCGAAATTTCCGACGCCCTCCGCCGCGCCTTCGGCGAATACCGGGAATCCGTCGTTATTTGAATCGCGCCGCAGCGCGATTCACCCTTCGAACCGGCAGTGCCGGTTCGAAGGGTTGGCGCCACCTAGTTCTGATAGCTAATCCGATAAACCGCTCCAGCATAATCGTCGGAAACCAGCAGCGCTCGGTCCGGCATCACTAACACATCCACCGGCCGCCCCCAGTGCATGCCTCCCACCAGCCACCCCTGCGCGAACGGCTCGTATTTCACGGCCCGATCCCCGTCCAGCACCACCCGGCTAACTCGATAGCCGATCGGCACACTGCGATTCCACGATCCATGCTCCGCAATAAAAATCCCGCCGCGGTATTCCTGCGGAAACATATCGCCGCTGTAAAAACGCATCCCGATAGCAGCCACATGCGCCGGCAAATTCCACGCCGGCGGCACAAACTCCGCACAGGAATGTTCGCGCCCAAACTGCGGATCCGCAATATCTTTTCCATGGCAATAAGGAAACCCGAAATTCATTCCCGCGCGCGGCGCATAATTCAACTCGTCGGGTGGAATGTCGTCGCCCATGTTGTCGCGCCCGTTGTCGGTGAACCACATCTGCTGCGACTGAGGCTGCCAGTCGAATCCCACCGAATTGCGCACGCCCGATGCATACGCTTCCATGTCAGATCCGTCCGGCCGCATCCTTACTATGCTCGCCACTCGCTTGTCCGTGGATTCGCACACATTGCACGGCGCGCCCACTCCCACGTACAACCATCCATCCGGCCCAAAGCGTATGTATCTCCATTCGTGATACTTGTTCAAAGGCAGGTCCGTGCTCACCACTGCAGGCGCCGGAGGATTTTTCAATCGTGTTTCGATCGCGTCATACCGCAGCACGCGGCTCACTTCCGCCACATACAACGAACCATTGTGAAACGCCACGCCATTCGGCTCTCGCAGGCCGCGCGCGATCGTAATCACTGCGCCAGCCTTGTCGTGCCGCCCGTTGTCCGTCAGCGCATAAACATTTCCCGCGCGCTTCGAACCCACAAAAACCGTGCCGCCAGCCCCCAAGGTAAGCGAACGCGCATTCGCCACGCCCGTCGCATAAAGCTCGATCTTGAATCGTGGCGGCAACTGGATCCGCCGCACCAGAATTTCCAGCAGCGGCGCCGGAACCTGCCCTGTCCAGCGGCAGTATCCTGCAGCGCCGGCCAACGCCAGCAGCAGGATCGCCACACTCAAAAAAATCCAGCACTTCCTCATCGCCTTGCCCATCTCTCACTGATAAATCGCTCACACCGCCCGGCGCAACATTATCGAGTCTACGACCCCACTGCGCTACGATGGTTCGGCCGAAATGTCCGCCCGCCAGCGCATTCCACCAATGTTTCAAACGCCGCAACGCACGCATGCCGCAACTCGCGCGAAATTCGTTCCGGCACTCCTTTCGTCAGCAGCAGCGTCGCAGTCCCGTGCAGCAACGCCGCCAATGCCAGCGCCAAACCCGCGTGCTGCTCCAGCGACCCGCCCAATCGGTCCGCCAGGCTCTTCTTCAGCAGATCAAACGAGGGTCGCGGCTCTTCCTTCGCCAGCCGCACCGCCCAGTCCGCGTGAATCAGCTCGTACTCATTGCAATGTCTAAGCGCGAACTCGAAATACCGCAAGCAAAACTCTTCCGCAGAGTGCGCCCGGCGCATGTACGAAAACATAATCTCCTGCGCCCGCTTGCGCAGCAGTTCCAGAATATCTTTTTTGTCGCGAAATCGCTGGTACACGGTGGGAGTGGTCGTCCGTGCGGTCCGCGCCACCGCGCGCATCGTCAGCGCCCTTTCTCCGCCCTTGCTCCACAATTGATAAGCAGCATCCAGAATGCGACCCTCCAAACGGGCATCAGCTGTCCTCGGCATCGCCGCTCCTCGCGCTGCTGGCAATCAAATACGAAAATAACCTTTACAACGTATAACAAACGCTGTATAAAGAATGCAGGCGCGCAGTATACCCCCGTTTCTTTCCCTGGTGCAGTAAAAATCCGAGGTGCGCTACGAGGTACGATGCACAGATTTGAGTACGCCATCACCACCAAGGCCACGCCTGCCCTCACCTGGGAGGTCTACACCAATTGGAAAATGTGGCATACCTTCGCCAACATCTACGGCCGCATGCACTGGCAACAGGGCGAGCCCTGGAGCATCGGCAGCCGGATGGAAATCGAAATCCTGAAGCCCATCAAGGTTGTAGTGGACCACCTGATCGTCAATTGCCGGCACGGCAGCGAGCTCGGTTGGATTGATCGCGCCCTGGGCATCACCATGCATCAGTGGGTCGAATTCGATGAGAACCCTTCCGGCGGCACGCACGTTCGCACCTGGGGAGAAATCAAGCCACCGCGCGTGGCCGTGGCCGGACGCACTGCGGAATACTTGGTGGGCGTGTTTACTGAAACCTGGTACGAAAATTTTCGCTCGATGTGCGACGAGTTCGCCGAAGTCGGGGTTTGACCCTGCATCAGGGGCGCGCCGCGAGCTGTAAACCGCGCATCTCGCGGCTGCGCAAAAAAATAATTAGCGTGATGCAGTGGACGCCGAAGCTTTCTTCTCGCCGCCCGCATCCTCCAGCGCATTCGCGCGCAACACCAGCACGGGGCAGCTCGCCTGCTTCACCACTTTTTCCGCTACCGAGCCGAACGCGATTTTGTGCCAACCGGTCATGCCGTGTGTCGCGATGATGATCATGTCCGCGTGCTCGTGCTCGGCGATCCGCACCAGCTCCATGCCAACATCGTTCGCCGTCCCGATTTCCGTGCGCGCCTTCACGTTTTTCTGCGCGAGTGTGGCGGCCAGATCAGCCAGCCGTTTCGTCGCGGCATCCGCTAAGCTCTGGTCGTACTCGCCTTCCTTTAGGATGGACACGTTTTCCGGCAAGTCCTGAATCGCCGGCATTACGTGGACCAGCAGCAGCTCGGCGCCGAAGCGCGTGGCAAAGTCCGCCGCCACGTCGAGCGCGGCGTGCGCAGAATCGCTGAAATCCAACGGGGAAAGAATCAGTTTCGGTGGCAACATGGCGTCGTTTCCTTTGTGCCGGTGTCCGGGGCGAAGGCAAGGGCTGCGGCGCCATCGTACCAAACCAATTTTCCGCCATGTTACGCTTCTGTTGCTGCCACGTTAATTTCGCAAACTTGCCGCCCACGGTCCGCGCGCAACCGTAGCAGCAGCCGCCTACTGCAATAAAGCGTCGGCCCCAGCTTTCGCACACTGAGCATCCTGCAAGCTAGCGGCGCCGGAAACCCCAATCGCGCCCACGATTTTGCCGTCCATTATCAGCGGCACGCCGCCCGCCACTGGCACCGCGCCCTGCAAACGAAGCACCCCGATCCCGTCTCCACCGGCCGCCAGCCGTTCTTGAAATGCTTGCGTCGGCCGCTTAAACAGCGCCGCAGACCGCGCTTTGTCCATCGCAACGTTCACGCTGCCCAGCTGTGTATTGTCCATCTTCTCGAAGTAAACCAGGTTCCCAGACGGATCCACGATCGCCACCGCCATGTTCCAATTGTTCTTCGCGGCTTCCGCAAGCGCGGGCTCCGCCGCCTTTTTCGCATTCTCCGAGGCTGATCGGCGGGCCATAGGGATTCGGCGCCTGCGCCAACGCGCTCGCCAGCGCGCCCACCGCAAATAGCATCGCAACTAAATTCTTCGCCACCGCTTTCTGCCGACATGCTCGCTCCTCCTGTTTGGCGATCGTTCGAAAAACTCTCGCCATGCGAGCTCGCGTATTTTTCACGCAACTTCCGCACGTACGCACGTACCTTACGCACGCGACTTGCGCCGGCAACTTCCACGCGTAACTTCCCGCTTGCCGTGCTTGATTGCTCGAGCGCCGTCCGCAGACTTGTTAATCGCTTACGCCGCCGATTGCAAGCCCAATTGCAAGCGCAAGCTTCGCCACGGACGGATTCCCAGCAAGGCTCGTCTGCATATCGCGTGATGCGCCCGTGATGCCCTAGAATAAGCGCTCATGAAATCCGCGGCTCTTATGGACAATCTTCGCGTCGTGCTCGTGGCGACGCGCAATCCTTTGAATATTGGCGCCGCCGCCCGCGCCATGAGCAATTTCGGCTGCACGCACCTGCGTCTGGTGAATCCCTACGACCCAGCATATCGCGAAGCTGTTTCAGCCGTAGGCGCCGCGCCGGTTCTCGCAAGTGCAGAACAATTCAGCACTGTAGCGGAAGCCGTAGCGGATTGCGCGCTCGTCAGTCGGCACCACGGCTGCCGGCCGCCGCGAATTGCATCACTCGCTCTGCACGCTCGAGGCTGGCGCGCGCATCATTTTGCAACGCCTCGCGCGCAAGCGCGCCGGACGCGGGGAAAAAAATCGCGTCGCGCTCCTGTTCGGCTCGGAAAAAACTGGCTTGTCCAACGAAGACCTGAGCCACTGCCACTGGCTGCTGCGCATACCCACGCGCGCAGAGCACCGCTCGATGAACCTGGGCCAGGCCGTAGCAGTCTGCCTCTACGAACTCGCGCGCGACGCCAAAGCCCCCGCCAAATTTTCCCGTGCGCTGGAAAAAGCAACGCCCGCCACCGCCGGCGAACTCGAACGCTTCACCGCCGTCCTCACCGAAGCCCTCAGCTGCAGCGGCTTCCTCGACCGCCGCACCGTAGCCGACGCCAACGAGCGCATCCGCCGCCTGGTCCGCCGCCTGAATCTACCCAGCCGTGACGCCGACATGTGGACCGGCATAATGCGCCAAATCGTCTGGAAGCTCAAAGCCACAGAGAGCTCAAAGCAAGTTCCGCGTAAAAAACTCGACAACTGAGGCATTCGTTAACGCGACGCACCCCTTCATCCCACGGCTACGGACGTGAATCTACAAGAGTGGCGCGGCTATGGATTGACAATTCACTCCTTGCCGCCCTTGCTCCGGGCTATTCACCCATCACTACTCACTAATCACGCATTTCTAATCGCTAGTCGTCCATTATTAGAAATCGAGCTAACCCACTCACAACAAACGAGAAAACATTTTCTAACCGATGGTTTTTCGGGCCTTTCGTGGCCAGCTCCGCCCGCCGCGGAGAACAATCTTGCCTGTGCGCCTTGCTTAGCTCTTGAATTCCAACACGACAGCTTAGTTCGACACGAAAAAGCACCCGCAGAATTCCCCGTGCCACTGGTGCCGCGCTTCACTGCTCATCAATCACCTCACGAATCAAGCCGTTACGCGTCACCGCTTTTCACTTCCTCACAGATTCATGTATTCTGCTGGGCCTATGCTGGACTTGGGATATGTGCGCGAGCACCTCGATGTGATTGAAAAGATGGCGCGGGACCGCGGTGCCAAATTCGACCTTGCGCCTTTTCGTGCTTTGGATACGGACCGGCGGATGGTGATTACCTCCGCGGAGCGGTTGAAGGCGGAGCGCAACAAGGCTAGCGAGGAAATTGCGCGGATGAAGAAGTGCGGCGAGGACGCCACCGCCGCTGCTGGCCTTGATGAAGCAGGTCTCCGACCAGATCAAGCGCGACGACGAAACCATCACGGTGCTCGACGAGCAGCTGAAGCAATTCCTGCTGACCGTGCCGAATATTCCTCATGCCAGCGTGCCAGTGGGAAAATCCGCGGCGGAAAATGTGGAGGTCCGGCGCTGGGGCGCGCCGCCGCAATTCGATTTCAAGCCGAAGGCGCATTGGGAACTGGGCGAAGGCGCGGGAATTCTGGATTTCGACGCGGCCGTGAAAATCGCAGGCGCGCGTTTTGCGGTGTACAAGGGACTGGGCGCGCGGCTGGAGCGGGCGCTGGCGAATTTCTTTCTGGACGTACACACGCGCGAGCACGGCTACACGGAAATTCTCCCGCCGTTTCTGGTGAACACCGCTTCGCTGACCGGCGTGGGCCAGTTGCCGAAATTCGCCTCGGACATGTTCCACCTGGAAGGCACGGACCTGTGGCTGACGCCGACTTCGGAAGTGGAATTGACCAGCCTGTATCGCGACACCACGCTGGAGGCCGACGCGCTGCCCATCAAAGTGTGCGCGTGGACGGCGTGCTTCCGCTCCGAAGCGGGCGCGGCAGGGCGCGACACGCGCGGGCTGAAGCGCCAGCACCAATTTCAGAAAGTGGAAATGTTCAAATTCACGCGGCCGGAGCAGAGCTACGACGAGCTGGAAGCGCTGGTCGCAAACGCCGAAGCGATTTTGCAGCGGCTGGGGCTGCATTATCGCGTAATGCTGCTGTGCACCGCCGATATGGGATTCGCATCGGCGAAAACTTACGATATGGAAGTGTGGCTGCCCTCGGCGAGCGAGTTCATGGAAATTTCTTCCTGCTCGAATACGGAAGCGTTTCAGGCGCGCCGCTCCGGCATTCGTTTTAAGCCTCCCGGCGGGAAGAAATCGGAATTCGTGCACACGCTGAATGGCTCGGGCCTGGCAGTAGGCCGCACATGGATCGCGCTGCTGGAAAATTTCCAGCGCGCGGATGGTTCGGTCGTGATTCCAGAAGCGCTGCGCAGTTACATGGGCGTGGACGTCATTCCTGGCGCAGCGAAAATCTAAAATTTTCTCGCGCGAAATTTCGCGCGTGGCGAATTAGCTGGTTGGGCCAACAAGAATCATGGGGCCGGTCGGTTGCGGCATTCCGCCGGCGGGTTCAAGTGACACGGCAAAGGCCTTGGCGGTGACGCCCGCGGGAAGCTTCATCATCATGTGGCTCATTTCGCCGTTCTGCGGATTGAAAACGCCGGCGCTGATCGGCGCTCCGTTCATCGGCACAAGCCACAACTGATAACTTTTGTCGGCGGGC
The DNA here is from genome assembly GCA_963747605.1 of uncultured Acidobacteriota bacterium. GTDB lineage: Bacteria > Acidobacteriota > Terriglobia > Acidiferrales > UBA7541 > Palsa-295. The sequence goes on along the minus strand of CAVVGA010000039.1, from coordinate 14,874 downwards.
GCCGAGGGCAGCCAGCCGTCATAGGTCATCATCCCTTCCTTCGCGTTATACAGCACGCGCGCGTGGCCCTCCCCATGGGCATCGGGCGCGCCCTTCTGCGACCACAGCGGAACCACAAGCGTCTCGCGCGCGGCGATCAAGTCAGCTTGATGACGCGTTTCGGCGATTTCCTGTTGCTGCTTTTGGATCGTCGCACGCAGATCGGCGAGCTGGCGATTGAGCTGCTCCTCGTGCAGCCACAGCAGAACGGTGGCGAGCGCGAAGGCCGTCGCGACCGGCAGCAGCGCAGCCCACCAACGCGCGAACACGCCGCCGCCCGCCGTATGTTCGGGCTGCACGCGCGCGCCGCTGCCGCCGGGACCTTCGGCTGAGGCGATCACCTGACGCATCAGACTTTCTTTCACGCCGGGCGACGGAGCCACAGGCGGCGCGGCAAACGCGAGGATCGCCATGCGTCCGCGCGCGGCAGCGAGTTGTTGCGGCGCAGTCCGCGCAGGAAGCGACGTGCGATTCGAACGCTTGGCGTTCGGCGTCGTCGAGCGCGCCTAGCGCGTAGAGATCGAAATCTTCCGACCGAGTTGGATGTTCGTTGCTCATGAATGCAAATCCCGTTTCAGAGTTTCTACTGCCGAGCGCAGGCGCGTTTTCACGGTACCGAGCGGATCGCCGGTGCGCTGCGCGATTTCACTGTGCGTCAGGCCTTCGAAGTATGCCAGCTCGATGGCGGTGCGCTGCTCTTTCGGCAGATTGTCCAGCGCGCTTTTTACTTTGGTCATCAATTGCTGTTGCGCGACGGAGCTCTCCAGATTGGAGGCGACCACGACTGTGTTTTCGCTGAGCTCGCCGCCGCTGGCGGGATTGTGGCGTCGCAAGCGGGAGATGGCGCGATTGCGGGCGATCACCAGCAGCCAGCCGGAGAGCGAGCCGCGCGACGAATCGAATTGCGCAGCATTGCGCCATAACTGATAGAAAATGTCCTGCAGAATTTCCTCGGCTGCCTGGGAGTCGCGCAAAATCCGGTTCAGGACGGAGGACAGCATGCCGGAATAACGGTCGTAGAGCGCGGCGAGCGCTGACTCGTCACGCTGAACGATCCGGTCAATCAGCGACGCGTCCGTGGCCTTCAACTCCGCTCGCTTCTCCGCGGTCACCAAGTAAATGCTTCTCCTAATAGATACGCGCGCGAAGGGATTCCGGATTGCGGCGCGGGATTGGTATGTGTCAGGTTGCACCGCGCGATTGCGCTGCCGTGAGGGAGGGTAACTGGTTGGTAGGGCTGGGTCAACGGGGTTCTGGCGGGAATTTGGTGGCGATGTGAGTGGCGGGAATCACGCGCCATGTACGGATATGGATATGCGTGTAAGTGCTTTATGGACATATGCTTACAACGTGGTGTGCCAGGATTGCGTGCGCGAAATGCGATGAAAACAGATGCGGCATGTCCGGTGGTCCGAGTGGTTTCCATTGACATCCTGCACGGCTTGACTAAACTTCGATTCGCGCAAGACTTACGGCCCTTACCACCAATCGCTCGCCACGTCAGGAAGGAACATCGAATGGCAACCGTTGCCAAACCCGCTAGCACGCAGCCCATCCCGCGGATTGCACCGCGGGAGGACCTGAATCCGTATCGCATCTCGCAAATTCAGTTCGACATCGCGGCGGAATATTTGAAGCTGGACCCGGGACTGCGCCAGATTCTGCGCACGCCCAAGCGCGTGCTGGAAGTTTCCATCCCGACGAAGATGGATAACGGGCAGATCAAGGTGTTCACCGGCTTTCGCGTGCAGCACAACGTGGCGCGCGGACCGGCGAAGGGCGGGATTCGCTATCATCCGGCGGTGACGCTGGACGAAGTGAAAGCGCTGGCGATGTGGATGACTTGGAAAACCGCGACAGTGAATATTCCTTACGGCGGGGCGAAGGGTGGAGTGATTTGCGACCCGAAGCGGATGAGCAAGTCCGAGTTGGAACGCATGACGCGGCGGTTCGCTGCGGAAATTTTGCCGATCATTGGGCCGGAGCAGGATATTCCGGCGCCGGACGTGTACACGGACGCGCAGACGATGGCGTGGATCATGGATACGTATTCCATGACCAAGGGGCATTCGTCGCTGGGAGTGGTGACCGGGAAACCGATTTCGATCGGCGGGTCGGAAGGACGGAACGAAGCGACGGCGCGCGGGTGCGTGATCGTGGTGGAAGAAGCTTGCAAGGTGAAGAAACTTTCGCTGCGCGGAGCGAGCGTTGCGATTCAGGGATTTGGGAATGCGGGTTCGATTGCAGCGAAATTATTTTCCGAGAAAAAAGCGCGGGTGATTGCGATCAGCGATTCGCGCGGAGGCGTCTTCAATTCGCGAGGGATCGATCCGCTGAAGGCGATGCGTTACAAGGAGCGTTCCGGAACCGTAGTGGGCATGCCAGGGACTTCGCGGATTTCGAATGATGATTTGCTGACGATGAAGTGCGACATTCTGGTGCCGGCGGCTTTGGAAAATTCGATCACGTTGAATAATGCGGACCAGATCAAGGCGAAAATTGTGGCGGAGGCGGCGAACGGGCCGACGACTCCTCATGCAGACGAAGTTTTGGCGCGCAAGGGCACTTTGTGATTCCGGATGTGCTGGCGAATGCGGGCGGCGTTACTGTGAGCTATTTCGAATGGGTGCAGGATTTGCAGAGTTTCTTCTGGTCGGAAGCAGAAGTGAACGCGAAGCTGGATTTGGTGATGCGGCGCGCGTTTCATGAGGTGCACGAGATGGCGCGGAAACATCGCGCGCATTTGCGCACGGGAGCGTACGTGCTGGCGGTGGGGCGAGTTGCGGATGCCACACTGGTGCGCGGACTTTTTCCGTAATGTTGACGCACGGATAAGATTTCACTAATTTTTCACTCGTTGATTTTCGCTGGATTTTTCCCGCATCGAACCTGTTTGGCAATTTTAAAATATTGTTGTTGCGCGATGCAGCAGAAGGCGCGTACATTTTTGTTAGCCGGTGCGCCAATGCGAAAAATGGCGGCGCCGGCGTAGTTGTCTGTAGCGACCTCGCGCGGAGGCACTCGCAATTGAGCAATCACAACGGACACACGGGCCACACACCACCCATCCTTCTGACGATAGCGGGATTTGATCCTTCCTGCGGCGCGGGCACAGCGGCCGATCTGAAAACTTTCGCGGCGCACAATTGTTATGGCGTGGCGGCGGTGACGGCGCTTACGGTGCAGTCCACGCAAGGAGTTGTGTCGGTTCACGCGACGCCATCGGCCACGATGCGCGCGCAGCTGGATACGCTGGTGGAAGATATCGAGATCGCGGGCGTGAAAATCGGGATGCTGGCGAATCGAGCGAATGCTTCCGTGGTGACGGAATTTTTGGATAAGCACAAATTTGCGCACGTGGTGCTGGATCCTGTGTTTCGTCCGACGGCGGGGAACGCGGAATTGCTGGATACATCCGGATTGAAATTCGTGCGCGACGAATTGCTGAAACGCGTGAGCGTGATTACGCCGAACGTGCCCGAGGCGGAATTTTTGACTGGCCTGGAAGTGAAAGACCTCGCAGGGATGAAGGTGGCGGGGCTGAAGCTGGTGGAAATGGGCGCGCGGGCGGTGGTGGTTACCGGCGGACATCTGGAAAAACCGATTGACGTGCTGTGCATCGGTGCAGAAGTGGAAACTTTCGGCGGCGATCATGTGAAAAGCCCGAACACGCACGGTTCAGGCTGCACATTTTCGTCGGCGATCGTGGCGCAGCTGGCGAGCGGCCAGCAATTGCGCGAAGCCGTGATTCTGGCGAAGGCTTATGTGACAAAGGCGATCGAGAAATCTTACGCGATTGGAAAGGGCGCCGGTCCGTTGAATCAACTTTACAGATTTCATCAGGAACAGCCGCTGCGCGGGGTACACGAAGTGCCGCAACACGGCATGCATCCCGCCGCAGAACCCGCCGCGCATTAGACCTTTCGCACTACGTAGTTTCCAGCGAAACGATCTTCGCGTTCCCGACGCTCTGCGACCGTTGGTTGCGAACATTCTGGAACATTCTGGATTCGTTGACATACCTTCCGGCTCAACCTAGGATAAGCGCCAAATGCCGGACTCCTCGTCTCTGATTGGCCAGACAATCTCGCACTAGAGAATTGCAGGAATGCTTGGCGGAGGCGAAATCCATTCATGGATACGGCGAAAAAGGTGCGTATGAGGCAAAATTCAAAATTAATGCTGGCCGTGCTGTTGCTGGTTTATGTCGGGTTCGCGGCAACAAGCGACGAGGTTTCGGCTGGTTCGCATTTTGAGCCGCCGGACATCACCGCGGCGGGCGACATTCCCTACCCGGTCGACAACATAGCGTTTGGCGTCGTATCACTCTCGGTGAATGTGAGCGCCGGAGGTCAGGTTCAGAACGTGGAGGTGGTGCGCGGCATCTCGGGTCTGAGTGGGGTAGCGACGAACGCCGTGAGTACCTGGACCTTCTCGCCCGGCAAGCTAGACGGGATCGCAGTCCCTTCCACCATCAACGTCCAGGTGGTCTTCAACCCCGGCAGTTTGCAAAACCAGAATTTGCCCCTGCAGCCTGGGGCGCAGGTTACGCCACCGCTTCCTGCGGGGTACGAGCCGCCGCAGATGGCTCAGGCGTCGTATGCCGTGTATCCTCCGAACAGCGTGGCGACGGGGACCGTCGTGCTCGGTCTGCTGATAAACAAGTTCAGCGAGGTGAAAGAAGTGACACCGATTCGCTCTGTGCCATCTTTGACGGAGGCGGCAATCGCTGCGGTGAAGAATTGGACGGTGAATCCGGCGACGCTCAACGAAAAGAAATTGAATGCGAAGGTGATCGTCGCGTTTGTTTTCCGCTCGCCGAGTAATTCGACGCCATAGGGTTGGCTTGAATTCGGCGGAGTATCTCGCGCCGTGCGCGGATTGATCTGGGGAACGTCGCGGCAACGCAAAAGATTTACCGCAAAGGACGCAGAGGTAAGAGCGCAGACTTCGCAGAGAAAATCTTCAGGAAATTGAGCGGGCAGGCGAGCGCGCTCGATTTCCTTCCGGAATTGCTAATCCCTCGTGTGCATTCGCAAATGCCTTTCGATTTTCGGCTACAACTTCGCGAGAGATACACGGAGGAACGATGAAGCCGCTACTTGGTGTTTGTGGAGCACTCATACTTGTGCTCGCGGGCACGATGCGTTCGGGCGCACAGGACGGCTCCACGGCTCAGAATGTCCGCCCACTGGTTTTGACTGAAGCGATTCCGTTGGAGGGGGTCAAGGGACGCTTCGATCATTTTGCGACCAGCGGGAAACAATTGTTTGTGTCGGCCCTAGGCAATAACACGGTTGAAGTGATCGACATCGGCAGACGCACGCTAGAGCGGACCATCACCGGGGTGCCGAATCCACAGGGCGCGGTGTTTTCTCCCGAAAGGAATAAGTTGTTCGTCGGTAGCGGCGAGGGCAAGCTTTACATTTACGACGGCTCTTCCTTCGACCTTCTCACCACGCTTGACTTTCACGGCGACGTCGACAACCTGCGGTATGACTCTGCGACGAAGAGAGTTTACGTCGGGTACGGCGAAGATGCAGCCGGGCGATCGGGACGGTGGATGCGGCTACCGGCAAGCGGACTGAAGAAGAATACAAGCTGGGAGCGCACCCTAAGTCATTCCAGCTGGAAACGTCTGGGCCGAATATCTACGTGAACCTGCCCGATTTAAAACAGATCGCGGTGATTAATCGCGGCACTCATGCGATCGCGCGCTGGCCGCTGACGCTAGAGCATAATTTCCCGGTGGCGCTGGACGAGGCGGACCATCGGTTATTTGTTGGCATGCACGAACCGGCTTGTTTGGCCGTGTTCGATGCGGGTTCCGGTCAGATGATTGCGTCAATACCGAGCGTGCAGGACGCGGATGATCTTTACTACGACGCGGCGCGCAAGCGCATCTACGTGCCAGGCGGAGAAGGGTTCATCTACGCATTTCAACAGACAGATCCCGATCATTATCGGCTGCTGGCGAAGATTCCAACCGCCCTCGGTGCGCGCACTGCCGGCTACTTTGGAAAAGGAACGAAGGATTTCGACCGATTTTATCTCGCTGTTCCATCCCGTGCCGATCGCGGCTCCGAAATTTGGATTTATACGGTGCAGAATTAGACGCCGCGAGATTTCTCGAAGCAGAGAGTTGCGATTGGCACGGCTCCGGATTTGCTTTCCAAGAAATGCTGCGCTGTAATAAGTGTGGTTATGAAAGCCTGGAAACTTATTCTTTTACTGTGTGGCGTGGCGCTGGCAGCAATCGGCTTTTACGGATTGCGGCTGCTGAGGCATGGCCTGAGCACTGCCGCTGAGCCGTCCTATCTGGAAACTGTCGTGGCACGTACGGCGCGCAATTTGGCCATCCCGCGGAAGGCGCGCTTGGAAGCAAATCCATTGAAGCCAACGCCGGATATTTTGCACGAAGCGCGCGAAAGTTTTCTGGATCGCTGCGCGGTTTGTCATGGAGCGGATGGCGCTGGGCAGACTCAGGACGGCCGCAATCTTTACCCCCGAGTGCCGGACCTGCGTTTGCCGCTCACGCAGAACCTGACCGACGGAGAAATCCGCTACATTATAAGGAATGGCGTGCGGCTGACCGGCATGCCGGGTTGGGCGAAACCGCACGACGAGCAGAGCGACGACAGTTGGAAGCTGGTCCTGTTTATCCGCAGCCTGCGACAATTGAGCAACCAGGAGTTGCAGGAGCAGGCCTCCACGGCAAAGTCGGCGCATTACGTCGGGTCGCAATCCTGCCAGAAGTGCCACGCGGAAATCTACGAACACTGGCGAAAGACGCCGATGGCAAATGTCGTGCGCGATCCGCGCGAACATCCTGATGCGATCATTCCCGATCTGGCGACGAACACCATTGCCAAATTCACGAAGAACGATGTGGCGCTGGTTTACGGGAGCGTCTGGAAGCAGCGCTACTTCACGAAACGCGGCGACGATTATTTTCCCGAGGGCGCACAGTGGGACGTGACGCATCACGTTTGGCGGCCTTATTTCGTGGCTAAGGGCACCGATTGGTGGGAACCATTTTATCCGCCGGACAATATGCAGCGGCCGACCGGCCCGACGTGCGATGGATGCCATTCGGTGGACTACAACATTCACACGAAGCAAGTGGCGGAGTGGAATGTGGGATGCGAGAAGTGCCACGGTCCGGGAAGCGAGCACGTGGAGCATCCGACGCGCGGAAATATTCTGAATCCGGCGCGGATCGATTACGTGCGGCGACCGATACCTGCATCCAGTGCCATTCGCAGGGGCGTCCGCTGACGAGTCCTATCGAGGGCAAGTATTACGACTGGCCGGTCGGGTATCGCGTGGGTCTACACCTGCAGGATTTTTGGCAACTGGAGGAGCACAAGCTGGGCGAGACGACGTTCACGCACTTCCCCGAAGGCACGGCGCACAAAAATCGCATGCAGGGCAATGATTTCGTGCAGAGCGTAATGTACCGGCGCGGGGTTACATGCTTCAGTTGTCACGATACGCACGGCACAGACAATTACGCGCAATTGCGAAAACCGGCGGACCAGCTTTGCCTGGATTGTCATGGGCCGCTTTCGTTGAACGGCCCGCGCAGCGGGACGATGGAAGAGCACACGCATCACAAGAAAGGATCGGCGGGAAGCAGCTGCGTCGCTTGCCATATGCCGCAAATCGAGACGACTATCGCGGATGTGAAAGTGCGCGCACATACGTTTGCGTTCATCACGCCCGCGATGACGGAGAATATAAGATCCCGAATCCTTGCACGTCGTGCCATGCGGATAAGACTACGCTTGGGCCACCGAAGCGCTGCGGAGTTGGCCGGAGCGCTCGCCTTGGCGTACGGAGTGAGGTTTGTGGCAGGGGATGCGCGCTGCAGCAGGCATTGCTGCGCATTCAAGGCCGAAGATTTAACGCAGAGGGCGCAGAGAAAACCTAAAGCAAATCGTGCAAAAAACAAATGGCTGGCGGTCTGAAGACCGCCTCTACGAAATCGGTATCAATTGCTGGATTCGAAGGCGCGGAAGCGGCGTTCTAGTTCCCATTGTTGCTGGGCTTTTTCGCTGGATTTGAGGAAGGCGGTGCACGCGGCTGAGGGTTTTTCGGCGCCGAGGAATTCGGCGGAGCAGGCGGCTACGGGACGCGTGAAGGCATCGGGTTCGCGCCAGAGGCTGGGGCCGGGCAGAAAATTGTGTTCCAGGCCGGTGCGAACCATTTGTTTCAGGTCGGCGTAGGTGAGCGCGTAGGTTTCGACGGCGCGGACATATTCGTGCGTGAGGTCGATGCGCGAAACGCCTTCGTCGTCTGTGGAGAGCGCGACCGGGACGCCGAATTTGCGGTAGATCGGAAACGGGTGATTCTTGCCGCTGATTCCCAGGATCAGGTCGTTGCTGCTGAGATTAATTTCCACCATGACGTGCTTCGCAGCCATTTTCTTGAGTAGATCGTAGGGCCGTTCCTCGTACATGACGTCCACGCCATGGCCAATGCGTTCGGCGTGGGCGACTTCAACAGCCTGGCGAATGTGGAAGGAAAGTCCTTCGTAGGTGACGAGGCCGGGAGCGAGTTCACCGGCGTGCAGAGTGATGTGAACTTTGGGGTACACACTGTGCAAAAAGCCGACCATGCGCATCTGCAAAGCGTAGTCGGACATGGAGACGTAGCCGTCTTCGGGCATCACGAGATTAATGCCGACGATGCGGGGGTCTGCTGAGGCTGATTCGAAACCCAGCAGAGATTGCGCGAAAACCTGTTCAGGCGGAAATCCGCGCAGAACCTGGTAGATGAAACGCAACTGCACGACGCAGGCGAGCGACGGATTGGGTTCGCCGCAGCGTTCAGCCTGGCGGCGCGTGGATTCGGCTTCGTCGAGATTCGCGCGGACTACAGCGATGTCGTCCCGCAAGCCTTTCGCCAGGAGCTGGTCGCGGAAATCGCCGAAGCCGCGATTGGCTTGCCAGCCGAGTTCTTTGGCAATCGCGGCAGTGCGGTCGAACGGTGGCGTGAGCATCAGTTCCATGTACTGTTCGTTCTGCGCAGCGGCGCGAGTGGCGACTTCGTCGAGGAATTCGCCGGTGTGGGCGTGCGAAATGCCGTGGAATTTGGCGAAGGCGTCGAAGAAGTGATCGTGGCCGCTGACGCCTGTGGAGGGGACGAAGCTGCGCATAGAGAATGCGTCAATGAGCGCGTCGTAGAGATGCTGATCCTGAGTGGCGCGAGCCGCGGGTAGATTGCCGTCGCCGCAAACTGGTTGCGGCGGGAGGCTGTCCGTCATGGCGCGCGACTGGAAAAAAGAATGCGTGACGAGATCCACGCAGAGATTGTCTTCAGCGGCGAACCGAATCCAGGATTCGGCGTAGATCGCGCCGGTTAGGTGGTTGTGCAGGTCCGCGCCCTTGGGCATGCGGACGAGGAATGCGTAGAGATTCTGCGGGTCGGTGCGGGCCAGATCGAGCGCGTGTGCGGTGCGATTTTCCGCCGTGGATGCCGCGGACGCCGAGGTGGCCGCGGTGTTCTGTGCGATGGCGAACGCCGGAGCGAGCAGGAGTAGGGCGAGGATGGCGAAATGATCTACAGGGATAGCTCGAACTGGAAGTTTGTCCATTTCTGCAGGTCCCCAGGATGAATTTCTTATGACGAAGAATGTATCACAGGGTGTTTGCTCAACGGCACTTCAGTACGCGCGGCCAAGTTGTCGGTCATTTTCCGATTAACGTGTTTCAGATTCAAACCGATTATCTCCGAGAAGGCCGCAAACCGTGGGCTATCCCCGACGAACTCCTGACCAGCTACATTCCCGACGAGGTGGCAGGGGCGTGCCGGAGAACCGGGCGGTGGGTGTCGAATTGATACACGCTTAGGCGGCGGTATGTGGCCAAAAAGCCCGTAACTGGCGGATGCGACGGTAGTAATAGGGCAATTGGTACTTCCCGGCTATTGCGGAGGACGGCGGCGGACGGCACCATTTAGACATAGCCGGGCCGAGGTGTGGCCGCCGGACATGGGACTGGCGCGCGCGCACCCGCGCGGCAACGGCAGCAATCCAACGCCGGGGGCACAGCGGCAATGCAACAAATTCCATTCAATGGTGTGAAGAGTCATGGCTGATTCCGCGGGACACGATCAGGCAGACGTGCGGGAAGTCCCGGTGACGGTTCAAGGGGCGAAGCACGTCGAGGGGTCGGAGCAGCGCCAGATATTTACGGAGACGACCAAGACGACAATCGTCTTCGGCAACGGCGCGGTGGTGAATCTGAGTTCGAAAGTGACGCAAGGTCAGTGCGTCTTTCTGCGCAACGAACAGACGGGACGAGAGATTCTGTGCAAGGTGCTGGAGTGGCGGCAGGTGGCGGACTCCGGTTACGTGGATTTGGAATTTACCACGCGCGATGCGAAATTCTGGGACGCCCCGGCGGCACAGGCTATGGTTGCGCCCGTGGTTGCTCCCGCGGCTCCTGTCGCGGTTGTTGCGCCGAGATGTGTCGAGGCGCTGGATATGCTTCCGGCATCCGCACCCGCTCCGACCAGCGCGCAGGTTACAGCGGCTAGCGCGTCGGCGAATGAAGAGAATGTTGCGGCGTCCGCGGAAAATGCTGCGGCCGTAGCGGTTGAGGCTCCTGCGCATCATACGGCGGAGGAAGTGGAAGAAGCGGAAGAGGCGTTGGCTGAGTCGGAAGGCGATGCCGAGAACGAGGCCGAGCGCAACGACACGAAAGACGCGGAGCTGCTGGCGAAGCTGATCGCTACCGACCCCAAGCGAAAACCGAGACGCGAATCCGCTGCGGCAGAAACGAATGCATCCGCAGCAGCTGCGATATCCGAGGGTGCAACGGAGCACGGCGAACCTATCGCGGACGCGTCGGGTGAGGGCGAGACTGAAGCCGCGGGCGGGCTGAAAGCAACACTTGTTGCAAAGCTGACGCCGCTGGGACACAAGCTGCACAGACTTACGTACGGGAAGGGCGCGATGGGCGTGGAAATCGCCGCGTCGGTGTTGATTGTGGTCGCGCTGGGATTTGCATGGCACTCGCACCACGCTGCGACGCTCAGAAAAAATCGCGCGGCTGCCGCGCTTGCTCACGCGAAACAGAACGCGATACCTGCGACGGCGCAGTCAGCTCCGGCCCCAGCGACGGCAGCGGCGGGCAAGTCCGGCGCCGAGATGGAAGCGCCGGCGCATGGCAACAACTCCGGAGCGACGCCCGCGCAAGCGGCGCAGAAGATTCAGCAGCAGACTGGCGCGTCGAGTGCGAGTGTGGTGGCTGCGAATAATGTGCCGGCGTCTGGTGCAACTTCCGGAACGTCCTCGCGCACGCCGTCGGTGATGCCTTCGGCCGAAACCTCATACGCGCCGAAGCTGGAAGCACACGAGACCGTGGCTGGCGCCGCCGAACAGGAAAATCCGGAGCAGGCGAAACGTCATCACGCAAAAGGCGGGGAGACGATTCCGGCGCGAATTGTGGCGCAGCCTCCGCCGGCGATTCCGCCTTGGGCGAAGGGACTGGACACGGATGGCGTGGTAAAAGTTGACGCGTTGATTGATGAAAAGGGAAACTTGCGGTCAACGAAAGCGTTGTCTGGTCCGCGCGTGCTGCAGCATGAAGCGGAACGAGCCGTGGCGCTGTGGATATTTGAACCTGCGCTGACGGACGGGAAACCCACCGCTACGCACATGGTCCTCACCGTACAATTCCAGAGATAACGACGCAGCAATTTGCCAGTCGCGCGCGAATTACTAGGCGGAGGCGCCGAGTTCGCGGCGATAGACGATTTGCCCCCCTACAATTGTTGCTACGGGAGCGCCGCGGAAAGTGCGGCCGTCGAAGGGCGTGTTGCGGGATTTGCTGGGGGATTCGGATGCGCGGTAGGTCCAGGCGAGATCGGTTGAAAAAATCGTTAGGTCGGCGGAGCCACCCACCGCGATTTTTCGTTCGATGCCAAGAACGCGTGCGGGGCCGGTGGTGAAGAGTTCGACTAGACGCGTGAGCGAAATTTTTCCAGTGTGGAAGAGTTCGCCGAGCGTGAGGGCGAGCGCGGTTTCGAAGCCGATGATGCCGAAGGGCGCGCGATCGAATTCCACGTCTTTGCTGGCGGGATGATGCGGGGCGTGGTCGGTGGCGATGGCGTCCACGCTGCCGTCGGCGATTCCGGCGATGAGCGCGGTGCGATCGGCGCGCGAGGCGAGCGGCGGATTCATTTTGTAATTGGTGTCGTAGCGGACGTCTTCGTCGCTGAGCGTGAAATGGTGCGGCGTAACTTCGCAGGTGACTCGCATGCCCAGTTTTTTGGCGTGGCGGACGTATTCGAGCGCGCCAGTGGTGGACATGTGCGCGATGTGCAGGCGGGCGCGGGTGAGAAGGGCGAGTTCGACGTCGCGTCCGGCACAGATGGATTCCGATTCCGCGGGAATGCCCTTCAGGCCAAGACGGATGGAGCGCGGGCCCTCGCGCATGACGCCGCCGGCGAAGAGGGACAGGTCTTCGCAGTGGTCAATCACGGGAAGATCGAGCGAGTTGCAATAATCCATTACCTGGCGCATCAGGCGGGCGGTGGCGACGGGCTTGCCGTCGTCGCTGACGCCCACGATTCCGGCATCTTTCATCGCGGCGATTTCGGCGAGGGCCTCGCCTTTGCTGCCGACGGACGCAGCGCCTATCGGCCAGACTTGAGCAGTACCGGCAGTGGCGGCGCGTTCGACGATCGAGCGCGTGACAGAGGCGTTGTCGTTCACCGGCTGCGTGTTCGGCATGCAGCAGACTGCTGTGAATCCGCCGCGAGCGGCTGAGCGCGTGCCGGTTTCGATGGTTTCGGACATTTCCTGACCGGGTTCGCGCAGATGGCAGTGCAGGTCAATGAATCCAGGCGCGACGATCAGGCCGGTGGCGTCGAAAATTTCGGCGTCGGATGGGCTGAGATCGGGACCGACGCGGACGATGCGCGCGCCGTGCAGCAGCAAATCGTGGCGCGCGTCGGTTTTGCTCGCGGGATCGAGTAGGCGGCCGTTCTTGATCAGCAGCAGGCGGTCGTTAGTGGTTGGCATGGTTGGGCCTCATGGCGTCGCCGCGGCAAATGCAAAACCTGTACTTCAGCGGCTGAAGCCGCACCGCCTCGACAAAACCTATGTCGTGGCTGAAGCCACGACCTACAAAGACTCTCAATTTGTAACGCGCGTTCTTGATGGGGCTCGTCATGTTTTGGCCGCGGGCGGCGGAGGTTCCACGGCGGCGCCGCCGACGAGATGGTAGAGCAGGGCCATGCGGATGGCGAGACCGTTGGTGACTTGTTCGAGGACGCAGGATTGCGGGCCATCGGCCACGGCGCCGTCTATTTCCAGGCCGCGAATCATGGGGCCGGGATGCAGCACCAGCGCGCCGGGGCGCGCGAGTTGCAGCCTCTGCGGCGTGAGTTGATAGCGCAAGATATATTCTTCGGCCGCGAGCGCGGGCTCGTGCAGGCGTTCGGTTTGCACGCGGAGCGCGATGATTACATCCGCGCCGTCGAGCGCTTCTTCGATACGCGTGACGCGGCGCACGTGGGGCGCGAGAGATTCCAGTTCGCGCGGCAGCCACATCGCGGGGCCGCAGAGCGTGGTGCGCACGCCAAATTTGCTGAGCAGGTGAATATTGGAGCGGGCCACGCGGCTGTGCAGCACGTCGCCGAGGATGGTGAGGTTCCAGCCTTCGAGCTGGCCTTTGCGGTCGCGGATCGTGAGCGCATCCAGCAGCGCCTGCGTGGGATGTTCGTGCGTGCCGTCTCCGGCATTGATGACGGGGACACCGAGACGCTCGGCGACAAATTCCGGCGCGCCGGAGGAACTGTGGCGGATGACGAGGCCATCGGGGCGCATAGCTTCGAGCGTGCGCACGGTGTCGAGCAGGGATTCGCCTTTTTTCAGGCTGGAGGCTTCGGCCTGCAGATTCATGGTGTCCGCGCCCAGGCGAGCGGCGGCGGTGGCGAAGCTGATGCGCGTGCGCGTGGAATTTTCGAAGAAGGCAATCGCTACGGTCTTGCCGCGCAGGGTAGCTAATTTTTTAAGCGGATGACGCTGAAATTCCTGGAAAGGTTTGGCCTGGTCGAGAATAAAAGAAATTTGTTCGCGGGTGAGGTCTTCGATTCCGAGCAGGTGTTCCAGGCGCTGCAGCACTTTTTCCCTTTAGATACGGTTGTTTCCGGGCCTCCGCGAGGATTGCCAGGTTTCAGGGAACGCGGTCAACGAGCACGACGCGTTCATCGCCGTCAATTTCCTTCAAGTGAACTTCCACGATTTCGGTGTCGCTGGTTTGAACCGAATTGCCGATGAACGTCGCTTCGATGGGCATTTCGCGATGGCCGCGGTCAATCAGCACGCAGAGGCGGATGCGCTTGGGGCGGCCCAAATCGAAGAGACCGTTCATGGCGGCGCGAATGGTGCGGCCGGTGTAGAGCACATCGTCTACGATCACCAGGTCGCGATCATCCACGTTGAAACTGATTTCGTTCGAGTGGACGACAGGTTGCGGGCCGACGGTGGAAAGATCGTCGCGATAGAGAGTGATGTCAATCGTGCCGACCGGGATCTCCACGCCGGAGAAATCTTTGACGGTTTTCGCCAGACGCTCGGACAGGGGCACCCCACGGCGGCGCACGCCGATCAGCGCGAGGTCTTTGGTGCCACCGCTTTTCTCGACGATTTCATGGGCTAAACGGTTGAGCGTGCGGCTGATTTCTTCCGCGGAGAGGAGCTGTCTTTTTTCGACGACGCGCATTTGGCGCCTAATCCTAACATAGACGGCGAGAAGTTCGCATGGGCGGAATGACCTGTCTCTCCTCGTCTCTCCTCGTCTCTCCTCGTCTCTCCTCGTG
>CAVVGA010000038.1:0-64567 GCA_963747605.1 uncultured Acidobacteriota bacterium | reverse complement strand
TCATTTTCGTGTTCGGCTGGATGGCCTCGCGAACCTTTTCCAGCTTGGAAGTATCCACGTAACTGAATTCCAATCCGAACTGGACGAGGAGTTGCGTGGTGATGCGGAAAACGCCTCCATAGACCGATTGAGAGAGAATGGTATGGTCGCCGGGGCGCAGCAGGCGGAAGATGGCATCAATCGCCGCCATTCCGGAGGTGAAGACGTAAGCAGCGTGACCGCCCTCGAGCTTAGTGAGGGTACGCTCCAGAGCCTTTCTGTTGGGATGGTTCGTGCGGGCGTAGTCGTAGCCCTTGCTCTTGCCCATCTCCTCAATGACGTAGGTCGAAGTTTGGTAAATCGGCGCGACGATTGATCCGGTAAGCGCGTCCGGTTCCTGGCCCACGTGGATTGCATCGGTCGAAAAACCCATCACTTTCCTCCAGACACGATTGCTAAGAATTTTTTCAGCTGAGCACTGCGCCTGCTCCGGGGTCCGGTCACCAGATCGTCCCTGGACGGAGTCGCGCGACTCGCAAATCCAAGCCGAATACGCGCTTGCATCGCCGGAGCGGAGTTCGATTATTCGCGGTGGCTTTCGGATTTGAGCTTTCATCATACGACAAGCAGAGGCCGGCACGACACCGAACGCCCGAAGCGTTGTTAAGGATGCAGCAATGCGTGCGGCAGAAGGCCGGGCCGTGCTTGCAAGCTGTCGCGGCGCGTTCCATCCGGCTCCCGATGGCCGCCGCCGACGCGCGTGGACTTATGCGCTTGAGAGCCCGCCCGGATTGGAGTACAAGAAGGATGTATGAGGCGCTGCACCCTCCGTCGGTATTATTCGCTCTTGTTTGCGTTCGCCACAATTTTGGCAACGGGATCACTTGCCCCTGACCCTTGCCGCGCGCAGACGAAACCGCCGGACCATTCCTCGACCCAGAGTCAACCAGGCGCTGCGGACAAATCCAGCCAGAAAAACGACCAAACTTCCGACGCCACGACGACGCGATTAAGAATCCGCATTACCAACCCGGAAGACAAGCCTGTGGGAAATGCCAGCGTATACGTCCGCTTCAACGAGCCTGGTAGTTTCTTGCGCAAAGATAAACTCGCGGAGCTGAGTTTCAAGACCAATGAAGACGGCTCGGTGAAAGTCCCTGCGGTGCCGCGAGGCAAAATTTTGATTCAAGTGATTGCCAAGGGATTGCACACCTACGGCAAGTGGTACGACATCGAAAAAGATCAAGACATGATTGAAATCAAGCTGGAAGCCGCTACTCACTGGTATTAGTTTCGTTCCGCGCGAAATTTTTCGATCCATTTGGTCGCCTTGTGTTTTCCTGCAGTTCACGATTGCAGACTGCCCGGAACTTGTGCAAACAGGATTAAACCTTGTGCATTGCTGGTGGATTTCGTTTTCCTTGGCGCCATTTCCACACGGTTTTCAACAGAACTGTTGAAAACTTTTACACTAAATTTATATTTTCTTGTAGTTAGGCGATGGGATGGTTTCAAAAATGCCTCGCCACATTTTCCGCAATTCTTTCCGGACCTGACCGCGAGTTTTCCTTCCCAAAAAGAAATTCTCCGGCATCGCGCGCATGCGCCAGCTGGCAAGCTCCGTTCGCGCGGGCTTGCTATCATTCGTTGTCGGCTGCAAAATGTCCCGAACCCAAATGAAATCCTTGATTCTCAACGCCGATGACTTCGGAATGACGCGTGGTGTGAACGAAGGAATTATTCGCGCGCATCGCGAAGGCATCCTCACCAGCACCACGCTGATGGCCAACGGGCCGGCATTCGACGATGCGGTCGAGCGAAGCGCAGCGAATCCCGAACTGGGAGTGGGGTGCCATTTAGTTCTCGTCGGTGGGAAATGCGTCGCCCGCCGCGAAGATGTTGCGTCGCTCGCCGATGCCGACGGAAATTTGCCCGAGTCGCTGCCGAACGTTCGTCGCCAAACTTAGCTCCGGAATGATCCCGGCCAAGGAAATCGAACGAGAACTGCGAGCGCAAATCGAAAAAATTCAAGCTGCGGGAATCAGCTCCGACGCATTTGGACACCCACAAACATACGCATGCGCATCCTCGTGTGATGGAAGTCATTGGCACGCAGCCGCCAAAGAATTTGGAATCAAGCGAGTACGCAAACCCGTGGAAAATCTGCATGATTCCTGGCAGACGATGAAGGCCGATGAAAAGGGCATCTCGATGCAGATTGTGGCGGCAGGCGCGGTTCGCGCCGTTGGTCCGCGCTTCCACGCCATCGCCCGGAAGTATGGGCTTCTCTTTCCGGACCATTTCCTGGGATTGGCAGTCACCGGCCAAGTGAGCGCCGCCGCACTGCGCCGTATGGTTGATGACGCTGGACGACGGCAGCACGGAAATAATGTTGCACCCCGGAATTTGCGACGCCGACCTGGTGCAGTCTGGCACCCGCCTGCGAGAGCAACGCGAGACGGAACTTGATGCGCTGCTGGACCCCGGCGTGCGCAGTGCGCTCTACGAACGAGGCGTTCGCTTAATCAGCTATCGCGAGTTAAACTAACTACATGCGCGAGAACGTCAAAACGCCGCCACGCTTTTCCCTGGTGGTACCCTTTCACGACGAGCAGCAGAGCGTCCGCGAATTGCACCGGCAGCTAAGCGAGATCATGACCGGGCGATTCGAGCCGGTAGAGTTCGTTTATGTGGATGATCAGAGCTCGGACGCGACGCCACAGATTCTCGCCGAGATTGCCGAAGAAGATCCGCGCGTCGCGGTTCTGCGCCTGAAGCGAAATTATGGCCAGACCACGGCGCTCGCCGCGGGATTCGATTACGCCTCCGGCGACGTGATCATCTCCATGGACGGCGACTTGCAGCATGACCCCGCCGACATTCCCACGCTGCTCGAAACTCTGGACGCGACCGGCTGCGACATCGTCAGCGGCTGGCGCCAAAAGCGCGTGGACAATTTTATCTTGCGCCGGCTGCCTTCGCGCGTGGCGAACTGGATGATGGCCAAGCTTTCCGGCGTGAACATCCACGATTTCGGCACGACATTCAAGGTCTACCGCCGCGAAACGATCAAAGACGTCCCGTTGTACGGCGAAATGCACCGGTTCATTCCCGCGCTAGCGGCGTGGAACGGAGCGAAAATCGTCGAGGTTCCGATACGCAATATCGTCCGGCCAGACGGCCAATCGCATTACGGCATTTCGCGCACTCTGCGTGTTTTTTTCGACATCATCACCATTCGCTTCCTGATGCGCTACATGACGCGCCCGCTGCACTTCTTCGGTCCTCCGGGACTGCTGGGATTGTTTGTGGGCGGCGGAATCATGGCGTTCCTGCTGGCCGAGAAACTGATCTGGTGGCGCCTGGATCTCTTCGCGCTGCACGGGCCACTGCTGGTTCTGGGCATGATGCTGACGTTATTTGGAGTACAACTCCTGGCCGTAGGGCTGGTAGGCGAGCTGCTCATGCGCACGCACTTCGAATCTCGTGAGAACCCCATCTATCGAGTGGAGCACGTCTACGGCGGACCCGACGCCACTAACATTTCTGGATACCCCAAAGCAAAAACGCTTGCTTCCCGGCAAGCTGGCGGATAGATTGTCGGCTGTCCAGCCGGGGATATTGTATTCCGGCGAAATTCCCTCGAGCGGCGTTGGCAAAAACCGGCGCTGATCGGATCGAGGCAAATCATGCGCAAAACCCTTCTTTGCAGCTGCATTGCTCTAGTGGTTGCGGCGGTGGTGTGGGCGGGCGGCGATCCGTGGAAGTCCAAGCCCTATCAGCAGTGGGACGCCAAAGACGTTCGCAAGGTGCTTGACAGTTCACCGTGGGCGCGCAGCATCCAAGTGGAGGCTCCGTGGCTGAACGGAGACGCCGCAGCGGGCGGTACTGACGGCGGCTCGACGTCCCAGCCAGGGCCGGCCAGAGGTGGCGCAGGGCCACGCTCAGGGCCTGGCGGCGGTGGCGGTGCCGCTGATGCGGCGAGCGCTGGTCCCCAGACGGCCGCTTTAGCCACTTTCCTCGTGCGCTGGGCTTCAGCGCGGACCATGCGCGAAGCCCTGCTTCGTAGCGCGGTCCTGGCGGGTCAGTTGAAAGAAGACGCGGCGGAGCAACAGGTCGCGCAGCCGGTGGACAGCTACGAAATTGTGGTGGCGGGGCCGGACATGAAGCCGTTTCAGTCCGTGGACGATAGGATACTGCAAAACGGCGCTTTCTTGATAGACCGGAAAACAAAACAGAAAGTCGCTCCCAGCAGCGTAAAGATCCAGAACACCGAGGATGGGAAGAAGATACAGTCCGTCGCCTTTTTCTTTCCCAAGAAGTCGGACAGCGGGATATCCACGATTGCCGACGACGAAAAGGTTGTGGATTTTCTGTGCGTGGTCACCAACGTGAAAATCGAAGCCAGTTTTGACACATCGAAAATGATGGACACAACGGGACGCGACCTCTAGTCTCAAGCGCTGGATATCTCGACTGCACGAGGAGAGTTCATGAAGATAGCGGCACGTTTCGGTTGCGTCGGCGTTCTGGTGGCGATGCTGCCATTATTCGCAAGCGCCCAGATGGGGATGCACGTCGCTCCGGCCATGCGCGGTATATTCAATCCAGTGGTGGGCTCGGGCGGCGAATACGAAATGACCGCGGAGAAGGGCACTAAGATGGTGATGGAAATCGCCATCGTCGGTGAGGAATCAGTGGCCGGCAAAGACGGATTTTGGTTCGAGATGACCATGTCCAATTCGCCGATGGGACAAATGGTCATGAAATCGTTGACAGTTGTGGATGGTACAGACACCGTCGTCTCCCGCATGATTATGCAGATGGGCAGTCGCCCGCCGATGGAAATGCCCACGCAGATGACCAAGTCGAGCGCGCAAAAGCAGCCCGCAGATATCCGCGACCGCGCAGAAGACGTCGGGAGCGAGACCATCACCACTCCCGCCGGAACTTTTACCACGGAGCATTACAAGATGAAGGACGGAAGCGGCGACGCCTGGGTAGCCGCGAAGGCCGGTCCCTATGGCTTGGTGAAATTTCAGGGGAAAGAGTCGACCATGGTGCTGACGAGGGTCATCACCGATGCCAAGGACAAGATTACGGGGACGCCGGTGCCGTTTAATCCCATGATGCTCCAGCAAGACCCGCAGCATCCGTGATACAAAGTCTGTAATTTCAGGTTTGAGAGGCGCCCCAGTGGCTCCGGGGGCGCCTCTTCTTTTTTCAGGAGCGTTTTCCGCATCGCGAGTGAATCCGAAAGGACTGGGGGGTCCTCGACATGGGTTCCACTGCAGACAAATTCTTCCGTGGCCTTATCACGCACCGCGAAAACCTCGCGCCAGACCTATGGAAAGTCAAGATTGACCCGGGCGGCGACTTTAACTTTGTGGCCGGGCAGTATGCGACTCTGGGAGTGGACTCGCCACTCAAAAAGATCGAACGCGCCTACTCGATCGTCTCCTCACCCTACGAGCGCGAACTGGAAATTTTCATCGAACTTGTCGAGCAGGGGGAATTAACGCCTTTGCTGCACAAGTTGCAGGTGGGCGATGGCCTTTCCGTGCGAAAAATCGCCAAGGGCCGCTTCACGCTGGATCTGAAAAGCGGGCATCGCAATCATCTGCTGCTCGCGACGGTCACCGGCATTGCGCCCTACATCTCCTACGTCCGCACGCTCTACGCTGATTGGAAAGAGAACAAGCTTCCCGGCGATCTACGGCTCTACGTAATCCAGGGCGCCAGCCGCTCCTGGGAATTTGGCTATCGCGAAGAACTCGAACGCATCGCCGGCGCAGTTCCGTGGTTGAAATATGTTCCAACCGTCAGTCGTCCCTGGGAGGACCAGGCATGGCGCGGAGAAACCGGGCGTGCGGAAGACCTCATCCGCAAATATGCGCACGAATGGACACTCGACCCCGCCGACACCACCGGCTACCTGTGCGGTCATCCGCAAATGATTGAATTGGGCCGAGGCATTCTATTGCGCGCAGGTTACGCCAAAGAATCCCTGCGCGAAGAGGTGTACTGGGTCCCGCCAAAGTGAAATCACCCATTCTGACGGGCGCCTGCAAGGGGCCTTGCTGCGCCCGCCAGTAAGGGAATCCGCTGCGATTTAGTCCTGAGTTTCGGGACTTGCAGCGGCGACTTGTTCCACCGTACTCTCGATCGCGCGTATCGGAGCGGAAACGTGTACCACCTCGTCCGTATCCGTGACGTCTACCACCACCGAGCCGCCCGACTTCGCGACGAGTACGTGCTGCCCGGGTTCGCGGACTTCCACCAGGGTTATGTCCTCGCCTGCGCGCAATTGCTCCAGCGCCGCGCGAATCGTGGGCATCCACGGTTTAATTTCGCTGGCGGCGCGGCCCAGTTTGCTGCTGGGGATGAAGTGCATCGTGATGGGAAACAGCATCGCCGGCGCGAGCACGTAAACGTGATGAACTTCCGGCTGCTTTTCCACCACTTTCACTTCGATCATCCCTTCGCTGCAGATCAGGCCGACACCTGCAAGCGCCGTACCTGCAATTCCCAGCGCCACTTTTCCTAGAAGGACCATCCCGCACCTCCTGCGCGAATTTTCATCTATTCCGAAGAGCTGTGCGAATCAACCCAGATACGCACGTGCTCCGTGGCGTCCTGTACGGTCACCAGTACCGCGTCGCCCGCATCGCTGAGCGCGCGAATGGCCGCGGCTACGTCGAGTTCATTGTCTTTCGTGGTGGCAATTAGCGCCTCCACCACCTTCATCGGGATCGTGACGTCCACTTTCTGGCCGTCCTTGCTCTTGTCCAGCACATGAACGATCAAGTTTCCGTTCAATTTCGCCACGCGCACGTCCTGGTCTTTTTGTTTCACGGTCACGAATTCGTTGTCCGGCGCATTGCGGATCGCATCCAGCAGCGCACGCACGTCCACGCCGTTGAAATCCGTTTCGCCGATGGTTACGTGGCCGTTGTGAAGGGTTCCCTTATTTATGGTGGGCAGAATTGCCTGCGCCATCGAAAGCGGCACATTTACATTCACGCTCTCGCCCTTGCTCGCATCGTCCACCTTCACGTGCAGGTAACGCTCGGCAGGCGCCGGTGCAGCCTTTGCCGTTACCACCAAGTTGGCCATCGTCAGCGCCAGCAAACAAGCCACCCCAATCGCTCGAATTCCTTTTCGCATGTTTGGAAGCCTCCCGTGCTCTTCCTGCAGTCAAGTACGGAGGTGGGTAGGGAAATGTTCCGTGAAGTGTTCCATGAATTCTTGCGCGCGCGGCTGTGCCGCAATCCAGCGCGGAAGGGCAGCGGGGAACTAATCGCGCTGGGGCTTGAAGTAAACGGCGGCCAGCGGCGGGACCTTGAGTTTGATGGACCACGGGCGGCCGTTCCACGGAATGGGCTCCGCGCGCACGCCGCCGGCGTTCCCGGCGTCGCTGCCTTCATAATACGAAGAATCGCTATTGAGAATTTCCCGATAGTATCCCGCTGCCGAGACGCCGATGCGGTAATCCAGGCGCAATACCGGCGTGAAGTTGCAGACCACCACGACGAAGTCCTCCGGGTTGCGCGCCCGGCGGATAAAAGAAAGAATGCTCGCCGCAGAATCGTTCGCGTCAATCCATTCGAAGCCGGCCCATTCGAAGTCCACTTCGAAGAACGGCCGTTCGGTCGCGTGCAAGCGATTCAGGTCGGCCAAGAGCCGCTGCACTCCCCGATGCGACGGGGACTCTTCCAGCGACCAGTCCACGCTGCCTTCTTCCCAGAACTCGTTCCGCTCCGCCAGCTCGCTGCCCATGAAGAGCAGTTTTTTCCCCGGATGGGCGTACATGTACCCGAAGAGCAGACGGAGGTTGGCGAACTTCTGCCAATCGTCGCCCGGCATTTTTTCCAGCAGCGTGCGTTTGCCGTGCACCACCTCATCGTGAGAAAGTGGCAAGACGAAGTTTTCCTGGAACGCGTAAATCATCGAAAAAGTGAGCTCGTTGTGGTGATGCTGGCGAAACAGAGGATCGAGCGCGAAATAGCGCAGCGTGTCGTTCATCCATCCCATGTTCCATTTCAAATCAAAGCCAAGGCCGCCAACATACGTGGGGCGCGAAACCGCCGGCCACGATGTCGATTCTTCAGCGATCATCAGCGCGCCGGGATGCCTGCTGTGCAGCACCTCGTTTAAATGTTTCAGGAATGCAATCGCTTCCAGATTTTCGCGGCCGCCAAAAGTATTCGGAATCCACTCGCCGGGCTTGCGCGAATAATCCAGATAGAGCATGGAAGCCACCGCATCCACGCGCAGCCCGTCGAGGTGATATTTGTCCAGCCAGAAAAGCGCGTTCGACACCAGAAAATTCTTCACTTCGTTCCGGCCGTAGTTGAAAACCAGCGTGCCCCAGTCCGGGTGCGCGCCACGGCGCGGGTCGGCATGTTCGTAAAGATGCGTGCCGTCAAACAATCCCAGGCCATGCGCGTCGCGTGGGAAATGCGCCGGAGTCCAATCCAGAATCACGCCGATTTCCTGTTGGTGGCAGCGATCCACGAAATACATGAAATCCGCAGGCGAGCCGAAACGGCTGGTCACCGCGAAATATCCGACGGTCTGGTAACCCCAGGAAGCGTCCAGCGGATGTTCCATGATCGGCAGCAGCTCGATATGAGTGAAGCCCATGCGTTTCACGTAGGGGAGCAATTCTTCGGCGAGCTCGCGATACGTTAACCAGCGGTTTTCCTCTTCCGGCCTGCGCCGCCAGGATCCGGCGTGCAATTCGTAAATGGTCATCGGCGAATGCAGCCAGTCACGCAGCGGGCGTGACTCCATCCAAGCGGTGTCCTTCCATTTGTGGTCGTCAATCGTGCGTACCACCGAAGCGTTGTTCGGCCGCATTTCGCCCGCGAAGCCGTACGGGTCAGTTTTCAAACCCACTTGGCTGCCGACGCTCGATAGAATCTCGAACTTGTACAACTCGCCTTCATCCAGTCCGGGAATGAACAGCTCCCAGATGCCGCTGGAGCCGCGGTGGCGCATCGGATGCACGCGGCCATCCCAGAAATTGAAGTTGCCCACGACGCTTACGCGCCGCGCATTCGGCGCCCACACCCCGAAATGCACGCCACGCACGCCGGCGACTTCGCGCACGTGCGCGCCCAGTTTTTCGTACTTCTGGTAGTGCGTTCCTTCAGCGGAAAGATACAGGTCGTATTCAGTGAGCACCGGCGGGAACACATAGGGATCGTAAGTCTCGAAAACATTTTCATCGCTGAAGCGAATCTGCAGACGATAAACATTCGGCGGAACGGCTTGGTTCAGTGGCTTCGCGACTCCGGTCGCCGGAATCCGCGCTTCAAACAAGCCTGCGGGGTGAATTTGAATGGCGTGCTGCGGTTCGGCCTTTTTGCCCCATAGTACGGTTACTTCCGTCGCGTTCGGGCGGAGTACGCGGATCGCGAGCAAATGCTTTCCGTCTTGCTCAATCCAGTGCGGCCCCAGCACTGCAAAGGGATCGGAATGCTCGCCTCGGACGAGCAGCTCGATATCTCTATCGAAGTTCGCCGAGGCCGCCGGAGTCACCTGGGGATTCACTGCGGGAGTTTTCAGTTTGTCTTGTTTTCCCATAACGGTCCGACATCCAACGCCACATTCCGGCCACCATCTTACCGGACGGCGAGCGCCACGCCAAACTCGCCGCCCCCTGATTTCCACCGCCCGAAATCTAAACGTGCTGGACTTGGTTGCCGAAGCCCGGTAGCCTAACCGACAGCTCTGGGGCGCACGGCGGGGCAATCCACGAAGGAGATCTCACTCATGAAAAGATTCGCTCGCTCAATTTTCCTCCTGGCGGTTCCTGCGCTGCTCCTCAGCTCTGCAGGCGCCGCGCGCGCTCAGGAAGGCGCGCAGCCAAAAACTCCACCGACGCCTGCGCAAGCCATTCTGGAAAACTGGAACGACGTGGGCGACCGCTTGATCACCATGGCGCAGGATTGGCCGGAAGAAAAATACACTTACAAATTGACTCCGGCCGTGCGCACGTTTCAGGAAGTGATCCTGCATATTGCGGGATCGAACTACGACCTGATCAATCATCTGGCTGGAACCAAAGTCGGCGACGCGCAGAATGATCCGCCGGTGAGCCAATACAAGACCAAAGCGGAGACCGTGGCGTATCTGAGAAAATCCGTGGTGGATGGAGCTGCGCAGCTCCAAAAAGAAGGCGACGCCGAAGCCCTAAAGCATCTCTCCGGATGGGTTGGTTACACCGAGCACATGGGCGAGCACTACGGATTGCTGGTGGCTTACTACCGCGCGACCGGCGGAGTGCCCCCGGAATCTCGCGCGAAGAAGTAATCGCGCCCGAGCTATTCGAGCCGGGGAAGGATCCTGGCATGAAGGCTTTGGCACATGCCGAGCAGCGCCGGGCCACGATCCCCTCGATGGGCTCTCAATTCCGCCCCCGGTCCGGACTACTGCGACGGAATCTGGGCACCCCAAGGCCGTAATTTCGACATCTCCGAATGCCGGAAATTACCTTTTTCGCCACCTCTAAGTCATAGGAAATGTGAGTGCTTAGTACGAACGTACCATTGTGACTCCAGTCGCTGCAATTTATACAGGATGTGGGGGAATCCTCGGGAACGCGCACCTCGTTCCGCGCCAGCAAAAATGCCAGACAAGAACGCCACTTTGCCCAAGAATGGAGACGGTTCGTCGCGCGCCCATGCGGGCAATCGGCCAGTAGAGTGCACAAATTCCGCGGGCGGCGTGAGTGACACAGACTCCGATTCCTTCCCGCAGCACCTGGACTTTCAGCTTCTTTTCTGCAGCCATCCCGAGGCGATGGTCGTTCTCGACGTTAACCATCGCATCCGAATGTGCAACCCCGCGTTCGAACAGCTCTTCCAGCATCGCCAGGCCGATATCCTTGGCGCCGGACTGGATGTGCTGCTGGCCTCCGATGAATTCCACGGCGAGGCACTGCGGTTTAGCGAGCGAGCGGCCGCGGGCGAGGTGGTCCGCGCGAACACCAGGCGCCGCCGCCGCGATGGCTCGTTCGTTGACGTGCAGGTCACCTGCGTGCCCCTCCAACAGGACGGCAAAAGCATCGGTTGCTACGGAATTTATCAGGACATTACCGAGCGCTGCGCAGCGGAACGAGCGCAGCAAGAGGCTGAAAAAAAACTCAGCCTGCTATTTGAGAATGCCGTCGAAGGTATTTTTCAGACGACCGTGGATGGTCAGCTGCTCAGCGTGAACCCAGCGCTGGCGCGGATGTGCGGCTACAGCTCACCGGCGGAAATGCTCGCCACGGTTCATGACATCGGCAAGGATTTTTACACCGATCCGCAAACGCGCCTCGAGTTCCAGCGCGAGATGGAAGAACATGGAGCGGTCCAGGCCTTTGAATATCAGCTGCGCAGGAAAAATGGCGCGCTGCTCTGGATTTCGGAAAACGCCAGGGTCATCCGCGATGGCGACGGCAGGGTTATCTCCTACGAAGGCACGATGGAAGATATCACCGAGCGGAAACGCTCCGAACTGGAACGCCAGATCACTTTCGAAATCATTCACGGCGTGAACGTCACTGACAATCTGGACGAACTGCTCTACCTGATCCATCAATCGCTCAATAAAGTGCTCTACGCGGAGAACTGTTTCGTAGCGCTATTTGAATCCGCATCTGGAATGTTCCACTTTCCATTTTTCGTGGACCAGTTCGACGAAGCGCCTCCGCCCCAGCAGGTAGGCACAAGCTGCACAGCATACGTCTATCGCACCGGCCGCGCCATGTTGATACCACAGCAAGTTTTCGATCGGCTTGCCGCAGACGGGGAAGTGGAATTGGTGGGAACACCGTCGCCCTCCTGGCTGGGCGTGCCACTGCGCACTCCTGCAGCCACCATCGGCGTTCTGGTGGTGCAGCATTACGAAAATGAATTTGCGTACACCGAGCGCGACCTGGAATTCCTGGCATCCGTCGGCGGACAAATCGCTTTGGCGATTGACCGTAAACGCGCCGAAGAAAAAATCCGCGAAAGCGAAGCGCGGCTGCGCGTGCTGGTGGAGCAGTTGCCCGCAGTGTTGTGGACGGTCAGCAAAGACCTTTGCTTCACATCTGCTTTGGGCGCCGGCCTCACGCGGCTCGGCTTGAAACCGAACCAGATTGTAGGCGTCTCGCTGTTCGATTATTTCGAAACGCCGGACCCGGCGTTCCTGCCCATCGCTGCGCATCGCCGCGCAATCTCCGGCGAGCCTACGACTTTCCATGTGGAATGGAAGGGCGGATCGTACACCTGCCACGTGGAGCCGCTGCGCACCGCAGAGGGCGAATTGCAGGGCGCGATTTGCATGGCTCTCGATATCACCGACCGCAGGCAACTGGAAGAGCAACTCCGCCAAGCGCAAAAAATGGAAGCCGTCGGGCGCCTAGCCGGGGGAATCGCGCACGACTTCAACAATCTTCTAATGGTCATACAGGGTTATGCGGATCTGATGACCGAGCGCTTGGCCGAAGGCGATCCGCTGCGCCGCAACGCCGAACAGATTCAAACTGCGTCGCAGCGTGCCACGTCCCTGACGCGCCAGTTGTTGGCCTTCAGCCGCAAGCAGATGCTGGCGCCAAAGGTCCTGAGCATTCAGAGTGTCGTTACCGACATGGAGAAAATTCTACGCCGGCTGATCGGAGAGGACGTTCAGCTCGAAGCTTCCAGCGTGCCGAACCTCGGTTTGGTGAAAGCCGATCGCAGCCAGATCGAGCAGGTGATCTTGAATCTGGCGGTGAATGCGCGCGACGCTATGCCCGAGGGCGGCCGCTTGACCATTGAAACGGCGAACGTTGACCTCGATGAATCCTTCTCGCACTCCTCCGTCATGCTGTCGCCGGGTCCCTACGTGATGCTTGCCGTCACTGACAACGGTTGCGGCATGGACGTCGAAACCCAAGCCCACATCTTCGAACCATTCTTCACCACGAAAGAGAAAGGCAAGGGCACCGGGCTGGGCCTCGCCACCGTGTACGGCATCGTCAAGCAAAGCGGCGGCTACGTGTGGGTCTATAGCGAGCCAGGGCGCGGGACGAGCTTCAAAGTTTACCTGCCTCGCGTATGGGACGAACCCACCATGCCAGGCCGCGATCGCAGAATCGAAGGGCAGAGGCTCCCACAGGGCACGGAAACAGTGCTACTGGTGGAAGATGAAATGGGAGTACGCGAACTCGCCCGCGAGTACCTGGAAATGACCGGTTACACGGTCATCGAAGCCGAGAATGGTCACACCGCTCTGGAATTGGCCGCACTGCATTCCGGGCCGATTCACTTGCTCATGACCGACGTCGTCATGCCCGGCATCAGCGGTCGCGAACTCTCCGAACGCGTGAAAGCGATCCGCCCCGAAATCCGCGTGCTTTTCATGTCTGGATATACGGACCAGGCCGTAGTGCATCACGGCATCCTGGAAACTGACGCGGTCCTGTTGCAGAAGCCGTTCACGGTAGCAGCGCTTGCTGCGAAATTGCGGGACATTTTGAATCTGGAAGTCGCTCGGTAGTCTGTGCCTCGCGCCTCGGTTCCAAATCTTAAACAACCACAACTTCGCTCCACGCCGACTCCTACTCGCTTGTTTCTGCCCGGAACAATTGGGCGCATGCGAACCATCGTTGTGCCAGAGGCCTCCGTGACCGACTGTCGCGCGTAGCGTTTTTCTCGGCCAAGCCTAGCAAACGAATGTCCTTCTGGAGTGCTGGTGTTACTCGCCTACGCCTTACTCATTGGCGCTCCAGATGCTTCTGCCAATTGCGTCAGGCCGGGAGCAAAAGAAGCCGGGTACTGCGAAGGGGACACAGGGAGACCATTACAGCGCAAGTGAGCAAGCCAGACGCACCGTACCTTGACCGAAGAACTGATTTCAGCACGCCGCTTGTGGACGGCCGTGCTGCTGAACGCCGTCGAAGATTGGCGCAACGGCACACTACGCGCGAAACGCGAAGCACAGGAATTCCTCTTTGACAGCAAAGCAGATTTCGAGATGGTTTGCACTACGGCAGGCTTGGATTCCGGCGATTTTCGCGTGCGCTGGCTGAAGATCGGCCGGCGGGTCGAGATGCGCACTCCATTTTCACTTTGTTTCGCCACATAATTTGCCCGCGCCCGCTCGGCGAGTAACGCTGCGCAAAGAATCCCCCGGTAGCGTCCGGGCAAATAGCGTAGTATTTGCTGGTCGCGGATTTGCGCGGTAAATGATGACGCAGGCAAACGAAAACGCTCCCTCTCCGGAAAAGCAATTGCTCGTCTGTTGCGCCCGCACAAAACTCATGCCCGAAGGCGGAACGGCAATTCGCGAAATTGTAGCCGGTCCGCTGGATTGGGATTTCCTGCTCTGGGAAGCGGAAGAAAATTCCATCTCGCCGTTGCTCGATCGCCATCTTTCCGCCGTCGCTCCCACCGCCGCGCCAGCAGCCGCGCAGGAGCAGTTGAAGAAAACCTGCCGCGCCAATACCGTACGCTGCCTTTATCTCACCGCCGAACTCGTCAACATTCTGCGCCTCTTCCAAGCGCAGAACATTCCGGCGATCCCGTATAAAGGGCCAGTACTCGCCGCGCAGGCGTATGGCGACATCGCGCTGCGCGAATTTGAAGATTTGGACATCATCCTGCGTCAGAGCGACATACCGAAAGCGCACGACATCGTCGTATCGCTCGGGTACAAACCAAAATTTGATTGGATTCTCTCGCCCGGAGCCGCCGCATCCCTGGTTCCCGGCGAATACAATTATCGCGACGAGCCGCGCCGCGCAATGGTGGAATTGCACACCGAGCTCACCTTGCGGCATTTTCCAGTCAAGCCGGACCTCGATGCTTTCATACGCAATCTTGAGCCCGCCCGCCTGGGCGATCGCGAAATTCTCACTTTTACCGCGGAAGAATTGCTGCCGATGCTTTGCATTCACGGCTCAAAAGATTTCTGGGAGCGCCTTTCCTGGATCGCGGACGTCAGCGAACTGGTCCGGTCGCATCCGGCGCTCGATTGGGACCGTGTGCTGCGTTTTGCGCAACCGCTGCACGCGACGCGCATGTTAAACCTGGGTCTCGCGCTTGCTACGCGCGTGCTGGACTCGTCGCTGCCCGCCGAAATACACGCCCGAGTGCAGGCCGACCACGTGGCGGGGCAGGTGGCTGCCGAAGTACACCAAAGATTATTGAGCCGACCGTTTCGTACGCTGGATGCCGCGGGAAGATTTCAATTTCGCCGCCGCATGCTTGCCGGAAAACTCGAAGGCTGGCTTTACGCGATGCGTTTAGCAGTGGTTCCGTCCGAGGATGATTGGCAGATGATGCGTCTGCCGCGCGCTCTCGCGCCGCTCTACGTGGCGCTCCGGCCGCTGCGCCTGCTGCAGAAATACGGTTGGGCGGGCAGACGCGCTGCGAAGCCCCTGTCCTGAAGCTCTAATACTGCCGCTACAATCAATTACCCGGTTTTTGCAGCCGTACGCTGGTCTTCGATCACATAATCGCTGGGGACCCGGAACAGCGAAGGATCCGGCTCATCCCGGGAAAGGTCGATCAGCTGAATCGTCTGCGTTCCTTCCCGGGGATCTTTGCGTGTCACCGACAAATTTATTTCCAAGTCGGCGGAATACCAGAACTCCCTCGTGGTCACCACCGGGTCGCTATTGCCGATCACTCCGGCGTTGATCGTCAGCGTCTCGCGCGTGCCCACCACGTTCAGATCATCCACAACATCGGAACCCAGGCTCTCGCGCTCCAGGAAGCGCTTTCCACGGTCAAGCGGTCCGGCCGGAAGCGGTGAAAATTTAACGGGCGTGGAATAGTCGGTCACCGTGCAGCGACGCGACGCAATATTGCAAGTCGTCCGCGTGTGTTCAGCGAGATCCATAATAATCATGTCGATCGGTTTGGATTGCTCGTTCGAATCGGCTGGAACGAAATTAGTGCGCTCGCGCCGAATCCGCCCCTGGCTATCCCGCGCAACCAACGCCGTCAGGTGAGCGACGACCACGCTTCCGTCTTCCAGTGTGCGCGTCCACTCAATGCTGTCGCGCCCCGAGAATGGTTTTCCTGCCACAGGCAACACCTGAATGCCGGTGACATGCACGCGCGTGCCGCCGTCCGGTCCGCGGGATGTCTCAGTTGAGTCTTGAGCGCTGAGAGAGCAGGCGAGAAGTGCCGATGCAGCGAACAAAACTAAAGCGCGAAGTTTCATAAAGCCACCTCACAACTTCGTCAGAAGAATATAGCACTGCATGGATCGAATCACAATTCTGCGAGGATTCCGCAAGCCTGTTTCGCGCGCATCCTCTCTGATTGTGCGGTAGAATGGGTATTCGTGGAGCCCGAACTCGCGCTGAAGCGCCAGGGCTGACCGCGCACCGGATTTGCAGCACTAAATTTCCAGTGTTCACCAGGAGGCAATCATCATGAGCACCACGGTAAATTCAACCAGCGCCGCCAATGCCGGTAAACCGGCTCAGAATCCCCTGAAAGAGCTGACCAAATTCGGCCAGTCCGTCTGGCTCGATTACATTCGCCGCGACTCTGCTCACCTCCGGCGAACTCAAGCGCCTGATCGAAGAAGACGGCCTGCGCGGCATGACCTCCAATCCGTCCATCTTCGAAAAAGCCATCACCGGCAGCACCGAGTACACCAACACTCTTGAAGAACTCGAAAAGCGCAAGGACCTCGACGCCAAAGGCCGCTACGAGGAACTCGCCATCAAGGATATTCAGGACGCAGCGGACGTTCTGCGCCCAGTCTATCAGCAAACTAAGAAGCGCGACGGCTACGTGAGCCTGGAAGTATCTCCCTACCTCGCGCACAAGACGCAGGAAACTTTCGACGAAGCGCGCCGCCTCTGGAAGCGCGTTGGCCGCGAGAACCTGATGGTCAAAGTGCCCGGCACGCCGGAAGGAATCCCCGCGTTCCAGCAATTGATCAGCGAAGGCATCAATATTAACGTCACGCTGCTTTTCGCGTTTGACGTGTACGTGCGAGTGGCTGAAGCCTACATCGCCGGGCTGGAAGCGTTCGCGAAAGGCGGCGGCGACGTCAGCCGCATCGCCAGCGTCGCCAGCTTTTTCATTAGCCGCATAGACACTTTGGTCGACAGCGAAATTGACGCTAAGCTGAAGACCACGACGAACGCTGGCGATCAGGCATTGCTGCGCGATCTGCACGGCAAAGTGGCCATCGCCAACGGCAAGCTCACTTACCAGCGTTACAAGCAAATTTTCAGCGGTCCTCGTTGGGACGCGCTCGCCTCGCGCGGCGCACTGACGCAGCGCGTCCTGTGGGCCAGCACCAGCACGAAAAACCCGAAATACAGCGACGTGTACTATGTCGAAGAACTGATTGGCCCTGATACGGTGGACACCATTCCGCCCGCCACCTTCGATGCGTTCCGCGATCACGGCAAGCCTCGCGCCAGCTTGGAAGAAAATGTCCCAGCCGCGCAGGAAACGATGCAGGGCCTGGAAAAGGCCGGCATTTCCATGAAGGCTGCCACGGACAAGCTCACCGCGGACGGCGTTAAGCAATTTTCCGACGCTTTCGACACGCTGCTCGACGCAGTGAAGAATCGCGCCGCAAAAGCCAGCTCCGCGAAATAAGTTTTGTGGCCTTCACTCGTCGCAACCTTGAGTCGCGGGGATGAAATCCCGCGCCGCATCGCTCCGCAGCATCGCCGGCCAGTTGTTTGACGTTTGCGTGATCGGCGGCGGCGCCACCGGCTCGGGTTGCGCGCTCGATTCCCAACTGCGTGGTTTCCGCACCGTACAGCTCGAAGCGGGCGACTACGCGTCCGCCACCTCCAGCACTTCCACCAAAATGGCGCACGGCGGCGTGCGTTACCTCGAAGAAGCCATTCGCGGATTCGATCCCAAGGAATACGCGGTGCTGAAACGCGCGCTGCACGAGCGCATTCACATGTTGCGCAATGCTCCGTTTCTTACCACCATCGAAGCAGTTCATCACTCCCTGTTTTCGCTGGCTCGATATCCCGTATTTCGAAATTGGCCTGAAGCTCTACGACTGGATCGCCGGCCGCGATGGTCTGGCGCCCAGCATCTACCTTTCGCGCAGGGAAACATTGCGCATCATGCCGACGCTCGCTGCACGGCGCCTCGTCGGTAGCGTGGCTTACACGGACGGGCAATTCGACGACGCGCGCTACAACATCACCCTGGTGAAAACATTTGCCGCGGCCGGTGGCGAAACTCTGAACTACGCGCGCGTGATTGCATTCGAGAAAGCGCGCGACGGAAGGCTCAGTGCTGTCGAAGTTGAAGACCAGCTTGCTCACAGCTGCTTCACCATTCGCGCGCGCGCGTTCATTAACGCCACCGGCGCTTACGCCGACACGGTTCGCCGCATGGCCACGCCTGACGCGCCGCCGCGAATGCGCCCGAGCAAAGGTATTCACATTCTCTTGCCACTCGAAGTGCTCTCCAGCGAAGACGCCCTGCTCGTTCCGAAAACCGAAGACGGCCGCGTGCTCTTCGCCATTCCGTGGAACGGGCGCCTGCTGGTAGGAACCACCGACGCTGAAGCGAAGTTGGACGATGAACTGGTCGTAACGAAAGAAGAAGTCGCCTACGTTTTACGGCAATTGAACAAATATTTGGCCCATCCCGCGCCGCCCAGTCAAATTGTGAGCGGCACAGCAGGCTTGCGTCCCCTGGTAAGTTCCGGCAAATCAGCCGACACGAAAAGCCTCGCGCGCGATCATGAAGTCGAGCTCGATCATGCGAGCAGCCTGATCAGCATCATGGGCGGGAAGTGGACCACCCACCGCGCCATGGCCGAAGACACGCTCAACGCCACACAGAAATATCTCGGCGACGCTGGCCGCAAGTGCTCCACTCTAAGCCATCCCCTCCTCGGCTCCGCTGGCTACGCTCCGGATTACTGGCAGTCACTCGCCAAAGGATTCGCACTCACAGAACTTGCGGCCCGTCACCTCGCGCAGAAATACGGCGTGTGTGCGCCCGAAGTAATGAAACTCGCCGAGGCCGATCCCGACCTCGCACGCCCGCTGCTCGAAGGTCTGGCCCCAATCCGCGCGGAGGTTGTCTTCGGCGCGCGCGACGAACTCGCCGTTTCCATAGAGGACATTCTCGCGCGCCGCATCGGCTTACAGCTATACGGCTGGCGCGATGCGATCCGCGCCGCCCCTGCCGTCGCAGAATTACTCGCGCGCGAACTAGGCTGGTCCGAAAGCGCGAAACAGCAGGCGATCGCAGACTACGTCGCGAAAATTCAGCGCCTGATCGAAATAGCTGGAATTTAATGTGCAACGCCGCATCGGCTACATCCCGACGCAACCGACGGCACACACCCGATGGACTGTGCATGATTCGCTATTCATGCTGTAATGTCCGCGTGAACGCCGTCGCCGGCGTTCACCTGAGGACCGACACATGACACTGAAGGAATACACCAAGAAGCGCCACTTCAACGTCTCGCCCGAGCCTTCCGGCAAGGCGGCTCCATCGAAGAAGCAGGACGCGCTCATCTACGTGATTCAGAAACACCGCGCCACCGCGCTCCATTATGATTTCCGCCTGGAATGGAACGGTGTGCTGCTTTCCTGGGCTGTGCCGAAGGGCCCGTCGCTTGATTCTTCGGTGAAACGCCTCGCGATGCAGGTCGAAGATCATCCGGTGGAGTATGCGAGTTTCGAAGGCGTAATCCCCGAAGGTGAATACGGCGGCGGTACCGTAATGGTATGGGATGAGGGAACCTGGACGCCGGAATCTCCCGACGTGAACGCCGCGCTCGCGAAGGGCGACCTGAAGATCAATCTTCACGGCAAAAAACTGAAAGGCTCCTGGGTACTCGTTCGCACGCATGGTTGGGGCAGCAGCTCCGGAAAATCGTGGCTGCTGATCAAACATCGCGATGCGCACACGTCCACAAAGGACGTCACCATAGAACAACCGCGCTCCAGCGTGAGCAACAGGCTGCTCGCAGATATCGCGTGCGATGGTCGGGGTGACGTCGAAAAAGCCGCGACCGGCGATCCCGGGTACAAACCCAAAAAGGCCGTGGCCGCGACGAAATCCGTCGCCGCAAAGAAAACCCGCGCGCCTGCGAAACGCCAAAAACGCAAACCCGTCTGATAAAACTTCTCAAATCGCCCGAGGCATCCATGGCCAAACTCCCCATCACCATTTCTCACCCCGACAAAATCTTCTGGCCCGACGACGGCTACACCAAACTGGACCTCGCGGAATTTTACGCCGCAATATTTTCCAAGCTTCAGCCGTATGTTGACGATCGCATCCTCTCGCTCGAACGCTGCCCCGACGGGATGCGCGGCCAATGTTTCTATCAAAAAGAAAAACCCAAGAGCATGCCGCCCGGGACTCCCACGAAGCGCATTCGCCACGCGGGCGGCTCATCGGAATCAACAAACTACGTGGTCGGTGGCTCCCTCGAAACGCAGCTCGCGCTCGTGAATCTCGGCTGCATCCCCGTGCACGTGATGGCCGGCCGCTCGAGCGCGCCGCACCAATCCGATTGGCTGTGCTTCGATCTGGATCCCTTGCCCGGAAAATTTGCCGATGCAGCTCGCGCAGCTCTGCAGGTGAAAGAAGAACTAGACGCGCTGCAACTCGATTCTTACGCCAAAACTTCCGGGAGCCGTGGAATCCACGTCTTCGTTCCCCTGCGCAACGGCCCCGACGCCGACGAAGTTCTCGAATTCGCCCGCGCCTTTGTAGCGCGCGTCGCAGCGGCGAACCCCAAAGATCTCACCGTCGAACATTCCATAGCGGCGCGCGGCCAGCGCGTGTATCTCGACCCATTCCGCAACGGATTCGGCCAGACAGTCGTCGCCCCGTATTCGGTCCGCCGTCGCGAGAAAGCGCCTTTTTCTACGCCGCTGGCATGGTCCGAAGTGAAAACCAACCTCGACCCCGCAACTTTCAATCTCGGCAACTTCCGCAAACGCCTGAAAGCGAAAGACCCCTGGGCGGATTTCTTTCGAAATCGCCAAAGCCTGAAAGACGCCGCCAAATCGTTGCAAAAGGTGTAACCCCGACCGCGCGCGTTCACCGATTCGCTAGAAATGTTACTCGGTGTTATTCTTGAATTGTTCCGGGTCTTCCTTCTCTGCGGAATGCGCATTGCAGGAACAAGAAGATGAACCACACCGTAATCCCAGAAACGCCTGAATGCAAATCTCTCGAATGGGCGCACCCCCTCGTCCGCGAATGGTTCGTCGGCAAATTCGGCACGCCCACCGAACCGCAAGCACTTGGCTGGCCGCACATCCTCGCCAAGAAAAACACGTTAATCTGCGCGCCCACAGGGTCCGGCAAAACTCTCGCCGCATTCCTCGCCTGCATTGATGCGCTCGTGCGCAAAGCACTCGCCGGCGATCTGCTCGATCAAACAGAAGTCTTGTACGTCTCTCCACTGAAAGCGTTGGGAAACGACATTCAAAAGAATCTGGAAACTCCGCTTGGAGAAATTCTCCAGCTGGCCCGCCAGCGCGGCTATTGGATGC
This sequence comes from uncultured Acidobacteriota bacterium, assembly GCA_963747605.1. Classification (GTDB taxonomy): domain Bacteria; phylum Acidobacteriota; class Terriglobia; order Acidiferrales; family UBA7541; genus Palsa-295. The sequence continues at coordinate 43,095 of CAVVGA010000038.1, read as the reverse complement.
CGGAGATCCGCGCCGCCGTGCGCACTGGCGACACGCTCATCCGCGACCGCCTCGCGATGCAGAAGCGCCCGCCGCACATTCTGGTCACCACTCCGGAGTCGCTCTACATTCTGCTCACGGCTGGAAAGAGCAGGGAACTGCTGCGCACCGTTCGCACGCTGATCGTGGACGAAATCCACGCCGTAGCGGACGACAAGCGCGGAACGCATCTGGCCTTGTCACTCGAACGCCTCGAAGCGCTCACCGCGCAACCGCTCACTAGAATCGGACTTTCGGCCACACAGAAACCGATAGAACTGGTCGGCCAATTTCTCACCGGAAGCGAACGGCCCGCGCCTGTAATCATCGAAATCGAGCAGCGCCGCCGCCTCGATCTCGCCATCGAAGTTCCGTGCAGCGAGCTCGGTCCCATCGCCTCCAATGAAATGTGGGACGAGATTTATCAACGCATCGCCATCCTGGTGCAGCAGCACCGCTCGACACTAATCTTCGTGAATACTCGCCGTCTCGCGGAACGCTTGGCGCACCATCTCGCGGCCCTGCTAGGCGAAGATGCGGTCGCCTCGCATCACGGTAGTCTTTCGCGTGTCCGCCGCCTCGCCGTTGAATCTAAACTCAAAGCCGGCGAAATTCGCGCGCTCGTCGCCACTGCCTCGCTGGAACTGGGCATTGATATCGGCACTGTTGATCTTGTCTGCCAGATCGGCTCGCCTCGCTCGATTTCCGTAGCGTTGCAGCGTGCCGGACGCGCCGGTCACTGGCGCGGCGCCATTCCGAAAAGCCGTTTTTTTGCGACCACGCGCGATGAACTTCTCGAATGCGCCGCGCTCGTTCGCGCCATCCGCCACGGAGAACTCGATCGCATCGAAGTTCCGCAAGCTCCGCTGGATATTCTCGCGCAACAAATCGTGGCTGCCTGCGCCGCAGAAGACTGGCAGGAAGATGATCTGTTCGCGCTCGTGCGCCGCGCGTTTCCGTATCGCGATCTTGAACGCAAGGGCTTCGACGAAATTATCTCCATGCTTTCCGACGGCATCGCGGCCCGTCGCGGCCGTTACGGCTCCTACCTGCATCGCGACCAAGTGAACCATCGCTTGCGCGGACGCCGCGGCAGCCGCCTCGCGGCAATCACCAGTGGCGGCGCGATTCCGGATAATGCAATGTACACGGTTGTCGCTGAGCCGGAAGGCACGACGATCGGCACGGTTGACGAAGACTTCGCCGTCGAAAGTTTGCGCGGCGATATTTTCCTGCTCGGAAATTCTTCCTGGCGCATTCGCCGCGTGCAATCCGGCTCCGTCTCCGTGGAAGACGCCAAAGGCGCGCCACCCAACGTCCCTTTCTGGCGCGGCGAAGCTCCTTCACGCACGATGGAACTCTCTCAGCAGGTCGCCCATGTCCGCGAACACGTCGGCGCGCTCACCGAAGGCCTGGCGCCTTCACCCGATCTGCGCAATTCGCCGCGAGCTGCTGCAGCGATCAAGTGGCTCGAAGAAGAATGCGGCATGGATCGCCCCGGCGCCGAGCAAGCCGCGCAATATATTGTCGAGGGCCGCGCCGTGTTGCGCGCAGTTCCGACGCAAACGACGATCGTTGCCGAACGCTTTTTCGATGAGAGCGGCGGAATGCAACTGGTGATTCACGCGCCCTTTGGCGGCCGCATCAACAAAGCCTGGGGCCTCGCATTGCGCAAGCGTTTCTGCCGTGCTTTCAATTTCGAGCTGCAAGCCGCAGCCACGGACAACGGCCTGAATATTTCGCTCAGCGACCAGCACAGCTTTCCGCTCGCCGATGTCTTTCATTTTCTCCACGCCGCCAGCGTCGAACCGCTGCTTGAGCAAGCCGTGCTGACCTCGCCGATTTTCGCTACGCGCTGGCGCTGGGTTGCGGGGCGTTCGCTCGCGCTGTTGCGCTTCATGGGTGGAAAAAAAGTCCCGCCGCCCATTCAGCGCATGCGCTCGGATGACTTATTGGCAGCGGTATTTCCGCAGGCCCTCGCCTGCCAGGAAAATGTTTCGGGCGATATCGAAATCCCGAATCATCCCCTCGCGCGCGAAACCATGAAGGACGCGCTCACCGAAGCGATGGACGTTGCGGGCTTGAAAGTCGTCTTGGAAGGCATCGCCGCCGGACGCATTCGCTGCGTGGCGGTCGAAACCCCAGTGCCTTCGCAATTTTCGCACGAGATTCTGAACGCCAACCCTTACGCCTATCTCGACGACGCTCCACTCGAAGAACGCCGCGCCCGCGCCGTGGAAATGCGCCGCATGTTGCCCGAAGCCGTGCTCTCCGAAATCGGAAGGCTGGATCCTGCAGCGATCGCCGAAGTTCGTGAAGAGGCTTGGCCCGACGTGCGCGATGCGGACGAACTTCATGACGTGCTGCAAGAACTGGTGGCGTTGCCAGAAGATTCGAGCGCGGAACGCACGGCCACAAAGCCCGTCGTGGCATGGGCCGATCATTTCGCCAGGCTAGCTACCGCAGGCCGCGCGATTCGCGCTTATTCTAGCGAGCGAAACTACTGGCTAGCTGCGGAAAAAACCAAAACGTTCGCCGCGATTTTTCCGGACGCTAGCTTCACTTTGCAACTGCCAGAAATCGAATCGCAGCAACCGTCGCGGGAAGATGCTCTCTTCACGTGCATCAACGGTTGGCTGGCTCATCTCGGTCCAGTCACAATTCCAGGCCTAGCCGGCTACTTGGGCCTCGCGCCTGCCGACGTTGAAAAAACCGCGCTGCGAATGGAAGCCGCCGGTTCCGTACTGCGCGGTCAATTCACCGATTCATCTGGCAACGAAACGGAATGGTGCGACCGCCGCCTGCTCGCCCGCATTCACCGACTCACCCTTGGAACACTGCGCAAGCAAATCCAGCCTGTGAACGCCGCGCAATTCATGCGCTGGCTGCTCCGCTGGCAGCATGTGACTCCGGAAACGCGTCTGCTCGGCGAGCGCGGCACGCTGGAAGCGCTGCAGCAGTTGCAAGGATTCGAAGCCCCGGCAAATTCGTGGGAGCGGCAGATTCTCGCGCGCCGCGTCGCGAACTACGATCCGAACGTCCTCGATCGCCTGTGCCTCACCGGAGCCGTCGGTTGGGGGCGTCTCTCCCCGCATCCGGCAACTTTGGGTGAACACAACGGAGCGATTCGCCGCGTGGTTCCTAGCAGCATCGCGCCCCTCACATTTTTCATCCGCGAAGACGCAGACTGGATGATTTCGCGTCACGCTTCCGAGAACGCCGCAGCCACCGACGAGTCCGTCGCCGGCCTCAGCCACACCGCGCGAGAAGTGCTGGCGCACCTGCGCCAGCGCGGCGCTTCCTTCTTCACCGACCTGGTGCGCGGAACGGGAGAAATCAAAGCAGAATTGGAAACAGCTTTGTGGGAGCTGGTGACCGCGGGAATGATCACTGCCGACGGCTTCGACAACATTCGCGCGCTTATCGATCCCAAACGCCGAGCCGGTCACGGTAAGGGTCACAACACGCGTCCGCGCCACAGCGCCGGTCGCTGGTCGCTGCTTTACGCCGGCGAAACTCTCGATCGCGCCCGCGTGCTGGAATCGATCTGCTGGACGCTGCTGAAACGCTACGGCGTAGTCTTCCGCGAAATGGCCGCGCGCGAAACAATGACTCCGCGCTGGCGCGAATTGCTCTTCGCCCTGCGACGCCTCGAAGATCAAGGCGAAATTCGCGGCGGCCGCTTCGTCAGCGGATTCCTCGGCGAACAATTTGCGTTGCCGGTTGCGGTGGAATCGCTGCGCGCATCGGCCCGGCAGCCGGGCTCCGGTGAAACCGTGACCATTTCCGCCGCCGACCCGCTGAATTTGGTGGGCATCTTGATTCCAGGTGACCGCGTCGCAACCAGCTCCGGTAAGACGATCACGCTCGTGGACGGAGTCGCCGCAGATCCAGCCGAACCGCTCGACAATTTTTCCGTCGCAGTAGCCGGTTGAGCCGCGCGTTGAGCCCTCGGCACGCTCTTCACACCGATCTTCCCGCCGCAGCCCCCGAAGCCCAAGCCCATTGAAAATTAAATCCGCCCAGATGGCCAGTCACGTCTACAACCTCGCCAATAAAAAATAATCCACGCACCTTGCTGCTCTCCATCGTCTTGCTGGAAAGCTCATCGGTGTCCACGCCGCCCGCCGTCACTTCCGCCTTGCCGTAGCCCTCGGTGTCCGCAGGAACCACCAACCATTCATGCACACGCCGTTCGAGTTCATCCAACTCCTGCTTGCTCCAGGTATCCTTCGTGCCTTTCGCAGCAGGCGCATGCAACTCCAGCCAGCGCGTCGCGAACCGCTTGGGCAACACGCCCTGAAAGGCCGCGCGCGCCGCCGAGATATTTCGCATCTTGCCATCGCGCAGCACCCCCGTCACATCGCGTCCTGGCGCCAGGTCAATCCGCAGCGGCTTGCCTGGTTTCCAATAAGTTGAAATCTGCAGAATCGCCGGCCCGCTCAATCCGCGATGCGTGATGAGCATGCTTTCGCGAAAGCGCTGCTCGCCGAATCCTGCGACGACTTCAGCGGAAACCCCGGCCAAATCGCAATACTGATCGCGGTCCGCGCTGCCGAACACCAGCGGCACCAGTGCAGGCCGCGCCTTCTGAATCTTCAATCCAAATCGACGCGCTAGGTCGTAACCGAAAGACGTCGCTCCCATCTTCGGGATGGAAAGCCCGCCCGTCGCCACCACGAGCGCCGGCGCGCGGAATTCATCGGCATCAACGCGAATGACAAACTCGTCCGTCCGCTGCACGTCGCGAATTCCGGCATTTAAAAATATCGTCACGCCGGCGGCCTGGCACTCCTCTTGGAGCATGTGCGTGATTTCGTTCGCAGATCGATCGCAAAAAAGCTGCCCCAGGGTTTTTTCGTGATACGGAATCCGATGCTTCTCCACCAGCGCAATAAAATCGGCAGGCATATACCGCGCCAGCGCGGATTTTGCGAAGTGAGGATTTGCGGAGAGAAAATTCTCTGACTGGCAATAAATATTCGTGAAATTACAACGCCCGCCGCCCGAAATCAGTATCTTCTTCCCGGCCCGCTCGGCATGCTCCAATACAGCCACGCGCCGCCCCCGTTTGCCCGCCTCGACGGCGCACATCATCCCCGCGGCACCGGCGCCCAGAACTGCCACGTCGAATCTATGGATCATGTCGCGGTCGTTTCGGCATCCTGGCAACCGCCGTGCCCGCCGGCATTTGAATCTGGAACATTTTCGCGCGACGACGCAACATCACCGCCGCCGATGCGTCTAAAATAGGTATATGCAGCGGAAGATATTTTGGATCTCTTTCACGGTCCTCGGCCTGATTGCCGATATGGTGCTCCCTCTCTGGTGGGCGCTCGCCGCGACGATTCCCATCGGCTACGCGAGTTGGTGGTTCGCCTACCGCAGCGATTGGTTTTAGCCACTTCCTCATATTTGCAGCTGCGACGAAACGCTTCGCACAGCTCTGAATAGCAGCCGACTGCAAGCCGCCGCGTTTTGCCCCACGAACTCATCGAGGGTAAACTGATTCCAGGAGAAGACCAAACAATTTGCCCCCGATTATCAACGCGCAAGGACTCTCGAAGCGATACGGCACCGCGCCGCTGTTCCAGAATATTTCGTTCACCGTGTCGGAAGGCGATCGCATCGGCCTGATTGGCCCTAACGGTTCGGGAAAATCCACGCTCCTGGAAATTCTGCATGGTCGCGTACAACCCGACACGGGAAATGTGGCGATTCGCAAAGGCACCAGACTGAGTTGCGTATCGCAAATCTCGGAATTCGCCGCTGGGGAAACCGCCTATACCGTAATCGAAGCGGCTCTGAAAAAATCCGGCGTCCCAGAAGCGGATCGCGCGTTTCGCACCGCCGAAGCTCTCAGCCGCGCGGGCTTCGAAGATTTTGAAATTCCGACTGCCTCGCTCTCCGGCGGCTGGAAAAAGCGTCTGGCAATTGCCGAAGCGCTCGTCCAGCAGCCCGATATTCTTCTTTTGGACGAGCCCACCAATCACCTTGACCTCGCCGGAATCAAGTGGCTCGAAACGCTCCTGCAGAATGCTTCCTTCGCCTGCGTCGTCGTCAGCCACGACCGCTACTTCCTCGAAAACGTCGCCGATCACATGGTCGAACTCGATCGCGCCTACGAAGACGGATTCCTGCGCGTGAATGGAAATTACAGCCATTTTCTGGAAGCCAAAGAGCAATATCTCCACGCGCAAGGGAAGCGCCACGAAGCACTGGAAAACCTCGTGCACACGGAAATTGAATGGCTGCGCCGCGGGCCGAAAGCCCGCACCACGAAATCGAAATCGCGCATTGATAAAGCGCACTCCATGATCGGCGAACTGGCAGAGCTGAACAACCGCACGCGCACCGCCACCGCCAAAATAGATTTTTCCGCCTCCAATCGCCAGACCAAGCAGCTCATCAGACTCGATGGCGTCACCTACACGATCGGCGGCCGCACGCTTTTCCGAAATATTAATTTCACTCTGCAATCCGGCATGCGCGTCGGCCTCGTCGGACCGAACGGCAGCGGCAAGACCACCTTGCTCCGTCTGCTGCGCGGCGATATTCTTCCCACCGCGGGAAAAATTCAGAGAGCTGATTCACTCCGCATCGTGTACTTCGATCAAAATCGTCAGCTTGATCCGTCGGTGTCTCTCCGCCGCGCGCTCGCTCCCGATAGCGATTCGGTGATTTATCAGGACCGAGTGATTCACGTCGCCGCCTGGGCCGCCCGCTTTCTTTTCTCGGGTGAGGATCTGAATCGTCCAGTCGGACGCCTCTCCGGCGGCGAACGCGCCCGCGTATTGATCGCCCAACTGATGCTTCAGCAAGCTGACGTGCTGCTGCTCGACGAACCGACTAACGATCTTGATATCCCGACGCTGGAAATTCTCGAAGAAAACCTGCTCGAATATCGTGGCGCGTTGGTCCTCGTCACGCACGATCGCTACATGCTCGATCGCGTCTCCACAATCGTACTGGGGCTCGACGGACGCGGCGACGCCGAACGCTTTGCCGATTATTCGCAGTGGGACGCCTGGCTGCGCACGCAACAAGCGAAGCCGGCCGCGGACGCGAAGGGCACAACTACACGCAAGGGACGTGACAGTGCGCCAGCCGATACAAACCGCCCGGGCGCAACAGCAAAAAAACTCTCGCACACCGAAGGCCGGGAATTCGCTTCCATCGAAAAGCGGATCACCAAAGCGGAAGAAGAACTCCTTGCCAGACGCGCCGCGTTGGAGGATCCCGAAATTTCCAGCGACGCTCCGCGCCTGCATACCGCGTACATGGAAGTGGAATCCGCGCAGAAAACCGTAGACGAACTTTACGCGCGCTGGGCCGAACTAAGCCAAAGCACGCCGGAACAACTGAAAAGGTAGATTCGCTTTCGCGTTGTAACAGGGACTATTCAGCCTTGGAAAACTCCGCCAGCAAAGCTTCGTGCAACCGAAGTTGATGTTCCGCAGAAAGCTTCTCTCCAGCAGACGTCAGATAAAACACGTCAATCGCCGTCTCTCCCTCGGTTTCAATCAACGCGATCTCAATATCGCAATTTTCCCGCGAAAATGTGGAGCTGATCCGGTGCAACAGCCCCGGCTGATCTTGTGCGATAATCTCAATCAGCGTGCTATGCGCGGAACAAGCATCGTCCGTCTTCACCCGAGTCTCCACTTTCACTTTCGGCGTGCGCCTTTTCTCCGACCGCAAACGATCACGAATCATCCGCTCCAGATCCGCCTTGCCGGTCAGCACATCATGAATGCTCGTCTGAAACCGTTCCCACTCCGGCAAATTCAGTTCCAGCGTTCGAAAACGATCGGTAAAATAGAAAGTATCCACCACCACGCCCGCCTGATTCGAAAACGCCGCGGCCTTCACGATGTTCATGCCCCAAGCAGCCAACACGCCCGCCATCGTCGCAAAAAGGGAAGGGCGATCCCTCGTAACCAAAGTCAACTCGTACCAATGCCGCCCGCGCCGCAAATTCAGCTGCACGAGATCTTTATCCAGACGCGCCGACATTTCCAAATGCGCCAGCACTTCCCCCGCGTCGTGCGTCAACAAATAACGCCGCGGCAATCCTTCCAGAAACGCGTCCAGCCGGTCTCCCACTGAGAGCGCCAGCGTCCCCAAATGCGCCATCACTTCATCATGCGCGTCCACGTGCAAGCGCTCGTCCAGGCTGCGATTCAAATGATTCGCCGTTGCGATATAAAGCTGCCAGATGTTCTCCGCTTTCCACGGTGTCAAAGCCTCCGGATTCACGGCTTTGATGTCGGCATACGTCAGCAGGCAAAGCATCTTCAATCGTTCCGGCGTCTCCACCTTTTCCGCAAACGCACGTACGGTTTCCGGATCGAAAATATCACGCCGCATCGCCGCGCTCATTTCCAGGTGGCGATCGATCAAAAATAAAACCGTCTCGCAATCCGGCGCATCCAGATCCAACCGCTCTAGCGCCACTTCCGCGATTCTCACGCTGGCGCGCACGTGGTCATCCGATTGCGCGCCCTTGCCCACGTCATGCAGCAACAGCGCAAGGTAAAGCAGATCCGGCTGCTCTAATTCCTCCAGCAATTCCGCATAGCGCTGGTCCCATTTCGATTGCGATTGGCGCAAGGCATGAAGATTATCAATCGCCACAAATGTGTGCTCATCGACTGTGAAGCGATGGGAGTAGTCGCGTACCACGAGCGCATCAATTCCCGCAAATTCTGGGAACAGCAACGTCAGCAATCGCAGCGAATGCATCGCGCGCAAAGCATCCGCGGCATGCGGCGCCACTAGAATTTCCTGCAGCAGATGCCACAGTTCTGTCCCCTTCGGCGGCACGGCTTCCAACGCCGGAAACGCACGCGCGATCTGCGCTTCCGTGCTCGAGCTCAGCGTTAGTCCGTGCCGCGCCAAAAAGCGAAACGCCCGCAAAATCAGTTCGGGATCGTCCAGAACCGCGGGCTGGCGTAATAGCAGCATCCCATCCTCGACCAGAAATTCCGCATTTGAAAGTCGCGACCGCAATTGCTGGAACTGGTGATGCAGCGAAAGCCGCGCCGCGGGAATCTCCTCGAGCATCTGTACGCAAACGTGATGTACCGTGCGCGCATGGCTGAAATATAGGCGCATCCATTCCGCGGTGCTCAGCCCATCCGTGCCGCCATCGTTCGCTGCGCGAATCGTACGCAGCGAATGCACTACACCAATCTTCCTCGCAGCCGCGGCGTCCTGCGATTCCCATGTGAGCGTGTTGTCGTCGCGATTGTGTCGAAGATGCAAAAAACATCGAATAGACATCAGCGCATTGAGCGCCGCATCAAATGATTTCTGAATTGAGACCGGCAAGATCGCAGCTTCGCTAGGCCAGACGTGATACTGCTCGATCGAGGCCAGCAGCGAGAGCCAGCAAACCACATTGTAATCGCGCAGACCGCCGGGTCCATCCTTAATATTGGGCTCCAGATGAAATACTGTGCTCCCGAATTTGCCGTGCCGGGTACGCGTCAGCTCGCCCAGGCGCTTCACGAGTTGGTCCGACTCGCGCGACAACAATTTGGGAATCACATCATCGTGCAGCCGTGCAAATACTCGATGATCGCCCGCGAGATATCTGCAATCGAGCAGCGAAATTGCAAATTCGGAATTGGCGGCTTCGAATTTGCCGCATTCGGCGAGCGTGCGCGTGGCCGGGCTGAGTTTCAGTCCCAGGTCCCACGAGTCTTGCGAAAATTTACGAATCGGTTCTTTGGATTTTTCTTCCGTTCCATTCCCAGCGTGCAGGAATAGCACGTCAATGTCGGAAAAGGGGAAAAGCCAGCGCCGCCCAAAACCGCCCAGCGCGACCACCGCAAAATCGGCGGGTCCGCTGCCTTCGGCGAAAACATGCTGCTTCCAAAGTCGCTCGATGATGGATTCAATCAGCGCGGTGCGGCCCAGCAGAGCAGCCTTGCCGTCACCACTCGCGGCGAACTGCTCCTTGAAGCGCGCCGATTCCTTCGCAGAGAATTCGCGTAGTTCGGCGGAAAGCGATGGACTTGTTGGCATCAAAGTTCACCCGGAACTACCAGTTCGTCACGCTTGCATCCTTCCCGCGATCGATCGGCCAAGAAATTCCACGCGCACGCCGCGGCAGCTGCATACACTCCGCGAAAAACAAAAAGGCGCCAGTCTGGATTCCTACGTCCCGCGCTGCTGCGCAGCCTGGGAACCCGGACCCAGCATTTCAACGGCGTCTTCAGGGTACGCCAGCATGCCAAATTCCGGAACGTCCAGGCCGGACAGCTCCACTTCGCGCGTCACGCGCATCGAGCGCCACGCATTCAGCAACGAAAAAACAATGTACGTGAACCCCAGCGCATACGCCGCCAGCAGCGTGGCTCCGCCCAGCTGCACGTAGAACTGTCTGAAGTCACCATGCAGCAATCCTGTTACGCCTTGTCCGGCCTTTCCAAGATACGCCGCCGCGCCCACTCCATTCCATCCCGCGCCATACGTACCGTCGGCAAAAATCCCAACTGCCACGGCGCCGAACCAACCACAATAACCGTGCACCGAAATCGCGCCGCAGGGGTCATCAATTTTCAACACGCGCTCGTTGAACAGTACGCCCAGACAAACGACGACGCCCGCAATCACGCCGATTACCACCGAAGAGTTAGGCGATACAAACGCGCAAGGAGCCGTAATAGCCACGAGCCCTGCCAACATGCCGTTACAAGCCATCGTGATATCAGGCTTTCCAAACATGCAGTACCACAGCAGCATCGCTGCCGCTGACCCTGCCACAGCGGCAAGGTTGGTATTCACCGCCACCACGGCAATGCGCAGGTCCGTCGCGCCCAGCGTTGAACCCGGATTAAATCCCATCCACCCGAACAGTAATATAAACGTTCCGCTCACCACGAACACAATATTAGAAGCAGGAAATGCGCGCGGCTTTCCGTCCGCGCCATATTTACCAAGCCGCGGTCCCAAAATAATGGCCAGCGCCATGGCGCAGAATCCTCCGATCGAGTGCACCACCGACGATCCCGCGAAATCCACATACCCGTGCCCCCAGATGCATGCTCAGGCCGAGTTGCGAAAGCCATCCGCCGCCCCAAGCCCAGCAACCGGAAATCGGATACAGGATGCCGCCAATAAAAAGCTCGCAAAGCAGAAACGCCCAGAAAGTAATCCGCTCGCAAATCGCGCCAACGATGATGTAGCCCGCCGTCTCCATGAATACGACTTCGAATAGCGTCAAGCAGTTGCTGCTGGCATCGTATGCGGGGCCGCTCAAAAAAAATCCCTTGCCGCCCAGGAATCCCCATTGTCCGCTGCCAATCAGAAAATGATTCAAAGTGGGCGCGCCGCCCAGATTCGCCGGCGCTGCATTCAAGGCCACCGCGCCAAACTGAAACGCATAACCGACCGCATAGTAAGCAAGGAACGCAAAAACATACGCCGCGAAATTCAGCATCATCAAATGTCCGGCATTTTTCTTGCGCACTAGCCCGACGGTCAACAGCGCAAATCCCGCCTGCATAAAAAGCACCAGATAACCCGTGAGCAGCGTCCAGGAAAAATTCGTCGCGATGCGCGTGTGACCCACATCGTCCGCCAGCTTCAGCGCCAGCGGTTCTCGCGCAGCCTGTGCCTGATATTCGTCGAAATCTTTCTTCAGCTTGGGGTAGTCGGGTGCAGTCGGGTCCGTCGGTTCGGGCACCACGAACGGATTGCCCGCGGCATCGGCCGCAGACGACCGGTCACCCGTCGCGGTTCCGGCGGGGTCCGGCTGCGTCTGGTCCGCCAGTGCCATGCTCAGCGGACCACAAAGGATTTGCGCAAAGACGAGGGCGACGATTATTTGCAGCATCCATCGTGTCGTCCGCCGGGCACATGCACATTCCATTTTCGAACTCCTATCCCGATTAGGGTAACCGCTCGAAGTCCTCACATATCCACAGCGAAAATTCTTCAAATCGCGCTCGGCCCGCGCTCCCCGGTGCGTATGCGAATCACCTCATCCAGCGAGGTCACAAAAATCTTCCCGTCGCCGATCACTCCGGTTCGCGCGCCTTCCAAAATCGCGTCCACTACCGGATCCACCAGTTCCTCCACCACCGCAATACTCACAAAAATCTTCGGCAGAAAATCCACGGTGTATTCTGAGCCGCGGTAAGTCTCGGTGTGGCCTTTCTGCCGGCCAAATCCACGCACTTCCGATACGGTCAGGCCGGTTACTCCCAGCGCGGTGACGCGCAGCTTCACCTCGTCCAGCTGGGACGGTCTGATAACGGCATCAATTCGCTTCATTTGTGCCTGCTCCTTTTCGTCTGGAACCGAAAACCCGCCGTATGCAACTAGGTATGGAACCTACTAGCACGTCGTCAGTCAAATCAATAACGTTGATGGATTGCATCACTATCACGAGCAGGGCACTGCATTCAAGAAGCTGCTGCGGAACTCGCGGCTTTCACCAAGTCGGGTAACAGGAAATCTTCTACCCGTGGCCTGCGCAATTTTTAATTGCCGCGAATCGCGCCGGAAATTGGGTAGAATGCCCGAGGCTCTGCAGACCCGGCCCGCGGAATCGGAACATGATCACGCTACTCTCCATCATCGCTCTCGGTTTTTTTCTCGGCATGCGCCATGCCACCGACCCAGACCACGTGATCGCCGTCACCACCATCGTCAGCCGCCAGCGCAGCATGGTCCATGCTGCGGTGATTGGAGGGCTGTGGGGTGTGGGTCACACCATCACGATTTTCCTGGTCGGTTCGGCTATCATCCTCTTCGGAGTTGTGATTCCACCGCGGTTGGGCCTCACCTTGGAGTTCAGCGTCGGCCTGATGCTCATCTTGCTTGGAATTCTGAACCTCTCTGGCTTTACTCGCTGGATCACTGAACAATTCACGCCCGGGGCCGCCGCTCCACACGCGCACGTGCATCCCCACGTGCACGGAGATTACATCCACACTCACGCGCACGCGCATGAACCCGAAAAACATGGCCACGCGGAGGAAGCCACGCCAGTTGGTTGGATGGATCGCGTCTTCGGCCAGCTCGGCCTCTATCAGGCCGTGCGGCCGCTTCTGGTCGGACTCGTCCACGGCCTCGCGGGCTCGGCTGCAGTTGCCTTGCTCGTGCTCACCACGATTCGCGATCCGTATTGGGCGATTGCCTACCTGCTGGTCTTCGGAGCCGGCACCGTCGCTGGCATGATGATCATCACCACCGCGATAGCGCTGCCGTTCCAATATTCGCAGCAACGGTTCGCGCGCCTCAACCGCACGCTGCAAATTGTCTCGGGCGTCATCAGTCTCGCATTCGGAGTTTTTATCGTTTACAAAATGGGCTATGTCAACGGAATGTTCACGAATCACCCCAGCTGGACGCCGGAATAATCACCGTCCTTATTTCTTGCAGATTGTCACGAAGTATCGAATCACTTGAAGGAGAGCAAGAGCCTCACGCCCGCTAGCAGCAATTGCGTCGCGAACGGCCCGACCTGTTACCGAAGTACCTGCAAGAGGTTGCTGTAATCGTCAGTCCACTGCGGCGCTGGCCCGCTCAGTTCCACCGGCTTGGCTTGCGCCTGAATTGCCGGCGTCGCGAAAATCGCAGGGTCCGCCGCCATCAACACCCAATCAGAAGGCGTCTCGCCCTCAAAATGGGGGCGGGCGTTAAACACTTCAATCAACTGCAGGTTCTGCTGCTGCGCCAATCCCGCCAGCACCGGCCGCAGATCGAACGAGCGATTGGAAACGTGAAATGCCAGCACCGACTGCGGATTGCGCAGATGCTGAACGTAGATACTCATCGCTTCGCGTGTCAGCAGGTGCAACGGAATCGAATCGCTGCTGAAAGCATCAACCACCAGCACATCAAATTTTTGCGGATCGTTGCTTTTCAACTCCTGCTCCAGCGAAATGCGCCCATCGCCAGTCACCACATCCGTCTGCGCCGGACTATCGTTCAGAAATGTAAATAGCGCGTCCTGTCCCCAAGACAGCCGCACCACTTCCGGATTCATCTCATAAAATCGAATCAAATCGCCGCTTTGCCCGTAGGTGGCCAACGTGCCAGCTCCCAATCCGATCACGCCCAGGTGCAGATGTCGCGCATCCGGGTCGGCCGCGCTGCGGTTTGGATGGTGGCTCAGCAGCAATCCAATTCCGCTGCTCAGTCCATAATAAGTTGTCGGCGTCCGGCGCTGGTGCGGCGCCTGTAACTGCGCTCCGTGTAACGTAGCACCATGCCGCATCACCAGCGCATGACGCTCCGCCACCGGTTCGTCGTACGTCACGCGCAACGTGCCGTAAAAATTGCGGGTCAGCAGCACGGACTGGCTCTCCTGTCGGTGCACTTGCAGCCAGAACAGCATCCCAAACAAACACCACGCGCAAAGTGCCACCGCTTGCAGCGTTAGCGCATGCTTAGCGCGCTTGCGCCATCCAGTCGCCAGCATCACGATCGTCAGGATTGCCAGCGCCACCACTAAAATGCGCACGAACAATGGCTTTGTGTGCAGCACAGTCGTCGCCACGCCGATATAATTCGCGCCAGCCAGCACTGCCAGCGCAATCGCCGGAGCCAGCCACCGCGGATGGTTATGCAGCCACGAGCTTTTATCCCGCCAAAGTATGTAAGCCAGCAGCAGCCCCGAAAGCCACAGCCCCAACTGGAATTCCCATATCGCGGGGAATATATGCGGCGCAATCAGACCCACAAATACGCTGCCCAGTGCTCCGCCGGACGCAATGTGCAAATAAAATGAAGTCAAATGGCGCGGATTCGGTTTCAGCGCAGCCAACTCGCCGTGATACACCATGCACGCCGCAAACAGCAGCACGCCGAACCCTTCAATCTGCGTCTGCACCTTGACGCGTTCGCCCATCAGGAACAACACGCCGCCCCAAGCCGCCGTTGCTGCGAACAAAACCTGAAAAGGCCCGCGCCGGTAAATTCGCGCCTCGTGAAAACACAAAATAAAAGAAATCAGGTAGATGCTCAGCGGCAAAGCCCACAGGAACGGAACAACCGCGATCTCTTGGCAAATTAAATTCGTCACAGAAAGCAGCATGATCGTGCCGCACGCAGCTAGCCCGATCCAGAGCAGTCGCTGCACACGAGCCGGCCGCTCATCTGCAGTCTCATCCGCCATCGCATCCAACGAAACGTCGCGCACCCCCGCCGTAGCTGCAACGTCACTCGAACGCGCAAATCGCACCGCACAAATCGCGCAAGCCAACACGAACACCACGTAAGCCACAGTCCAGACTCGTCCCTGATTCCGCAAACTCAAATTCGGCTCGAACAAGAACGGATAAGTCAGCAGCCCCAGCAGCGAACCCAGATTCGACAGCGCGTACAAATTGTAGGGCGAAGTCTCAGGCGAAGCGTGGCTGAACCACGCCTGCACCAGCGGCCCCGTCGTCGAAAGCAGAAAGAAGGGAAGTCCCACGCTGGCCGTCAGCAGCAAAAGAATGTCCCACATCGGATTCGCGGGATTCGCCGGACGCAAACTGTCGCCCGGAAAGATCGGCGAACGCCACAGGAAAGTCAAAACCGCCAGCACCGCCACCGAAACCACCATCAGCGCAATATGCGTCCGCGTCAAAGCCCACGCCTTCAGCCGCACCGTCACCCAATGCGCATACGCATAGCCGCCCAGCAGCAGCAATTGGAAAAATACCAGGCACGTATTCCACACCGCCGGCGTCCCGCCAAACCACGGCAGCAGCTGTTTGCCCACAATCAATTGCACTTGGAATAGCAGAAAAGCGCTAAGGAAGATCGTCAGCGCAAATGGTCGGTTGTTGGTTGCAACCACGGCATTCGTTGCAAGTTTGGGGACCGCAGCTTCCGCAACGCTCATGTTCAGAAGAACCTTTTTCTGCAGATGAGCAGAATGCTAGCACGCCCCCTCAGCCTTCTTGTACCAGTACACAAGCGCAAGTTTCCAAAACGTTGCACCCGCGCCGCGCTAGGCGCTCGCGCCAACCTCGAAAAAACGCAGTAGTTCCGCCGCAACCACTTCTGGCTGATTCAACGGCATGAAATGTCCTGAAGTGAAGTTGCCGCGCAGTTTGTCAATCACGCGCGTCCAGAGCTGGCCCCTGGTCGGCATCCCGTGTATGAACAACACCGGATAACCTTCGCCGCGAGAAGACAGATACATGCAGTTCTCCCTCTACAGCAAGGCCGGCTCAACTCGCTGATTCGGCCGCCTTTGGCATACGCCTGCAACATTCAGAAAAAATCCACGCACTTGCTCGCCAGAGACCTAGAACCAAACCAAGCAGGTACGTCTTCAGAATTCCCTTCGGCTTCAACCGCGCGTAAACCAAATTCATGCTCCATGCCGGCGTGGTGTACATCGTGCCGGAGGCTCGTGCTCCAATGCGGTTTCTGACAGCGGGCTCGTACAGGATTTTTTCGATTCCAATGTTGAAAAATTTGGCCATCTGCAGAATTCGGCGATTGTAGCAAATCCTGGCCCGCAGCGGCAGCGCGCCGCGTTTGCGGTATTTCAAAGTCAATGCCGAAGCTTCCGCCGCGTGCCGCAGCGCCGCCGTCACTCCATTCGCGGTGATGGGATCCACCATGGACGCGGCTTCGCCCGCGACAAGCCAGTTCGGCCCGGCCACGCCGTCATAAACGCGCGACCGATAAGCAGTCACGTTGCACGGTCCCAGAGGTCCGGCTTGCAACAGCGCATCGAAGCGCGGAAATTTCCTCAGTTGTTGCCGAAAAATCTCCTCAACCCCCAGACCCCGTTCCCGCTTTGCCTTCATCGCCGCACCGGTAGTCACAAATCCCACGCTGAGGACCTCCGGGCTGATCGGAATTTCCCAAACCCAGTCGAGATATTCCGTCGGCAGCGGCTCCATGTACAAAGTCGTGCCTTCGACCAGTTCCGTCATCGCAAAGTACGTCCAGATCGCGACCTTTGCCGGACCGAACTGAATCGCGGGAAGATTGAATTCGCGCGGCAGCAGTGAAGTCGCGAATCCCGAAGCGTCAATGAACCAAGCAGAAGAAAACTTCGCGCCGCCTGCGGTGTGCACGGCAACGACTCTGACTCCATCCCGCTCCACGTTCACAACCGTGTCTCGAACTATTGTCACACCGCTTTCGACCGTGCGCTTCAGCAGCTTGTCGTCCAAGCGCAACCGGTCTACGTGCATTGTGCGCAGCTCCACACGGAATGGCGCGTCTGCTAGCCAAGCGCCCGGAACATAGTGTTCGGAAGCGCCGTCGCACAATTTCAAAGTAACGTGCCGCTTCCAAGTTGCCGTTCCCACCTTCACCAAATCTTCCATCGGCAGCCCCAGCGCGTTCAGCAGCTCGGGCGCCGACCAGTCTAGCGATTCGCCCACCGCCTGACGAGCCGCATTCTCTGGCTCGATACAAACCACACGCAGACCGGCCGCCGCCAACTGCATGGACGCAGCCTTTCCGCACAAACCCCCGCCCACAACCGTCACATCGAAATCAGTCGGAAGGGAAGACACGGCGGGAAACTATCACTACGCGTGCGAGCACACCAATAGTACAAAACAACTAATGTTGCGATTTAAGCGGCAATTTAATCCTCAGCGGTTCGCCGCCGACGGCAACAGCCGTTGCAAAGTGTCCGCCACGCCTTGAGGTTTAAAGCCGAATGGGCCAGGCCGCGCTTTGTATGCGACGCGCCCTTCGCGATCAATCACATAAAGACGATCCGGCCAGCCCGTGTAGGTGCGTTCCGTAGTGTTGTCGAAGCCGTCTACCACAGCAGGGAAGTGAATTCCCAGTTTCACCACGCACAACTGTCCCATCTCACTGCGCTCGACGATATTTTTCGGGCTGGCGAAAATCACGTGGTCGTCCAGATTGTCGGGATCCTGCCAGACGTCGCTGGTATGCGCTTCACGGATGTACACCACGTAGAACGCCACCTGATCCTTATATTGCTCATACAGCGTATTGAGAGCGGGAACCTCCCGCCGGAAAGGAGGTCATGTGTAACTGCCGAAAACCAGCACCACCGGTTTCTGACCGCGCATGGATGACAGCTGAAATGTGCTTTTGTGGTCCGGGCTCTCCAGCGAAAAATCCGGCGCCATGTCGCCGACGGCCAAATGCCCCTTGCGGGCTACGTTCCACAGCGGCTTGAATGGCAGCACCATGAATGCCGGCCATGGAACGTATTTCATGGTCCCGGCAAATTTGTCCGGCGATTGCAACATGATCGCGAACAGCGCAGCCGTGACTACGCCGTAGAGCGCGACCAGCACGCCTGCAAT
Organism: uncultured Acidobacteriota bacterium; assembly: GCA_963747605.1. Classification (GTDB taxonomy): domain Bacteria; phylum Acidobacteriota; class Terriglobia; order Acidiferrales; family UBA7541; genus Palsa-295. The sequence continues at coordinate 24,814 of CAVVGA010000038.1, read as the reverse complement.
TTTGAGCAGTTTTGTGGCGACGGAAATCAGTTGGGCGTTCAAGACTGGCCTTTCCGTTTCACTTGCGTTGATGACACCGAAATCTCCTCGTCTCGTGACACCTTTCCCAGCGCCACACAGTAGAACCCGTTACGCAGCAGCTGTCTCTAGTATTTTTCCATTATCGCGGTTTCTTGCGCGCACCGTTAGTTTGCAACCCACTTTCTGGACGCAAGAAAATTTTTGGAAGGTGGGTGGCGCACTCTTCGGATTTTGAAGCTTCCGGGCGGGGGATTGGTCGCTCACGGAAGTTGTTAGTAGAAGATCACTATTATGATACGCTCACCCACAGAATTACTGTTATTTACAGTGCAGACTCTATATACCGTCCTCCGCGCTCAACACCGCCACGCCCCTTCGATCACCGGATACACAGGCAAACGGGCGCCAACCCACGGCTACCCGGGCCATACTTCGCTCGATGCACAGCGAAAAGCCCTGCTCAAGCACTTCACGCCGCTACAGCGCGCTTCCTTCCGCAACTCACCGAACCGTAGCGTCATCATCGTTGGCGCGGGCCTCGCCGGTCTTTGCGCCGCCTACGAACTGAAAAAACTCGGCTACAACGTCTCCGTCTACGAAGCCCGCCACCGCGTCGGAGGACGCGCTTACAGCTTTCGCTTCGCGCGCAACAAAATTGTCGAGGGCGGCGGTGAACTGATCGGCCGTAATCATCCCCTCTGGTGTGGGTACGCTCAGAACTTTAAGCTGAAATTTTCCGACGTCTTTGACTACGGCAACTCACCCGTTCGTTTCAACGGCCACACACTTACCTTCGAAGAGTCCAAAGCGCTCGCCGACGCGATGGATCCCCACATCGCGCGACTCAATCATCTCGCCGATTCCATCGTTGACCCCTACGAGCCTTGGACTAACGCCAACGCCGCATGGCTCGATAATACGTCACTCGCCGACTGGCTAGGTTCTCTGAAGTGCCCAACAGAATGGTCCAAAAAAGGTCGCGCCGCCCTCGAGCAACAGCTTGTCGCCGATAACGGCCGATCCGCCGGAGAACAAAGTCTTCTCGGCGTCCTTGCCATGATCAAAGGACACGGAGTCGACCGTTACTGGACCGATACCGAAGTCTACCGCTGCATCGGCGGCAATGCTCAGCTCGCGCAGCGGTTTCGGGATGAGTTAGGTGAGGACGTTGTTCACACTGGAATTAAAGTGACCGCCGTCTCGAAAAAAAAAGGCATTGTCTCGGTGGAACTCGCACACACCAGCGAACAAGATGATGATGAAGATTTTGAGGCAGATCCAAACTCACGAACGCCAAAGACTGACAAACGCAAAAAACTCAAACCCGTCAAGGCCGACGAGGCTATTCTCGCCATCCCGCCCTCTGTCTGGCACCTGATCCATTTCAAAGATCAAGACCTACGCGCAAAGCTCAAGCAAGCTCCCCGCCTTGGCGTCAACACCAAGAACCTGTTCGCGTTCAAAAGCCGCTTCTGGCAAAACTACTCCAGCAGTCCCACCCTTGCCGATAGCAACGGCCCCAGGGACATGACGTGGGAAACTAGCGAAGACATCCACAAAGTTAAAAGTCAACAAGAAGCCGGATTTCACCTTCGTCGCCTTCTCTGGTGCCAGTCATTCGCAGGAGCTCGCGGGCCTTGCCTCGGAGCAGTGCCGCAAGGCGGCGCTTCTGGAGCAACTCAGGAGCGTGTATCCCGGAATCGACACACAGATTACGAACTCAAAATTTATAGACTGGCCCCACAAACTCTTCACTCAGGGTTCCTATTATTTCCCTGCCCCCAAGGAAGTCAGCGTCTGGGGCCCTTTCTGGAAGACTGGCTATTTAGACTGGCTCCATTTTGCCGGGGAACATATCTCCTACGCTTTCATGGGTTATATGGAAGGCGCGCTCAGTTCCGGTTTCCGCCTCGCCCATCGCCTCGCCGTCCGCGATAAGCTTCTGCCGTAACGCCTCCATGGTCAGGCCTGTGTGTAAGAGACAGATCCGGTGGGGGTGGCCCTCCTCCCTACACCGCCCAAACGAGCACCCTTGAATTCCCGGGTGGCGCACTCTTCGGTTTGAAGCTGCGAAAAATCCTAGACCCAGAAATGGCATTGAAAACTTTTCTCAATTAGAAGCTCGCTGAGCGATTATTCGGACATCGCTAGCCATTTTCACTGTCCAAAAAATGTGCGCAAAACAAGGCAAATAGCTTTTTTCACAGCTTCTTTTTGCAGGGTCTGGCTCTAGACGCGGCGTCGCGACCACCCTCCCGCTGCGCTCTTACTTCGCGTTCAGATCCGACGACGCAGAAACTATGCGCCCGCGCTGAAAAAACCTGTACCAAACCTGTCCATCACAACTCGTAGAGGTGCGGGTCAGTTTTCGTACCGCTCGTACTGGTTCTGGGCCTTTTCTGGACCTCGTCTGAAGCTCTGACCAGCTGTTTTCACCGCGGTTTCCCACAACTACATTCAAACGGAAACCAGAATATGAAAACGTTCACAGGATCGCGGCATTTTCGGCCGCGCCGGTGTTTGCCGGCGTTCGACGTGGCAGCCATTCGATCCTCGAACTTCGCCTTTCTGAGTCCGAGTTATGCATGATTAATCGGTAGTCGCCCAATTATTAAAAATCGGCGCAAATGACTGAAAACAAACAACAGCGACCCGTTCTAATCGGTAGTTTTTCGGCCGTTTCGGCCGTTGCGGAGGTTTTTAGCCCTCCAAAGATGCAACGATTACGGCGCGGACTTCCCGAACGCGATGGGCCGAGCGGCGATGACGCCGGAACCTTCTTTGACCGTGATGAACTGATTGGCGCTGATTTTGGAAAGAGAGTCTTTTACCCCGCTCGGCCAAATGATTTCAATGCGGACCGTCTTGCCTGCTTCCGGTTTTCCCAAACCAAACGTCAGCGGCAGCTCGCTCTGCGACGCGTAACTGGAACCCGTCTTCACCATGCGATAGAGGCGGGCGCCCGGGCTCGTCGTGAGCGTGACTTTCGTGCCAATGCCGTCGCGATTCGAGCGTGTGCCGACGAGCTTCACGCGCAACATATCGTTCTGATTGCCATTATCGTTGCGCAGCAGGCGCGCCGGCCCATTGTTCGCGGTGATTACCAGGTCCAAATCGCCATCGTTATCGTAATCGAGATACGCTGCGCCACGCCCAACCACCGGCTGTTGCATCGCCGGACCAACTTTCGCCGAAGCGTCTTCAAATTTACGATTGCCGTTATTGTGAAACAGGATCGCCGGCTGTGCATATTTCAAGGTCGGCTGCACCACGCTGATGTCGTCGGAGACGTGGCCATTCGCTGCAAAAATGTCCAACCGGCCGTCCAGGTCGTAATCGAAGAAAAAACAACCAAAGGTGAGAGCCTGCAAAGACATTTGCCGAATGGCGGACGACACCTCTTCATCCACATACAGCCCGGAGCCGTTGTTGCGATAAAGCGACATGCTTTCATTCGTGAAATTTCCAATCACCACGCTCTGCCATCCCGAACCGTCGTAGTCTCCCGCATCAACGCCCATTCCCGCGCGCACTCGACCCGATTCGCTGAACGCCACACCCACCTGCACCGCGACGTCGGTGAAAGTCCCGTTGTGATCATTGTGGTAAAGCTTGTTCGGCTCGGTGTCGTTGGTCACGAACAGATCCATCCAGCCGTCGTTGTCATAATCCAGCATCGCGACTCCCAGCGATTTGCTGGTGGCGTCGTGCAGCCCTGCGCGCTTGGTTACGTTTTCAAACGTGCCGTCGCCCTTGTTATGAAACAGCGTGGAGCTTTCGCCCTTGTAAGTCTGTGGCGTACAGTAGGATTTATTTTTATTGTCCAGCGTGCAGTATTGATCCTTCGCAATGGACCAATCAATGTAGTGCGTCACGAACAGATCCAGCTTCCCGTCATTGTCGTAATCGAACCACACCGCGCTGGTGGAAAACCCGGGATCGGCGACGCCCGCCTTCAGTGTGACGTCAGCGAATTTGCCGTTGCCCAGGTTGTGGAACAGGTGATTCGAGCCCACCGTGGTGATGTAGATGTCCTCGAAGCCATCATTGTCGTAGTCCGCCACCGCGCAGCCCAGACCGTACGATTCCACCGCGAGCCCGGCTTCGCGCGTCACGTCTGTAAACGTCCCGTCTTTATTGTTGTGATACAGCGCGGGGTAGGATTTCGCTGCCCCTTTGTGTCCCGGCCAGTCCATCGAATTGACAAACAGCATGTCTTGCCAGCCGTCGTTGTCGTAATCCAGAACGCACACCCCGCTTCCCATCGTTTCGGGAAGATATTTTTTGCCGAACGCCCCGGAGTTGTGTTTGAAGTGAATCCCGGAAGCCTTGGTCACGTCTCGGAATTCGATGGGGCCGGCAGGACGCGCGGGCGACGGAGCCACCGCGCCGCGCGAAGGCCTGGGCGCATAGCTCATACACAAAGCAGTGACGGCCAACAGCACACAGCAAATCTTGCGGCGATCTTGCGTCAATGCGTGATTTCCTTTCGCGAGACGAATCAGGATTTTGTGAAACTTGCGGCAAAGATCGCTCCGCCACCCTCTATCGATCAGTTGCTACGCGCTGGCCGCGGCGCCTGCGCCGAGGCTCGCGGTTGGCGCGCGACGCGAGTCCGTCCACATCTCAAACAGCATCGCCGCCGGGCCAACCAGAAAAAGCGCGTAAAACGGCGCGTAAACCACTTGGTTCAAGCGCAGCAAAAATTCAGCGAATGCCACCAGAAATACCACGGTGCATTGCCCGCGCTTCGAACGCAGGGTCGTCTTCGGGTCCGTGATCATGAAAAAAATAAAAAGCTGGTACATCGGCCCGGTCAGCGGCGCGATTTCCGACTGCCAGGGACTCCCCGTGATGTAACTCCGCAGAAACGCGAACGCGATGAACGATGCCACGTAGATTCCAGTGATGTGGAATCGCCGCAAGCGCCAAATGATCACCGACCCCAGCGCCCAAATCACGAGCATCGGCAAAAGATAGTTGCCCCACTGAATACTCAGCGTCGCCACAGTCTCCGGCGCGAGAAACAGCATCGCCGAAATTCCGAAATTCGAGGGATTCCAGATGTGCCGCCCCTTCACGCGCAACACGTATTTCGACGTGATGGAAATCACACTGCACAAGACGTAGGGCCAGAACGCCGGCGAGCGCACCAAAATGCCCACGCTGATACCGGTAATATAAGCGCTCGCTACGTTAGGCCATTTCCCGAAAAAAACGCGCCCGAGAACTAGATCCGCCGCGATGCTAGCCAAAATCGCGAGCGCCGTTTTCTGATAGCTCTCCAGAACGCCAAACGAAAAATGCGCCGTCACCAGAATGCACGTGATAAAAATCGGCGCGACGTAGCGGTTATCCAGACTCAGCCAGCGTTTCGACTGAGCTGCGTCCGCCGCGCGCGCAGGCGGCAGGACGGGCGCAGTAGTCTGCTCGCTCACGCAGGCTCCTTGATCTTCAGAATCTGGTTCACGGCGGGACGATCGATAGTTTGAATCTTGCCGGACGGCCAGCGAATCACAGCCTTCGCGACGTGCGGATCCTTGCCCAGGCCAAAATGCAGCCGCCGGTCGTTCTGCGCCGCAAAGCCGCTGCCTCCGGAAACTTCCTGCTTCTGCTGCTGCCCATTCCAGTACACAGTCACCTGCGCGCCAATCGCGCTGCGGTTGCTAGCAGTTCCTTCGAGCGCAAATTCGATCCACTTATTTTCTGGCGTCACCGTGTTCTTGTAAATCAGCAGCGGCCCCTTCTGATTCGCCACCACCGCGTCCAACACGCCGCGATTCCACAGATCGACCAGAGCCACGGCGCGTCCATCGTAGGTATCCGTCACGCCGACTGCCTGCGCCACATTGATGAATTTCCCAGCGCCGTCGTTCAACCACACGCGCTTCTGCTGGTATCCGGACAAACTGCGCCCTTCCATCGCCGGCCAGTTCTTGGCGTCAATAATGATGATGCTGTTTCCTCCGGCAATTTTCGAGAAGTCGTACCAGTAGCTGCGCCCGCGGTCCAGCGAAACGTATCCGTTCGTAAGATACAGATCCAAAGTCCCGTCGTTATTCAAATCACCGAATTGCGCGCCAAAGCTCCAGCCGCCGAGCTCGATGCCGAGATCGCGCGCCAGATTTTGAAACTTCAGCCCGTCGCCCGCCGTTCCTTCCTTCGGCATCCAAAGATTGTTGCCCTGAATCAGTACCCCGTCTTCGGAAATATTCGAAACGTAAACCGCATAGCGGCCATCGTTGAGAATGTCGCCAAACGCCGCATTCATTCCGCTTTTCGGCGAGAAGCCTACGCCCGTTTGCCCGCTCGCGTCGTGAAAGTGCTTGCCGTCGTTGAAATAAAGCTCAGACACTCCGTAATCATTGGCAACAAATAAATCAGGATGCCCCGTGCCACGCAAATCCGCAGCAACCGAAGCCAGCGCCCAGCGCCGGCTGTTGATCCCCACTTGCGCGCTGACTTCTTCAAATTTCCCGTGGCCAAGATTGTGGAACAGATACCGTCGGCCGCCGTTTTTCGCGTATTCGAAACTATCCGGCATGATCTGCGTGGTCTTCAGATGCCACAGGTCCACGGCTTCCGAATAATAGCCGCCGATAAAAAGATCGAGCCGCCCGTCGCCATCGTAATCAAACCACAGCGCGGTGTTCGCGTTCACCCACGGCGGCAGTCCAGCCTGTTCCGTGACGCGCGTGAAGCCGCGCCCAGCGTCGTTGTGATATAGCTCAGGACGTCCCCACTTGATCAGCAGCAGGTCTTCGTATCCGTCGTTGTCGAAGTCGCCCCACACCGCGCCCATCGAAACGCCGGTTCCGGGCTGATTCACGTCTGCGATGCCCAGTTCTTCCGCTACGTCTTTGAAAGTGCCGTCGTGCAGATTGCGGTACAGCGCGTTCTTGCTGCCTTCGCCGCTGTTCGTCACGTAGATGTCGGGCCAGCCGTCGCGATCGAAATCCACAATCGAAACGGATGCACCCATGGAAGCCACTTGCGGCATGATTGGGCCCAATTGAGGATCGAGCGTGGGTGCTTGATGAACGAAGTTGACTCCGGAAGCGCGGGAAACTTCCTCGAAATAAAAACCGTGGCGAGCCAGCGCCTCCTGTGCATCCAGCTTCGTTTTGCCGCCGCCACGCCGCGCCGCTTCCCTCTTGATCACCAGCGGCGCAGCCAACATTCCCACAAACAGAATGCTCACGATAATCCGCGCCGTGCGATTTTGTTTCACCGGGGAGGATCGCTCCGCAACGAGTTCTGGAAAACATCCGGCGTCATATAGCGCGTGTGATAGTTCTGCCAGTCTTCAGGGTGCTGGCGATACGGCAATTCGTCCTCTAGGCCGCCGGGCCGCGTAAGGTACTGCTGCTTGGCGTGGTAGGGAAGTGGCAGCACCGTTTTCGAAAAAGTGGAATTGAAGTCGCCGTCCTTGATCCAGCCGTCGCCGATCACCACGAAATCGCGCACCCACCCGACCGGAGGCGCAGGCTGTTCCGGAAAGCGCAGCGACATTTCATCCCCTGAATTCACGATCACGTAGCGATCGTCAATCTTCGTCAGCAACTCGCGCACGTCGCCGAAGCGCGTGTAATAGCCGATCAAATCGCGCCAGCGCTGTTTCGTGCTCACGACATTGTTGTAATCTGGCACTTCCGGCGCGCCGGAATCCGGCCTGCTGATGCTGGAATAGCCGCGATAATGCAGGTCTGCGTAGTTCGGTTCCAGGCGCGTCGTTTTCAACGGAGCGTCCGGCATGCCCTGCGCCCATTCGATGCAGTCCCAATAAATTTCCAAATTCGTGCGGATGCGCACGCGGCGCGGCGTGCCCGGGCGGAAAATATCCGTAAGATTGAACAGCACAGTTTTCTTGCGGCCCGCCGGAAAACCCAAATTCGATTGCGCCGTTACCCAACCAGCGCGCCCGTCGGGCACTTCAATACTCATGCCCTGCGCGCGCCAACGGTGCCCTTGCGTGATCGCCACGTTCAACGAAGATTCCGTATCGTGAATTGATCCTTGCCCGATCAAATACAGCGGACCGCTTTTTGGCGCGTCGTTGCCCAGATCAACTTCCAAATAATGATCGCGAGTGATCCCCTGATATTGTCCGCGCCCAAAATCATCGAGAGCTTTTCCATCGAGCGTATCAACGACAGCGGTGACGTCTCTGCCGTTGTCATCAATCGCGCGCGCGATTTTGTGTGGAGTGGCGACCGTGGTGACGGCCAGTTTCGGCGGAGGAACCGAAAATCGCTCGTCCACGTAAATTTCCGTCCCCAGCGGATGGTCGACGGTCATCAGCGCCAGATAATCGTAGTAATAGACTTCCCAAAGTTCCGCCGTGACGCGCAGATCGTAATAACCATCGTGCGGAACGAGCTGGTCGCGCCGAATCTTGTACCATTCTCCGGTCGTCTCCACGCGCGCTGTGCCGATCGTATTGATCCGCAGCCCAATCGCGGAGCCCCACGGCACCGCATCCTTAACGAATTCCATAGTCTTACCGTTGTAAGCGAAAAGGAACGGGCAGGACGCCTTCAGCCGTTGTTCCGTCACCACTTCCGTGTCAGCCGGCACGCCAAACTCGGCGCGCACCGTGCCGTTCGGCCACACCACGCGCACCACGTCCGTGCTGGTCTGATTCCCTAAGCCAAAATGTACTTGCGGCCCGGTGATCGGTTGCTTCTGCACCAGCAGGCCCGAGCGAATTTCAATTTCGCCGCCCACGCCAAATGGATTGATGCGCTGATCGCCCACAGCCTGTTTCGCGTGCGGCCGCACAACTTGCCAATGATAACTTTTCGACCCGTGATTGACGGCCTGCAGCGGTTGTCCGTTAGCAGTAAGGGCGAGGAGGTCGAGCCGCCCGTTGCCGCTGAGATCCGAGGCGCCAGAGACCAGCGCCGGTACCGCCGCCTGCCCAAACGGACGCTCGAGCAAAACAAACTTGCCGCTTTCGTCCGCAAGCCAAATCAATGCACCGAAGGGATTGTACCTGGTATCTGATGAAGCCCCAGTCAGAAACAGATCCTGCGTGCCATTGTTATCGAGATCGGCGACGCGCAAACGCACTTCGCCGCTAAGATAATCGGGAACGCCAGCTCCAGCCGGAACGCGTGCAATCTCCGCAACATCCAGCACTTTGCCTTCTTGCTTGTCGGAAACCCGCACAATCGCGCCGTCCACTTGCAGCGCGAGCAAATCGAGAACTCCGTCATCATCCACATCAGCGACGTTAAGCGCCTTCACCAACGGAAAATTGGCCGGCAACGGAAGCTCGCGAAATTGCGCTTGGCGTTCGTTGTGAAAAACATGAAGTCGGCCTGCCCCGTCCACCAGCGCCGCATCAGGATTACCGTCGCCATCAAAATCCGCCCACGCAAATGCCCGCAGCCCCGACACGCCAGGAAACGGATGAATCGGCGTAAACGTGCCGTCGCCATTATTTCGCAGAACCAGCGGTAGCCCGTCTTTCGCGCCCAGCACAATATCCAGATCGCCGTCCGCTTCGATGTCCACCGCCCACGCGCCGGTGTAACTCGCACCAGTCACGGCTTTCGGCAATTTCGCTTGCGCGGTCACGTCCGTAAACTGTTTCGGATTATCCTGCCGCAGCAAACGAACACCGCCTGCTCCCGCGAGGACGAGATCAGTATTGAAATCGTAATTGAAATCGATCGGCAAAATTCCTTCGGGCTGCGGCGCTACTCCGGCAGGTCGGCCGGGAAACGGGAAGGTTGCGCCGGTTGCGACATGCACCTCGCGGCCATTTGCTTCAACCACCACGGGAGGCCCAGCGCTTCCCAGCGATACAGCGCCGATCCATTCCCACTGCTTCGTCGCGCTCGGACTTGCGAGTGGCTGCGGCGCAAACCTCAGCGCCAGATCCGGAGGAGCGGGGACGAAGTTCGGCGATTCCAATCGCAAAAAATGAGTGAAAGGCTCCGCCTCTTCGCCGGGCGCCGCCTGCAGCACAGCGAGGCTCTCGCGGAACGCCGCAACGCGCATCAAAGTGTTGCGCAAGAAAGTTGTTCGCGTAGCAGCCGCATGCATATCCCCACTGGCCACCGCAGCCTGCAATGCGGCAAGCGGCTGCTGCACTTCCGGCGGCCACTGCGAAGCTCGCGCGCTGATTTGCGCGAGCGCAATTTTGAGCGTAGCCGTATCACCGCGTTTCGCAGCCGCGCGCGCCAATTCCAGCAACGCCGCCAGATTGTCGGGCTGGGCCTTCAAAATATTCTGGATCAGCGATTCAAATTCCGCGTCGCTGCCCGGACCACCCTCACGCTCCACTTCCTGCGCGAGCTGATACGCCGCGCGATAGTTCTGCGGATTGATCGCGACGGCCTTGCGCCAATCCGCAATCGCTTCCTTGGAATTGCCACGCGTGCTTTGCAGAATCCCCAACAAATAATAAATTTGATCGTTCTTGGAGGCGTGATCGCGCGCCCGGTCGTATCTTTGCGCAGCCACGTCAAAATTCCGCTGCCGAAACGCCAGCACGCCCCAGTTGGCCCACCCCGCCGGCTCGCCCGGCGCGAGCTGCGTCACCTGCGCGAGTTTACTTTCAGCGGTAACGTCGTCGCCTACCTGCAGCGCTGCCAGTCCCGTGTAAAACGCGGACACAGTCTCGGCATATTCCTTCGATGATTTGTCAGGTAACTTGCCGCCGGAACCGCATCCCGTGAAGCTCACAGCAATCGCGCAAATACAAAGCGCCAGAGCCGTTCGAAAACGAAGCGGCGAAGACCCGCGCGCGACGCCAACGCCTAAACCACCCGCACGAATGCAAGACGAGCGCCGCACTCCGTCCCGTACGTAAGACTTGTTGCGCGCAAATAGTACGATCGCGTGCATCATCAACGTCATCCCCTCTGCAGCTGGCTTTTCCGGTACTCGCGCTTGCGCATCATCACATGAAACCACAGGTATCCCACGCCCAGAAACGGCAGTGAAAACATCAACAGGTCCCAGCGCCCCAGCCCGGGCGGAGTCACTTCCACATCCGCCGACGCCACGCCGTCACCCGCGGAACTCTTCACGATCATCCGCACATGCCACAACTCTTGCTGATCAAACTGCGCCTCGGTTCTGTATTGTACTTGCCCGCGCAGATTCTCCAGCTGCGTGGGGTAGATTACTTCCGCCAGACGTCCCGTCACCGGCCGCACGCCAATCTCAATTTTCAAATCCGGCGGAATCGCGCCTCCTGGCGGTGGATCCACGATCACGTAGAACAGTCCGATTCCCACATCCGGATGCGTCCACAGCGAAACCTCCACCGGGCCGACGCGTTTATCAGAAATAATGGGAAACGGCGGCCCGTTGTGCGCGCCCAGCGGGGAACTGGCGGCTAACAACACGACGACTAACGACGAGCACTTACGCCAAACTGTTCCGCACGGATTGTGAAAAATAATCATCGCTCCTGCATGCAATCTCGAAAAAACCCGGACCCAACCTATCCCGCCAAAAATGTCCCGCGCATATCCATCGGCTGAAACATCATCCACATCGCCGCCATCCACAAGACCAGCGAAACCGCGGCCCACGGAGCAAAAGCTCGCAGCGGACGCTCCGCGCAATCGCTTTCCGCGAATTGGTGAATCACCGACAATGATCCCGCGAGGCCCAGCACCAAAAATCCAATCTCCAGCGGCTGCACAAATCGCATCGGAATTCCGAGCCAAGTCCAGCGCGGCGAACCAAACACAGTCCATCCCAATCGCACGAGAGCGCCCTGGGTTACAGGAACGACGGTGTAAAGCCCGGTCAAAAAATGAAAACTGTAGTGCGCCAGCCACATCCCAAATCCCAGCGGCACCAATCCGTATGTGTAACGCACAGCGAGCGGCACCAGCGCCTGCCGGCTGCCCCCAAAAATTTGCGTGAGCCACGCAGCCAATCCCAACAACACCGCCGGCTCCAGCACGAGGAACAGGGCGAACAACATACCCAACACGGGAGCCTTGCTGTTCACGTGTAAAATCCCCGCCAGCCAGCTCTCGAGCGCATACACCGGGCTAACCATCCCAAACGCATTCAGTAGCGCACCAAAACTAAACACAATCGCCAGCGCTGCCAAATCCTTGCGCTGCGAAAATCGTCCAATCCCCGAACGCCGCGGATCTCACCCTCAATTCGCTCGCCGGCAAGCGGCTCAATATTCCGATGTTGTCGTGCGGGCAAGCATGCACGCAGTCCAGGCAGAAAGTGCAATCCATATTTCCCACTTTCAGCGGCTGGAACAGCGCGAGTTCGCAGCCGCGCTGAATCACCACCAGCGATGGACCAGGCTCGCGCCGTCCGCGGATGCAATCCTTCGTGCCGCACGAGTCGCACACATCCAAATCGCGCACCTTCACTTCCAGCGGAGAAATTGTGGACGCCACGAAATTAAACTGCCCGATGGGACAGACAAATTTGCAGAACGATGCATGCTTGAAAAGTCCGTCCACCACCAAAACCGCCAGAAAATATGCCACGATCAACCACGCGGTCCACCAGGGTGATGACCACAGGCTGAACTCTTCGTAGCAAAATAGAATCAGCGCAAACAGCCCCACCGACAGCCACTTGTTGCGCAATTTTTGCGGCCAATTCAGCCGTGGATGAAAAAATCGGCGCGCCAGGTTGCGCAGCAGCATAAAAGGACAAGCCAAACAGAAGAAATTTCCCGCGCACAGCAGCACCAGCACCAACGCCCCGCGAAAATGCACCCAGCTCAGCGTCGTCGCCAGGTTTTTCGGCGCCAGCGACGGCCCGAGCAATCCATCCAGAATCATCACCACACTCACCACGAGCAGCGGAATCTGCAGCACCGTGCGCAGGTGGCGCCAGTGGAACAGCCGGCGCAATCCCGACACTTGCATCAAATCAAACGGAGGTGGCTCAGCAGCAACAGACGGGTTGTGGGTGGGATTCGACAACGTAACCTAGTTCGCGGTGGCGCCCGGAACACTCACCTCGCGCTCCCGCGTGCGACCGTCGGGCAGCGTGGCATGAATCAGCACCACCCAATCGCCCGGCATCGCCAGTCCCAGCGAACCCTGGTATTGCCCAGGCGCGCCCTCACGAGCGACGCCGAAAACCGGCGCCATGCCCGGGTGCGACATGTCCGCCGCAAGATTGACGCGGCCGCCTACAACTGGCGCACCCGCACTGTCGCGCAATTTCACTTTGACAATTGCAGGGCCTACCCGGACGGGCTGAGGACTGATCTCATACTCGATCGCGACAGCCGATTGCGGCTCGACCGACTTGCGGCATCCTGATCCAAACGTTATCGGCGCGCACCCGAACGTCTTAAGAATTCGCAGCGGCCGCACCCGCCGGAAACCCATCGCGAATGAAGTTCGAATGCGCCATTCGGATTGACTTACCCTGCAAACTCTCAAAAGCGGTCCGAGTCTGTGAATCACGCCACCTGAGCTTCGGCCTTTTTCGAACTCTTGTTCCAAGCGCACGTGCACGTATCGTGATTGACCTCTCCCCCGGGCGGGAACATGTGGTAGTACATCCCGATCACCATCGGAATGAACACGATGGAATTGTAGAAAAGATGCAGCTCGACTCGCGGGAAAAAGAATTGCAGCACGCTCATCGGCACCGGCCGACCGTACAAATTGTGATGCAAGGTTGCCTGCGCGATCAGCAGCAGATGCTCAATGTGGTGCCAGAATTGAATCACCAATGCAATCAACCACCATGTGTGCGCTCGGCCGCTGAATCCCTTGAGCAGCACCCAAAGTCCGATCAGCATGAACAAAGCATATCCATAGTGCAGTACTTCGGATTTGATTAGCCACGGATACCACAACCCGATCAGCCCGTTGGCTTGCGGACGCGGCCAGCCCATCACATAGATCTGATACGCCTGGAAGAGGTGTTCAGCCCAATGCGCCAGCACCACAAACATAAAAATTTGCAACGCGCGCTCGTGCCACACTGAGTTCAGCTTGTCGTAGAAGCTGGCACCTGTGGTCGCCGCAAAATGAGCGCTCTGAATACTTGGACTGGACACTGCCATCCCCATGGCCTCCCTGAAAACCAGCGTGCGCACCAGAAAAACGTGTGCCCGACACTCGCACACCTGCCAACCACGTTCAATAATCCATTTATACTAGTCCGCAGGTCGGAGCGCCGCACCCTCCCGCACCACCTACACTCGGGCAAGCTGCCGGGATCTCACACGTGCATCGCCTGCGCTTTCATGTGCTACCGTATCCCGTTGGGATTGCGCCAGATACGTTTGTGCCGCCCGGTCAACGATCCTGCCATCACCTGACCTTGCGTACCATTGACCGTAGTACGACCCATCGATAGTTTCGTCTTCGAAAACAATTCCTCCCACCTTCGCATTCTCTAGGACGGATTCATGCGCCCATTGCTATTTCGCTTGTTTCGCTGTGCGGCCGCCACAACGGTCCTCGTGGTTGTGATGACGCAGCATGGCATTGCACAAACAACGCCCGTCTTGACAGTCGACGCGGCAGGCAACCCTCATCCGATCAATCCCGATGTCTATGGCATCGCAAATTATAATTTGGACGCAGGCTTCGCGAAAGAAATCCAAGTACCCAATATCCGTTGGGGCGGCGACGGAACTACTCGTTACAACTGGCAAGCGGATTCCAGCAACGCCGGATTCGACTGGTATTTCATGGGCGGAAATGGCGAAACCACCGCGACACCGAGCGCCTCAGCCGATCTGATGATCAGCACGTATAGGACAGCGTCGAACGCGCACACTCTGTTGACGATCCCAATCATCCCTTACGTGAACAAATCAGCAGCTTGGACCTGCAGTTTCCCGGTTTCTGTGTATGGTGCGCAGCATTCCACGAACCCCTACGTGCATCCGAACGGCGACAACTGCGGCAACAGCATCACCACGGGCGGTGTGCAACTGATCGACAACGATATTTACGCCAATCACATAGACAACACCGCCGCCCTGCAGCAGGGCTGGCTGCAGCACCTCATCGCGACGTTCGGCACCGCCGCAAACGGTGGCGTTCCTTACTATCAGCTCGACAATGAACCGGGCGGCTGGAGCAATACGCATCGTGACGTCGAACCCAACCAGCCCGATTACAACACGATCATCAGTCTCGGCCAGCAATATGCCGCGATGATCAAGCAAACCGATCCCACCGCGAAAGTTTTTGGGCCCGTGGATTTCACTCTCGGCGGCTGGATCGGAACTCCCAGCCAACAGAACAATCTATACGCCGGGCAATATTATTTGCAGCAGATGGCGGCCTACGATCAAACGAATCATCAACGAATCCTCGATTATTTCGACGAACATTATTACGGGGGCGGTTCTACTGACGCGGCCGAGCTGGCCTCGACGCGCGCGTTATGGGATTCCACGTTCAATTCAGGCAGCTGGGTCGAGCAGTATTATTTTGATGGGCCGATGATGCTGCTCCCCCGTTTTCAGAATTGGATTCAAACCTACTATCCCGGAACGAAGCTTGCGATCTCGGAATACAGTTTTAGCAGCCGCACAAATCCACTGGTGGATGCGCTTACCGAAGCCGACGTGCTGGGAATTTACGGCCGCCAGGATCTGGACTTCGCTAACTTGTGGACCGTGCCAAAGCCGACCGACCCGGTCGCGTACAGTTTTCGCTTGTACCGCAACTATGACGGCGTCGGCGGACAGTTCGGCAATACTTCAGTGAATTCAACGAGCACGGATCAGGGCCAGCTGTCGGTTTACAGTGCAGTTCGGTCGAGCGACGGCGCACTCACCGTCGTCGCGATCAACAAGACCACGAGCGCGATTCAGACGAGCTTGACGCTTGCGAATTTCACTTCGAACGCAACGGCTGCGGTCTACACCTACAGCAACGCAAACTTGGCGCAGATCGTCGCCGGTACTCCGGTCCCGGTCGTTTCGAATGCGCTGAATTACAATTTCCCCGCGTATTCCGCGACGGTTTTTGTTTTCACGCCAGAGACCTCGTCAACTGTTGCAACGATCACGTCTCTCTCCGATTCATCCACTCCAGTTATCTCGGGGCAGGCGATCACATTCACCGCGACTGTCGTGCCAAAATCGGGATCCGGCATCCCCAGCGGCACTGTGACGTTTAGCGACGGCGCGACGCAATTGGGCTCCGCGTCTCTGAACTCGTTCGGGTCGGCGCCATTCAATACATCGAGTCTGGTGGTTGGCTCACATTCGATTACAGCGGCGTATTCCGGCGACGCGAATTTCGCCGCCTCCACATCAGCCGCGGTATCCGTCACAATTTCAGCGCCAGCCAAAATCGCTACCAACACTTCCGTTCGGGTTTCCGCCACGCCGCTAACCGCGGGCCAAAACGTGACATTCACGGCTGCGGTCGCGCCACAGTCCGGCACAGGCGTACCCACCGGCTCAATAGCGTTTCTTGACGGCCAAGCGCAACTCGGAGTCGTCACGCTCAACGGCGGCGCGGCTTCGTTCAGCAGCGCGAACCTCGCCGTGGGAACTCATACGATCACTGCGTCGTATTCCGGTGACTCGAACTACAGCGCGTCTACCTCCGCCGGGCTAACCGTAACTGTGTCGACCGCACCGGCCGCCGACTATTCACTCACAATGAGCGGCTCGGCACTCACCGTCGCGCAGGGATCTTCCGGGAACTTGACCGTCACCGTAACGCCGCAGAACGGCTTCAAACAAGCCGTCGGCTTTACCTGCTCAAGCCTGCCCACAGGCGGAGGCTGCACGTTCAATCCTCAGACGGTCACTCCGGCCGCAGGGCCAGTTTCCTCGACAATAACGGTGCAACTCAGCGCTGCTACCGGAGCCGCGGTCCCACCAATCGCTCCACTTCCGCGAATCCCCACAGCGGCTCTGTATATTCTTGCCCTGGCAATCTTGGGATTTGTGGGAGCGGCGGGAATCAAGCGCTCCGTTACAGAGGATATGAAATTCGTTCGCGCAGTTCTGGCATCCACCGTGTTGGTGGCGCTGCTGGCAACAGCGAATTGCGCCGGATACTCCGGCCAAAAGACGAGCCAACCCGCGTCAACCTGCGTTGTCACAATCACCGCGTCAGCAGCGAACGCGCCAACTCACACCCAGCAGTTCACATTAACAGTGATCCCTTAAGAAGATTAATATGAGGCGCCAGTGCAAAATCCCTTGAAGCTCAAAACCGCGCTGCGGCGTTCTCGCTGATGCCAATGTAGAATTTGCGGGCAGGGGCCGACCATAAAACATAGACGAAATAAGGTTTGCCGGAGACACGCGATATAGCACGCGAATCGGCATAGGGGGGCGGTCGCCCGCTCTCCCCTGCCACACCACCAGGGCATGCGGGTCCGCATCCGGCGGTTCAGTAAGTTGAGCCCGCAAGGGCCGTGAGGTTCAAGTCGTCGTTCGCCACAGGGGCTTCGCCACTCGACAGGTTTCCGTTTCGGCTTCACCGTCTTCTGAACCTGCAAAACTCAGCCGAAGCTGATTGGCTGGCGCCGTGCCGCCCATGAGTTCGACGTTCTACTACTCGCTCTCACTGTTTGGGCCTTCCTCACTTGCGTGGGTACTACGCCCGCTGCTGACTTCTGCCACATGGTCAGAGTGAATCTCTCCACCCTCAGTCACGAATCCGTGACATGCAGCAGATCTCCCGCGATAAGTTCGACTGCTTTCGATACGCGACCGCCGGATTTACCACCAGCGTCCTTGATGGATACGGACTTCGCGATCCGTTGCTCGCTCGTCCGACGCCGTAGGCCTCTGATCCAGTTCTTGTCCATCGGCCCGTATCTTTGTTCCACGCTTCCTTCAGACCCCACCTCACGGCGACGCCCTTGCGCTTCGCTACCCTTCACCTCCATCAGGTTGGGGCGGGACTCGCACCCGCTAGCTGTCGAACATGCACGGCGTACAACAAAAAGGCCGGGCACCTGGGCCCGGCCTGAGAAATGAGCGGCCTGAGACATAGGTAACACATTGTACCGGACACATAGGTGACACTTTCTCTCCTAAATGGGGAGGGGGCGATGCCTTGGAAGGAGTGTTCGGTAATGGATGAAAGACTGCAGTTTGTGGCTCGCCGGCTAGCCGGCGAGCGATGGCGGAACTTTGCAGGGAGTTCGGGATCTCCCGCAAGACCGGCTATAAGATCTTCGATCGTTATCAGGAATGCGGCGTGCAGGGGCTCACGGACAGAAGCCGACGTCCGTACCGCTACGCCAACCAACTTCCGTTCCAGGTCGAAAACTTCGTCTTGAACCTAAAGCACGAGCACCCCAGCTGGGGTGCTCGCAAAATCCGTGAGCGCTTGCTGCGCCGGTTCTCGGGTATTCCCATACCGGCCAAAAGTACCATCCATGCGGTGCTCGATCGCCACGGCCTGGTGGAGCGCCGCGGTCGCTTGCGTCGTCGCGCCCAAGGGACGCCGCTCTCGTTAGGCCAGCGACCCAATGAGTTGTGGTGCACCGATTACAAAGGCGAGTTCTTGCTGGGCAATCGCCAATACTGCTATCCGCTGACCGTCACCGATCACGCCAGCCGTTTTCTGCTCACCTGTGAAGCCCTCTCTTCCACCAAAGAAGACTACGCTTTTACCGTGTTTGAAAGGCTTTTTAAGGAGCGCGGCCTGCCCGCCAACATCCGCAGCGATAACGGTGTGCCCTTCGCTTCCGCTCACGCTTTGTTCCATTTGAGCAAACTGGCGGTCTGGTGGCTTCGGTTGGGAATCGGCATCGAGCGCATCAAGCCGGGCCATCCTCAGCAAAATGGCCGTCATGAGCGCATGCATCTAACCTTGAAGAAAGAAACCACCAAGCCGGCCGGCTTAAACTTTCTTCAACAGCAAGCCCGCTTCGAGGACTTCATCGAAGTTTTCAACAACGAACGTCCTCATGAAGCCTTAGACATGAAGTGCCCGGCCGAAGTCTATCCGCCCTCTACCCGTGCCTACACGGGACTGCCAGACATCGACTATCCGTTCCACGACAAGACCATTGTCGTCACCAATTGCGGCCGGATCTGTCTCGGGCGCAAAAAGATTAACTTCAGCACGGTCTTTGCCGGTCAAACCGTCGGCATTAAAGAAGTGCACGACGATATCTGGCTGGTCAGCTTTATGGATTATGATCTAGGATATTTCGATCTGGAGACTCGGGTGCTCGAACCGCTCGAAAATCCCTTCGGCCCAAAAGTGTTACCTATGTCTTAGGTACGTTGTGTAACCCATGTCTCCGGGCTGGACCCAAATCAAATTGGTTGCGGGGGTTGGATTTGAACCAACGACCTCCGGTTTATGAGAACGAACAACGTGCTTGTGACTCATTGCTTCTGTGCGATTTATCGATAGATTCCAGCAATGGAGTTCTTTCTCAAGTCTTTCTCATGACGTCCGATGCCGGGTAGCGTTCGGCGTCGACCGGTTGAGCTGGGAGCGTCACTCAGAACTGGACACCATCTTCGGCTACGAGCACCTGAGTTACTCACAGCTTATTTCGACTGAAGAATGTTCCGGCCGTATGTAGGCTGGACGGGCCGGGCGTTTGTTGGGTAGAGCTTCGCAAACGCCGCGACCTGTTCGGCGGAGACGGTCCCATAGCTCTTAAATTCGTACCATGTTACGCCTTCAGTGCACGGTGGCGTGGTCAACGATCCGACGAAGGTGAAGTATCCGCGATCGGCGGGCAGCAAATCCAGCACCTGGACGGAGACGGAGGGAACATTCTCGGCTTTGTCCTTCTCAATCGGAATGTTCTTCCACAACGATTCAAGCAGCGGGTTAGCCCGTCCTTCCTGGAAGAGGACAGATACAACCGCCAGATGTCCTTCGGAATCTTGATGGACAAGATGCGCCTCTAGTGGCAAGCCCTTCCCGTTCACCTGCTCTTCGCTGGGGTGGTGAAAGTGGAACTGTTTCAGGGTGTAGGTCTTGTCGCCGACCGTGAGGGTGCTGCCGGGAGCAAGATTCACCTGAATCGTGTGGCCGTTGTCGATAATGTTTAAGGCTGAGGGCTGGTAGTCCAATTTCAGCGCAGGAAGATCAGACGGTTCGGCTTGAGTGATGTTGATTGGAGATTCGGTGCGTCCGAGGGCGCACGCCGAGTATGCAGGATCGAGCTCAGCCCAGTGTTTCGGACCATCCGGGCCAGAGTAGGCCCAGTGTGCTGGATGGGTTTCCTGGGCCACAGCACTCAGAGGAAAGAGCAATAAGCCCAGAATCGAAACGAGTGGAAGCGCCTTGCAGTTGGAAATGGAATTCATTTACGATTCTCCTCAAGAAACTTTGTTGCGCGCTCTGCTGGGCTTTCCAAGGATGAGCGCCGTCGCGATCGAACAGGAAATTGCCGCCCAAGATCCGAGGCGACGGCGATAGCTCGGAAACCTTTTCATGAACCGCATTTCTCATCAGTTACCGATCTTCAGGGCAATTCTGAAGCGGGCCCACCAGCGACCGGAGATGAATTGTGTTCTTTTGGGTTAGCGGCTTCCCACGCCCGAACTTTTCTCCGCGCTTCATCAAAGACCCGTTCGTAATTTCCTTTTCTAACATCTTCGCTTGCCTGGGGAGAGAGTGCATTCCACAGCGGCTCGTATTGGTAGTAGACCCGAAGATACTTTTCCTGATTTGGCGGAGCAACTTCGTCTGTTCCAAAGAGAAAGCGTTCCGGATAGCGATTGATGAGATCAGCCGTGATTCGGATAGACTCGGGGCTGGCAACGATGTATTTCGCGACTTCGTCCCAGGAAATATCAAAGTACACATTACGCATCCCCGGATCGCTGAGAATGGATTCCAGCATCGCCGTGTGTTGGTTGACCGGACGAACGACACGACCTACCCCGCAGTGCGCCCAGATAATCGGGACGTTCGGATGTCGTTTAAGGAGTGATTTCATTTGGGCGAGATAGACTGGCTCCGCACCTTCCTTGGGGAACGGCGCATCGACGTCATTGTGAATCAGGACAATGAGGCCAACCTCAGCGGCAAAATCAAGAATTCGATCGAGGGCCGGGTTGGTTAGGCTGGCTGTTTCTCCGGAAACTTTCGAAGAAACAAACTCTTTATGAATCGTAAATTCACCGATGCCGGTGAAGACTCCGGGAAAAGTCTGCAGCACACGGCGGATATGATCGGCGGCATACATATCGGCGGGATTGAATCCTGTGATCATCGGATCAATACGAGCCTGTTGCTCGGGAGAGAGTGAACGATATGCCATCGCGATATAAGCATCAGTGAAGGAATAGTAGTAGAGGGGGGCGTCTGATTGCAAATAATAGGTCGGAGCGAAATCACCAGAATTCTGGTAGGACCATTGCTGCTGGAGTGGAATGCCGAAGAGCGCCACCCGTCCGACTTTCGTGCCCATAATCGCGAGAAAGTCGTGAATGTCTGTTCCCTGTTGGACATAATTAGTTAAATGAAAATGAGAGTCATTCACTTCGGGCTCGCCGGGTTTGGCCTGAGGAGAAGCCGTCACGGACGATAGCAAGAAGAGAAGGACGGTCCCGGTCAGAAACTGGATGATTCTGCGCTGCGGGCTGCTGGGTTCGCTTCGCATAAGAGTCGTTTCTCGAGCATCAGCGGCGGAGACGCTCAGTTTAGTAGAAGCCGGTCACGCCAATCGTGAACACCTGCCCGGTGAGTTGCCCCAGATAGAAGCCGAAGGTGCTGCTAACCGGCGAGTGGTCAACATTAATCAATTGGATGTTCACGCGCGCGTTGCGTGTGTTCCAGGGGTAATAGTTGCCGCCCACGATGAATTCTTTCGGGTGTCCATATTCACTGAAAACATAGGAAGTCGCGCCATAGAGTTCAATCCTTTTCGGCACGACCATGTATCCCAACTGAACGTAAAAGCCGAAATCCCGAACTACGCCGACGGGCAACTTTCCATCCGCAACGAAATTGTCCAATCGCCTGCCGTAGCCCTCGCCCTGCAGGAATAAACCGTGGTACTTCATTCCTGCGCCTAGAGCAAGCAATTGATAATGCGCCTTCTCTATCGTCACACCAGGGGCCAGCGCGCCCAAGTCAAAAATGTTGAGGCTGTCGGCAAGACGCAGCGTTGTGTTAGGCGCCGGTGTACCGATGGGGGCCTGGCGATCCTCGGGACTGTAGGTATAAGCCAGATTGAAGCGAGTCGCGAGCTGCTCGTGACCTTCATAGTCACCAAAAGCTCCGCGGGGGCCAAATTCGCCAGTTGTGGGCAACCAAGTTATTGCACCGCCGGCGGAAAGGTCGCGATCGAGTCTGATGGCTGGTACGTCCAGGTTGCTGTTGTTATTACCGACCATCCACCTGTACTCAAGCTTCGGAAGTATGTTCCCTTTGGCGAAGACACCTTGCGAGAAGTAAGGGCGGAAGAACTCATCCGCCATGACGCGATCGAAGGAGAGCCAATACGGGTGAGAACCCTGAAGCGATAGTGTTCCTGGGTAGCCATTCCAGCCTGCTCCAAGATTCATGAATTTACCGAAGTCGAAGTACAAGGCTCCGCCAACGGCCACCTGATTGGTGTCCTGCACCGTCCAAAGGAACGTAGTGTATTGAAACTTAGGACTGAATAGCCACCCTTGCGAAAACAACATGACTCGATGGAATTGGAAATCCTGACGTGGATCTATCGGGACCGCACGGCCAAGGTGGTCGGTAGCGGACTGCTGGCCTGGCAGCTGATTTAGATAGCGCACAGCCATATAACCACTGAGATTAAGCTCGCCGTATTCGCCTCGGCCGACGGTAAAGCCACGGCCTGGGTTAAATTCTCCAAATATCGCGTTGTTGCCTGATGAAGCTTGTGGGAGGAGGGACTTGTCATCATTGTTGCCTTGGGCCAGCGTGGAGTTTGGGTCGGACGGCTGAGCCGTTTGTTTGTTGGTTGAGCTTGCTGACGCAACCGCGGAGTTGGCACTGGCCGTCGATCCGCCGCTCGACGAGGCAGACGGCACGGGGGTCTGCTGCGCCAGAAGTTGGCGCAACGATTCAATTTCCGCCAATAGCTCGTGATTCTGCTTGTCGAGTTGTTCGTTTTGTTGAACCAGCTGATCAATTTTCTTGAGCGCGTCGGAGGCGACCTGCGATTGGGCGTTGGCGCTGGTCTCCTCCTTTGGAGCAGTCTGCGCGAACGCGGCGCATGAACCGATAGCCAAGGCCAACAACACCGAGAGAAATCGAAGCTTCGTTCGATTGAATTGTCCTCGCATTCCAGCCTCGTTGAAAACTCTGCGTGCACCGAAAAGAGTGAACTGCTAGCACATTTGGCCGCACCTACCACGCCTCCGGAAGACCCCCGTGAGGCCGTGCACCCCCGCGAATCAGGTCAGTGACGTCAGCGGCTCGGGCTACTTCTTCAAGCCGACGGCTTGTGGCGAAAACAGGTTGTAGTCAAGCCTGTCGGCAACGAATTCAATGACCTTTTGTGCCTTCACACTGTTTCCCGCATCATCGAGGCGCGGAGCGAACACGGCGATGGCACCTTTGCCCGGAACAATCGCGACGATTCCGCCACCGACGCCGCTCTTCGCGGGAAGTCCTACATGCCAAGCCCAGGCACCGGAGCTGTCGTAAAGTCCGGCCATCATCATGGTCGAGAGAATGTAAGGCACGTCTTCCGCTTTGATGACTTGCTCGCCGGTCGCCGGATTCTTGCCATTATTGGCGAGCAGCGCGCCCATGCGGGCGAGTTGTGTCGCATTCACACCGACAGAACACTGTTTTGTATAGATATCCACGGATTCGAATGGGTCGGCGTAGATGCGATCGTATTTGGCGAGCAACATCGCCAGGGCCTTGTTGCCTGCATTGGTGGCGGCTTCCGATTTGTACACCTCATCAATGAGGACTAATTTTTCGCCGGCCACCTTGCTGTAAAAATCGAGGATCTTGTTCCATTTCTCGTCTTCGTTTTTTCCGGAGATCAAGCTCGTGGTGGCAATGGCGCCGGCGTTCACAAGCGGGTTGGCGGTATGCGTCGGCATGTCCACCACAGCAAGCACGGAGTTGAAAGCCCGACCGGTCGGCTCGGAACCAATCCGTTGAAACACTTTGTCGAAGCCGAGTTCTTCCATGGCCAACGCCAGCGTATAGACTTTCGAAATCGATTGGATGGAGAACGAGTACTTGACGTCGCCGAGCTCATAGACCTGATTGTCCGTGGTCACGACGGCTATGCCGAACAGCTTCGAATCCACCTGCGCGAGGTAGGGAATGTAATCGGCATTCTTGCCATTCGTGTCGCTGCGATACTTTTCAAATGCTTCTCGCACGGCGGCTTCAACTCGCTCGCGGTTAGGAGCGACCGGGCTTTTGTTGGTTTGGCCGTGAACTGGAGCAGTGCAAATACCAGCAACGACCAAAAATGCAGCCAAGAAAAACGTCCCCAACCGAGAACTAACTCTGAACATTTGCTACCTCCAGAACCGGGATTAGTTGACTGCGTCCATCCATGTGCTCGGCAATGCGAATTTCATATCTAAACCAGCGTAATAGTTAGAACTCAAAACCCTTACTCCAGTCGTACCGGAAGGAGAATTGCACTTTGTAATCGTTGACATTGAAGCCATCGGCAAAATTAACGCGCCTGCCAAACTGGAACTCGCCGCCCACCGTTACTTGTTTTAAGGGATGGTAGAGAAGATTGGCCAAGGCATAGTCACCCTGATGGAACGAGGCGGGCGTCATTGCATCCGAATTTGAGATGTTCAAGAAGGAAAAGCCGATCGAGCTGCTGAACCGTTCGCTCCAAGTGTGATCAAGAAAGGAAACGACACTTAGTACGGGGAGGGGCACTCCTCTGACTGGGGTTGCGGCGTTTG
>CAVVGA010000037.1:0-110852 GCA_963747605.1 uncultured Acidobacteriota bacterium | reverse complement strand
ATTACGATTTTAATCTGAATTTAAATAAAAAATTATAAAATATTTCGAAAGAAAACAGGCCATATTTCCCATAACGTCATATTTATTAAAGTTTACGGAAGATTCACATTCTCTCTGTGGGAATGAAAATTTTCTGTAACTATTAACTTATAAACAGGAGGAAGTGGATGTTTCTCCCACTTTCTCTCCCATAGCCGAGGAAGTGGATGTTTCTCCCACTTTCTCTCCCATAGGCCTAACTCTTTCTTTTCGTGCAATCAGGCCCGCGGCCTGCGCCGCATCGATCCCCGCAATCACGTGGTCGAGCGCGCCCCAGCGGGTAATGGCGCGGAATTTGTCGGGGTCGAGCGTGTCGAGCGACACGTTGATACGGCGCACGCCGTGGGCGGCGAGCTCGGCGGCATACTTGGCGAGTTGCGAGCCGTTGGTGGTCAGCGTCAGCTCGTCGAGCCGCTCGGAAGCAAGATGCCGAGAGAGCGTGCCGAACAGGGTCCCCATGTCGTGACGGACCAGCGGTTCGCCGCCAGTCAGGCGAAGCTTGCGCACCCCGCGCCCGATGAAGGCCGAGCACAGCCGGTCGAGTTCCTCGAGTGTCAGCAGATTGGCTTTGGGCAGGAACGACATATGTTCCGCCATGGCACAGACACAGCGGAAATCGCAGCGATCCGTCACCGAGACACGCAGATAGGAAAACTCGCGGCCGAACGGATCGACCAGCGCCGGCCGTGAATTGTCGAGATCCCCGGTTTGCAGGTCGGTCGCTTCCGCGCGCTTCACGTCCACGCTGTCCATCGGCAGGCGTTTCCATGACGTTTCTGAGCAATCCCGGGCAGAACCGCCAAGCCCTGGACGCAAGTCCGCGGCCGGCCGTCCCGAGCCTGCTCGCAGCTCCATATGAACCGACATGGGTCTCGATAAAAACCCATGTAATCAATATTGTTGCCCGATAAAGGACTGACATCACATTCTTCACAGGCCCGAGAGCGGCAATAGCCGCCGGAAAAGGCGCGCGCGTTTCAATAGTCATCGACGTTGCTCTGCCGCCCTGCGGACGCCGGCGACTGCATAGAAGAGGCCGACCACATAGACGGCGATGCTCAGCCCCTGTCCGATAAGCCACACGTTCTTTCCAGTTTCAATCGGAGTGAAGTAAAAATTTCCCCAGATATAGACACAGATCACATAAACCGCACCGGCAGCCACGAGCTCGGCAATCAGGCCGTATGCGCAGAGCATGGGTGCAATGCGTTCGTTGATCGAAATACTTTGTGACGCGCCCTGTCTGTCGGCAGGTAGATAGCACAATCCGATCGCAATCATGCCGAGGCTACCTGTCTTGAGCGTCAACTCAGCGAGAACGCTCGACGCGGGTCAACAAGCCAGAGAACGATGATCCGTCCACGCCGCTTGGGGGCACTGGCGGAAAAATTTGGGCTGATGCCCCATCGGTCGCAAGTCCTCTTGGTCCCGGCTTGGGCGAACGCGACCGGTTCCGGTGCCGCCGAAGCCGCGCGTCTGATCGACGCCGAAATCGATAAGGTGACCGCCGTCGGTACGTTCCCGCGATATTATTTGGGCCTGGCGGGAGAGGTACTGCTGGCGGCCGGTCTGCCCGCCGACCGTCGGATCGTTTGTCTTGTATTTTTGCGTGATCAAAGCCTTTGCTTTGTCCACATCGGACAGCGCCAAATAGGCGCCGGCAATATACGCTCGCACGAAATGCGTCAGCGCGTCGCGGTGCTCTTTCAGATAGCCGTTGGTGACCACGACGCCGTCAAAGATCCACGGCGTGTTGGCTGCGGCGAGATCGAGCAGCGGCGTAAAGCCTTTCTCCTTCGCCGCGGTGATGGTGGGCTCGAGCAGCGGCGCGGCGTCGATGCGGCCGGCAATCAGCGCGCCGAAGCGCTGCGATGAGCCGCCGATCTGCGACACCGTGACGTCGTCGCGTTTGAGGCCGAGCCGCTGCAGCGCAATGCTCACCGCGACGTCGGTTTCCGAGCCGAACGTGCTGATGCCGATGGTCTTGCCCTTAAGGTCCGCCGCGGTCTTGATTGCCGGCGAGGCGAAGATCGTGATCGGGATGGTGTTGGCGGTCGAGGTAACCAGCCGCAGGTCGGCGCCCTGCTTGTTGGCCTGCACCACCGGCGCCAGCCCGACATGCATGGCCTGGATTTCGCCGGACAACAGCACCTGCACGCCGCGGCTGCCGCCCTCCATGCTGATGGATTCGACTTTCAGCCCTTCCTTGGCATCGAGTCCGGCCGCTTGCGCCATCCACACCGGGAAGATGGTCACGACCGGCGCCGAGATGCCGATGCGGAACGGGGTGAGGTCGTCGGCGCGCGCCATCGGCGCGATGAGCACGGCTGCCGCCAGGATCGACCAACGGCTCAAGACCTGCATGACGCTCTCCCTACATTTCGTCATTGCCGGACTTGATCCGGAAATCCAAGGGGCATTGCGGCAAGCTGAAGCGCAGTATGGATGCCCGGGTCAAGCCCGGGCATGACGACTAAGAGTTGTTAACCGTCGTCCTTCCCTTCACGTCCTCGTCGATCAACCCCCAGATGCGATCCTCGAGCGCATGAAAGCGCGCCTGCCGCTTCACGCCGATCGGCCGCGGGCGCTCGATATCGACCGCGATGCTGTCCTTGACCTTGCCCGGCCGCCCGGAGAACACCACGACCCGGTCGGCGAGATAGATCGCCTCGTCGATCTGGTGGGTGATGAACAGCACGGTGTAGAGCACGGGCAATTCGAGAAGGCGGCCGAGCAATTCTTCGCGTGCATCAATCCAATAAACGTTGCTCGCGAGTTGGCGTATGGACTGCGATGCGGTTTGGTGGCCGGTCTTTAATTCTGTGGCAAAATCTTGCAGGCGCGGCGAAGCGAATGGTTCTTGCTCGAGGCGCCGCAGAACATCTGCGAAGAGACCCAGGCCCTCGGCGTTGCACGCCAGAGCGGAGACTACTTTTTCGGCGCGCACGCGTAGCCAGAGCAGTACGATCACTTCGAGCGCCAGCACAATTGCCAGCGGCCATAGTCTCAAAGTAGCCAGCAAATAGATTGTGGTGGCCGCGGCGAAAATGGCGAGAAGCGCGACAACGATTCGCCATGGACCCGGAGGCAGCAGGGGCGGCGCTTCCGCCCAAGTTTCAAGCGAGCGTGGATCGAGGCGGATTTTCAAGTCTTCGCCCAGCAGCGCGAGCTGTTCGCGCAAATCCAGTTTATCGCGCAGCTCGACGATTACTTTTTGCCTTTCGTGGATTTCCGGCACAGGCGACGCGGCGGTGAGCCATTGCGCCAGGCGTTCTTCGCCCATGGGAAGGCGCGCGGTCGAGAGCAATTCGAAGAGGCAGCCGGTGCCGAAGATGTCGAGATCGTCGGCGTAGACGTGTTTGGGATTGCGGAAGCGTTCGCCGGATGCGCCGCTGCCGGGCCAGCGGTCTTCGAGACGCGCGAGGCCGCGTTGGTAGTAAGCGACGGCGGAGCGGGCCTGTGCGAGTGCGCGCAGTGCAAATTCGTGCGCGAATGCGAGGGCTGCGTAGATCACTATGGGAAGCGCGAGCCAGTATGTGGAGATTGCTTCGTCTTTCAGCGACAGCCAGAGAAGGACGATTGCGGCGATGACTGTCGCGAGCTTCGCATTTCCGATTTGTTTGTGTAGAGCGTCTTTTGCGGCGACGGTTTGTTGGCGAGCGGCGAGGCGTTGCGAATATTCGGCGTGGGGTTGCGGCAAAAGCTGCCTCCGTGTGGTGAGGCTAGTTTACTACTCGTGTGGGTGCAAATTGATGTGACGAGTGCGGAAGTTCTATAGCAGCGTTCGCACTGGTGCCGCGCTTCGGAGGATCGCCGGTCTTAGGTGCCAAGCAATGCGGTGGCCGGTGGTGCAGTGTCTAAACCCCCACCCTTCACAAATCGAAGGGTGGCCACCCATAAGCGTTAACTTAACAGTAGGTGTAGCGTCGGCGGCGGCGCCGGGGCTCGGCCAGCTGTGCGACGATTGTTTTCCAATCGCGGAAGATGTTGGTCAGCTGGTGCGGTGGCAAGATGGCGTGCCGCAGTTCTCGCAACAGGAAGGCGGTTTCGCGCCAGCGGCTACGACGCAGATTCGAGTTCATAGCCCCAGGGGGAAAAAGTATTTGCTGCTTCCAGCAAGCGCTCGACGAGCAAGCTGACAAAAAGTTTTCCATGCAGCCACGCGCGCGCGCTGCGCGGATCTTTCTTGGGGAGGTGGCCCAAACCGAGCAAGGATTTCAGCCGCTGGATGGCCAGTTCAATCTGCCAGCGCTGACGGTACAGCTCCATAATGGCGGCGGCGGAAAACGTTTCTGGCAGAGTGGTCCATAGCGCGAAGTATGCGGTGGCCTTCCAAGTTTCCGTGCTGATGACCTTGCGATGTTTTTGGGCGTAGCGCTGCAGGCGCGCGCGCACCAGGCGCGTGGCTTGGGCGCTGCGCCGCACGGCCAGCAGCCTGCCGGGAATCCAGGGCCCGTCGTCACAACGCGTGCGCGTGCGCCATTGCCGGATTTGCCCGACCCGCAGGGAACGGAAAAGCCGCAGCACGTCGATGCGCTCTCCAGCCCCTTTAAATAAGGGCAGCGCCCTGCGGTGCAGCCGCACCAGAAGATCTCCGCCCGCGGCGCGCACGTGTGCCGCCGCAGCCGCATGGGCATACAGGCGATCCCCCAACAGGATGTCGCCCGGATGCACCGCAATGCGCTGCAAACTTTCTCCCCCTTTTACGTCGCTGAGTTCAAAATGATCGCACTGCAGGTTCCTAAGATTGATCGCGTAGTGCACCCGGTAATCGGTCCCGGTGCTGCCCGGTTCCGACACCGAAGTGCCATCCACCACCCGTAGCGGCCGCCCCTGCGCGGGCAGCGCCACTGGCTGCTGGCCGCGTAACTGTTCGGCCAGCCAGCGCAGCCATTGCTCGGAAGCACGCAAGCGTTTGAACACAGCCACCGGACTGACGGTGATGCCTAAGTGCCGCGCACGAACCGCCGTTTCTGCCAGCGAACATCCTTCCCCTAGGTGCAACAACAACACCCGCAACAAACCCTCCGCGCTGGGAAAGTCGCGCGCCCGGCGCAACGCACCACTCTCGCGGGCCATCGCTTCCCACCCTGAGGGCAAAAAGCTGCGCAGCACGTCCCAGTGGTCGATGGCTGAGCCTTCGGATTCTCGTGTCATGCCTCAGCATAGGCGCGCATCCCCGCTGCTGTCAATGTTAAGTTAACGCTTATGGGTGGCGCACCCGATCGCGGTGCTTTGACGTTGCGGCGATGCGCTGAGAGCACCGGTCGCTACAAATGCAAAGGCAAAATCAGCGGCGTGCAGTTTAAGGTTGCGGCTCCGCGGCGGGCGGCATGTACATGGGAGCTGGTGCGGGAGACCAAGCTGATTCGGGGACTTGGTTGGCCTGGTAATTGCGATACCAGAGGGCTTCGCTGGCCCTTTGCCAAAGGCGCGTGCTGATCCAGATTACGATCATCAGCTGGCTGACTAGGAACGCGGGCACGATGGATTGCGGCTGCAGAATGTGCGTCCAGGCATACAGGCCGAACGCGAAGAGCACCCAGGTGATGACGCTGACGCGCAAGTAAAGCCAGAAGAGCACGAAAAAATTGCGGCGCAACAATCCGAACGCGCGGCGGAGGGCGCGATGCATTTTCTTTTCGTCTTCGGCGACGGCGATAACCTGGGCCATATCAAACCACAGGCGCACGATAATCAAGAGCAGCAGAATCACGACGGCAGCCGCTTCGACGAAGTGGTCCGCGGGGAAAGGAGAAATGGACTGCTCGTCAATGTGCGTGTGCACCGCGCTGGTGGCGGCGGCGAGGCCGGCGATGGGCAGCAGCACGATTGCGAGGTAGATCAGCAGACGGAAAAAACGCCAGAAGTGATGGCCGGCGGCTTCAAAGAACGCTGTGGTGGTGGGTTTTTCGTCGAGTACGTAGGCGGCGAGAATGCCGCCCGTCACAAATAGCATGAACACCACGAACAACAGGGAGAAATGGACGATGTTGTGGCCTTGAATTTCCAACGGCGAATCGGGAATTTGCTGCAGCAAAGCGATCGCTGAGATATCGAAACCGTTTACCAAGCGCTGTGCGGCCATGCTGTGATCGAGCAGAGAATGAGCGCGCTCGGTCATTTCGTGGGTCGAGAAGAAGCCGAAAATCAGGCAGACTGCGAAAATCCACCAGACCAGGCGCTGCCATTTCCAGACGAGCCCGGCGCCCGAAAAAAATGTGCCTCGATTCGTTGCTGCCATTCGCGTTGCTCCTTCGATTGCGTTAGCAGGACGCTGAAAAAGTGCCTGAGACCGCGATTGGTTCTGCGCGGCAACTGTAGAACTGGTGCTGCAGCGGCTAAAGCCGCACGAAACAGCTGATGCTAATGTCGTGGCTAAAGCCACGACCTACAAACATTCCGTACGAACATTCTCTAACGCGCTTCGTTAGGTGAGCCAAGCCAGCAATTGCGATAGCCATTCGCTGGCGAAGACCCAGATGGTTCTGAGTTTGTGAACCGCGCGGGGATCCGCATCCGCGCTGAAGCTGTTGTTGAACGGATCGCGATCCATGGTGATCTGGTTGTGCGCGTCAATCTGCGCGGACTGAATTTTGGCTTTGCGATCGAATTGGTAGCGCACCCAGCGATCCTGGCCGTCCCAGTGCTCGACGGCGGTCGAGCCATCGTCGAATTTGATGTCCACGTCCACCGGGAACACAAAATCGCCTTTGCGCGTTACGACGACGGAGGTGCGATAGACTTCGTCCTTGTCGTTTTTCTTGGACGCGTGAGCTGAATTGTCCCACCACTGCAACGGATCGGAGTGCGCATCGGCGAGGGAATAATCCAGGATTTGCGTGCCGTAGATTGCTTGATTGAAATACCAGCGCAGATTTTTGCCGGAAACTTCCTCGATCGTCTTCAGAAAATCTTCGCCGGTGGGATGCGTGAAGCGGTAACGCATGAAATATGTGTGCAAGGCCTCGCGCAAGGTGTCTTCGCCGATCACTTTTTCCAGGGTGAGCAGCACGGTGGCGGTCTTGCCGTAGGTGACGTCAGCATAGGAACCGCTGCTAATGAATTGCCAGGCGAAGCGGGCGATGGGGTCCTTGTCCGGATGGCCGAGATAGCTGATCTGCTGGAACCCGGATTCGCCCATTTGCGCGAACGGAAAATTGATCACAGAAGTGTTCTTGCCGTAGAGCGCGTCCATGACTTTCACTTCGGTGTAGCTGTTGATTCCTTCGTCGAGCCACGCTTCTTCGAACTCGTTGGTGGCGACCATGCCGTACCAATACTGGTGGCCGAATTCGTGTTCGGTGACAGCTTCTGGCGCCAGTACGCCTTGAGGCATGTGCACGGAAGTTCCCAGAGTAATCAGGGTGGGATATTCCATGCCGCCGGCGTCGATGCCGCCGTGCGGTGGGTCAACCATGGTGATGCGGTCGTAGGGGTAGGGGCCGTACCATTGCTCGAAGAGGCGCGAGCGTACCTTTCTCGGCGTCGATGTATCGCTGAGCGTGACCCCATGTGCCCAGGCGACATCAACAAGTGAATTTTTACGGGGCCTTGGCTGCCGGTCCAGGAGTCTTCGATGACGGTGAAGCTGGGGCTGGCGGTCCAGGAAAAATCGTGGACGTCTTCGGAGTGATAGGTGAGGGTTTTTGTCCCGTCGGAATTATTTGTGCTGGAAACGAGGTCACCGCCGGCACCGACGATTTCATTTTGCGGGACGGTGACTTTCACGTCGAAAGTTCCGAAGTCCGCGAAGAATTCGCTGTTGGCGTGGAATTGGTGGCAGTTCCATGCGTTCTTCCACCAGACGCCGACTTTGGGGAACCATTGGCCGACCATGTCGAAATCGTGGGCGTAGCCGGTTCGCTCGACGACTCTGGGAAGGACGTCGTGAAAGATTACGTGGAATTCCACGGAGGCGCCGGGGGCGACTGGCTTCGGCAGAGTGACTTGGAAGACGGTGTGGTCGTCGGTGTTGCGATCGTCGGGCTGAATGAACTCCATTTTGTTGGTCAGGTCGCCGGCGCCTTCGGCTTCGAATTTGTCCACGGTGATTGAACCGAAATGTTTGGGATCCCAGTCGGAATCCGGGCCATTGCCGCGTGTGCCGGAACGGCGGACCTCGGTCATGAAAGTGGATTGCTTTTGAAAGGCGTTGAGGTAGAGGTGGAAGGGAAACGTTTGCTGAGGTTGTCCGGTGAGGTTTTTATATGTGAGAGTCTCGCTGGCGGCTATGGTGTGTTTCCTGGGGTCTAGCTTGGCTTCGATCTGGTAGGCGACCACGCGCGTCGAGAGGGGCTTTGTTGCTGAGTCTGCTGGCGCGGATGTGGTGGTCGCTTGTTGCTGCGCTGCGGGGGCCTGACAAAAAATGGGGCCGCAGGAAAGCGCCAGGGCTGCGGCGAAGACAAACACTTTCGTCAATTTCATCCATCCTCCCACACGAAATGCGCTTTGAGGGGAATGCACCGGGGTCGACGGCCCGTACACAATATGATACGAGGCTCAGGGCGCGCAAGTTTCGTTTCGGGGAGAATCATAGTCCGATCGTTGGGGGCGAGGTTGCGTTGCGAAAATCGCCAATCGGGAGATTGGCGTTCCCAGGCCCGCTACGAAGCCAACTTCGCGGATCGCTATCTATGTAGAAGGATGTGCGCATTTCGCGACTGGTTTGCGGCGGTCAAGTTGACGGCCTGCGACGCAGCGTCTACACTAAAATGAGGATGGCCGTGTATCGGCGCGCCTGCGAACATGGGCGCTGGCTCTTTTTCGGCGGAAACTCATGAGTCCAACGGTGTTACAACAGAAACGCCACCAGCAGATTTTGACGGATGTGGTGCGCGCGTACATTGAGACGGGTGAACCAGTCTCTTCGCGCAGCATTGTGCACCGGCATATCGAGCCGCTCAGTTCGGCTACGGTGCGGAATGTGATGGCGGACCTGGAGGATGCGGGTCTGCTGTTCCAGCCGCACACTTCTGCGGGACGAGTTCCCACGGCGGCCGCCTATCGGTTTTTTGTGGAGCAGGTTGCGGCGCAGGCGACGGCTAGCCCGGCTGACCTGCTGTGGATTCGCCGCGAATTGGCGGCGGCGCAGACTCCGGAGGCGGTGATGGAGCGCGCGAGCCACGTGTTGGCTGCGGTTTCGCGCGGGCTGGGAATTTTTATCGCGCCGCCGCTGGCGCGGAGTGTGGTGGAGCATTTGCGTTTTCTGCTGCTGCCGGATGGACGCGTGCTGGTGATTCTGATTTCGAGCGGCGGAGTAACGCGCGACAAACTGATTCGTCCGAAGCAGCCATTTCTGCAGGAGCAGCTGGATCGCACGTCGGAATATTTGAACCGGCATTATATTGGGTGGACGCTCGAGGCTATGCGCGCGGATTTGCGCAAGCAATTGGAGCAAGACCGCGAGCAGTACGGGCAACTGGCGGGGACGGCGTTGATTTTGTGCGACCCGAGCATTTTGGGCGACGTGGCCGACCGCAAGATTTATGTGGATGGCGCGGCGCAGATCGCTTCTTCGCCCGATTTTACGAACCCGGAACAGTTGCGCGAACTGCTGGAAGCGATTGAAGAGAAGGACCGGTTGATCGCGCTGCTGAGCGGTTGCATTGAATCGCCGGAGCCGGTGCATGTGGAGCTGGGTCTGGATAAGATATCGAATGCGGGGAAACATTTGGCCATCGTTTCCGCGTCGTATTCATCTAAAGATGAGGTGCAGGGGACGCTGGGAATTTTGGCGCCGATGCGCATGCATTACGAGCGGGTGATTACGGCCGTGGCGTTCATGGCGCAATTTTTTTCTGAAGAGCAAGAGGGGAGCTAATTTCTTTGGCGTCACACAAACAGCATAAAGATAAAGATTTTGGGGAAAAAGGTTTCGCGGTGGTTCCGGGCCCGGCGGAAGAGTCCGCCTCGGAGCAGGCTGGGGCGGAGTCCGTGCCTGCGGGTGAGGGAAGCGCTGCCGAAGAGATTCAGAAGCTGGTCGCCGAGAAACAGGATTTGCAGAATACGTTGGTGCGGCGGCAGGCGGATTTTGAGAATTACCGCAAGCGTGTAGAACGAGAACGGCAGCAGGAGCGGCATCGCGGGGCGGAACAATTGATCGAGCAGGTGCTGCCGGTGCTGGATGCTTTTGACTTGGCGCTGAAGGGTCAGAACAGTGGGGCGAGCGCTGAATACCGCAAGGGATTTGAGATTATTCGCGCGCAATTGTGGAACGCGTTGGCGAAGCAGGGGCTGCAGCCGATCGAGGCGGTGGGTAAGCCGTTCGATCCGCACCTGCATCACGCGATTGAAAATGTGCCGACAGCGGAGCAGCCGGAAGGTACGGTGGTGGGGGAGATGCAGACGGGATATATGTTCTACGATCGCGTGCTGCGGCCGGCGATGGTGCGTGTGGCGACGGCACCTACGAATTAGCGCGCTGATGGTGCGAGCGCGAGCGTAAGCGGTTCTTGCCGGACATCAATTTCATAATTTCCGGAGACATAAAAACCATGGCGGCCAGCAACAATGATTTTTACGAGATTTTGGGCCTGGAGCGTGGTGCCACGCCCGAGCAGATTAAATCCGCATATCGCAAGGCGGCGCTGAAGTGGCATCCGGACCGCAATCCTGAAAAAAAGGAAGAGGCCGAGCACAATTTTCGCGCGGCCTCCGAAGCCTATGCGGTGCTTTCCGACGAGCAGAAGCGTTCGATCTACGATCGTTATGGCGCAGCTGGTCTGGACAATCGCGGATTTGATGCAGGCATCAATTCGACGATCTTCGAGGAATTTCAGGATATTCTCGGCGATCTTTTCGGATTTGACGACGTGTTGGGTGGCGGGCGGCGCCGCGGGGGACGTGGCGGAGCGCGCGGGCAGCGTGGCGCGGATTTGCGTTACGACATGTCGCTGAGTTTCGAAGAGGCTGCGGCCGGCGTCACCACCAAGATTCAACTCAGCCGGCACGAACTTTGCGAAGCGTGCAAAGGCACGGGCGCGAAACCGGGCACGGGCATGTCCACTTGCGTCACCTGCGGCGGGCGCGGGCAGATGTCCTACTCGCAGGGATTTTTTTCCATCACCCGGACTTGCCCGGCGTGCCAGGGAGCGGGGCAGACGATCAAGGACGCTTGCGCGAGTTGCCGCGGCGTGGGGCGCATCGAACGCGAACGCACACTGGAAGTCGGAGTGCCGGCGGGAGTGGATTCCGGGACGCGTCTGCGGATGACGGGACAGGGCGAACCGGGAACGAATGGCGGCGGGGCGGGCGACCTTTACATTTTTCTGGAAGTGAAAGAGCATGCGTTCTTTGAGCGGCGCGGGTCGGATCTGATCTGCGAAATTCCCATCAGCTTTTCGCAGGCGGCGCTGGGCGACAAGATTAAAGTCCTGACGTTGAAGGGCGAAGAAGAACTGGAAATTCCGGAGGGCACGCAGTCCGGCCAGATTTTCCGAAAGAAGGGTAAGGGCTTGCCCAATCCGCACGGCGGGCGCGGCGATTTGTACATCAGTATCCGCGTGGTGATTCCCTCGAAAGTGTCGCGCGACCAACGGCGGTTGCTGGAGCAGTTGGGGCAGATGCTGAAAGTGGAGAACAAGGCGGCGGAGCGGAATTCCACGTTCTTCGATAAGGTTAAGGATATTTTCGGTTAATCGGTTCCGGCGATAGTAGCTCGCGTTTCTCACGCGTCCTGACTCGGGTTGGTCCGCAGCAATCCTTTGCCCGCGATCAAGAATAACAGTACACCGACTTTCAACGCTGGAAAACCAAGTGGCGCTGCGATTTCGGGAAAGTAGCGCACGGCCAACACGCCCAGCCCGAAGCCGGCCAGGACACGAGCAATAATAAACAACCACACTTCGCTTCTTGTGAGATTTTTCACCTTTCCTGCATTCCAGTTCAGCACCGGTGTATTCCTCCTTCACCGCATCGTACCGTCACTACTATGGTCTACCACGCCTCAAGCACCAGGTCGGTGTCAAACTAGGACACTGGGGACGTGTCCCCGCCTTAGCATTCCAGCTGTCGCCGCGATAGAATCTCAACCGTGCGACGGCGATTTTTCGTTGATAAATTCGAGGATGCTACTGCGACCGTGCGCGGCGATACCGCCGAGCATTTGGGACGCGTGCTGCGGGCTGAGCCGGGGCAACTTTACGAGTTGAGCGATGGGGAGCGAGTGTGGCTGGCGCGGGTCGAGCGTGTTGGCTTGCTGAAGCGCGGCGACAATCGTGTGGAATTTTCGCTGCTAGAGCCGATCGAGGCGCGGGAGCCGGCGCTGCATTTACATCTGCTCATCGCGCTGGTGAAGTTTGATCGGTTCGAGTGGTGTTTGGAGAAGGCTACGGAATTGGGCGTGAACGAAATTACTCCGTTGATAGCTGCGCGGACTGACAAGCCTTTGGTTGCGGCAGCGGTGAAGCGGCATGCGCGGTGGGAGAGGATTGTTTTGGAGTCGGCGCAGCAGTCGCGGCGTTTGCGACCGCCGAAGATTGCCGAGGCTACTGCGCTCGAGAAGGCTTATCGGGCTTCGGCGGCGGAATGCAAGATTTTGCTTTCGGAGCGTGGGGATGTGCCGCCGATCCATGATGTTTTGCGGGACGTTACGGCGAAGCGTGCTGAGATTTCGATTGGGCCGGAGGGTGGGTGGACGGACGCAGAGTTTGTAGCTGCGCGTGGGGCGGGATTTGTGGAGGCGTCCCTGGGGGAATTAGTTTTGCGGACGGAGACGGCGGTATTGGCATCGCTGGCGATTTTGCATTTTGCGTTGGATGTGTGAGGGAAAGATGAAGCGCATCGTAGCAGAGCACGCAGAGAAAAGTTAAGCAACGCAACGCAAGAAAGCTAAGCAAGGTCAAAGGCGTCCGGCGGGAGCGGACCGCTACGAATTCAGAGCCGGGTGGTGCGGTTTAATCCCCGCCGCACAGCCTGAAGGTTGTGCCATCGAAATCCGCGCCGCGTCGGGTGGAAATCAAGGCCAGGTACGGCTTGCCGTGCCTCTAGGAACTTATTTCTGGATTACGGTTGATCTGTCTTCCGCTGTGGCGCGTTTGCGTTTGATTCTGCAACCGATAGCGCGCGCGTCGCATCCTAACTATCGCAAATGGGGTGCACTTGGCGCGCGCTATCTTGCCGTGTTATAAATATTTGAGAGCGGAATGACGGAAAATACTCAGCCCGAGCCGCAAGAACCGCAGAACATCTCTACATTGCCGCGTTTGCGGCACGAATTGCGCAGTTGGACGCGCGATTTGGCCGTGGCGCTGGGCCTGGCGCTGGTCATCATCATCTTCTTGTATCAACCCGTAAAAGTGGAAGGCACCAGCATGGCGCCGCTGCTGAGCGATCAGGAGCGGATCTTCATCAACAAGTTTGTGTACCGGTTCGAGCCGATCGAGCGCGGCGACGTGGTGGTTTTCTGGTATCCTCTGGACCATTCGAAATCGTTTATCAAGCGGGTGATTGGATTGCCGGGCGAAACGATTGAATTGCGCGCCAGTCATTTATATGTGAATGGCAAAGAGCTGATGGAGCCGTACGTGCCGCCGAGTTATCTGGACGGTTCGAGTTACGGTCCGGTGCAGATTCCGGAGGGAAATTATTTTGTGATGGGCGACCACCGCGACAGTTCGAACGATTCGCGCGTGTTTGGGCCCGTTAGCCGGCCGTATATTTATGGCAAAGCGGTTTTCGCGTACTGGCCGGTGGATCATTTCGGCTCGCTATCTTCTTCGTACACGGTGAACGCGGCATCGCGATGAAATACTTCTGGAGGATACACTGACGGAGCAGCCCGCAGCTCGCGCGACCCTCGCGCTGGAAGACGGACGAATATTTAGCGGCCGTGCCGCGGGTGCGCGCACCCGGCGGGGCGGCGAAGTCGTTTTTAATACCTCCCTC
Organism: uncultured Acidobacteriota bacterium; assembly: GCA_963747605.1. Classification (GTDB taxonomy): domain Bacteria; phylum Acidobacteriota; class Terriglobia; order Acidiferrales; family UBA7541; genus Palsa-295. The sequence goes on along the minus strand of CAVVGA010000037.1, from coordinate 96,926 downwards.
ACTGGCTACCAGGAAGTTTTCACCGACCCTAGTTATTCCGGCCAGATCGTGTGCCTGACGTATCCGCACATTGGAAATGTGGGCGCGAATCTGGAGGATGAAGAATCCGCGCGCCCGTATATTGAGGCGCTGATTGTGCGTGAATTTTCGCCGTTGGCTTCCAATTGGCGGTCGAGTGAGTCGGCGCAGCAATATTTGGAGCGTTATGGCGTGCCGGTGATTTGGGATTTGGATACGCGGGCGCTGGTGCGGCATTTGCGGGACGTGGGTGCGTTGCGGGGGTGGTCGCCACCGATGGCACGCCAGCGGAGAGACTGGTGGCGGAGGCGCGGGCGTTGCCGACGATGGCGGGACTGGAATTGGCGGGCGGGTGACGTGCGCGAAGTCTTATAAGTGGAAGGATGGGATCGATCGATTTGGCTGGGCCGGTTTTGTGGTGGCGCTGCTGGAGTGGCTCCGAGGTTCGCGGTAAGCTGGCTGGCTGACTCGGGGGCGAAGGCGCGACGGCGCGTGGTCGCCTACGATTTCGGGATCAAGCAGAATATTTTGCGGCTGCTGGTGGATCATGGTTGCGATGTTACTGTGGTTCCGGCGCGGACTTCCGCTGCGGATGTGCTGGCGCTGAAACCGGACGGCGTGTTTTTGTCGAATGGGCCGGGAGATCCTGAGCCGGTTGATTATGCGGTGGAGAATATCCGCAAACTTGCTGGGGCGCGTGCCGATTTTTGGGATTTGTTTGGGGCATCAGTTGTGCGGCCTGGCGCTGGGCGGGAAGACTTTCAAATTAAAATTTGGGCATCACGGGTCGAATCATCCGGTGAAGAATTTGCGGACGGAGAAGGTGGAAATTACTGCGCAGAATCATGGATTTTGCGTGGACCCGGATTCGTTGCCAGCGAGCGACGTGGAAATCACGCACGTGAATTTGAACGATCATACCAATGAGGGCATGCGGCATCGGTCTTTTCCTTGTTTAGCGTGCAGTATCATCCGGAGGCGTCGCCTGGGCCGCACGATGCACGGTATTTGTTCGACGATTTTGTGACCATGATGGATGGGGCGCGGCGGTGAAGCTTGCGGCGATTATGATTCTGGCGGCGGCGCTTCTTTATGAATGCGGCCCTAAACAGTATTCGGAATTTACCGTGGAGCATCCCGCGAGGCTGTCGGGTCAACGATTGGATCCTGAAGGCGCCGCCGTACCGAATTTGAAGTTGGTTTTGCGCTGTGGCGAGGCGAAGGCGGTGGAAGTAAAGACGGATTTGGAGGGAAAGTACGATTTCGCTGTCTTGCACGGCGGGACATGCAAGATTCGGCACGCCGAGCAAGGTCTGGCTTCCGCCCAAAGTGAAATGCGATGAGCATGGTTGTGCGCTGGGAAAATTGCGAATTGGAATGACGGTGATGACGTAGGGAAGCGCGCGGCGATCGCGTGAGTGCGAACTGTCGTGAATCGGTGCTATTGAACTTGGGGTCTGATGCAAAGAGCGAGTTGCCACTCACAAGATGAAACGACGGCAATTTTGAGAGGCGAATGCCGAAACGGACTGACATTAAGAAGATTATGATCATCGGCTCGGGGCCGATCATTATTGGGCAGGCTTGCGAGTTTGATTATTCTGGGACGCAGGCTTGCAAGGCTTTGCGTTCCGAGGGCTACGAAGTCGTGCTGGTGAATTCGAATCCGGCGACGATTATGACGGACCCGGAAATTGCGGACCGGACTTATATTGAGCCGCTGGCGAAGGAATATCTGGAAGCGATTATCGCGGCGGAGCGGCCGGATGCGCTGTTGCCCACGGTGGGCGGGCAGACTGGGTTGAATCTTGCCGTGGAGTTGGCGGAATCCGGCATTCTCGCAAAATATAATGTGGAGCTGATCGGCGCGTCGCTCGGGCGCGATTAAAATTGCGGAGGACCGGCTGCTGTTCAAGGAAGTTTGCCGCAAGATTGGGCTGGAAGTTCCGGCGTCGGAAGTGGTGACGAGCGTGCCGGAAGCGGTGCGGCTGGCGGACCAGTTGGGATATCCGGTGGTGATTCGTCCTTCGTTTACTTTGGGCGGCACCGGCGGCTCGATTGCTTACAACCACGAAGAATTTGCGGACTTGATTGCGCGGGCGCTGGACGCTAGCCCGGTGCATCAGGCGTTGATCGAAGAATCCGTGCTGGGTTGGAAGGAATTCGAGCTGGAAGTGATGCGCGACCACCGCGACAACTTCGTGGTGATTTGCTCAATTGAAAATTTCGACCCGATGGGGATTCACACCGGGGATTCGATCACCGTGGCGCCGGCGCAGACGCTTACGGACAAGGAATATCAGCGGATGCGCGACGCTGCGGCCGCGATTATTCGCGCGGTGGGCGTGGAAACGGGCGGGTCCAACATTCAATTTGCGGTGGATCCGGCGTCCGGCCGCATGACCGTGATCGAAATGAACCCGCGGGTTTCGCGCAGTTCGGCGCTGGCGAGCAAGGCCACCGGTTTTCCGATTGCGAAAATCGCAGCGAAACTGGCAGTGGGCATGACGCTCGACGAAATTCCCAACGACATCACGAAGAAGACGCCGTGCTCTTTTGAGCCGACCATTGATTACGTGGTGGCAAAAATTCCGAAGTGGCAATTTGAGAAATTTCCCGGCAGCGATACGACGCTGACGACGCAGATGAAATCGGTGGGCGAAGTGATGGCCATCGGACGCAACTTCCAGGAAGCGTTGTGCAAGGCGATTCGGTCGCTGGAACCGAGTTCAGCATGGCGTCCTCCGGCGGAAGTGACGACGGTGCTGCTGCGCGAGAAATTGCACGTACCGGGGCCGGACCGTTTGCACTGGCTGTTTGAAGCGCTGGAGCGCGGGATGTCCAGCGAAGAAGTTTGCGATCTGACCAAGATCGATCCGTGGTTCATCCGCCAGCTGCAGGAAATGCTGGCGGTAGACCGGCGCGTGGCGGCGACTACTTTGGGAAAATGTCCGCCGGAATTGCTGCTGGAAGCGAAGCGCTCGGGCGCGAGCGACGAGGAAATCGCGAAACTCTGGGGAGTGAAAGCCTCGAGCGTACGCGCGCGACGCAAAGAGCTGGGCGTACAGCCGGTTTTTAAGCGCGTAGATACATGCGCGGCGGAATTCGAATCGTTCACGCCATATCTTTATTCCACTTACGAAGAGGAAGACGAATCGGGCGCGGTGGATCGGCCGAAAGTGGTGATTCTGGGCAGCGGGCCGAATCGCATCGGGCAGGGAATTGAATTCGATTATTGCTGCTGCCACGCGGCGTTTGCGTTGAAAGAAGACGGCTACGAAACGGTGATGGTGAATTGCAATCCGGAAACGGTTTCGACGGATTACGACACTTCGGACCGGCTTTATTTTGAACCGTTGACGCTGGAAGACGTGCTGGCGATTCTGGATCGCGAAAAACCGCAAGGCGTGATCGTGCAATTCGGCGGGCAGACGCCTTTGAACCTGGCGCTGGAATTGAAGCAGAACGGCGCGAAGATTATCGGGACCGCGCCGGAGTCTATTGATCTGGCGGAAGACCGGCGGCGGTTCGGCGGATTGCTGGACGAACTGCGGATTCCGCAGCCGCGCAATGGTACGGCTTTGGCCCCGCAGGAGGCTGTGAAACTCGCAGAGGAAATTGGTTTGCCGGTGCTGGTGCGGCCGAGTTATGTGCTGGGCGGACGTGCGATGGTGATCGCGTACGATTTGAAGACCGTCGAGGAATACGTGGCGCAAGCGGCGCTGATTGGTTCGGGGACGGATCCGAAGCGGCCGATTTTGATTGACCAATTTTTGGAAGACGCGACGGAAGTGGACGTGGACGCGCTGGCTGATGGCGAAGACGTACTGATCGCCGGGATTATGGAGCACATCGAAGAGGCCGGGATTCATTCCGGAGATTCTTCGTGCGTGCTGCCGTCAGTGACGCTGAAGCCTTCGGTGCTGGAGCGGATTCGCGATTACACTTCGCGGCTGGCGATGGCGCTGAAAGTGGTGGGGCTGATGAATGTGCAGTATGCGATTCAGCGCGATACGGTTTATGTGCTGGAAGTGAATCCGCGGGCTTCGCGAACGATTCCTTATGTGAGCAAGGCTACGGGCGTGCCGCTGGCGAAAGTGGCGGCGCGGTTGATGACCGGACGAAAGTTGCGCGATTTGCATTTGCCTTACACGGAAACCAACGGCATCAAGGAATTGGCGGTGCGGAATTTTTATGCGGTGAAATCTCCGGTGTTTCCGTTTAATAAGTTTCGCGGCGTGGACACGATTCTGGGGCCGGAGATGCGTTCGACGGGCGAGGTCATGGGGATTTCTTCCACTTTCGGATTGGCATTCGCAAAAGCGCAGCTTGCGGCGGGGCAGCGTTTGCCGCGTGAGGGGACTGTTTTTCTTAGCGTGAATGATCATGACAAACGGCACGTCGCGTTCGTGGTGCAGGACTTGCTTGCGGCGGGATTGAAGGTGGTGGCTACGCGCGGAACGGCTGCGGCTTTGGCTAGCGCCGGGATCGAAGTAGAATCTGTGTACAAGGTGAACGAGGGGCGGCCGAACATTGTGGATTTGATCAAGACGGCAAAAGTGGATCTAGTGATTAATACTCCGCTGGGGCGCGAGTCTTTTTACGACGAGAAATCCATTCGGCGGGCGGCGATCCGCTACAACATTCCGTGCATTACTACTCTTTCGGCGGCGAGCGCAGCGGCGCGGGGGATGCGGGCGATGGCTGGTCATGGAGCGGATGTGGCGGCGCTGCAGGACTTGCACCGGCGCACTTCGGCGGCTTCGGCGCCTGCGGAGAAGTAGCAGTTACGTGTTTCCTCTTCGTTGCACTCGCCTTTGATATAAAATAGCTCGCATGAAACTGCACGGAATATTTGCGCCCCTTACCACGCCATTTGAGTCCGACGGCAGCGTTGCGCTTGGCCAAGTTCGCAACAATGTGGCGCTTTACAACAAGACGAAGCTTGCGGGTTACGTACCGAACGGCTCGACCAGCGAATCGGTGTTGCTCTTGTGGGAAGAGGTCTACAAAGTTTGGGAAGCGGTAAGAGACGCTGCCGCGCCTGGGAAAATTCTGATCGCGGGCACTGGCGCGGAATCCACGGCGGAGACGATCGAGCACACCAATCGCGCGGCGCGCATCGGATACGCGGTGGCGCTGGTGCGCACGCCGAGTTTCTACAAGCCTTCCACTAATGACCACATGCTCGCCGAACATTATCTGCGCGTGGCGGATCATGCGCGGATTCCGGTGATGGTGTATTCGGTGCCGGTGTTCACGCACGTTACCGTGGGAGCATCGCTGATCGAGCGCGTGGCAAATCATCCGAACATCGTTGGCATAAAGGACAGCTCGGGAGATATGAAGGGCATCGCAGCGATCATCGCCGCGGCGCCAAAGGAATTTCAGACGCTGACCGGGGCTGCTGCTACGCTTTACGAAGCGCTGGAATTGGGCGCGGTGGGCGCGATTCTTGGGCTGGCGGACGTGTTCCCGGATTGGTGCGCGGATATTTATGCGGCAGCCGAGGCAGGCGATCGCGCGAAGGCGCAAGCGCTCGCGCAGAAGCTGGTGCCGCCGGCGAAAATGTTGCTGATGGATTACGGAATCGGTGGGTTGAAGTACGCGCAGGATCGACTGGGATACTACGGCGGGCTGCCACGGCTTCCACTGCTCGGCGTGAGCGATGCGGGCAAGGTGGAAATCGATACGATGTTGGCGAATCTTATCTCCCAGCCAGCGCATCATTCATAGCAGCGATCCGCGGTTGCTTGGGGCGCGCTGGGAGGACATCATTCACACGAATTTCCCGAATGCACCGTTTTTATGCGTGAATGGGTCGCGCAATGTGCGCAGTGCTTTGCGTTGTAGCCGCTGTCCGCGCGATCTTTGTTCTGATTGTTGTCCTGCGTTTGCGACCTGTCCCGATTGCTGCTTCTCGGGGCCGCGTGTATCATGAATCCCTCGATGGAGTCTCTCTGTCTTTCCTTCCGCGACATACCCCAGACCTCTAAAATATTTTCTACGTTCTTGGAGGATTTTCGGCGTGTGGGAAAGTATTACGGGCACGCGCCTTCGATCGGGGGCGTGGTGGCGGCGGCCAAGGAAGTAGAGATTGATCCAACCGTGCGCGCGGGCGTGGTGGAAGTGCTGCGCGAACAGAATTTGAGATTTGGCGGGACGGCGACGCTGGACGCGGCGATCGCGCGGAATTTGGAACGGCTGGCGAACGGCGCGGTGGCGATTGTTACCGGGCAGCAGGTGGGACTTTTTACCGGGCCGGCTTACAGCTTGTACAAAGCGATTACGGCGGCTGCTTGCGCGGAGGAACTTACGCGGCGCGGAGTGGATGCGGTGCCGGTTTTCTGGCTGGCGACTGAGGATCATGACCTCGCGGAGATTAATCACGCATCTTGGACCACGCGTACGGGATTGGCCGAATTTATTTTGCCTGGTAATCCGGAGGAGGAGGGCCATCGCGTGGGCGAGATTGCGCTGGGCGCGGCGATCACTCCATCGGTGGTGACGGCGATGGACACGCTGGAAGGGCCTTACGGGGCGGAAGTGGCGCGGGCGCTGCGTGAATCGTACACGCCGGGTGATACCTACAGTTCGGCTTTTGGGAAATTGATGACGCGGCTGGTGGCGGGGCGGGGAATTATTTTTCTGGATCCGCTGGATTCGCGGCTGCACCATTTTGCGAGCGGGATTTACCGGCGCGCGCTGGATGATGCGGAGCCGCTGGGTGATGCGCTTTTGGCGCGGTCGAAGGAGCTGGAACGCGGGGGATTTCACGCGCAAGTGAAGGTGACTCGCGAATCCACGCTGCTTTTTTACAATGTGGATGGGATGCGGCAGCCGTTGCGACGGCGGGGCGAGAAGTTTCACGCGGGGACTGCTTCGTTTTCGCTAGAGGAATTGCAGGCGGCGATCGCTGCGACGCCGGAAGCTCTTACGCCCAACGTGTTACTGCGCCCGGTGGTGCAGGATACGCTGTTGCCCACTGCTGCGTACATCGGCGGGCCGGCCGAAATTGCGTATATGGCGCAGGCGCAGGTGGTTTACAAACATTTGCTGGGGCGCATGCCGGCGATTTTGCCCCGGGCTAGTTTTACGTTAGTCGAACCACCGATTGCGCGACTACTGAAGAAATATGGGCTGGATTTTCGCGATGTGATGCGCGGGCGGCAGCATTTGCGCGGCCGAATGGAGATGAAGTCTTTGCCGCGGGCGCTGGCGGGGCGGTTTGCGGCGGATGAGAAGGCGCTGCGGCGGTTGTTGCAGGCTTACCGCAAGCCGCTGGCGCATCTGGACCGGACGTTGACCGGGGCGCTGGATTCCACGGAGCGCAAGATATTGCATCAGTTTTTGAAATTGAAAGGGAAGGCGGGGCGGGCGGAAAATTTTCGCACGGGGATATTGGACCGGCACGAGCGGATTCTGGTGGATGCGCTTTATCCGCATCGTGGCTTGCAGGAGCGGACGCTATCGGCGTTGCCTGCGGTGGCGGCTTACGGACCGGAATTGCTGGATGATCTGGCTAGCGTGTCGGTGATTAGCGGGCCTGACGTTGAGCCGGTGATCAGCGCGGATCGTGAAGCGCCGGCGAATCCGCAGCCGTGCTCTCATCAGCACCATGTTCTGTTCATGTAACGCATCTGTTTCGTAGACGACCTGCCGTAGCGCTCTTGATTCGTCTCTTGCCGGCCCATTATTCTCGCGCGGGAGCGGTTCGAGTATCAACTCTGGTTCGCCACATTGATGAAACGACACCCAACGAGAATGGAATAACCATCAACAAGAACGGGAAGACGGCAATAAGCGCGCCGACCACGAGGCCTACCCGAGGTAGATAGAAAATGTAACGCAAAGCAAGGTATGCCGCGAGACCGGGGACGGATATGATTGCGGAAAAAACGACGGCGAACCCTAGCGTAAATTGGATGAGCCGCCTACGTTCCCGCTCGCTGAAATGATCCCATTCGGTCGCGCCCGTCAGGTAGTTTTGGCCGCATTGGCAACGGTACCTTTTGCGCCCCATCGCCTTGGAGGAGTGCGCTCGGCCGCGGTGAAAGTGTTTGGTTCTATCGCGACTACATTTGTCGCAGACATACGCATCAGCGAAATCAGGAAAGGCGCTCGCAGGGAGCGTGAGCAGGGGACGCGAGTTTGGGCTCAGCCTGGAACATCCCATTATTGCGGCCGTTTGCTATCGAAACACAGATATTGTACTGCCGAATTGCGCGGTGCAAAACTGCGCAAGTCAATTCTAGAAACGGCGTCGGAAATGGAATTCGTAGAGACGAAGAGCGCGCTGAGCCGGGTGCGAGAGGTCACTCAGGGCGCGAGGAAAAGTTGTTTTAGTCGGTCGAGATCTGCGTACGCGGCGTCTGAGACTGCGCTGAATATAAAACCGTTCTGCTGCCAGGATACCCAGTGATAGCCTTGTAATTCGCCTGAGGCGTCCTGCGAATCGCCCGGCTGCGCCTTTTCTACGAATACATTCACGATGTGTTTGCGGTGGCCGTAAACCAGAGCGGCAGCAGTGCGGCTGTCAATTACATCGAGGCGGCCGCCCATTAGCGGGAATCCATCGTTGGCAAAATCGCGGACGGGCGGCGCGAAATCTATTTTGCCGTCGAACCAGGGCTTCACGGTGTGTTGGTCTGTCGAGATGACGTCTTCGAGGTGCCCGGGCTGCAGCGAACGGAGATGCGCGTCAACGATCACGGCCGCCATCGCCTGCTGCTGCGAGTAGCGATTCAGCCTCTCCACGTACTGCGTGCCGAGGATCGCCGCAAGAACCACCGTCGCCGCGATGGCGAGCCAGCGCCAGGACTTTTCTGCCGAAGGCTTCGGATCTCTCACCTCAGGTGGTATGGCAGCTTTCGGCAAGCTGACTTGCAGCTTTTTTCGCAGGGTTTCGGGCGCGCGCGCGTAGAGTTGCGCTCCGGCGAGCGCGCTGCGGAGTCTTTCCTCCGTTGCGAGGCGCGTTTCGCAATCGGGGCAGGATTCCAGGTGGCGCTCGAACTCGGCGGCCCCCATGGCGTCTAGTTCGCCATCGAAATAGGCGTGCAGGCGCGTTTGCGAAAGATTACAAGTCACGGCTGGCTCCCTTGGGAACAGGCTCAGTCAGTAAAGTTCTTAGCTGCTGCCTGGCGCGAGCGAGCGCGGACATCACCGTGCCGATGGGGCGCGTGGTGATGGCGGCGATTTCTTTGTAGGAGCAGCCTTCGAGTTCGCGTAGCACGATAATTTCGCGGAAATGCGCGGGCAGTTCTTCGAGTGCGCGTTGCAAGCGCTCGCGGTCGTAGGCGGCCATGGCTAGCGATTCGGGATTTTCAGTTTTGGGCGGCATGGTCTGTTCGTCGAACTCCGTCATTTCCTCGGCCATGTGATTCTGCTGCAGCCAGGTGAAGCAGCAGTTGCGCACGATCTGCAGCAGCCAGGCGCGCGCGTTGCCGGTCTGAAACGCGCCGAAGGAACGGTACGCGCGCAGGAAGGCTTCTTGCGTGAGGTCTTCGGCTTGCGCGCGGCCGCGCAAAATCCAGCGCGCCAGATTGTAAGCGGCGTCGCGATGGGGCATTACGTCGGCCTCGAAGCGCGCGCGATCTTCCTGCTCTAACACGTCTAGCCCTTTTTACTGCTCCACATAGAGGTAACTACAGCGAGGGTGATTTTATTCCCGCCGGGCACGAATTTCTTAAGAAAACTTTGCTGGCGTGCGGCCGGGAATAAAAGCGCAGGTGCGGCGGTCTTGCACAGTGAACACGTCCCCCGGGTGGCGCGTTGCCCGTCGGCTCGCAGCGGGCGCGCGCCACTTGTTCGAGCCCGCACGGTGTGGGACGCAAACATGTTTGCAGCCGAAGGCTGAGGAGGACGCAAATGTCGCAAAACAAGAAGGACGAAATCTTGCACGACCATAACCAAGACGGGATTGACCGGCGCGGTTTTCTGAGGTGCATGGCTTGGGCGGGGACCGGGGCGTTGTGCGTGATGCAGGGCGGAGTGCTGAAGTCTTACAGCATGAGCCGAGCGAGCGAATGGAATGCCGCGAAGACGGCAGGGGAGTTGAGTTTTGCGCAGATCAGCGACAGTCATATGGGATTCAACAAGGCGGCGAATCCGGATGTGGCCGCCACTTTGAAGGCAGCGGTGGACAAGATCAACGCGCTAAGCGTGCCGCCGGAATTTTTGTTGCACACGGGGGACATCAGTCATCTGGCGAAGCCCGAGGAATTCGACACTGTGGATCAGATTTTGAAGGGCGCGGTGGCGAAGGACGTGTTGTTCGTTCCCGGCGAGCACGACGTGATCGGCGACGAAGGGAAGTTGTACCGCGATCGCTATGGTAAGGGAACGCAGGGCGAGGGGTGGTACAGCTTCGAGAAGAAGGGCGTGCATTTTATTGGATTGGTGAATGTGGTGAACCTGAAGGCGGGGGGCCTCGGGAATTTGGGCGGCGCGCAGTTGGAGTGGTTGGAAGCGGATGTGAAGCATTTGAAATCGAGCACGCCGATTGTGGTGTTCGCGCACATTCCTTTGTGGTCGGTGTATCCGGAATGGGGATGGGGTACCGATGACAGCGCGCAAGCGCTTGGATATTTGAAGAAATTTGGGTCGGTGTCGGTTTTGAACGGGCATATTCACCAAATTATGCAGAAGGTCGAGGGGAATGTGACGTTTCACACGGCGGCGTCCACGGCATTTCCGCAGCCGCAGCCGGGGAAGGCTGATTCGCCGGGGCCGATGAAAGTGCCGGCGGAGCAACTGCGGAGTTTGTTGGGGATTACGGATGTGAATTTTGTGCGGGGACAGCATGCGCTCGCGATTGTGGATTCGCAGTTGGGGTGAGGTTGCGGCCGCTGCGCATCGCGTTGCGTGCAGTGTGAATTTAAATTTGAATCTCGAGGAGAGGAGAAAGTCATGAGAGGAAAAGTCGCAAGGATTGGTTTGGCGAGTCTGGTTGTTGCTTTTGTGGCGATGCTTGTGGTGGCGGGCCGGGTCGGCGGCGCCGCCGCTCAGGAAAAGGCGGCTTCGACCGCCGATGTGAAGATTGATAACTTTAGTTTTGGGCCCACGGCGCTGACTGTTCCAGTCGGCACCACGGTGACTTGGACGAACCGCGACGATATTCCGCATACGGTTGTGAGCACGGACGGAGTGTTCAAGTCCAAGGCGCTGGACACGGACGACAAATTTTCGTTCGTGTTCAGCAAGCCGGGTACTTATTCGTATTTCTGTTCGATTCACCCGAAAATGACCGGACAGGTGTTTGTGAAGTAGGGGAGAGGCGGATGCATCCGTTCGATTTGCGGCAAATATTGATGGAAAAACACGCGCAGCATGTGGTGCTGATCCATTTTCCGATTGCGCTGTTTATCGCGGGAGTGGCGCTGGATTTCGCGGCTCAGTGGACGAAGAGGCAGACTCTTGCGATCGCGGCTTATACCAATTTGTTGCTGGCGGCTGTGATGGTGCTGCCGGCAGTTGCGACGGGGTTAGTGGCCTGGCAGTGGGCGCTTGAAGGGCATCACATTCGAGGGATTCTGAGGTTGCACATGCTGTTGGGATTGGCTTCAACGGCATTGATCTGGATCGTGTGGTTGATTCATTTTCGCGCGCGGCGTGGCGACCGAATTACTTTGCCGAATTACCGGTTGGTTTTGGAATTCGTGGGCGTCGCGCTGCTAGCAATCACCGGGCATCTGGGCGGATTTCTCAGCGGCGTGAATAGCTAGCTTGGCCGGCAATTTTTCCGAGCCGGCGTTACGTGCCAGTGTGGTAGCGCCGGTCGTGGCACGAGGCGAGACGATCAGTTTATTTAAGTCGCTCACCAGGTTGGTCATCGCTTCATCAAAGTTTTTGCGACCAGTTGTTTCTCGCGCCCATGGCTGCATGTGCTCAGTGATTCGCCACAGCACAATACTTGTCTTGGGATCTACAATCGCCACGCAAAGCAGGTACAGTCCCTGGTCTGGAAGCACGATCTCGAACCGGACCTCAAGAACCAGGTCAGCGACCGCGGGAGTCCGCACGAACCCCTATATTTCCAGGCGCTTGAGGGAGCCGTAGAACGCGCTGTAAGCCAGGTTGGGGACGCCTAGGACTGGATCGCTATCACCGTTGGCGATGAATACTTTCTTGGCGGTGAGGATTTGGATTGGTACTGGAGCTGGGGGCACATTTGGTGTTTGTTGTCCCTCCGCGATTGGAACAGCGACTGACGCAATCGCCGCAGTGAGGCGGATAATTGCTATGTTCGCGATGTTCGTCATGGATTCTCCTTATCGAGCCCAAGTGAAAACGTTGGGCGGGTGTTGCTTCTCCCAGCGGATTGCAAAAGCAACAGCTGTGTGCACGGGATAGCTTTCTAATTCCGACACGCACATAGAGGGATATGCCATCTGCTACCTTTCCATGGGACGCGAAGCCTCGTGAGCGTGGTGGTTTGCTGCCGAGTGTGCGACCAATCAAGATCGGCGATCCAGCACTGGGGAGCGTACCTGCGCTGGGCAGGTTGCGGCACGAAAGGCAAAGAGCCGGCGGGACGCCGCCACTACGAATCCTTTCGCCTCTATTTTGTGAGTATTTGTCCGCGTCCATCTGCTGAGCCTTCCGGCGTACCGCGGGCGTTGGCTCTCGTGCTAAAATGCCGCGTTCATTAATTTCGAACCCTGCGGAGGGCTTGATGAGAATTACTCCTGGCAAACAGAAGGGGCTGAAGGCGGTATCGGATGCGCGCGGCGTGATCGCTGCGGCAGCGATGGACCAGCGCGGCTCGTTGAAGAGCGCGATTGCGAAAGACAAGGGAATTGACAAGAAGGATGTGCCGGCGCAGATGCTGGAAGAGTTCAAGACGATTGTGACGCGGGTGCTGACGCCGCACGCGAGCGCGATTTTGCTGGATCCGGAGTACGGTTTGCCAGCGGCGCGAGCACGGGCATCGAATGCCGGGTTGCTGCTGGCGTATGAAAATAGCGGCTATGACAATACGCGTCCGGGGCGGCTGCCGGACCTGCTGGATATATGGTCCGTGCATCGGCTGGTGGGTGCGGGCGCGGATTGCATCAAGATTTTGCTGTACTACACGCCGTTCGATCCGCCGGAAGTGAATGATATCAAGCACGCGTGGGTGGAGCGCATTGGTGGAGAGTGCACGGCGGCGGACGTGCCGTTCTTTTTGGAATTTGTGGGATACGTGGAAAGCGGCGACGAGAAGGGAATGGAGTACGCGAAGCAGAAGCCGGAAGTCGTGCGCGGTAGCATGGAGGAATTTTCCAAGCCGCAATACGGCGTGGACGTGCTGAAGGTGGAAGTGCCGGTGAACATGGCTTTTGTGGCGGGCACGAAATCGTGCAAGGGCGATAGTGCATACACGCGCGATCAGGCCAAGGAACATTTTCGCCGCGCCGCGGCTGCCGCGAAGAAGCCGTTTATTTATCTTTCGGCGGGCGTGAACAATGATGTGTTTGCGGAGACGCTGGATCTGGCGGCGGATTCGGGCGTGGAATTTTCCGGCGTGCTGTGCGGCCGCGCTACGTGGAAAGATGGCATCCCGATTTACGGGAAGCAAGGGCCGAGGGCGTTGGAGGATTGGCTGAGCGATCAGGGCGTGAAGAATATTAACAATGTGAACTCGCGCCTGACGGCCGCGAAGCCGTGGTACAGCTTTTACGGCGCGACTTCTGCAGCGGCGCTGGGCGATTAGGCGGCGCCTGGGTTCGTTACTGTGCGGCGAGTCTTCAATGACAACGGCAACCGCAACGGTAGCTCAACTACTTGCCAACGCGTGATATTGCTCGGTGGTTAGTGGGACTACGCTGAGCCTTCCTTGGCGAACTAGCGGCGAGGCGGCGAACAGCTTGTTGGCTTTGATTTCGGCGAGTGAAACGGGTTTGGCGAGCGATTTTCCTGCGGCAATTTTAACCTGCGGTTTCTTGGGATCGCTGGCGTCCACCGACACTACTGTTGCAGTGCCGACGGCGCTGGTGACCTTGCCCGTTTCGTAGATGATCAACTTTGCACCGGGCTTCATCTCACGCAGATTTTTTACCGCAGCAGGATTCGAGACGCCATCCCAGACCGTCGTCTTGTCGCACTGCAGATCCGCGAACGAATATTCCGACGGCTCGGTTTTCAGCAGATAGGCCGAAGACATTTGATCCACCTCGGGGTGCGACGCTGGACATTCTATATCAAGGCACACGATAGGCGCGGCCACTCTGTTCCGAGCGGCACGGAACAGAGTGGCCGCCACATAAAGCTCTTCGCATCCCCGCGGATTATTGTTTGCGCGCCGTCTTCATATTTCGGATCGGCCGCCGCTTGTACCCAACCTCAACTCGACTACAAGCGGTTACTGGATCGGCTGTGCGGCGAATTCGCAGGGAGCTTGGGGCTCTACGGCGAAGACGGGGACTAAGCGAACGGGGCGTCCCCGGAAAATATAAGCGTGGACTGAGGATCGAATTCGATAACCAGGTTGACGGCTGTATCCGGAAGGACTCGAAAGAAGCCGCCGGGGATGTGGTCTGACGAAATTTGAAATTGCGACGAAAGGCTGTCCAGCGCGAGCGGCCGGATTCCGCCGTCGGATGTTACCACGCAGTTGAAGCCCACACTCCCGCAGGCGTTTTCCTCTGGTACAGACTCGTCCGTCGCTGGCTGATTGGGTGACAGGCGCAGGCGGATTTGGCGGTACGCGTCCGCGGGGACGGCGACGTCATCGAACGTGTTCTGTTTCTCTGCGCATGAATCAGCGCTGTGCGCGAGCAGGTCGAGTTGTTCGGGTTGGGTTGCGAGCTTCGGGGCCAATTCGCGCCAGTCGGGCGAACCGTCGTCAGCGATGGCGCTGGGCAGGGCTTCGATGCCGCGCAGCGTCACGAAAATATGCTGGATGGTTGGCTGGGCTGTCTCGTTGGAAGACGTGGGCGAGGCGGTTACACGCAGGCGAACGGTGCCATTGGCGTTGTTCAGCGGACAACTGGGGCTGCCCGTTGAAATCGAGCCGCCGGGGTTGGAGACGAATACGAAGCAGTAGTTGCTACAGCCAAGGAAGCTCAGGCAGAAAAGTAGCGTCGTGAAAAAACATGTGCGGGACGTTCTCTTTGCATGCCGGAATGAGCAGCAATACTCCATGGGAGAGCCTCGATAGCCGGATTATGGGCGCGGACGGCGGGACCGTCAAGCGAACTGACGCAAGTGAGGGCAGCGGGCGCGGCTTGCGCTGTTCGTTGCGCTATTTGTCGCGCGGGACGTCGAACGATTGGCGGACTGGCCGGGTTCTGGGGTTACTTCCACTCGAAACTTTGCGTCAGGCCGCCGATCTGTACCTGGAAGACGCCTGGTTCGACGACACGTTTATTTTCTGCGTTGACGAACGACAAGTCTTCATTGGTTAGTTCGAACGTGACGCGGCGTGTTTCGCCCGGTTGCAGCAGGAACTTGGCGAAGCGCTTCAGGCGTTTTAGCGGGGGAGTGATGCTGGCGTCTTCTTCGTTCAGATAGAGCTGGATCACTTCTTTGCCGGCGCGATCACCGGTGTTTTTTACTGTTACTTCTACCTGGATATTCTGGTCGCCGGACGCTGCGGGCGGCGTTAGGTGCAAATTGGAATACGAGTAAGTGGTATAGCTGAGGCCGTACCCGAATTCGAATTGCGGCGCGTAGAGCGGAGTCGTGGCGCCTTCGTTTCCTTCCAGAGTTTTGTGATCGTAGGTGAAAAGCATGTTGGCGTAGCGCGGATAGGTGATGGGAAGTTTGCCGCTAGGATTTACGTCGCCGAAGAGAGCGTCGGCAATCGCTTGGCCGCCTTCGTTGCCGGGGTTGTAGGCCATTAGGACGGCGCTGGTGCTGGCGGCGATGGGGCGAATGATGCGCGGGCGGCCTTCGGTGAGGACGAGGATGACGGGCTTGCCGGATTCGAACATTTTTTGCGCTAGCTGGATTTGCGCGTCGGGAAGCGCGAGGTCTGCGATGTTGCCGGGCGTTTCCGCGTACGCCCATTCGCCCAGACAGACCACGATGGCGTCTACGCTGGATGCACTGGCTGCTGATACCGCTTGCGCGAGGTCACGTTCTTTGTCGAAGGTGGCGCCGGGGACGTAGCTGACGTGGTCGGCGCCGATTTTCTGGCGGATGGCGCCCAGGATTGTGGGGTAGCCCTGGGCCGGGTACGCGGAGGCCTTGTCGCCCTGCCAGGTGTAGCTCCAGCCGTTATTCAGTGGGATCAGCGAATCGGCGTCTGGGCCGGTGACCAGGACGTGCGCGGTTTTCGCCAGGGGCAGTGTGCGATCTTCGTTTTTCAGCAGCGTAATGGATTCTTGCGCGGCTTTTAGGCTGGCGTAGCGCGATTCGCGCGATGCTAATTTGGTGTTGGCGTCGCTGCCGCGCATTGGATCGGTGAATAATCCCAGCTGATATTTGAGAGTGAGAATGCGGCGCACGGCTTCGTTGATGTGTGTTTCGGGGACTTGGCCTTCCTGCACGAGCTGCAGTAGCAAATCGCTGCAACGGTAGTCTTTCGGGACCATGCTCATGTCAACGCCGGCGAGAATGGCGATGCGCGTGGCTTGTTTTTCAGTGGCGGCGATGTGGTGCGCGGTTACGAGGCGCTCGATGTCTTGCCAGTCGGAAACCACCACCCCCTGGAATCCCGATTCATCGCGCAGAACCGTTTTCAGCAGGTAGCCATTGGCGTGGCCAGGGATGCCGTTCACTTCGGCGGAATTTAGCATCACGGTGTGCGCGCCGGCTTTTACGGCTGCCGCAAATGTGGGCAGGAAATATTCGCGCAACGCGGATTCCGGAATCAGCGCGGGGCTGCGATCGCCTTCCGGTGGTGGGAAGCTGTAGCCGATATAATGTTTCAGCGAAGAGCTGACCTGCATTGGGCTGGAAATGTCGTCGCCTTCGTAGCCGCGCACTGCAGCTACGCCCATCACTGTCGCCAGATAGGTATCTTCGCCGAATGTTTCGTAAAGGCGCGGCCAGAGCGGTTGGCGGCCGACGTCCAGCACGGGGGAGAAGGTCCAGGGGATTGCGGCTTTGCGCGTTTCGGCGGCTGAGATTTGGCTGCCGCGCAACATTAATTCCGGATTCCATGTGGCGGCCATCGCGAGCGGTTGGGGGAAGAGCGTGCCGCCTTCGACGTAGGTGGTGCCGTGGATTGAGTCAATGCCGTAGAGGATGGGGATTTGCAGGGGCGTCGATTTCGCTTCGGCTTGTATCGCTTGCAGAATTTCGTGCCACTTATCGAGGGAGAGAGCCTGGTCGTAGACGTTGAGGATGGAGCCGACGCCGTATTCTGCGATGGCTTTGTGCAATTTTTCGGGATTGATGCGGATGTCCTGGTCCTTGCCGTCAACAATCGTCTCGATTGTTAGCTGAGTCATCTGGCCGATTTTTTCTTTCAGCGTCATTTGGGCGAGGAGTTTTTCGACGGCGGGCGCTGATGCGCTGGCGGCGGGGCCTGCCGGTGTCATGTGCGATTGCAGGAAGGCTTGGCTGTCCACGGCGTCCTCTGGGGCGGGAACTGTGGTGCGGCCTTCGCCACGCACTCCGGCATGATCGGCGGCATGGGTTGCGGCGACAGGCAGAGGGCGCGCGCCCGCGAGCAGCGCAGCAATAACGATTATGTAGAGGGTCAAATGAGTTTTGGGCATCCGGGCTCCCGCCCGGAATGATACATGTGCGCGGCGGCGAGTTCCATGTGGGATTTGGCGCGACGCCGCGTCGAGACGAGCGGAATCTTTCAGGACTTCGGTTTCTTCGCGGGTTTCGATTTGCCGGAACTGTTGAGGGCGACGGCCTGGCGAACGAGCGCCTGGAAGGCGGGCTCGTCAACTTTTTCACCTTCGAGGATGTCAATCGCGCGGCGGACGTTTCCTTCGAGACTGGAATTGAAGAGCCGCGCGGGATCTTTCAGAGACGCGCCGTTGGCGAAGGTTAGCTTCACGACCTTCTTGTAGGATTCGCCGGTGCAGATGATGCCGTCGTGCGACCAAACCGGAATGCTCCACTTCCACTCCTCGACGACGTCCGGGTCTGCCGCCTGGATGAGCTTGCGCATTCTGCTGAGGGTTTCCCCGTGCCAATCGCCAAGGTCGCGGATCCGCTGGTCGATGAGCCGGGTGGCGGCCTTCCCGGTCGCTTGCTCACTTTTGATCATATGTTTTCTTTCCTTTTGTAGAGGATCGCTTCCCGGTGTTTTGATCCAGCTCGGCTAGTCTGGCGCGAACTAAATCCTTTACTAATTTTCTATCTAATTTCCAATCGACCGGGATCTGAAAGCAGTACTTTTTGACGACAAACTTCCCTAACCTCGCCTTGAAGTGTGCAATTACGCGAGGACTCCAGGGCGCGAATGTTAGATGACGCTTGTAGGCGCAAATGCCGACTACATACTTTCCATTCCGATGGATGTTAGGTACGTTCCATGAGATTTTGCACTGCAATTCCGGAAATTGTTTCAGAATAAAATCAATTACAGACCTGAGCGCTTTTCCTTTCGTGGGGTCCAGTGAGGTTAAATAGTCCTCAACTGAACCGAATCGCAGGGATTTCATTTCCTTCTGACTCCTGATGCAAGTGCCACAATCGCATTTTTACGACCACCGTCCATGTCGTGTGGAGGCGGCCACGCAGAGCCTAGAAACTACCCTGCAGCATGTTGTTGGGCCGATCGCTTCGGAATGAGTCGCCGAACGAGATGGCCTTTCCACATCCACAATCCTGAAACGATCATTAGGGGAACGAAGATACGCCGAACAGCGGGGGCGTACTTCGGAATTTCTTCAAATGGGCTGTAAATATAGCCGAGTATCGGGACACTGAAGACGATGTGAATCCAGCGAAAAATCACACGTAGGATGCTTTGGCTCATGGTCCAACCCTCCTTGGGCCAGCCTCCTGAGGCCGGCCCTACTTAGTCCAATCGTTGTTCGTCCAGCCCGCCGACGACACGCTCCATGTTACCGATGAACTTCGTCCAACCGTAGGTCGCGCCCTTATAGTTGGCATCCTGTTCCGAGCGGAAACCGGTTTGCTCCATGCGGAGATGCGTGCCGGTCTTGGTCGGCGTCAACGTCCAGGTGACAACGCTCTCCATTCCCATCGTGCCCCAGCTATAAGCGAGGCGTGAATTCGGTTCGAGTACGAGGACTTCACTGTCTATGACTCCGTTCCAGCCCGGCACAGGCGTGGAGCGGAAGCTAAACCGGTGGCCGACTGCCGGCTGGAAATCGTTCTTCATAAGCCATTCTTCAATCAAGGGGCCTTGCGTGAGAGCGCGCCAGATTTTTTCCGGGGGATGCGGCATTTCGCGTTCGATTACGAGGGAGCGGGTGGTGGCGGGCTCAGTCATTGGTCCATCCTTTTTAGAAGAGATTCGAGGTGATCGAAACGGTCGTGCCAGAAGGCAGCGTAAACACCCATCCAGTCGAGCATAGGTTTCAGGGCTTGCGGTTGGGCGCTGTAGTGGGTCTCGCGGCCGGCGCGCCTGTCGCGCACCAGCCGAGCGTGCTTCAGGATCCCCAAGTGCTTGGACACTGCGGGTTGCGACACGCCGGCCCGGGCAGTGAGGGCGCGCACGTTTTGTTCGCCGTCGCGGGCGAGGTGCTCGAAGATCGCGCGACGGGTGGGGTCGGCGAGAGCAGCGAAAACGTGATTGGTTGCGACATGTGCGGCTTGGGCTTGCATGGCGGGAAGCATAACCATCGGGTTATGGGTTGTCAAGTGCAAATTTACGAAAAAGTTTAGGGTTTTTTGCGGATTGCGGCGACGAATGCGGTGGCTGCGTCCGTTTATGAGTGTTTGCGGAAGTGTGCGCTTTCCGCTAAAATGAATGTTTCAGCATGTGCGCGCGAGGCGCCCTGAAGCGCTGCCCGCACTTGCGACTCGTAGGGCACCCGGACACCCAGAGGGAATGGCGGAAGAAAACCATAGCAGCACACTAGCCTTCGACGCCGCCGACGAGTACCGCCCGGAAGCACCACCGCCCCCTGAAATTCCCGCGTGGAAAGACGGCAGCATCCGCATTGGGATACACACATCTATAGCAGGCGACATCAGCAGCTCCCTCGAGATCGCGCATGGTCTGGGTGCGAACGCGCTGCAGATTTTTTCGTCCAGTCCACGCATGTGGAATCGCGGGGGCATGCGAATCGCGGAAGCTGAAGCTGCGCGGTTTCGCGCGCGACGCAAAGAGCTGGGGCTTGGGCCGCTGGTCATTCATGATAATTACCTGATTAACCTGGCTTCGCCGAATCCCGTATTGCGCACGCGCTCCGTGCAGGCTTTTCATCAGGAACTGGTGCGCGCGATCGCTTTGGGCGCGGATTACTTGGTGGCGCATCCTGGCAGCGGGCGGGAGAGTACGCCTTTGGCAGCGGTCGCGGCAATTGCGCAGGGATTGAAGCAGGCGGCGCGTGGGCTGAAGCTCGGCGACCTGAAAATTTTGCTGGAGAATACCGCGGGGCAGGGAACTTCGATTGGATCGCGCTTCGAAGAGTTGCGCGCGATTCTGGATTCCTCGCCCGACCTGCCGTTGGGAATCTGTATTGATACTGCGCATACGTTTGCCGCGGGTTGGGATCTGCGCACGCCGGAAGGGCTGGAAAAAACTTTGCAGGCGCTGGATCGGACTGTGGGCCTGGACCGTGTGTACGTGGTGCACGTGAACGATTCGAAGACGCATGTGGGTTCGCGCGTGGATCGGCACGAACACATCGGCAAAGGCAAGATTGGGCTGGAAGCTTTTGGACGCATATTGAATCATCCGCTGCTGGCTGCGCGCGCTTTTATTTTGGAAACGCCGATTGATGCTCCGGGCGACGATCGCCGAAACGTAGCGGCGCTGTGGAAACTGCTGGGGCGCGTGGTGACGGCGAATGGCGAAGGCATGAAGCCGCGCCCACATCGCGCGAAGCCGGCCGGTGCGAAAGGCAAGTCGGCGAAAACTCGAGCTTCACGCCGCGCGAAAACGGCCTCCAAAACGAAGCAGAAGGCAAAAACGAAATCACGCTCGCGAGGGAAGTGAACTTGGCCGATTCCGACCACAAACATGCAAATTACGATCCCGCGCAAATCGAAGCAAAGTGGCAGAAAGTGTGGGAAGAGCAACAAGCCTTCAACGCGGTAGCTAACGACCCTTCACGTCCGAAATATTACATGCTCGAGATGTTGCCTTACCCCTCCGGCACCATGCACATGGGGCACATGCGCAATTACACCATCGGCGACGCCGTGGCGCGTTACAAACGCATGCGCGGATTCAATGTGCTGCACCCGATGGGATGGGATGCGTTTGGCTTGCCGGCCGAAAACGCGGCGATCAAGAACGGCACGCACCCGCGGGAGTGGACGAGCGGCAACATTGCGGAATTTCGTAAAGTGCTGCGCCGCTTTGGATTCAGCTACGACTGGCGCCGCGAAATTTCCACCTGCGAGCCGGAATACTACCGCTGGAATCAGTGGCTTTTTCTGCGCATGTTCGAGAAGGGCATCGCGTACCGCAAGAAAAGCAAAGTGAACTGGTGTCCGGAATGCGCGACGGTTCTGGCGAATGAGCAGGTGATTGACGGCTTCTGCTGGCGGCACGAGACGACGCTGGTGGAAGTGCGCGAGCTGGAGCAGTGGTTTTTCCGCATCACGCAGTATTCTGACGAGCTGCTGGCCGATATGAAGCAGCTGGAGGACGGTTGGCCGGAACGCGTCCTGGCCATGCAGCGGAATTGGATCGGCAAATCGCAAGGCGCGCGGCTGAAATTTGCCGTGTCGCAGATGGATGGCGTGGCGCTGGAAGTGTTTACCACGCGCATTGATACGATTTATGGCGCTTCGGCGCTGGTGATTTCAGCGGGGCATCCAAAGCTGGACGAGCTGTTGACTGGCGTTCCCGGACAGGGCGCATTGAGCGCGCAGCTGAAAGCGATGCGACAGAAAAGTTCGCGTGCGGCGGATATTGCTTTGGCGGAGAAGGAAGGATTTTTCACCGGCCGGTTTGCGGTAAATCCTTTTTCCGGCGCGCATATCCCGATTTGGGTGGCGAACTTTGTGCTGGCCGAGTACGGGACCGGCGCGGTGATGTGTGTTCCGGCGCACGACGAGCGCGATTACGAATTCGCGGAAAGATATCATTTGCCTGTGAAAATTGTAGTGCAGCCGCTGACCGGCGCGCCGCTGCGCATTGACCGAATGAGCGAAGCTTTCACGGAGTACGGGCGGGTGGTGGATTCCGGCCCGTACAACGGCTTGACCACGCAGCAGGCGCAGGAAAAGATGATTGCCGACGCGCAGAGCAAGGGCTACGGCGCGGGCGAGACTACTTACCGGCTGAAAGATTGGGGCGTTTCGCGGCAGCGCTATTGGGGCACGCCGATTCCCATCGTATTCTGCGAAAAAGATGGGATTGTGGCGGTGCCGGACGATCAGTTGCCGGTGCGTCTGCCGGAAAATGTGACGCTTACGGGGCAGGGGCAGTCGCCGCTCGCAGGCTCGCCGGAATTTGTGAACACGACTTGTCCGAAATGCGGCGGGGCGGCGCGGCGCGAGACGGACACGATGGACACGTTCGTTGATTCGTCCTGGTATTTCTACCGCTATACCGATCCGCACAATAGTTCGGCGCCATTCGATAAGGAAAAAGTGCGCTACTGGTTTCCGATCGACCAGTATGTGGGCGGAATCACACACGCGATCCTGCATCTGCTGTATTCGCGATTTTTCTGCAAGGTGATGCGCGACATCGGGCTGGTGAATCATAACGAGCCGATCACGCGCCTCTTTACGCAGGGGATGGTGCAGAAGGGCGGCGTGGCGATGTCCAAATCGCGCGGCAACGTGGTGGGCGCGATTGAGATGGCCGACAAATACGGCTGCGATACGGGGCGTTTGTACACGCTTTTTGCGGCGCCTCCGGAAAAAGACCTGGAGTGGAGTGAAGAGGCGATCGAAGGTTCGGCGCGATTTCTGAAGAAGGTTTACAGGCTGGTGACGGACCATGCCGGCAGGCTGCGCGGGATTCAAACGGACCTGACGCAGCAGACGGATTTGAGCAATGCGACCGCGAAGGAAAAGCTGCTGGTGCGCAAGACGCATCAGACGCTGAAGCGTATCACGAATGATTTTGAGGTGCGCTGGCACTTCAACACTTCTGTCTCGTTGCTGATGACGCTGGTGAATGAAATTCATGCGCAGGAGCCGCTGGACGTCGAGCTGAGCCCGATGATTCTGAAGCGCGGCCTGGAAATGCTGCTGCTGATGCTTTCGCCGATGGCACCGCACATCGCGGAAGAGTCGTGGCAGATGCTGGGGCACGAAACCAGCCTGGCGCGCGAGAAGTGGCCGCAGTATCGCGACGATCTGGCGCGTGAAGAGCAGTTCGAGGTGATCATTCAGATCAACGGACGGCTGCGCGGGAAGATTATGGTCGAAGACGATTTGAGTGAGGAAGAAACTTTGCATCGCGCGCTTACTGACCCGCGCATTACGGTGCTGATTGCCGGCAAGGAAATCACGAAGACCATTGTGGTTCCCAGGAAGCTCGTAAATATAGTTTTGCGCTAGGTCGAATTTGAGGGAACTTATGACCGCGAATGCCGGAACCGCAATGCAGCAGCAAGCCGGAGGCACGGTGAGCACGCGACAGGGAATTGTGGTGCTGGATTTCGGCGGGCAGTACACGCAGCTGATTGCGCGGCGGATTCGCGAGCAGCAGGTTTTTTCCGCGATTCTGCCGTGCACTGCGAAGCTCGAGGAAATCCGCGCGCTGGAACCGGTGGGCATCGTTTTGTCCGGCGGGCCTAGTTCGGTGTACGACAAGGACGCGCCGGTGTGTGATTCGCAGGTGCTGCAGATGGGTGTTCCGGTGCTGGGCATCTGCTACGGCATGCAGTGGCTAACGCATTCGCTGGGCGGCAAAGTGGCTCCCGCTGCGCGGCGCGAATATGGGCCAGCGCAACTAGACATGGCGGGGGCTTCTCAATTATTCAAAGGTATCCCCGACCATTTGAAAATCTGGAACAGTCATGGCGATCACGTGATCGAAGTTGCCGCGGGCTTTGCGATCACGGGACGCACGGACAACGCCATCGCCGCCCTCGAGCACGCCGAAAAGAAATTCTACGGCGTGGAATTCCATCCCGAAGTGAATCACACGGATCGTGGCACGGAAATCCTGCAGAATTTCGTGTTCGCGATCTGCGGAGCAAAGAAGAACTGGAATCGCGCCGGGTTTATCGCCGCCACTGTGGACTTTATTCGCAAGCAGGCCGAAGGAGCGCGCGCGATCTGTGCGCTTAGCGGCGGAGTGGATTCGGCTGTGGCCGCGGCGCTGGTGCATCGTGCGATGGGCGACCGGCTGATCAACGTGTTCGTGGATACCGGGCTGCTGCGCGGCAACGAATACCGCGAGACGCTCGAGCTGTTGCGCGACCGCATGGGCTTTACCGTCATAGGCGTGGATGCATCCGAGCGTTTTCTAGGCACGCTTGCGGGTGTAACCGACCCCGAGCAGAAGCGGAAAATAATCGGCAACGAATTTATTTCCGTATTCGTGGAAGAGCAGCGCAAGTTGCTGGCGAATACCTCCGGCCTGCCGGTGAAATTCCTCGTGCAGGGCACGCTCTATCCGGACGTGATCGAATCGGTCTCCGTCAAGGGACCGTCGGCTGTGATCAAGTCGCATCACAATGTCGGCGGATTGCCGGCGGACATGCCGTTCGGGCTGATCGAGCCGCTGCGCGATTTGTTCAAGGATGAAGTACGCCAGATTGGCCGCGAATTAGGCCTGCCCGAAGAAATTCTGGTGAAACATCCGTTCCCAGGGCCGGGGCTGGCGGTGCGTCTGCTGGGAGCGATCACGCGCGAGAAATTGGAAACGCTGCGCGCAGCCGATGCAGTGGTGGTAGAAGAAATTCGGCGGGCGGGGCTCTACGAAAAAGTGTGGCAGGCCTTTGCAGTCCTGCTGCCGGTGCAAAGCGTGGGCGTAATGGGAGACGGCAGAACGTACGGCTACACGATAGCTGTGCGCGTCGTGGATTCGCTGGACGCGATGACCGCTGATTGGACGAGACTGCCGCGTGAAGTACTGGAGCGGATTTCGGTGCGCGTCGTGAACGAGGTTCCCGGCGTGAACCGGGTGGTTTACGACATCAGCTCGAAACCGCCAAGCACCATTGAGTGGGAGTAGAGCAGGCGTAGCGTAAGAAATCCGCGGAAGCAGATTCTTAGCGGTTAGCCATTTTCTGGGCCATGTACATCAGCAAGCGACGGTCGCCTTCATCAATACGGCCAAGCAACCGGCGGAAGCGTCCCAGAGCCCGAGCATCTTTCCCACGGCTTCCCCACGCGATATCGTCGGCCGACTTCCGCTTGGGAAGGTTCGGTAGCACGGGTGGTTCTTCGCCGTCGTAGAAGAGCTGGTAGAGCGGAACTTCCATAGCCCGCGCCAGCTTTTCCAGAGTTTCGATCGCCGGAACGGTGTGGCCGTTTTCGACGCGCGAAATGTAACAGCGGAGGAGCCCAGTGCGCTTCTCGATGTCGCCTTGGGAAAGTTTCTTTGTTTCACGGAGCAGACGGATGCGTTCTCCAATTATCATGTGCGGTATTGTCACATGATAAGCTATCCCCTGCAACAATCTAATTCTAGGGAGCGCTAAAATTCCTGTTGTAACCAAAATCGCATGCCTGACGTCCCAAAGAATATGGCAGCCACTGCTTCGGCGCTATCGCTCCCGGTGAGCCGGCGAGAGAAAGGCGAAGAAGAAAGGCAACTGGTCCGGTTGGCCCAAAGCGGCGAAGAGGCCGCTTTCGAGGAGCTGATCCGGCGTCACCAGCAGCGTGTGTTCGGGCTGGTGAGTGGAATATTGCGCCGGCGTGAAGACGTGGAAGACGTGGTGCAGCAGGTGTTTTTGAAGGTATTCGTTTCGCTAAAGCGCTTCGATCAGCGCGCCGCTTTTTCCACTTGGCTGTATAAGATATCGGTGAACGAGTGCTGGGATTATCTGCGCAAGAAAAAAGTGCGCCCGCTGCTGTATGAGGCGGACCTTTCAGAAGAGCAAGTTTCGCGTCTGGATGGCGTGGTTTCGGCTGACCACCCGGCGGCAAGCTCGAGCGACCGTGCGGAAGCGCGCGATTTGCTTGAGCGCATGATGGAAAAATTGCCGGAGCAGGACCGGGAGTTGTTGGTGCTGAAAGAAGTGGAAGGTTTTTCGGTGCAGGAGTTAGCGGAAATTCTCGACCTCAACGTGAATACGGTAAAGGTGCGACTGTTCAGGGCTCGTGCTCGTTTGATGGACGTGTATCGGCGTCGCCTCCATTCCAAGCCGGCTGGGGCAGCGGGACCGGCGGAAGATAAGGAAGGATAAGGAAAATGAGCATGAATTCAGAAAACAGGAACGCAGAAAATAATTACGCGGCTTGTAGTCAGTATGAAGCAATGTTGGAAGATCATCTGCAGGGCGTGCTGCGCGGACCCGAAGCGGCAATGTTGGCCGAGCATTTGCAGGGTTGCGTGGGCTGCCGAGCGGCTTTGGAAGACGCTACCATGAGCACGCGCTTGCTGGCGATCGCGGAACCGGCGGCGGATCCGGGCGCGGGATTTAGTCGTGTCGTGATGGCGCGCATTCGCCAGGAACTGCAGACCGGCGAAGGCAAATCCATTTGGCGTCCGTTCGTTGCGGTGGCGTGGCGCTTTGCAGCTACGGCGGCATTCGCGCTGGTGCTGCTGGTTTCCTTTGATTTGGGACGCCACAGCCAGTGGGTAGCGGATCAGCCCATCATGGCGGAAAACCGCGTCCCGGAGATTGCTCCGGATAGGCCGTCGCTGCCGGCGAATCGCGATGAAGTGATATTGATGATGGCGGATACGAGCCATGGAAAACAGTAAAACACGGCGCGAAGCCGCACTGTTAGTGTTGGTGGTGTTCTTGCTTGGCGCGCTGCTGGGCGGCCTGGGAAATCATCTTTGGGGCGAGCGCGTGTGGGGCCGGCAAATTGCGCCGGGCGGGCCAACGCGCGACCAGCTGGTGAACAACCTGACGCACGAACTAGAGTTGTCGCTGGACCAGCAGCAGCAATTGGGCGCGATTGTGGACGACACGCGGGCGAAAATCCACGCGGCCTATGTGCCGGCGGATGCGCAGCGTGAGGAGCTACGGCAGCAGGGCCGGGCGCGTGTGCGTGCTATTTTGACGCCCGAGCAGCTGCCCAAGTTTGAAGCCTTCATGCAGCGTGTGGACGAGCAGCGCAAGAAAGACGAGGCGGAGCACCCCAAACATTAGTTCGCGCGGCGGCCTCGCTGCTTCGCAAGTGAAGTTAGAACGGAATATCTTCGTCGGAAATTTCCGGACCGTGGGCTACGGATTCATCGCCTGCGGGTCCGCCTTCCATATCTGGATCCGCTGCACGGCCTCCGCCTCCGAAACCGCCGCTGTGCGATGATGCGCCCGCACTGGCTCCTGCTGCGGCGCCATCGGCGCGGCCACCAAGCATGCGAAAATTGTTACACACGATGTCGTAACTGGTGCGTTTTTGGCCTTCTTTATCCTGCCATTCGCGCGTTTGGATGCGGCCTTCGACGTACACGAGCGAGCCCTTTTTCAGATATTGCTGGGCGATTTCCGCCTGTTTGCCCCAGACCGTAATCTTGTGCCACTCGGTGCGTTTCTGGCGCTCACCGTTCTTGTCCTTGTAGTTGTCGTCTGTCGCGAGTGAGAAATTGGCGACGGCTTGCCCGCTGCCGGTAAAGCGCGTTTCCGGATCGCGCCCGAGGCGCCCCACGAGAATCACTTTGTTGACTGACATTTGGTTTCCTGCCTGTATTTAGAGGATTTCCCTGAAGGGCTGAGTATAGCTGATGTGCGGCACGGCGGCGAGAAATACCGCAGTGCGGGCTGCGACGTGCGGCAGCTCTGCGATTCGCGTATTTGTGTGGAGCGATTTCGCGCGGCGGCCCACGGAGGGCCGAATTTTGCTAGAATCCAGCGGCGTTCGCAGGTTGTTCGTGCTCGGAGGAGATCACATGGCGCAAAATTTTCAGAATCACGCGAAGTATGTGCCGCTGTTTCATTTTTTTGTTTTGCCGGTACTGGTATTCAATTTTGTATGGGCAATCGTTCGCGTGGTGCGCGCTCCTTCGGGCGGATCAGTGGAGACTTTGGTGGTGGCGTTGGCGCTGGTGTTGCTGGGGCTTTATGCGCGGATGTTCGCGCTGGCTGTGCAGGACCGGGTCATTCGTCTGGAAATGCAGCTGCGCATGCAGGGGGTGCTGCCGGCGGATCTGCGGCCGCGGATTCCGGAGTTTAGTGTGCACCAGTTAGTGGCACTGCGATTTGCTAGCGACGCGGAGTTGCCTGCGTTAGCTGGCAAAGTTCTGGGCGATAACCTGCAAGACCGCAAAACCATCAAGCAAATGGTTCAGAATTGGCGGCCGGATGATTTGCGGGCATGAAAGAAATACAGGCGCCTTCGACACCTTAAGAAATCGTCGGTAGCGGCGCACCTTACGCCGCCATTGATCCGTGGCGCGCCAGCGATGGCGACCCCGCTCTACGGGACCGCCGCTACGAACGCAGGGCTCGCACACGCCGGATTTCATTTTAGTGTGGCGTGGACGAGCGCGGCGCGGTAGTGGTCGCGCCTATTTCTTTTAGTTTGGCTTGCGCGCGGCGCGCCTCGTCTGCGCCGGGGAAGCGGCGGACTACTTCGCGGAGGTCTTTTGTGCCGGTCGCCTTCATGCCCAGCTCCAGCTCTGCAAAGCCCTTCTTCAGGAGCGATGCAGCGAGTTTGTAGCTTTGCGGATAGTTCGCCAGCACCAGATTGTATTGCGCAATGGCGTCTTTGTAGTCCGCCTGCGCGTAGGAAATCTCGCCGAGATAGAATTGCGCGTTCGAGGCGAGGTCGGTGGAAGGGTAATGCATTACGTAGTCGCCAAATTCCTGCCGCGCCAGATCGTATTTTCCCGTGGTGAAATCGCGCAGAGCATTTTGGTACAGCGTGTCGGAAGAAGCTCCCGCGAGCGAATTGAGACCGCCGCGACCCGGCGGATTCGCGGCCGCGCCGTTCGAACTGTCCGCGGACGGAGGCGCACTGGATCCGTTCGATCCAGCGCCTGGCGCGCCGTTGCTGGGAGCGGCGCTGGGCGTCGGGGAGCCGCCAGCGATCCGGCCGTCAATACTTTGCAGGGTGCTTTGCATGTCGTTGATTTGCGCCGCGACTTTTCCGACGCGCGCCTGGACGTCCTGCAGATTGTCGGAAACGCCCTGGGTCTGGGTGGACATGGTGTCAATCTTGGAAGAACTGTTGGCCGTGGCTTCCTGGACGTTTTTCTGAAGCGTGGCCATCTGCTGATTCAGTGCGTTCACTGAATCGAGCGATTGCTGCAGCAGAGTGCGTATGGACGCGTTGTTCGCGTCAATGGTGCTGCGCATGGTTTGCTGCCCCTGCAGCAGCTGCGAGACGTCTTCCTGCAGCTGGATAATCTCCTTAGACACGGCGCCGGTGGGCCGAGGATTCAACATCGAGCCAAGGATCACGCCAACAAGTAACGCTGCCACCGCGAGCACTGCCGATCGTGCGCGCATGATTGCCTCCTGGACTGAATTCAATCGAGCGAATTGCAATGGAAGCGACGCCCGCAAAATTTATCGCTGCCGGACGTCCTGGTTAGCAGGGGCGGGCGCCGCATGATGACGCGAGAACCTGCCCCTTTGTTTCCGTAAAAGCGTTTTCGTAAAAGCTACGCGAGCTGTTTATTGCGCCGCCACGAAGTGCCCGCGGCGATTCTGCTGCCAGCACTCTTCGGTGTGCTCTGTGCAGAAGGGCCGCTCTTTGCCCCAGCTGACGGTGTCCATGCGATTGGCGCCGATGCCGAGCGAAATCAGGTAATTCTTCGCTGCCTGCGCGCGCCGTTCGCCCAAACCGATGTTGTATTCCGTAGAACCGCGCTCGTCGCAATGGCCTTCGATGGTCACGCGGACTTGCGGATAGGAGCGCAGAAATTCCGCCGTTTTAGCCAGTGCGTCGCGCGCGTCCGGACGTATGTCGGCTTTGTTGAAATCAAAGTAAGCGTCCTTGACGTTCTGCTCGAAAAGCTCGCTCATGCTTTGATTGTTGGCGGGAGGAACGCCCGGAGCACCAGCATTCACCGTGACGCGCGTGGTGGCCGTGGCGGTGCCGCCTGTCCCTGTGGCGGTAATGGTGAAGGTGGTGGAGCTGGTGGGATTCACCGGTGTCGAACCTTGCACCGCGACCTTGCCAACGCCCGGTTCGATGTCCGCGTCGGTGGCGTCGGTCGAGTTCCAGGTGAGAGTCGTGGTGTCGCCGCTATTAATCTGCGCCGGAGACGCCGACAGCGTCACCGTGGGCTGCGCAGCGGCAGGCGCGGGTGCAGCATGAGTGGGCGGCGCGGTGGCCACCTGTTTCTTACAACCGCCGATGAATGCAAAAACCGTAGCCACTCCCAACAAGAGCGTGAATTTCCGAATCGTACCCGCCTGCATAAATTGCCTCCTTCTGCGATTTCCGGGTTTCCTGGAGGAAACTGCCGGGATATTTAGTGCAGTTGCTTTTCTTCATCGCTACTTGGCCTTAAAAAATCTTGGCGTCGATATTGGCCCACAATTCGCGAAGCCGCGCGGCGCACTTGCTGTCCACAAGCACTTATTTTATTTCGAAGACCAGTTGGGCGATTCGTTCTGGCCTTCGTAGGTCAACTGCCGCGGCAGGCTGCCATCTGCCAGCATGGACCAAATGTGCTTGTTGCCGGTGCGCGTGGATTCAAAAACGATGTGACGTCCGTCGGGCGCCCAGCTGGGCCGTTCATTGCGGCCCTGGTCGCGCGTCAGTTCCACGAGCTGCCGGGACACAATGTCCATGATATAGATATCGAAATTACCGCTCGGACGTCGCCAGCTAAATGCGAGTAATTGTCCATTTGGTGACCATGAGGGGTCCACGACGTAGCCCATGTCCGGCATGTCGAGTTTTTGCACGTCGGTGCCGTCGGAATTCGCGAGATAGAGCACCGGTTCGCCGCCGCGATCGCTGACGAAAACGATTTGTTTGCCGGTCTTGGGATTCCACGCCGGCGATGTGCTGACGCCCGCGGCAAAGGTGACGCGTTTCAGGCCGCCGCCGTTCGCGTCAGTCAAATAAATCTCCGGATCGCCGTTCTGGCTGGACATGAAAGCGATCTGATTGCCATCGGGCGACCATGCCGGCGAACTGTTCGATCCGACGTAGCGCGGAAAGGAAATCAACCGGTCCGAAATTGTGGAATAGAGGCAAATCTCCGGTCTGGTGATGCCCCGGAAGGGCACGTAGCAGGTGAACGCGATGCGATCGGCGCTGGGCGCCCAGCGCGGCGTGAGCGAAATAGATTTCAGGTGCGTGAGCTGGTGTTGATTCTGGCCGTCGTAGTCCATGGCCCAGATTTCTTTGTTGCCGCTGCGCGTGCTGACGTAGGCGATCTGCGTCTGCGCGATTCCGAGTGAACCGCCGCTAAGCAGTGCAACAATATCGTCGGCGAATTGGTGCGCGAGTTTGCGCGCGCCGGCATCGGTCGCCGGGCCACGATAGATTTTCTGCAGCGCGATGGGCGCTTGCGGATTGTGGACGTCGGACAAATATCCTGCGGCGGCCAGGTTCGCAGCGTCACCGGATAAATTACCGTAGGCCAGCATGTACACATTGGCCGGCGGCGCGGACCACTGCGCGAAGTTCACTTCGCTGGGCTGGCTGGGCATTTGCGGCGGATAAAAACTGGGGCTGACGAGTTCCAGCACACCGCAGAATTCCAGGTCTGACCAGAGTACGTCGTGAAAGGTTTTCTGCAGCGCGGGCGTGGCGGATTGACGCACCGCGAATTCCGGCACGGCGACGCGGGCTTTGCTGACGCCGAGGCCGGTGCCGGTCTTGAACCAATCCTGCGCGGAGGTGTTGCGGGCGCAGAGCAGGAGCGCCGCTGTTACTAATGTTGCGATGATTGCGAGTTTTCTTGGCATATTCGTTTTTTTAGTGCTTGAGCTTGCTGCCGCGTTTATCGCGCTGCTCGCGGCTTGCTCGCGCTCCCTCACCTCTTGAAATCAAACCAGAATTCGACGCTTACTCTCGAGCCGGAATACGCGGGCGGCAGTTGCTGCATCGGGCTAGCGTCGCGAATGGCGCGCACCGCCGAAGAATCCACCGAAGCGTTTCCGCTGGATTTGGTCACTTGAATATTGGTAACGCTGCCGTCGCGCAGAATGTCAAACGTGGCCACGACGCGCGGCGCAAATTGCACGCTAGGATCCACGGTGGATTGCAGCCAGGTGCTGCTGATCTTGCGTTGCACGGCTTCCACGTACCAGGAGAAACGCGCGCCGAAATTTCCCGCGCCGGGGCCTTCGAAACCCATGCCGGCTTCTGTGGTGGAGCCCGCGCCCATCGCGAAAGAACTGTAAGGCACCGAAGGAGTGCCGCCGCCACCGTAGGGAACCGCGTTCGGCGGAGGAGGCGCAGGATTTTCCAGAACTTTCGAAGGGCGCGTTACGTACTTTGGCGGTTTGTTTTTTTCGAATTTTGGAATCGGGGTGGCATCCGGTGGAGGCGCCGCCTTAGGCTGCGGTTCGGCTTTGTAGAGGCCTTTGGATTCGTCCACCACGCGGCTGGGCGTTTCCACTTCAGGCCGCGGCATGGGAACCTCCGGCAAGCTTCCGACTACGCCCACGGTAACTGAGCCGCCCTGCCCGCCCCACGAATCGCCCTGATGGCTGTAAATCGCGGAGCCGATGAAGAGCACCACGAGGCCGGCGTGCAACACCAGCGAAGCCGACAGCGGCCCGGTTAAATTGTCTGAGCGCGGATTGGCGGCGAGTGTAGCCATGTTACTGAATTGTGGAGCGCTCGCTGAGCGGCTGGGTGACGACGCTGACATTTTGTATGCCGGATTGCCGCAGCGCATCCACGACTGTGGCCCAACTGCCGAAAGGCACCGTCTCGTCACAGCGCACGTAGACCGCCTGATGCGCCGGGTCTTTCATTTGAGAAAGCAATTGCGGGCCCAGGTCGTGGATGTTCACCGGCTTGTCGTTCAGATAGACCCGCTGGGCTTTGTCAATGGTGACGACCATGCGGACTTGCGTCAGCTCTTTCACGGTCTTCGTTTTGGGGACGTCCACTTCGATCCCAGACTGCAGAATCGGCGCAGTGATCATGAAAATGATCAGGAGGACGAGGACGACGTCAATGAACGGAACCATGTTGATTTCCGAAAGTGACGACCCGGTTTCGCGTTGTATCTGCGGCATGGTTTTCTGTTCGTCCAAAAACTACAGTAAAAAGTTTGTATCGCGGCTCAAAGATCCTGCGTTTGCGCGGCGCACGCTCCTACGCGCTATAAATCGTTTCAATCTTGGCGACGAATTCCGAGGCGAAACTATCCATACGCGCTGCAATGCCGCGAATTCCGCCGAGGTAATAGTTGTAGGCGATCACCGCGGGAATGGCCGCGAACAACCCTGCTGCCGTAGTGATCAAGGCCTCGGCAATTCCCGGAGCAACCGCACGCAAACTTGCGGAGCCGGCGTCGCCAAGTCCAGCGAAGGCGTCCATCACGCCCCACACCGTACCAAACAATCCGATGAATGGCGAAACCGAGCCGGTGGTGGCGAGCCAGGGCATCCATTTTTCCAGCTTGCGCACTTCATCGCCGGCCGCGACCTGCATCTGCACGCCGACGGCGTTGGCATTCTTCACGCGCGGAGCGCTCGCTACTGCCGTGCCGCCTTCCGCAACGCCAGGAGCGACGGGACGCCGCTCGCGGGTGCCGAGCTGCGCCTCCAGTTCGCGGTATCCGGCCTGATAGACGACCGCCAAGGGAGTTCCGCCGGCGCCCATCCGCAGTGTGGCCGGATCAGGAAGCCCGCGTCCCGCGCGGAACATCTCCAGAAATTTCTTGGTTTGTGATTCGATTTGCCCGAGAGTCCGGGATTTTTGGAAAATGATAGCCCACGAGAAAACTGAGAGGACTAGTAGGATGCACAGTACGACTCGCGCCACCCAACCCGTTTGTGTGATGAGCGTTTCGAGCTGGCTCGAGAAAACTAACAGCGCCAGAACAGAAATTGTTCTCCCCCCAGGAAAAAGTTTGGAAAAATAGCCCGCAAACACCGTAGCACACGCACAAGAGAGGGTCAAACGAATCAACAACCTACACGAAATACCCGATGTTCTTAACGACACAGGATTTCGGCGCTGTTTCGAGCGCTACGGTTGGCGGCGGTCGAGGTTTGCCACGATCGGATCGAGTCCGGGCACCCAGCAGATGAGAGAATTGATTGTTCCGCCACAAGCAGATCCGTCACTGCGCCTCGCGCCCGCCAGAATGCGGCGGGAAAGAAAAAGCGCGGGACTTCGCTCGGGATGACACGCTGCGTTCGTATGCGGCGCTCTCGCTTACAGTGTGGTGCGGCCCGTAGCCGTCTTGTACGTGTAGGTGATTTGCGCTAGGGATTGCGCGAACTGGATGGCTTGGGTTGTGGTTATCGTTGCAGGGAGCTTCAGCAGGCCGGCGCTGGCGAAGTTGGTGATCATGGCTGCTATGCCGGAGTTGACTTGCGTCCAATTCACTGAGCCGCTGGTGGTCGCGGTGACCACGTAGGAATCGATCACGCGGAGCATGGTGCCGGGGGAGAGCAGTATCCCGTTGTTGGTATTCATCACGTTGACCAAATCGAGCGAAAACCATTTCAAGTCCTGCGAGGTTGTCTCCGCCGGTAGCGTGAGGAAATTATTGGCGATGCCTGCGTCCACGATGGAATTGATGGCGGCAGTTTGGGCGGCCTGGTTGGCGGAGCCGTTCAGCATTCGTCGGCGGCAGAGCATCGGCCACTGCGCTTGCCAGGCCCACCACTGCCAGCGCCGTCGGTTGTTCCTGCACGATCTTCGAGACCGACACGCCGTAGGCTTTGAATTGTGACATGGTCATGCCGTATTGCAGCGTCACCAAGTTGGTGCGCACGGCATTGCCGACGAAGCATTGCACGGCGGCATCTTGTGCGGAGGCGCAACCGCCCTGCGCACGCAACGGCGGCGCGAAGGACGCGACGAACAGGCACACCCCTGCCAAAGCAATATTTTTCTGGATCATTTTAGGAAGCTCCTCAGTATGGAATATCTGCGGCGCGCTTCAACGTGGGCTTGGGGCCGTAGAGCTCGCGCTGGCTAGCTTCGTACCAGCTAGCGCCATGATGCGCCGCGTGCCGCGAGGCCACAACTGTCCGAGTGGACAGATTGAGGCCAGTCCGGAGGGCGGGATACTTCCGGCACATCAGTCACGAAGCGCCGCACGGCGCGCACGTCGTCGCGCCGCCTCATTCGTAGCGCAATGCTTCGACGGGGTTTAGGCGCGCGGCTTTGCTGGCGGGCCAAACTCCGAAGAGCAGTCCAATGCCGACGGAAACCGTGAAACCCAGCACAACTGCCCACGGCGATATCACTGCTTTCAGCGAACTTACCGCGGGAATCAGTAGCACGATGCCGCTGCCGACCAGGATCCCGATGATGCCGCCAGTTCCGGTGAGCGTCATGGCTTCGAATAGAAATTGCCAAGTGATGTCGCGGCTGCGCGCGCCGATGGCTTTGCGCACGCCGATTTCGCGGGTGCGCTCGGTTACCGAGACCAGCATGATGTTCATCACTCCGATGCCGCCAATCAACAGGCCGATGGAGCTGAGTACCACGATCACCACCGCCACGCCGCCGATTATATCGTTGAATTCCTTCACCGCATCGGAGTTGGTCTGAATGGAGAAATCATCCGGCTTGTCGTAAGCCACGTTTCTGCGGCGGCGCAGCACTTCGCGGGTCTGGTCCACGGCGATGTCCAGTTGTCCGGGATACGCGAGAATGCCGAGAAAAACTTCGAAGCTCGCGGGATACATTTTCGTGAACGTGTGATAAGGAATCACCACGCGGCGATCCTCGTCATCCCTGCCGATGCCGCCGACAGGTTTTTCGAACACGCCGATCACCGTGAAACTGGAGCCATCCACCAGCACTTCTTTGCCGAGCGCGTCATCGAGGCTGGCAAACAGAGCTTTCGCGACGTCCTCACCGATTACCACGACGTTTTCGCGATGGCTTTTTCCGTTTCCGTGAAGAAGCGGCCTCGCTTCATGGTTTCGCTGGAATCCACTTCGGGTAATTGGAAAAAGTGCCGCGGAACTCGCCGCCCTGCACTTCATTCTTCTGATAACGAACGTTGTGCGGGTGTTCCCAGTTGTAAATGGCGATGGTCATTTCCCTTACGGCGGGAGAAAGCTGCGCGACGGCTTCACCATCTTCCAGCGTGAGCGGTTTGCGCAGGCGTTCCTCTTTCGGGCGGCGGCCGTTGCTGGGGCCTTGATTGAATCGCCATGCCCATGCGGTGTTCACGCCCTGGGCCTCGATGATGTCTTGGATCGTGGTGCGAAAGCCTTCCACCAGGCCAACTACCAGGATGATGAGCATCACGCCGATGGTGACGCCGAGCACGGCGAGAAAACTGCGCAGTTTGTGCGCGCGCACCGTGTCTATCGCCAGCTGGAAGTTTTCGTGGAAATTTTGCTGAATTTCCATGGGCTAGGCTTCCGCGCGCAGCGCTTCGATGGGATCCAGGCGCGCCGCGCGCACCGCCGGATAAATACCGAAGAATAGTCCGACGCTGGTGGAGAGCAGCAGCGAGACGACCACTGCGAACACCGGCGTCGCGATCGGAATGGAAGTGGCCGAGCGCACCAGCGCAGCAACGCCTAGCGCGATGGCGATGCCCAGCAGTCCTCCGGACGCCGCCAGCAGGGAGGACTCCACCAGAAATTGCATCACGATGTGGCGTCGCCGCGCGCCCAGCGATTTTCGCAGGCCGATCTCGCGCGTGCGCTCAGTGACGCTGGCCAGCATGATGTTCATGATCACGATGCCGCCCACTACGAGGAAAACCGACGTAACCCACACCGCCACGCCGAAAACATTCGCGGTGAGATTGTCCCAGATGCCCATCAGCGTGGAAGGCTCGACGATTCCGAAATTATCCTCGGCATCGTACGGCACATGACGGCGCGCGCGTAGAATCATCCGCGCTTCATCCACCGCGGCGGACATTTCCTGCCGGCTGCGCGCTTCGACGAAGATTTGCACGGAATCCTGCGGCGTCAGCCACTCCTTGCGGTACGTCCCCAGCGGGATCATCACGAAATTGTCCTGCGTTTGGCCCAGCACGGAGCCTTTGGGCGCGGCTACGCCCACAATTTCGTAGCGCCCCTGCCCGGCGCGAATCTCGCGGCCGATGGGGTCGATTCCGTCGAAGAGTTTCGCAGCCACGTCCGGGCCGATGACGCAGACGCCCGCGCGATGGTCTTCATCAACTGCTGCGAGCAGCCGGCCATTGGCAGCGTCAATGTCACGAATGTCCGTGTACTCTGGCGTCGCGCCGATGATTCTGACATCTTCAGTCAGGCCGTTGCCGAAGCGCACGTCGGCGGCGGTTTCCTGCTCGCCCGCGATGTGGGTGGCCAGTCTCATTCCGTCGCGCAGGGCTGTCCATATCGTCCAGGCGGAGTTGCGGACGCTTGCGCGCTTTGTTCCATTGCTCGAGATTGGTGACGATGCCGACTCGATCAATCGCGAACGCATTGGAGCCCAGATTGGCGACCTTATCGGCGATATAAAGGTTCAAGCCGTTGAGGACGGACATCACGGCGACGAGCGTCGTGACCGCAAGCATTACGCCCAGCAGTGTGAGGAAGGTGCGCAGCTTGTGGGAACGGAGCGTGTCCAGCGCGATCCAGAACGTTTCCTGTAAGGCTACCAGCGTCTGCCGCGTGCTGGTCCGCGCTGGGAAGGTTGTCATTGATGTCTTTTGTACACTGTGGCGATACTGAGCGCTATCCCTGGCGCAAGTGCGCGCTGATTATAAGACGTAAGCCGGAGCGGAAATGTTCCCGGCTGGGAATCACGAAGCGCCGGCTGGCGCGCACCGTGCTAGACTTCAGATTGAGCTATGGCTAAGACGTTTGACGTTGGGATCGAATCACTGGTGAGCGACGGCGTGCATGCGCTGGGCGCGAATCAGGCAATGGGACGCGAGCCAGCGGCGGTTGGGCTGCTTCCGTTGCCATTGCGCGTGGCGCCTGGGGCACGTGACGCGGCTCTGGCTAGTGATGGCTCGGTTCCGGCAGGGAAGTCGTTCTTCCTGGAGACTTTTGGGTGCCAGATGAACGATCACGACAGCGAGAAAGTGGCTGGCGTGCTGCAAGGACGCGGCTACCACGCTGTGGAAAGCCCAGCGCAGGCTGACCTAGTCCTCTATAACACCTGCAGCATCCGCGAAAAAGCTGCGCAGAAAGTTTTCGCGCGTCTGGGCGACTGGAAGACTCTGGCGGATGGAAAAATTATCGGCGTGCTGGGCTGCCTGGCGCAGCAGGAAGGCGAAGAAATTTTCGAACGCGCGCCGTGGGTCAGTTTGGTGTGTGGCTCGGCAAGTTATCGCAAGCTGCCGGAACTTATCGCGCAGCTGGAGTCGGGCGGACGGCGCGTCACTGGCCTGGACCTCGATACCGACGAGACGTTTGAGACCGAAATCACGCGGCGCGACAATATGCTGCGCGCTTACATCACCATTATCGAAGGCTGCGACTATGCTTGTTCCTACTGCGTGGTGCCGCACACGCGAGGGCCGGAACGCAGCCGCTCGAGCGATGCTGTGCTTGCCGAAGCTCGCCGACTGGCCGATGCGGGCTACACCGAAATCCAATTGCTGGGGCAGACTGTGAATTCCTATCGCGATCCTTCGCCGTGCGGGTGGAAATTCGTGGACCTGCTGCGCGCCGTTGCCGCCGTGCCGGGAATTCGCCGCGTGCGTTTCACTACTTCGCATCCCGAACGATTTTCACCGCTCGATCGTGGAGGCGATTGACGAGGTTCCTGAGCTCTGCGACCACGTACATCTGCCCGTGCAATCCGGTTCTACGCGCGTGTTGCGTGAAATGTTGCGCACTTACACGCGAGAAGCGTATCTGGAGAAAATCGCTTGGATACGCGCGGCGCAGCGGCCGATCAGTATCACTTCCGACGTGATCGTGGGCTTCCCCGGCGAGACTGAAGAAGATTTCGCGGCGACGCTTTCGCTGCTGGACGCGGCACAGTACGACGCGATTTTTTCGTTCAAATACTCGCCGCGGCCCAATACTTCCGCGATGCACATGGCTGACGCGATTCCCGAAGAGGAAAAGTCGCGCCGCCTCGCGGTTTTGAACGAACGGCAGCGCGCAATTCAGATTGCCGCTAACGAAAAGCTGGTCGGCCAGTCCTATGAAGTGCTGGTGGACGGTTGCCATCCCGCGCGAACGCAGTGGGGCGGGAGAACTTCCTGCAATCGTTTGATAAATTTCACTTCGCCTCGCGTGAATCTTCTGGGAGAATACGTCCAGGTGAAGATTACGCGCGCTGGTCCGAATAGTTTTGCCGGCGAGCACATCATCTAAAGCCCCGGGGAGGCCACCATGGAACTCGAAGTCAAGATTCGAGGCTTAATGATGGACCCCGTAACGAACATGCCTGTAGTAGTCCTGAAGGAAACTTCCGGCAGCGGAGTTTTGCCCATCTGGGTGGGTGTGTACGAAGCTAACGCCATCGCCCTGGAAATCGAAAAAGTGCAGACGCCGCGTCCGATGACGCACGACCTGCTGAAAAATGTGCTGACCGGGCTGAATGTGCACGTGCAGCGCGTTGTGGTTTCCGATTTGAAGGACGATACTTTTTACGCGTTGATCTGGATGGAGCGCGATGGGCAGACCATGTCCATGGATTCGCGGCCCAGTGATGCGCTGGCGCTGGCGTTGCGCCTGGATTGCCCGATTTTTGTGGAAGATGAGGTGTTGAAACATTCCCGCATGTCCACCGCCGTCACCGAGAAAAGCTCCAGCGAGGATTTGCGCAAGTGGCTGGAAAATTTGAACGACGAAGACCTTGGCCGCTATAAGATGTAGTCGTGCGCCGCTCGCGACAACTCCTTCTTTTGCTACTCGCCGTTTTTCTCACGCCGCAATTTGTTTTTGCGCAAATGTCTGGTCGCCAGCCCGGAGGTTCGCCGGGCGGCTATCCGGGCGGAGCGCAGCCCGGGCCGTCGAACATTCCGGAAAATCCCGCACCACCTGAACGATCGCAACGAATTTACGTTACGGATTTTGAGTTGGACTCTAGTGCTGCAAACTCCGATGCGAGTCCGGCGCCGCCTGCCAGCACTTCGCCGAAGGCCGATGCTTCCTCCGCCCGGGCGCAACACCTCGTGAAATTAATGTCCGACAACCTGCTGAAGGATTTCGCGAAGGTGGGTTACACCGCGAAATTATTGCATCCGAGCGATCCGCGTCCGGACGACGGGTTTCTGGTTGCCGGAATATTCGCGCAAGTGGGCGAGGACAATAAACTGCGCCGTGCCGTGATCGGCTCCGGACAGACCACTGAAACGTTGAAACTCTACGTCGCAGCCAAAGACCTGGCGCATTTTACGCCGCCGCTCTACACCGCGGATCCCGCCGACGCCAACGCCAGCAGCGCGAAGCCCGGCGCTGTGATCGAGGTAAATCCCAACGCCGACGCGGTAAAATTTTCCATCGAATCCGACATCACGGATAAAGACATCAAGCAGACCGCGCAGCGCATCAGCACCGACCTGATAAAACGCATCACCGCCGCCGTGAAATCCGAAGGCGACCCGCTGAACCGTTACGCCAAACCCTGACACCACAGAGACTCAGAACGAGACAGCGGGAAGCTTTCCCAGGCGTTTCAACAACCCGAAGGCGAGCCCAGCGAACGAATCCTGCGCCGCGTGCTGAATCATTCCCGGGCGCAAACTCCCGCGGCACACCGCGAGCATTCCGAACAGCGCTCCGTACAGCGTGATCGTGACGATGGATTTCACACCCTGATAGCTGTGCGCGATTCCAAAAAGCACGGCCTGCAGCGCCACAGCCGCGGCATCAGAGCCAGTGATCGCAAGAAATTGCTTCTGCAGGTAACCACGAAACATAAATTCCTCGCAGACGCCCGCGGTCACGGACAAAATAACCCAAACGATCATTTCTGTGAGGCTGCCCGGCGCTAACATGAATACAGTCTGGGTTGTCTGGGGGCTTTTTCCAATCGAGATTTGCAACCCCACCAGCATGACGATCACGACAAGCCAGAAGAGAAAGGCAGCGCCTATGTCACGCAGCACGTCTCCGACCGAATTCCACTTGCCGCCGATCAGCGCCCGAAAACTTCCGCCCAGCCGGCCTCACTCCCAGGAACCACACGTAAGACACCAGGATCAGCTCGAGCAAGATCATGAAAAGGTACAGCGACACTTTGCTGCTGAGGTGGTGGCCTTCGATGCGCGTCACGCTCGTCCGCCCGTAGTACGCGTAGCCGATGAGGAACAGCACAAAGACGATCGTATGCCACAGCGGCGCGATCAGTTTGCGTCCAGGAACTAGCGGCAGTTCGGTTGCGACGGGCGTGGTGGCCATTTTTGTGTTTGCGAATGCTCCCGAATTCAGAATAACTCAGCGCCTCGCTTCTATGCGCGAATTACGGAGTGCTAAGCCAGAGAGTTACGGAACGGAGCACGTTCTCGTTACGTTACGTCGCGCTCGCCGCGCCCATTGCGGCATCCGGCTAAGTGAGCGGTTTGGACATGAGCACGAAGTGGCAAGGTAATTTCGATTTGATCTCCGCAGGGAAGGGCTCCGTGCCGATTTCGACGTAGCCGAGGCGGCGGTAGAACGGCGGCAGCTCCGCGCGAAGGTTCACGATGCGCAAGTCCATGGCGCGGCACCCGGATGCGCGCGCATAATCTTCCGCCTCATCTATCAGGCGGTGGCCGAGGCCGCGATGTTGTCGAGCAGGGTCCACCGCCAGCAGGCCGAAATAGGCACGTTCGCCGCGCAACTCCACGTATACGCATGCCGCGACTCCGGCGGCATCTTCAGCCAGGAGAAAATTGCCGTTGTCCAGCATTGGCAGTAGAACTTCAGGGCTGATGCGATCGCCCTCGACGAAAAAACTCTCGGTGGCGCGGAATGCCAGATTGATCACGCGCACAATCGCCGCGACGTCGCGCGTCTCAACCCAGCGAATTTTTATTTCGTCGCCCATTCGTGCGTCACGGGCAAGCATACACTGTCATCCGGGAGACGCGGCGCGCAACGTCACGTGCGGGCGCTCGGTCCTCGGTTCGGCCCAATCGGTCATCCGCGCTTTCGATGCCTCCGGGGCCAAGCCTCCCTGGCCGAAAAGCCCAAACTCACGAAAATCCCCGGTCTAAGCGCATTTTTCCCTTGCAGTAAGGGTACTCAAGTGGGTACAGTGGGCCTACTCGTGGTAGGATTGGGTCCGAAGGCCGCCATATATGGGCCTACGGTTGCCCAAACGGGGAACGAGGGGCACAGCTTGACTTGCGTCATCGCAGTTGCCAATCAAAAAGGCGGAGTCGGTAAGACCACCACATCCATCAATCTAGCCGCCGCTCTCGCCCTGAAAAAGAAACGCACGCTGCTCGTGGACCTGGATCCGCAATCCAACGCTACCATCGCCTTTTTCGAGCCGGCGGATATTCAGAGTTCGATGTACGACGTGTTCGCCGATCATCCCACGGAAATGGCGAAGGTGATCAAGCCCGACCAAAGATCCCTTTCTTTTTATGGCGCCGGGAATTCTGGCGCTGGCGCGATTGGAGCAGCAACTTGCCGGGCAATTTGACGCGCCGTACAAATTGAAAGACGCGCTGACGCCGGTGCTGAAGGATTACGATTTCATAGTTTTCGATACGCCGCCGGCGCTGGGCATTCTCACCGTGAACGCGCTGGTGGCTTCGACGCATTTGCTGGTGCCGATTCAGGCGGCTTACTTTGCCATCGAGGGCACCGACGATCTGCTGGAAACCTATGCGCGAATTCGTTCGCGGCCGAACCCGGACCTGAAAGTTCTGGGCGTCGTGATCACGCTCTTCGACAAGCGCACCAACATTTCGCGCGACACGCACGAACAGATTCGCGCCACGTTCGGCGACGCGCTTTTCAAGACGCGTATCAGCAAGAACGTGCGGCTGGAAGAAAGTCCGGCCTACAAAGAGACCGTGTTTTCCTTCGCTCCCAAATCTTCTGGCGCCGAGGATTACAAGAAGCTTGCTCAGGAGGTATTACAACGTGTCCAAGAGGATCGGGTTACCCGTCACTCTCAAGATGCGGCATGACGCGCATTATGTGGAGACGCTGACCAGTTTCAGCGGCGCGTCCATTGGCCGCATGATCCCGACGGACAAGATCCGCCCGAACCCCGAACAACCGCGTAAGGCTTTGGGCGATCTGCGCGAGCTTACCGATTCGATTCGCGAGAAAGGCGTGCTGGAACCTTTGCTGGTGCGCTTCATTCCGCGCGAAGACACCTACTACATTATTTCCGGTGAGCGCCGCTACCATGCTTCCAAGGCTGCGGGGCTGCACGAACTGCCTTGCATCGAGAAGATCGCGGACGACGCGGAAACTCTGGAACTGGGGCTGATCGAAAATCTGCAGCGCAAGGATTTGACGCCGTTTGAAGAGGCGGACGGGTTGCAGCGGCTGGCCGATCATTTCGATTACACGCACGACGACATCGCGAAGAAGATCGGGCGGGCACGTTCGAGCGTGACCGAGACGATGTCCTTGCACGTGATTCCTAGCGAGATTCGCAAGTCTTGCATCGAGCGCGGATTCTGACGAAATCGTTGCTGCTGCAGGTCGCGCGCCAGCCCACCGAGAAGAAGATGCAGGAGATGGTGCAGCGCATCGCGCAGGGCGGTCTGACGCGCGATGAGGCGCGACGCACGCGTCAGGAAGAAACCGGATCCGCGCCGCGTCCGCAGCCGTACCTCTTCGACTATCGCGCCGAGGACGATTCGTTTCACGTGCGTGTGCACTTCCGTAAGAGCCAGGTGAGCCGCGAAGAGCTGGCCTCGGTGCTGCGTCAAATTTTGCGGGAGATCGAGTCCGGCACGATTTCTTCTTCCGCGGCGTAACGGCTTTAGCGTCGACGAGTCGGTGGTGCGGTCTGCGAAATCCGTACTTTAGCGGCTAAAGCCGTCCGACGTTTGCAGGAACCGTGTCGTGGCGGAAGCCACTACCTACAAAGATTATCCGAGTTGTAGCGCGGCCACTCTTGCCTGTGCTGTTTCGTTCTTCTTAATCTGCCTGTTATCCTGATCCTGCATGGATCTCTCACCGCAGCAACTTGCGATTCTGCAGCGCTTGCACACTGCCGGCTTCGAGATCGTGGCGTTTCCCGATGTACGCGAACTATGTGGGCGCGCGGAAGGGAAATTGCGCGGCGTTGCTGGCCCCGGCTGCGACGGGCGGCTTCGGCATTTTTGGCACGCCTGCATATTTGATGGGCGGTAACTTCAGCGTGCGCGTGCGGCGCGACGGCCGCGAATTCTTCGTGTGGAAAAAAGAGAGGTTGGAAGTTACGCCCGCGCGACTGGCGGAACTTGATGCCTTTGCCGCGGAATTGTCTCAGGCGCTGCTGCCGCAGCTCTAAATTCCGCTCCCATGAATCAGCGCGACTCTTACCAGCATCCAACTTCGCAGCGAAGGAGTTGAATTCGCGGCCTTCCCATCGCACACTGGTGCCATGAGCGATTCCTACGACATTATCTGCATAGGCGCGGGGCCTACGGGGCTTGCCACCGCGATTGAAGCGCGTATCGATGGGCTGCGGCCGCTGGTGATTGACAAGGGCTGCTTGTGCAATTCGCTGTTCCACTATCCGGTGAACATGGCGTTCTTCACTACGCCCGAGCGCATGGAAATTGGCGAGCTGCCGATGACCGTTGCCGCGGGGAAGCCGACGCGGGCCGAG
Source organism: uncultured Acidobacteriota bacterium (assembly GCA_963747605.1). Taxonomy (GTDB): domain Bacteria; phylum Acidobacteriota; class Terriglobia; order Acidiferrales; family UBA7541; genus Palsa-295. Next base: position 52,025 of record CAVVGA010000037.1, on the reverse strand, counting down.
GCGCTGAAATATTATCGCCGGGCCGTGGAGCATTTCGAGCTGGATGTGCGCCAGTACGAGCGCGTGGAGCGCGTCACCGGCCACGACGGCACATTTATCGTGCATACGCTGGATTCGCAGGGGCGGCCGCAAAAATATCACGCGCGAAAGATTGTGGTGGCGACCGGATTTTACGATCATCCAAACTTTCTGGATGTGCGCGGAGAAAACTTGCCGCACGTTTCGCATTACTTCACCGAACCGCACCCTTATTGGAAACAGGACGTGGCGGTGATCGGAGGAGGGAACTCCGGGGCGGAAGCGGCGCTGGATTTGTTCAGGGCCGGGGCACGCGTCACGATTATTCATCGCGGCGCGGAGATGGGGCGCACGCTGAAATATTGGGTGAAGCCGGACATCGAGAATCGCATACGCGCCGGAGAAATCCGCGCGAAATTCCACGCGCATGTGGTGGAGATCGATCCGCAGCAGGTGGTCATCAAGAACGGCAGCGGCGAGGAAAAAGTTCCAGCAAGCCAGGTTTTCGCGCTCACCGGATACCATCCGGATTTTGCATTCCTCGAAAAACTGGGCATTCGGCTGGCGACTACGAACAAAAAGCCCGCCATTGATCCGGAAACCCTCGAGAGCAATATTCCGGGAATTTATCTGGCGGGAGTAGTGGTCGGCGGGAACGACACCTCGCACATCTTCATTGAAAACGGCCGCTTCCACGGCCGGCAGATTATTGCCGCCATCACCGGCAAGGGAAAATTGCCGGACAAGGAACCGGTGGCGCCTCCGGGGGAGTGATACATTCCCGCCGCGAATCGCGTCTTCGCCAACACGCCGTGACGGGTTGTACGGCTCGACGGAAATGTGGACGTCCGGGTAACCTGGGGCGCAGCAAGCGGCCCTCCCACCTCGTCCGCGATCCAAATGAGCATAGTGCCACAGACCCGCCTGGAGGTGATCGCTCGCCGGCACCCTGTACCCAAACGGCCTGACTAGTTTAGTGTTAGCACCTCGACGTTCCGCTGGCAGCCCAGAGCGCGGTCTGCGCCCGGCCTAATCGCAAAAAACACGACAAAAACTAGCGATTGATTTGGGGTGCGGAGGAAGCGTTCGGGGAGGATGGAGTTCCCAATTTCGGACGGCTCGAGCATGTCACGTCCTTTGGAAGCTTCAACAGTGCCCCAACCGACGCTAACATATTTGGATTTTGTCCGCTATTCGTAGAAATACGGATGTGGATATTCTCGTGCAACGCAGCGTGTGAGATACGACAGCCTTTGCTTTGCGAGCTTAACTCGTGAGGCCAAAATGTCACGCAACACAACCATCGTTGTTCTGTTCCTCGCCGCTCTGCTGGAAGCTGGCGGAGACGCAGTTATAGCGAACTACATCCCATGTTTGCTATCTCTTACCGTTGTGAGTATTTCTACGAATATTCAATGGCTGGGGAATGTGTAAGCGTGAGTTGGGGCGCCTTTCAGCGCTGTTGAGGACGCGACATGGAGACTGAGGCACGGGCGAGTGGGCTTGGCTGGCTGGGGGCGCCGAGGGCTCACGCTTGGCGATGGTCTCTGCGGGCGCTGGGTCGCGGCAGCCAGGGTGCTGGGCGCTTACACGCGTATGACGCCGCGCAGCGTGATCGCGGGCGCGCCATGTGCGAGCGCGCGATGGGGAATTCTAATCAGCTCCGCCGCCCGCGCCGGTAATGCTTCGCTTCCCTCAGGGGTGTTTTTCCAGCCAGCGGCCCAGGACTGCGGCGGCGTGTTCGCAGATGGTACGGTCGTCGGGGGAGAAGGCGGCGAGGAAGTGGCTGTCAATATCCAGCTCGCCGACAACCTTCTTTTCGACGAAAACGGGGACGACGATTTCGGACTTGGTTTCGAGCGAGCAGGCGAGGTAACGCGAGTCAGCGCTGACGTCGTCAATGACGATGGTCTTGCCGGTGGAGGCAGCGGCGCCGCAGATCCCCTGATTCAGCGGGATGCGCGTGTGCGGGGTCATGGTGCCGCGGAAAGGGCCGAGGACGAGCATGTCCTTCTGGTCCTCTTTTTCCAGCATGTAAAACCCCACCCAATTGTAACGCAGCATTTTCTGGTGCAGAAGTTTGGTAATGCCCTCCATCAGTTCCTGCGAGGATCTCGCGCTGGCGGCGAGAGCGTTGAGCTGACTGGTCAGCTCGGCGACATCTGTATTTGTGGTGGCCATAGGAAGAAATACTAACTTGAAATCTTGGGTTCGGCCACCAGGTCATGGCCGTCAAGTTTCCGTTACGTTATGTGCCTGGCGCTTGCGACGGCGTTCGCGAAGCGGAGGCGCGCGCGACCTAATTCTTTTTGCCGAAGAAGGAAGTGAAGGGCCGTGTAGTCTTCTTGAAGACCCCTCCGACGTCGGCTGTGATGTAGGGCTCGTCAGGGGTGCCGGTGATGTGCAGAGGTACTCCCGATTTCTTTCCCGAACCGCCATTTAGTGCAGAAAGCAGACTCACGCCGACTTTGCCGACGCCGGAGGCAGATTGAACTTTTGCGATCAGGTTGAAGTCCAACTGATTTGCGGCTGAGATCGTGCCGCTGCCGTTGAGCTCGCCCAAGCTGGGAATTACAGCGAAAATGTTGTCGGCTAGGATGCCGCCATTCGTGACGCGCACGTTTGCCCGCAGCCTCTCAATGTCGGTCGTGTCGCTGGTTTTCACGCCGCTCATCGAGGCAATGCCGTGGATTTTGGAGCTAACGTCGAAACCAACCAGGCGCGTGTTGTCTATCACGATCGGCCCGGTGATGATCAACGATTTTGGGGGGCCAGTCACAGCCAGGTTCAACGAGAGCATGCCGCCTTTCAACTTGGAGCCGTTCGGCAAACGAACGGCAGCTGCGGTCATCAGCGACTGGAGTTCATCAATCGGCAAATTTTGCCCGGAGAGATTCAGATTGAGCAGCGGCACTTCTGATTTGGCCGTGCCCGATGCAGCAGTCGTGCCCTTTGCACTGGGCGCACCGGGCGCGCCGGGTGCCACAGCGCGATATGTTCCGCTTACGTGAATCTCGGCATCGCCCACTTTTATCGTGGCGTCGTCAATCTGGCCAGTGTTTTCCTTCATGCGATGCGTGCCGCCGTAGGCCATGTCCAGCGGCTTCGGCGCGGCCGCGGCACCTTTGCGAAGCCTCAGGTTTGCGATGCGCACGGTGCCGCTGGTGGTGAAAGTTTCTCCGTCGAACGCAGTGTGTAGGTTGGCGTCCGCGAGGAGCGACAAACCGTCTTCCGGATCCAGAAACCCAGCGCCCACCGGATCGAAGTGTGTGACATTGATCTGCGCGTCCTCTGGCGTGGCAGCCGCGTCGGCGCCATTGACGGGCCCAAGGTGACCGCTGCCGTTGATGGAGCCGCCGGCGGGCAGGTCCGCGCTGAGGTCGAAGGAAAACCGCGAGGCGAACGAAAAATCGTGAGCCGTTATGTTCACATGGTCGTACACGGAGGATTGAGCTTGCCCGGGAGCAGTCGGGATCACTACGCGGCCGTCTTCGATTACGAGGAGGCCGACAAAAAGGTCGGGGAGCGGAGCGGCGGAGCCTTGTGTGGCTTCCGCAGCCGCGCTTTCCGCAACGCCTGTGCTGGACGCCGCGCCGGCGGGCGTGTGGCGTCCGATACTGGAAAAATTCCAAGCACCATTCGATGCGCGAATCACGGCAATTTGTGGAGATTCAATCTGGAATCCGCGCAAAACCAGTTCGTGCGAGAAAATAAGCGGCCGCAGTGACACGCCGATACGCAGTTCCTGCGCAGTCAAGAACGGTTCGGCGCTGAAGTTCGGGTCATCGGCGACGCGAAGATCTGTGGCGATCAGGCTGCGGGAAAATACAGACAGCCGAAGGTCTCCAAGCTTCACGCTGCGGCCTAGCGTCCTGGTGAGTTGCCGTTCGATGGCGGGGCGGAAGGTATTGGCATGCACGAAAAGAGGAATCGCCGCAGCGGTAGCGACGACGAGCACGGCGATTGCCAGCAGAATTTTCGTCCAACGCTTCACAACGAAACCTGAGCCTTAAAATTTCGAAGCGCTAAACAACCTCGAGGTGAGAATTATACGAGAGGGCGGGAGTGATTGGTAAGCGATCAGTAGCGGGTTAAAATTGCTGCCGCAACGAGAAACCATCCGGACGATCCGGGATCGGAGGTCGGGCGCCACGCAGTCCGACTAGGCGCAAGCCCGTGGACTCTCTCCGCTTAGCGTTCGATCATCTCTTCCATTTCGCTGGCGCCAGATTTCGCCACTGATTTCGGCGCGCCGGAAGGAATGGCGCCCGATTGGTCTTCCAGCATATCGGCCAGTAGCAGGCGCAGATTGCCTTCGTTCGTGGAGTAGGAGAGGCCGGTATTGATATCCAGCACTTTGGAGCGGATGAGCTTTTCGATTTCGATCGTCGAAGCACTGCATTCCTTCTTCCGAGCCGTCGCGCATGGCATCGAGCAGCGATTTTCCTTCGGATTCGCCTTTTTGCACGTACTCGCGCGTGCGCAGCGTGGATTTCAGAATCTCGAAGGCGGCGACGCGGCCGGTGCCGTCGGCCTTGGGAATCAAGCGCTGCGAAATGATGTAGCGGAAAGATTTCGCGAGGCGCCTGCGGATGGCGGGCTGGTCGGAATTCGGGAAGACGCCGACGATGCGCTCGATCGTTTTCGAAGCGTCAATGGTGTGCAGCGTGGAATACACCAGGTGGCCGGTTTCCGCGGCTTCCAGCGCCACTTCGATGGTTTCCTTGTCGCGCATTTCGCCGACCAGGATCAGTTTCGGCGCCTGGCGCAAAGCGGCGCGCAGGGCCAGCGCGAAACTGGGCGTGTCGGTGTGAAGTTCGCGCTGGTGAATGGTGGCGCGTTTGTGCGGGTGCAGAAATTCGATGGGGTCTTCGATCGTGATGATGTGGCAGGCCTTTTCTTCGTTGATCTTGTTGACGAACGCCGCGAGCGTGGAGGATTTTCCGCTGCCCGGTCGGCCCGGTGACCAGCACGATTCCGGGGCGCACTTGTGCCGCGTCGCCCAATTGCTCGGGAAGATTCAGCGTCTTGAAATCCGGCACGCTGCTGGGAATCACGCGCATGACGATCGCGCAGCTGCCGCGCTGCGTGAAGATGTTTACGCGGAAACGCGAAAGTTTCGCCAGGCTGTAGGAAATGTCGCAGGAGCCTTCTTCCTTCAGTTTCTCCACGGCGTGCGTGTTCCGCCCGATCAGGTCTGCGGCGATGCGCGCGGTGTCTTCCGCGCTGAGCACGCCCACGCCCTTAATTTTCAGCTGCATCAGCTGGCCGTGGACTTCCACTTGCGGAGCGCGGCCGGGCGAAAAGATCAGGTCGCTGGTTTTCGGCGCGGCCTGCAGCATGGACGCGATGATATTGGCTGTGGGTGCCGGGCCAGTCTGTTCAGCGGCGGGAGTAGGGGATAGCTGCAATCGTTGGGTCTGCCATGCAAACTCCTTCCCCAGCCGTCCGGGAAAAGGGGCCGGCACGTCGTCTGGTCTTACACAGTATGAACCATGCGGGTTGCGCGGCGGTGGGCGGAGTGCACGGCTGTTCTCAAACGATTAGCTGTACTTATTTGTCCTTGCGGCAGGGAAGGGCAGTCCGAGGATTTTTGCGCCAAAAACGCGTTTATTTGCCAGGGTTTAAGGGTGGTCCGACCCGATACTCTTTCCCTACACCTGCCCTTCGTAGAGCACCGCGCGGCGCGCTTCTCTCTTACTCTATACGGTACGGACATGACCGAAACGATCAATCCGAAATCGGGAGTCCCAAAACTGGGCGCTTCCACGGCGGGCGGCGCAGGGCGCGGCACGTCCGGCGCGTGTGGCACGGACGCACCGGCGCGTACGGCTGGACATCGGGATACCGTGCTGCTGAGCGACGTGCCGGATCCTGCGGCGGTACTCGCCGACGAGGCTGCGGCGTCAGCTGCTGCGAGTCCCTCGCTGAGCCCGGCGGCGCTTGCCGCGTTGGGCGTGCGTTACGAAATTCTGGGCGAAGCCGGCCACGGCAGCATGGGCAACGTCTACAAAGCGCGCGATCGCGAGACGGGCGAGACCGTGGCGCTGAAACTTTTGAAGCCTGAGATTGCTTCCGATCAGGCCATGATGGACCGCTTCAAGAACGAGCTGCTCTTTGCGCGAAAAATCACGCACAAAAATGTTTGCCGCGTTTACGAATTCAATCGCGTGGCCGGAATCGCCTACACTTCGATGGAATTTGTGGAGGGCGAGAGCTTGCGTTCGGTGCTGAACCGTTTTGGCGGATTGCCGCAGCGCAAGGCGACGGACCTGGCGCTGCAGATTTGCTCAGGATTGAAAGAAGCGCACGCGCAGGGAATCGTGCATCGCGATTTGAAGCCGGAAAACGTGATGATTGACGCGCAAGGCAACGTGAAGATCATGGATTTCGGCATTGCGCGCTCCATGGAAGCAGGGACGCGGCTGACGGGCTCGATGGTCGGCACGCCCGCGTACATGGCGCCGGAGCAAGTGGCAGGCAAGCCGGTGGATTACCGCACGGACATTTATTCGCTGGGGCTGATGCTGTACGAAATGTTCACCGGCGCGCCGGCATTCACTGCGGATAATTCCATCGCCGTAGCGCTGAAGCAAATGCGCGAAGATCCTCCGCCGCCGCATGAGATCGAGCCGAATATTCCTGTGGCGAACCGAGCGCGCGATTCTGAAATGCCTGGAAAAAGATCCGGCGAAGCGTTTTCAGTCCATCGCTGAACTGGAATCCCATCTGCGCTGCGGGCGCGCCTGCAGCGCCGCCTCCGCGGCCGCTCGGAGCAGCGACTACCACGAATTCGAATCGGGTTTCGACCGGCACTCCGCGCGCCGCCGCTGCTGCATCCCAGCCGCTGCAACTCCACAGCCGGCGCCGCGACGCACGTCACCCTTCGTGTGGATTTTGCTTGGCGCGTTGCTGGTCGTGGGCGCGCTGAGCGGACTGCATTGGCTGGGCGTGGTGCAAGCGGCGAACCAAATTCCACCGCCGGAGGCAGCGGCGCCGCCGAAACCTCCAGATTTTGCGTACGTGATTCCCGCGCCTGCGCCCGTTCCTGTTGCGCCAGTGGTGGCGGAAGTGAAAGCCGCCAGTCGCGAAGCCCGTCGCACACGTGAAGGCTGCCGCCACGCCGGAAGCGGTGAAGCCCTCCTACGCCAGACGTGTTTCCGCGTATGGAGACCGGACCTGCGCGTAAAAACCTTCATGCGCGCGAGCGAATTCTTCGAAGCGGCTGGGGCTCCGATTCGATCATCACCAACTCCATGTACTTGTGGGTGGGGCGATTCGAGCGCGAGGACAAGGCCCAGGCTGCGGCAAAGAAAATCGAAGGAACTGCAATTGCCGGCGTCCATCGTGACGCGAACCTTGGGAGCGGCGAATTTTTTCGTGGTGTTTTGCGGCCCGATTGACGCCAAGCGCGCCAGTGGGCGTGACCGAACGGCTCGAGGCCAAGGGTTTTTCCTATGTGCACGCGATCAGCAATCCTATGGGCGGTTCGAAACAAAAAGAGTAGAGACGGGTTCGAGCACTTGGGTTCTTGGGCCAAAGGATTCCCGGGCCACGTCAAAGAATTTTTCAAGGGCGACGCTTCATCGGGGATGGAGCGCAAGGGAAGTGCGATGGAAGTTGGCGCGCGCAGCGATACAGGGCGTGTTCGCGAGAACAACGAAGACAGCTTCCGGCTCGCGCCGGAGTTGAATCTGTTCGTGCTGTCCGATGGCATGGGCGGCCTGGAATCCGGCGAACGCGCCAGCCGCCTGGCGACTGAAACGGTGCTGACGCATTGCCGCGACGCGCAAGGCCGACGCGACTCTGGCGGTTTTCGGCAAGCCCATCGATGGCGTGGGAGACACGTCGAATCGCCTGGCGAGCGCGATACGCCTAGCGAATCAAGAAATTTTTCATGCCGCGCAGGATCGAGGCGGCAAAGGCGGCATGGGCGCGACGATTGTGGCCGTGCGCTTCCTCGAAGATCGCGCATGCATCGCGCACGTGGGAGACAGCCGGGCTTATTTATTTCGTGACGAGCAGCTGAACCAGCTCACCGAAGACCATTCTTTCGTCGCCGAGCAGGTGCGGCGCGGCATTTTGACCGAGGAGCAAGCCAGCCGCAGCCGCATGCAGAACGTGCTGACGCGCGCGCTAGGCGTCGAGCAAAACGTGGACGTGGAAGTTACCGAAGAACTTTTGCGCGAGGGCGACACCTACCTGCTCTGTTCCGATGGGTTATTTCGCGAGCTTTCCGAGCCGCAGATCGCCGGAATTTTACAGGAAGCGACGAGCGCGCAGCATGCCGCCGATTCATTGATCGAGCAGGCGAATCATGCTGGCGGGGGCGACAACATTACCGCGATTGTCTTGCGTCACGCGCCGAAACAGAACGGCGCGATCAGCAAGATCGGCCGATGGCTTAAAGCATCTGAGGATCCAATCTTGATAGGGAGGGCATTCCCATGTCCAAGTTGGTTTTAAAATTCGAGACTGCGATCTTGAAAGAAGTGGCGGTGGGCCAGCAGGAGGTTAGCATCGGGCGCTCGCCGGACAACGGCATCGTGATTGATAATCCTGCGATCTCCAGCTACCACGCGCGCGTGTTTCACGAAGATGGCCGGTTGATGCTGCAGGATTTCGGCAGCTTGAATGGCACGTTCGTGAATGGCCAACGCGTGAAGATGGTGATGCTAAAGCCCGGCGATTCGGTGGGCATCGGCAAGCACACCATTGTGGTGACGGATTCGGTGGAAGTCCGCGCGCATTCGCTGGACAACGTTGCGGTGAAACCCGCGGTGCCAAAAATCAATGAGACGGTTATGCTCGACACCAAAGATCGCCGCGAATTTCTGCGCCAGGTCGCAGCGGTGGGCGAAAGCGCGCAGCCCGCGCCCGGCCGCATGAAATTGCCTACGCTCGTGGTGCGCAAGGGCAGCACCGACCGGCGCGAATACACGCTGACGGACAAGCTCACCGTCGTCGGCAAATCCGCAATGGCCACCGTGAAGCTGAAAGGCTGGTTTAAGCCGAAGGCCGCCGCGCAAATCAATCGCCGCGACGACGATTCCTACTACGTCGGCCCAGCCGATAAAGCGCCTAGCGTGAATGGTACGCCGATTACGCATCCGACGAAGCTGGAGTCAGGCGACATAATCGAAGTAGCCGGCATCGAGCTGCAATTTGTTGTGCGTGATTAGAGGAAATCCGCTCGCGATGACATCGCGTCAGTCGCAAGACCTTCTTGCGGAGGATTTTCGATGACCAACAGCCATACAAGAACGCTCTGCAGATACACCGTATTCATTTTGCTGCTAGTGATTCCCTTGCAGGCACAGGTTGCGACGCCCGGAGTGACGAGTACCTCGATAGAAATCGGTTCCTGATCGGCTCTCTCGGGTCCTGCATCCTTTTTGGGCATGCAGACACAGATTGGAGCGCTCGCCTATCTGCACATCGTTAACGAGCAAGGGGGCCTGTACGGCCGCAAAATTAACGTCAGTTCCTTCGATGACGGTTACAGTCCCGATCAGACATCTACCTGTTTCAATCGTCTGTTGAAACAAGATGTGTTCGCCATGGGCCTTTTTGTGGGGACCCCGACGGCCGCGAAGTATGTTCCAATGGCCGAAGCGGCGAAGATTCCAGTCGTGGGACTCTTTACCGGCGCGCAGTTACTTTACGAGCCGTTCAAACATTACATCGTCAACGTACGCGCGTCTTATTTCGATGAAACCCGCGATCAAGTGGATAATCTATGGCAAGCAAGGGGAATCCGCAGGATCGGCGTGATCTATCAAGATGACGCGTTCGGCACGGCCGTTCTGGAAGGTGTGCAAAACGCGCTTTCGGGACATCAGGCTAAACCCGTCGCTCTAGGAACGTTCGCGCGGAACACACTGAACGTGCAGCAAGGCATGAAGACGGTGCGGGCTGCCAACCCCGAAGCGGTGATTCTGGTTGGACCATACGCGCCTGTGGCCGCCATGCTTAAGCAGGCTCACGCGGATGGGTGGCTTCCCCTGTTTCTCACCCTGTCATTTGTAGGTACGGAAGCGTTGATCCACATTGCCGGGAGCGACGCCGAAGGAATGATTATCACGCAAGTTGTGCCGCCCTACGACCGCAGCGCACTACCCACGGTGGAACTCTATCTGGACGCTCTCAATAAATATATGGGTGGCACGGAGCCGAACTTCGTGAGTCTGGAAGGATTCGTGGACGCGATGGTGATCGTTGAGGGGCTGAAACGCGCAGGCGCGAACTTGACGCGTGAAAAATTCATCAGCGGAATCGAGTCGATCCACGACGAGAATGTCGGACTCGGGCCGACATTCCTTTTGGACTACGGACCCAATCGGCACAGTGGGTTCGACTCGGTTTATGCCACGGTGGTGCGCAATGGCCACGCCGTGGCAATTACTGATTGGAAAAGCCTGCCGACACAATGATGACGATTCCTACTGCGTCGGCCCGGCTGATAAAGTGCCGCGCTTGAACGGCACGCCGATCACGCATCCCACGAAGTTGGAATCAAGCGATGTAATCGAAGTCGCCGGCGTTGAGCTGGAATCTGTTGTGCGGGATTGACGCAGTCGTTTGCGCCGCGCCGCTCGTCTAGCGGTTGAACTCGGAGCGGCGGCTACAATCGCGCCGCCGTTCTGGAAGGCCGGACGGTTTAACGTACCGACGAGCCTCGATTCACACCTTTCGGAGACCTATGACGTTTTCTGATACGCCCGGAGCCTTGAAGAAATTCCGCGAAACGCCGTGGAAATTCCAGCAAACGTATGTGACGCCGTTGAAACACTTGCAGGGTTTCGTGGCAGCAATTGCGTCAGTGAATTAGGAAATGAAATCGGGTTGCTTCACGATCGAACAGGCAGTGTTTGAGCCTACACACCTGATTAAGCTGTTAGCCGATCATTCGATACCACCGAGGTACGAGTGTGGTGTCAGATTTACAACCGAAGGCCAGAAGGAAACGCAGCTGCTTCTCCATGCAATCTTGAGCGATTGGATCGACTTTATCTTCGTGCCAGAGCCCAAATCGTTCGCGATGTACGGCGACCACGATGAATACACCACTTTTTTTGCTCACTCACGCTCGAACCTCAATCGAGTTGTTCATGCTCTGTCGGGCGAATTCAGAATGGTCTCAGACTATGAGAGACGTCTGTAAGCAGGACGTCCGAGTCACATGGATGTGTAATGCACTAATCGGAGGTTGGCGCACGTGAGAGTTTCCAATCGCGCTTCGAGTTCTCGCGGCTACCGGTGTGCGATCCTCGTCTTCTACTTGGGTAGCACGGACAGCGGCGCGGCGGCTTGCGGGACCGCGCTGCGATAATCCCGGCCTAGCAGTTGCGCGATGGTGGCGGCGATCTGGCTTTGGGTTACGCGCGGGACGTTCGACATTCCTCCAGTGGCGGGCGTGTCCGGGCCCATCACCGCGATCCAGATATTTTCTGCGCCGGCGATATTTTTGTCGTGATCGCGCCAGAGTTTCAGTCCGCTGCCGCGCCCGTGGTCGCAGGTGATGATGAATGTCAGCTGGTCGTGATACTCCGGCTTGGCTTGCATCGAGCGCCACAATTCCGCGATGCGTTGATCGTCTTGGTGAGCGGCTTGCAGTACCAGGTCGTATTTCCCTTCGTGGGCCCAGTCGTCGGTGCCGCCATAGCCAACGAAAAGCGCGCGTGGGCTGTGGGTCTGGAGATAATCGAGGAGATCTTCGTGCGTGAAGGAATCGGGCGCGTCGTCCTCCTCGACGCGCGTCGTGGTTTCGTACAACTTCTTCAGCAGTTGTTCGCGGGGCGTCAGCTCCGCGGCCCATGGCAGAGTCCAACCAGCGCGCACCAGCAGTCCGCTGGTCTTCACGCGGAAAATATCATTGAACGAGTCCCATGTACCGAAGATCGCCACCTGATTGTGAAATTCCGGCTGGTTATTTAGCCACTCGAAAACCGTCGCGTTCGGATTGGGCCCGAATTCGTTGCTGTTAATCTGCGGATTGGGATAGCCGGTGGCCATCTCGTTGTAACCGGGATAGGAAAATTTGAAGCCGTTGGTGACCTGCGCGACGCTGCCTTTGCGTTGATTGCCGTAAATTTGGCCTTGCTTTGCGACGACGGTCCAGAGGAAGGGCAGCAGGGCTTCGCGGCCTGCTTCCGGCGTGTCGCGCCAGAAGTCCTTGCGTAACTGGGCCGCGTCTTGGGTGCCGCCGTGTTTTGCGTCCATCAGACCGTGTTCGGGGCCGTCGAAAACTTCCTGCCAGCGGAAGCCATCGAGCACGATCAGGACGACCGCGCGGGTTTTCAGTTTGGTCGCGACGGCGATTGCATTCGTGCGCGTGGGGGTGGGTGAAAGCGCCCACGCAAACATCAAAATGCTGAAAGAAAAAAGGAACACCGCGCGGCGAGGATGCAAGGCGCCTCCTGAGGTGCGGATCATACATTAGGCGCGCACGAGGCAGCCAGACGATGACGAGTTGAGAGGATGTGGCGCGGACAGTGCGCCCATCGGGAGATTGGCGTTCCCAGGACTGCTAATTTGACTGTGAAGAGGTGGCCAGCGGCGAGTCCGAGAGGTAGGCATCGAGCGAATTAATGGGGAACTCGACGACGAATGTAGCGCCGCCTTCGGGGCGATTGAAACACTCGATGCGCCCGCCGTGTTCTTGCACGATTCCGTAGCAGATGCTGAGGCCCAGGCCCGTGCCTTTGCCAACCGGCTTGGTGGTGAAGAACGGATCGAACACATGCTGTGGCGATTTAATGCCCGGGCCGGTGTCTGAAAATTCGATGGAAAGTTTGCCATCGGCGTGCGAGCTGCGAATCACCAGCGTGCCGCCGCCGACTTCTTCCAGCGCGTCCACCGCATTGCTGATCAAGTTGAAGAAAACTTGCAGCACCTGATTAGCGTCGCCGAAAATCTGCGGCAGAGCCGTCATCCACATCGGTGCGAACCTCGATGTGTTTTCCGCGCAGGTCCAGGTTGCTCAGATGCAGCGCAGAGCCAATCACCTGATTCAAATCGAGCGCCAGTTTTTCGGTAGGCACGCGGCGCGCGAAGCTCAGCAGGCTCGTGACCAGCGTCTTGATACGCCGCGAAAGCGTACGGATTTTTTCGGCGACTACGCGCTGGCGCTCGCCTAGCGTGGGATCGTCTACCAGTAGATCGGAATAGCCAAGAATTCCCGTGAGCGGATTATTGATTTCGTGCGCGGCACCGGCGGCGAGCTGTCCCAGCGAGACCAGCTTTTCCGTCTGTACCATCTGCGCCTGAAAATGCTTCAGGTTCTGGAACGACTCGCGCGACGCCTCCAGCAGACGAATGCGATCGTGGTCCACCAGGCGCTGGCGCATGGCGATCAGCAGCGCCACCACCACCAGCGTCACTTGCGTAACGCCGATGCGGAACACGCGTATCTCCGGCGGATAGCGCGTGCTCCGCAGGCTCCAAAGCGCCATCAGCGGAATGGAAAACACCGCGGTCATGGCCAGTACAGCGGCCCATTTCTTTGAAAGATCATTGCGCGAAGAAACCGCTTCGCGCGGCGGCTTTAACCGGTAAGCCATGATTCCCGCGGTGCCGAACCACACGAACGAAGCCACCAGCGGAAGATCGAAAGGGCTGCCGGTGTAATAGTCCATGCGATCAATGGCGCGATTGGTGATGTAGGAACCGGCGGCGTAGAGCAGGGAAGCGCTGAACAGGTGCGCGTAAACTTCCTTCCAGGCGCCGCGGGCCTTGGTGATCAGTACCGCAAATCCCACGGTGAGCACCAGGTTTTCAATTGCCGCCAGATGGTCGTAGCTCCATCCGTAGGCGAGCACGTTGGGCGCGATGTATTGCCACGGGATCACGACGAAAAGGTAGAGGTAAACCCACCAGACGAGCAGCAGCGAAAAATCCAGGTAGCCGATGTGTACGTTCAGGTCGTCGCGCTTGTCGTGCGGCTTCAGCGCGAGCGCGCCAATCATCGGCACGGGATGCAGAAACAGGATCACGTCCCCGATGAAAGGGTTGGGAGCGCTTTGCCGCAAGTCCACTTCAAAATACGTCCAGATTAACTGTCCGGTAAGCCATGCGAAGCAGCCGAGGCTGAGCAGCACCCAGAACACGCGGGTGCGTTTTTCGGCAGCGCCCCAGTTCAGAATCAGGCCGCCGCAGGCGAACATGGCGGCCAGGCATTGCACAATGTCACCGAATGCCGTGAGCCCGCGGCCGTTCGGAACTGTAAGAGCGGCAATGGAATAGCTGCCGACGAGCAGCACCCAGCCGGCGGTGAGCGCCCAGCAGGTCGGCGACATTTGCCGCAGACCTCTCTCTAGCGTTTTGTGAAACGTTGTGGTGACGCTCATGGCTCGGGCGGACTGATGCGACCTGGATTAAGAATACGGCGTCCGGACGTGGCGAGGTAACCCGTTTCAGCGCGGCGTGCCGTTGCGTGCAATAGCTACCATTTGCCACTGGGGTAATCTGGCTGGGGCTGAAAGCATGGACCGAACTCGGGAGCAATCATAGCTGGGGAGGTTTGGCGGCAACACCTGCGTCTACTGCTGCCCGGTCCCACAAAGCGGGACCGGCCGCTACCCTTCCATCCCGCACTGGGGATCTCAGGATGAATCGTCCCGCCCCGCGGGACGATTCACAAATTCAACAGCGCCCTCCTCGGGGCGGTTGCATCGCTGCGAATTCTTTACTGAGGTTGGCTGACTTGGCCGGCTTCGCGTTCGGCCAAGACTTTGCGCGCGTTCTGGTAAAGCGCTTTGGCCTGCGGAATCAGGTCGATGGCCTTTTCCAGCTGGACATCGTCCTGCAATTCCACTTTGTAGCCATCGTTCAAACCGAAGAAGGAAGTGAAGACTTCGCGCTTGATCTGCCACTTCAGCCAGACGATGTTGGCCTGAATGTCGGCGTCGGTGTATTTGATTTTCTGCTTGTCCAGATACTTGCGGAAGTCGTTGCCGACAGCGTCATTCACCACGAAATCCTTGGTGATGTCGGGCTTTTCGCCCAAATAGTAGCGGGTGAAGTCGCCCACGCCCTGCTGCTGCGAATAAAAAACGCCGCGACGATAGAGCATCTGCTGAAAATCATCCGGCTTCGGAGCCGCGATGATGTCGTCCGGCGTAATTCCCCCGCCACCGAAAACTTGGCGTCCACTGTCGGTCAGTTTCACTTCGGGTTTCGTAGGAGGCTGCGGATTGTAGTGATAATCGTAGAGCGAGACGTTCTTGTAATCGCGCTGGATCAGGCGTCCGCTGGGCGTGTAGTAGCGCGCAGTGGTTAGCAGAAGCGCCGTATCCTCGCTGAGCGGGAATTGCGTCTGCACCAAGCCCTTGCCAAAGCTGACTTCGCCAACAATCAAGCCGCGGTCGTGATCCTGAATCGCGCCCGAAACTATTTCCGAAGCGGAAGCGCTCTGGCCATTGATGAGCACGATCACGGGAACTTCGATGCCCTGATTTCCGCGCACGGCGTAATAACGACGTTCTTGCGAAGCGCGGCCACGATGCGACACGACAATCTCGTTTTTGTCGAGGAACATGTCCGCCATGCCGACGGCTTGATTCAGCAGGCCGCCGCCATTGTTGCGCAGGTCAATGATCAGGCCGTCGAGCTTGGAAACGTCCAGCTGGCGCAAAGCCTCGGCCAGATCGCTGTCAGTGGTTTCGTTAAATGTAGAGACGCGCACATAACCGATGCCGGGCTTCACCATCGTGAAATATTCCACACCGGGGCGGGGAATTTCGTCGCGCGTCACAGTCACTTCGATGGGTTTTTCCCAGCCTTCGCGGCCCAGGGAGATGTGTACCACGGTGCCTTTCGCGCCCTTCAGCATATCCGCAACTTCGGTGGTGGTAAGGCCGTCGCAGGATTTCCCGTCCACTTTCTGGATGATGTCGCCCGGGCGTATCCCGGCCTTGTAAGCAGGCGAGCCGACGAACGGCGCCAAAACGACGGTCTGGTTCTCGCGCTGCTGCACCGTCATGCCGACGCCATAATATTTGCCTTGCTGTTCTTCCTTGAAGAGGGCGTACTGCTTGGGGTCGAAGAAATTCGAGTGGGGATCGAGCACGCGCAACATGCCGGGGATCGCGCCGTCGTAAATCACCTTGTCGGTGTCCACCGGTTCGGCGTAATTGCGCTCCACCACGGAGAGGACGTGCGTGAAGCTCTTTACTGAGTCCTGCATGTCGTTCTGTCCGGCGGCCGTGGCGCGCACCGACGGCCCATACAAGCCGCCTAGCACGGCGGAAATAGCCAGTACTACCACCAGGACAACGACACCGCGCCTTGATGACCCCGTCGATTCCATGCGTCCTCGCTTAATGCCCCAGCAATTAAGTATAGCACAACACTTTTGCGCAGTTTGACACGCCTGTGGCCCTCTTCTATGATTCAAAAACGGCCCGGGAGATGCAGGCGAATTGCGCATCCCTGCCGTTTTGCATCCAAAGAAGCCACATGTTCAGCGTCCCACACCTGATTATCATCTTCGCCGTCGCTCTGATGGTGTTCGGCCCGGAGAAATTGCCCGAGCTCGCGCGCACCCTGGGCAAGGTGATGGGCGAATTCCGGCGCGCGACGGGCGATCTTCGTTCGACGTTCGAAGGGCACATGCGTGAGCTGGAGCGCGAAGCTGAATTGCGCCGCGTCCGCGAAGCGCAGCCGCCCTCACAGACTATCGGAGGTGGCACGGCCGCTCCGGCGTTGCCTGTCTCGACGCCCGAAGCGTCGTCGTCGGAGGACGCGCTGTCGGCGGATGCGCTGCCGCCCGCGCCGGGAACGGTTTCAACGGAGCCGCCGAATTCGTTTGCAGCTCGCGAAGTGGCGGAACCCAAGCAATTGCATTTTGAAACGCGCGAATTAACTTCGAATGAGCAACCCGAGCAAGCTCCAGCTGCTGACGTTCCGGCATCTGCACCGGAAAATCCCGAGAATATGAGCGATGGTCGCGCCCGTCCAAACTGAGCCCGCCATCGCGCCGCCCGCCGAAGAAGATGCCGGCGGACGCATGTCGTTTTTCGAGCACCTAATCGATCTGCGCAAACGGCTGATTTATTCCGCGGCGGCGATTGCGGTCGGCGCGGGCATCGGCCTACTGGTCTCCAAACATTTCATCGTGATTCTGGTGCAGCCGATGCAGCAAGCGCTGCGCTCGGCGCATTTTGACGACAAGCTGTATTTCACTTCGCCCGCCGGATATTTAACGCTGGTGATCAACATCGGTTTGTATCTGGGCGTTGTGCTCGCTATGCCTTTCGTGTTGTATCAGGTATGGTTGTTCGTCGCGCCGGGATTGTACAAACACGAGCGGCGCGCGGTTTCCGGATTCATTGTTTCTTCGATGGTGTTATTTCTTTGCGGCATCGCGTTCGGCTACTACATCATGCTGCCGCGCACTTTGGGATTTTTGATGGGCTTCGCGACCGACTCTCCGGTAAAGCCGCTGATCAATTACAACGAATACTTTGAGCTGATACTGATTATTCTGGTAGGCCTCGGCGTGATTTTCGAGCTGCCGGTGCTGATTTTCATTTTGTCGCTGTTCGGGATCGTGACACCGAAATTCCTGCTGAAGAATTTTCGCTATGCGATGTTGATCATCACTATCGTTGCGGCGATTGTGACGCCGACGCCGGACGCTACTACCATGCTGGTGTTTATGGCGCCGATGGTAGTGCTGTATTTCGTGGGCGTGCTGGTTTCTTACGTTGTGCTGCGCAATAAACAGTCGCAGAGCGTTTCGAGCGGGGAGGCGCAATAGCGTGCGGAAATTGGTAGATGGAATCTGCAGCAGATCGAGGAGCAAATTCTGGATGGCGTCGGCGGTCGCAGTGCTGTCGGGCGTGGTGGCTTGCGGCGCGTCGAACGCGCCTTCGTCCGGGTCTTCCGGTTCTTCGAATTCAGCAGCATCGGGTTCCGGTGCCAGCGCGGGCGCGTCTGCGGCTGGTCAGTCTGCCGCCGCGCCGAAATTAGCGGAGGTCGCGCCGCCGGCCGACCAAACCGGCGGCTTCGACGGCACGAAAGCCTACGAGCACGTCGCAAAACTAGTCAGCTTCGGCCCGCGCCCGCCCGCTTCCGAAGCGCTGCATCATTCGCAGGATTACATCATCGCGCAACTGAAAGCCGAGGGCTGCGAGGTGGATCAGGACGATTTTCATGCTTCCACGCCCAAGGGCGACGTCGCGATGAAGAACATCATCGGGAAGGCTCCCGGCACAGGGCAGGGAATTATTCTTCTGCTCACGCACTACGACACGCTCAGCAGCGTCGAAAATTTTGTCGGCGCGGAAGATAGCGCTTCCTCCACCGGGATGATGATTGAAATGGCGCGCCAGCTCTGCGCTAAGAAAGGTCCCAACTCCGTATGGATGGCGTTTCTCGACGGTGAAGAAGCCTTCGTGAATTGGGACCAGGACAATGACCACACCTATGGCAGCCGCGAACTCGCCGCACGCATGGCCGTTTCCGGCGAGCTGAAACGCGTAAAGGCCGTGATTCTTGCGGACATGATCGGCCAGTACAACCTGAAAATTCTTCGCCAATCCGATTCGCCGAAGTGGCTGAACGACCTCGTATGGAAAAAAGCGGCGCAGCTCGGTTACAAGGATATTTTTGTTTCCGACGAGACCACGACCAGCGACGATCACGATCCATTTCTCGCGCGCGGCGTTCCGGCGCTGGACATCATTGATTTGAACGACTACATCACCGCCGGTTACTGGCACACGCCGCAGGACACGATGGATAAGGTTAGCGCGCGCAGCGTAGCGATTGTCGGGTACGTGATTTTGGAATCGGTGGACGAGCTGCAGAAGAAATTCCGTTAGAGCGGCGTAGCCTGGGAGCGCCAATCCTGCTTTGCGGGATCGGCGGTTTCCACCACGCATTGTGCTACATTTCCTTGGCTCACCCATGCCTACCATTCGCATTCATTCATCCGGCGGTGCGTATCAAGTGCAATGCGCGCCGGGTGTATTCGCGCGCGCGGGCGCGGCAGTGGCGCGTTTAGGCGAAACCACAGGCATCTACGTGCTCTCCTCGCCGCGCGTGTGGGAACATTGGGGTCGCCCGCTGATCCGAGCGCTCGGCAAGCGGCCACGCGTGCCAGTGCGCGCCATGCTTTTTGACGACAGCGAAGCCGCGAAAGATCTCGCCACGATCGAGCAAATCACGCGCCAGCTGGTGCTGGCCGGTGCCGACCGCAACGCCACAATTGTCGCGATGGGCGGCGGTGTCGTCGGCGACGTCGCCGGGTTCGCGGCAGCCAGTTATTTGCGCGGCGTGCGGTTGCTGCATGTGCCCACGACGCTCGTGGCGCAAGTGGACAGCTCCATCGGCGGCAAGACCGGCGTAAATTTGCCGGAGGGAAAAAATCTCGTTGGCGCGTTCTATCCGCCGCGGCTGGTGCTCGCGGACCCGAAAGTTCTGCTTACGCTGCCGCATCGCGAATACCGCTCCGGTCTATATGAAGTAGTGAAGTACGGCATCATCGCCGACCCTGCGCTGTTTGCCTACCTTGAGCGCCACATGCTCGCGCTGCTCAGGCGCGACGCCAAAGCTCTCGCCTGGGTGACCACGCGCTGCATTCGCATCAAAGCCGACGTCGTCGCGCGCGACGAACGTGAAGGCGGCCTGCGCCACATCCTCAATTTCGGACACACGCTCGGACACGCGCTGGAGGCCGCCACGCGCTATCGCCGCTTCCTGCATGGTGAAGCCATCGCCTGGGGGATGCTCGCGGCAACCTTGTTCGGCGTCGCCACCGGGCGTCTGCGCGAATTCGAAGCGACGCGCATGATGCGTCTGATCGGCAGCGTGGGCCCGGTCCCGTCGCTGGCAGGAATTCGCGGTGCGCAATTGCGTCCAATCCTCGCAGGTGATAAAAAAGCTCGTGGCGGACGCGTGCTCTGGGTGTTGCCGCGCCGCCTAGGTAAAGTGGAATGGGGCATCGACCTTCCCTGGACTCTGGTGTCCCGCACCTTCGCGGAATTGCCAGCCCTCTCCGCGCAGGCCAAAAACTGATGCACAAGCACGTCGCATGACAGTGAAAACTGAAAAGCCGCCGAAACTGCCTGGAACGCGCCCTGCCGGCACACGCACCGAAGGCGAAGCGTCGGCACGGGTGCGCGAAATGTTCAGCCGCGTCGCGCCCCGCTACGATTTTCTGAATCACGCGCTTTCCTTCTCTCTGGATAAGGTGTGGCGCCGGCGCACCGCGCGAAAATTCCGCCGCGTGCTGCGCCGCACCGATGCGCGCGTGCTAGATCTGTGCTGCGGTACCGGTGACCTCACGTTTGCGATGGAGCAAGTACGCGTGCACGAGATTCGCGACCGTGGCGCGCATCGTTTCCCGCTGATCGGCAGCGATTTCGCGCAGCCCATGTTGGATCGCGCGCGCCGCAAAGCCGTCAAGCGTGCGCGTTCCACGGTTTTCACTACGGCTGATGCTCTGCATTTGCCGTTTGCGGATGCGTCCTTCGATTTGGTCACCAGCGCTTTCGGTTTTCGCAACCTGGTGAATTACGAGCGCGGGTTGAAGGAAATCGCGCGCGTTCTGAAGCCCGGCGGGGAAGTGGGCATCCTGGAATTTTCCGAGCCAGGCTCGGGGCCGATGGCGGGGTTGTTCCGCTTTTATTTTCGGCAAGTTTTGCCGCACGTGGGCGCAGCGATTTCCGGGAACAGCGAGGCGTACACCTATCTGCCCGGCTCGGTCGCACGCTTTCCGGTGCCCAAAGAAATCACCGCGCTGATGCAGAAAGTCGGATTTGCCTCCGTACACACCACTGCCTGGAATTTCCGCAGCGTAGTGCTGCACACCGCGCGATTGCCGCAGGACTGAAGCCCGATGCAGCGCGGCCTGTGCCTCCAAAACTCCACCTCACCGCCCCATGATTCAGGAAACCAAGGAATCGCCGCAGCCATCACATCGAATGAAGCGGGTTAGGCGGCTGGTACGTCAAAAGATCTATGTGGCGACGCTGTTCAAGCTTCCGCGCTCGCAAGGTGTTCGCGCTGGGAGCCGCTTGGCTGCTCTGTGCTGCAGCCGCGTCAACTGCGTACGCTGACGGCACGCCGATCCCGCACGGCACGCTCGAACTCGTCGCCGAAAATCAATCGATCGCCGCGGGCCGCACGATTTATCTCGGTTTGCGTTTTCAGCTGGAAAAGGGCTGGCACATTTATTGGGTGAATCCCGGCGATTCGGGCGAGCCGCCGCGCCTGAAGTGGCAACTGCCCGCGGGTGTAAGCGTCGGCGAAATGGAGTGGCCCACGCCGCGGCGGCTTGGGACACAGAGCATCGTGGATTTTGGCTACGAGGACGGTGTGATGTTGATTGTGCCGGCGCATGCTGAGGCGAGCGTGGCGACGCAGGGTCTAGCGCAAATCGGCGCCGAAGTAAAAGTGCTCGTCTGCCGCGAAATGTGCATCCCCGGCAAGGCGCAACTTTCGCTGACGCTGCCCGTGAAATCGCAGTCGCCTGTGCCGGATGCGCGCGCTGCGGGTTGGTTCGCCGCCGCGCGAAAAGAATTGCCGTGCCCACCGTCCGCGAGTTGGAAAATCAGCGTGACCGATGCCGGTGATGCATTGGTGCTCACGGCGAAGCTCGGCGAGCGAGTCGCACATGCGGATTTCTTCCCGCGCGAAGAATCGCAAGTAAAGGACGCTGCTCCGCAGCAATTTGCGGCGCTGCCCGGTGGCTTCCGCTTGACGCTGCGCAAATCCGACCAGCTTCTGAAACCGATCGCGCGACTGAAGGGCGTGCTCGTGCTGCAGGACGATCGAGGTTACATAATTGACGTGCCGGTCAGCCAGGCTGTGTCCACGCTAGGTGACGATGGTATTGGAATTGGCCAAGCAGAATTCTTGAAGGAGGTAACACAAAAATGAAGCGCTCGACTCTTTACCAAATTATCGTCGTGGTCGTGCTCAGCGCCGTGCCGCTGCTGATCGCCGCCGCGAAAGTGGGAGACGCTGCACCCGAATTCGCCGCCATAGCGAGCAACGGCAAAACCGTTCGCCTGACGGACTATCGCGGAAAGTATGTCGTCCTCGAATGGCACAACAACGGCTGCCCCTACGTCGGCAAGCACTACAATAGCGGCAACATGCAGCGCCTGCAAAAGCAATGGACCAGCAAGGGCGTAGTCTGGCTCACGATTCTGTCCTCCGCGCCAGGCAAGCAAGGCTACGTCACCGCCAGCGAAGAGAACGACTACCTGATTAAGGAGCAAGCCGCGCCCACCGCCGCGCTGCTCGACCCGACAGGCGAGATCGGCCACCTCTACGACGCGAAAACCTCGCCGCAAATGGTCGTGATCGATCCGCAAGGCATAGTGATCTACAGCGGCGCAATTGACGATAAGCCCACCACCGACCTGCAAGACGTCCCAGGCGCCTCAAATTATGTAAGCCTGGCGCTAGAAGAAGCCATGGCCGGAAAGCCGGTGCAAACGCCCGCCACGCGTCCCTATGGATGCTCTGTAAAGTACCGGGATTAGGTGCCTTAGCGCCCGCGCACGGCCGCCATTTTCGGAAACAGCACAGCAATTCGGGTTGGGCGTGCGTGCGGCGGAGAGAACCGCGGGCGCAGATTAAACTCTCCTAATAATTAACCTTACTTGCAGTTTTGCACATTCATAAAACTTCGCGCCATGCTGAAATGCGTTCAGAGGTTTGTCGAGACTAACAATGGACGCACCTATCCTAATACCCAAAAACTTCTGATCGAAAATCACCTGACCGCCGCAGACGCAATTCGCACGGCGCTCGGTGCTGCCACCGCAGGTTCGTTCGACGTCGAGCGGGTTCATGAACTGTCCGAGGGCCTCGCACGCCTGACCAAAAAGGGTATCGCCGCGCTGCTGCTCGAGCTGAACTTGCCCGATAGTCACGGCATCGGGACGTTCAACAAAGTGTTCGCCGCAGCCCCGGACGTTCCGATCCTGATTCTTGGCGGTAACGATAACGAAGCCTCGCGAAACAAGCAGTGGGACGCGGCGCGCAGGACTACGTGCTCCCTGGCCATCTAGACAGCTATTCGCTGCCGCGCGCACTGCACAACGCGATCGAACGCAAGGTCGTGGAGGATGCGTTGTATGTAGAAAGAGAGCGCGCCCTGGTCACGCTTAATTCGATCGGTGACGCCGTTCTCTGCACGGACATCTCGGGCAACGTCACCTATCTGAATCTCGTCGCGGAGACCATGACCGGGTGGGGCCATGAAGAGGCCACTGGCAGGCCGCTGGCCGAAGTCTTCCGCATCGTTGACGGGCCGACGCGCAAGACGGCGCGAGATCCCATGGAGATGGCGGTCGAACAAAACAAAACCGTGCGGCTGACGGTGGATTGCGTGCTTATCCGCCGCGATGGATTCGAATCCGCCATTGAAGATTCAGCCGCGCCGATCCACGACCGGGCAGGTCAGGTCATCGGAGCGGTGATTGTCTTCCACAATGTGAGCGCAGCGCGCGCCATGTCCGTGCAAATGACGCACGCAGCACAGCATGACCTGGTGACGAATCTGCCCAACCGCCTGTTGCTCAACGACCGCATCTCTCAGTCGATTGCCTTGGCTCGTCGTCAAAAAAAAACCGATGGCTGTACTTTTTCTAGATTTGGATCATTTCAAATACCTCAACGACTCCCTGGGGCACGCCGCCGGCGACCAGCTGCTGCAGAGCGTTTCCAAACGATTGGTGGCCAGCCTGCGCGATTCGGATACCGTGAGTCGCCAGGGCGGCGACGAATTCATTATTCTGCTTTCGGACGTCTCCCATCCCGAGGACGCGGCCACCAGTGCGCGAAAAATCCTGCGCGCGCTCGCCGCCGTGCATACCGTCAAGGATCAGGAGCTACATATCAATGGAAGTATCGGCATCAGCATGTTCCCGGAAGACGGAGAGGAAGTGGACACGCTAATTCAGAATGCGGACATGGCCATGTACCACGCCAAGGAGAGTGGACGCAATAATTGTCAGTTTTTTACGCCGGCTATGAATCGGAAGTCTGTCGAGCGCCAAGCTCTGGAAGGTAGCCTGCGCCACGCCCTCGAGCGGGAAGAGTTCTTGCTGCATTATCAGCAGAAGGTAAGTCTGGAGACGGGTAGCAGCACCGGAGTCGAGGCGTTGATACGCGGCAGCAGCCGGGCCGAGAATTGATGCCGCCCGCCTTGTTCGTGCCGGTCGCCGAAGATTGCGGACGGACTGTCGAGATTGGACGTTGGGTGTTGCGCGAAGCCTGCCAGCAAGCGCGCTCCTGGCAGAACGCCGGCCTGCCGCCATTGCCTATTTCCGTCAATGTGGCTGCCGTGGAGTTCCGCGATTCGGGATTCATTCACGGGGTCCGGACGATACTCTTGGAAACGGGGTTGGCATCGCAATATCTGCAACTCGAGCTCACCGAAGGGGTCCTGATGGAGGACGCCGAATCCACAGTCACCGCGTTGGCGCAGCTCAAAGCGATGGGCGTGCACCTTGCAGTGGACGACTTCGGCACCGGCTATTCCAGCCTAAGCTACCTGCGACAGATTCCCGTGGACGTCTGGAAGATTGACCAGTCGTTTATCCAACAGATCAATTCACAGCGCCCTGACTCTACGCTCGTGAGCGCAATTATTGACATAAGGCGCAGCCTGAAGCACTTGGTGATAGCCGAGGGCATCGAAACTCTCGAACAGAAGACCTATCTGCAAAACCAGCATTGCGCGCAAGGGCAAGGCTACCTGTTCAGCCGGCCGGTAGGCGCGGCTCAGTTCGCAAATCTACTCCGGCTGGGGATAACAGAACCGTCGACCGTCGAAGGGCTAGACGTGGTTGCGCCACTGCCAGCTTGAGTGAGTCTTCACAGCTCGGCCGGATTTTCGGTGGTAATTCCGCGCTTCGTTCGCTAAAGGCGTGCCGCGCTTGGACAAGTGCACATCGACGGGGCCACCGAAACTTGTTGCCCTCTCCGAGATTTTTTAGTTTTCCAAGCCGAGGACGCGGATTTTGTTGAGCAGGGTTTTGTAGGAGACGCCGAGCTTTTCGGCGGCACGGGTTTTGTTCCATTTGGCGTCGCGCAGGGCGTCTTGAATCTTGAAGCGCTCTACGTGTTGCACGGCGCGTTGCGAGACTTCTTCGAGCGGGCCTTCCCACAGGAACTGTTCCGCCAACATTCCGCCCGGTAATTCTTCAACGGTCGGTTTCGACTCTGGCAGCTGGAGCGCGCTCTCGTTGATCTCCGGGCCGTTCGCGAGGATCGCGGCGCGCTCGATCGCGTTCTGCAATTCACGCACGTTACCCGGCCACGAATACGTCAGCAAACGTGCACGCGTCTGCTTTCCCAATTGCAAGTCGGGCTTACGGAATTCGCGGCGAAATTTCTCCAGAAAATATTCGGCCAGCAGCAACACGTCGTCGCCGCGCTCGCGCAGCGGCGGGATGGTGATGGGCACGGCGGAAATCCGGAAGAAGAGGTCCTCACGAAAGGTTTTATCCGCCACCGCTGCGCGTAAATCCTTGTTGGTCGCGGTTAAAATGCGCACGTTTACTTCGATTTCCTGCGTGCCGCCCACGCGTTCGAAGCGTTTTTCTTCCAGCACGCGCAGCAACTTACTCTGGATGGCCATGGGCAGCTCGCCAATTTCATCCAGAAATAAAGTCCCGCGATGCGCCAGTTCCAGCTTGCCGATTTTCCGCGCGCCAGCCCCGGTATAGGCGCCGCGCTCGTGCCCGAACAGCTCGTTCTCCACCAAACCTTCAGGGATAGCCGCGCAATTCAGCGCCACAAACGGATGATCCGCCCGCGGGCTCAAATGATGAATCGCGCGCGCAAAAACTTCCTTGCCCGTGCCGCTTTCGCCCAGTAACAACACCGTGGAATCCGTAACCGCCACGCGCTGCGTCATCGAGCTGGCATCCTTCATCGTCGGATGCTCGCCCACGATCCGCGGAAATCCATAACGCACCGCGTATTCCTCGCGCAGCAACAAATTTTCGCGCAGCAATTCCTGCTGCTGCGCCGCGCGCTGCAAAAGCAATTTTAAATGATCCAGGTCCACCGGCTTCTGGATGAAATCAAACGCGCCTTCTTTCATCGCGGTCACGGCCTCTTCCACCGAGCCGTAAGCCGTCATCAAAATCACCGGCAAAGTAGCTTCCACCTTCCGCGATTCGCGCAGCACATCCAAACCAGAACGACCGGGAAGTTTTAAATCGGAGAGCACCAGCAGATAACGCCGGCCGCGCACTTTCTCGATCGCAGAATTTCCGTCCGGAGCTTCCTCAACCGTGTAGCCCGCGCGTTCCAGCGCCTTGCGGAGCATCGCCCGCAATTCGGCTTTATCTTCGACAAGGAGGATCGGTTCCATGAAGCGAAATTTCTAGCGCGCCCAACCGGGATCGCCACCGGCCCGTTGCAATTCTTCTTCGGCGTCGCTGATGGCCTGTTCATCGGCCTCAATCGTTTTCTTCCTGGCTTCGATCTTGTCGGTTTTTTCGTTAATGTCGCTGCGCGAATAGCCTTGCTGCATGCTTTTCACCGGATCGTTGTAATACTGGACGTCCAGCACGCCCAGTTCGCGCTGCATGATGCTCAGGTCGTCCTGATCCTGCTCCAATTTTTTGTGCAGCCTTTTAAAGCGTTCGCGCCATGCCGCTTCGCCGTTGGCAGCAGAAGTGGTTCCAGATGCCGGCGCGCCACTGGGATCCGCCGCTGCTGCGCGATCGGTGCCGCCGGCTGCATCGGCCGCGGGCTGCTGGCCTACCGCGGAAACCCCGCCCTGCGTGGGAATATTGTCGTTGGTGAAAACTCGTGCGGGCTTCGCGCCTGGTTGATCTTTTCTCTGCTCACGCGCCTTGCGTGCCGCTGCTACCAGCGGATCGGTGGTCTGCGGCGGAAGACTCACAGTGGTAGATTGCGACGAAGCCTGGGTTGCCGGTGCCGCTGGGGGTGCTGCAGACGCCGGAGCCGAAGGAGCCGCCGACTGCTGCTGTTGCGCCTGACTTTGGCTGGGCTGTCCCTGGGCGTTCTGAAACGCGTACGCGTGCCCCGATAACAATAGAAATGCCGCGACAGCGGCGCACAATAAGTCTCTACGCATGGGCTAACGCCTCCTCGGAGGACAGTGGAACGCCTGCTCTGAGTTTAGATGCGGGCAGCGCGGGTGGCAACCGTGGATGGTGTAGGGTCCTGCCGCAAAGGTAACCACAGCAGAAACTCGGCTCCGCCGCCCTGACGGTTGCGGCCCTCGATGCTACCGCCGTGTTGCAGCGCCACTTTCTGCACGACGGCGAGACCTAGGCCGGTGCCTTCGGATTTCGTAGTGTAGAAGGGCAGGAAAATTTTCGGCAAGTCCGTCTCCGAAATTCCCGGCCCGTCATCCGCGACACAAATGCGCTGCCACTTCCGGCCGCCCAGTTCCTCGATGGTTCCGGAAATCGTCACGCGCGGAGTCTGGCTCGCGGTCAGCGCGGATTCTGCGCCGTTGCGCGCCAGGTTCAGCAAAGCTTGGCGCAGCAGCGCTTCGTCGCCCGGCAAATCCTGGAATGTGCCTTCGAACTCGACAGCACAATGCGGAATGGTCTCGTGCAGTTCCTCCGCCACTTTCTCAACGACGGTCTGCATCGGCACCGTCTCGTAGCAGATTTCCAGCGGCTTGGCGAAGCGTAGAAATTCCGTGACCACGTGCGTGAGCGCGCGCGTCTGCTCCAGGATTCGTTCCGAGGATTCGCGCACGTCGCCCGGAGTCGTCTCGCTGCGAATCATCTGCGCATAGCCGGAAATGGTGGCGAGAGAATTCTTGAATTCGTGCGCGATACCCGCGGACATTTCGCCCAGCGCCGCCAGATTTTCCTTCCAGCGAATCTGCTTTTGCAGCGCGGTCAATTCCGTCAGGTCGCTCATCAGGCAGAGTGCGCCGCTTATCTTCATATCTTGCGAGCGCGCGTCTTTCGGATGATTTACATCGTCGCTCACGCCAGACTTGCCGGAAGCCCGCGTCGCCCGGTAAATCGGCGAAATGGTCACGCCCAAATTGCGCACGGCGCCTTCGGACGTCAAATGCTCGATCTCGCCGCGCTGGAAAGTCTTGCCGTCGCGGATGCACGCCGTCAGCATCTGCGTAAGCTCCGACTCCGCGCCTAGAATTTCCTTGTACGAACGGTAACGCAACGTGCGAATGCCCAGCGCGGCTTCCGCTGCGGGATTTGTCGAACTGATCGCGCCGGTGGCGTTCACCAGCAGCAGGCCCGTCGGCATGTTGCGCGTTACTTCTTCGGTGAGCCGCTCGGATTCCTGCGCGCGCTCCTGCGCCAGCAAATGCAGTCGCGCGAGTTCCTTTTCCTGCGTGCGCAGCTTTTCGATCACTCCCTGCATGGAAGCAGCCATGAACGCCGAGGGATTCTCCACATCCGTCTTCGGCGTGGTCCAATCTTCCTTGTTCGCGCGTGCCTGATCGCGCATGAATTTGCGCAGCAGCACCGCTGCCACCACCATGCCGGCGAACAACACCACCACCAACGCGACGGCGAAGCCCATGTTGAAGGGCAGTGTAGACACGGAATGGGCATGAACCGGCGCGGTCATTGGAGATTCTCTCTCGTCGGCAGTTTCGTTATCGGAGATATCTTCAATCTCAAAAATTTCATCAACGCACCATCAGCAGAGACTGATACCAGTTTACGATCGGCGTGCCGAAGAAAACCACCAGCAACGCGCCGGCTCCCAGAAATGTGCCAAACGGCAATTCGTAATCCGCGTCTTTGCGCCGCGCCAGAATAATCGTCACGCCCAACACGCTGCCCAGCAGCGAGCCGGCCAGAATCGTCAGTAGAGTACGCTTTGCGCCCAGAAACGCTCCGGCCATCAGCATCATCTTCACGTCGCCCAAGCCCATACCTTCGCGCCCGCGCAATTTGAAATACGCCTCGGACACCACCCACAGCAGCCCGCCGCCCATCGCCGCGCCCAGAATCGCGTCCACCAGCGAAAGCACCGGCGCCGGAGGAGGGTAGTCGAACAAATGACTTGCGATCCACAAAGCCGTGCCGTCCGTCGGCTTGGTGAACAAACTAAAAATGATCCCGATCGCGAGGCCAGTAAAGTTCACCACGTCCGGCAAGATGCGTTCGCGCAAATCGGTGAACACCAGCACCACCATGATTGCTGAAAACGCCGCCCACTTTCCCGTCTCGACGCTGACTCCAAATGCGTAGAAGCAGCCGAGGAAGAGGAGCCCGGTGAGCAACTCCACCAGCGGATACATCCACGAAATTTTCGTTTTGCACCCGCGGCACTTTCCGCCCAGCAGCAGATAGCTCAGTACCGGAATGTTATCGTAAGAGCGAATCGGTTCGCCACATTTTGGGCATGCCGACGCCGGCAGCACGATGGACTTGCCCGACGGGATGCGCAAAATGCACACGTTCAAAAAACTGCCGATGATCAGCCCGAACAGAAAGACAAAAATCCCGATGAAGGTAGATAACGCCACATGTCAATTCTGCCCCAATGCTCGGCGGCCCTCAAGCCAGCGCTTCGGCATCGTGCCCGACTGCTAACGCGGGCGAATGGACGAGGGCCGAGGTCTTGGCTTTGTAGCGGCGGTCTTAAGACCGCCATCGGCGCCTACCGTGCTAGCAATGGCGCACCAAAGTGCGCCGCTACGACGGCAACCTCTAAGGCATGAGCCATCAAAAACCTATGGCGAAAGTACTTTGTATTGTAAAGTACTTCTCAGGAGGCTTGCACATGACTACTTCCGACGACCTAGCCGTAGCAGAATCCGCATCCTGGTGCCGCCACTTCCTCGCCGCTGCCACTGCAACGGACCGTCTGCCTTGGGACGATCCCACCACGCTCAGCTGCAAAGAATCGCGCTGCATTCAAAGCTCGATCCAGCAGTTTCAGCTGGGCGAAGGCTCCAGCGGCAGGCGGCTGTTGCAACGCGGCCGGGAATTCGCAAACGCCACCGCCGATCCTGATTTTCTTGAGGCGCTCGCGCTATTCGTAAGCGAAGAGCAGCGCCACAGCGGTTATCTGCTGCGATTCATCGAGCGCGAAGGAATTCCGGCAAGTCCGAAACACTGGGTGGACACCGTTTTTCGCCGCCTGCGCGTTCTGGCCGGACTGGAATTGTCACTGCGCGTGCTGGTCTCCGCGGAAATTATCGCCATTCCCTACTATCGCGCTCTCGGCGCCGCCACGCAGTCACCGCTTTTGCAAGCGATCTGCGCCAGAATTCTGCAGGATGAGGCCTCGCACTTGCGTTTTCAAGCTTCGATGCTTTCACGCCTCTCCGCCAGCCGGCCGCTCTTCGCCGACCGCATCGTTTCCGCAATGCACCGCGCGTTCCTGATAGTCACTTGCTACGTAGTCTGGCTCGAGCATGGCCGCGTCTTTCGCGCAGCCGGATATTCACGCGAAGGATTCCTGGCGGAAGCGCTCTGGGAATTCGATCGGTTCGACAACGCCGTCGCCCGCGGGCCGGTACATGCCTGCACTCCAATCACGCACGACGAGGACGATTTAGCCGTGCCACGAGCTGAGAACGTATTGGTGAAGAACCGAGACTGACCGCAGTCGCGAGCTGATGGCCATCGTCAATGCAATAA
This sequence comes from uncultured Acidobacteriota bacterium, assembly GCA_963747605.1. GTDB lineage: Bacteria > Acidobacteriota > Terriglobia > Acidiferrales > UBA7541 > Palsa-295. Next base: position 21,417 of record CAVVGA010000037.1, on the reverse strand, counting down.
CGTTGGAATGATTTGCATGCCGAGGCTCCCCGCGCCGGCCGGCTTTCCGCGCGTGTTGCGAATGCATCCGCTGTTCGTTCCGCAGTCATCCCTCATTCATCCCCCCACGAGACGAAAAACTGCCAACCGCGGGACAATCATTTGATTTCGTCGTGACAAGCTCCGCCGCGCGCACGATTACCGTGATGACTCGGGCCGCGGCTTTCAATTCAATACGAGAGGAGCGTCATGGAAAAATCGAAAGGATTAATGAATAGCAAAGTAAATCGCCGGTCGCTCTTGACAAAGGGCATGATGGCGGCGGGCGCGGCTACGATGGGCGCGGCAATGATGGGCGGCGCGAAATCCGTGTTTGGTGAGGATGACGACAACGGAAGGCTCAGAAAGGGAGACGCGGCCATTCTGCGTTTCCTGGCCGCAGCCGAAATCCTCGAAACCGATCTTTGGATTCAGTACGCGGAACTGGGCGGAATTGGCGACAATCCTCCCGTCGAAGTGGACCGCAGTCAGGCCATGAACAGTTATCAAATCGCGTTGTCGAATCTCGATGGCGACGGCCCGCAGTACATCACCAGCAACACGCTGGACGAAGCGAGCCACGCGGCCTTCCTCAACGCCTATCTGGAATCCAAAGGCGCCGAGCCGGTGAACCTTGACGCGTTCCGTACTTTGCCTGGAAGCACGGCCACTGGATCATCGGGCTTGAAGCGCCTTACGAACCTGATGCACCTGAACGTGGACACCAGCTGGTTCGTGCGTTACCGCAGCACTACCAATCCGGACCTTGGCGCGACGTTCCCGCAGGCGATTACGCTCAACAACGTCACAGCGATTCCGCGAAACAACAGCGATTTCAACGGTGCTGCGAATTCCAACTTTCTTGGTAACGATCACATTCAGGCGATCGCCAACGTCGCTGCGTTTCACTTCGGCATGATCGAACAGGGCGGCTCGAGTCTGTACGCTGCGCTTAGCCAGAAAGTCAGCAGCAGGGAAGTTCTGAAAATCACCCTGGGCATCGGCGGAGATGAAATTGCTCACTTCCTGGAATGGGTGGATTTCGCGGGTAATGGAGTGCAACAGCCGGTGGCGCCGTTCACCGACTCCATTTCCGGCCTCACCTTTCCCGATTTTTTCAACGGTCCACCACTGAAGCCGGCGAGCCTGGTGCAACCGAGCCTGATCTTTCCCGTTCCCTGCGAATTCATCAGTGCGAATCTGCCGCATTGTGCTGTGATTCGCCCCAGCGACGACAGATTTGCCGGCGCGCAGGCCGCCGTCACGGCGCTCACCAACGACGGACTGTTCACCGGCCAATCCACGAAGTTCTTCCAAACCCTAAAACAATTGGCCGAAGAAGCCGACAACGCGCACCGCGAATTCTAGTCAGCGGAACAAATCAGCTCGAATCGTCGGCTGAGCAAATCGGCTGAGCGCGTCGGCCGAACACAAATGTCGTAAGAGATTGGTCCCGCCCCTCCTGTCCGAGCAGGAGGCTGCGGGACCATTTCTCATTTGGAATTCTTCAGGTTTAGCTGCGCTAATCTTGGCGAATGTTGACACGAGCGGCGTACGTCCTATCTCGTTCATGTGAAGCCGAATCGTCTTGTGATACTGTCCGCGGCGAATGAATCGGGGACGGTGAAGCAGGCCGATGTTCATCCGTGTTTGCGCTGCACTGCTGGCTTTCACTTTCATCGCGCTGGCCCCGGCGCAAGCCCAGGACCAGCCTGCAAACGCAGAAACCTCGCCAGTGATCACAACCGATCGCCCCTGGTTCACCAACTCCAGTATTGTCTTCCCGTCCGGCAGTCTGCAGGCGGAGAACGGGTTCCTGGAAACTTACAACCAGGGCCAGGACGTCGTTGACGGCCCGGAAACTTTACTGCGCTTCGGCATCGCGACGAAAACGAATTGCGTTTGACAGTGCCAGATTATTTCTACAACGTCAGCAGCGCTGCCGGACGCGGCTCGGGATTCGGCGACATGGCCGTTGGCGTCAAACAGCAGCTTGACCCCACGCCTGGCGGATTCGATGTGTCCGCGACAGCGTTGCTCAGTTTTCCTACGGGAGCGAACGGCGTGTCCAGCGGCGGCTACGATCCCGGCTTGCAGGTCGCCTGGTCGCACGGCCTTTCCAGCCAGTGGACGGCGGCCGGAATGCTCGCAATGGATTGGCCCACGCAAGGTCAGTCGCGAAATCCTACTGGTGAGGCCACGATTCTTGTAGATCGGCAATTGGCCGGGCCCTGGGACGCTTATATCGAATACGTAGACAACTTTCCGGTGACCGGCGGTTCGCGTCAGCTTCTGGACTGCGGATCCACGCTGAAGGTTACGCGAACGCAACAAGTCGATTTCCACTTCGGCGAGAGTTTAACGGGCAGAGCGAATCGCTTCGTCGGAGTCGGCTACTCATTTCGATTTCAGGTGATCCATCGCGACTGAAGGCCGAAGGTGACCTCCTGCGCGACGCACAGCGTAAGCACGCGCCCGCCGGCATAGCTCGGCACCACGAGCCGCTCAGGGCAAACGCATGCCGGTGCGGCCGCAGCTTTCGAAGACGGAGAGAACATTCGTGATGCTAAGGAGTTCGCGGATGCGCGGGCTCAGGTTATTCAATTGCATTTCACATTTCGCGCCCTTCGCCGAAATGTAAAGTCCTACTAATGTCCCGAGACCGGAACTATCCATGTACCCAAGTTCGCTGAGGTCCAGGATCAACCGCCGTTTCTGCGGCAGCAGCGCCTTCACTTCCGTTTTCAGCTGCGGCGACGTTTCGGCAGTCAGCCGGCCGGTGCAACGCACCACGGTCGCGTCTTCCCAAGGATAGATGTGGAGATTCAGAGAGAGTATAGGAATCGCCGTATCGCTAGACACTTGAGCTGTCTGTTTACTCTGCTTGCCTCGCGATGGCAAGCTTTTTCGCGGTCGCGGTAGATTCGGGTAGTAACCGGTTCATAGATGCGGCGCTGATTTACTGTAGCGTTCACTTCGTCTCCGGGTAAAATTGAAAGCTGGTATGGAGCGATGCCTTTCTCAATCAAATTGCATCTTGGCGCAGAAAATATCGTTAGCTTCGACGGTTGGCTGGAAGGTGCATTCGGCGAGTGGGTCCCGACCGGTACAGCTTTCGCCAGCGCGAGCCTTTCCGGCCAAAAGGGCGTTATCGCTACTAACGGTCCGATGTTCCTCGCGACCAAAGCACCACTAGTTTCAGGTTCCCCAGTTGCTCCAGGCGACTACGTAGCGGCGGGAGTTGCAACCGGCGAGGACATTCCCTACGGGAAGCCCTATTGTGTGTTTGTTCCGATGGAAGCTCCGTAGATCACTGCAAGTGAACTGGATACTCAAACTTCTCGGCGATCGCGAGTATCGCCGGGGGTGATTATTCCGTGCGCATTGAGTCGATCTTCCGGGAGCTTGTCTGGGTAATCTATAAGCGTCAGGGAACCACCCACAATTTAAGTGGAGAGCGTATTGGCAGAAAGGGGCGAGGAATCCAGGTATTTATTCTTAGTGAACTCGATGCGGCGCAGATTTCCCAAATCGCCCTTGACCTCAAAACCGCCTTCGAAGCAATGGAGTATGGCTACATGATCGTTCGTAAGACCACGGTCGAAATTGTTCCGGAGCCCGAGCGACAGGCCGCGATTGCTGAGCTACGCGAGGTGGGATGGGAGATCGAGATTTTACCGGACGGAAAGATTAGGCAGACAACGAGGCCTGGCGCGCCGCGCCTCGATATTGCAGAGCACCGAACAAGGACCCCGCACATAGTGACGTTGGTGCAGACAGCACACGGAAGACGACAACTTGTCGAAATCCTGGCGAAGTCGGCTGAATTCCAGTCTGTATTTTCATGAAGCGCCGTGGTGCTCACAGCGGCATAAACGGAGTTCTGCTGCGCGGATGCTCATAATCCGGAAACGATCCGAGATTCGTCCGCGAAAATGGTCCGTTGCTTGATCACTTCGTCGTTTGAACGCACCCCACGCACTACGGTATATTCGATGGTTTACACATCATGTCCTGGCTCGAACAGAAGGTCTGCGCTTACGAACACATGCGCTTCGCGCAGGAGCCGGATCGCCGCGTCCTGCCCTTCGCGTGGGGCCTCGAACACGTCGGCGGCTCGGCCAACGAACGCGACCCGCGCGGCTGGCTGGAAAATTTCGCGCGCGAGACGGTAACGCACAGCGACGAATGGTTCGCCACCGCTCGAGCCGACGACTACGTGCTAAAAGACAACGTGCTCACCTTCACCAGCGCCATCGAATCCCCCTGGCCGGAAAATAATCGCGTGCACGCACAATTGTTTAAAGCGCGCCGCAGCGGTCCCGCCGTCGTGGTCCTCGCGCAATGGAATTGCCGCTGGAATGAACAGCAAAACGTCTGCCGCTGGCTCAACCAACTCGGCATCACCGCCATAAAATTAAGCCTGCCGTATCACGATCGTCGCGCCGTTCCCGGCCATCCCCGCGCGGATTATATGGTGAGCCCGAACATCGGCCTCACGCTGCAGGCCAATCGTCAGGCTGTGCTCGATACGCGCCGCACTCTGCGCTGGCTCGAACAGCAAGGTTACGATCGCCTCGGCATTCTCGGCACCAGCATCGGTTCGTGCCTAGCGTTTCTCACCATCGCGCACGAACCCGCGCTGCGCGCCGGCGCGTTTCTGCATGTCTCCACATATTTTGGAGACGTGGTCGCCGCCGGCCTTACCACGACCAACGTGTGGGAAACTTTGCATCACGAACTTTCGCTCGACGAAGTGCGCCGCTATTTTTCGCCGATCAGTCCGTATCCCCATATCTCGCGTCTGCACGGCACGCGCAAAAAAATCCTGGCGATCAGCGGCCGCTACGATCCCACTTTCCCCAATGAGCTCACCAACGAATTTCTCACCGCCATTCGCCGCGATGGCGTCGCGTTCGAAAGCCTTTCGCTTCCGTGCGGACATTATTCGATGGGAATCCCGCCATTCAGCTACGCGGTCGGCTACCGTTTCGGTACATTCCTGTTCCAAGCTCTCGCGTGACGCGCCGCACAATGCGCGACCCAATCCGTATTTCCATTGGATCAGTACAATTTCACCCGCACGCGCATTTCTTGCCGCGCGGCCGGCTATTCCCTAAAAGAACCCGGCACCCTTTGCCGATAAGTGAATTGGAGGCAATCCGATGGCAAACCCGGTAGGCGCAGTTTCACACGCTCCACAAGTGGCACAAGCTCACGAAGCTCCGGCTGCGAAGCCAGCAGCGAACGTCACGAAAGTAACTCCGCAGGACACCGTCAACATCAGCGCAGCTGGAAAAGCAGCGAGCCAAGCAAAGCCTGCGCCCAAAGTAGCGGAAGACGCCAAGAAAGGCCGCGAAAAGAAGTCAGTAAGTGTAGCGGCTATCGAATCCAACCGGCCGCGATCAGAACTCCCTCACAACGACCACGGAGTTCTGATCGCGGTTGCTTTTTTTCGTGGGTCCGCATCACGCCGCATTCAGCGCAATATTTCACAGAAGGCGCCCGCGGCGATGCGTCGTTCGACCGCGCGAATATCCGGCGCCAGCGAACGATCCACCTCCAACATCTTCGATTCCGCACGCACAATCGCTTGCGCCCTCGCACCTTGGGCGCCGGTTTGCAGCGGCGCGAGCAAATCAATCCCCTGGCAGGCCGCGAGCAGTTCAATCGCCAGAACGTTCCGCAAATTCGCCAGCATCGGCTGAATCCTGCGCGCTGCTCCCATCCCCATCGAAACGTAATCTTCCTGATTGGCCGATGTCGGAATCGAATCCACAGAATGCGGCGCGGCCTGCGTCTTCATTTCGCTGGCGAGCGCCGCTGCGGTCACCTGTAGGATCATGAATCCGGAATTCAATCCCGCGTCGCGTACAAGAAACGCCGGCAGTAAACTCGTCTGCGGGTTGGTCATCTGCTCGATGCGGCGCTCGGAAATTCCTGCAAGCGTTGCCAGAGCCACCGCCAGTTGATCCGCCGCCATCGCCAGCGGCTGCCCGTGAAAATTTCCACCGCTGATCACTTCGCCCGAATCCGCAAACACTAATGGATTGTCCGTCGCGCTATTCAGTTCCACCGCAAGCGTCGTGCGCACCTGGGCCAGCGCGTCGCGCACCGCTCCATGCACTTGCGGCGTGCAACGCAAACTGTAAGCATCCTGCACGCGCTTGTCTTTTTCCGCAGTGCGATGCGATTCGCGGATCGCGCTGCCTTCATTCAGCCTGCGCAAATTCCGCGCCGTAGTAGCGTGCCCCGCGTACGGCCGCACCGCCGCGATGCGTTCGTCAAACGCCGCTGGACTGCCGCGCAAAGCATCCAGCGATAGCGCCGCGGCGACGTCCGCGGTATCCACCGCGATCTCCGCGTCGCGTAGACCCAGCGCCAGCAGCGCCAGCATCGCTTGCGTGCCATTCAGCAGCGCCAGGCCTTCCTTCGCCTCCAGCTTCAATGGCGCGATCCCTGCCGTACGCATCGCGTCGCCGCCGGAAAGTGTGCGGCCATTCAGCAGCGCCTCGCCTTCGCCGATCGCCTCCTGCGCCAGATGCGCCAGCGGCGCCAGGTCTCCCGACGCGCCCACCGAGCCTTGCGATGGGATCACCGGATGCACGCCCGCATTCAACATCGCGCACAAAGTTTCTGCCACCACCGGACGTACGCCGGAAAATCCCTTGGCAATCGCATTCGCACGCAGCAGCAACATCGCGCGAGTTTCCTGCTCGGTTAATGGCTCGCCGACCCCGCAAGCGTGGCTGCGCACCAGATTCACTTGCAGTTCGCCAATCTGCTCGCGCGAAATCCGCACCGATGCCATTTTCCCGAACCCGGTATTCACGCCGTACACGGCCTGGTCCGAAGCGATCAGCCGCTCGATCACCGCGCGCGACGCCAGCATCCGCTCGCGCGCCTGTGGAGCCAGCTCCACCTTCGCGCCCTCGAATACCACGCGGTAGAGCTGCGCAAAATCGAGATGTTCACCGTCAATTTGAATTGCGCTCATAAGTGTGTATGTTTCCGATCACGTGAATGGTCGCCGTCTTTTAGGGCAGGAAAGTACTTGCGATATTTTTCCGGCAACGATTTCGGCCGTCCCTGCTTGTCGCAAAAAACGTGCAGCGTATCTCCAATAGCCAGCACTTCGCGCGATTCCTGATGCACGATTTCGTAACCGAATTTCACGGTGCGACGCTGCGACGCCAGCACCTTGGTGCGCACCAGCAGCAAATCGTCGAATCGCGCCGGACGCTTGAAGCGGCAGTGCGCATCCGCCACCACGATGTAGCTGTCGTCCTCGGTTTCCATTTTCTTGTACTCGAATCCCAGCTGCCGGCACAAATCCACGCGCCCCACTTCAAACCAGGTGAAATAATTGCCGTGGTACACCACTCCCATCTGGTCCGTCTCTGCATAACGCACACGAATTGTGGTTTCTGTATATTCCATCGTCGTTTGTAGATTATTTCGCCGCGTAAGACCGCGTGTCATCCTGAACGAAGTCCCGCGCTTTTTCTGTCGCGCGCGGGACGCAGAGAGGGAGCTGCTTTTGACTGAAAGCCGAAAAGTTGTCGCTCCGGAGACGTCGCGACCTCACTGCCCCGTCCATTTCGGGTCGCGCTTTTCCAGAAACGAAGCCAGCCCTTCGCGAAAATCCTCGGTCGCCCGAATCGCCGCGTTTTCCTGCGTAGCCATTTCAATTTCCTGCGTCACTTCCGTCTCGTCGTATTGCAGCAGCAACCGCTTCGTGCGTCGCAAACTCGTGGGGCTCGCTTCCAAAAACTTTGCCGCCACTTCGTTAGCCCGTTTCAGCAAATCCGCCGCCGGGACGATCTCCGTCACCATCCCCAGCCGGAACGCCTCTGCCGCGTCAATAATCTCGCCGGTCAGCAGCAATTCGCGCGCGTGCTTTTCGCCAATCTGCCTGCGCAGCAGCACCGAGACCAGCGCCGGAATAAATCCGATGCGCACTTCCGTGTAACCGAACTTCGCTTCCGGCACCGCCACCGTGATATCCGAAAACGTCGCGATCCCGCAGCCCCCCGCGATCGCCGCGCCGTTCACCGCCGTAATTAGCGGCTTCGGAAAACAATATATGCGGTGAAACATCCGCGCCATCTGTCGCGAATCCGCCAGATTTTGCGCGCCCGTCTGGTTCGCAATCGACTGCAAAGTCTCCAGGTCCATCCCCGAACAAAAAGCCTTCCCCGCGCCCGTAAGAATCACCACGCGCACCGCGCCGTCGTTGTCCGCCGCGTTCAGCGCGCCCAGCAATTCTTCAATCATCGTGCTGGAAATCGCGTTGCGTTTCTCCGGCCGGTTCAGCGTGATCGTCGCGATCGCGCCGTCCTTCTCGTATTTCAGCGTGTCGTAATTAGCTGCCGCGGCAGTTGGCGTCTTGGTGGTCATGATAGTTTTCTCTGTGTTCTCGGCCTTGCTCTGTGCCCTCTGTGTCTCTACAGTAGAAACTCTTACGTCATCCGCTAATTCGGCTTCCCAGTCGGCGCCGCTTCCGCCGAATCAACTGCATGCGCATATTTCTCCCGAAGCTCCCCAGTAATCGCGCAAGCCACCGCCAGCGACTTGGTGTCAATACCAGTAGAGACTCCGCGCGAGGCCAGAGTCGTCAGCACAGCCTCGGTCGGAATATTCCCAACCAACTCATCCCCAGCAAAAGGGCACCCGCCCATCCCGGTAAGCGCTCCATCAAATCTCCGGCACCCCGCCTCATAAGCCGCCAAGATTTTTTCCGCTGCGCGATCCGGTCGGCTATGCAAATGCACCCCAATCTCAACTCCCGCGACGCACCCTTTCACCGCCTGGTAAAGTTCCGCGACTTCTTCAGGAGACGCCGTCCCCACCGTATCCGCCAGCGAAACCGTTCGCACGCCCAAATCTGTCAGCCACACCAGCGTTTCGTCGACAATTTCCGCGCCCCACGGCTCTTCGTAAGGATTTCCGAACGCCATCGAAATATAAATCACCAGGTTCTTGCCCGCCGCGCGCGTGTCGCGCTGTAGCTTTTCCACCAGCTCACGCGATTCAGCTCGCGACATATTCGCATTCGCCCGCCGGAAGTACGCCGAAATGGAATAAGGATAGCCGACAGTCGTCACTCCCGGAGTCGCCAGCGCCCGTTCCAGTCCCTGCGCGTTCACCACGATCCCGATAATGTCCACCGGCTCGCCGCCCGGCGCTTTCACCTGGCTCAGGTCCGCCATCACCGCTTCGCTATCCGCCATTTGCGGCACGTGCTTTGGCGAAACGAAACTCACCGCATCAATGTGCCGAAATCCCAGCGCAATCAGTCGGCTCAAATACTGAATCTTTTCCTCCGTGGGAATTATGTCGCGCAATCCCTGCCACGCGTCCCGCGGACATTCCACAATCGTCACTTCATTGGCCATAAGTGTTCAGAACCACGGGCTCCGGTAAATGTGCACTGCATACCACAACAAAAAAACCGCCAGCAGCACGGAAAATCCCATCAGCGTCACTGCGATTCGCGAGCTCTTGCCGTCACTCGCCTTAATAATCGTCAATGCCGCCGCCACGACTATTCCGATCAAGCCGATGTACTGCGACACTTGATACATAAACCACAGTGCTGAACTATGATACGAATTCCCTGAAATCTCCGCCGAAACGAACACATTGAGCATCGACGGCAAACACAACAACATCGTAACCCCGAACACTCCGTACCCGCCGCTACGCTGTTCGTTCGTCATCGTCTGATCAGGAGTGCATGGCCCAAACTTCCCGTCGGACGGCTGAATCTTCCTAACTTTTGACTTTCAGTTGTTCGCTCTCTACATTCAACTATGTTTGCAGGACGCCCGTTTTAAATTCCGCGACCTTCGGATTTAACGACGCAGCCTCTAAGGCCTCGATAAGCGCCTCGCGCGTGCGCGCCGGATCAATGATCGCATCCACCCACAGCCGCGCCGCAGCATACCGCGGATCGGTCTGCTGCTCGTAGGTTTTGCGAATGGATTCGCGCAGCTCCTTCTTCTCCGCGTCGCTCAGCCTTTTCCCTTCACGCTCCAGCTGCTTGATCTTGATTTCCACCAGCGTACCTGCCGCCGAATCGCCGCTCATCACGGCATAACGCGCCGTCGGCCACGCAAACACAAACCGCGGGTCGTAAGCCTTTCCGCACATCGCATAATGTCCAGCGCCAAAACTTCCGCCGCAAATCACCGCAATCTTCGGCACCACACTGTTCGCCACCGCGTTCACCATCTTAGCGCCGGCGCGGATAATCCCGCTCCACTCCGCTTCCTTGCCCACCATAAACCCATTCACATCGTGCAGAAAAATCAGCGGCACCAGATTCTGATTGCAGTCCAGAATAAATCGCGCCGCCTTGTCCGCCGCTTCGTTGTAAATCACTCCGCCAAACTCAATGCGCTTTTCGCCCGTGCCCGGCGCCACGGTGCTAACGTTTTTCTTCTGGTTCGCCACAATCCCCACGGCCCATCCGCCGATGCGCGCGTAACCGCACAAAAGCGTCTGCCCGTACTCCGCGCGATATTCCTCGAACTCGCTGCGATCCACAATCCGCGCAATAATCTCGTGCATGTCGTACTGTTTTCCCGGCGAAGCCGAAAAAACACCGTAGATCGCTTCCTCGGCGTACGCCGGCGCCGCCGCAGTCTTATGATCGAACGGCGCTCCCGCAGCATGCCCCATCTTATCCACCAGCGCACGCAAACGCTTGATGCACGCCGCATCATCTGGCTCGCGAAAATCAATCGTCCCGCTGATCTGCGCGTGCATCTGCGCCCCGCCCAATTCTTCCGCCGATGTTTTCTGGCCGATCGCCGCCTGTACCAGCGCCGGCCCAGCCAAAAATAATCCGCTGCCCTCGGTCATCAGAATCTTGTCGCACATCACCGGCAAATAAGCCCCGCCCGCCACACACATTCCCATGATCGCGGTAATCTGCGGAATGCCCAGCGCGCTCATTACTGCATTATTGCGGAAGACGCGCCCAAAATCGTCGGTATCCGGGAACACATCCTCCTGCAGCGGCAGAAAAACGCCCGCGGAATCGACCAGGTAAAGCGTCGGAATATGGTTTTCAATCGCGATGTTCTGCGCGCGGATCACTTTCTTCGCCGTCATCGGAAAAAATGCGCCGGCTTTCACCGTCGCATCGTTCGCGATGATCATCACCTGTCGCCCGGAAACGCGCGCGAGGCCGGTGATCGTCCCAGCCGCCGGAGCACCGCCCCATTCCTGGTACATATCGTGCGCCGCGTAAAGCCCCAGCTCAAAAAAGTCCGTCTTCGCGTCAATCAGCTTCGCGATGCGTTCCCGCGCCGTCAGACGATTCTTCTTGTGCTGCGCCTCGATCGCTTTCGCGCCGCCACCCTGCCGAATCTGCTGCTCTTGATTTTTTATTTCCGTCAGGCGGTCCACCATCAGCCGGCTGTTCTTCTCAAAGTCCGCCGACTTCTCATCCACGCGGGATTCGATTTTCGTTCCGCTCACCCAGCGATCTCCTCGCACCAATCCGCACGATAATCGTTCTTCATCATTTTGCGGCAGATGCAGGATTCTATCACCCCTGAATTGTTTTGACTTGCGCTCCCGATGCGCTAGAATCACCGCGGTTTGCGGTTCTGCCGCGGGCCACATTCTCTCCTCCGGAGGCGCCTACGCGCTGCGGTTCCCACGCGAAGGATAGGACTGTCTCCGGCTCGCCCCGTTAACTCGGCGCCTCGCCGCTTTTCTAAATCCTGCGGCATCGCCAATCAAGCGTTTTAATTTGGCCTTTGCTCGTCTAAACGCGCGCACAGTCGCGCACTGGAGATTCACCAATGCGTTTTATCCGTCGGGCCGTAAAACCTCGCCCTTCAGGGCAGGGATATAAGGCCCGTTAATCCGGTGTTCGTTGTTGCTCGATGTACGTTTTCAGAATCGCAATCGGTGCCCCACCGCAAGACGCGGCAAAGTACGACGGCGACCAGAGAACACCTTTCCAGTAGCGTTGTGCTAAATCAGGGCGGGCCTGTCGGAGCAATCGACTGGATACACCTTTCAAACTGTTCACCAGTGATGAAACAGAGTGCTTGGGTGGATAGTTCACAAGCAGGTGAACGTGGTTGTCTTCGCCGTCCATACCAACAAGTTGGGCTTCAAAAGCAGCGCAAACTTTGGTGAAGATAGCGCGAAGTCGTTCGATCGCATCACCGTTAAATATCCGTCTTCGATACTTGGTGACGAAGACCAAATGAACGTGCAACTGGAAAACGCAATGTCTACCGTGTCGGATTTCACCTGCAATGAGCATAGACCAACGGTAGTATTGGAATAGGAGCCATGTCAAAAAAGACCTTCAAGTACCGACTCTATCCCAATCGCCGGCAACGGGAGCGATTGCAGACAACACTCGACGTGTGCCGTGAAATCTACAACGCCGCGCTCCAAGAACGTCGGGACGGCTACCGAATCGCAAAGGCAAAGCTCACTTACTATTCCCAAGCGAACCAACTTGGCGAAATCAAAGCAATCAGACCCGATGTTGCCAGCCTTCACTCTCAAGTGTTGCAAGACGTTCTCCGTCGCGTGGACAAAACGTTCAAATCCTTTTTGCTTCGCGTCAAGCGTCACCAAACACCGGGCTTTCCTCGATTCCAAGGAAGACATCGGTATGATTCGTTCACCTACCCGCAAGCAGGTTTCAAACTCGCGGACAAGTTGCAGTTGTCCAAAGTCGGCAATGTCAAAATCAAGCTGCATCGCGAACGGAAAGGCGAAGTCAAGACGCTCACGGTCAAACGCGAAAACGGCAATTGGTACGCGTGTTTTAGTTGCGTTGTTGCCCCGGAGCCGTTGCCACGTCTGGACAACTCCACTGGAATCGATGTCGGCTTGGAGACGTTCGCGACGTTGAGCAACGGCGACAGGATTCCAAACCCTCGTTGGTATCGCGAGGCACAAGCAAAATTGCGTCGAGCACAACGCAAAGTTTCCCGTCGCCTCAACAAACGTTCACACCGACGACGGAAAGCAGTCCAGATTCTCGCCAAAGTTCACCGGGATATTTTCAACAAGCGAAATGATTTCCAGCACAAGGAATCGCGGAAAATCATTCAGCAGTACGGAACCATCTTCGTGGAAGACCTGAATATCAAGGGGCTTTCCCGAGGCATTCTTGCAAAATCAGTTCACGATGCGTCGTGGGCATCTTTCTTGAATAAGCTCTCCTACAAAGCCGAAAACGCTGGTAGAAGGTTCATTCCGGTAGACCCACGCGGTACCAGTCAACGTTGTCCATGCGGTGCGGACAATCGGAAGAAACTTTCCGACAGAGAACACGTCTGCGTCGAATGCGGATTGGTAACAACGCGCGACCACGCTTCAGCATTGGAGATTCAAAGGCTCGGACTGAGCCTCCATGCGTCAACGCATAGGCAATTAGCTACCGTTGCATGAGAAGTCCCGGGCTTCCGCCCGGGGAGTATGTCACTGATGTGGATTTAGCCCGCCGCGTTGAAATGGCCGAAGCATACGCCGGCAGCGCATGCGCCGAAGCCTGCCAGCGCTTTCACCCGGAACACTCCGTGGCCATCGAAGAAATTGCTGGAGGCGTCGCGGTTTTCGCGGGTATCGATTCGCCGATTACCCAGGCCATTGGAGTGGGCCTGCACGGCCCAGTGAGTGATGCTGAAGTGGATGCGCTCGGCGACTTCTTCCACAGCCGCAAAGCTCCCGCGGCCATCGAGTTGTGTCCGCTCGTTGACGTGAGCCTCTACGAGAAATTTGCGGCGCGCAACTATCACTTGCTCGAACTTACCGATGTTCTGATCCTCGACGACCTCGCAGCCGCGCGCATGCCGGACACGATGTCCCCAGGCGTCACCGTTCGAGCCGCGGCGCCCCACGAAGCGAAACTCTGGACCCAAACCGTTGCAGAGGGCTTCGCCGAACATTATCCAGTGACACAGGCGATGCTCGACGTGATGGAGGGCTTCTACCGCCGCGGCGACGCCTGCTTTTTTCTGGCGATCGTGGACGGCACCGTGGCGGGTGGTGGCGGCGCGTTCGCCGGTCAAGGAGTCGGCGGGCTTTTCGGCGCAAGCACGTTGCCCGCATTCCGCCGCCGCGGTGTGCAAGCAGCGTTGCTAGCAGAACGCCTCGCCTGGGCGCGCGAAAAAGGCTGCGATCTAGCAGTCAGCTTCGCACGGCCCAGCAGCATTTCGCACCGCAACATCGAGCGCAACGGCTTCCGCGTAGCTTATACGCGCACAAAATTAGTCCGCGCGTTGTAGGCACGCGCGACGAACCTTTGGCAGCGCTGCGATTTTGGTGTATTACACGTGTGTCAGGTCGACACACACTATGACAACTCCTCCTTCACCAGCATTCGCAGCACCGCCGTTTCCGCCGCGGCCGCGCACCTGGTTCGAACGAAACTGGAAATGGCTCGTCCCGTTGCTGGTTGTGGGTGTCCTGGTCCTGTTGAGTGCGTTTGCTGGCGGACTTTTCTACGTGATCGCGTCAGAGTTCCGCGCTTCTTATCCATATCAATTGGCTGTCAGGCGCGCGACGGAATCACCCGCGGTCGTGGCGAAACTTGGAACGCCGCTTCACATCGGCTGGTTCGTTATGGGCAGCATCAAGTTCGAGAATGCGGACGGAGACGCAAGCATCAGCATACCCATCTCGGGACCGAACGGAAAAGGGCGCATCTTCGTGGTGGGGAACAAGCACGCGAATCACTGGAGTTTCGACACGCTCGAGGTGGATGTCTCGGGGCAGGACGAGCCCATTCCACTGCTGGATCCTGCGCTGGATGCGTCTCCCGCTTCGACCGGAAATTCAACGTAGCGGTCACGCCCCGTCGGCGTGGCGCCTGCGCCATCGTGCTAGCGAACGCGCGATCCGAAACGCGTCGGCAATTGATTCACCGTCGGCAGACAGCCCGCCAACCAATCCCCACGCCAGCGCCTCGTTCGCGCATATGCGCCCGCCGGTAACCAACATTTCCAACGCGCGCCCGCGCCCAATCAAGCGGGGCAATCGTTGCGTTCCGCCCCAACCCGTGATGATCCCCAGCGTCGCGCCTGGATGCGCAAACACCGCGTCAGCTGTAGCGATTCGCGCGCGACAAGCCAGAGCCAAATCCAAACCTCCACCAATGCAATATCCCCGAATCGCCGCAACCACCGGCTTCGCGCTCGACGCAATTGTGCCCAACACCTCTTGCCCGCGCCGCGAGAAAGCCAACGCGTCGCCCGGCGTCAACCGCGCCACCTCCGCAATCTCCGCTCCCGCCGCAAACGCACGTTCACTGCCAGTGATCACCGCACCAGCAAGTTCGGCCGCTTCCGCCAGACGCGCGATTTCGCCCGCGAGCGCATCCACCACTCGCATCTCCAGACGAGGAAATCCGTCGTCACTTTCCAGCCGCAACCAAAGTATTTCGTCGGAAGCAATAGCAGTCAAGCGAGTGCTCACCGCAAAGTTACGCTTCGCGCGGAGCAGCAGAAACGCGGTGGCGGATAAAATCAACGATCGCTTGTGTGGTAGTGCCGGGGAGAAAAACTTCAGCGATACCACCCTGCTTCAGCGCCGGGATGTCCGCTTCGGGAATAATTCCGCCGATCAGCACGGTCACATCATTCATACCCTTGCCGCGCAGCAGCTCCATCAACCGCGGACACAGCGTATTGTGCGCGCCGGAAAGAATCGAAAGCCCGATTACGTCCACGTCTTCCTGCGCCGCCGCCGACGCGATCATTTCCGGCGTCTGCCGCAGCCCGGTGTAAATCACTTCCATCCCGGCATCGCGCAGCGCTCGCGCAATGATTTTCGCGCCGCGGTCGTGTCCATCGAGGCCGGGTTTGGCGATCAATACCCTAATTTTCTTGTCAGGCATATTAACGAAGGATACTCGAAATCCCCAACAAAACGTTAGCAGCACGCCCCGCCAAGGTTCTATCGCGCCAAATTCAGCAGGAAATCCTCTACCAGCGCGTTAAACTTGTCCGGATCATCCACAAACAGCGCATGGCCATCGCCTTCGAATATTTCCAGCTTCGAACTGGAAATGTTTTTCTGCATCGCGACGATCGTGCTCATGTATGGAGTCTTCGCCGCGCAAACCACCACCGGCTTGTCAATCTTCGGCAGCACCGGCCGGTAATCCGCCACAAAATATCCCACCAGCAGCGCCACGGCTGAATTCGTGGGCACCTGCAAAGACGCCTTCTCCAATTTGTTGATGTACTCCTCGGGATGCGGCTTCTTGAAATTTAAATTGCGCATGAATCCGTCGAGCGACTTCTGGCGATCCTCGAGGACCCCTTTCAGCAGCCCGAAATCCTGGTCCGCGTCGGCCGGCGCGCGTCCGCCCGCGTCGTTGTCCACCAAAATCAACCCCGCGAAATCGCCAGTGCCGAACTGATCCACATACGCCATCGTCTCCACCACCGCCATGGACCACGACACGATCACCACGGGAGCCAGGTGCAATTGATCCACCACCGCCTTGATGTCTCGCGCGCGCGCCGCGGGATACAATCCATCATTCGTCTGCGAAGATTGCCCCTGCGAACGTGGATCCATCGCCACCACGCGATAGTCGTGCGCGAAATAATCAATCTGACGCTGCCAAATCCACGCCGGCATCGTCCATCCCGGCACAAACAAAATAGAAGGGAACTGGTGCGCCGCCGAAAGCCCAATCTCGCCCTTCTTGATCACCGCGTCCTTCGGCATCGGATTCCCAATCTGCGCGCTAGGCGAAGTCGCAAGCTTCCCCGCCTCGATGTAATGAATCCGCACGCCGTCCGAAGTGGTAATGAACCCGCTCCTCTCCGCGGGCTTCTTCTCTTTCGGCGCTGCCCACGCCGGTGCCGCGCTCGCACAAACCCCGATCGCACACACCATCGCGACCGCGGCGACACTCAGTAAGGAAAGTCGCTGCATTTTGTTCTGCATGATTAAGTGATCGCTACCTCTTCGTAGATGCCGAAGACTGCGCGCATGGCGTCGCAGACTTCACCCAGCGTGGCGTAAGCCTTTACCGCGTCATAAATAAACGGCATCAGATTTTCCTTGCCTTCCGCGGCCTTGCGCAAAGCCGCTAAACGCCGCTCGACTTCCGCGCTCGATCTCTCCGCGCGCAATTTCTGCAGCTGCGCCGTCTGGCGCGTCGCGACGGTCTCATCGATCTGCAAAATATCAATGCCTTTTTCTTCGGCGACGTAATCATTCACGCCCACGATGATCTTTTCCTTGCGGTCCACCGCCATCTGATACTTGTAAGACGCCTCCGCAATCTCCCGCTGCGGATACCCGCGCTCGATCGCCGCCACCATCCCGCCCAGCGAGTCAATCTTCTGAATGTAATCCCACGCGCCGCGCTCTACCTCATTCGTCAGCGCCTCCACAAAATACGATCCGCCCAAGCGGGTCCGCCGTATTCGTCACGCCGCTTTCGTGCGCGATGATCTGCTGCGTGCGCAACGCCAGCGTCGCCGCAAATTCCGTCGGCAACGCCCAAGCTTCGTCCAGCGAATTCGTGTGCAGCGATTGCGTCCCGCCCATCACCGCCGCCAGCGCCTGCAACGCCGTGCGCACCACGTTGTTGTAAGGCTGCTGCGCGGTCAACGAACATCCCGCCGTCTGCGTGTGGAACCGCAACGCCCACGAGCGCGGATTCTTCGCGCCGAACCGCTCCGTCATCGTCTTGTGCCAGATCCGCCGTGCCGCGCGATATTTCGCGATCTCCTCGAAAAAATCGCTGTGCGCATTGAAGAAGAACGAAAGCCGCGGCGCAAAATCATCCACTTCCATGCCGCGGCGCACGCCCCATTCCACATACTCGATCCCGTCGCGCAGAGTGAACGCCAATTCCTGAATCGCCGTCGAGCCCGCCTCGCGAATGTGATATCCGCTGATCGAAATCGGATTGAATTTCGGAGTTTCCTTCGCGCCGAATTCCAGCGTATCGATCACCAGCCGCATCGAAGGTTCCGGCGGATAGATGTATTCCTTCTGCGCGATATATTCCTTCAGAATGTCGTTCTGCAGCGTGCCGGAAATTTTCTTCCAGTCCGCGCCCTGCTTTTCCGCCACGGCCAGGTACATCGCCCAAATCACCGCCGCCGGCGAATTGATCGTCATCGAAGTGGTCACGTCCGCCAGCGGAATCTGGTCGAAAAGCACTTCCATATCCGCCAGCGAACTGATCGCCACGCCACACTTGCCGACTTCGCCTTCGGACAGCGCGTGGTCCGCGTCGTAGCCCATCAGCGTCGGCAAATCGAACGCCACCGAAAGTCCCGTCTGCCCCTGCGCCAGCAAATAACGAAAACGCGCGTTGGTATCCTGCGCGGTGCCGAATCCCGCGAACTGCCGCATCGTCCACAATCGCCCGCGATACATCGTCGAATGAATTCCGCGCGTGTAAGGAGGCTCGCCCGGATAGCCCAGATCCTTCTCCGGATTCCAGTCCGGCAGATCCGCGCCGGTGTACAGCCGGCGAATCGGATAGCTCGAGACTGTCGTGAACTCCTGCGCGCGCTCCGGCGATTTCGCGAGCGTCGGCGCCAAAGTCTTCTCCTCCCACGCGCGCTCTCCCGCGGAAACCTTGCGCTCGGCTCGAGCGTAGCCGTCGCCTGCGATTTCGCCGCTTTGCTCGGTCTTTTCGATTATCTTTTCAGACATGAGGGAGGGCTCCTCCAAGGCCGCGCTACCACAAGAAAACACAGGCAGCCGCAGCACGTCCATACTTCATCTTATGGCAAGGGCAGGGAAGCAGCAAGAACCAGAAACTCACGGCGTGCGTCGCGAGCAGCCAAGCGCTGCGAAGCGCCAATCAAGATGCGCCATCAGGCAATTATATGGAGTGCGGCGGCTCGCCGCCGCTTTGCCGAAACCAAATTCCCGGAAACCGCACGCATCTAGGCGAGGCTGGCCTCGCCCGCTGCAATCGAGCCACCAGATCCCGCCGACGCGCTTACTTCGCGCCCACCACTGTCCCCGGAGCCGGTGTCCCCGGAATCAAAGGATCCCGCGCCATCTCGCCGCGCATCGCATCCGCCACGGTGATGTGCTGCACTTCCAGCGTGCGCCCCATCGCCTGATTGAAATTCACCAGCGCCTCCGCCAGATTCGCCTGCGCGCGCAACGCCGTCCCCTGCGCCGCCGTCAAATCGCGCGACCGCAACACCACTTGATATGACGTGGACGACCCCAGCTGATATTTCTTCTGCTCCGCGTCCAAAGTTTGCTGCGCCAGATTGCGCGCTTTCTCCGCCGCCGCCACCTGCGAACGGTCCTGCTGCAACGTAATGATCGCGTTGCGCACGTTAATGACGATGGTATTTTCCGTCTGCCGGTACTGCACCCGCAGCTGCCGCTCATCGAACTGCGCTCGCGCGCTATCCGCCTGCGCCGAACGATTGCGCAGCGGCATCGTCAAAGTCACTCCCGCCGCGTAGGTCGGGTATTGGTTCTTGAACACCTGGGCCAGCGCATCGCTCACCCCGCCATGCGTCACAGCGGTCGTCGTAGCGGGAACGCCTGTGAAAGCTTCATTGCCATTTATTAGAATGGGAACGCCATCCGCACCCACTAGCGGTGCCTGCGGATCGGCGACGAACGTCCCGTTAACTCCCGTCGTATTGAATCCTGTCCCATTCAGTCCTTGCGACACGTATTGCACGTAAGCGTTCAGCGACGGCAGCAGGGAATTCCTGATGGCCTTCACCTCAATCTCGGAGTTCTTCAGATTCAGATCCGCCTGGTACAGCTCCGGACGCTTCTTCCACGCTTCCTGCACCGCGTCCTGCAGCGGAATATTTTCCACGATGTCCGGAGTAGAAATCGCAGTCGTCGGCACGATTTCAATCCCTGCCACGTCTTTCGCCAGCAAATTCTTGGCGATGTCGTTCAGCAGCACGGTTTCCTGCGTCAGTTTCGTGGTTTGCGCCACGATCAGATTCTGCTGGTCCGTCGCCAGCTGCGATTCCGCCGTCAGCACGTCCAGCGGCGCCATGGTCCCAATCTCCAGCTGCTTCTTGTTGTCCTCCCACAGCTTTTGCGAGACGCCCACCGCCGCTTCCTGCACCTTTACGTTCTGCCGGTCGTACACCAGTTCCCAGTAGTCGATCGAAGTCTGCGTCACCACCGCGATCACCGCCTGTGCGAACTGCGAATTCGCCGCCTTGATCGTATTCTTCTGCTTCGATGATGTACCGCGTGTTCGGCAGAATCCCGAAGCCGTTCAACAGCGGCTGCGACAAAGTCGCCGTCAGCACCGGACTGAATGCCGGATTGAAGAACACATCCGGTTCGTTGGTCGCGATGATCGCGGCGTATTAAGAGTGACCGAGAAATTCGTGCCGGTGTGAAATCCCTGCGTGTACCCGAAATCAACGGCCGAGGAGTTTTGGTTTACCACCAGAATGTTGCGTACCGGTGCCGGTCCCTGAAATGAACGGGTTATTCACCGGGACGTTCGAGTGATTCCAGCCGTACCCTGCCGTAAACACGGATCGAACGACACCGATGGCGACGAGCCCAGCACCACTTGCTGCGTGCTGAGGCTTTGTGGCACGCCTCCAGCCTGGGCTTTCAACAGTTGCGTCTCGGCAATCCACGGCGCAAACCGTTGGACGAAGATATTCAGATTGTTTTCGAGCGCCAGCGATATCGCGTCGTCCAGGCTCAGCATCAATTTGCCGTCCTGGATCAACTGGTCCAGCCGCGTCGAATTCGTCAGCATCGGCTCAGGCATGCTTCGCGGCGCGTAAGGCGCGAAAATGTTCGGGAACATCGGCTTTCCCGTGGAGTAATCGGCACCCATGCCCTCTCTCAAGTCGCGCGCCGGTTCCGACGCGGCCGACCCCGGTTTGCGCTCCCGGCTGGCTGGCGGGTTGCGCGCCGGCCGCAGTCTGCCCCTGTTGCTGTTTCGCTGGGCCCTGGTTTTGGCCTTGTTGCGCCTGGGCGTACGCAGGTGACACTATCAGCGAAGCAGCCGTCAGCAGCGCCACCGCAACATGCCTTAGACTTCCGTTCATCGTGTTGTCCTCTCCAAAGTTCTTTCTCGAGCTTGACAGGCCTGTAACTTACTCAAACGCGCGAACAAGGGTATTTGTTTCATTTTATGTATTCTCGATGCAACACTGCGGCCATGCATAACCGCCTGAATTTAGACGATTAAGCGGGAAATAGTGAGCGTCAGGCGTTCATTTCCGGACAGTACCGTGCGTACCCGGACACGCGCGCGCGAAGTTTAGCATCGCGCCCACCTCGTCGCAATCGTGGCTGCGGGGCGAAGCTCGAGTTAGGACGTTTTCTCTGTGTACTCCGGTTTTCTCAGCCGTTCTCTGTGTTAATTCTTTAAGCCTTTACCTCGCCTCGCAGCGCCGCACGCAGAGCCGG
>CAVVGA010000036.1:0-43121 GCA_963747605.1 uncultured Acidobacteriota bacterium | reverse complement strand
AAGGGTATGCTAATATAGCACCGGTAAATTTACAGCCATTAACATCAGTTAATGCTGGATATGGAACTGAAATTACCAATACACTAGGTACAGTATGCGGATTAGCAGCAACTGGCTATGATGCGGCAGTTACTAATAATCCTTCTATTAAATATTTAAATAGTAGTGGATGGGCTATACCATCTAATACCAATAATACTAATGTCAATAGCCAGGAAGGATTTATGCTATTTGTAAGAGGAGATAGGACTGTTGTAGTGACAACTCCGCCTTTCAATCCTGCTACACCGACTGTATTACGGGTAAAAGGCACATTGAATCAAAATGATAAAACGCTTCCTATTGTAACTACAGGATTCCAAATATTGGGCAATCCATATGCATCTGAGATTAACTTAGATAATACGTTTGCTAATTATTGAGGAATAGCCGGCTCTAACTATTACGTATGGGGTCCCGTTGATGACTGGAACTGAAGGAGTAGGCGCTTTTTTTGCTGTTTTATAATGGTGATGCAGGTGATTTATTTATCTTCTGCGCATATAAGTCCATTCAATGACGGTAAAATAGAATCCGGCGCTGCATTCCTGTTTAATTTTTCCAATACGGGTAATATTGTATTTCATGAAAGAGATAAAGATGTGCAAAGCCCGCTGGTATTCAGGCCTGCTAATAATTTAGTTAACCAGAACTTGCGGATAAACTTATATTCTGTAAATTCTGATGAAAGTACTTTCTTAGACGATGGAACACTACTTATTCTCGGCAATCAATTTTCCAACTCAGTTAATTGGCTGGAAGATGCACAAAAAATAACCAATCCTTCAGAAAATATATCATTGCTTAGAAATGGCAAAACATTAGCAATAGAAAAGAGACAACCGTTAACTATAAATGATACCATTTATTTGAAACTCACTCAAATGCAGCAACAGACCTACCAGTTACAATTTTTTGCAGATGGTCTGGCACAATCACGGGTCTTGCTGCTGTATTGCTTGATAGTTTTATGCACACTTCAACGCCAGTAAGCTTATCGGAAGCGACGAAAATTAATTTTACTGTACTTCTGATGCAGCTTCACAAGGCGCTAACCGTTTCCGTATAGTATTTCATTCTGTTACGGGTACAGTACCGGTAACGTATACCGAGCATAAAAGCATCACAACAAAATAATAGTAATAATATAGCCGTACAATGGCTGGTACAGAATCAGCTTAACATTAAAGAATATGAGGTAGAAAAATCTATCGATGGACATACTTTTATCGAAGTATCTTCTATAGTTTCCAGCAATTTATTACAAGATGTATATAATTGGATAGATATAAATGCTAAAGCAGGAGATAATTTTTATCGTATAAAAAATATTAATCTTGATGGTACTATACAGTACAGCAGCATTGTGAAAGTTACAATTGGTATGGGCAAATCGGGTATAGCAGTATATCCAAATCCTGTTGTAAATGGTATGATAGGTTTGCAATTGAACAATATGCCTAAGGATATTTATAAGGTTCGACTTATCAGTACTCTTGGACAGGTAATATTTTCAAAAGCCATTGATCATCCCGGAGGAACAGCTACAGAGGTTATTCCAATGAGCAAAAGTTTGCAAAGGGTACTTATCAGTTAGAACTTATAAGATCGGATAATAGTAAAGTTGTAATAACAATTTTATATTAATAGCGGTAGGCTTCTTAAAAAACCTCATTCGTTGTATTCGGGTGGGGTTTATTTTATTGTATTGTAAAGAGTTAGGTTTATTATGAAATCTGGCTTTTAAGGCAATAAAGAAACTTAGTATTACGTTTATAGTTTTAACATTTATCCAGTTTCTATGAATATGAAAATCCTAAAGACCAATACCCTGCTTTGTTTCTCCTTTATTTTTATCCTAAATAAGAGTTATTCAGGCAGCTTCGATCCATTAAAGACAAATTCTCCATTAGCGGTAGAACAGTTAGCAGCCAGGTTATATGCCTACAATTCAGATAGTACAATCTCTTTAAATGATGGTGCATTAACCTTGTATAGTTCAAGTTATTCCAATAGTGTGAACTGGCTGGAGGATGCCAAAAAAATGATGAATTTTACGGAGAATTTTTCTATAATCTAGGACAGTCAATTAATAGCAATTGAAAAAAGACAGCCTGTTGTTTGATCAGATACCACCTTTTATTATATGACCCAGATGAAACAGAAAACATATAGAATTGATTTTGCTACAGTTAATTTTACTCAGACAAATCTCCTTGCATATTTGCAGGATAGTTACACAGGTACTTCAACTCCGATTAATTTAACCGGAAACACTACCTCATATATATTTACAATTACAAATAATCCTGCTACAGATAATCCACAACGTTTTCGTTTAGTTTTTGCTTCTATTTCACTTTCAGCTGGTATTGTACCTGTTACATACAGCAGCGTAAAAGCATGGCAACAGAATAATAATGTAGCAGTAGAATGGCAGGTAGAAAATGAAATTAATGTTTCTAAGTATGAAGTAAAACGTTCCATGGATGGTATTGATTTTAGTAAAGTTGGCACTATTGCCTCTTTAAATAATTCTAAATCTGCAAATACTTATGACTGGACAGATAAATCCTCTGAGCGAAAATAATTTTTATCGTATTAAAACTATCAGCAATAATGGTCAGATTCAATATAGTAAGATTTTAAAAGTAACTATTGGTAAAATAAATAATAGTATCAGCGTATATCCTAACCCGGTAGTTGGTAATGTGATTGGTTTGCAAATTGATAACCAAGTAAGCGGTAATTATCACATTCGTTTATTAAATAATTCTGGCCAGCCATTAATATCCAAATCGATTGATCATAAAGCGGGAAATACAACGGAAGCAATTAGTCTGAATAAAAATATAGTTACAGGTATATATAGACTTGAAGTAATTCATCCTGACAATAGCATTACCAATTTAAATGTTGTATTCTAAATATTATATTGATTGACTTAATATTTAACAATTAAAACGCAATAAATCTAAACCTGTATCATTGCAGGTTTTTTGCTTTAAATTACAGTCAAAATACTTGCATTTTTTTATTTTAGTTTGTAGTTTTGTACTATCCTTAATGTAGTTTGATTTCTGTTCAACTTCTATCTGAAGTATTTTTTATTCACACAACTTAACTTACCTGATTTTGCCCAAAGAATTTTGTTAATCTTTTCGATATCAAGACTATTTTTTTGAAAAAGAAAAATGTGATTAGAATGTTGATACCAAAAGACTTAAGCAATTGTCTTCGGAAACGATTGCGTAAAAATAAAATAAAGACGGTTAATTTATAATTAAATTTGTAAGGTTTAATTGGAAATTATATTATTCGATATATTTAATTAGCTTAATCCAAGAAAAACTTTTAAGTTTTATTTAATAAGAATTAGTCTATTGTAATAGAAATTTATCCTATCCTTTATAAAATCTGTACAGATTTTTTAGTTGTCACTTATTTTTATCCTTTGTAAATATCGCTGACATTTTTCGTGTATTTATTTTTTAGTAACGATTAATTTCTGGTTGTTAATTTAATTAGGATATGAAAAAAAATGTACTTGTTTGTACTAATAACTTTTTTTTATTTGGGGTAACTAAAAATTATACAATTAAATATTCGATTCCTATTGTATCTTTTTTTTGTGTTATCCTCGTCTGTTTTTTTAACACTACAAAGTGTTTTGCTCAGTTCAATGTTTTTACAGATAATTTTGAAGGAACTGCAACAGGACTTCCTGCAACTACAACAGGAACATTTACTATTACGAGTTCCAGTCCATCAATTACCTATACTGCTATTGTTGGTACAGGTGATCTTATTCAGATTCTTGCCAACGGCACTAACCATCAGTTAGATATGGGATCACAAAGGCCGGTGCACAAAAGGTAACCAGTTATGTTACAGGTCCTTTATCTGGTTATAGTTCTCCTTTTATAACAACGCTGTCCTCTAACGTTGGATTAGTTACCTGGACATTCAATATGTCTTCAAATAATACTCCAACTGGAGGTTTTGCAACTGGTTCTGGCAAATATGCTCCGGGTGTTATTCTTTGCGATACAAATAGAAATGCTTCTACATTTTTAACGCTGGGTGTAGGTTATATGGTTGCTAATATAACAGGATCAAGTGATTGGGAGTTGTACAGATTTACAGGAGGTATAGGGGGTACGCTTACAGCTATTTCTGGGACCTCAGGCGAGTCTATTGGTGGCACTCATTATACTAGTTTTAAAGTTACTTATGACCCTACGACAAATAATTGGAGTCTTTATGGCAGAGATGATGGTGGAATGCCCGGTAGTTTTGCTGATCCATCAACTGGTACGTTGACACAAATAGGTTCAACTGTTTCAGACAATATCTATACCGGTTTAACTATGAGTCTATTTGGGTTTGCATATACACATAATAATAGTGCAAGTAAGGTTGGAGACTTTGATAATTTTACTTGTAATGTATTGTATCCTAAAAGAACTTGCGGAGGAGGTACATTTACAATAGACCAAACGGGAACAAATAGTGGAACTAATTTTACCTCATTCACTAATGCAGTAAATGATTTAAATTCATGTGGTTCCCGTACAGCACCTATTACTTTTAATGTTCATAAAGGACAAACGTTTACAGAAAATGTGCCGTCAATCACCATTGCTCAGGCTGCCAGTTCAGCCAATTATATATTATTTCAACCAGATGCTTCAACTACTGGTTATGGCCCAATAATTCAATCCGGTACTGGTAATTCAAGCACTACTTCGGATGCCATTGTTACTATACAGGGAACTAACTATATCACCTTTAATGGAATTAATTTGCAGGAAAATCCTGCGAATACTACTAATGCAACTGAATCAGAATTTGGTTACTACATTATTAATACGTCGGCAACGGCAGGTGCACAAAATAACACTATTGAAAATTGTTCAGTTTCTTTAAACAGATCAGATAAGGCAACTATTGCTGTATATCAGGATATACCAGTAACTAATCCCTGGGTTCTAATGGAACCAATGCAAATACTTGCCGGGCGGCTGTACGCGGTGCCGATTGCTTCCGTGGTGGAGATTACGCGGATCACGGAAGCGGAAGTTCATCGAGTGGACAATCACGAGGTTTTTCAACTGCGGCAGCAGGTGTTGACGTTGGTGCGGCTGGACCGGCTGGAAAATTCGCAGTCATGCGAACGATCGAAGAGAGTTTTCGTGGTGGTGATTGGAGCGGGGAGCCGGCGGTTTGGATTAGCGGTGGACAAGCTGATGGGTGAAGAAGAACTGGTCATCAAGGCGTTGGAGGACCAATTGGTCACTTCTCCGTTGGTGAGTGGAGCTTCGATACTGGGCGACGGGACGATCGTGCTGATTCTGAACATTCCCGCGGTGGTGTCGCATCTGGCACTGATTCAGCCGGTGGGAGCGACGGCATGAGCGAAAAGATCCGCGTCCTGGTGGTGGATGATTCGGCGCTGATGCGCAAACTGATTCCGCAGGTGTTGCAGCGGGATCCTGCGATTGAAGTGGTGGGCACGGCGATGGACGGCGAAGTGGGATTGCGAAAATTGGAGGAACTGCGCCCGCACGTGGTGACGCTGGATCTGGACATGCCGCGGATGGATGGATTGGAGATGCTGCGACAGATCACGCGCAAACATCGCGTACCGGTGATCGTGGTGAGCGCGCAGACGGATCGCGGCGCTTCGGTGACGCTGAAAGCGTTGGCGCTGGGAGCTTTTGACTTCGTGACGAAGCCGCCGGAAGCGGCTTCGGGGCGGATGGACCAGATTGCCGCGGAACTGGCGATGAAGATCAAGGTCGCGGCTGGGTCCGGCGCGCCGAAAATGATCATCACGGTGCCACCGCTGAAGCAGAAGGAGCAGCGGCGGACTACGATGCCGAATTGGCCGACGCGGATTGTGGCCATCGGAATTTCCACGGGCGGGCCGAACGCGCTGCAGTATTTGTTTTCGCAACTGCCTCCGGAATTTCCTGGATGCATTTTGGTGGTGCAGCACATGCCAGAGGGATTTACGGAAATGTTTGCGCGGCGATTAGATGAATGCTCGGCGATTGAGGTGAAGGAAGCGCAGTCGGGCGACCTGCTGCTGGCAGGGCGCGCGTTGGTTTGTCCTGGCAACCGGCACATCAAGGTGCGGCGGATGGAGCACGGGAACGTGGCGATTTTGGTGGATCAGCCGCGCGTGAATGGACATAGGCCGTCGGCGAACGTGCTGTTTCACTCGGTGGCGCAGGAATTCGGGAGCAATGCGATCGGAGTATTAATGACCGGAATGGGTGACGACGGGGCGGAAGGCCTCGGCGCGATTCAGGCAGCGGGCGGAATGACCATCGCGCAAAGTCCGGACACATGCATCGTGGACAGCATGCCGCGATCGGCGATCGAGCGCGGGTTTGCGGGGCGAGTGGTATCGCTTTCCAGTCTTTCCAGTTATTTGCAGGCGAAATGCATCGCGGAACGGCCGCTCAATGAGCAGGTAAATCAGGTTTCGGCCACAGAAATTCTCACCACTGAATCGGGATTACGAAGGAGATCGTGATGAAACAGTTCGAAGCATTGACGCGAAAGAATGACCAGCAGGCGGTGAAGTACTTGATCGTGGACGACTCTGTGTTCGCGCGCAAGAGCCTGGCGAAGATGGTGGAATCGTTCGGCGGACACGTGGTGGGTGAAGCCGGGGACGGGTGCACGGCGATCACGGAGTTCGCGCGGACGCGGCCGGATATTGTGTTGATGGATATCACCATGCCGCAGATGGAAGGCATCGAGGCGGTGGAGCGGATTGTGCAGGAGCACGCCGAAGCGCGAATCATCATGGTTTCTTCGGTGGGCTACCAGGACAATATTCTGGCGGCGCTGCAGAAGGGCGCACGACATTTCGTGCAGAAGCCGGTGAAGCCGGATGCACTGTACGAAATTATTCGTTACGTGCTGAATGATGACGGCGTGACGGCTGCGGTGGGCGCCGCAGAGGAGAGTTCCCGATGAGGATGGACCTGATCCAGCCGTTTATCGGCTCGCTGGACGCGGTGCTGGCCGAGATGATGAAGGTGCCGGCGAAGATCGTGGACTTGACGATGGAAGAGGAAGGCTATCGACGCCGCGGGACGGCTGCGGCTGTGAGTTTCAAGGGACAGATCGAAGGGCGAGTGATTTTGGATATGGAGCCGGGAGCGGCGGCGCAGGTGGCGAGTTTTCTGGCGGGCGGCGAAGTGGATCCTTCGGCGACGATTGTTACGGAGACGGTTTGCGAATTGGCGAACATGGTGATTGGGAACGCAGTGACGCAGCTGAATGATGCGGGATTCCATTTTAAGGTACTGCCGCCGGAGGTTTTGACGCAGGAACAGTGCGAGAAGGCGGGACAGGATTCGGAAGCGACGATACTTTGTTTTGAAACGCCGGGCGGAAATGTGCATTTGAATATTGCGATGCAGTATTTGCAGAGAAGGACTGGGGAGCGGACGCCGGTTCCGGCGTATTAGGATTTAGAAAGTCAAAGACGCCCGCCTGGGAAGCAGGCGCCGCTACAACGACAGAAACAACTGCAACGACGCCGATCCCGCAAAGGCGGGATGGGCGCTACAAATTCAAAGACAACGCGGAATCTATTCCTTCGCTGATTCCGGCCTGCGGTATTCGACGCCGTGGCGGAATAGGCCTGCTTTCGGGAGCTCTTCGCAGTAGACCACGCGCGCTGGGATGAAAATATTTGCTACTTCGGGCGTGTAGGGGACGGCTACGTCAATGGCGTCCGGCGCTTCGTAGCGGCGTTTGCTGCGGAAACACATTCCCACCGGAGAGATGTCCTCACAGACGGCCAGTTCATCGTCGGCGCTGGCCTGGCGAATGCAGGCGGTGAGCCGGGTCTTCATGCGCAAGCGTTCGCGTCCACGCTGATCGCCGCCAGGCGGAATTTCCGCCGGGGCCTGCGCGCGGCCGCGGGCGGCGCGTGACGCGAGTTTCTTTTCGCTTTCGTGAGGCGCTTGCGACCAGATGCTGGGGACGGTGCACGTCTTGCAATAGCGCGCGATGCCGCGTGTGCCTTCAAAGCCGCGGAGTTCGAGCTCGTTGAGGTAAACAACTTCGCGGGCGCGGCAATAGGTGCATTCGAGCAGCATGCGCGCGACAGCTTCCTGAGACTCGGCGATGTGGGGGAATTCGATGGCCCAGACGTCGGTTTCGGGCTCAAGAATTTCGACGCCGTAGACGTAGCCTTCTTTTTGACGGCCGAATTGGCCGACGATGCGGACATGGCTTTGGCGGTGCTTTTCGGTCGGGGCCAGACGGCGGATGAGAATGTGCGAATCGGCATGGAGATCGCGGTCGAGCAGGATGACCGCGCCGGTGCGATTGATTTGCATGGTGCGCGCCGGCTGCGCGAATTCCTGGTCGTTGATGTCCTTGCCGGAAGCTTCCAGCAATAAAGTCAGCGAGACACGATCACTGCGACGCTGAGCCGCCGTACCCATGCCAATCCCTCCTGAAATGAAGCAGAACGAACCGTAGCACACGATAGCATACCCGCGGCGCGGGTTGGACTTCGGCACGCGGGGCGTTCTTCGATGATTTACGTTTTATGGGCTGGGATATGATACGCGCGAGGCGGCGTCTTTTTTTGCGTGGAGGCAGGGTGGCTTTGTTCGGGAGACTCAGGGCGGGGAGGAATGTGCGGGCGTGCGTTGCGTGCGCGACGGGTTTTATTGCTCTGATTTTGTTGACGACTACTAGCAGCGCGCAGCCCGCTGGCGTCGGGGGGCGTCTGGAGGGCGTGGTGCGAGATTCGAGCGGTGCTGTGGTCCCTGGCGCGCAGGTGGAGGTGCATGCGGGGTCGTTTTCAGCTTCTACTGCGGCTGATTCCGGTGGGGCCTTCGCGTTTGAGAGTGTTCCGGGAGCGGCGGGCACGGTTTTGGTGAGCGCGAAGGGATTTCAGAAAATCGAGCAGGCGTGGCGGCGGGCGGACGGACAAGCGGTGGTGCGCGTCGAGATTGTGTTGGCGCCGGCTGCGGTGAACCAGCAAGTGCAGGTGACGGCTTTTCGCGCGGCGACTCTGGTGAGCGATTTGCCGGTGAGCGATGTTCAATTAACGCGCGAGACATTGCAGGAGACGCCGGCACTGCAGCTTGATGACGATTTGCGGCAGGTTCCTGGGTTTAGTTTGTACCGGCGGTCGAGCAGCCGCACGGCGAATCCGACGACGCAGGGAGTTTCGCTGCGAGGGTTGGGCGCGAATGGAGCGAGCCGCGCGCTGGTGCTGGAAGATGGTTTCCCGCTGAACGATCCGTTTGGGGCATGGGTGTACTGGGATCGCGTGCCGGCGGAAGAAATTTCGGACGTGCAGATTTCGCAGCAGGGCGGGTCGAGCCTATACGGCAGCGATGCGTTGGGCGGCGTGGTGCAGTTTGTGTCGCGTCCGACGCAGCCGGGCGGCGTTGCGCTGGATACTTCTTATGGCAATCAGAACACGCCGGACCTATCGCTTTGGGCCGGCGGGCAAAAAGGAAAATGGGAATCGAGCTTTGGCGGCGCAGTTTTCAATACGGATGGATACATTTTGACTCCGGAAGCGGAGCGGGGAACGGTGGACGTGCCAGCAGGGGTGCGGGACGGGACCGCGGACCTGATGGTGGGGCGCAAGATCGGGGAGCAGAGCGAGATTTTCGCGCGGGGCTGGTATCTGGACGAAACGCGCGGGAACGGCACGCCGCTGCAACGGAACGATACGAAGATGGGACAGGGCGCGCTGGGCGCGAATCTGCAGCTGGGAAATTTTGGAGCCCTGACGCTGCGATTTTATGCGGACGCGCAGACTTATTACCAGACGTTTTCGGCCGTCGCGAGCAATAGGGACAGCGAGACGCAGACGGATTTGCAGACGGTACCGTCGCAGGGAGTGGGCGGGTCTGCGGTGTGGTCACGGCAAGCGGGAAAACGGCAGACACTGGTGGCGGGATTTGACTACCACGAGGAAATCGGGGCGAGCCATGAGGTGCTGCTGTCGGGCGGGACTACGGATCTTTCTTCCGGTGGGCGACAGCGGACGGTGGGGATTTTCGGCGAGGATCTGATTCAAATTGCGCCGCGGTGGTTTCTTTCGGCTAGCGCGCGGGTGGATCACTGGAGCAATTTCGACGCGGCGACTTTGCGTGTGCCGGTGACGCTGCCGATTCCGCCGACCGATACGATTTTCCCGGACCGCTCGCAGAACGCTTTCAGCCCGCGTTTGACGTTGCGCAACCAGGTGAATGCGCACGTTTCGTGGAATGCTTCGGTGTACCGGGCGTTTCGCGCGCCGACTTTGAATGAGCTGTACCGTTCGTTCCGCCAGGGAAACACGGTGACGGAGGATAATCCATTTCTGGTGGCGGAACACTTGACGGGCGTGGACGCGGGCGTGGCGGTGACGGGATTCAACGGCAGGCTGCAAGCGCACGGAACATTTTTCTACAACCAGATTGTGGATCCGGTGGCGAACGTAACTTTGACCACGACGCCGAATTTGATCACGCGGCAACGGCAAAATCTGGGGCGGATTACTGCGCCGGGTGTGGAGCTTGGCGTCACAGCGAGCATTGTGCGAAATTTTACAATTTCGTGCGGGTACCAGTTTGTGGATTCAAAGGTGAGTTCGTTTCCGGCGAATACGGCGCTGGTGGGATTGTGGGTGGCGCAGGTGCCGCACAATTCGTTTACTTTTCAGGCGCGTTATTCGAATCCGAGGATTATTACGGTGGCGGTGACGGGGAGAGCGATCGGAAACGCGTTTGATGATGATCAGAACCAGTTTCCGTTGGGGAGTTTTTTTGTTTTGGACGCGATGATTTCTCGGCGGATTGGGGCGGGAGTGGAAATTTACGGAGCGGCGGAGAATCTTTTTGATGCGACGTATTACACGGCGGCGACGCCAGTGTTGCAGTTGGGATTGCCGATTGTGGGGCGGGTTGGGGTGAGGTGGGAGTTTCCGACGCGATAGCCAAAGGCAAGACGCGATCAATGCGGGGTGATGGTCGGTGGGGGATATTCGGGGAGCTTGGCGTTTTTTGAGTCGGTGCGCTTTACTTCTAGTTCGTCGAAGAGGATTGAGGGGCTGATTACTGTTGTGGGTACCGCGCCTTCCCTGTTGCTTACCAGCGGATCATTGCCAGCCGCTACCAGATTGCTGCGCAGGGTGCGTGGATCTAGTTCGTTGAAAACGGCACCGCGGACCAGTTCTTCATGGCCGTCGCTTACGTATATGCGATAGAGCAGGCGCGGATTGTAGCCGACTAGCGTTTCCGCGAAGTAGCCGTAGGGTTTGCCTTCCTGTTTGCACATTTCGAGCAACTTCTTTTTTAGCTCATCGGGCGAGCTGGATTCTTTCGGCTGCAAGATCAAGATGCCGATGTTTGGCGAGGGCGACTGCCCGGGAGCGGCGCGGCCGTGGCCATTGGAATCCGGGAAATCGCGAATGGGCAGGCGGCTGAGGAGATATTCGACGAGGATGCCGTCTTTGATGACCGAAAGCGGGGCGACGCGCACACCCTCTTCGTCAATCTGGTAACTTCCGATCAAAGATTTTCCGTCGAAGGATTTCATGGTGGGATCGTCAACCACGCTGAGAAATGTTGGCAGGACGCGGCCTTTGTAATTCGAGGAAAATTCTCCGGTGGTGCGCGCGGAATCGCCGGGCTTGGGACGGATGCCCAGAATATTGGCGCCGATCATGCCGTCGAGGATGTCGCTGGCGGCGTCGCTCGAGAAAAGAATGGGGCCGCGATAATCTTCTTCGACCGTGGGAGCTTCGCGGAGATCTTTGAGGGTTTGAAGCATCTTGGTGGTGTCGGCGAGCAGCTTTTCCTGCGTGGGCAATTCGGCGGCTGTGGCACCGACGTAGAAAGGCGAGCGGCCGAGTTCCATGCCGTCGGCCGCCTGCGTTTCGGCGGAGAGGTTAAGCGAATAGACGGCATAGCCCTGGCCGTGCTGGAGCCTTCGGTGTTCACGAAATAATCGTTCACGGCGCGAAAGCGCACGTACGCAGAGAGAGACTGAATTTTCGCGTCGCTGCGATAGAGACGGGTGACTTTCTCGAGGGTTTCTTTCCAGGGCGCGGGAGAGAAATCGAGTTTGACCAATGGGCCGTAGGATTCGAGTGCAGGGGCGCGGGCGAAATCATCGAAAGGCTGGTCGGCGCTGTACTGGCTGAGAACCGCTTTCTTGGACGCGAGGGCTTCGTTGGCAATTTTGTAGGCGCGATCGGTGGCGAGCCACAATTCGCGGCGCAGGGCGATGGAGTCGTCATCGCGCGGCGCAAAAGTGACGACGCCGGTGCCGGGACCGTAGTAGCTGTCCAGCTTGTAATCACCGACGCGCACAACGACGCGCAGGCTGCGGCCGTGGATGCGTTGGTCCTGACGGAGAGCGCCAAATGCAGCTTCGGCGGTGTACTCGTCCACATCGGAGAGGCGATATTCGATGTAATAGGGCGCGGGGACATTTTCCATTTTGAGCTGGGATTTGTTGCGCTCCAGCTCTTCGTGCAGGGCTTTTAGTAATGGGTCGGATTGAATTGCCGCGGTGGAAGCGGCGGAGGATTTTTGCTGCGCTTGCGCCACAGCGGTGGCGGGCACAGCGCCGGCCAGGAAAAGCGCCACGAATAGTGGCAACGCGATCGAAGAGCGGCGCGGCGGCGTGACGGTGACCGTGTGAACGCTACCGCGAATTAGAGCGCTCATGGTTTCGCTCCGGGCGCGGCAGTCTTGGTGGCGTTCGCGGGCGGCGTCGCAGCAGTGGATTCAAATCCTGGCGGCGGGAGAATCGGCGGGCGTTCGCTGCCGCGGCGGCGCTTTTGAACTTCGATCTCGGTGAAGAGCATTGCTGGAGCCGCGGCCGCGACTGGAACTTGTCCTGATTCGGCGCCGCAAACTCCGTTGAAAACTTGCAGTGCGTCGCCGGTTAGGACGATGTTGTTCAGCGAGAGCAGCGGAGTGCCGACGATATCCACTCCGCGGACTAATTCATCCGGGCGGCCATCGGCATAAACGCGATAGACCATCACGGGAATTACTTGAAATGCCTGAGGCGAGGCGCGGCGCGTGAGCGTGAAGCCGCCCTGAATGTCGTCGAAATATAGACCGTAGGGTTTACCCTGCTTTTTGATTTCGGCGATGAATTTCTCGCGCAGTTCGGAATCTTTCACGGTGTTGGTGGAAGTGACGATCAGATTTCCCTGGCGGCCGGTGGGCATCAGGCCGGGCTGACGGCGTCCGTGGCCGTTGGATGTGCTGAAATTTTTGATGGGCATGCGGGACATCAGGAAATTTTTGAGCACGCCATTTTCGACGGCGACCACGCGCATGGCGGGGACGCCCTCATCGTCGAAATCGTAATGTGCCGGCAAGTTGCACGCCGTTGAGTTCCTTCATGGTGGGATCGTCGGTGACGGTTAGGAACGCTGGCAGGACGTGCTGATTCACTTTCTTGGTGAAGGTTTGGCCTTCGTTTCGTCGCGCTGGCGATGGCCTTCGAGGCGGTGGCCGAGAACTTCGTGGAAGAAGACGGCGGCGGCGCGGCCGGAAAGCATCGCGGGACCGGCGTAGGGATCTGCGGCGGGCGCGGCGCGGAGGGCTTTCAGATCCGCGGCGATCTTGTCCACTCTTACGGCGAGCTCGGCGTCGGATGGGAGCTGGCTGGCGGTTGCTGCCTGGAAGGATTCGACGCGCATCAATTCCATGCCGTCGTCGGCGCGGGTTCCGGCTTGAATTATCAGGCGCGCGATGGCGCCGGGACGAATGAGGGCGGTGCCTTCACTGGTGGCGAGATAAGAGCGATCGGCGCGAAATGTTGAAGGAAACGTAGGAGGTATAGACTTCGGGATATTTCAGAAAGCCGGCGGAAATTTTTCTGGTGCGGGCTTCCCAAATTTGCTGGTCGGACGGTGGATGCAGGGGGATTCGAGATCCAGATGATCCTGCGGAGCTTCGCTGGAGAAATCCGGCGATTTGTCTTCTTCTTCGGAGCGAACCGCATTGCTGGTTTTGACTTTCAGGAATGCGGCGGAGGCTTGCTCGTATTCACGATCGGTGAGCTGCCAGAGGACGTGGGCGATGGCGTTGGTATCGTCGTTCAGCGGGAGCAAACCGGAAGTGATTCCGGAAGCACGGCTCTGGCCGTGAGTGTTATCAAGCGCGACGGAGCCAACGCGCATCATGACATCCGCCTGACGGCGGTCCACGCTGGCGGAATATATGACGCTGCCGTTGGAGGCGACTACGGCGGTTTCGTCAGTGTCGGTTACGGCGTAGCTGATGTAGTAGGGCGCGG
Organism: uncultured Acidobacteriota bacterium; assembly: GCA_963747605.1. Taxonomy (GTDB): domain Bacteria; phylum Acidobacteriota; class Terriglobia; order Acidiferrales; family UBA7541; genus Palsa-295. The sequence continues at coordinate 28,778 of CAVVGA010000036.1, read as the reverse complement.
GGTCGGTCGTGGCCAGGGAGGTGGTGGCGCGTTGCAATTCGCTTTGCATGGTGGCGAGGACAATATTGGCGGCGGGTGCGGACGTAAAAGCGCCGAGCGGGAAAGCGCAGAGGACGAGCACGGCAAAAATCGGAAACCAGGAGAAGAGTCGTTGCATTGGGCTGGTGGGCGCTTTCTTCAAGGGACGAAACTAGCATACTCGTGGGGCGTGGGGGGCGCAACTGGCCCGCTGAGGGGCGTTGTTGCAAAAGGTGGGAGGCGAGTGTTGCGGTGGCAGGTGCGTTGGCTCTAAACCCCCACCCTTCACAAACCGAAGGGTGGGGCACCCACCGCAGTGATTTGACGGCGAGTTAATTTGTTGGCGCGCGTTTTGTCGTGGGCGCGACGGCATGCGGTCTTACGTACCGACTGTGGGGCGTTGGAGGTGCATAGCTTCGGCTATTACGTCGGTGTACTTGAGGCCTGAGCCGGTGTTGAAGAGGACTACGCGCTCGTCGGGCGTGAGAAAGCCGGAGGCGAGCAGGCGGTCGTAGGCGGCGGTGGCTGCGGCGCCTTCGGGGGAGAGGAAGAGGCCTTCGTTTTTCGCCCAGTCTTGGAGGGAGGCGAGAATTTCCGCGTCGGTGATGGCCACGGCGATGCCGTCGCGAATCGCGCAAAATTTCGAGCATGATGGAATCGCCGTAGGGTTTGGGGACGCGTAGACCGGAGGCGAAAGTGGCGGCATTGGGCCACATTTCGCTGGAGCTTGCGCCTTCGTCGAATGCTTTGGCGACGGGGGCGCAGCCGGAGGATTGCACGGCGATCATGCGCGGACGTTCTCCCGGCTTGACCCAACCGAGTTCTTCCAGTTCTTCGAATGCTTTCCACATGCCGATCAGGCCTACGCCGCCGCCGGTGGGATAAAAAACGGCGTCGGGATATTCCCAGCCGAGTTGTTCGACGAGTTCGTAGCCCATTGTTTTTTTGCCTTCGACGCGGAATGGCTCCTTCAACGTGGAAATGTCAAACCAGCCTTCGGCTCTCCTTGCGCTCGGCGACCATGCGACGCGCAATCGGAGATGAGGCCGTCGACCAGGGTGACTTTTGCGCCGTAGGCGACCGCTCTCGACGTAGTTGGCAAAGGGAACGTCGCGGGGCATGAAGATATGGGCTTCGATGCCGGCAGCTGCGGCGTAAGCGGCCAGCGCTCCGGCGGCGTTACCGGCGGAAGGCATGGCGAGTTGGCGTCAGCCCGTAATGACGGGCCATGGTGACGGCGAGGCAAAGCCCTCGTGCTTTGAAGTGACCCGGTGGGATTGGCCCCTTCTTCCTTTAAGAACGCGTTGGGAAAGCGACGGCTGGGGAGCATGGGCGTCCAACCTTCACCGAGGGTGACGGGGCGAGCGTCCGGGAGGACATCGCGATAACGCCACATGCCGGGCCAGGGAGACGTGGCGGCTTCGCGGGCGATGGCGTCGCGCGCGGCGATGCCGCGCAGAGGCTGCAGATCGTAGCGGACGTAGAGTGCGCCTTTACATTGGGGGCAGAGCGTCTGGGGCGTGGCGGCGGACAGAGTGGCTTGGCAGCGCGAGCATTCTAGATTTTTGATTTGTGGCATGAGCGTAACGATAACAGATGGTGCGGGGGTGAAACAGGATTCGGGGGAAGGACTAAGAATTTGTGATTCGCGCGAGTTGTTGCGGCGGGAGCGGAAAATTCTAGAAAAAGTTTGGTAGCGGTACCGGGAATCGAACCCGGGTTTTCAGGTTGAGAACCTGACGTGCTGACCCCTGCACCATACCGCCGTTTATGCGTGATGAAGTTTAGTGCGGGCGCTGGCAGATAACGCTGCGCCCTGCTCGAACGGTCCGATTGTAGCATCGGCATCCGCACGCGGGGAAGTGGCTGGGGGCGCGGCTGAGTTGCGCCGCGGAGCGAACGCCGAAGCAAGCTTCGGGTAAGAAAGGCGGCGGCGAGCCGCCGCACTCCCGGACGAGTTTCGCCGCGGAAACGATCAGAACGCGAAACGAACGCCGATTGTTGGAGCAACGTTGGTCGGGTAGATATAGGGGACGCCGGGGCCATGAGGAATGGCGATAGCTAGACCGCCGCTCACGAAGGAATAGGCAACTCCGACGTAACCGTCGAAACGCTTGGTGAAGTGATGATCCGCATAGAGCGACACCTCGTTGAGGGTGCCCGCACAGGAACTGCGGAAATTTCCGGGCGCGCAGGTCTGCGGAACACGGAAGTCGTTCTGCCGCTGTTGATACCAGGACAGAGTTACATCGGTATTGGTGCGGTACGTGTATTTCACGCCTGCCCACCAGATCTGCAGCAACTTCTCCGAATCAAGATTGTTGTCTTCGACGCCGCTCAAGATGTAACCGCCCTGGTCCGTGGCGCCAACGCCCAACGGTTGCTTCGGGTTGTTCTGCCAGATGTATTCGTAGCCGGCATAAAACTTGAATGGATCCCACGCATACTTGGCAGCGACCATAATGGCGCTGTTGTCAGTCACGATGCCATATAGGGTGTTGTCCGGGTCGATCAGATTCACGCCGGTGATTTGGTTTGTATTGATGCTGTCTATGGTTGACTGATATGGCGCTGACAGGCTCTGAGGCCCCAGCAAGGGGTTCAATACGCTGATCGCCTGGTTGTAATGCTGGAAGACGGCATCCGCGGAAAACTTGCCGTGTTCTCCGCCAACATCGAATCCATAGGCGTTGTTATGAGCCCTTTCCGGCGTACAAGTGGCGGCAGTCCAGCCTGCGGTGCCCGAGTAGCAGCCGCCAGAACCGTTGGCGAATTTATACATCGCGCCGAAATGGACCGGGCCGTATGTCAGGCGATACTTCATGGCGTCGTCCCAACGGCTGTCGTCGGTGTCGCCGCCGCCGGACATTGTGCCGTTATACCCGATGTAGGAAAAGCCATAGCCGCCGCCGACGGGATCGTACTGCAGCATTGCATCGGTGCCGAGAGACCGTTGACGACCGAAGGTCAGCGTGCCGAAACGCGTGGACGAGATACCGCCATAGAATTCGTCATTAAAGGGTTGGCCCGCGCGCGCACCGTCGATGGCCATCGAGTAACTGGCCCTGGGAAGACCGTTGTTTACGATATTTGTCTTTGGCGCGTCAGCGAGCAGGCCGGACTGCGGATTGATGCCCGTTGCAGCGTTGAACACAACGGCCCAGCCGGGCGCAAACTCTTCCCTGCCCCTGATGCCCACACCCGTTTGCTGCAGGTTGTTCGGTGCGACCAGGAATCGAGATTGAAAACCGTTGCGGTTCACCAGAGATTCGCCTTCGTAGTTAGCGCCGTTTACCGGTAAGCCGTGGCTGACCCAGCCGACGCCGACGTCGTACGCACCGTAGAGCGTGACGCCATGCCAAGTCAGCGTGCAATCGGTCGTGGCAAACTCGCGGCCGCTCGCGCAAACGTCGGGGGCTTTCTTCTGCATCCTGATGTCGACCGTGGCGCCCTGGCCAACGGCTAAGCTGATTCCCGCGCGCGTTTCATCGTCGAACCCTTGTTTTGCCGCCCGAATCTCGAAGCGCCCCTGCGGCAGGCCGGACGACTGATAGCGCCCGCCGCCGTCGGTTACGATCGTGCGTGTTTCAGCAGTGTCGAGGTTCTTGATTGTCACAGCGACATTGGGAAGGGTTGCGCCGGCTTGGTCCGTCACCACGCCGGAAAGGCTCGCTCCCGTTTGGGACCACGCCGCTGGGGGCACGACGAGAAACAGGGATAGGGCTATAAAACCGATTAAGAGGGGCCTCACAGATTCTCCTTGCGTTTGCGATTGCGTAGACTTAATTCGACGACGAAAAATGGCAACGACCTGCGAATCTATACGATTCATACAGATATGTCAAAGCGATTTGATGCGATTAAGAGGTGCAGTCGCTTAGTACGGCAGCGAACAGAGCGGCCCGGCGGGAAGAAGAAGCGCGATGGCGCACGAGAGCTTAGAGCCGGACGATCATGACCTCGGTGGATTTCACCAGAGCGGCGACGCTCTGGCCTTTTTTCAAGCGCAGTTCGCGAACTGCATCGCTCGTGATGATGGAGGTAATGCGCTGGCCGCCAATGGAGAGGGCTACTTGGGCGATGAGGCCGTCCACTTTGATGTCGGTAATGCGGCCGACCAGTTGGTTGCGTCCGCTGATGCGGCGAAAGTTGGTGCGGCGTTCGGAAACGTCGGCGTGCTCGTTCGCACGATATAGGAACCGGTCTATTTCTTTTTCGGGAATGCGGTGGTGGCCGCCGGCGGTTTTGACGGTGCGAATTTTCTTTTTGTAGATCCACTGTTTCAGGGTGGGATAGCTGATACCGAGGACTTGCGCGGCTTCGCGCGGCGTGAAGAGTTTGGAGGTGGGCATGGCGCGAGCTTGGGAACGCTCCGGTCAGATTGAGGCCCGCGTCTGAACCGAAGCGATCGACGCACGATGCTAGTCTGGGCGAGGCGGCGATGTCAATGCGTCGAGACCGTCGGAAAGAAATGCAGGGTGAGAGAGGCGGTTGGCCGCCTCTCTGGCCCGCATTTGTTTTCTAGGGCAGGTAGTAGCGGAACGATGTAAACAACATGTTGTCGATCGCGTGTGGACCTGCTGTGGAACCAGCCGTTGCGCCCACTCCGGACCAAGTGTTCTTGACCAGGTAGGAGTACTGCGGACCCCACTGGAAGCGACCCTTGGGACCGGTGTAAACGCGATACCAGAAGCCAATGGTGCCCTCAATGATGTTCCGTGCGTCGCCATCGCAGTTTGAGAGCGCGCCAGGAATGAAACCATTGGAGCCGAGTACGGCGGTAGTGTTGATGGCAGCTGCAGGAGCGGCCAGTGGGAGCGTTTCGACCGAGCAACCGTCATCGCGACGCGCGAAGGATCCGTAGCCTTCTTTGCCGGAGTTGTAAGTGGCGCGGCCGGCGTATTCACCGCCGACGTACGCGTAGATATCCAACTTCGGAGTGGCGTGGAATTCCAAGGTCGCGAGCGTTTGGTAGCTGCGGATCAATGCCAAGGTGCCGTTGGGCCGGGCTGTGGCATCGGGGAGGCCAGCAGTGCCGTAGCGTCCGATGCCGTCACCCCCGAGGAAGTGCAGACCGATGTCAACATGCTTTGCAATAGAGACACGGCCATTGGCTCCAATGCCGCCGCCGGTGCTGGCGCTGTTGAATGCTCCGGAGCTGGGACTCGTTAAGCCGGTGAGCGCGCAGGTGACTGCGGGCGCGACCACTGGAGCTGGCAACGGCTGTGTGCCGTCACCCGGGAATTGCAGAGTGATGGCCCCGTGAGCCGCGAAGCAAGGATAGACGCGATCGCGGAAGGTGCCGACGACACCGTAGACTTCGAAGTGTCCCCAGTGCGGATCGACAGTGGCCTTGAACACGAAGTCTGGAGTCTTGTTGAACGCATACGTCCCAGTTTGGTTGTAGAGACCGCCGCTGATGCCCGGTTCACCAACGAGGAAGTTGTTGAAAGTGGTGCTGGTGATGACGGGAGTTGCAACGCTGGTGACGCCGTCGGTGATGGTGACGGTGGAGGAAGCGGGCAGCACGGTGGTGGGATTACCGTGAACCGTAAGAGTTGTGTTCGCGCCTTCCACGGAAGCGGCGAGTGTGAATTTTACCTCGTCGCCGAAGGTCTTCTGTACGCGAAGAGCTTCCTGGCGAGCCCAACTGAATCCCACGGTGTACTGTGGGTCAATGGTCAGCGGCAACGCTTCGGAGCGATTGTCCGTGCCCTTCTTCGTTTCGGTGACCAAGCTCCACATCTGGCCGCCGGTGATGGTGAAGCCACTGTCCCATTTAGCTTGGCCCCAAGCCTGGCGGATACGCAGTACGTAGCTGTTGCTTTCGTTGTCGTTGGAGGTGATGCCGGTGCCCAAGAAGTCCGTCTCGACGTAACCGCCGATCGTAACTGAGTCCAGCTTTCCTTCCGCCAACAAACTCAGGCGCGATTGCCGGGCGGTTGAGTTCCATTCGGTCGTCTGACCACCGGGGTTGCCCGAAAAGGGAATGTTATTGAATGGAGTGTTGATGTCCGCACCCATGGCCTTATTGCGGAAGACCGTTTCCGCCGCCAGGAAGCCACCCGGAGTGAGGGAGATTCCCTTGTAGCGGATGGCGATGGGATTATCGGGGCTGGCGGCTTGACCGTCAGCGGTTCCGATGGAGAAATCGGCCAACCTCGAACTGGGAGCCGGGGTGGAACCGTCGGCGTTTTTCGGAACGCGGCTGTCGGGAGCGGAAACATAGGAAGTATCGCGAGCAGTGGTAGCCACTTTCAGCTCCGCTTCCATCGCTTCCATGCGTTCCTGCTGTTCGCGCATTTGTTCGTTTTGAATCTGGATTTGCTTGGACTGAGTCTCCAGCAGGTCGCGGAGCTGCTGCAGCTCGCTTTCCAGACCGGAGGTGGCAGCCGTCTTTCCGGGCGTTACCGGATCGGACTTGGCGTCGGGCTTGGACGCGGTTGCGGAAGCGTCTTTGTCCGAAGCGTCCGTGCTGCTGGATTTCGCAGCAGTGCTGTCTTTATCCTTATCACCCGACGAACCCGTCGCGGCCATTGCTGGCATGACGACGAGACCGAGGGCTAACAGATATGCAACGAATGCTCGCATTACTTCCTCCTTGAAATTTTACTGCCACATTTTTCGAACGATGGAAATCGAGATCTGAAACCGCTGTTCGGAAAACTCCGTCACTGTCCCCCACTGTGGCCGGCTGAGCGAAATGTACTGGCGCGTCTCAAGACAAAATCCGCGTGCAATAGGAAGCAACCGGACTTCTAAAGACACGTTTTCACACCCGCACCCTTTAAATTCGGGTGTCTCCAGAGTCGCTACGCGCGGAGCGACGCTGGCACGTTAAGCGGCACGTTTGAACCTACTGTGACGGGAATGTTAATTGTGCGTTACTACCAAAATGGGAATTTGGGGGGCCAATTCGACGGCCGGGAGGCGGCAGTGACCAGCGCAACTTCTAATAGTTGGCGGTTCTGTGGGTTTGGCTTTCAACCATAGCGGGCAGAATGCGGCGGAATTCGCGGACACTGAAGAAGCGATGGCGGCAGGGATCGCAGCGGTAGGCGGGAAATCTGAGCCACCGCTTCAGAACAATGAGGGTGCCATCTTCGACGCGGTCGCGGGAGATATGCTCGATATCAAAATTGCCGCAGCGGGGGCAGTGCGCGAAGCGTTCGAGGATGGCAGCCACCCGCCAGGCATGAAAGCGCCGATCGCAACTGTGGCAGCGCCAGGGACGCAGGCCGGTGACACTGAAAGCAAAGTCGAGGATACCGTCGCGGTGAGAACGAAAACAATTATCACTGCGACACTGTGGACAAATCATGATTGCTCCGAAGGCGTAGCGCAGAATACCGAAAAGCCGGGTCCCGGGCAAGACGGGGAAATAATCAGGGCGGGTGCAGTGCCAATCCTTTGGGGGAGCGGCGCGTTCTGTACTGGGATTTGTGGCACGAAGAACAGGCGCAACCATCGGGGATGGACATCGCGACGGTCCTCAGCGATAATTTCGCCCATATATGCGGCAGGCGCCGCGCCCAAGGAGGCTCAATGAGTTCGACCCCGAATACGCCCGGTGAAGGCACCACGATCGTTGAATCGTCAGCTTTGCCGCGCTGGGTAACGCTGCTTTTTGCAATCGCCTTTGCGCTGGTGGCCTATTTGCTTTACGCCGGATATACGCAACGCGAGGCAGCTCGCAAGGGTCTGGAGGATGCGGACAAGAAAACGCAGGCGCTGGCGGCCGCGCTGGACAAGACGAATTCGCGGATTGCAGATCTTAAGGGGCAGCTGGACGTGACTTCCCAGAAGCTGGGCCTGACGCAGGATGAACTGGCGCGCGCGCGCGGGCTGGCGCAATCCATCAAGAAAGATCAGCAGAAGAGCGACCAGCAATTGCGGGAGCAGATTGGAGCGGTGCAGGCGGACACGACAACCAAGTTTGGGCAAGTGACGACGGAACTTTCCGGGACCAAGACTGAAGCGGACGCGACCAAAGCCGATCTGGATGCGACGAAAGGAAAATTGCAGAGTACGATTGGCGATCTGGGCGTGCAGAGCGGATTGATCGCGCGCAATCACGACGAAGTGGAAGAATTGAAACGGTTGGGTGAACGCGACATTTTCGAATTTAACCTGAATAAGTCCGCGAAGGCACCTGAGCATGTGGGACCAATTCAAGTGGCCCTGCGCAAAGTGGACACGAAACACTACAAATACACGTTGAACGTGGTGGCCGACGACAAGAGCATCGAGAAGAAAGACAAGACGGTGGGTGAGCCGATTCAGTTTTATGTGCGCGGAGCGCGGGCGCCTTACGAGATCGTGGTGTTCGATCTGACGAAGGACAGTGCCAAGGGATATTTGAGTACGCCGAAATCAGCGAATGCGGCACCGCCGGCGGCAAAACCGCCGGCGGGCAACTAAATCGGTTCTGCGATCGGATGTCGGCCCAGACCTGGGCGCTTGCGGTTGCTGCGTCGCCCGGGTCGCGGTCGTGAGCAGAGCTCCACGGCCTGCACTTTGATTTGCAACCTCGGAAAGCTGGATTCTCCGGATATGTTGTTCCTCCGCGCTGCGTTCGTTATTATTTTTTGTTTGATCATGATCCCCGTTGCGGCGGTCGCGCAGCAAGCTGGTGGAAACGTGCGGCAGCCGCTGCAGGTAACCACCGACATGGTGCAGATCAGCGTAAGTGTGCTCGCTGCGGGCGGCGATTTCGTTAGCGGCCTGGAGCGTAAGAATTTTCGCGTGCTCGATGGTGGATTGGAGCAGCCGCTGATATTTTTTGCGCCTACCGATGCGCCCGCGCAAATTCTGTTGATGGTGGAGACGAGTCCCGCGGTGTACCTGATACAGAGTCAGCACATCGCCGCGGCTTACGCGCTGCTCGATGGCCTAGGGCCGGACGATCAGGTGGCGCTGGTGACCTACGATCAAGCGCCGCGTGCGGTGTTGGCTTTTACGCCGGACAAGAATGCTTTGCTGGCTGCGCTGGGACAAATTCAATTTTCCGTGGGGATGGGCGAACTGAATTTTTGTGATTCGGTATCTACCGCGCTGGACTGGATCGCTCCTGTGAGCGGCAAGAAAGCGCTGGTGTTGCTGACGACTGGATTGGATTCGTCTTCGCCGGCGCGATGGGACGCGCTGGTGCAAAAACTGCGCACGCGGGACGTCGTGATTTTTCCCGTGGCGCTGGGCGGATGGCTGCGGCGTCCGCCAGATAAAAAGAAGAAAGCAACCGGGCCAGCGGAAGAGGATTCTCAGGTGTTTGCTGCGGCGGACCAGGCGCTGAATTCGCTGGCGGCGATTACCGGCGGGCGGGCATTTTTTCCGGAATCGGCGAAAGATTTTGCACCGATGTATCAGCAGATCGCCGCGGCGCTGCGGCACCAATATCTGCTGGGGATTACGCCGGAGCACGACGGGCAATTCCATACGCTGAGCGTGCAGGCGCTGGACGGCAACGGGCAGCCTCTGGCGACCGGGGGAAAGAAAGCGACACACCGGGTATTTTCCCGCGAAGGATATCTTGCGCCGGGGCCTTAACTCGTATAATCGGCTGGCGTGTTCGAGGCGGGTTGGTTGCGCGACATCTATATTTTTGCATCGATGATCGGAGGAATGATGAATCGGCGCCGCGCAAAATATCTGATTGGTTGCTGCATCGTGCTCTGCGGCTGGGCGGCGCGGCCCGCGCTGCCTGCACAGCAGAGCGCCAAGCCCTCGGCTCCGGCAGCGGCTACGCCACCGACTGCGACGCAGGACGTCACTTCGCCGCGCTTTTCCTATGGAGGCAATGCGTCCCAGGTGCCGGCAGTATTTTTGCGCAATTTGATTTTTTTGCCTGTGCGATTGAACGGTGGCAAGCCGGTTCTTTTTGAACTGGATTCGGCGGCTGAAAAATGCGCGGCGGATCGCAAGGTGGCCGGGGATACGGCGAGCAACGCACTGCAATACGCCGTGCTGGCGCTACCCGGGGTGCAGCTTCCGTTTGTGACGCTCCCGGTGAATACGCGCGACGATTTCGCGCAACAGGTGGGGCAGCCTTATCAAGGGACGCTGGGCAGGGATTTTTTCGATCGCGTGGTGGTGGAAATTGATTATCACCGGCAGACGGTGCAGTTGTATGACCCGAGCGTTTTTACGTACAGCGGACAAGGAAAAAGCTTCCCGCTGACTTTTGCGGGGCTGGTGCCGCTGATTCGCGCGAAATTTGAGATTTCCGGGCATCGGTCGCGCACGGAGGATTTCGCGTTGGACACGGCACTGGATTCCGGAGTGATTTTTTACCGGGGATTCACGGACTCGGCGAAGATAAGCGCGGCGCATTTCAAGAGCGAACCGGCGTCATATCCGGAAGTGGATGGTGGAGCGAAGATATTCCTGGGCCGGCTGAAGAGCTTTGAGATTGGGCCGTACCAGCTGGAAGATATCATCGGCGATTTCACGCAGGAGAAGACGAAGGCTGGAACGGACAAAAATATTGCGGGCGCGATCGGCAGCAATTTTCTGCGGCGGTTCACGGTGATTTTTGATTTTCCGCACCAGCGCGTGATATTGGAACCGAATGTGCAGTTGAATCACGACAGTGATGAGGACATGAGCGGACTTTCCATCATTGCGAAGGGGCCGAATCTAAAAGTGTTTGAGGTAGTCGCGGTGCAACCGGGAACTCCGGCGGCGCATGCGGGAATTGTGCCGGGGGATGTAATCGCGGGGATCGGGGATGAGGCAGCGGCGGATTTGACGCTTGCAGCGGTGCGCGATCTGTTTCGGCAGGTAGGGTATCAATATAAGGTGCTAATTGACCGCAAGGGGCAGACGATAACGGAGTCGTTGCAGATGAAGCGGCGCATTTGAGTTTTGTCGGCTAAGAAATATGTAGGGGCGAGATTCGACCACGGTTTGCTTCAAAGGCTTTCGACTCGTGAATTCCCGCAATTTACTAACATTAAATAAGTTACGGCGCGGATAACAGTTGGTGGACTTCGGGCGTTTTCGGGCGGCGCCGGCGGAATTCGAGTGCCCTGCTGACGCTGTTGCTGCTACTTCTCCTCTGCGTTTGCGCTCGCGGCGGACAGAATGGTTGCGGATTGCCGCCGCGGCCGCGCTGCTTCTCGGCAGCATATGGCTGCTGCCGGCGCTCGCGGGCCGCGCCGCATGCACGATTGCCTGGCCGGAAGGATCGCCGCGGATTGACGGCAAAATTGCGCAGCGGAACGATGGCTGGAAGATCAGCCAATCGCTGGAAACCGATGGGACGTCGCGCGTGAGGTTGCGAGTGGATGGGCTGGGCGAAATCGAAGTCGGACCGAATGCAAGCTTGGTGCTGCTGGAAGCAAACGCGACGCAACAGCAGATACGGCTGGTGCGCGGAACGATTCGCGCGGCGGTGACCGCTCCGCCTTACGTTTTTCTGCTGCGGATGCCTGGGGCTTACGCGATGGACGTGGGTTGCGCGTACACTTTGCAGGTGACCGATGCCGGGGTGAGCATTCTGCGCGTGACGGTGGGCTGGGTGGATTTGCAGCACGGCTTTCGGCAGTCGCTGGTTCCGGCGGGGGCGGCGGCCGAATCGCGGCCGGCAGTTGGTCCGGGGGCGCCGTATTTCGGGGACTCGAGCGCGCGATTTCAAGAGGCGCTGGAGACTGTGAATTTTGACACCGAGGATGCGCAGGCGCGTGCGGATGCTTTGACGATTGTGCTGGCGGAAGCGCAGACTCGTGATGCGTTTACTTTGCTGAATCTTTTCCGGCGGGTGGATGCGGAGGATCGCGGGCGGATTTACGACCGGCTGGCGGTGCTGCTGCCTCCGCCCGCCGGGGTTACGCGGCAGAATGCCGTGGACAGCGATGATATGAGCGCGTGGTGGGACAAACTTGGGTTGGGACATGTGAAGAAGGGATTGAAGGGGCCGCCTCGCGTGGAAGAATCGTTGCTGCGAGGATTTTGGGGACGTGGAATTTGTGGTTGTTAACAGTAGGCTTCGTTGGCGCGTCTTTCCAAGTGCAGGAATGAAAAATATCCCGCAAGGAGACGACGCCAATGAAACGTTACATTTTTGGTGCGATGCAGACGTCATTGAGAATTCTTGCGCCGAGTGTGTTGCTTGCCGCGCCGGTGTTCGCGGGGCCTCCGTTGGTTTGCCACCCGAGCAATATAGGTTCGGCGCGATCGCTGCCGTGGAACAGCACGACCTGGATTCCGTCCGGAGATGAAGGTTACGACGTCAGTCATTTGGTTGCGGACGCTTTGGGGCTGCTGGGGTCTGATACGCCGGTGCTGCTGCGGATGGAAACGATTCGGCGGGCGGCGCTTTATAGCCAGAATAATGCAGCGGTTGCTCGAGCGTTGTTTGCTGCTTTGCAGGCGCGCGCTACGAGCGGCGAACACGACTCGCTTGCGGCTTTCGATTATGGATACTTGATCGAAACTTACCGGCAGTTGGAGATGGCTTTTCGAATGTCGCGCGCTGAGAGGCATCGCGGAGATTGGGTGAATCCGGCGGCGGGGTTCAGCGCTTACGTGTGGCTAAAAAAAGCGAACAGCATGCCCGGAGGCGATGCGGAAATGGAATTCGCGGCGGCGCTGATTACCACGGAGAATTGGAAACAGGATTATCAGGGGCACGTGGAGAAGGCGAAGGCCGGGACGAAAGAGGATCCGTTGTTGGCGCAGAACGTGGCGAACCACTTCTAGCGGCGACCCGGAGGAACGGTTAATCGAACTTGCGGAGGGCTACGGCCATTTCGTGGAGGCGGGCGTCTACTTTGCAGAAAACAGTCTCGGGTTCGTGTTTTCCATTGGGTAGGCGCTTGCCGGCGTGGCGTCCCGTGAGAATTTCGATGCCTTGCTCTACCGTGGCTACCGGGTAGAGATGGAACTGGCCTTTGGCTACGGCTTCGATTACTTCGTCGCGGAGCATTAGGTCATCCACATTTTCCGAGGGGATCAGGACGCCCTGATTTCCCGTGAGGCCTTTCATTTTGCAGATGTCGTAGAAGCCTTCGATTTTCTGGTTCACGCCGCCGATGGGTTGAATGTCTCCTTGTTGATTTACAGAGCCAGTGACGGCCAATTCCTGACGGATGGGAATGCCGGAAAGCGCCGAGAGCAGCGCGTAAATTTCGGTGGAGCTGGCGCTGTCGCCATCCACGCCGGAGTAGGATTGCTCGAAGCAAAGACTTGCCGAAAGCGCGAGGGGCTTATCCTGCGCGAAGGTGCGGCGCATGTAGCCGGAAATGATGTGGACGCCTTTATCGTGGAAACGGCCGCTGAGATTTGATTCGCGCTCGATATTGATAATGCCGATTTTTCCGGGTGAAGCGGAAGCGGTGATGCGCACGGGTTTGCCGAAGGCGTAGCCTCCGATTTCCATGACGCTGAGGCCGTTGACCTGGCCGACGCGGGTTCCGGTGGTGTCAATAAAGAGCAAATTCTGCTCGATCATTTCGCGGATTTTCGATTCCGTGAGATTGTGGCGCTCGATTTTGGAATCGAGGGCGCTGCGCACGTGCGCGGCAGTGACTACTGATTGGTTTGCGTTGCGCGCGACGTAGGAGGATTCGCGCGCGAGGTCGGCGAGATCGAAAAAGCGTGTGGTGATTTTTCCGCGGCGGCCAGCGAGGCGCACGCCATGTTCGAGGATCGCGGCGAACGCGGTGCGGTCAAAGGGATAGAGGCGCTCATCGTCGGAAATCTTGCGCAGGCGGCCTGCGTACTGGCGGATGACTTCGTCGCTCCACTTCATTTCTTCGTCGAACTCGACGCGCACTTTGAAAATCTTTTTGAAGTCTTCCTCGAAGTCGTAGAGCAACTCATACATGTCGCGGTCGCCGATGAGGATAATTTTCACGTGGACGTCAATCGGTTCGGGCTTGAGCGCGGCAGGGCTGAATGGGAAAAATACGTCCACGGGCTGAATTTCCAGCTTGCCGTGGTTCAGGGTGCGTTTCAGAGTGCGCCAGACGCCGGTTTCCGTCAGCGTATCGAGCGCGTACATGACGAGGAAGCCGCCATCAGCGCGCAGGAGCGAGCCGCCGCGCAGATCCATGAAATCGGAGTTCCATCCGCCGCGCGTATCGTAACTGCGATGAATGGTGCCGAACATATTCGCGTAGGTGGGGATGGTTTCGAAAATTACCGGGCACTGTTCGCGTTCGCCGTGGGCGAGAATAACGTTCACGCCGTAGACGCGGAAGGGATCGCGTTCCTGGCGTTCGACGCGCGGGCCACCGCCGCCTTCAGAGGGAGGCTGGTCTTCTTCGCCTTCGCGTTCCTTGAAGGGTTCGAGATTATCGAGAATGTGGTGGCGGACTTCCTCGAGGTATTCCGCGATTTGGGTGCTGGGATATTTTTCCTTTAGTTCTTCGATGACGCCGTCCACCAGGACGGAGGCGGCTTCCTGCTCGAGGTAACTCATTTCGCTCGCTAGCTCGCGGGAAAGCGAAAGAGTCTTGCGGTATACGACCGTAAATTCCTGGCGAAACTGATCGTATTTGCGCTCGAGCTCTTCGGCGGCGACGCTTTCGAGCTTGCCTTCCTGCACCATCTTGGGGATTTCTTCGATGGGAACCATTGCGCCATCGAGCACGGGAAAGATTTCGGGCAAGGCCACGGCGCCGACTTGCATGCGGCCCAGGGCGAACTGTTCGCGGGCGATACGACGGGTGAAATCGTCCATCAATTCTTTTTCGCGCACGGTGAAGCGTTCGACGATGCGAGTTTTCTGGCGCTGGAAGGGTTCTCCTTCGAACACCTGGGGAATGCGGCGGCGCAGAAAGTCTATGCCGGACTCGACTTCTTTCTTGAAGGCATTGGCCTGGCCGCGCGGCAGGGTGAGCAGGCGGGGCCGGTCGGCATTTTTGAAATTATTGACGTAGGCGCGATCGGGAGCAGGCTCGCTCTGCGGGTGGAGACCTTCGATCATGCGAACGATCATGCCGCCGCGACTGGTGCCGGAAAGTCCGCAGACGAAGAGATTGTAGCCGGGGGCAGTCAATTCGACGCCCATGCGCAGGGCGCGGAGGGCGCGTTCCTGGCCGGGATCGCCGGAGGACGGCGGGATTTCGGCGGTAGTCTCAAACGGAATGGTGACAGGATCGCAGCGCCAGCAAAGTTTCTCCGGCGGAAGCGTGGCGTGCTTTGGCGCGGCGCCTTTCGTTTTCGCGACTTTTGGTTTGGAATTCTTGCTCATGCGTGTGTCCGAAGGGCGCTACTCTAGCACGACGCGCTTTTTCTTCCCATGTCGTTGCGCTCCAATGTTTCCAGCGGGTGAATTGGCGGTATAGAGGTCCAGGAGGCTGGCGCCGGTGGCTACCACGATCGGTCCGACCACCACACCTAGCAATCCGAAGACGCTGATGCCGCCGAGCACGCTGATGAAAACGACCAGGCCGCCCATCTCCGCGCGTCCGCTGATGACCCAGGGACGCACGACGTTGTCCACCAAACCGACGACGACGCTGCAGAACACCGCCAGCAGAATACCCGCGACGATGTGACCGTCCACGATCAGGCTGATGGCCGCGGGCGCCCAAATGAGCGCGGAGCCGACGACCGGCACGAGCGAGAAGAAACCCATCATGACGCCCCAAAAGACGGGAGCGGTGATTCCGGCGAGGCCGAAAGCCACGCCTCCTAAAATTCCGTGCGCCGCGGCTGCAACCACGCTGGAGACTACGCTGGCGAAAATCAAATCGTTCGCTTCGCGAATCATGCGTTCGCTGTGATCCGATTCGAACGGCAAGACTTCGCGGGCCTTGGCCATGAAGGATGGGCCATCGCGATAGAGATAAAACATGGCGAGCATCGTGACACTGAGATGGAAGAGAAACAGCGCGGTATTTTTAAGGAGCGTACCGAGGCGCGCAGCGATATAGGCCGCGGCCTGATCGGCGTAGCGGCTTACGATTGTGGCAAGACTGCTGGCGTCGTTATCGGGAAAGCGCGACTGCAATTCGAGCCAGACGCGGTTCATCCAATCGAAATGGCCGTTCTGGATTTGCAGTTGCAGAGTTTGCACCGCCTGCACGCCTTGACGAACGAACGCGGCCATTACCAGGAGCGCCGGCACGATCAGGATTACGGTGACTGCTATGGTGCAGATCAGGGCGGCTATTGTGGGACTGAAGCGATGCGTGAGCCGCACCGAGGCGGGATAGGAAACGACCACGATGATGATGGCCCAGGCCAGCGCGGGGAGAAAAGGCTGGAAGACCAGGAACACGAAGTACGCCAGGATCGCGACGATGCCGTAAAAAAGCACCGTGCCCAGACGTTTTTGTGTGGTCGGTTCTGCGCTCAACAGTTCTCGCTTGTCACCGGGCCGCCAGGAGACTGCCAGAAGACTGATAGTGTCAATCGGGACGTTTGTCAACTGCCGCGAGCGTCCGCTGGCGTAAGTCGCAAGTGATATAATGCGCGGAGATTTGCGGAACGATCATGTTAACACCCGAACCTGCCTGCCAGCACAAACGAACACAACTGATTGCCAAGGATGAGGATGCGCAGTACGTGGAGTGCTTAGATTGCGGGGAGATACTGGAAGCCGGCGAATTGAAGAATGAGGAGCCGGGTTTCGGCGAGTCGCTTTCTGACGCATAACCCTGCGACGCGTGGCGCCATGCGAGATTGGTACCGTGCGAAGAAACTTTGCGCCGGATTCGCGCGGCAGGAGTAGAATGCGCCTTCACCCATTTAATGTGCGTCCATTGTGGAGGCCCTATGCGGAATGCCTTTCGCGTTGTCGCGGCCGTGATTTTCTTGTGTTGCGCGGTTTCTGCTCGACAGGAGCAGAAGGCGCCGGCGGCGGGGGCGGCCGCTGATTACAAGATTCCACCCGAGGCTTCGAAACTTTCCAATCCCGTGAAGGCTACGCCAGCATCGCTGGCGGCGGGAAAGAAAACCTACGGCTTTGATTGCGCGATGTGCCACGGGAAGGATGGCGACGGCAAGGGCGAACTGGCGACGGACATGAAATTGAAATTGGTGGATTACCGTGATCCGGCTTCGCTGAAGGAAATGACGGACGGGGATTTGTTCTACATCATCAAGAACGGAAAGGGCGATATGACGGGCGAAGGCGATCGCAGCAAGCCCGAGGAAATCTGGAATCTGGTGAATTATGTGCGGTCGCTGGCGCAAAAGAATTTCACAGCTCCGGCGAAGCAGTAGCCGCGGATTTGCATCCGGGGTTACGCAGCGAGACTAGCCGATGCCGAGCTTCTGGATGATGCGCGAGACGTCGGCGGTGGAAACGTCGTAGAGGGCGTGCTCGTCTTCCTGTTCGAGGCGCTCGCGGAGATATTCGGCGCCGACGTAGCTTGCTTCGCGATCGCTGAGGTCGCGTCCGGTGCGGCTTTGAAATTCGACGAAGCCGGGATGAGCGAGGCCGAGCACGACGTTGCGGCCGTCCACAAAGAATTTGCAATCCATGGTATCGGCGTGGCGTGTGGCGATGCCATTCCAGCAATGCGAGAAGCGGCAGCGATAGACGTAGTCGGTTACTTTGGATGGGACGTCAAAGGCGCCGATGAAATCACTCATCGCGCCGATGTTCGGAATCCACGCTGCTTCAGACACGCCCATGAACTTTATCCCCCGGTGCTTTTCGGCTGCGAACTGCAATTTCCGTTTTGTGTTTACTTCCGCGCGCCCGCTACTGCGATCTGACCTGCCAACTGATAGCTGCGAATGGCGGCGGCTACACCTGCGCCTGCCGGGACGCGCAACCCCTGATCGAGCAAGACTTTTTCAAACGCGGCGAGGAACAGCAACACGTTTGTATTCTGACTGGAATAGCCCATCAGGCCGACGCGCCAGATTTTGCCCTTCACTGGACCGAATCCGCCGGCGATTTCGATATTGAATTCGTCGAGTAATTGCATACGCACTTTGCGGTCGTCGATGCCCCCGGGAATTTTCACGCCCGTCACGGTGATCAGGCGATCGGCGGGATCCGGCACGAACATTTCCAAACCCATGGCTTCCAGGCCGGCCACCAGCGCCTGTTGATTATTGCGATGGCGTTCCCAGCGCGCTTCCAGGCCTTCTTCGAGCACCAGGCGCAACGCTTCGCGCATCCCGTAGATCAGGGAGATGGGCGGAGTGTGATGATAGGTGCGTTCGCCACCCCACATCGTCATGATTGGAGTGAAATCGAAGTACCAACTGGCGACGGGAGTTTTCCGCGCGCGAATTAATTCTTCGACGCGCGCGTTTACAGTGATCGGGGACATTCCTGGGGGAGCGCTGAGAGCTTTCTGCGAACCACTGAAGCAGATATCAATTTTTTCGCGGTCAATGTCCAGCGGCATGCCGGCGAGAGTCGCGACAGCATCCACAACCAGCAGAGCGCCGAGTTCATCCGCCACTTTGCGGAAATCGGCGAGACGCTGGGCTACGCCGCTGGAAGTCTCGCCATGCGCGAGGCCCACAAATTTTATTTTTTTCCCTTTGCCGGCGCGGCGGACATCTTCCGGGTCCACAGTGCCGCCGTAGGGCGCCTGGACGCGAATCACTTTTACGGACGGGCTGCGTTCGGCGATCACAGCCATGCGTTCGGAAAACCAACCGTTGCTGCAGACGATGCACTCGTCGCCTTCTTCGAGCGGATTCAACACTGCCGCTTCGATGCCGCCCGAACCGGATGCGGAAATCGGAAAGGTGACGCGATTCTGCGTCTGAAAAACGCGCCGCAAAAGAGATTGCACGTCGCCCATCATGTCAATGAACCAGGGATCCATGTGGCCGACGAGAGGGGTGCTGAGGGCACGATAGACCCGCGCGTCCATGTTGGAAGGACCGGGCGTCAACATCAAACGCGTGGGTGGCAGAAGCTCACCAATAATTTCATTCATATTTCTTTTCCTCGCATGGCAGTGGACTTCTCAACCTTGGAAAGAGCGCCATGAAACTGTTCGCGGCCGGGCAGAAAGATAAGGGAGGAGCCGCCCCGAACGTCTTAGTGTGGCTAAACTGTTGGGCCGGGGTCAACCTCCAAAATGGCGGGGGGTGCGCGACATAGAAGTGGCATTCAAGCTGCCCGGCGCTGCTCCCAGTAGTCTTCAAAGCGACCATTGAGATGAGAGCAGCGCAGAGTCAGGATCGCGTTGGCTCCCGGGACGGTCCAGAACATTCCCGACCGTTTGAGACGCGAAGCGATCACTGTCTTGCAGCCCGCTTCAATGACGCCTGAACCGATAAATAGATGTTGGCGACGAAACTTAGGATATTGCATACGCTTGGCGTTTCTCTCAAAATAGTCCGCCTCGCTACGAATCTTTTCGACAACTTCGGGATGATGGGAATCGCTGGAGCGTAATGAGCTGACCAGCTTTGTGATTTTCCCCTTGTCGAGCAGGCGCTTCTGGTGGACCTTCATCCAAGCTTGCTGTTTTACTTCCTCATGGGGATACAGCTGGCGGGCCACCTCCCACAGATGCTGGCGAGCATGGTAGAGATCGACAATCTGCATCGCGTCTGGAAAGTGTTCGGCGACAAGATTCCAGATCCATTCGGCGCCATCGCCGATGACCACCTTTTTTTGCGCACGGCTCCAGCCACGTTTCCACGCTTCTCGATAGATGCGCTTGCCAAATTCTTCCGCGGTTTCGATGGCCCCAGTGTAGGTAGTGGAATCCGGATCGCGGATAGGATAGCCCTTCCGGTCCCAGGTGGCTTGCGTGAACACACATCCTAACTTGGCTTCACGCGTATGCGATGGTTGACCTTCGGTCTTGCCTTGCCGACCCACCGTCTCTCTCTTCACCACGGGAACTCCGGTGCCATCCATTTGCACATACAGAATGGGAATCGGCGCGCCGGCGATGACGGGCAGATCCAACTGTAGGGCTTTCTGGATCGCTTCCTGCTCCCGCTGAGCAATATCGGCTCCGATGGTCTCTGCCGTGCGCTCGACGGATTTGGTCGTCACCGCCAAGCCGGCCAGGAGCTGCAGCTGCTCGCGGCCGCGATCGAAGGGGGTTTCCTGGCCTACCAGAGCCTGCATGCGGCGCACCCCGGGAGAAAACTCTGTGTTCTCGAGGTCCAGTTCGACATCCACCGGAAACTGGCCGGCGTGGCATCGGGAGCACAAGTAGTAGGGACGGGAGATACGTACGGGGCCTACGATCGTCAAGATGGGTTTGCAGCGGATTTCCTGGTATTGCGCGTGATGGCCACAACCACACGGCAACTGACGCTGCGCAGCGGCGGGGGCTTCGAACTGCAGCAGTTCGGTTAAGGCGGCAGCACCCGCTTGGTGCAGAGCAGCCCGCATGGCCGACTCTACAGCTTCCAGATCCGTCCGGCCGTCCTTCCGGCGTTGCGCAAAGACCCGGCAGAGGAGCTGATTTACTTCCCGCGCCACCTCCTGATGGATCGCAGCAGCCGTTTTTTTTCCTGCTCCGTCCAGCCACCCCGTTGCTGCTCGACCGGGCGGAGTCGACAGATCTCTTCGTTGAGGGTGACCAAGTCCTGGCTGAGCTTCTGGAAGCGGTGAAACTCGGCCACCTCTTGCTGCGCCTTGCGCAGGGCGGTGGGATTGGGAAAGGATTCCGTCACGGTCTTGCCCGCCACGCGCCGAGTAAGGCGAAATTGCGGATCATGTCCAGGGTCGTTGTGTTTGGCGCAGTGGCAGGACGGCTTGCCGCAGTGCCGGGTCACGGCGGTAATGGAACCCGGTCGAAGATCACCCAAATCGAGGAACTCCTCCAGGAGCCGGGATCTTTGGGTCTGCAAAGTTGCGAGATCGTTAGGCATAGGGTCTCCTCTCTGTATCGCATCTAATCTGTACGTATAGATACGCTCAGAACAATGCCATAAAAAAAGAAAACCTGCCACATGTCACTTCTAGGTCGTACACCCAATGGCGGGAGGATGGTACCAGGACTGGAGGTGCCCGGCTGAACCTTATCCGCCGTTAACCGATTGGAATCACAGGGGGGTAGCAGTTTCGCAACTGTTTTCCCGTCGAGTTGTATGGCCTATACCCGTGTGCTAGATTTCTAAATTAGCCCCAAAAATAACATGAGCGACAGCAAACTAACGACGCCAGCGAAACCGAAAATATCGCGGGTGGAGGTCTATTGGCACACGGTGACTTACAAGACCGTGGCGCTGTACGTGATTGTGATCGCTGCGATCATCGGTTCAGCAACCTACCTGGTTTTTCCGGAAGCGACGGCCAGCATCGCCCGGCATATTTCGGACACGATCGCTCCACCGGAATCGGGCGTGGCGACCATCAGCGCGAGGCAGGCGCGGTTCGTGAACCTGGACGGTAAGGTGCAGGTAAAGAAAGTGAACTCGGTAACATGGGCGAGCGCCGACTACCAACTGACACTGGACAAAGGGGACCTGGTGCAGACAGGTCCGGAGGGAGTGGCGCGTATCGCGTTTGCTGACGGAACGCAGTACACGGTAAAGGGCGACACGCTTGTGACGGTGGAAGAAAACTTGGTGGAGCACGATCGCGCGTCTTCGGTGGGCGTGCATATTTCGTCCGGGCAAGTGGATCTGGCGACCGGGACGTGGGAAGTTCCCGGATCGAAGGCCGAGGTTTCTTTTGAGAATGCGGTGGCTTCGTTACAGGCGAACACGCGCGCGGCGGTGCGCAGCGATCCGGATACCAAGCAGCAGGAGATCACGGTGGCTTCCGGTAGCGCGGAACTGAATCGCGGCAATGAACATATGGATATCGGCCAGTTCGAGCGGGTGGCGTTCCCCACCGGCGGGCAGATGACGAAGTCGCAAGTGCTCGCTCCACCGGAATTGGTACAGCCGCTGAATTTGCAGCCAATCACCGTGAATGATCCAAAGCACGATCCGGTTCATTTCGCGTGGAATTCCGTGGCGACGGCAAAGACGTATGATTTTCAGATCAGCACTACGGCAGCATTCAACCACGTAGTGATGGACAAGAAAATTTCGAGCGAAAGCGTGGAGATTACCGGGCTGGATCCGGGTGATTATTTCTGGCGGGTGCGGGCGATCGACACGGAAGGCAAGACCAGCGACGTGAGCGACCCGTTCAAATTTATTCTGGTGGTGCATGGCAAAGAGCAGGAGATGCTGCTGGAAGTGGATTCCACCGAGCTGAATGGCAACGTGGTGGAAGTAATTGGCAGAACCGAACCGGGGGCCGCACTGATTATCAATGGCGAGCAAGTGGCAAGCATTCAGCCGGACGGACATTTCCGACATTTTCTGCCGGCGATGACCAAAGGCAGCCACGAAATCATTCTGACCGGGCAGAACCGGCGCGGCGGAACTTCGACCAAGCGCGTGGAAGTGGTAATTCCTTAATCATAGGGCCTGTAACGAGAGCAGGGGCAGCTTGAAACCAAGGCCAGCAAAATAACTGGTCGCCGCAATGGCGCTCAAGTCGATTCTGGGGGAAGCAAGACGTGACGAAAAGCACCTATAACATGCGGTCGGTCTTCAGCCTGTTTTCGTCGGACCTGGCGATCGATCTGGGCACGGCTAATACGCTGGTGTTCGCGCGCGGTAAAGGCATCGTGGTGAACGAGCCTTCGATCGTCGCGATTAATAAGAACAGTGGTGAAGTGGTGGCGGTGGGGCGCGAAGCGAAAGAAATGCTGGGGCGCACGCCGGGCAACGTGGTGGCCATCAAGCCGATGAAGGACGGAGTGATCGCGGACTTCAAGGTGACGGAAAAGATGCTCACCTACTTCATTCAGAAGGCGCACAACCGTCGTGTGCTGGTGCATCCGCGGATTGTGATCGGGGTGCCGAGCGAAATCACGCCAGTGGAAAAACGCGCGGTGCAGGATTCGGCGTATCGAGCGCGCGCGAGCGAAGTATATCTGGTGGAGCAGGCGATGGCCGCGGCCATTGGTGCGGGGCTGCCGATCGAAGAGCCTTCGGGCAACATGGTGGTGGATATTGGTGGCGGGACCACGGACATTGCGGTGATCTCGATGAGCGGGATTGTGTATTCGCGTTCGGTGCGCGTGGCCGGAAATGAAATGGACGAAGCGGTGATGCATTATTTGAAGCGGAAATACAATTTGCTGGTGGGCGAGCGCACCGCGGAACAAATCAAGATCGAGATCGGCTCGGCGTATCCGCTGGAAAAGCCGCTGACGCTAGAAGTGAAAGGGCGGAACCTGATTGAAGGCGTACCGCGCACGGTGACGATTGACGACAGCGAAATTCGTGAAGCGCTTTCGGAGTGCATCTCGACGATCTTGAATGCGATTCGCGTGGCGCTGGAACGGACTCCGCCGGAACTTTCCGCGGACATCAGCGACCGCGGGATTGTGCTTACCGGTGGCGGGGCGTTAATCAAGAATTTGGACAAGCGCATACGTGAGGAAACCGGATTGCCGGTTTCGATTGCGGATGATCCGCTGGCGTCGGTGGTATTGGGAACCGGGAAGATGTTGAGCGATTTCCGGTTGTTGCGGCTTGTTTCGATCGATTGAAATGGGGCGCGGCTTTAGCGCGACGTCAAAGACGCCCGCCTGAAAAACAGGCGGCCGCTACAAATTCAAAGGCAATGGCTACAGCGGAGTTCGAAGCATTTTTCCACTGAATCGGTAGTCGCTGAGTTACGGCCCAGAAAACATGATTGACACTTACTCCCGACATCGGCCGCTCGCATTGCTCGCCATCGTCGTGGTGGCGCAGGTGATGCTGCTGGCGTTTCAGATCAAGGGCGAACACGACGTGCGATTGATCCGTTATTGGGCGGTGGCGCTGGTGACGCCGCTGGAGCGCGCCGGTACGTGGAGCTTTTCCAAAGTTGGCGGAGCGTGGGGCGGGTACGTGGGGCTGCGCAACGCGCGCGCAGAAAATGAGCGCATGCACGTGGAGTTGGACCAACTGCGTTTGCGCAATCGCGAGCTGGAGAGCCAGGCCGCCGAAGCGCAGCGGCTGAGCACGGTGCTGAATTTCCGCAATGCTCATGCCGAAGCGTCCATGCTGGCCGCGCAGGTGATTGGATCGAGCGCGGATCCCACTTCGCACACGCTTTTTATCAATCGCGGAGAGCACGATCGTTTACGGGTAAATATGGGCGTGGTGACTCCGGACGGAATTGTGGGCAAGATCGTGGAAGTGCTGCCGAACACGGCGCAAGTGCTGCTGATTAATGATAAGGACAGCGGAGTCGGGGCGCTCTTCAGCACGTCGCGCACGCACGGAGTGGTGCGAGGCAGCGGAGATCCCGAGCCGCGCATGGAATATGTGGTGAATGACGAAAAAGTGCAGGCTGGCGACCCGATCCTGACTTCGGGAGAGGATCGCATTTTCCCGAAGGATTTTCCGATTGGGACGGTGGAGAGCGCGAAGCCGGGGAATCCGTTCCAGGTGATTCGGGTGCAGCCCAGCGCGCGGCTGGATCGGCTGGAAGAAGTGCTGGTGCTGCTGTCACAGCAGGAAGTGGTGTTCAAGAAGCCGGAAGCTCCTGTGGCCGCGACGACTGCGGCGGCCGGCGAACCTGCGTCTGGCGGGGCACCCGCGAAAACAGCGACGCCGAATCCTTCTGCTGCTCCGCAATGAGATGGCGTACATGCTAAATGTCGGCGAGCGTTCGGACCCCAATGTGGAGGTACACAAATTCTACAGTGGCGCGGTTCTGGCCGTGTGTTTGCTGGCGCTGGTGTTTCAGGCATTTCTGCACAAGTACGGGCGATGGTCGGAGCTGATTGACCTGCCGCTGCTGGTGACGATTTATTTCGGAGTGAGCCGCAGAAATCCGGTGACGGGATTATTTCTGGGCGGCACGATCGGTATTCTGCAGGACGCGCTGAGCCACGACAATCCGATCGGGATGTATGGAATCGCAAAGACCATCATTGGGTATCTGGCGTCTTCGATTGGCGGGCGGATTGATACAGAACATCCGCTGAGCCGTTTTGCGCTGGTTTTTTGCTTCTTCCACTTTCACCAGATAATCCTGGCGATCACGCAACGCGTGCTGTTGAATCATTCGGCTCCGCTGTTCACCCTGCGGCTTTTTCTGGATTCGCTCGTGACTGCCGCGTTCGCGGTGCCGCTTTTTGCGTTGCTGGACCGTTTGCGCAGACCTTCCTGATTTATCCCGCTGTTCTCTCGCTTTGCTGATGCCTAAGGAACGATGGTGAGTTGCTGCGTTTGTTGGGCGCGGCCGACTGTTGAGGCGGTCACGATTGGAGTGGCGTTCGAGGTGGGTTTGCGAACTTCCAGATCGGGGATGGTGGTCTGAGTCTGGCGCGCAGGGATGCGAAAGTATGGAGGCAGACTATTCAGCATACTTGGCGGCGTAGTTTCGAGTTTTACCCAGGTGCCTGATGCGGGCGCTGGCGCGTTGAGGGTGAGCGTCAGATCTACTGTATCGTGGCCTTTCACGGTGTCCACCGACTTTCCATTCTTGCTGAACTCCACCTGATTCACGGGAATGCGCGCGTAGACGTTGACGATATTTCGCGTGACGTAGGCGCGGTCGCCCGGCGGGTCACCCAGGCAATGGATGAGCAGCTTGGTGACGACGATTTGCGGGCCGGGATCGACGGCTACCTGAGTGTCGTCCAAAAGAGATAATCGCCGGTCAGGATGACGGGGATTTTGCTGTAAGACAATTTCGTTTCGGTGTTGGTGTCGGGCTTGTGTTCGCCGGCGCCGTCGTTCCAGTCAATGCTGGGGACGAAATTATCGGCCTGGGAGCAGGGGTTGGTGATGAGACCGATGGGGGCGCGTGGGATTGGATCGTGCGATAGGAGATTCCGGATTCGAAGTCTTTTACGGTGAGGACCATGTAGTCCGAGCCGGCTTGGACGGTGTGCGAATGTTGTGGCAGAAACATCGTCGTCGCCAAAAGCGCCAGAAGAATCGCTGCCCGTAATAAGCGTCGGTTTTTCATCGGCGTGGATTTCACCCCAAACCAAGCCAAACGTATCGCATGCGACACCCGGCTCGGTGTAATGGGATCTCGTGGCTTCGTCGGACACAAAAGCAGTGCGGAGGCGAAAGCTAGCCGTGTGGCCAGTTGACCGAATGGACATGCGCGGCTTGCGGCAGCTGCTGCGCGGGTGGTAGCGTAGTTAGCACTTCGAATTGTATGCGGAATCGAAGGGTGTGAGCGCATCTGGGCCGAGCATGACCCCGCGCGGGAGCAGGAATTTCCTTGCCATCATGGAACGTTAACGACCAGAAAATCCCCCAAGCCCGGCTTGCGCTGGTTTCCTACCTTTCGGTAATTTTCGTCGTGCTGTTGATGATCGGATTCTGGAAGCTGCAAGTGGTTCAGTCCGGCCATTTTGCCGACCTGGCAGACCGCAATCGCACACGCTCAATTCCCATCATTGCGCCGCGCGGGCCCATGCTGGATCGCGAAGGGCGAGTGCTGGTGGACAGCTATCCCTCGTTCAGCATATTGCTGCTGCGCGACGATCCCAAATCGCTGGGGAAAAGCCTGCCGCAGATTGAAGAGGGGCTGGGGATCAGCCACGAAGATTTGCAACAAGCACTGGACATCGCCAAGAACGAACCGAAATTTCAGCCTGTAGTGATCAAGCCGGCGGCGACGCAGGCGGACATCGCGTTTGTGGAATCGCACCGCGCCGATTTGCCGCTGCTGGAATTGATGATGGTGCAGCGACGGCGCTATCAGCACGATGAAATGCTGGCAAACGCGATCGGCTACGTGGGTGAAGTCTCCGCGCAACAATTAGAGGATAGCGACGGGCATTACCGTCCGGGCGACATTGTCGGGAAAGCGGGCCTGGAGCGGGAATACAACGACCAACTGGAAGGCACGGACGGAATGCGGCGCGTGGTAGTGAACAGCGTCGGCAAAGTGGTGCGCACGCTGGAAGACGTGGAGTCCATCCCGGGCAAACCAATTCAACTGACGATTGATTACGATTTGCAAGCCGTCGCGGAAGCGGACATGGCTGACAAAGAAGGCGCGGTGGTGGCCATGGATGCGCACACCGGCGAAATTTTGGCGATGGTGAGCAAGCCGACCTTTAATCCTAATGACTTTGCGGTGCGCATTCCGCAGGAAGAATGGGCGAAGTTGAATACGGACAAGCACACGCCGTTGCTGAATCGTGCGATTCAGGCGCAGCTTGCTCCTGGCTCCGTTTTCAAGATTGTGATGGCAGCGGCGATGGTGGATTCAAAACTCATTCCCGAATCCTACAGCGTGTATTGTCCGGGACACGCGAATTTCTACGGCCGCGAATTTCATTGCTGGCGCCCCCAGGGCCACGGCGAAGTGGAGCTGCACAGAGCCATCGTGGATTCCTGCGACGTCTTCTTCTACAACGTTGGCAAGATGCTGGGCATCGACAAGATCGCTTTCTACGGCTCGGGCCTGGGCCTGGGCAAGCGCACCGGAGTGGATCTGCCGAGCGAAGAACCCGGTCTGATGCCGTCGGAGGAATGGGTGGAGCGCGCGTATCACCACAAATGGTATGCCGGCGAAACGATCTCGGTGGCGATCGGCCAGGGCGCCGTAACCGTGACGCCGATTCAACTGGCGCGGATGGCGGCTGCGGTGGCAAGCGGCGGCACGCTGGTGCAGCCACACTTTTTGAAAGGTTACGCGAACGCGAAGATCGAACATTTTCCGCTGTCCGATGAAGCCGTTGAGAAGGTTACGCAAGGCCTTTTCGGCGTGGTGAACGAAGGCGGCGGAACTGCGTATCATTTGCGGCTGCAGAATATTGACCTTTGCGGAAAGTCCGGTACCGCGCAGCTGATGAGCTACGACGCCGCGAATCGCCTGGGCACGAAGAAGATGGATGGCTGGTTCGTGGGATTCGCGCCGCGGCGCAATCCGGATATTGTGGTTGCGGCGATTGTGCAAGACACGATGGAACATGGCGGCGAGGCCGCGGGGCCAGTGGTGCGCGACGTCGTGAAGTTGTATTACGACAAGAAAGCGGCGCACAACCAGCAGCAGGCTGGCGGCGAAACGCCAGCCCTACCAAATGCAAACCGACCGCTGGTGGCGACGGTGGGAGTGCAGCACCCATGAAAGACCGGCCGCGCGTACAGGATTTCGATTGGACTTTGCTGGCGATCGTGGCGGCGATCTGCGGGCTGGGCGTAATGGAAATTTATTCGTCCACGCATGCCAGCGCGATGGCCGGAATGCAGTGGAAGCAACTGACATGGCTAGGCATCGGCATCGTGGGTATGTTCATTATTTCACGGATTGATTACCACACGCTTCTGGACCAGGCGCCCATCCTTTACATCTGCGGAGTGGCGGGACTGCTGGTGGTGATGGTGATCGGTTCAACGCACTTGGGAGCGAAGCGCTGGATCTCCATGGGCGGTATTTTCAATTTGCAAGTGTCAGAGCTGATGAAGTTGATTATAATCATTGTGCTGGCAAGGTTCTTCAGCGAAGTGCGCACCGATCGGCTGACGCTGGCGGATCTGGTGAAAGCCGGGGCGTTGACGATTGTTCCGGCTGCGCTTATTTTGAAGCAACCGGACCTGGGAACGGCAATGGTGCTGGTTCCCGTGGCGATTGTGGGAGCCTTCATCGCAGGGATCGAATGGCGGCATATGGCGATCGGTGTGGTTCTGGTGGCGTTGTTGATCCCGGTGGGCTGGAATATGCGGCATCATTTGAAGCCGTACCAGCAGCAGCGCATTGAAACGTTTTTGCATCCGGAAGAAGATCAGCGCGGAGCCGGATATCAGATATTACAGTCGGAAATTGCGGTGGGTTCGGGTGGTTTTTGGGGCAAAGGATTCGGCAAAGGCAGCCAGAACCAGCTGGGCTTTGTGCCCGT
>CAVVGA010000035.1:0-27606 GCA_963747605.1 uncultured Acidobacteriota bacterium | reverse complement strand
GTTGCTCGGTGTTGTTGGTGGCAGCCTGGAACGCGGCGTGGAGGTCGCGAATGTTTTGATCCTTTTCCAGCAGTGTCGGTAGCGTGCCGCGAAGCACTTCTTCTGCATGATATTCGTCGAATTCCAGGAACATTTGAGGTTCCGGGAAATTCAGGCCGGCTTCGCGGTAGGCGGCGCTGACGAGGTTTACGGTGTCTTTGTGCCGTGCACAGGGGCCGAGGGCGACGCGGTCGAAAATGATCTTGCGTTGTGCCCAGTGTTCGCCGAGAAGGCGAGATTGCGTTTCGCCGAGCAAGGACAATTTGTCGTAGTTCGACTGGAGGAAGGATGCTTGCGCGTGGCGTACGAGATAGAGGATGCCCATGGTCAGGTTGGTTGTTCGTTCAAGGTAAGGTTACCGACCGTATTTTGATAGCGAAAAGCGCGCAGGTCCAGACTCGGATTGCGCGCATCGTGGATTTCAATTCGCGCGCGGTAGCTAGCCGGCCGCGCCTTCTTCTTTGCCGAATTGGGCGAAGGTTTTGCCTTGCTCGGCGAGGCGAGTTAGCAGTGGGGCTGGTTGCCAGATCTCGCCGTGCTGGCGGTGAAATTCGGAGATGCGCGCGTGAACCTTTTTCAGGCCGACCGTATCGGCATACCACATCGGGCCGCCGCGATACGCGGGAAAGCCGTAGCCATTGAGATAAATGATGTCGATATCCGACAGCGCGCAGCGCGAAGCCTTCTTCCAGAATGCGCGCGCCTTCGTTGACCAGCGCGTAGATGCAGCGGTCGACGATTTCCTCGGTCGGAAATTGCGCGCTGCGAGGATGCCGGCTGCGGTGGTCCATTCTGTCGGATCAGTTCGTCCACTACGCGGATCGGGCGATCGCGCGGCGCTGCTCATCGTATTTGTACCAGCCGGCTCCGGTCTTTTGGCCGAAGCGGCCCAGCTCGCAGAGATTGTCTTCGACCAATGGCTGGCGGATCGCCGGGTTTTTCCAGGTGGCGATATTCCTTGCGGATGCGCCAGCCGACATCGAGGCCGGCGAGATCTCCGGTGGCGAGCGGGCCCATGGCCATGCCGAAATCGGCAGAGCGCTTTATCGACGGCTGCGACACTGGCGCCTTCTTCGACGAGGAATTGCGCTTCGCGGCGGTACGGGCCGAACATGCGATTGCCGACGAAGCCGCGGCAATTGCCAACGAGCACGCCGATTTTGCCGAGCTTTTTCGAAAGCTGCATGCAGGTGGCGATCACTTCTTTGCAGGTGGCTTTGCCGCGGACGATTTCGAGCAGGCGCATCACGATTGGCGGGACTGAAAAAATGCGTGCCGATGACGAACGTCAGGACGCGAAGTGGCGGAGGCGATTTCGTCGATGTTGAGCGTGGAAGTATTGCTGGCGAGGATGGCTCCCGGCTTGCAGACGCGGTCGAGCTCTCTGAAGACTTCTTTTTTCAGCGCCATGCCTTCGAAGACGGCTTCGATGACGATGATCCACTTTTGCGAAATCGTCGTAGGAAAGCGTGGGCGTGATGCGCTTGAGGCGCTGTTCGGCATCTTGCGGAGTGAAGCGGCCGCGTTTTACGGAGTTTGCGTAATTCGATCTGGATGGTGGCTAGGCCGCGATCGAGCGCGGGCTGGTCGGCATCTTTTAGAAGCACGGGAATTCCGGCGTTGGCGAGAACCATGGCGATGCCGCCGCCCATGGTGCCGGCGCCGACAACCGCGGCGGATTTTATGGGAATAAGCGGAGTCTCTTTGGGAATGTCGGGAATTTTGCCGACTTCGCGTTCGCTGAAGAAAACGTGGATGAGAGCTTTGGATTGGTCGGAGAAGAGGCACTCAGCGAAAAGTTTTTGTTCGAGCTGGCAGCCTTCGGCGAACGGCAATTTTGTGGCGGCTTCGATGGCGTCGATGGCGGCGACGGGAGCGAGCAGGCCGCGCTGTTTTTTGGCGACGGTTTCGCGCGCGGCGGAAAAAATCGCCGCGTTTGTTCGGCGGCGGTGCCGAGTTTTTCGCTGCGCTCGCGCGTTTTGGGTGCCGGGTTGGCGGCGACTTCGCGGGCAAACGCGATTGCCCCAGCGAGCAGATCGCCTTCGATGATTCTGTCAACGATGCCGAACTGCAGAGCTTCCGCGGCCTTTACCGGATTGCCAGTGGTGCACATTTCGACGGCTTTCCGCGACGCCCGCCAGACGCGGCAGGCGTTGCGTGCCGGCCGCGCCGGGAATGATGCCGAGTTTTACTTCTGGCTGGCCAACTTGCGCGGCAGGAGACGGCGACGCGATAGTGGCAGGCCATCGCGACTTCCAGGCCCCCGCCGAAAGCGGTGCCGTGAATGGCGACGACGACGGGCTTGCTGCAGTCTTCGATCTTCAGCAGAAACGGGAGCAGGCCCGCTCCGCGCGGTGCTTGCCGGAAGTCATTTTGCCGAATTCTTTAATGTCCGCGCCGGCGATAAAGGTGCGGCCGCCGCCGATCAGCACCACGGCTTTGATGGCTGCGTCTTGCGCGATTTGATCGAGCGCTTCGGAGATGCCTTCGGGGACGCCGGGGCTTAGCGCGTTGACCGGAGGATTATTGATGGTGATGACGGCGATGTCGTTTTCTTTTGTGAGTTGAATGAGATCGGTCATGGAAAGAGTCCTTAGGTTACGGATTCACGCGCTCTTTGCGGAGACGGTGCCAGAATCGATCACGGCGGAGGCGATGCGCTCGCGATGAAAAGTGGCGTCGCCGAATGCTGTTTCCGAACTTTTGGCTCTGCGGTAATAAAGGTGCACATCGTTCTCCCATGTGAAGCCCATGCCGCCGTGAATCTGAATGCCGCGATTCCCGACGGTGCGGCGCGGCATCGCTCGCGTACATTTTGGCGATAGAGACGGCGGTTGGCGCGTCCGGGGAATTTTCTTCGAGCGCCCATCCGGCGTAGTACACTGCGGAACGCGAACTTTCAGTTTCCAGATACATGTCCGCGCATTGGTGCTGCACGGCCTGGAACGTGCCGATGGGTTTGCCGAACTGTTTGCGCGTTTTGGCGTATTCGACGGTGATGTCGAGAGTGCGTTGCATGCCGCCGACCATTTCTGCGGCGAGCGCGGCGGTGGCAACGTCAAAAGCGCCCGCGAGATCGGTGGTGGCGCCGATTTCTTCCGCTGGCGTGTTGTTGAATTCGACGACGTAGAGTTTGCGCGTGAGGTCCATAGCGGCCATGGGAGAAATTTTCAGGCCGGCGGCTTTGGCGTCGACGATGTACACTCCGTTGCGCGCTACTACCATGATGAAATCGGCGACGGCGGCGTCGGAGACGAAATATTTTTCGCCGGTGAGCTTGCCGTTGGCGGCGGTGAGCTGAACGTCGCGAAGATTCCAGCTGGGGTTCGATTCGAGGATGGCGACGGTCGAGCGAGCTTCGCCGCGACAGATGGGCGCGAGATATTTGTCTTTGTGCGCGGCCGAGGCGACGGCGTCGAGAACCGAGCCGGCCAGGACCACCGTGGAGAAAAACGGGCCGGGCAGCAGCGCGCGGCCGGCTTCTTCCATCAGCAACATGAGTTCGACTTTGCCGAGGCCGACTCCGCCGTAGGCTTCAGGAAAAATGATGCCGGTGTAGCCCTGGTCGGTGAGCTTAGACCAAAGCGCGGCGTCGTAGGCGGTGTCGGTTTCCATCAGGCGGCGCATTTCGGCGCTGGGACATTCGCCGGCGAAGAATTTGCGCGCGCTGTCTTTCAGAAACTCCTGACTTTCACTCAAGCCGAATTGCATGGAGGTTCCCCTTCTGAGTTTTTGGCCTAATAACTTCTCGGCAGGCCGAGAACAAAATGTCCGATGATGTTGCGCTGCACTTCGGAAGTGCCGGCTTCGATGGTATTGCCGCGGGTGCGCAGGTAGGCGTAGGACCACATGCCGTTGTCAACGGCGTGAGGATCACCGGCCAGCAATTGGCCATAGGGGCCGAGAATTTCCTGCGCGATTTGCTGGAGGCGCTGATTGAGCTCGCTCCAGAAAATTTTCTGGATGCTGCCTTCGGGGCCGGGCACGCCGGTGGCGGTGAGGCGGCTGAAGGCGCGCATCTGATTAAAGCGCATGATTTCGATTTCGGCGCTGCATTGCGCGAGTTTTTGACGAATGATTGGATCCTGCGCGGCGGGGCGTCCGTTGTGCTGAATGTTGTGCGCGAGTTCGATCAGGCGCGTGATGTAGCGTTTGAAAATCAGATGCAGGCGCGCGCCGTAGGAGCCGCGCTCGTACATGAGCGTGCTCATGGCGACGTTCCATCCGTCGTTCATTTTGCCGAGGACGTTTTCGGCAGGCACGCGCACGTCGCGAAAGAATAGCTCGTTGAATTCGGATTCGCCAGTCATCTGACGCAGCGGACGAACTTCGACGCCGGGGGATTTCATGTCCACCAGAAGGACGGTGAGGCCTTTATGCTTCGCGGCGGTCGCGTCAGTGCGCACGACGAGTTCACACCAGTCGCCGACCCAGCCGTAGCTGGTCCAGACTTTTTGTCCGTTGACGACGTAGTGATCGCCGTGGAGAACTGCTTGCGTCTGCAGGCCGGCGAGATCGGAGCCGGCGTTCGGCTCGGAAAAACCCTGGCACCAGATTTCTTCAGCGCTGAGAATTTTCGGGATGTAACGTTGCTTCTGCGCTTCGGTGCCGTAGGCGATGATGGTGGGGCCGATGAGGCCGAGGCCGAGAGAATTGGCCATGGGCGGCGCTTCAACGCGCGCCATTTCTTCCCAGAATAACGCTTGCTGCATCAGCGTGGCGCTGCGGCCCGCGTATTCCTTGGGCCAGGAAACCGCAGCCCAGCGGCCTTCCTGCAGTTTGCGCTGCCAGGCGCGGAGATAGGGGAACGATTCCTCGATAGGTTTTTCGCGCCACTCGTTCCAGTCTTTGGGGACGTTGGAGGCGAGCCAGGAGCGCAGCTCGTCGCGAAACTGCAATTCGTCGGCGGTTAGATTCAGGTCCATGAATCAGACTCCCTCGAGTTGTGTAGCGCATGGCGCGCGCCGAAAGCTGCGGTTCCTTGCAAAACAAGCCCTCGCGAAACAAACTGCGTCGAGCCGTTTCCGGCCGTGACAATCTAACTTAGGCGCCGGATTTTGCTTTGGGCGGCGACACGCTGAAGCCCTGACGCATTGTGTCTTGACCCTGCCAATATTTCTTGCGGATGTCCTTTTTTAGGATTTTTCCCGTGCCAGTCTTGGGCAAGCTCTCGACGAATTCGAAGGAGCGCGGACATTTATAGTGCGCCAGGCGCGAGCGGCAGAATTCGATGAGTTCAGCTTCGGTGGCGACCGCGCCCGGTTTCAAAACCACGAGGGCTTTCGGAACTTCGCCCCACGTCGCTTCGGGGACGGGAATCACGCCGGCTTCCAGGACCGCGGGATGCGCGAGGATCGCTTTTTCGAGTTCGAGGGAAGAGATATTTTCGCCGCCGCTGACGATGATGTCTTTCTTACGGTCAACGATGAGCGCGTAGCCGTCTTCATTGAGCGTGGCCATGTCTCCGGTGTGAAACCAGCCGCCGCGCAGAGCTTCGGCGGAAGCTTCGGGCTGGCGCCAGTAGCCTTCCATGACGCCATCGCCCCGCACGATGATTTCGCCGATAGATTGACCGTCGTGCGGCACGTCTTTGTCGTTGGGATCTACTACGCGGAGATCTCACCCCGGGGATTGCGTAACCGGTCATGGCCTGGCCGGTAAAGCGCTGCTCGCTTTGCCAATCCATGCCGGATTTCATGGGGGAAACGGAAAGCGTGGGAGAAGTTTCGGTGAGGCCGTAGCCCGAGAAACATTCGCAGGCGAGTTTTTCTTCCACTTCGCGAATTAGCGTAGGCGAAGATGCGGCGCCGCCGATTACGATGCGGCGCAGAGTCGTGAGATTGTAGTTCAGGCGCTCCGGACAATTGACCAGCGCCGTGGCCATGATGGGAACGAGGCTGCAGGTGTGCACGCCTTCTTTTTCGATGAGGCGGAAGACTTCTTTGGGGTCGAAGCGCTGGATCATCACGTGCGTGCCGCCGAGCAGTGTGAGGAAATGCGCGACACCCCAGCCATTGGCGTGGAATAGCGGGATGGTGTGAAGTTCCACGGCGCCTCGTTCGATTTGCAATCCCAGGCACACGTGCACCGCGTGCAGGTACACATTCCTGTGCGTGAGCATTACACCTTTGGGATTGGCGCTGGTGCCGCTGGTGTAGAAAAGTTCGGACAGCGAATTTTCATCAATGGAAGAGATGTCGGCGAAATGCGGCGTGGCGGCGGCCAGGAGCTGATCGTAATTTTTGGGGGAGAGCCAGGGCGCTGCCGGAGCGCCATCGAGCTGACAGAATAATTTCACCGTTGAAATGTCCTTGTGGAAGGCTTCGGCTACGGGGAGAAACTGTTTTTCGACCAACAGAGCTGTGGCGCCGGAGTCGTTGAGGATGTAGCCGAGTTCGTTGGGCGTGAGGCGGATATTGAGCGGAAGCAAAACCGCGCCGGCCTCCAGAACGCCGTAGTACGCTTCGAGCAAGCGATGGCAATTGCTGCTGAGGAACGCGACGCGGTCGCCGGGCTGTATGCCGGCCTGGCGCAGTGCTCCTGCGAGGCGGCTGACGCGATCGGCCATTTGCGCGTAGGTGTATCTATCGTCATTGCAAACGACCGCGGTGCGATGCGGATATTGCTGCGCCGCGTAACGTAGGAAACGCAAGGGCGTGAGTGGAATATTCATAGCGCGCTCGCCTGAATCAGGCGGATTGACCTCCGTCGACTGCCAGTATTTGCCCGGTGACAAAATCGGATGCAGAGGAAGCGAGAAAAATTGCGGCGCCTTTTAGATCTTGTGGGCCGCCGAATCGGCCGAAGGGTATTCCGGCCAAGAGCGATTCTTTACTTCGTTCGATGACTTTTTCGGACATGTCGGTAGGGAACCAGCCGGGTGCGATCGCGTTCACCTGAATATTGTGCATGCCCCATTTGCAGGCGAGATCTTTGGTGAAGATGATTACGCCGCCCTTGCTCGAGCTGTAGCCGATGGCGGAGAATTTCGGAGATGAGCCGCGCAGTCCGGCAACGGAGGCGATGTTGATAATTTTTC
The DNA here is from genome assembly GCA_963747605.1 of uncultured Acidobacteriota bacterium. Taxonomy (GTDB): domain Bacteria; phylum Acidobacteriota; class Terriglobia; order Acidiferrales; family UBA7541; genus Palsa-295. The sequence goes on along the minus strand of CAVVGA010000035.1, from coordinate 20,528 downwards.
CATGGCGCTGCGCGATCATGATCCTGCCCACCGTTTGTGAAAACAGAAAGGTTCCCGTGAGATTGGTTGCGATGACTTTGTTCCACTGCTCGAGCGTCATGGTTTCGACTGGCGCGCCCCAGGAAGTGCCGGCGTTGTTGATCAGGATGTCTATGCGGCCAAATTTTGCAACGGTCTCGTCGGCGACGTTTTGAATGCTTGCCGGATCTTTCACGTCGCAGGCTAGCGCGAGAACCTTGGCGCCGGAGGCTTGCAGTTCGCTCGCTGTGCGCAGACAACGCTCTTTTTTGCGGGCGCAGAGAACGATGCTTGCGCCCATTTCCGCCAGGCCTTCGGCCATTTGGCGTCCGAGGCCGACGGAACCACCGGTGATGATGGCGACGCGGCCGGTGAGGTCGAAGATTTTGCAGGTGGTCACGTTGCGAGTTGTGGGCCCGGGTTCAATTTGGTCCGTTCAGAATAGCATTTGTTTATATCATATGTTAGAGGCTAACGCTGTTCTGTAAATTCAAAGAAAGCGGCAAATTCAAACACTCCCGCCTAAAAGGCAGGCGGCCGCTACAACTGCCACATCAAAAGCGACGGCACCCATGCCGCAACGGCGGGATGGCCGCTCATCAAAATTAGATGGCCAGCGCAAAATCGGTACTGCAGCGGCTAAAGCCGCAACGACCTTGTGCTGAAATGCCGTGGCTAAAGCCACGACCTACAAAGATTCCCGCCCTGCTGCGTACGTCCTGCCTCCGAGCTGCTTAGTACGATTCGCCGAAAGAGAAGCCTTGGGTGCAATCACGGTCGCCGACGCCAAAAAAGCACGCGTGCGCGAAGGCGTCGAAGGGACGTAGATAGGGCGCGGGCGTGTAGTCAATGAACGCCGGCGGAGTGGGAAGGATGGTGGTGCCCAGCTCAAAGATATTGAAATCGGGTCCGAGGGCTGCGGCGTCGGCATTGAGGAGATTGGCTTCGATGCTGGGCCAATGGCCTGTCTCCAATCGGTTCAGGAGAGTTTCGACTGCGGCGATGGTCTCCGCGGGAGTGAAGGCGCAGTGGCCGGCGCGATCCACGAAAGTTTGGCGCAGCAGGCGGCTCTTATCGCCCACACGGTCCACGACGTCTTTGTAAGCGGTTTCATTTTGCACCACGACGAGGCCATCACCCTTGGTGTGCATTGACAAAACTGGAATATCAATCTGGCCGTCGAAAATAATATTTTGCTTCAGGTATTCCACCGCTTCGGGATTGGCTTTGATGCGCGCGGCGTGATTCAGAGTTTCGAGATCCGCGTCGAGACTGAGCCCGGCGGCCTGATAAAGCGCGCGGACTTCTTCGCGATCAAGGGATTTTTCGAGCTGCCTGCGATAGTCAACGCCGGTGTTCCAGGAAACATTGCCACCGGCGCGCGCTTCGAGTTCCGCGCGGAAAGCAAATACGAATGGGAAGTCAATTTGCTGATCCCACAGAAACTGATTTGCTTCCTGGCTGACGAAATCGGTGCGGGCAGGTTCCGGGGAAGTGGGATTGAACCAGCCGGGAACGTCACTGAGCGCTGCGCCGAGAGCGATGCGCGCGCGGCCTTGGGGCGTAGCTTGGGCGCCGGCGAGAATTTCTTCGGCTAGCGCGAGATTCGCATCGGGGTTGTTGATGTTGACGACCTGCAGGCCGGCGTTGGGTGCGAGCAGCGTCTGAAAAGCAAATTCCGCATCGAGCGCAGTGTTCCACGTGGCCACGCCGCCCGCCAACACGCCGCACATGGGTTGCGCGGCAGTGAAGCGCTTAGGATTTCTTTGGATCAAACCCGCAGTGATGATGCCGCCCAGAGAATGGCCCCACGCGATGGTGGCGACGGGATGGCCGAACATGGAATCGAACAAATCGAGCGTGGCGATTTGGTCGGTGAGAGCTTCGTGGATGGCCCACCCGGTGGTGGCGTAGGACGAGCCGGCAAGCGCAAATCCATTGGCGAGGAGAAACGCGCCGGTGGCAGGGTCGCCGACGTCGGTAGCAGGGTTCGGGCTTCCCGGAACTACATAGCCATGACTGTAGAGGAAGAGAGCTCCATTCCAATTGGAGGGAACTTCCATCAGATAGGTCGCGCCGTCGCTGAGAGAGCCCGTTTTTGTGGTGAGGCTGGCTTGCGCGCGCGAAGTATCCGCGAAGGAAAGAATGAGAACTGCGGTGATAGCGACGAAAAGCACGGCGGATTTGATTTGCTGCCACATTCGAACTCCTCCTGTTGCTGCTGCGAAGTTGCAGAGGCCGAGACTCCGGCGAAATTATTCGCCGAAGGAAATTTGGAGACACCGCCGGCGGCGCGTGGAGCTGAAACCGCCGGCGATTTTCTGCCGCGAAATCAGAAATTAAATCTGCAGCCGAACTGAATCTCCCGTTTCGTCAAGTCTGAAGTGAAGCCGAGCGGCGTGCTGGGGGAGAGCGCGGCGCTGCCGTGCACGTTGAAGGTGGTGAACCCGGGCTGAAAGCCGAAGAGCGGGCTGACCTCGTTGTTCACGCTGGAGTAGTTGGTGCGATTGGCGATGTTGAAACCTTCGGCGGTCAAAATCAGACTGGCGCGCTCGCCGATTTTGTGTTGCCAGGTCAAGCGCGCGTCGAAATCAATATAGTTGGGACCGAGACCGGTGTCGCGCGGATCACCGATGGGGCGTTCATTGGTGATGTGATTGTTGCCATTGACCGCGCCGCCTGCGAGCAGATTGAAGGGATGACCGCCGTGGTACTGGAAAACTGGTGAGAGCTGAAAGCCCGAAAGAAAGGCGTTTTTCCAGGGGCTGTTGATGACGCCAGCGAGAACCACTTTGTTGCGTTCATCGAATTCAGAGAGACCGCGATCCGCTGCCAAGTCCGTGGGATCCTGCGGGCCGTAGTCGGTGTTGAAATCGGTGCTGGTGTCGAAGGCTTTGCTGTAGGTGTAATTTCCGAAGAAAGAGAAATTATCGTTGAAGCGTTTGTGGACTTCGAGAATACCGCCTTCGTAGAGGCCGGACGACGCAGAGGTGTATTGGTTATTTTGAATGATCAGCGGATTTACAAAGCAAGCGAACGGGTTCGGCGCGCACGGCAGACCTTCGGTGCCGCCAAGCGGGTCGGTTGCCGGGGTAGTGTTCCAGTTGCGGTAGGAGACCGACTTGCCGTCCGCCAGAGTTACGGTGCTCATGGGCGTGCTCGGCAGCAGATTGGTGTCAATCGCCACCGGGATGTGGACGGTGTGGGAGTAAATAAAGCTCACGGAAACCGAGAGGCCGGGCGTGATCTCGCGTTCGATTCCGAGCGAAGCCTGTTGCGAATAAAGCGGCCGGTAGTTGGGCGGGTTGCTGAACAAAACAGTCAGGGGCGAGAGCAGACCAGAACTCTGCACGAAAATGCCGTAGTTCGCGACGTCAGCTGGCGTAATGCAAGCGTTCGTTCCCGGCGCGGGGATCGTGCAGGTGATCTTGTTTGCGCCGGGCGCATTCCCTGGAGGTGCCGGGGTGTTGAAAAGACCAGAAAATACCGATCCTGCGGACTGGACGAATGGAAGAATGCTGAAGCCCGGATCTACATAAATGGAAATAAACCGATTGCAAGGGCTGCTTCCGTTCCCCGGAAACCCGAGGGGTATGGGAGGATTCGTGACCCCAACGCCGCAAGTGCCGACGGCATTGTTGACTTGGTCGGGAACCTGCGAAGTATTGTGCTGATTCTCGACCGTGCTATGGTTTTTGTTCAAGACGCCAAGGCTCAAGTCCACCTGGGGAATTTGGGCGTCAATGGGCCCATAGAAAATCCCGTACCCACCGCGGACTACGGTCTTGTGATCCTTAAAGGGATCCCAGGCGAAGGAGATGCGTGGGGCGACGTCGCCGTAATAGGTATTCAGCGGCAGATATTGCGAATCAATTTCATAACGGAGGCCATAGTTCAGGGTGAAATTGGAAGCGATCTTCCAGGAGTCCTGTAAATAGAATCCCGTTAACGGCCGAGTGTAGGCGGGATAGTCCGGGTTGCCGAAGCCCTGCTGATATACCTGAGGTGCTGACAGTGAGGCGGCTTGGAGCGAGTTAATCCCCGCCGGAGCCAATGCGCCCGGCAGATTGCAGCCCGCGGTGTCCGGATTTCCTGTGACGGGTCCGTTGGGGTTTGCCAGGCAGGGGCTGAAGGCGACGCCGGGAAGCGGTCCGAAAACGAAACGACCCGGAAGGAAAGTGTGGGATTCGGAGTGATTGCCGCGCAGAAGCTCGGCGGCCCCGAATTTGATGGTGTGCGCGCCACGGACGAGGGTGACATTGTCCGCAAATTCGTAACGGCGGAGGATCGTCAGATTGGGGAGGAATATATTGGTGCCTAGATTGTTCGCAAAGCCGGCGATCTGCACTCCCACCTCTCCGGGCTCATTCGGGATTACGTTGAAGCTGTCGTAATCCCACTGGAAGCGGAACTCGTTCTCGGTGCGCGGACTGAAAACGTGATACCAAGAAGCCTGAAGATTATTGTCGTAGTTGTGAACGGAACTGCCGGCAGAGAAGCCGGTGAGGGATTGCACGTCAGGGTTCTCTTCCAAGTCGTGGCCGTAGCGGTACGCGAGGGTAATGGAATCCGCTTCGCTGAAATGATGATCCAGACGACCTGAGAACAGGTACTGACGAGTGGTGTAATTGAAGAGGCCGCCGTTGGATTCCAGCTGGTTGACGAGGTAAGTGTTGATGGCGTTTTGGCCGGGGATCGGGCCGGTGAGCTGGCTGGTGGTCAACGCGTTCTGCAGAAAACCGGCGCATATAGCGGCGGGCAGGGTAGTTATCGTGCCGTTGGGTTGGTTGATGCAGGGCACGTTGACAGCATTGCCTTCCGCGGCGAGCCCGGCGAAAATGGCGTTCTGACCGGCGGTAGGGAGAAAGATATTCGTGTTCGTCAGCAGCGGAACGGCGTTCTGCGAATCCTGGCGCAAGCCTTCAAATGTGAAGAAGACGAAAGTCTTGTCCTTCTTAATCGGGGCGCCGACGGCTCCGCCGAATTGATAGCGCGAGAGAGAATTCTTGATGGGTAAACCCACAGAATTTGTGGTGGGATCGAAGATTTCGCCGGGCGCGAGTGCCTGAGTGAACGCGAAGGGGTCGCGCGCGTCCAGGCCGCTGTTGCGGAAATAGCTGTACACGGTGCCGTGAACGTCGTTGCTGCCTGATTTCGTAACGATGTTAACGGACGCGCCGCTGGCGCCGCCCAAATCTGCGCCGTAGTTGCTGCGGTTCACCTGGAATTCTTGGACCGCATCTTGGCTCACGGTGAGGCGCACGCCACCGGCATCATCGCCCGCCTCGCCGCCGTCAACGGTGACACTGTTGCCGCGGCCATTGCTGCCGTAGAACGAAAGACCGCTCTGCGGAGTTTGCTTGACGCGAAAATCCTGGTCGTCCGCCAGGCGGGTGGAATCGGCGACACCCGGGAGGAGCAAGGTGAAGTTCAGGTAGTCGCGGCGGTCAATCGGAAGATCCTCGATATATTGTTGCGTGATGGTGTTGGACTGGCTGCCACGTTCCGTTTCCACGACCGGCGGGGCGGCGGACACTTCCACCACAGAGGACGTGGTCGCTACCTGCAGATGGAAATCCAAGGTGGCGGATTGGCCAACAGTGACGGTGACGCCCTTCTGGATTTGTGATTGAAATCCGGAGATCTGCGCGGTGAGGTCGTAGGTGCCCGGCGGCAGATTGGAGAAGCGATACTGTCCGTTCGTGTCCACATCGGACGTAACGCGAATACCTTTGGACACATCCTGTGCGGTGATGGTGCCCTTGGGGACGACGGCGCCCGTGGGATCGGTGACCGTGCCGCTGACACTTCCTGAAGCGCCCACACCTTGGGCGTGCGCGACTGGACTGGCCAGCAGCAGACTCGCCGCCAGCACCACGGCACATGCAAATGAGATCAGTGGTCTCATGGCTCCTCCTAATGTGTGGGACAGTTGCGAGATTTCAGCGGATGGGAATTTGCGCAGGGCTGAGGCACGACGGCGGCAAAGGGCGTCGGGCGCGTTTTCGCCAGAGGCATCGATTGCGGAATGTTTTCCACGATTTCGAGGACACTCGACCCCCCGTCCAACCCATTTGCCAAGAATTGTGAGTGTAGGTATCACATCATAGTTACTAACGTCAACAGGAAAGCTGATGCGGCATATCAGGAATTCTGATGCGGGTGCGGCGGGGTGAGCAGGGCAGGGATTACCGGGGTGGCTACGGTTGCAAGCGCTTTTGCAGATTTTGGGAGCGATAGCGGAGAGCGTCTAGCGCGGAGTTAGCACGATGCGGCCGGTAACTTTGCCGTTGCGCAATTCGGCCATGGCTTCGTTGACTTGGGCGAGGGGGCGGGTGGTGACTTGCGAGTGGATTTTTCCGGCGGCGGCCATGGCCAGGACTGCGCGGAGATCCTGGCGCGTGCCGACGGAGGATGCCTGGATGCGCACTTCTGATGCGGCCATCGAAATGGGCGGGAAGCAGATGGATTCCGCGGGCAGGCCGACGACGAGGAGAATTCCGGTGGGACGGACGCAGAGAAACGCGGTGTCGTAGGCAGCTTTCGCAGCGGAGGTTACGATTGCGGCATGCACGCCTCCAGCGCGGCGCATTTCTTTCGCGACATTTGCCGTCGTTGCGTTGAGAGTTGCAGCGGCGCCAAAACTTTTCGCTTGCGCGAGTTTTTCATCGGAGACGTCAATCGCGGTGACGCACGCTCCCAGCCCGACGCCGATTTGCACCGCGAGCTGACCCAGGCCACCAACACCAAAGACCGCCAAACGCTGGCCTGGCTGGATTTTGGCGTGCTGCAGAGCGCGATAGACGGTGACGCCCGCACAGAAAAGAGGCGCGGCATCGCTCGAGGAGATCTGTTCGGGAATTTTTAGCGCGTGACTGGCGGGGGCTTTGACGAATTCCGCGAAGCCGCCGTCCACGGTTACGCCGGTGATTTGCTGCTTGACGCACAGATTCTCGTTGCCCTCGCTGCAGAATTCGCATTCGCCGCAGCTCCAGTGCAACCAGGGAACGCCGACGCGGTCGCCGACCTGCAGATTCTCGACGGAGGCTCCTTTTTCCACGACGCTGCCGGCGATTTCGTGTCCCAGAACCAGCGGCTTCTTAACGATGCGCAAGAGTTGAGGCCAATCGGCGTCGGCCAGGTGCAAATCGGAATGGCACACGCCGCAGGCTTCGACCTCGATCAACACTTCATGCGCGCCGGGCTGCGGTTGTGCAATGTCTTCGATGTTCAGCGGCGATTTGAATTCGCGCAGGACGGCGGCTTTCATGGTGTGTGCCTCAGAGAACCCGGAGCTTGATCTTTCGTGAAACGAGAGGCGCGAGATTATGCAATTGCGGCGCCGGCATGAAGTGAATTGTGTTTACGGCCGGGCGCCCCGCAAGAAAAATTCTACCGCGTTGCGTACTCGCTCTGTGAGTTTGTGCGGGCCGGTAAGATCGACAGCCCACTGGCGGACGACGGTATTGAAAAGCCCTTCCATGAATTCGGCCAGGTGCACCACCGGAAAATCCCGCGTGACTTCACCATTTTTTTGGCCTTCAGCTATGATTTCGCGGAGAAGATTTACCGTCGCAGCTTCCGCTCCGCGCAGTTCCGGCGAGCGCACCGGGTCCATGGCGCCAGCGAGAATTACGGCCTGCCAAAGCGGGCGGCCGACTTCCGTTACGTTGCCGAGAGTTTCGTAAAAGCGGCGGAGGCGCTGCTCGGTGGTGGCTTTGGTGGAGAGTTCAGACTTCAGGCTTTCAGCCTGCCTTGCAAAAGCTCGGCGGCCGACTTCGCGCAAGACTGCTTCTTTACTGGGGAAATAGCGGAAGAAAGTGGGCTGGCTGATTTCGAGAGTTTGCACGATATCGTCAATGCGCGTTTTTTCGTAGCCGCGCTGGCGAAAAAGATGCAGGGCGGTTTCGATAATCTGCTGGCGCAGGCGCGCTTTTTTGCGTTCGCGGAGACCGCCGACTGATTCTTTGCGCGAGCCGGCGTGGCTGCGTTTAGTGGTGGAGTCGCCGTCGCTATCGTCGTTGTTTGCGGGCGCTGACGCGGATGGCTGTCTAGCAGAAATATTTGCGCGGGGCATGATGCTGTTCCTCCTGCAAAGTGCACCGGGGTGGGGTGCGAGAGCAATATTGTGTTAGTGGCCCTAACATTATAGTGACTAACGCCAAGTTGCAAGCCCCGTGTGGTTTCCTTCTTTATGCGGAGAGCGTCAAACTGACAGAAGGAACGAGCGGGCCGACCGGCTGACTTTCGTGAAGGGATGAAATGTTGGAGGCGCGGGTGGGAATCGAACCCACGTATAAAGGTTTTGCAGACCTCTCCCTTACCACTTGGGTACCGCGCCTCAGTCCTACAGTATAGCGAAACCGTGCCGCACTTTCAGCCCGGAAGGTTGCGGGCGTCAGTGTAAGACCTACCGGCTGTGATATTCAACGGCGATCGAAACGCGCTGCTATCGGATATGCAGTTCGTACGGCATGCGGGCTTGCACCGGCTCCATCCTGCTGACGATCTGTTGGAGGATGGATTCGAGGGATTGCGATTCGCTCATGTTGTTATCTTTTTCGCGCTCGAGAAATTGCTGGAAAAATGTTTTTTCTTCGGGATAGCGGACGATGTGCACGCTTTCACTGGCGGGAATGCCAGAGAGCTGTTTGGCGACTTCGATGGCGCGGTCGAGGCCGCCGAGTTCATCCACGAGCCCAAGTTCCTTGGCCTGCGCGCCGGTCCATACGCGGCCCTTGGCGATCTTGTCCACGGCTTCGACGGTCATCTTGCGACCCAGTGCGACGCCCTTGGTGAAATCGGAGTAGGTATCGTTGAGCGATTTCTGGATGTAAGCGCGCTGCGCGGGGGAGAAATTCTGCTGCGATGAGAACAACGTGGCGTTGTCGCTGGTCGCGACATAATCCGTGCTGACGCCCAGCAGAGTGTAGAGTCCTGAGACGTTGAATTTGCCGATCAGCACGCCGATGGATCCGGTGATGGTACCGCGATCAGCCACGATTTTGCGGGCGGGCGCAGCGATCCAGTAACCGCCGGAGGCCGCGACGTCCGACATGGAAACGACGACCGGTTTCACCTGATTGGCGAGCTCTACTTCGCGGCGAATCACTTCGCTGCCCACCACCGAACCGCCGCCGGAATCCACGCGCAGGACGATGGCCTTGATGCTGTAATCGTTGCGTGCGGAGCGGAGGTCAGCGGCTACAGAATCGCCACCCATCACCGAACCGCCGCCGGGCGTGTTGCCGGAATCTCCGGAGACGATGAGGCCGGTGGCGTGGACGACAGCAATTCTAGTGGTGCCGTCATTCGAGATCGAGGCGCGGTAGCGATTCAGCGAGATGGGATTCCATCCGTGGGCGCGATTCTTGAAATACTCCTGCAGTTGATCCCAATAGCCGAGGCGATCCACGATTTTATTGGTTACCGCGTCACTGGAAGAAAGCGGGCCGCGGCTTACCAGGGCTTCGAACTGCGCGCGATCCATGCCGCGACCTTTGGAGGCGTCGTTCAGATATTGATCGTAGATGCTGTGCAGCAGGCCCTCGACTTCTTGCTTATGCGCGGGCGTGAATTGCTTTTCGGTGAAAGTGTTGCCGGCGGTTTTGAATTCGGCGATGTGATAGAACTCCGGGACGACTTTCAATTTATCGAGGGTGCCGCGAAAGAAAACTGCTTCGGCCATCATGCCACGAATGCTGACAGGCGCGGTGGGCACCAGCCAGACTTGCTGGCACGCGCTAGCCAGATAATATTCGGGGTTGCCGATACCGTCGTAACCGAGATAGCAGATGCTGGGTTTGCCGCTTTTGCGAAAGGCAAGCAGGTGAGTGCGAATTTCCTCGAGTTTGCCCCAGCCGGTTTCCAGCGGCGCGATGCGCACGACGAGGCCGCTGACGTGCGAGTCTTTAGCGGCGGCATCAATCGCGTCCACGTAATCGTGCAGCACCGGAACCGTGTAGCCGGTGAAGGCGCTGAAAATATCGGGGGCGCGCTGCTCTTCGATCTGGCCGGCCGCGTCAATTACCAGGACTGCGTTCGAAGGCAAACGTAAGGTGCGGCTGGGCTTCATCGCGACAATGCACAGAATGACGAGAAAGACCGCTAGAACGATGATGGTGATGGCGCGACGTTGGCCCCAGGTCATTTTCATTCACCTCGTAGAGGATTATTACGCGGGAAATCGAGAATCAACAAGGTAGCACCGTGGGGCGGAAAACTCCACATTGCGGGCTAGCGGGGGAGCCGAGTCAGTGGCTTTTCCTCAGCGGCGGTCGGAAATACGCAATGAAAAGCGCGGGCGGAGGTTATGCTAGCGGCGACGAGGTGGAGCGGCCTTGAGAAACGGCGCATGAAGAAAATCAAATTGTGGGTGGCGGGGATCGCTTTTGTCGCGGTGAGCGTTTATGTCGCGAAGGGATGGCGATTTGCGTCGTATGCGCCGCAACGGTCGGATACTTATCTTTGGGGCGTTTATCACGTGCATTCGACGATGTCCGACGGGTTGCAGTCACCGGAGGAAATCGCGGCGCAGGCGCGCGCGACAGGCGTGAGCTTGGTGCTGCTGACGGATCACGGCCGGCCGAACCTGGCATCATCCAGTTTCCACAAAATTATTGATGGCGTGAAGATTGTGGGCGGGTCGGAGGCAAGTTTGCCGGATGGCCACCTGACTTTTTTCGGCGCGCAGGAGGCGCCGGGTTTTCGTTTATCGTCGTTCCCGCCGGAAGCGATGGACGACGCGCGAGGATGGGGAGGATTTCCCGTGCTGGCTTATCCGGATGATCCGGATTATGGCTGGCGTTATTGGGATAGCGATTTGCGGCCGGGTGGGATTGAGGTGCTGAACTTGTTTACTTGTTTGCGTGGCGCGTCCTGGCTCGAGCGGCTGCAGCTGGCGATGTACTATCCTTTTTCCCACTATTATTTTTTGAAGAGCGTCGCGGTGCCCGCCGAATCACTCGCGCATTGGGATGAATTTCTGCGACGGGATAAGATTTGGGGGTTCGAGGCTTCGGACGCGCACGGCGGCTTTCGGGTAGGTCCATGGCTTTCGATAAAAATGCCGTCATATGAGGACACGTTTTCGTTTGTGGGGATGGGGATTTCGCGGCGGTATGAGTCTGATCCGGAAGCCGCGGTGCGCAGCGGAGATTTTTTCAATTGCGTACGAGGAGCGGGCGAGCCGGAGCGGTTTGAGTTTTCGGCGCATGACGGATTGCAGGATTTTCCCAGCGGCAGTGACGCGCCGGTTTCTTCGAGTTTGCGTGTGGAGGTTTCGGCGGGGAAGCAAGCGGTGCGAATGGTAGTGAAGAAGGATGGCGCGGTGGTGCGCGAGGTCGTGGGAGATCATTTGGATTTGGATGGGGCTGGGGCGGGAGTCTATCGCGTGGAGGTCTTTCTGGTGGCGCACCCATTGTTGAGGGCGGACGTGCCGTGGATTCTTTCGAATCCGATATTCGTGGGCGTGGTGCGCGAGGCGTTACCGGCGCGGCATTTCACTACGATTCGCGCGCAGCTGGCGGCGCCCGCGGCATCGGTGGAGTCCAGGCCCTACTGACCGTTTGAAATACGAACCACGGGTTTGGTTTGCTATAATCTTGCCACCCAATTATGGATTTCGATCACCTAACCACTTTTCTGGAGATTTCGAAGCTGGGAAGCTTTTCGCGCGCCGGGCAGAAACTGTTCCGTTCGCAGCCGGCAGTAAGCGCGCAGATCCGCCAGCTGGAGCAGGAATACGGGCAAAAACTTTTTGATCGTGTCGGCAAGACGGTGAAATTGACGGCGGCTGGGGAAGCTCTGATCGTTTACGCAAACCGGCTGCTGAATTTGAAGGAAGAATCGCTGCGCGCGGTATCTGATCTTTCCAGTTCCCCGCGCGGCACGCTGAATATTGGCGCAAATGAGGCGACCTGCCTGTACGTGCTGCCGGATTTGTTCGCTGCCTACCACCGGCAATTTCCCGCGGTGCAGATCAGCATTTACCGGAATTTCAGCCGCAAGGTGATTGAGAAGATCGAAGACGGCACGGTGGACGTGGGCATTGTCACGCTGCCTGTGAAATCGCCCAGCCTGAAAATCCACTCGATTTTCCGCGATCGGCTGATGTTGATGGTTAGCGCGAGCAATCCGCTATCGCGTGCGAAAGGCGTCACGCTCAGCGAAATTGCGGATCAGCCGCAGATCCTGCCGAAGACCGGTTACACCCGGCAGCTATTCGACAAACTTTTCCGACCGTATCGCGCGAAATTGCGGGTCACCATGGAGCTGGCGAGCGTGGGGATGATCAAGCGATTCGTGGCGGCGGGGCTGGGAGTTTCGATCATCAGCGAGAGCTTTGCGAAGGACGAAGTGCGTTCGGGGGAAGCAAAACTGGTCCCCATCACCGACGTGCAGCTCACCAGAGAGCTCGGGCTGGTGTACCGGCGGGACCGCACCTTGCCGCGAGCCGCCGCGGCATTCGTTACGCTGCTGCGCCAACAGCATTTCCCCGCGGATGGCGCACACGTTGCCAGCAAGCGCTGACGATTCAGCGTAGCCTCTCTCAACTATTTCCCACATCTGAAATCCTGCAGGACGCGTACCATATGTATAGATACGTGCGAAAGCAGGATTGCCATGCTCATTAAGAAAACGCCCGAGCTTACATATAAGGATGTTACGCCCAAGAGTTTGTACATGGGGCGGCGCAATTTTCTGCTTGGATTGGCTGCGGCCTACGGCGCGGTGGTCGGCTACAAGAAATTGACGCGGTTGCTGGAGGGGCCGCCGACGGGTTCGATACCGGTGAAGCTGGCGCGCGTGACGAAATGGCCCGACAGTGCCACGGACAAAGAAACTTTGCTGGAAGATGTGACGCACTACAATAATTTTTACGAATTCGGCACTAGCAAGAGCGATCCCGCAGCGAACTCCAGGAATTTCGTGACCACGCCGTGGAGCGTTTCTGTCGAGGGCGAAATAAAGAACAAGCGCACGTTCACGATGGACGAAATCATGAAGCTGGCGCCGCTGGAGGAGCGGATTTACCGCCACCGCTGCGTGGAAGGGTGGTCGCTCGTCGTGCCGTGGATTGGTTATCCGCTGAGCACGCTGGTGAAATTGGTCGAGCCGACGCCCAAAGCGAAATTTGTGGCGTTCGAAAGTTATTACGATTCGAAGCAGATGCCCGAAGGCGGCGTGGCGGGAATCGATCTGCCGTACGTAGAGGGGCTGCGCCTGGACGAGGCGATGAATCCGCTGACGCTGCTGACCGTGGGAATGTATGACGGGACGCTGCCGAATCAGGACGGCGCGCCGGTGCGGCTGGTGATTCCCTGGAAATACGGATTCAAGAGCATCAAATCGCTGGTGCGTATTCGCTTCGTGCAGGATCAGCCACCGACGACGTGGAACATTTCGAACGCGCGCGAATATGGTTTTTATTCGAATGTGAATCCCGGCGTCGATCATCCGCGCTGGTCGCAAGCCACCGAACGCCGCCTGGGAGAATTCCGGCGGCGGCCCACCCTGATGTTCAATGGATATGGCGATCAGGTGGCCAGCATGTACGCCGGAATGGACCTGAAGAAATATTATTGAGCGTGAGCCTCGCGTGAATTCCAACCTCACAAGCAAATGGACCAAGGTGGTGGTGTTCCTGACGTGCCTGATCCCTTTCGGGCAATTGCTGTGGCGCGCGTTTCACAATGGGCTGGCGGGATTTCCGGACAATATGGATTTCGGGGCGAACCCCATCGAATTCATCACGCATGCGACGGGGGATTGGACGATTCGTTTTCTGGTCATCACGCTGGCGATCACGCCGCTGCGGGAAATTTTGCGGGAGCCGCAATTGATTCGCTTTCGCCGAATGCTGGGTCTGTTCGCCTTTTTTTATGGCTGCCTGCATTTTGGGACGTGGATCGGCCTCGACAAATTTTTCGCGTGGTCCGAAATGTGGAAGGACGTGCAGAAGCGCCGGTTCATTACCGTGGGATTTGCGGCGTTGGTGCTGATGATTCCGCTGGCGGTGACTTCCACGGCGGGTATGATTCGGCGGCTGGGCGGAAGGCGCTGGCACATGCTGCATCGGGCGATTTACCTGAGCGCGATTCTGGGCGTGATTCATTATTACTGGCTGGTGAAATCGGATGTGCGCAAGCCGTTGCTGTACGCGGCGTTAGTCGGGATTCTGCTGGCGTACCGGTTGGGAATGTGGATTTATGGACGCGCGCACAGGGCTGGCGTGAGTGGTGGCGCTCGGCGCGAGCCATCGATTGCGGAAGCGCCGTAACTCCAACAGCGACGGCTGCCCGGTTCGCTCAGGCCGCTTATAGAGCGAAGCACGGATTGCCGCGGCACCTGTATCACCGCATACTCCTCGTCGCATAACCTCATGAAAGCACGGTGGTTGGCCACAGGCGTGGCGAACGCTGCGGAAAGCGGGGGTTAGAATACGCGCTCAATCAAGGCGGTTTGGGCACTGTTCCGAAGCTGAACCGTAGGTCAGGTGTTTGTCGCGAGATTTGCGCGTAGCATTGGATGAAGCGGTTTTCTCGGGCAAAAGGCGAGATTTAAGGCCGCTCTCGTGCACAGAACTTACGGATAAACGGCGAGGTCTGCTACTTGAGAAATCCCAGAAATTTACTGCTGTGCGTTCTGCTGACGGGAATGTGCATTTCCCTGTTCGCCTGCGGATACGCCGGCACTCCTCCTGGAACCAAGACCAATCCCGCCACCGCACCTCCGACGATCACTCAGCAGCCCGCGAGCGTTTCCGTAACCGCAGGGCAGCCTGCGACATTTTCGGTGATGGCGACCGGCGACGCGCCAATCAGTTATCAGTGGTACGTGAATGGGGCAGCTACGGGAACCAATTCGAGCGCGTTTTCGATCGCGCAGACTTTTATGGGGCAGACCGGTGCGCAGATTTATGTGGTGGTAACGAACTCGGGCGGATCGGCGAGGAGTGCGACAGTGACGTTGTCCGTGACTGCGGCAGCGACTGCGCCGACGATCACGCAACAACCTGTGAGCTTGACCGTGACCCCCGGGCAGGCTGCGACATTTTCGGTGATGGCGACGGGCACGGCGCCTTTGAACTATCAGTGGTTCATGAACGGGGCAGCGGGCGGAACGAATTCCAGTACTTTTGCGATTACGCAAACTACGGCCGGGCAGACTGGCGCGCAGATCTATGTGAAGGTGAGCAACGCGACGGGAAGCGCGACGAGCAACACTGTGACTCTCACCGTGAATCCGCCGACGCCGGTTGCTCCGGCGATTACGCAACAGCCCACGAACTCAACCGTAACCGCAGGGCAGACGGCGACGTTCACAGTGATGGCGAGTGGCACCGCGCCGCTAACCGATCAATGGTTCATGAACGGCAATCCTGTGGGCACGAATTCGAATACGTACACGATTTCGCAAACCACGCTGGTACAAACCGGCGCACAGATTTTCGTGACGGTGACCAATGCGGTGAACACCGCGACCAGCCAGACGGTGACGCTGACGGTGAATGCGGTGCAAGCCAGCACAGTGAATGTGCTGACGTATCACAACGACGTGGCGCGCACGGGCCAGAATCTGAGCGAGAGCACGCTGACGACCGCGAATGTGAAATCCGCGAGCTTTGGGATGGTGGGGAATTTGTCGGTGGATGCGGGGGTGGATGCGGAGCTGCTGTACGTGTCGAATGTGACGCTCGGGGGCGGTGTGCATAACGTCGTGTACGTCGTCACCGAGAACGATTCCGTCTATGCGTTCGATGCGGATACGTTCGCACAGCTGTGGCATGTCTCCGCGCTGGGCGCGAACGAAACCGCGAGCGACAATCGCGGATGCGGCCAGGTGTCGCCGATCATCGGAATCACTGCGACGCCCGTGATTGATCTTAGCGCCGGCACGCACGGCGAGATCTTTGTGGTGGCGATGTCACTCGATAACAACGGAAACTATCATCAGCGTCTGCACGCGCTGGACCTGACCACCGGCGGCGAAATCGGTGGCAGTCCGGTAACGGTGCAAGCGACATTCCCAAGCACGAATGGGATGACGGCATTCGATCCCAAACAATACAAGGAACGCGCGGCGTTGCTTCTGCTGAACGGCGTGATTTACACCACTTGGGCTTCGCATTGCGACGATGGACCTTATCAGGGATGGATAATGGGCTACAACGAAAAGACGCTGGCGCAATCGAGCGTGCTGAACGTGACGCCCAACGGAAGCGAGGGCGCGATCTGGATGGCGGGCGATGGGCCGGCGGCGGATTCTTCGGGCAACATTTATTTTCTCGATGCCAATGGAACGTTTGACGACACTCTCAACAGCAACGGATTTCCCGAGCACGGCGATTACGGCAATGCGTTCATCAAGATTTCGACGGCGGACATTAGCCTGAGCGTCGCGGATTATTTCACGATGTTCAACACCGACTCAGAGTCGAACGCGGACGAAGACTTGGGCTCCGGCGGAGAGATGCTGTTGCCCGACTTGCAGGATGGGCAGGGCACCACGTGGCAACTGGCGGTGGGCGCGGGCAAGGACGGCCACATCTACGTGGCGAATCGCAATTTGATGGGCAAATTCAATACGAATAACGACAGCGCCATCTATCAAGAAATTGATTCGAACGGGCTGAGCGGCGGCGTATGGTCGATGCCTGCTTATTTCAACAACGCGGTGTATTACGGCGCGGTCAGCGATCACCTGCGGGCATTCTCGATTGCGAACGCGAAGCTGAGTGTGCCTGCGAGTTCACTGAGCGCGTCGAGCTTCGGATATCCGGGGACGACGCCGAGCATTTCTGCGAACGGGAGTGCGAACGGAATTGTGTGGGCGGTGGAGAATAACGGCGGCGGGGGAGTGTTGCACGCCTACGACGCAACGAACTTGGGGACGGAGTTGTACAACAGCAATCAGGCCGCGAATAACCGGGATCATTTTGCGGACAATAAATTTATTACGCCGATGATTGCGAATGGGAAAGTTTACGTGGGGACGCCCAACGGCGTGGCGATTTTCGGATTGCTGCAGTGATCAAGCCGCTCGAAAAATCGTGGCTTCAGGGGCTAAAGCCCGTCGCCCGCCGGTAACGCTGGCGGGGCGGAAGCCCCGCCCTTCCAGCGGGCCCTTGTGAAACTTCTTGTTACTGCTTCAGCGCCTGCTGAATTGCGGCGATCACTTCGGGCGAGTCGCGGAGTGACGTCCGGCTCGAAGCGTTTGATGACGTTTCCGTTGCGATCCACCAGAAACTTCGTGAAATTCCATTTGATATCGCCGGCGAGCGCAGGATTGGCCTGCTTGGTCAGATAAGTGTAGAGCGGAGTCTGGTCGTCGCCCTTTACGGAAACTTTCGCGTACATCGGAAACGTGACGCTGTACTTCGTCTGGCAGAAAGTTTTGATTTCCTGGTTCGTGCCCGGTTCCTGGCTGCCGAAATTATTGGCCGGGAAGCCGAGGATCACGAAGCCCTGGTCTTTGTATTTTTCATAGGTGGATTCCAGCGCGCTGTATTGCGGAGTGAAGCCGCAACGGCTGGCGACGTTCACCACCAGCACCACTTTGCCTTTGAAATTCGCGAGGGGCAGCGGCTTGCCGTCAATGGAAGGAAGCGTGAATTCGTAAATGCTTGAAGCTGCAAAAAGGGAAGCGCTTATCAGCAGGGCCACCAATCCTATAAAGTAGGCGCGAGAAATTCCACTTCGCGAAATCCGCATCGTGTCTCCTCGGGGTCTTCGGTTCTTGCGTTGCTATGCGCGTAGCAGAATACCGCAGCAGAGCGCGGCTCGCAATTCCGGCAGAGTTCATTCGTAACGCAACGCGACGAGCGGATCAACCTGCGTGGCGCGGCGCGCTGGAAAGAAGCAGGCAGCCAAGCCGACCACGAGGATAATCACCGCAACAGTTCCGAAGGTCCACGGATCAGTGGCCTTGACGCCCGAGAGTTGGCTCGCAATAAAGCGCGTCAGCGCCAGGCTGGCGAGAACTCCCAGGATGATGCCGGTCATAATCAGGGTCAGCCCGTTGCGGAGGACCATCGTAAGGATGTTGCCTTTTTGCGCGCCTAGCGCCATGCGAATGCCGATCTCGTGCGTCTGCAGCGAAACCGAATAAGCCATTACGCTGAAGACTCCGATAACAATAAGCACTAGGCCAATCGTAGCGAATGCTCCGAGCGCGATGAGTTCAAAATGCGGAGATGAGTATTCTTCCTTGTTCAAAAGCGCGTCGAGCGAGCCCGGGTCAAATAAGACGGCCTCGCGGTCAACTGCCCAGAGTTGCTGGTGAATGGTGGCGACCAAAGAGTCGGGATCAATCGTGGTCCTGGCCAGAATCGTGCCGCTCACAAATCCCAGGACGGAATCGGGAATATATCCCTGCGGCATTGGAGGTTCCTGTAAACCGGCGTTGCTGACGTCCGATACGACGCCGACAATTTCGAAGGTGGCGTCGTGGGGAGCATCTGGAACCTGATCCAGAATTCCGAATTTGAGCTGCTGTCCTATGGGGTCATCGTTTCCGAAATATTTGCGGGCGAACGCGCGGTTGATTACCGCGACGTGGCGCGCTGACGCGACGTCCCCCTCCGACAGAAATCTGCCGCGTAACACCTGCAAGCCCAGCGCTTGCGGGAAGCCTTCAGTGCACGCGTCCAGCATGACATTCCACTTTTCGGAATGAGTTTTCCCGAGAATGTTCAATTCAGAATTTGCCCCGCCGTACGGAGGACGACCGATGCTTTCCGCAGCGGCCACTACGCCTGGAACCGTCGAGACGCGCTGCAGAAATTGTTGGTAAGACGGCCTCCTTTGGGTGGGCGTGTCGTAGTGGCCCTTGGGGAGAACGACCTGGGCGATGAAGAGCCTCTGAGGATTAAAACCGAGATTCGCATGCGTCAGTTTGAAAAACGTGCGCACCATCAGCCCCGCTCCAACGAGCAGCACAATCGAGAGACCCACTTCCGAGACGACCAGCACGGCCCGAAGCTTACCGTGGCGAAAGCCTCCGCCCGAGCATTTGCCGGCGCCCATCCGTCGCGATTGCAGTTCACCGCGGAAGGCGTGGATCGCCGGCGCGACGCCGCAGAGGACAGTCGTTAAGATCGTCACCCCCAACGAAAACAAAAACACCGTGGGGTTCAGCTCAATCACAGCTTCTTGCGGAAAAAAATAGTACGGGATGAAGGGCACCAACCACTTGATGCCGACGTATGCCAGCAAACATCCGGCTGCACAACCGGCTCCTGCAAGGACGGAGCTCTCAACGAGGAACTGCCTGATCAACCGGCCGCGGCTGGCGCCGATGGACGCACGGATGGCGATCTCCTCGTCTCGCGCCGTCGCGCGCGACAGCAGGAGATTTGCTACGTTGCTGCAGGCGATGAGAAGCAGCAACAACACAGCGGCGATCAGGGGGTATAAGAGCTCGCGAAAAGGACCTAGCGCTGCATCCGCGAGCGTCCAGGTGATGACGCTGAATTCTTTTTGGTACTGGTCCGGATAGATTTTTGCGAGGTTATGTGCCACCGCATCGAGGTCGGCTGCCGCAGCCTTTATGCTGATGCCGGGCTTCAGATGTCCCAGAGGCCACACATACTCTTTTGCGAAAGTCGGGTCGTTCGCAATTTGGCCTTTATCGAGAGGAAACGGAATTAGGATTTCGTTCCAGCCGGGCCGGAAGCGCGGAGGCATGATGGCGACGAGGGTTCTGGGCACACCATTCAGCGTGAAGCTCTTGCCGAGAATGTTCGGATCACGATTGAATTGCTCGCGCCAGAGCCTTTCACTCATGGTGAAAACGGGGGTAGCACCGGGTTTGCTGTCGGCGGGCGTCGGCAAGCGGCCCAGCAGCGGACACACACCGAAAAATTCAAAAGAATTCGCGCTCAGATAGCCGCCGTTGAACTCGACGGTGCCATGTCCGGTGGCGTAGAGAATTTTTGAACTGCCGAATCCGCCGAAGCCGGCGTTGACATCGGTGAAGACGTGATTCTGTTCGCGGAAGTCCAGAAATTCTCGGATCGTGTAAAAGTTGCGACCCACCGCAACAGCATCAGCCGGACCGTGAATCCCAAAATTGATGAGGTGGTTGGCGTCCTTGTACGGAAACGTGTTGATCAGGACTCCGTCGATTGCGCTGAAGATAATGGTGGCGGAGCCGATGCCTAGCGCGAGGGCGAGGACGGCGAGCAGTGTGAAACGACCATCCTTGATGAGGCTGCGGACGGCGTAGCGCAGATCTTGCCAAACCCAACCCAGGAGTCGTTCCAGAGGTCACCTCCCAGATCCCGACTTCGCGCACATTATACGCTTGGACAGACGCGCGTTTGCAACGGGCGTTAGCCGGAATCCGCTCTGTGGGTGAGGTTTCAGGCGGGACAAAGAATTGGGAGGTGTACGGAGCATTCGCCAAAAACACTGACGCCCCGTCGGCGCCGCGCGCGCCAAAGGGGCGTCAGGGGCTGGACCAACTACGAGATCGGCAGCCGTTCTGTGAGGGCCTGGCTTGCACTT
>CAVVGA010000034.1:0-9997 GCA_963747605.1 uncultured Acidobacteriota bacterium | reverse complement strand
TGTTGACGCGCACCGCGGGGGAAGCGTATCTCGTTTCGCGTATCCATTCTGGCGTCTGGCAGCACGGGCAACTCCACGTTGCTCGAATCGGGGTGCACGACTCTTCTGATTGACGCCGGGCTCGGCAAAAAAGAAATGTTGCGGCGTTTCGAAACTCTTGGACGCGCGCGTCCCGAAAAAGTCGACGGCATCCTCGTCACCCACGAGCACAGCGACCACTCCAACGGTCTCGCGCAAATGTCCCGCGAGTGGAAATGCCCCGCCTACCTCACCGCTCCAACCCATCGCGAAATTCAAAAAATGTTTGGCGACGGCCCCAAAACAAAAATCGAGCGCGTGGAATACATCCGCCCCGGAATTAAATTCGTAATTGGTGACATCGAAATCACCGCATTCAGCATTCCGCACGACGCCGCTGACCCCGTCGGCTACGCCTTCTGCGCCAACGGCAAGAAAGTCGCGATCGTCACCGACCTCGGCTACATGCCCGAACTGGTGAAGCATCACCTGCGCGAAGCCGACTTCCTGATCCTCGAATCCAATCACGATCTGGAAATGCTCAAAGTCGGCCCTTACCCCTGGTACATCAAGCAGCGCGTGATGAGCCGCACCGGGCATCTTTCTAATTCAATCGTCAGCGAATTTCTGGGGGATTCCGAAGTTTTCGATGGACGCGCGCGCCACTTGGTCCTGGCGCACGTTTCCGAGCAGAACAATACTCCCGATCTAGCCCGCATCTGCGCCGAAGAAGCGCTCGGCCGTCGCCCCGGCGAATTCGCCTTTCGCGGCACGCTGCACGTTGCCTCCCAGCGCATCCCCCTCGGCCCCTTCGAACTATAGTCTTTGCGGTTCCACCGCTTAGCGGGATTCTTCGCGTTGCGCCATACTGCTGTAGAACAAATCGTGTACGGCGCGCGTTCTTCCGGTCTCGAGATCTGCGTCGCGCACGATCGCGAGACGCGCATCAAACAAGTTCTCGGCGCTCATCGCCACTCCGGGTGCGACTTCGATCTCTACCAAGTCCGCGCCGCGGTGTCCTTCGCCTGCGATCTGCTGCAAGACGCTGCACTGATAACACATGCCCTCTTTATTGATCAGCGCGCAAAGCCCGTCGTAGTCCTCAATCATTTTTGCGCGCCCCGCCGAAAGCCGATGGCGAAAAACTGGCTCGGAAACGCCCAGAATCCCAGCCGCTTCCTCTCCGGTAAATCCCAGAACTTCCTTCAGCATTAGCGCAGCCTGTTCTTCCGGCGGCAAAGTACGCGCAATGCACGAAAAACAAAACGCAATGTGCTCGCGAATTTCGAAGCTGAATCCGGGCTGCTGCATCATCGCCGTGAGTCCTTCGACTTGCTGCGGATCGGCCGTGGCTTCTTTCTCGCCTATCAATTGCGCTTCCGCGCGCCAGCGCTTCTTCGCCCGCAAATGGTCCAGGCACACATGCGTCGCGATGCCGAAGACCCAGCTTTTGAATCGCGCTTCACCGCGATACGTTCGTATTCCTTCCAGCACGCGCACCAGCACGTCCTGCAACAAATCTTCGGCGTCTTGCCGCAACATCACCATGCGGTAGATATAGCCGAAAAGCGGTTTGCGCCACGGTTCCACCAGCGACCCGAACGCCAGACGGTCTCCTTGCCGCGCTTTTTCCACCAACTGCGTTTCTTCCTGCAGCGCGATTTCCGGCAGCGGATGCACGGCCATTTTTCTCTCCCCAAAATTAACTGAGCCGCGCCAGTTTACAACGACATGCCAAACCGGCGCGGCTCCTTGCACTTCGGTTACGACTTACGACTGCATCAGCTGTTGGGCGAGCTGCAAACGGTTGCCCGAAGGATCGCGAAACGTCGCTATTTTCACGACGCCCGAAATTTCCTCGATCTTGCCCTCGAATTTCACGCCCGCTGTTTGCAGTCGTTTATGTTCACGCTCGATGTCCTCTACTTGCAGCACAATCGTCGCTCCCGGCTCTTTTCCTGCATGCGGATTGATAGCGACGCCGATGCTCTCTTCGCCGTCCGCGCCGGCGAACTCCGCCCATTGCGGCGCTTCAAACGTTTTCTTCAGACCGAGCACATTACCGTAAAACTTCTTCGCGCCTTCGAAATCGTTCACGCTGAACCAGGAAAGTCTCACTTTCATTATTTTGCTCCTCGTGTTGAATTTGCCCTGCTATCTATTAAGTCGTTCGGCGCGCAAATTTCCGCCAAAGCGCTGAAACTAAGCAGTTTGTCTTCCTAAAGACGGGCTGGCCGGGTGCTTCTCTCACCCCTGCCAATTCGGGTATGATGGCACAGGGATTTCGCCTCGCCGTTTGCTGGAGTTCGTCAAAGGCTTCGCACTCTGGTGTGTTTCAAGAGTGCGCGATTGCCGAGGGAGATAAGTTTGATCGCACGCTACACCCGCCCGGAAATGGGTCGCGTCTGGAGCGAAGAAAATCGCTTTCAGAAATGGCTGGAAGTTGAGCTGGCCGCGACCGAGACGCTAGCCGAAGCCGGCGTTGTGCCGCGCGAAGCTGCCGCCACATTGCGCCAGCGCGCCCGCGTGGATGTCGCGCGCATCAGCGAAATCGAAGCAAAAGTTCGCCACGATGTGATCGCCTTCACCATCGCCGTGCAGGAATCGGTCTCCGATCCTGAAGCCGCGCGCTGGCTGCACTTCGGCCTCACTTCCAACGACGTCGTGGACACCGCGCAAGCGCTGCTCATCCGCGAAGCGTCTCACCTGATCGAGAAAAAAATCGAAGCGCTCGGCGAAGTCCTCGCGCGCCGCGCCTGGGAATTCAAAGACACACCTGAAATCGGTCGCACCCACGGCGTTCACGCCGAGCCGATTACTTTCGGCCTGAAGATCGCCAATTGGTACGCCGAAAATCGCCGCGATCTCGCGCGCTTTCAGGTCGCCGCGCAACAAATCGCGGTCGGGAAAATTTCCGGCGCGGTCGGCACTTGCACGCATCTCGGCCCGGAGATCGAGCAGAAAATCTGCAATCGTCTGGGCCTCGCCACCGCGCCTATCACTTCGCAAGTGATTGAACGCGACCGCCACGCGCAATATCTCACCACGCTGGCCGTCGTCGCCGCATCCCTGGAACGCATGGCGCAAGAAATTCGCCACCTGCAACGCACCGAAGTGCGTGAAGTCGAGGAGCCGTTCGGCGGCGAACAGCGTGGCAGCTCCGCCATGCCCCACAAACGCAATCCCGTCGCGAGCGAACAAATCTGCGGCCTCGCTCGTGTGGTGCGCGCGAATTCTCTTGCGGCCTTGGAAAATGTCGCATTGTGGCACGAACGCGATATTTCGCACAGTTCCGTCGAACGCGTCATCCTTCCCGACTCGACGATTCTGGTGGACTACATGCTCCATCGCACCACGGAAATTGTCGCGAATATGAAAGTATTTCCCGAACGCATGCTGCGGAATCTGAACTCTATGCACGGCTTGGTTTTTTCAGGGCAGCTGCTGCAGGATTTGGTCGAACATGGCGCGCCGCGCGAAGATGCTTACAAATGGGTGCAAGGCCACGCCATGGCCGCCTGGGAATCCGAAACCAGCTTTCAAGACCGCGTCGGTGCCGATCCCAACATCCCTAAATATCTTGACCAGCAGGCGCTCGCGCACAGCTTTAACCTGAAACGCCAGTTGCGCGCCGTGGACGCCATCTTCCTGCGCGTGTTTGGCGCGAAATCCGCCGTCGCAGTCTAAGCACCGCGTCTCGGCCGAAAATTCTCCGACGAGATTTGCACGCACTCGGTAGCTACGGGTAGTACGGCCACGCCTCGGCCTTCACGATTAATTTTGCGTAGGGAATCGGAACTGCGGAGGGCTTTTCCCCAGGTTTGGCTGTTATTTGCGCCAGTGCCATCTGAGCTTCCGGGAAATTGGGATTCAATCGAGCCGCTGCACGCAAGTTTTGTAGCGCGATCTGGGCGTCGCCAACCTGCTCCGCGGCAACCCCCAGAATAAAATATTGTTTCCACTGTTGTTCTTTATTCTGAGTCGCAACCTGTGGGATTTCGATTATTGCCTGCTGCGGTCTTCCGGCGCCCAGATAGGCGAGGGCTAAATTCTGTGCAACAGGGTTCGCGCTAGGTTCATACAACAGAGCCTGTTCGAGCGGCTGAACAGCCCCACCCGGATCGTTCTGCTCCAGCAGCCATTCGCCGAGAAGCGCTTGCGCCAGCACATTGTCAGGCTGCATCTGCACCAGCTTGCGCATTTCCGTAGTCGCCTCGTCCAGGTGTCCTGCGGCCGCACGCGAAACCGCTTTGCCGTACTGCGCGCTGGACGGATTCCTCGCGTGTACCTGCTGCAGGCCAACGATCAGCGCGATCGCGCACCCCACCGCGACCCAAATTATCTTCGTCGTTCGCGAATTGGCGGCAACCGCCTCATCCGTTGGCGTTGCAGGCATTCCTTCGCCGGCGCCGCCAAAATAAACTGCGCTCCTCGGAATTCGCGGAATGAGCGCGCCGATGATTAATCCTGCTATCAGTCCGCCTACGTGCGCCGAGTTATCGATGTGACCACTCGCCGCACCAATCGAAAGATTCAGCAAAATGAAAACTGCCAGGCTCCGCAAATTTTGCCGCACCAGGCTCGCAGGAATCGCGGCCTTCTTCAGAACCAGGTAAGAAACAAATGCGCCCGCAATTCCAAAAATAGCGCCGGAAGCTCCTGCCGACGCGCGCCACGGGTTCCACCCTGTGCTAACGGCACTGGCCGCCAGTCCGCAGAACAAGTAAGTAACGCTGAATGCCAGCCGCCCCATCATCGGCTCCAGCGCGACTGCCAGATTCCGCAGGCACCACATGTTCAGAGCGATGTGAAAAAAGCCAAAGTGGACAAACATGGACGTAAACAGTCGCCACCACTGGCCGCTCAATGTTAGCGGGCCGAAATCCGCGCCCCAGCGGATCGCCTGCAGCACGCTTGGATCCGTCCAGGAAACGCCCGACAAACCCATCGCCACGTAAACCAGCACATTCACCGCCATGATGATGCGAGTTACCAGAGGCATGGTCTGGATCAAAAGCCAGAAACTATTTTGCGCGCGCGGCTGCTGAACGATCGTATTCGCCCCCGCTCCTGCTCTCGCCGCGCGGCATTCCCGGCACTCGGACGCGACGCCCGACCCTATCGAAAACCCGCTGAATGATCGGCCGCAGCTAGGACATGTGGGCATACTAAAATGCTTTGCTCCTCAGGTTGCTCGGTCCACTGGAATACGAAGCAGCCGGTTACAAGCTAACTGACTAGCCTCGTCAATTCAACAATACCTGATGATCGGCATGGCGTAATGCAAAACAAAATCGGGCGACGCGTGAATTGACATCAGCAAGACGCCGGCATAGAGTCGCGTGACTTTCTCGCGTCGAAAGGATCGCGACGCGCGTTCTTACGCTTCTATTCAGGACAGCCAGTGATGAAATGGACCCGCAAGTCCCAACGACAATCGTGCGTCATTCTTTTTCTGGCAATTTTATTTTCCTGCGCCGCTTTTTCCGACGAATGGAAAGCGCGTCACGGGTTAGTTTTGCCACCCGGCGCGCCGGATTTGGGCGTTCCCGCCGCGCCCGATGCCGTATTTCTTCCAGGTCCGCAAACTTCCGACCAAACTGAAAAATGGCGCGCAGGCATCAAGCAATGGCGCAAAGATCGCTTGGCCGAATATCATTACGACAGTTCACTGTACACGCGCCCCGACCTCACCTGGACGCAACACGTCGTTTCTCAGTGCCAAGTGCTCGTATGGGATCGCTCTTTCTACGATCCCGAAAAACGCCAATACACCGTGGATGTTTTTCTCGCCGATCTCGAGTACCGCATCGGCCCGATTGACGCTGTTCTCATCTGGCCGGTGTATCCGAATCTAGGCGTGGACGACCGCAATCAGTTCGACTTACTGCGCGACCTCCCTGGCGGAATTCCGGCGTTGCGTCGGGTGGTCGAACAGTTTCACCGCCGCGGCGTGCACGTCATGTTTCCGATCCTGGCGTGGGATACAGGCACGCGCGATGAAGGCGCGCCGCCTTCCACCGTATTTCCGCAGCTGCTGAAAGAAATCGGCGCCGACGGAATCAATTTCGACACGCTGGAGAGTGCGCCCAAGGACTTCCGCACTTCATCGGACGCGATCGGCCATCCCCTCGCGCTCGAACCACAATTCGGCATCCATGACGATTCATTCGCCTGGAGCAATATCAGCTGGAACGATTGGGTGACTTGGGAAGACGTCGCGTATCCCTTCGTCCCCATGGTCAGCAAAGTGAAGTGGCTCGAGCCGCCCCACACCGTAAACGTCACCGATCGTTTCACGCGCGACAAGACCGACAGCCTGCAACACGCGTTCTTCAACGGCGAAGGCTACGCCACGCTCGAAAATTTGTGGGGATTCTGGTACGGAATGACGCCGCGCGATGCTGAGACGGTCCTCCGCATTACGAAAATCGAGCGCGCGTTTCCGCAGAATCTTTCCAGCGCCGAATGGGAACCGCACGTGCCGACGCTGCAAGCAGGCATCTTCGCCAGCACTTTTCCCACGGCGAATTCCACGCTCTGGACGATTGTGAATCGCAATGAATATGACGTCACCGGCGAAGAACTGAGCGTGCCGGTTCACGAAGGAATACATTATTTCGACTTGTGGCACGGCGTCGAATTAGTTCCCCGCGCCAACGGCACCCAAGCCACGCTCTCATTTACGATTGACGCGCTCGGCTTCGGCGCCGTTCTCGCCACCGCGGAAAATCTCGCTTCCGTCGGCGAGTTACAAGAGCTTCTCAAGTACATGGCCGCGCGTTCCGGCCAGCCTCTCGCCGCCTATTCGCGCCCGTGGAAATTCGTGCCGCAGACCATGGTCGCCGCAGCGCCAACCAACCCGCTTTCGAGTCCAACCGCAGGCATGTTGCGCATCCCCGAAGCCGACTACGATTTCGCGGTGCAAGGAATCGAAATCGAAGGCGGCAACGATCCCGGAGTGGACGTGCAGTATCCCTGGGAAGACGCGCCGCGGCGCTTTCATCGCAAGCGCATGCACATCTCCAGCTTTTATGTTGACCGTACCCCCGTCACCAATCAGCAATTCAAGGAATTTCTGGACGCGACGAAATTCCGACCCGCGGACGACCATAATTTCCTGTGCGATTGGAAAAACGGAACCTACCCGGACGGTTGGAGCAACAAACCGGTGACTTGGGTTTCCATCGAAGACGCGCGCGCCTACGCCACGTGGGCCGGTAAGCGTCTTCCTCACGACTGGGAATGGCAATACGCAGCGCAATCCACGGATGGCCGCACGTACCCTTGGGGAAATGATTGGAACGCGCAAGCAGTTCCGCCCGCCGATCACGGTCGCGCGATGCGCGCGCCAACGAATGTGGACGCGTATCCCAACGGCGCAAGCCCGTTCGGCGTTCTCGACCTCGAAGGCAACGTTTCACAATGGACGGATGAATTTCGCGACGAACATACTCGGGCGGCTATCGTGCGTGGTGGCGCTTCTTATCAGCCTCGCGGCGCCGTGTGGTATTTCCCGCAAACCTACCGCCTCGATCAGCACCAAAAATATCTGCTGATGTCGCCCGGGCGCGACCGCTCCGGCACCATCGGCTTTCGCTGCGTTGTGGACGCGCACTGACGCAAAATCGCTTCGAGGTGGGTAACTTTCTTCTTTAACGATTACTGCACTCTCTGGATGTACCGCGCCTCAGAAGTGTCCACCTTAATCTTGTCGCCATTCCCCACGAACGGCGGAACGTTCACGACCAATCCCGTTTCCAGCTTAGCCGGCTTCATCACCGCGCTGGCAGTCGCTTTCTGGATGCTTTGTTCCGTCTCCACTACGGTCAGATCCACCGTATCCGGCAACAACACGCCAATGGGCTTGTCATCGTAATACTCAATTTTCACCGGCAGATTCGGAATCAGATAATCCCGCGTGTCGCCCACGATATCGTTCTGCAGCGCCAGCTGTTCGTAATTCTCGGTGTTCATGAAATGGTGCGTATCGCCATCGCTGTAGAGATACTCGAACTGAATTTCGTCTACCACCACTTTTTCCAGCGTTTCTTCCGCGCGGAACCGGAAATCCATCATGTTTCCATTGCGCAGGTTGCGCATTTTGGTCTGCATCGAACCGCGCTTATTCCCCGGCGTGCGATGGTCCACGCTATACACCACGCACAGGTCGCCCTCGTGCTTGATAATCATTCCCGGGCGTAGTTGGGTTGCCTTAATCATTTCCTGCTCCTAATTTCTGGTGTGGAATTCCCCGCCCGCGTCTCGCGTTCTCGTAACTTGTCCCGCGCCGGGCCCTGGTGGGGTACCGCTCGGCCGCCGCACCGGTCATCTTGCGCCCGTCACCTGCCCAGCATCCAAGCCGAGCACTCCTTCAGCAACCATTTTGTCCGCCGTCGAAACAATGAGTATAGCGGCCCGCGCGGCACACGGTCAAACCGCCATATGTGGCAAGTGCAAACTGGGGGTGCGGGATCTCGCGGTGCCGGATTGTCGTTACGGTAGGTGTTTTGTTTCGTGACTTGCGTTACACAGTGCAGCGGCATCGCAACATCCGTCACGCGTCTTGGCGCGCGATCGCCGTACCCCGACTCAAAACAGTGGGTGTCACACAAATTCGGGAGCGGCGCTGCCTCAAAATCCGAACTCTTCAAGAACCGAAGGGGCCGGCGCCCGGGAATTCAACAGCATTCGTTTGGTTGTGTGAATGGGTCGGCGACCCGCCTGCGACGTTTAACTCACTGCGGTAATTTTTCAGCGTTCTGAGTTCCTCGAGCGTTTCCGTCGCTAATCGCTTCGTCAGCTTTGCTCCTGGAAGTGCTCGAGCACGATGCGGCATTCAATGTGAAACGCAGACCGCACCGCGCGAGCTGCATCCGGTGCCGTCATGCGCGAGAACTTATTTTCCGGTGTAGACGACCCGCCAGATGGAGTTCGATCCGTCGTCGGTGACTAGCAGCGATCCGTCCGGCGCCATGGTGATCCCCACGGGACGGCCCCATACGTTTCCATCGGGTGTCACGAACCCGGTGACGAAGTCCTCGTACTCTCCGCTGGCGTGGCCGGTTTGGTGCATTGGCACGCGAATCACTTCGTAGCCGGCGCGTAGCGATTTGTTCCACGATCCGTGCTCGGAAGCAAAAATATCGCCCTTATATTCCGCCGGGAACTGTTTGCCTTCGTAGAAAGCGATTTCCAGCGAAGCATTGTGCGGCTGTAACAGCACATCCGGCGTAAGCACCTTGTCCTTCAGCTCGGGATGCTTGCCCTCATGACGCGGATCCTGGTGACCACCCATATACCACCACGGCCAGCCATAAAAGCCGCCCTGCTGCACATGCGTGATGTAGTCCGGCACCAGATTGTCGCCGAGGCCATCGCGCTCGTTCACTGAGCACCACAGCTCGCCAGTGTCAGGACTGAACGCGATTCCTCCGCCCGCGTTGCGTATGCCGTAGGCGTAGATGCTCTGATCGCCGCCGTCCGGATTAAATTCCAGAATGTCGGCGCGATTTTTTTCCGCGGGTGTCGTGTCGGGATCGTCCACGTTCGAGCCCGATCCCACCGCGACCAGCATTTTCTTTCCGTCCGGCGTGAATCGCACGGAACGCGTCCAATGAGAAGGTTTGCCGGGAACGTCCACGATGTGCTGCTGCGGGCCGCGCGCTTTCAAATCGCCGTTCTGATACGAAAAGCGCACGACCGAATCAAAATTGCCGATGTAAACCCACTGTGGATCGGGTCCCGGAGGATAGAACGCGATGCCGTACGGTTGACTCAGCCCGGTCGCGAACGTCTCTACTTGCTGCGGCTTGCCGTCCGCCGTGATTCCGCGAAAAACCTTCACATCTCCAGGCTTGGATTCCGCCACGAAAAAATCGCCGTTCGGCGCCGTCACAATCAGCCGCGGATTATTGAGTCCACTCGCATATAGCTGAACGCTGAAGTCCGGAAGGGTTTTGGGCCATGCGTCAGTTGG
>CAVVGA010000033.1:0-72042 GCA_963747605.1 uncultured Acidobacteriota bacterium | reverse complement strand
CATGAGCGCCCTTTTAGCTCGGATCGGACGGAAAGCAAAAGCAGGGTGGGTTGCCGGCGGGGTCTCCCTGCACCAACTCCCGTCCTGTGCTAATATAGCTTGCATGAATTGAGCAGAGGCGGTCGCAAGGCTGAGGGACCACGCCAACGCCATAAAGGCGATGGGAGCAACGTCGCTATACCTGTTCGGGTCGGTAGCAGAGGACACAGCCGGCGCATCGAGCGACCTCGACCTTTTCATCGACTACGATGTGACCGGCCGGTTCAACGCCTTTGATCTGGTGGGCATTAAGCAGTTTTTGGAAAACGCCCTGGGCATAGACGTCGATTTAACGACCCGTGATGGCCTGCACCCGATGCTACGTCCGGACATCGAGCAATCGTCCATCCGCGTGTTCTAATGGTACGCAAGGTCGGTCACGCCTTTCACGATATTTTAGAGGCCATCGGCCGGGTGCAAGAGATTACCCGCGGCAAAACGTTTGAAGAGTTCGAGAGCAGTTGGCAGTTGCGCTGGCTCGTCCAAAGAGCGTTTGAGATTATCTCGGAACCGAGTTGCGCAATTCCGAGTGACCTGACTAGAACCTATCTCAAAATCGTCTGAAGAGGACAACGAGGCAGGCGAGCTGGACAAAGCCGAAGAAGTTCTGAGCGTGGTACTCCCAGCGGACGAGTATGCGACGTTGCCATTGTATCCAGGCGAAGAAGCGCTCGACGAGCCAGCGCCGCTTGCTTAAGCCGTCGCCGTCGATCTTGCGTGGGCGGCTTGCTGCGATTGGAACGATGCGGCGCGATCATCTCAATGCCGTCGTTTCGCAGCTCCTCATCCAGCGGATCGCTGTCGTAGGCGCGATCGCCGATCAAATTCTCCGGCTTGGCTTCGATCATGTAGAAGTCGAAGCATAGCTGCACCAAACGGACTTCGTGATGGTTCGCCGCGTGCGTGCTGACCGAGAGCGGCAACCCATGGCGATCCACAATCGTCATGATTTTCATGCCTTTTCCGCGCTTCGTTGGTCCGATTTCCGACCCGCCACCTTTGGCCATAACGAACGTCGCATCGATGAAGCATTCTTCTTCATCCAGCGCGCCGTTTTCACGAAGCTCGTTGGCAACGTCCGTCAAAACCAGACGCAAAATCTCGTGGCAGCACCAAGTTTGAAAGCGTCGATGCACAGTTTTGTAGTTCGGATAGCTTTGCGGCAGCATGTGCCATTGCGCACCTGTGTAAAATCCACAACCGCTTCCAGCACATGACCAGTCGGATCGGCCTGCGTCCAGCACGCCCATCGGGAATATGCTCCTCCGGAAAATGCTCCCGAATGCGCTCCCACTGTTCGTCCGTCAGCCGAATCATTCCTCATTTTATAGCGGATCGACAGCAATCGGGAATTTTGAGATAGGTTCTAGTAAGCGACCCGAAATTCCCTGGTCGCGCGTGGCGGGGATCGGAAACGTGCTGCGTCATGAATATAGCGGTCTGTCCGATCGCATCATTTGGAACGTGGTCGTGGACGAATTGCCACGACTAAAGCAAGCGATTTCCGCCCTCGCTAAGCATGTGCGCGAATAGCACCGCGCGGCTCAGAAATCCTCGGCGATCTTCATCTTCCGCAACGCGGAACGGAGTGTCTTAGTTGCTGCCATCCAGCAAGCGCCGCGCGATGACCTGCGCCTGGATTTCGGCGGCGCCCTCGAAGATGTTGAGGATGCGCGCATCGCAGAGAATGCGCGAGATCGGAAATTCGACGGCGAAGCCGTTGCCGCCGTGTATCTGCACCGCATTGTCGGCCGTGCCCAAGCGACACGGGCGGCAAGCAGCTTCGCCATGCCGGCCTCAAGATCGCAGCGGCGGCCGGATTCTTCTGCCGCGCGGCATGGTAGGTGAGCTGGCGCGCGATCACGATCTCGGCGGCCATCATGACGATCTTGTCGGCGACGCGCGGGAAATTGCCGATCGGCTCGCCGAATTGCACGCGCTGCGAAGCGTAAGCGCGCGCCTGTTCGAGCGCGGCTTGCGCGACGCCGACCGCGCGCGCGGCGGTCTGGATGCGCGCAGACTCGAACGTCGCCATGAGTTGCTTGAAGCCCAGCCCCTCGACGCCGCCCAGCAGATTGTCAGCTTTTACGGCGAAACCGTCGAAGGCGATCTCGTATTCCTTCATGCCGCGATAGCCGAGCACTTCGATCTCGGTGCCCGACATGCCGGGCGCGGGAAACGGCCGCTCGTCGGTGCCGCGCGGCTTTTCCGCCAGCAGCATCGACAGGCCGCGATAACCTTTTTCGGCCGGGTTGGTGCGCACCAGCAGCGTCATCAGGTCGGCGCGCACCGGATGCGTGATCCAGGTCTTGTTGCCGTGGACCTTGTAGACGTCGCCGTCCCGTACCGCGCGGGTGAGCGAAGCGAGGTCGGAACCGGTATTGGGCTCGGTGAACACCGCCGTCGGCAGCACCTCGCCTGAGGCGATCTTTGGCAGCCATTTGCGCTTCTGCTCTTCGGTGCCGCTGCCCAGGATCAGCTCGGCTGCGATCTCCGAGCGGGTGCCGAGGTGCCGACGCCGATATAGCCGCGCGAGAGCCCTCGGAGACGACGCACATCGATTCCTTGCCAGGCCCAGGCCGCCGTATTCCTCGGGAATGGTAAGGCTGAACACACCGAGCTCGGCCATATGCGCGATCATTTCGAGGGGGATGTAGTTGTTGCTACAGGTGCCACTGCTGCGCATACGGCACCACTTCGCTGTCGGCGAACTTGCGCATTTCCTCGCGGATGGTGTCGAGCATGTCGTCGAGCCCGGAGGCGCCGACGGTGGCGTCTTGTGGGTCGCCATCAATTCGGCGAGCCGCGCGCGGCGCTGCGCGGTGTTGCCGTAGGCGATCAGGTGCTCGACCGCCGGGTTCAGGCGCGCCGCCACCGCGGCCGGCGCAAGCCCCAGATCCGACAGCCGGACGATCTCGCCCTGGCTCATCGGAATGCCGCCGACGATCTGCGCCAGATATTCGCCGGCGCCGATGCGGACCAGAAGCTCCTCGACCTCGCCGAAATTGTCCGCCGCCGAAAGCCGCTCGCGCATAGGCCGCGAGCTGCCGGAGCGCTTCGGTGTAAGTCGCGAGCCAGGCCAGACCGTGGGTGGCGCGCTGCTCGCGGTCGAGCGCACGCGCATTGGCCTTGCCATCCCGCACGACCTGCTCGGCGACCGCCCGCCGGGCGTCGGCAAACAAGCCTTCGACGGCACCGGCGGCCTCCTCCAGCGTTTGGATCAACTCGCTGCACTCCAATGCCATCCGTCGACGCGATGCCATCACTCGCACCAGTCGCGCCGGTAGAGTCGGTCGACACGGTTGTCCATCCGCTCGTCTTGCCGGTCGTCACGCCTCTGGTCATGCCCAGCGTCGCTCCGATGGTCTCGGTTGTTTCCATTGTTCCCGTGCCTCCCGTAGGCGGGCCCGTAAGCTCGGTCGCTCCGGTGGTTCACGTGCGCCCGTTTCTGCCGCCCCCGCTACAGTCCAGCACCATCAACGGGACCAGGATCGGCGATTACAACGACGAAACCTTCGCGATTGTCTCCGGGAAAAACTACGTGAGCGTTTCAGCTAGCAGCACATCCATGGGCACGGGCGAGTCGGTAGACGCTGGCGGGTCCGCTCGCCGTCCCGGCTTCGTTAATTCCCTGCGCCAAAGTTTCCCCGGCGATTTCATCTGGTTTATCCGCGACGGCAAGGCGTACATCATTCGTGACCCGGCCACCATCAAGCAGGCCATGGATTTCTTCGCGCCCTCGCAGGCGCTTGGGCGTCAACAGGATGAGCTCGGCAAGCAGCAGCGAGCCCTGGGCGCTCAGCAAGAAACGCTCGGCGCAAAACAAGAGGCGCTGGCCGCACAGATGGAAAAAGTGCGCGTACAAATTCCGGACATGTCCGCCGAGCTTGAGAAACTTCAGGTGGAACTGAAAAAACTGGGCGGCGACGGAACGCCGGACGACCTGGGCCGCATCCAAGAAAAAATCGGCGAAATTCAGGCGAGCATTGGCGAACTGCAATCCAAAGCAGGCGAAAAGCAGTCCGCGCTCGGCGAGCAGCAAGGCGCGCTGGGTGCAGAGCAGGGCCAGCTTGGCAGACAACAAGGGAAGCTCGGCGAACTGCAGGGCAAGCTTGGCGAGCAGCAGGAAAAAGCTTCGAAGCAGGCGGCGCGCGACATGAAGAAGCTGCTGGACCAAGCCGTCGCGAGCGGCCTGGCCAAGCCCGCATGAGGATAGAAGCCGAGATTGGTTTTCGATTGTCTTTGAATTTGTAGCGGCCGCCTGCATTTTAGGCGGGCCGTTTTGAATTGGGTTTTCTCTTCGCCCTCTGCGCTCCAACCTCAGCGTCCTCTGTGGTAAATTTTTTGTAACACGCTCGACCTCGCTCGCAAAATTCCGCAACGTGCGCTAGTCTGTTGCATCGAAGTACTGTTGTCAGCCAGTCAGCAAGGATTCACATGCCCCGCGCCAAAACAACGAACCGCAAGACAAGTGCACCGCAGCGAAAGCCAGCGGCGAAATCGCACGCGCACGCGCAGCCAGCAAAACCCATCGCCATCTATCACGAACACCCGCGCTGGTTCGTTCCCGTTTTCGCGGAATTAGACCGCCGCGCCATCCCCTATGTCCGCCTGGACGCAGCGCACCATCATTTTGACATCTCGCCTAACGGCCACCAGCAATACGGGCTCGTTTTCAACCGCATGAGCCCTTCGGCATGGACTCGCGGCAATGCCCACGCGATTTTTTACACGCTCAGCTACCTGGCGCACCTGGAGAAGCAGGGCACGCGCGTTGTGAACGGCAGCCACGCATTCCGCGTGGAGACTTCGAAAGCCTTGCAGCTCTCGTTGTTGGAATCGCTCGGCCTGCCGTATCCGCGTTCGGTGGTCATCAACCATCCGTCGCAAGCAGTCGGCGCTGCAAAAAATCTGCGTTATCCGATCATCGTGAAGCCGAATATCGGCGGCAGCGGCGTCGGCATTGTGCGCTTCGATTCGTCCGAGCAACTGGCATCCGCGGTACAGAACGGCGCGATCCAGCTGGGCCTCGATTCCACCGGCATCGTGCAGGAATTCATTCCCGCGCGCGGCGGACACATCACGCGCGTCGAAACGCTTGGCTACAAGTATCTATA
Organism: uncultured Acidobacteriota bacterium; assembly: GCA_963747605.1. Taxonomy (GTDB): domain Bacteria; phylum Acidobacteriota; class Terriglobia; order Acidiferrales; family UBA7541; genus Palsa-295. Next base: position 66,886 of record CAVVGA010000033.1, on the reverse strand, counting down.
CGGCATAAAGGTTTTCACTTCGGGCGAGACCTTTGACCTGTGCCCGATGGACATCTGCAAAACGACCGATGGCGCCGAAATTAAAACCGCCTGCGTGGTGGAAGGCGCGAAGACTGGCCTGCGCGTCGAAGGATTTAAGCCGCCGAAGAAAGTGATCGCCGACACGCAAAGGATTTTCCGCGCCGCGCAAATTGAAGTCGGCGGCCTGGAATACATCATTGACGACCGCGACGGCAAGCTCTACTACTACGACGTAAACGCGCTTTCGAATTTCGTTTCCGATGGCCCGCGCATCGTGGGCTTCGATCCTTTCGCGCGCCTGGTGGATTATCTGGTGCAGGAGGCGCGCTGATGCGTTACGGCTACTGGCTTCCCGTATTCGGCGGCTGGCTACGCAATGTGGCCGACGAGCAGATGCCGCCGACGTGGGATTATGTCTCGCGACTGGCGCGCCGCAGCGAAAAAATCGGCTACGACCTGACGCTCATTGCCGAATTAAATCTGAACGACATCAAAGGTGTGGACGCGCCGTCGCTGGACGCCTGGTCCACCGCCGCGGCCCTCGCCGCCGTTACAGAATCTCTGGAATTGATGGTCGCCGTGCGACCTACTTTTCATCTTCCGGCGCTGCTGGCGAAACAATCCGCGAATATTGACCGCATCAGCAACGGCCGCCTCTCACTCAACGTGGTTTCTTCCTGGTGGGCCGAAGAAGCCAAAAAATATGGCGTGCAATTCGATCAGCACGACGATCGTTACGCGCGCACTTCCGAATGGCTGGACATTGTCGACGCCGCCTGGAAGCAGGACCATTTTTCCTACGTCGGCAAATATCATTCCGTGCAGGATCTGGTGCTGCAGCCGAAGCCGGTCGCCAAGCCGCGCCCGGTCATTTACGCCGGTGGGGAATCGGAAGCTGCGAAGGAATTAATTTCGCAGAAGTGTGACGCTTTCGTGATGCACGGCGATTCACCCGCGCGTGTCGCGGAAAAAGTCCGCGATATGTCTGAACGCCGCGAGCGCAAGAATCTGCCGCCTATGCAATTCGGCATCGCCGGCTACGCCATCGTTCGCGATACGGAGGAAGAAGCCGACCAGGAGCAAGCCCGCATCACCGATGTGCAGCAGAACGCCGCCGGCTACCAGAATTATCAGCAATGGCTCGCGAATACGCAGTTGGAACAACGCGTCTCGCTCGCAGAGTATTCGGTGTCGAATCGCGGCCTGCGTTCCGGCCTGGTCGGCACGCCGCAATGCGTCGCCGACCGCATCGGCCAATTCGAACGTGCCGGCGTGGATTTGCTCCTGCTGCAATTCAGCCCCCAAGCGGAAGAAATGGATCGCTTCTCCGAGACCGTAATCCGCCCCGCCACCGCCCACGCCGCCACACACTAGTGTCGTACAGATGCCCGTCGCCGAAGAAAGAGGCATCGCGGGGATAAGTAATGCGCGGGCTCAGAGTATCGTCTGCAGGAATGCGCGGATCTGAGCTTCCAGCGCCGTCAAGCCGGTGCTCATCATTTCATTGTGGTCTACACCCGGCGAAAGATACAACTGCTTCGGTTCGTTCGCCCTTTGAAACAGCGCCTGCGCCATCGCGGGGGGCGTCAAGCGGTCCGCCGTACCCACGGCGATGAAAACCGGAAGCTGCACCGCATCCATCTTCGAAAAGTTATCAAATCGGTTGTGCGAGAGAAGCGTCAGAGGGAATGGGCGCAGGAACCAGATCGATTTCGCTGCATCGACGGTGCTGGTAAACGCGCTGATGAGGATCAGCCCACCGGCCTCGGGATGTTCCTTTGCCATTTCAGTCGCGGGACCTGTGCCGATGGAACGACCGAGAAAGATAATGTCTCGGCTCGGTATCTTCCTTCGAACAGTGAGATAACTGAACGCGGCTCGAGCATCTTCATAAACGCGCTTCTCGTTCGGAGTTGCGGAACTGCTCGACCCGTATCCGCGATAGTCAATCATTAGTAGGTTGGTTCCCAGGGCATGCAAGGGTGCCAGCTCTCCGCGCACGGTCTGGTCCAGAACGTATCCGTTACCGTGAAACACCAGTAGAACTTTGCCGGATGAAGTAGATGCAGGAATCCACCACGCGTGAATCTGCTCGGACCCGTTCACGGGGATGTGGAGATTTTCAAAGGGAATTCCGACGTCTAAGGGCGTGGTTCTTGCGTATTCCAGCGGAGCCGGAAAGGTCATACGGTCTTGCTGGAGGTAAAGAAATATGCACGCAGAGAGGTAAATCACAATCAGCACGACCAGGAATCCGGCTACGATCTTGCCAGATCCTGACCTTCGTTGCGGATCACTGAAGTTCGCGGCGGTCATATAGGGTGCGTCGAAGTATAACAAGCGCGAGCGGCGGCGTGAGAACGTCTCGACACGCCCTAACGGGTCAGTATCCAATCAATGCGGTTCTCGGGAGGTATGTTACAGTCGCGCGTTTCCATGTTCTGCCCGCAATGCAAAGCCGAGTATCCGTCCCGCGTGCACCGCTGCTCTGATTGCGACGTGCCCCTCGCCGAACGTCTCCCTCTTACACGCGGCGATTCCAAGCGGACGCGAGTTTCCGGTTTTGTAATTTTCAAAGAATCGGGAGTTTTCATGGTTATCCCCGTTACCGTTCTGGCGACAATGCTTGTTTTTGTTGCCCTGAGAGGCAGCCCATTTGAGACTCAAATCGCCTCGATCTTTGCATCCACAGGTTGCGTGTTCTTGTTTGTATTTTGCGATGCAGGGCCGGGGCAGGCGATAAAAGGGAAGGGAACGAGGGGTTTCAGCCTGGGTGAGGAGGGGGTTAAACAAATGCTGCCCCTGCTCGGATACATCCACGTAGGGTCTCTTGTAGTCCGCTTCGCTGGCGTGACAGGAGCAATGCGGTTACGCCGGCACATTTGGTTTCTCTGCAATCTAGATACTGATGATTCCGCCTTAATCTTGTTTCTTGCTGGCGGTGTCATCGCATTTGCCCGGATACATTTTTCCGACGACTTTTAGGGCGCGCGGTGAAGGATGAGCAAAGAAGTAACCGTTGTTGACGCGTCCTTGTCTCCGTTGCCCCTTCCCTGTAAATTGTTGTATCACTCATGAAGAAACGCGCACCACGCAGAAATTCGAAGCGCCGGCGACGGCAACGCGCTGGCTCGCCACGCATGCCGCTGAACCGCCGTGACAAACTTGCTGGGGAGTGGTTTGCGAAGCTCGTCGCGCTGCAAGCGCGGCTGCGGGCGCCCGACGGTTGTCCGTGGGACCGCGAACAAACGCACGCGTCGCTGCGCAAATTCTTGATCGAAGAAACTTATGAAGTGCTGGACGCGATGGAATCATCGGATCCGCGTGAATTCGCGTCGGAACTCGGCGACCTGCTGCTGCAGATAACGTTCCACTCGATCCTCGCCGAAGAAACCGGAGCGTTCACCATTTCTGACGTCATCGAATCCATCCACTCGAAGATGGTCCGCCGCCACCCGCACGTTTTCGGCGACGCGAAAGCAAAAGATTCCGCCGCGGTGCTGAAAAATTGGGAACAGATCAAAGCTGAGGAGCGCGCAGGCGCGAGCGACAGGGAAGGGAAGGCGACCAGGCGAGCGGCGCAAACGACAAGAACGCCGCGCCCGAATCCATACTCTCCGGCGTGCCGCGCTCGCTCCCCGCCGTCCTGCAAGCCTACCAACTCACGCGGCGCGCCGCGCACATCGGCTTCGACTGGGACAATCTCGCCGGCATCTTCGAAAAACTCGACGAAGAGAAGCACGAAATACTGGCATCGCTCGAAAGCCGCTGCGAAGCCCGCGACCTTCGACGACTGCACGGCACGCGCGAAGCCGGTCAGCGGCACCCGCAACGTCACTGCACCTGGAAGAAGAAGTCGGCGATCTGCTTTTCGCCGCCGTAAACGTGGCGCGTTTCCTGGGTGCCGATCCTGAAATCGCGCTGAAGAAAGCCAATCGCAAATTCCAGTCGCGTTTCCAGTGGATGGAATCCGCCGCGAACGCCGAAGGCCAGCGCGCTTGCCGACCTGCCGCGCGAGCGCATGGAAGAATTGTGGAATCTCTCAAAGCTGCAACAATCGCTCGAGGGCGCGCACACCAAATGAACGCATCTGCCGAAACGCCGTCAACCGCAGAGCACGAAATCGAAATTCGCCACTGCGAATCCCTCGCCGAATACGAAACCTGCGTGAAGCTGGAAAAACAAATCTGGGGCGAACACATCGCTGTGCCTTCAGCCATTTTCGTAGTCGCCCATCACACAGGCGGCCAAATTTTCGGTGCATTCGATGGCGGCAGAATGATTGGGATGACTCTCGCACTCGCCGGGACGCGCGGCGGAAAGCCTTTCCTCCATTCGCACATGACCGCCGTGCTGCCGGAATATCAAAATTCCGGCGTCGGCAGGCGGCTGAAATTTTTCCAGCGGCAAGACGCGCTGAAGCGCAACATTCGCTTGGTCGAATGGACGTTCGATCCGCTTGGAACTGAAAAACGCGCATTTCAATTTTGTGCGCCTGGGCGCCATCGCCCGCCGCTACATTCCGAATTGCTACGGCGTCACCGAAAGCCCGCTGCACGCGGGGCTGCCCACGGATCGCCTGGTCGCAGAATGGTGGCTCGACTCCGATCGCGTGAAAAATATCCTGGCCGAAAGTCCGCTGCCCACAGCCGCTGGCGCGCAAAACATTTCGCTGCCCGCGACTCTGGGCGAACTGAAAGCGCAAGACCGCGAATCCGCCGCGCGCCTGCAGTCCGAAACGCGCGAGCACTTCCGCAAATTGCTGCATCAGGGATTACATCGCAACGTCCATCGAGCGCCGCGGCGAAACAGTGGATTACATTCTGGAACCCGCCGCTTCCATCGCGGGCCTGCGTCTGCCAGAATATCGCCCGGAAGAATTCGAAGACTAAACAAAAAACACCAAAGGCCCCAGCCCCCATGCGCCTGCGTAAAATTACTCTGCGCGAAATCCACATGCCGCTAATCGCGCCCTTTCAAACCAGCTTCGGCGAAACTTCGCTGCGCCGCATTCTGCTGCTCGAAGCAGACGCTGAAGACGCGATTGGCTGGGGCGAATGCACCGCCGGCGAAGATCCCTTTTATTCGTACGAAACGGTCGAAACTGCCTGGCACATCATCCGCGATTTTCTGTGGCCCATCGTGAAGTACACGGAATTCGATTCCGCCGCTGAAGTTTGGGACTTGCTCGCGCGAGTACGCGGCCACAACATGGCGAAAGCGGCGCTGGAAACCGCCGTTTGGGACGCCGAAGCGAAGCGAAAGAATCTGCCGCTCGCGAAATTGCTCGGCGGCAAGCGCGACGAAATCTCCGCAGGCGTTTCCATCGGCATTCAGCCCGACATCCCAACCCTGCTCGCCAAAGTGGAAAAAGAACTAGCTGCCGGCTACCAACGCATCAAAATTAAGATCAAACCTGGCAACGACGTGGCGCCCGCGCGCGCTCTGCGTGAAAGAATTCCGCGCATTCGCCTGATGGTGGACGCGAATTCCGCGTATCGCTTGGAGGACGCGCCGCTGCTGAAGCAACTCGACGCCTTCTACCTGATCATGATCGAGCAGCCGCTCGGCCATGACGACATTTACTCCCACGCCGCGCTGCAGCGCCAGCTCGAAACGCCCATCTGCCTCGACGAATGCATTCACGATATCGAGCACGCCCGCGCCGCCATCGAGCTCGGCGCCTGCAAAATCATCAACATGAAGCTCGGCCGCGTCGGCGGCCACACTCCGGCCCGCCGCATTCACGATCTCTGCGAAAAGAAAGCCATCCCGGTCTGGTGCGGAGGCATGCTGGAATCCGGCATCGGCCGCGCGCACAACATCGCCATGTCCACGCTGCCGAATTTCACGTTGCCCGGCGATGTTTCCGCCAGCCGCCGCTACTGGACCGAAGACATCATCGAGCCGGAAGTGGAAGTCACGACGAAGGGCACGATAAAAGTTCCCACCGCACCCGGCATCGGCTACACCCCGCGCCTCGACCGCATCGAATCCCTCACCAAACGCCGCGAGGTGCTCGATTGAAAGCGAAATCCCAAGCGCGGCGTTGACATCGCCAGTGACCGCGCCCGCCCCCACAATCGCACCGGAAATAGACCCGTCGCGCCCCAGCAAACTAACGCTCGCGTTCTGGCTGCTGCTGATGCTCGTGCTGTGGTCAGGCAATTACGTCGCCGGAAAAATCGCACTGCGCACGCTCGACCCGATCACGCTCGTCTGCCTGCGCCTGCAACTCGCCGCCTTCATCATGCTCGCGATTTATTTCTCGCGCCGCGAACGCCAGCCGCTCAGGCTACGCGACGCCTGGCCATTTCTCTATCTCGGCTTCTTCGGAGTCGTCGTCAACCAGGGCCTCTTCACCGTCGGACTGAACTACACCACGTCGGATCATTCCGCGGTGCTCATCGCCATCGGACCCATCATCATTTTGCTGCTCGCGCGCGCGTTGAAACTGGAAGCGCTCACTGTCGCGAAAGTCGTCGGCATGGCCATCTCGTTCGTCGGCGTATATCTCCTGGAAACCGAGCAAGGATCGCCCGCGCATTCGCCGCTGCTGCTGGGCGACATCATCACCTTCGGAGGCGTGATCGGTTTTTCCATCTACGCAGTCCTCGGCAAACGACTCGCCGCGCGATACGACTCCATCGCCATGAACACTTTCAATTGCGTCGCCGCTGCGCTGTTGCTGCTGCCGCTCACCATCAGGCAGGTAATTCATCTCGACTGGCACAGCGTCGGTCAGGGCGGCTGGCTCGGCATGGTCTACATGGCGGTCGGCAGTTCCGTCGCCGCCTACACGATTTTTTACTGGGTTCTGCGTTACATGACAGCCTCGCGCGTCGGTGCGGTCAGCTATTTCCAGCCAGTAATCGTGATCCTGCTGTCCATGGCCTTGCTGGGCGAACGCCCCTCTCGAATGCTTTTGGAGGGCACCACGCTGGTGCTCCTAGGCGTCTTCCTGGCCGAACGCGGCAAGTCCTGACCCGCCGGACCCTTCCGCTTACCTGTCCTCGCACCGGTCCTAAGGTTCAACCGAAACTTTTTCGAACCTCCCGTGTTACACCCACCGAGGGCAGGCGTGCGAGTTTCGCTGGTCGCGTGATTGGCTGAAGTTGAACGACTTAACCAATTTGCAACCAACCATGCTCCGTGCGAGTCTAATTGATGTAGTATGGCCTCGACGTTCGGGCCGCCCGCACCTCTTGGGTAGAAGTTGGGTGGAGGTAACAGACATGAATAGGTCCGCTTTTTTTAAGATTTTGTTCGGCGCAATCGCTTCCGTGGCGCTGCTTTCCGCGCCGGCAGCGTTCGCGCAGCATGGCGGTGGCGGTCACGGCGGTGGAGGCGGAGGTGGCGGCTTTCACGGTGGCGGCGGTGGCGGTATGGGCGGAGGCGCTCATTACGGTGGCGGAGGTGGCGGCAGCTACCATGGAAGCGCTCCTTCGTATGGTGGCGCTCGATCCGGCGGCGCCTACGGCGGCTACCGAGGCAGCGCAAATCATTATTCCAGCGCACCCAATCACTATTCCAGCTCGGCCAATCGCTATTCCGGTTCTGCATCTGGCCGGCCGTACAGTGCGATGGGCGGTCGAACCGGCAACAGCTATAGCCCCGGCAATCGCACAGGCGTAACGCCGCCTTCCAGCGCGCATTTCGGCTCGCCGTCATCTGCCAACAACGCGCGCGGATTCAACAGCGGTTCTCCGGCCTCAGCTAACAATCGCGGTACAGCCACCTCGCCGTATATGGGCCGCAGCGGTCCTGCGAGTTCCGCGTCCGGCTCCGCAGCAGCACGCGGCGGCACAAACTCGAATACTTTTGCGAATTCCCGCGGCGCCGCGCCTACAACTAATAGCTCGGCCGGCACGCACAATTCCACTTCACTCTCTGCTGCCACTAGCAACCGCAGCACCGGTAGCGCGTCCACCGTCTCCAACAGTCGCGCGGTCTCAAACATCGAGAATTCTCATTTCAGCAGCTCCACAGCGTCGGCGTCACATTCAGGCGGCGCTTTCGGCAGCCATTCCTCCACATCTCATTTCAGCAACGCGACTCTTACCAGCGCGCACTTCGGCTCCGCTGGCACTATGAGCGCTCCGCACCTTGGAGGCGCACTCAACGTCCACGGCTCTTCGACGGCGTTTCACGGCAACAGCTTCAACGGCGGCTTCCACGCGAATAACTCCATCGGTGTTTTCCACGGCGGCGGCTACGGCTACCACGGCGGTTACTATGGCGGCTGGCACGGTGGCTGGGGCGGCTACGGCTGGCGTGGCGGTTGGGGCGGATGCTGGGGCTGTGGCTTTGGCTGGGGCGGCTGGGGTTGGGGCTTCGGCTGGGGATGGGGTTGGGGCGGTTTCTGGGGACCGGCATGGGGCTGGGGAGGTTACTGGCCCGGATATAGCCTCGGCTACTATCCTTACTGGCCGGGCAGCTATGGTTACCCCGGTTACGGCGTCACCTACGGCGACAATGGAGATTACTCCAGCTCGAACAATGGTCCGGTGGACGATAATTCGGGCAACTACAACAATTCCGGCAACTACAACGCCGGTAACGTGGCGCCAGACAATTCCAGTAGCATAGCGCAGCCGTCGCCCAACGATAATCCTGTTACTGGCGATGTTTCGTCGTCCCGTCCCACCGTGCTGCTCTATCTGAAGGACGGTACCACCTACGCTGCCAGCGACTACTGGCTGCAGGACGGCCTGCTTCACTACACAGTGAATTACGGCGGCGAGAGCACGCTGAACATGGACGATCTGGACCTGCAGCGCACTGTGAATGAGAATGCCCGTCGCGGCATCAACTTCTCGCTGCATCCGAATCCTTCGATCTCGAACCCGCAGCCCAGCTCGAACGGAAGTCCGGCGGCCGGCTCGTCAACCGATCAGACCAACCGCTACCACGCGCCGCAATATGGCAACGGCAATCGCAACGGCGCAACACCGGCCGCGACGCCCACTCCCGCGCCGCAGCCGCCAGCGCCGACGCTGACCCAGACCGCATCGCAAACGCTGTAACCCCTTTCAGGGCCGCGGCAGGCCAACTCCTATATCCTGCTGCGGCCTTTTTTATTTTCTGCCGCCGTCACCCAAAAACAAAAACGGCGCTGCAACCGAAAGGTTGCAGCGCCGTTTGGAATACTGCCCGCTCCGCCACGGCCTGTCTAAGCTATCCGTCTGCGGCCGAGGTAGGGAATCCAGGTTACGAGTTGCTGCCGACGCCCGCCCCCACCGGCTCTAGTTCCGCCGATGCATGCTTGTGCGACTTGCCGCGCTCGATCTCGATTTGCCCCTTCAAGTACGCGCCGTCTTCGATCAACACCCGGCCGCCGGTAATGTTGCCGACCACCGAGCCGTCTTTCTTCACCTCTATGCGATCTTCCGCAAACAGGTTGCCGCGCACCTTGCCATACACGATTACTTCCCGTGCATGCACGTCCGAAACAATCTCGCCGTTCGGTCCCACGGTCAGGCGCTGGCCCTTCAGCGAAATCGAGCCTTCCACCTTGCCGTCAATCTGCAAATCTTCCTCGCCCGAAATCTGGCCCTTCACCGTCAGTCCCGGTCCCAGGATCGCCAGGTTGCGCGCCGTGGGAGCGCTGGAGCGGAAAGTCTGCGACGCTGCCGGAGCGGAATTGGCGTTGTTAAAATTGGCCGACGATTGCGGTGGTTGATAGGCCGTCGGCTGAGCCGCGGCCGGGTTCGGAGAATCGGACTGCTTGTTGTTGCTCCACATATTCCCTCCGGGTTATGGTTCCAAGTCGTCGCTAGGTGCTGCCAGACGCTGAAATCAATGTATGCGCGCGCTGCGATGCGGGCAATCGCAATTGAAGCGCGAGTTGTTTGCCATGAAACTGTACGCAGGTACAGGGAGAACACCACGAACACTGCGGAAAGCGAGCGTCCGATTCCGCGCGCCGCTTCCCACCTTCGGACATCGTGCTGCGAGCCAAAATCTTGCGCGGCGCGCGCGCTCCGTAGCATTCATATCGGACCCGATGGCGTGGAACTTCAGCCCGGGCGTCAAGATTCGCAAAAGAGAAGCTTTAGCGCGTCGAGTCGGGTCTTCGATCGTTCGGCGGATGGCTCCTGCGCCTGGAATTGGGACGCAGCGATGCTGGCGGCGCTTGGCGTGTTGATTGCACTAGATGAGCGTGGAGTAGCTGTGGGCAGCCCGGGAATCTTTGTGGGTCGTGGCTTTAGCCACGACATCAACTGAGCAGAAGCGGTGCGGCTTTAGCCGCTGAAGTACGGATGTTGCGCTTGCAACACGTTCGGACGCGGGAGGATTTGATGGGTGCTCTGTGGCAAGACGTGCGCTACGCACTGCGCGTGCTGTTGAAATCGCTGGGCTTTACCGCCACAGCGATCCTCACGCTCGCCTTGGGCATCGGCGCCAATAGCACCATCTTCAGTTGGATCAATTCGACGCTGCTGAATCCGATCCCTGGCGCGGCCAACACCGGAAATATTCTCGCCTTCACCTCTGGTGGAGATTCGCGCGATCCCGTCCCATTTTCCTATCCCGACTTTCTGGATCTGCGCGAGCGCACCAAGAGTTTTTCTGCGCTCACTGCTTTGAGCATCGAGCCCATGAACCTGACCGGAAGAGCTAAGCCCGAGCGCACATGGGGCAGCCTGGTTTCCGCGAACTATTTCGATTTTCTGGGTGCGCACCCAATTCTTGGCCGGGCATTTCTGCAGGCGGAAGATACAGCGCCCAATGGCGCGCCTGTGGTCGTAATCAGCTATCGCATGTGGCAGCTGCGCTACGCCGGTGATCGCGCGGTGATCGGCCGCAAGCTGCAAATCAACGAGCATCCCTTTACCATCGTCGGCGTTGCGCCGCCCGTATTTCAAGGCACTCAGACGGGATTGCGCAGCGAGCTCTGGCTGCCGATCATGATGGCGCCGCAAGTGATGTCCAACTCCGACCGGCTGCACCAGCGCAGCAACACATGGGCCGGGGTGTTGGGCCGTCTGCAGCCCGGCGTGACGCTCGAGCAGGCGCACTCGGAAATGAATCTGCTGCTGAAGCAGATCGTCGCGCAATATCCTAAAGAACATCAGGGCGAAAACGTCGTTACGCTCTATCCGCTCTGGCGCGCTCCGTTCGGAGCCAATGGTTATCTCTATGTTCTTTTGCCGATGCTCATGGCGATTGCTGGGGCTGTGCTGCTGCTGGCTTGCGCGAACGTGGCGAATCTGCTGCTGGTGCGTTCCGTCGCGCGTCGCCGCGAAATTGCGATTCGGCTATCCATCGGAGCCAGCCGTTGGCGCTTGGTTCGTCAACTGCTCATCGAAAGCCTGATCCTCGCGCTCGCAGGCGGCGGCGTCGCCATGCTCATCACCATATGGACGGCAGGAACGTTTTCGCAGTTCATCCCGCCGACGAATATTCCTGTGGCGATGGATATTCACGCCGACTCTCGCGTGCTACTCGCGACCATGTTGCTCTCACTCTTCACCGGAGTTATTTTTGGCGTGCTGCCCGCGTGGCGCGCCTCGGACCTCGCGCCTATTTCCGTCTTGAAAGAGGATTCCGGGAGCGTTTCGGGCGGACTGCATCGTGCGCGTCTGGCGAGCGTCCTAGTTGTCGCGCAAATTTCGCTATCGCTCTTTCTGCTGGTTTGCGCCGGACTCTTTATCCGCAGTTTTCGCGCGGCGCAAAGCTTGAATCCCGGCTTCAACCCGGACCACGTGCTGATTGCTTCGTATTCGCTTTTCCCATCTGGCTATAACCGCGACGCCGGGATGCAATTCCATCGTCAGCTACTGGCCAAGATTGCAGCGCTGCCTGGCGTGCAATCCGTGTCGATCGCGGATTGGGTGCCGCTCGGTTACACCACCAACGGCACGCCGGTGAATCCGGAGGGTTACGTTCCGCAGCCGCACGAATCAATGGGCGTCGCGGAAGCGGGAGCTGGTCCGAATTATCTGCACACGATGCAGATTCCCCTTGTCGCGGGGCGCGATTTTACGGACCAAGACACGGCGACTTCACAGCCCGTCCTGATCGTCAACGAAGCCTTCGTGCATCGCTATTGGCCGAATGAAGATGGGATTGGCAAGCGTGTGAATGCGGACGGAGCGTGGCGCACGATCGTGGGAGTGACGCGCAACTGCAGCTATTACTCGCTGCGTGAAAATTCGTTGCCGTTTATTTATTTGCCCATCCTGCAGGACTATTCCGAGGAGGTGGCAATTCACGCGCGCGTTGCCGGTGATCCGCTCACCTACACGGCCGCGGTGGAAAAAGCGGTGCACGAGCTGAACGCCAATCTGCCGGTGTACGACGAATCCACGCTGGCGTCGCGCGTGCAAGTCGCCAGCACCGGACAGCGCATTGCCGGCACATTCGTTGGCGCATTCGGTTTGCTCGCGCTGGTTCTAGCCGCGGTGGGGATTTACGGTGTGATCGCGTACAGCACGCGCCAGCGCACGCACGAAATCGGTTTGCGCATGGCCCTGGGCGCACAGACCACGGACGTATTCCGCATGGTGTTGGGCAACGGCTTGCGTCTAATCCTGACGGGCTTGGCCTGCGGCCTGGCACTGTCGCTCGCGTTGACGCGTTTTCTCCGCACAGTACTTTTCGGCGTAGGCCCCACCGACGCGATCACCTTCTTAGCCGTCGGCCTGCTGCTAAGCGCGGTGGCTCTGCTGGCCTGCTACATCCCCGCCCGCCGCGCCATGCGCGTGGACCCCATGGTCGCGCTGCGCTACGAATAACGATCGCTTCCCGCGCCGATCTTCAGCACCGCACGAAACCGCACCGTGCCGTTCATCATGACGTCGTAGGCATCGTTCACTTTATCCAGGGGAAAAACTTGCGTCATTGGACGCACGCCGCTGAGGGCGCTGAAACGCAGTGTATCCTGCGAATCAATTGATCGGCCCGAATACCATCCGCGCAAACCCGCGCGGCTGAAGACCGCCGTGATCGGATTGACCTGGATTGGGTCGTTGGGTACGCCGAGCACCATCAGTTTGCCGTCGATGCCCAAGCCTCCGAACGCCGCGGACATCGCGTCGCCGGCGGTGACCGTCGCCAGGATCGTCTTCGCACCGCCGAGCTTCTGCAGCTCCGCCGCAACGTCCTGCTTGTCGCTATCAATGTAAACGTGCGCGCCCAGCTTCTTCGCCAGCTCCGCCTTGTCTGCTCCCCGCGCAATCGCCACAGTCTTGCAGCCGCACTTCGCCGCAAACTGCACACCCAAATGTCCCAGTCCGCCGATGCCCAGCACCGCGACCACTTCACCAGGTCCCACTCCAGAGTTCCGCAGGGAATTGAACGTCGTAACTCCGGCGCACATCAGCGGTCCGGCATCCACCGCCGTGACCTCATCCGGAATCAGCGCCAGCGTTGCGGCCGGCGTCACCATGTACTCCGCATAGCCACCGTCGCGCGAGATGCCCGTGACCGCGCGGTCAACCAAGCACAGATCGAAATACCCGCGGCGACAGGAATCGCAATATCCGCAGTGCCCGCCGTACCAGCCGATTCCGACGCGGTCGCCGACTTTCCAGCCTTTGACGCCTTCGCCGATCGCGTCCACCACGCCCGCGACCTCGTGTCCGGGGATGCGCGGATACGTGATGTTCGGAAACAGACCCTCTTTGGTGATTGAATCGCTGTGACATACGCCACAAGCTTGCACCTTCACGCGTACGTCTCCCGGTCCGGGCTGCGGTATTTCGCGTTCGACGATCTCAAAGGGTCCTTTGGCTTTGGAAACTTGCACTACGCGCATTTTTGCCATGATTCCTCCGTGGGGATTAGGATTCCGTCTGCGCTGGTTTCATCGCAGCCGTTTGTTCTGATGCTCGGGCGTGACGCTGCGCTTCGAGAATATTCTTGCGGTGCTTGTGCGCCCGCGTGTGCGCCCGCGTTGACAGCACCGGACCCGCATGTTAGTTTGCGCGACGGCATGAGTTCAACAGATTCTTCCAACGCGCGCAAGCGCGTCGCCGTGATTCCCGGCGACGGCATCGGCAAAGAGGTAATTCCCGAAGCTGTAAAAGTTCTGCAGGCTGCGGCTGCGTCCGGCGGGCGCGAGGTTGCGCTGACGGAATTTGACTGGGGCGCCGACCGCTATTTGCGCGACGGCACCACACTGCCGGTGGACGCGGAGGTAATGCTGCGGCGCGATTTCGACGCCATTTTGCTGGGCGCGATGGGCGATCCGCGCGTCCCGACGAATATTCATGCCGCGGAAATTCTGTTGGGCCTGCGCTTCAAGCTCGATCTGTACGTGAATGCGCGGCCTTGCGTGCTATTCGACAAACGTTTCACTCCGCTGAAAGATCGCAGCGAAAAAGACGTGAACTTCATGGTTTTTCGCGAGAATACCGAAGGCCCGTACGTGGGCATGGGCGGAAACTTCAAAAAGGGAACTGCGGACGAGGTTGCGATTCAGGAGGATGTGAACACGCGCAAGGGCGTCGAGCGGATTATTCGCTATGCATATGAGTACGCCAAGCGGCGCGGGTTGCAGCGCGTGTGCATGTCCGACAAATCCAATGCTCTGACCTACGGGCATGATTTGTGGCAGCGGGTATACAAGGAAGTCCGTCTAGAGTATCCGGAGATCGAATCCAGCCACCAGTACATTGACAATCTGCTGATGCAGATGGTGCGCGACCCTTCGCAATTTCAGGTGATCGTTACTTCCAATCTGTTCGGCGACATCGCGAGCGACCTGGGCGCGGAGCTGGCGGGCGGCCTGGGTCTAGCGCCTTCGGGCAATATTCATCCGGGCCAGGTGTCGCTCTTCGAACCGGTGCACGGTTCGGCGCCGAACATCGCCGGGAAGGGTATCGCGAATCCGATGGGCTCGGTCCTAACTGTGGGCATGATGTTCGCGTTCCTGGGTTGGCAGGCAGAGGCTCACGCGATCGACAAGGCGGTGCGGGCGGCGCTAAAGGAAGGGAAGACGCCGGCCGAATTGGGCGGCTCGTTCTCGACGCGCGAGGTTGGGGACTGGGTCGCGAACACCGTTGCCAAATCCGGCGTCGCGAGTTAAAGCAAAAGATTAAGGATTTAACACACAGGTCACAGAGAAAAGCTTTGAGGCAAATCGGAGAAAGCAAAGACACCGAACGCGGTTTCCTTAGCTCCCTCGACAGAATTATTTCTAATGTGTTTCTTTAAGTTGGGAGTTTGCGCCCCTCACGAGTTTCTCCGTGACGCTAGCAGCGTTCGTCGCACATCAACAAGCGCATTAATTACTA
This sequence comes from uncultured Acidobacteriota bacterium, assembly GCA_963747605.1. Taxonomy (GTDB): domain Bacteria; phylum Acidobacteriota; class Terriglobia; order Acidiferrales; family UBA7541; genus Palsa-295. The sequence continues at coordinate 51,623 of CAVVGA010000033.1, read as the reverse complement.
TTTTTTATGGCTGGGTCGGCTTGCTGAACCGTTCCGGGCGCGAGGTCCGTCTTGACTGTGATTTTCTGTTTGGCTAGAAGCGTTACGTCGGTTTCAAACGGCTGGTATCCGACCAGGTCAATCTTGATGTGATGGTTTCCCGGCGCGATCAGCATCGCGCGGCCTGCTCCGCGGAACTGGTTCACGGTCCCGGCGAAGTGGCCGTCAACGAAAACGGCGGCTCGGTCCGGCGTAACCTCTAATTTGATCTCGCCAGTAACGGCCGAGAACTGCGCTTGCGGGTTTTTCTCCAGTGCGACTGTCAGGATGGTCTTCTTAGCAGGCTCGGCGACGATCTTCGCTGTCATCTCGAAGTAGCCCGTCTGGCGCACGGCGATATCGTGCGCGCCGGGCAGCAATAGAACCTTCTTGTTGTCCTTCAGTTCCCTTACGAAGCCGACGTATTGGCCGTCCACCCAGACGCCGGCGGTTTTCTCTGCCTTTGTCTTAGCCAGAAACGCGAGTTCGCCCATGATCTGATTGCCTGGCGGAGCTTGCTGTGCAAATGTCGCGAACGGAAAGAGAAGCGCGCCCATCAGGATTTCAGCAGCTAGAAACCTGATGAAGTTCCGGGACTGCGCAGAACCAGAATTGCCCATCGCCATTCCATGCCTCCGTCGATAACAAGATAGTCAGAAAACAATTGGTCACAGAAAAATAGGGCCAGGAGCAAATGCTATTCTAATCTTGTTTACAGAAGTGGGGAAACTATTATGTGGAGAAAAAATACTCGTCGAAGATGAAGGATTCACTTGATGTCGTTCGGAACGCCATTTGCTTCGACCAATTCTCGAGTTGTCGGCGCACCGACGGCGACAGCGCGCAAGGACTTCAACCAATGGTTACAGTTCGCGCAGCGCGAGCGCGATCGGCCTGCGAGCAGCGCGCACAGCGGGCGGAACTCCACCGACCAGACCCATCAACAACGCGAAGAGGATCCCGATTCCCAGCAGCGGAGGCGTCACTCTGAATGCGAACGCCAGATGCGAGAACGTCTGCATGTTCATGGTGCCGGTCGTGAAGCCGTTCAGCGGCAAAACGAAGATACATCCCACCATGCCGCCAATCAGCGCGATCAGCAAAGCCTCAAACACGAACGATATCGCAATGCTGCTGCCGGCGAAACCGATGGCGCGCATGGTGGCAATTTCGCGCGAGCGCTCGGAAACCGCGGAATACATGGTGTTGAGCGCGCCAATCACGGCGCCAATTCCCATAATGACGGCGACGAGAGTGCCGAGCACCGTAATCAGCGTGGTAAGCACCTGCGATTGCCGCGCGTAATACTCAATCTCGCGGTCCATTTCCACGGTCAGCCGTGGGTCGGTGCTGAGCGAATCCTTCAACTGGTTGTACGCGGCGGGAGAAGTGAGGCGCACCGTGGCAGACTGAAATAACTCGTCGGGGCGTTTGTAGACTTGATTGACGACACGGCTATCGGCCCAGATCTCGGAGTCGAACGCGCTGCCGCCCGCGTCAAACACGCCGACGACATTCCATGTGCCGCCGCCGAACTTTGCCGGCTGACCCATTTCCAGACCGGAATACGTGGACGCCACATTTTTCCCGATGATGAGCTCGGTGAGCCCCGGCTGGAAGAAGCGGCCCTGGATCATTTTTATGTTGGGCCGAACTTTAAGTGTTTCCTGAGACACGCCACGAACTTGGACGTTCGCATCGGTGCCGGTGGCGATCAGCGGGAAGGCGGCGATCACGACGACCTCGGGACTAATAAGCGGTCGGCCGCCTTCACGCGCGATGCCCGGCGCGTCCTGAATCACTTTTACCTGATCGAGACTAATCGAGCCGTCCAGTTCGCTGGAGGATCCTGCGCGCCGAATCAGCGCATTGTCAGGCGAGCCAGAATTCACCAGCGTGGCATGAAAGCCGCGAGCGAGCGAAAGCATCGCGAGAAAAACCCCCACGGTTCCAGCGATGCCAAGGACCGCGACAATGGCCGAGACCCAGCGCGCGCGCATGCTGCGCAAATTGTAAACAATCGGAATCGCCATCTGTCAAATCCTCCGAAGCGCATCTACGACGCGCAGGCGCATTGCCGAACTGGCCGGCAATATCCCGGCGAGAATTCCCACGGCGAATGCGGCAAACATACCCAGCAGAATCGCGGAGGCAGGAAGGAAGAAGGATTGCAGCACGCCGCCCGTGGGATCGCCGCTCAATGTAAATAGTTTCGAAAAGCCCAGACCAATCGCGCCGCCCACCACCGCGATCAGCACGGATTCCGCGAGGACGATGAACAGAACGAAGCGATCCGAGAAGCCTACCGCCTTCATCACCGCCAGCTCGCCCATGCGTTCGCGAACCGCCAGCGCCATCGTATTTCCCGTGACCAGCAAGAGCGTGAAGAACACGATTCCGCCGATCGCCAGAATCAGGAACTCAATGTTTCCGGCCTGTTTCACCCAGGAAGCGGCCATGGCCTGCATCGTTTCGGTCTTGGTTTCGTATGGCGAATTCGCGAAGCCGTCGTCAATGGTTTTCACCACCCGGACCGCATCGTCGGGCGAATCCAGTTTTACGGCGTACCAGCCGACGTCACCTTTGCCTACGGTGCGGCGTTCGTCCAGATATTTATAGTGCAGCCAGAACTGCGTGAGGTCGGCGCCTTCGCGAGGATCGTTGTAGATGCCGCGAATGTTGAATTCCCAGGTGCCGCCGTAGATTGGCGCTTTCAACGGGACGCGATCGCCGACTTTCCAGCCAAAACGCTTCGCAGTGCGCGCGCCGACGACTGCTCCTTCGCGATCAGCCAGGAAAGCGTTCCATTGGTCCTCGGGAACGGCGAATTCCGGAAACACCTGATGCTGCGTGACGGGATCGATCGCGAAACTGGGGAAGAAATTTTTGGGATCCTGATAAATCCCGCCAAACCAACTTTGGATGGCGACGTATTTGACGCCGGGGATGCGCAGAATCTGGTCACCGTAGGAACTCGGCAAAGTTTGAATGATCGAGACTTTGTTGATGACCATCAGTCGGTCTATCCCGGCCAGGTCCACGCCCCCGTTGAACGCGCCGTGAATAACGGCGAGGAACCCAAACAGAAACAGCGCGACTGCGAACGAGCCGATGGTCAGAGTCGTGCGCAATTTCTTGCGCGAAAGGTTCGCCAGAATAAGCGGCAGGAATTTCATGCGATGCTCCCGACGCGCGCTCCTTCTACGAGCACGCCTTTATTAAGGTGAAGTGTTGCTTGAGATCTTTCAGCGGCCATTGGGTCGTGCGTCACCATCAAGATGGTCTTGTTGTGTTCTTTCGAGAAGCGCGTCAATAGTTCAAGTATCTCATCAGCACTCTTACGATCGAGGTCGCCGGTCGGTTCGTCGCACAGCAGGAACGTGGGATCGGCGACGATCGCGCGCGCAATGGCCACCCGTTGCTCTTGTCCGCCGGAGAGTTGCCGGGGGTAATGATTGACGCGGTCGGCGAGGCCGACAATCGCAAGTGCTGCTTCAACGTGCGTGCGGCGCTCGGACTTCGAGAGTTTCGTGAGAAGCAGTGGCAGCTCAACGCTCTGGAACGCCGTGAGCACGGGGATCAAGTTGTACATTTGAAAGATGAAGCCCACGTGGCGCGCGCGCCATTCGGTGAGTTTGCCGCTGGACATGTTGGTGATTTCATCGCCGGCCACGGTGATGCTGCCGTGGGAAGGCACATCGAGACCGCCCAGCAGATTGAGCAGAGTGGTCTTGCCCGAGCCGCTGGGGCCCATGAAGGCGACGAACTCGCCCTGGTCTACGTCGAGATTCAGACCCTGCAGTACGTCAATTTCTTCGCCGCCCCGTTTGTACTTCTTATCGAGGCCGCGGATTTTGATCAGGCTGTTTGCGCTGCCACTGCCGTCCACTCGCACCATTTTGCGCGCTCCTATTTCTTGATCTGAATCGCTTCACCATCGTGCAAATCGTTGGGGCCTTTTACGACTACCGTATCGCCCGCCGCGACTCCTGCCATGATCTCGGCGTCGCTGCCGCGCGTGCTGCCCACCGTGACGGCGCGGCGCTCCAGCTGATTATCCTTGACAAGGAAAACGATCTTGTGGCCGCTTTCGTCACGCAGGGCGCCGGAAGGGACCAGCGCGGCTGGAGTCGAGCCGACTTTCTTGTCCGGTTCGTCACCGAGGAAGGTAACCTTGACGCCCATGTCCGGCAAAATTCTCGGGTCAAGCTTTAAGAACGAAATACGAACTTTTACTGTAGCTTTTTGGCGATCCGCGGTGGGAATCACCGTGCGTACCTTCGAAGGGATCTGCCAGTTGGGATATGCGTCCAGTATAGCCGTCACCGGCTGGCCCGGCTCTACGCGCGCGATATAGGCCTCGTTGACGTCCACTTCAATTTCGTTCGAGTTCATGTCCACGATCGTGGCTACGCCGGTGCGTGTGAAACCTCCGCCGGCGGAAACGGGCGAAATCATTTCGCCGACCTGCGCGTCTTTGGAAACCGCGATGCCGTCGAAGGGCGCGCGAATCACGCAATTGTCCACGGCCTGTTGGGCTTCGGCGATGCGCGCTTCGGAGCCGGCCACTTGCACTTTGGTCAGAGCGATTTTCGCTTTCAGGCTGTCAACAGCGGTGCTTGCATTGTCTAAGACTTCCTGACTTTGCACGCCCGCGGTTTGCAATGCTTGCGCTCGATGTTTTTCGATCTCCGCGTTTTTGAGCTGCACTTCCAGGTCGGCGATTTGCGCTCGCGTGGAATTTCGATCGGCGACGGCGGATTCGAGCGCGCGCTTCACATCGGAATCATCGAGCGTGGCGAGGATCTGCCCTTGCTTTACGTGCACGCCTTCGTCGAAGAATACGCCGGTAACGCGGCCCGTGATTTTCGCGGCTACAGTAGCGCGGCGGCGCGGAGTGACATAGCCGCTGGCGTTCAGCAGGGCAGGGCGGCCGGTGGCGGCTTTCTGCGCGACGGCAACTTCCACCACTGGCTTCTGATCGCGGAACGCCAACGCGGCCCCGCCAATTAGTGCCAGCACCAGGACGACGGCTAGGACGAACCCCCAGCGCTTGCCGCCTTTTTCGGCCTTACGCTGGGTTCTGTCAATGCGCAGGGAACCGAGGTCGGGTTTTGGCTGCGGCGACGACGTGGACATGAACGGTTGCTGCTCCTTCGCTTGAGTTTGCGGGCTGCAAATCTTACTACGCGCGACGGGGTGCAGAAGTAACGCCGTTCGCGCGCAATTGAATGCGTATGCGCATTGTATCTTGGCTTCGCTCCGCAGGGGAGCTAGTTTCACCGGGTCGAATTATGGATTATTGATGCGCCGGCGGCGAAGGGGATGCAGGGATCGATCGCGCGTTCCAGCACACCTTGGGCGTTCACTTGAATCACATTCAATATGTAGAACGCATGCGGAAGCAAAACGTCACTGGGATTTTTTAGGAGTGCGTTTGTCATTTACTTCATTGCAGCGGAGCGCGACGGTTGAAGTAAAAGATGAAGTGTCATTGCTCGCTCGCGGCGCTGGAAAAATTCTTAGATTCCGCTTAAGTGGCGCTGCGCGAAGAACTCAACGATTGGTGGAGTTGTCGGCTAGGCGACGAATCGGGAGCGCGCGCCACTTCGAGTACTAAGTGACATTATAAATGCGATCAGCATACCGAGTAGAAATCCTCCGACATGCGCCCACCACGCCACGCCGCCGGATGCGGATGCGCTGCTGGTACCCAGCGAACCGATCCCGCTGAGAAATTGCATCGCGAACCACAGGCCGATGAACACGAGTGCCGGAATGCGCGCGCGGAACCAGAGGATGAATAAAGTGATCAGCGTGGAAATTTGCGAACTGGGGAAGAACACGATGTAGGCGCCGAGCACGCCGGAGATCGCGCCGCTCGCGCCCAGCGATGGAATGTGCGAGCCCCAGGAAAATAGTGTTTGCGCGACGCTGGAACCGATTCCGCAGACCAAATAGAAGAGCAGGTAGGCGATGGTGCCCATGCGGTCTTCTACGTTCGCGCCGAAAATCCACAGGAACCACATATTGCCGAGGATGTGCAGCCAGCCGCCGTGCAGAAACATGCAGGTGAAGAGCGGCAGCAAAGCTTCTTGCAACGAATAGTGACGGCCGGCAATCGCCATTTGAATTTTGTAGGGGACGACGCCGTACGTCATGATGAAGGCGTCGGCGGCGTGCGGCGGAAGCGAAATCTGATACAGAAACACGAGCGTGTTCGCCAGGATCAGCAGCAGTGTTACCACGGGGAAGGAACGACGCGGCGTTAAATCTTGGAGAGGGATCACTCGCTGGCTCCCGCGCGCCTGGCCATTTTTCGCTTTAACGTGAAGATCATGATCGAAGTGACTGTATCTGACGTTGCGGCATTTTCAAGAGGCAATCATGACCCGCGCGGGCGCGAGGATGTAGAAAATCGCGGCAGCAGCGTGCTGCGAAATTCGTTTTGCAATTGCGCCGGATGCCCCGCTGTGATAAAAATTTTTGTTTCGCATTCGCGCGGTTGAGCACAGAGGGGATTGGTTCCGCTTTTGGCGGAACGAATCGCCTCGGTGCGTGGCAGCGCGCCGGCGCCCTGATGCCAGTTCACGAATCCGAGGCCATTATCCTGCAGAGTTATCCGCTAGGCGAAGCCGACCGGCTGGTCAGCTTTCTTTCGCGTTCGATGGGCCGCGTTCGCGGCGTGGCTTCCGGCGCGCGGCGCACCAAGAGCCGTTTCGGTTCGACGCTCGAGCGGCTCTCGCACGTGCACATCTGGTTTTACGAGAAGCAGAATCGCGAACTTGTGAGAATAAACCAGTGCGATTTGGTCGAATCGTTTCTGGATGCGTTCCGCGATTACGGCTCGGGCGTTGCGCTGGCCATTTTGAGCGAAATGACGGAGACGGTGCTGCCGGATCACGAGCCTTCCGACGCGAATTTTCGCCTGTTGCTGCTCGTCGCGCAAGACCATCAAGAACACGCAGCAAGCCGGAATTGCCGCTGGCGTATTTCGTGCTTGTGGACCGTGAAGCTCGGCGGGTGGCTGCCAACGTCTTGACGCTTGCGCGCGCTGCGGACGTAAGCTCGACGCCAAGGAAGCGGCTTATTTTTCGCCGAGCGCTTCGGCGATCTCCTGCAACAAGTGCCGCAGGCCGGGAATGCGCACGCTTTCGTCTGCGGTGCTGGCCGCGGCGCGGAAAATGCTGGGCGAGCGGCTCGATAAGTTGAACGAAGAAATGATCTCGCCGCGCGCCGCGCGCGACCTGAGCGATGTTATGCTCGACGTCATCGAACATCAAATTGACCGCAAGCTGAAGTCGCGGGAACTTCTGGAGTCCCTGGCGTGAAGAAACACGTGAAGAAAACTGCGGACGCAAAACCTGCCCCGAAATTCGTGAGGGGCTTGAGCTTTCAAGACCTTCTACTGAAACTTGAACAATATTGGACGCGTCGCGACTGCATTCTTCAACAGCCGTATGACATTGAAGTCGGCGCGGGCACGATGCATCCGGAAACTTTTTTGCGCGTGCTGGGGCCGGAGCCTTATCGCGTGGTCTATGCGCAGCCGAGTCGGCGTCCAGCCGATGGGCGCTACGGCGAAAATCCCAACCGGCTTTACAAGCACACGCAACTTCAAGTGATACTGAAACCCGCGCCTGCGGACATTCAGGATTTGTATCTCGAAAGCCTCGCGGCGGTCGGAATCAACTTGAAGGAACACGATATTCGTTTCGAAGAAGACAACTGGGAATCGCCGACGCTCGGCGCGTGGGGCATTGGCTGGCAAGTGCTGCTCGACGGGCAGGAGATCACGCAGTTCACTTATTTCCAGCAGTGCGGCGGGCAGAATCTCGATCCGATTTCCGTGGAGTTGACCTACGGGCTGGACCGCATCGCTTCGTATCTGCAGGGCGTGGACAACGTTTTCGACGTGCGCTGGTCGGAGACGGTGACCTACCGGCAGGTGCGGCTGGCTGAGGAGCAGCAATTTTCGGCGTATAGCTTCGATCATGCGGATGCGGTGTCCACGCGCAAGCAGTTTGATTTGGCCGAAGCCGAGGCTGCGCGGCTGCTGGCAGCTTATGCCGCGCTGAAAGGCCCGCAAAAGCAGGGTTTCCCGATTCTGCAGGCTTACGACTTGTGCTTGAAATGTTCTCATCTCTTTAATTTGCTGGATGCGCGCGGCGCGATTTCGGTGACGGAGCGCGCGGCGATGATTGGGCGTGTGCGGAAGCTTGGCGACCGCGTGGCGGCGGCTTGGCTGGAGCAGACCTCCGGCAGCGTGCCGGATGCGGCGAAGGTGGTCGCATGAAGGCGAAGACGGCGGCAGCGGCGAAGGGCGGGAAATCGCGCGGAGATTTGCTTTTTGAAATTGGCTGCGAAGAAATTCCCGCGGGAATGATTTTGAAGGCCTCGCAGGAACTTAAAGCGTTACTTGAGAAGCATTTCTTGCGCATGGACTGCTGGATGAAAAAGTCCGCTGAGAGTTCCATTGAAACTTTCGGTGCGCCGCGACGACTGGTGGCGATTGCGCGCGGCGTGCGCATGCGTCAGGAAGATGTGACGCGCGAAATTACCGGGCCGCCGAAGTCCGTGGCGTATGACCAGGTCGGCGAGCCGACACGCGCGGCGATGAGTTTTGCGGAGAAGCAGGGAATTCCGGTTTCGAAGCTGAGCATCATTTATACGCCGAAGGGCGAATATCTCGCGGCGAAGCAGGTGGTGATCGGCAGGCCCGCGGTGAAAATTCTCGCCGAGGTTCTGCCGCAAGTAATTCAGGAAATTTCCTGGCCGCGCTCGATGTATTGGACCGGCGCGCATGGCCCGCGCTTCATTCGGCCGATTCGCTGGATCGTGGCGCTGCTGGACGGCAAGGTTGTTCCGTTTTCGTTCGCGGGAGTGGAGGCCGGGAATCACACCGATGGGCATCGGTTCCTCGGGAAGCAACATATTCCGGTCAAGAGCCCAGCGGACTACGAAGCAAAGTTAAAGAAAAACTTTGTATTGTGCCGGCCCGGAGGCGCGGGAGAGAAAATCGCAGCCGAGATTCGCGCTCTCACCAGCCGCGGCGGACTGCACACGCACGAAGATGCTGGACTGCTGCAGCTGGTCACCTATCTGAACGAATATCCCGAGCGTGATCGTCGGCGATTTCGATCCGGCGTACCTCGCACTGCCGGACGAAATTCTGATTACGGTGATGCGCGACCATCAGAAATATTTTGGCCTGGAGTCGCGCGACGGGGAACTGGCGCCGCATTTTCTGGCGGTGATCAATCTGCCGAAGGATCCCAAGGGGCTGGTTCGCGCGGGGCACGAACGCGTGCTGCGCGCGCGATTTGCCGATGCGCAATTTTTCTGGGAGACGGATCAGAAGATCAAGCTGGGCGATTATCTGCCGAAGCTCGCGGCGGTGACCTATGAATCGCGGCTGGGAAGCTACGGCGACAAAGTCGAGCGCATGCGGTCGCTGGCGCGTTGGCTGGCGGAGCAGTGGTTCAGCGGCGGAGTATCGCAGGCGGACGTGGCGGGCTCCGATCGCGCGGCGGAGCTGGCGAAATGCGACCTGGTCACCGGAATGGTCCGCGAATTTCCGGAATTGCAGGGAATCGTGGGCGGACTCTACGCGCGGGCGCAGGGCGAGCCGGAAGAAATCGCCTGGGCTGTGTACGATCATTACCAGCCGCTCGGCCTCGATGATCCGCTGCCGCGAAATCTGACCGGATGCGCGGTGGCGCTGGCGGACAAGCTGGATTCGCTGGTCGCGTGTTTTGCGGTTGGCGCTGTGCCGACAGGCTCGAGTGATCCTTTCGCTTTGCGGCGCGCGGCGCAGGGGATTGTGAAGATTATTCTGGAGCGCAAACTGCCGCTGTCTCTTTCGGCCGCGATTTCGGCTGCGGCAAAGCGCTGAAAGAAAATGCGCCGCGAATTGAGGCCTCCGAAGCGGTGCAGAAGCAGGTGCTCGATTTCCTGCTGGAACGCGCGCGCTACATTCTGCGCGAGCGGCGCGGGTTCGCCTACGACGAGATCAATGCGGCATTCGCGGCGGGCGCGGACGATCTGGTGGACGCGGTGGATCGCGTGGCGGCGGTGAAAGCCATCCGCAACATGAAAAATTTCGTGCCGCTGGCGGCCTCGTTCAAGCGCATTCGAAATATTCTGGAGAAGTCTGCGGCGGGAATTGATAAATCGCAGCTGGTGGTGCAGCCCGACCTGCTGTGGGAACCGGCCGAGCGCGCGCTGTATAACGCGGCGCAACAAATCGGCGGGGAAGCGACCATCAAGAAAAAGGCGAAGAAATATCGCGAGGCACTTGAGACGATTTCCGAGCTGCGCCCGGCGGTGGATCTGTTTTTCGACAAGGTTCTAGTGATGGTTGAGGAAAGAATGTGCGGCGGAATCGGGTGGCGCTGCTCGCGGGGCTACTTAAAGAATTTTCTACGATTGCGGATTTCTCGGAACTGGGCGGCGAAGAAGCGAAGTAATTTCTGAAGTGGCACGGTGCGCATTGAAGTGGCGGTTCACTTGTCGGAGCGCCGACGAATTTTGTTCAAGTGTTTAGTGAGAGGCGTGCCGCGACGCGTCTCTCATACGTCTTCTCGCGAACTTAAAGCGAGTCTTGAGGTCAACAAATGAAATATGTTTATTTTTTCGGAGCAGGCAAAGCAGACGGCACGGGCGACATGCGGGATCTTCTGGGCGGCAAAGGCGCGGGACTGGCGGAGATGACGCGCATCGGTCTGCCGGTGCCGGCCGGCTTCACGATCACCACCGAGACCTGCGATTACTTTCTCGACGCACGGCCAAAAATATCCCAACGAACTGCGCGGCGCAAGTGACCAAGAACATCGCGCAGCTGGAAAAACTCACCGGGAAGAAGCTGGGCGACGCGAAAGATCCGCTGCTGGTCAGCGTGCGTTCCGGCTCGGCGCGTTCCATGCCGGGAATGATGGAGACAATTCTGAATCTGGGGCTGAACGACAGCGCCGTGGAGGGCCTGGCGCACGCCACGAAGAACGAGCGCTTCGCGTATGACGCTTATCGCCGCTTCGTGCAGATGTATTCCTCGCGTTGTGATCGGCTTGCCGAAGGAAGATCTGGAGCACCGCCTGCGCGCGATGAAGCAATCGCTGGGCGTGAAGGACGATACGCAAGTGAGCGCCGAGGGCTGGAGGAAACTGGTCGGCGAATACAAGGCTTACTTCAAGGAGAAAGACCGGCAAGGCGTTTCCAGATGATCCGCAAGAGCAGTTGTGGGGAGCGATCGGCGCCGTGTTCGATTCCTGGATGGGCGAGAAGGCGGTCACTTACCGGCGCGTGGAGAAGATCACGGGCTTGCTGGGCACCGCGGTGAACGTGGTGCAGATGGTTTTCGGCAACACGGGCGATAGTTCCGGCACGGGCGTTTGCTTCACGCGCGATCCCTTCGACCGGCGAGAAAATTTTCTTCGGCGATTTCCTGCTGAACGCGCAAGGCGAAGACGTGGTGGCGGGAATCCGCACGCCGATGCCGTTGAGAGAAATGGCCAAGCGCATGCCGAAGGTCTATCCGCAGCTCGAGCGCGTGCGCCAGACGCTGGAAAAACATTATCGCGACATGCAGGACCTGGAATTCACGGTCGAGAACGGCAAGCTGTACATGCTGCAGACGCGCACCGGCAAGCGTTCGCCGTCGGCAGCATTTCAGATTGCCGTGGACATGGTGAATGAGAAGCTGATCAAAGTTGAAGAAGCACTTGAACGTATCAAGCCCGAAGATGTGGAGCGGCTTTTTTATCCGGTGATTGATCCGAAGATGTCGCGCGCGGAACTGTCGAGCCGCTTGCTGGTGAGCGGAAATAACGCGGTGCCGGGAGCGGCGGTGGGCAAGGCGGTGTTCACGGCGCAGGAGGCCGAAGAGTGGGCGGCGCGCGGCGAGAAAGTAATTCTGGTGCGGCGTGAGACCAGCCCGGAAGATGTGGGCGGAATGTTCGTCGCGCAGGGAATTCTGACGGCGACGGGCGGAAAGACCAGCCACGCGGCGGTGGTGGCGCGCGGATGGGGGAAGTGCTGCATCGTGGGCGCGGAAAAAATGGATATTGATCTCGACGAAGAAGACGATTCATGCCAGCGGCAAAGTCGGTGCGCGAAGGCGAGTGGATCACGCTCGATGGCGGCGACGGCTCGGTGTACACGGGGCAAATCGAGCTGGTTCGTCCGGAACCGCCGAAGGCTTTTGCGACGCTGATGAACTGGACCGACAGAATTCGCCGGCTCGGCGTGCGCACCAATGCGGATACGCCGCAGGATTCGCGCGTGGCGCGCGAAATGGGCGCCGAAGGCATCGGGCTGTGCCGCACCGAGCACATGTTCTTCAAGGATTTCGAGCATCCGGAGAAGAGCATCGAGCGCCAGCAGGCCATTCAGGAAATGATTCTGGCCGAGGAGCCGGAGGCGCGCCGCAAGGCGCTCGACAAGCTGCTGCCATTTCAGCGCCGGGACTTCATCGGCATCTTCGAGGCCATGAACGGCCTGCCGGTAACGATTCGGCTGATTGATCCGCCGCTGCATGAGTTCGTGCCGCACGATCCGGCGAAGCAGGCGGAGCTGGCCAAGAAAATCGGAATCTCACCGGAAGCTGTAGCTCGGCGAGTGGAACAATTGCATGAAGCCAACCCGATGCTCGGCCATCGCGGGTGCAGGTTGTGCATTACGTATCCGGAAATTCTGGATATGCAGGTTCGGGCGATCATTGAAGCGGCGATTGATTGCCAGAAGCGCGGAATTAAAGTGCTACCTGAGATCATGCATCCGCTGGTTCTGGACAAGAAAGAGTTGAAGATTCTGGAGCAGCAGACGCGTAAAGTCGCCGATGAGATTATTTCTAGAGCTAAAGTGAAACTTGAATATCTGGTTGGCACGATGATCGAATTGCCGCGCGCTGCGTTGCTCGCGGACCAAATCGCGGAAGTCGCGGAGTTCTTTTCCTTCGGCACGAATGACCTGACGCAAACGACCATGGGCCTTTCACGCGACGATGCCGGGCGGTTCCTGCCGGAATATGTGGACGAACGCAAGGCGGCGATCTTCAAGGAAGACCCGTTCCAGACGCTGGACGTCGAAGGCGTTGGCATGCTGATCGAATGGGCGATCGCCCGCGGGCGCAAGACACGGCCGAAGCTGAAGATTGGAATTTGCGGCGAGCACGGCGGGGATTCCGAAAGCGTGAAATTCTGCCATCGCGTCGGGATGGATTACGTGAGCGCTTCGCCGTTTCGTGTGGCGATTGCGCGGCTGGCTGCGGCGCAGGCGGTTATTGAAGGCAAGGTGCCGGCGAGAGCCAAGCGCTGAGCGCGGAGCTCGACTCTCGCGGCTTCTTTGGCGCGCCACTTTTCGAAATGTCTACTAGGAGCTCGTCATTTCGCCTGGAAAACTGCAGACGACGGATGGCCGCCCGCTAATCGTCGGCATTTGCGGCGGCACCGGCTCGGGCAAGACCACCATCACGCGGCGCATTATCGAAGCGCTCTCCGAAAACAAGGTTGTAGTGCTGCAGCAGGACAATTATTATCGCGATTATCCCGGGATGCCGTTTGCCGAACGCGTCAAAGTAAATTTCGACCACCCCGATTCCATGGACACGCCGCTGCTCGCCGAAAATGTGCGTCAATTGCGCGCGGGCCAAGCGATTGAACGCCCCACCTACGATTACGCCAATTTCCAGCGCTTGAAGGGAACTGTGCGCATTGAGCCGCGCGCGGCAATTATTGTGGAAGGCATTCTGATATTCGAGAACAAGGCGCTGCGCGAGTTGCTGGACATCAAAATCTTCGTGGATACCGATGCGGACCTGCGTTTCATCCGCCGGCTGGTGCGGGATATACGCGACCGCGGGCGCACGACGCAGATGGTCGTCGATCAATATATGAAGACGGTGCGGCCGATGCACCTAGAGTTCGTTGAGCCATCGAAGCGCTATGCGGACGTGATTATTCCGGAGGGCGGGCACAACGACGTCGGGATTGACCTGGTGATTCAGAAGATCAAGTCGCTGGTGCCGCCCCAGGGCGCGTAGTGAACGAAATTGAAGTTTCATGCGTATCAAAATATGCAGAGATGGCGCGGGACGGCCGCGTGCGGAAGTAGCGTAGGGAATGGGAGCAAGGAGATGCTAGTGAAATTTCTACTGTGGTGCATCTTGCTGGTGTTGTGCTGGCCGCTGGCATTGCTGGCGCTGGTGCTGTATCCGATTGTGTGGCTGATTTTGTTGCCGTTTCGGATTGTGGGAATCGCGGTCGACGGCGTATTCGATTTGCTGCGTGGAATTTTGTTTTTGCCGGGACGGATTTTGCGCGGTCCGCGGAGCGCTTGAGTGACGGCGAAACGCAAGCCGGTCGCCAACCGTCAAGAAATTGTTTAACCGTGGGCTGGTCGACAATTCGCACGTCGGTTTAGATTTCTGCACGAGCTAGAGAAGTTGAAGCACTGCCTCAGGCAGAATTATCCTCACGTGGCGGCCGAACTTCGATTTGAGAGAAAACTTTCAGTTGCGCTTTAAGGCTTTACCGATGCTTGCGGATCGGGCGTTTGTACCAGCACTGGGAAAACCGGCGTGGTAGTCACGGTCGGAGTGATTTGAGATAAAGCTTGAGGTTGCGCTTGAGGTTTCGCAGCCGACTGCTCAACGCTTGAAGATCGCGAAACGAGCAACGGGACGTTGCCGTCTACCAATGCCGTGTAGTGGTCGGACGAAGCCATGATAGCCGGCACGCCTTTGTGAAATTCGCTGAGGAAGAACGGGTAGCCGGCAAACCTCCCGATGGCTGCTTTAGAATCCTGCACTCCGGCGAAGCTAGCGGGGATGCGGTCGCCGGTTGTGGACGTGATGTCTTGCATGAACCAAACCACCTGCCCTGAACTTCCCAAGCTTGTGTGCCGCACCGCCATGATTCTTGCACGAGCTTCCGCTCCTCTGGGAATCACGGTGACGCCGTTCTGTATCACCGGCTCAACCACAATCATTTCCACGATGGAGCCTTCCTGCAAATCGTTCGAAGAGACATCGCTACTCACGGCCAGTTGCACTGGCGTTTGGTCGGGAATTTTGACTTCGATAGAAGGCGCTCCGTCCGGCGGGACCGCGGGAAAGGCGGCGGGCGTGTGCATCATTGCTAGAATGATGCGATCAGAAATTCCCGATTGCTTCAAACGATGCAGCGCGGCGGGGGATGTGTCGAAATCGCAGCGCGCGGCATTCAGCCGCGTGATGATGGCGTCAGGGCTCAGATGCGCACCTTGCATTTTCATTACGTTCACATTGGTGAGTAGCGCCGCAGATTCGCTGGGACGCGCGACAACCGGACGTTCCAGCGGCTGGCTCGGTGGCGGCGCGGGCGCCGCTTCTGGCGCCGCGACGGAATTTGAATCGGCCGAATGGCTCGGCGCCGGAGTGGTCGGTTCCACGCTCGGTTCAACTGTCAGTTCGAAGGCCGGTCGAATAATTGCTTCGGCGGGCACCTGAACAGGTGGCTCGATAGTCGATTGGTCTGGTGCCGGAACGGGCGCCTCGACAGTCGTTTCGGTCCGTGCTTGAACCGGTCGTTCGACAATCGGCTGGTGTGCCGCCTGAACAGATGTCGCCACTGGCGTCGGAGCAGATGTCGCGACTGGTGTCTGAACCGTTGCCGGTTCGGCCGCTCGACTGGCCGGCTGAGTAACGATGGCGTCCGGCTTAAGCTCTGCCTGGGATTTGTGAGGCCATCCCGAGGTGTACTCCGTTTGCGGGGGAGGCGCGCTGGTGGATAGATCGCTGGTAGGTACCCAGCCCAGCCTGCCATCGGTAGTTCGCACCTGCGTGAAATCGCCATCCCGACCGGTGATCACGAGGCTTTCGCCGCAGTGGAGCTTTCCCAGCTCTTCAAACTTCTGGATCGATTTATAGAGCAGGATGTAGGAGTCGTAGGTTCCACACTGCGCGAACGCAGGCGTGTTCGCCGGCGCGGATTGCGGCCCAACGAACAGGATCCCCATCAGAATCAGAGTATATTTCATTTGAGTCCCCAAGCCGGTTCAGGAACGGTCGCCCGTGATAGCGTTCCTGGCCCCGAGTTGAAGTATTTTTTGCCTCGCTGCGAATCGCGGCAATAGTACTTTGAAACAGCTGTCGGATTGGTTTGGTACAGGCCGGACAAGTGAAAGTCACGATTGAAGATTGCAAAATTGCTCGACGGGATTGACACTTTGTGGCGAGCGCGTTACAACGAGACAGCGCGTAACACGAAAAATATCCCATTCAAGTTATGGATTAAGTTTCAAAAATGACGCGCTGCAACTGTTCGTTGTCGCTTGAAGAAACACTTTAGATGTTGTTTGCTGGCGTGTGGTGATCAGTCGGAAGCGCGCAAGCTGCGGCCACGCTTTTTTTCGCTTACGTTGGCATCTTCAAGAAGAAGTACACACCAAGAAATCCAAAGATGGCGTCGGGCGCCCATGCGGCCAGCAGCGGCGGAAGCTGCCCCACCGAACCCATCGCCTCAAACAGCGCGGCCGTGGCCCAATAAACGATCGC
This sequence comes from uncultured Acidobacteriota bacterium, assembly GCA_963747605.1. Taxonomy (GTDB): domain Bacteria; phylum Acidobacteriota; class Terriglobia; order Acidiferrales; family UBA7541; genus Palsa-295. Next base: position 35,074 of record CAVVGA010000033.1, on the reverse strand, counting down.
GACGCCAACCGCGACAGCCAACCCGCCGACAGCTCCACGTGTCCCGGTGAGAAAGGCAAAAGGCGCGCCCAGAAACACAATGATCCCGGCAATCAACGGAAACGCGAATTTCTTCTGCCACTGGACGGAAAGCCGCGCCGTGTCGAATCCCGCCTGCTTCAAACCTTGAATGTATTCCCCCAACTGCCGCCAGTTCATCTGATACGACTGGCGCACCTCGCGCCGGAAATAACTGGGCGGCTCGGAGATCTCCGGAAGCGATTGCACCTTGAACGGGGTGTACTGGCTGACTTTGCCTCCCGTGAAATCGCGGATCCATCCTCCGGTAAGCGCCCAGGTGTTTTCGGACTGCACCCAGGTGGCGCGGGTGGCGAACACACGGCGACGAATCTGGAAGGTTTGCGGGTCCAGCTCAAAGACGCTCAATCCGCCGAAGAGGTTTTGATCAGCGTCGAAGAGCTCGTAATTATAAATTTTGGTGTTTTCGCCGAAAATCCATTGGCGCGCGGGCTGAAAATAAGTTTGCGCGGGGCGGCCTTTGATCTGGTTGCGCAGCGCGTCCTGGCGCTGGTTGGCGTAGGGAAGAAACGTATCGTCGAGCAGGAAAATCCCCGAGGCAATCACGCATCCGGCCAGCGTGAGCGGCAGCACCAGGCGATAGAGGCTCATGCCGCTGGCCTTGAAGGCGATCACTTCATTATTTTTCGCGAGCACGGCCAGAGTGACCAGCGTCGCGACGAGAGTGGCAAGGGGCGCCAGCTGATACATCATCAGCGGAATCAGGTAGCGAAAATAGTTCAGGACCATTGAGGCCGGAATATTGTTTTTCGAAATGTCGCCCAGAAGGTCGAACAACGTGAAAGCGTCAAAGATCAGAATGAATCCCGCCAGCAGCACTAGAAAATAATAGAAAAACTGCTGCAGCAAATAGACGTCGATCAACATCGGGAACGCGACGGCAGAGCCTTCCGGAACAATCTTACGGGCATCGGCGCGGGATGTGACCCCGCGGCCGCTCGCGGCAGCTCCGTTCGATGCAGGGATCGGCGCGGCATCGGCTTCGCGCCGGAGCGCCGGACGCGAGCGCCGGAAAAAGGTCTCGAGCCAAGCCACGATCGCGTTGGGCTTGCGGATGGTTTCAATGCGGCGCAGAAAAATCAGGCCCAGTATGAGCCCCGCGATATTTCCAGCCCATATCCCGGCCCATGGCGCGACCGAACCTTGCTGCGCCATGTGCGCGCCAGTAACAAAAAGAAAATAGTAGCCACCGATCAGCACCAACGTCAGGATCAGTCCGGCGGCTCGACCTCCACGCCGAGGACGCACGCCGATCGGCACGCCCAGCAGCGCAAACACCAGGCAGGCGGCCGGAAAAGCGATGCGGCGGTGAAATTCCACGCGCGCGTCGCGCCAGTGCGGGCCGCGTTCGGCCAGCAATTCGGAAATCGAGCGCTCCTGGTCCGATACCGCCACGTTCTTCGGTCCGGCCACCGGGCTGGAAATCTCAACGGGAATTTCGCTCTGGCCGAAACTCGTCACATTGTAATGTTGAGGCGCACGCGGGTCGTATTCGTGCGTGCTGCCGCTGCCCAGGTGCAGCTCGAACTTGTTGTTGCCGGCGTTGGCGACCACCTGTGCATCCTGCGCGATGGTCACGTTGGTGGTGGAATCCTGGCTAGAGGACGCCAGGAACACCCCGCGCCAGCGCGTCGCTGCGGCTTCCACATCTTGCACGTATAATATGAAGTGCGGAACTTGCTCGTTGAAGACGCGCGGCTGGATCGCATAGGGCGCCTGGGTCAGCAGCAGGCGTTCCTCGAGGCGTTGCAAAGTGCGTATGGCCGCGGGGCTAAGCCAAAACGTCAGCACCAGAGTGCCAAGGCTGCAGCCGAGCGCGACGATTCCGATGGGAACCAACAGGCGGCGCAGGCTGATGCCCGAAGCGTGCAGCGCGACAATTTCGCTGTCGGCGGAAAGCCGCCCCAGTCCGATCAGCACGCCGACCAGCACGGCCATCGGAATGGTGAAGGCCAGCACAGGCGTGAGCGAGCAGAGGAAAATCAGCGCGACGGTGAAGACTCCGCCGGAATGCCGGACTACCAGGTCCATCAGGCGGACAAGTTGCGGTACGAAGAAAACGAAAGTGAAGACAGCGAGGCCCAGTATGGCGTGCGAGCCGACTTCGCGACCGATATATTTATCGAGCAGGCGCATGATTGCGCTTGAGGATTCTAGCATGGACGTTCGGAGCGTGCGGGCGAGTTAAGGTTTGTGTCAATTGAAGATACGGAGGATAGGAAGTTGGGCCGAGTAAATTTGGTTTTGGTTTGGCACATGCATCAGCCGCAGTATCGCGACCCCGTCTCGGGACGCTACATGCTGCCCTGGACGCGTCTGCACGCCCTGAAGGATTACTGGGGCATGGTGAAAGTGCTGGGCGAATTTCCGGGCGTGCACGCGACGTTCAATATCGTTCCGCTGCTGGCGGCGCAGATCGAAGAGTATGCCAGCGGAAAGTTTCGCGAGCCATGGTTTGAACTGGCGTTTGCGCCGGCCGACACGCTGAAGCCCGAGCAGAAAAGGGAAATACTAGAGCGCGGGTTTCAGGTGAACGAGATTTACGTGCAGCGCTGGCCGCGCTTTTCGGACCTGCAGGGGCAGGTGCGTTCCGCCGGAGCCGAAGCCTGCGCCGCGCGTTTCACCGAACAGGATTGGCGCGACCTGCAATTACTTTCGCAGCTGGCGTGGATGGACGAAGAATACATTGCGAAAGATCCGGTGGTGAATTTGCTGGCGGCGAAGGGCACCGGCTACACCGAGCGCGACAAAAATTTGCTGCGCGAGAAGCAGCTTGAATTGCTGAGCGCGGTGCTGCCGGAATATCGCATCGCGGCGGAAAGCGGCCAGATCGAAATTTCGACGACCCCTTACTACCATCCGATCCTGCCGCTTTTGTGCGACACGGACATCGCGCGCGTTTCCAATCCGCACACGCCGCTGCCGCATCCGCCCTTCCGTTTTCCTGGCGATGCGCGCGAACAACTGCTGCGCGCCCGAAAATATCACGAGCGCGTTTTCGGCAAGCCGCCGGCGGGCTTGTGGCCTTCGGAAGGCTCGGTTTCCGACGAAGCTCTGGGGATTGCCGCCGATCTGGGATTCAAGTGGTTCGCGACGGATGAAGGTGTGCTGGGTCGCACGCGCAATATCGGTTTCTGGCGCGACGCGGGCGGATATCCGGAAAATGGGCCGGACCTCTATTCACCGTGGAGATTGCAGCGCGACGCTAAAGAGATGTTCGGATTTTTCCGCGACCATTACATTTCGGACCTCGTAGGCTTTGTGTATAGCCGCATGGGCGCAGTGCAAGCCGCCGAGGATTTGCACCGCAGGATTCGCGCGATTGGCGACCGCGAGCCGGCTGGGCGCACGGCGACCGTGAGCATCATCCTGGACGGCGAAAATGCCTGGGAATATTACCCGGAGAATGGCCGGCAATTCCTGCGGGAATTTTACCGTCGCGTACAGAACGACGGCGAAATTCGCGCGATGACGGCGAGCGAGGCTGTAGAGGCCAACACGGGTGCGCCGATCATGCCCGGAATTTTTCCGGCATCGTGGATTAACGCGAATTTCGACGTGTGGATCGGCCATCGCGAAGACGTGCGCGCCTGGGATCTGCTGCGCGACGCCCGCGAAATGTACGAGCGGGTCGCGCAGCGCAAATCTGGGAATGCTACTGACGAGCAATTGGCGCGCGCGTACGAAGCCGTGTTGGCTGCAGAAGGCAGCGATTGGAATTGGTGGTACGGCCCGGAACACGGCTCGGCGAATGATGCGGAGTTTGACCAGCTGTATCGCAAACACCTGACGGAAATTTACACCGCGCTCGGTGAACCCGCGCCCGACGTGCTGGCGCATCCGATCAAGAAGGCTCCCGAACTAGGCCGCCGCGAGCCGCCCGAATCTTTCCTGGACGTTACCGTGGACGGCCGCGAGACCAGCTATTTTGAATGGCTGGGCGCGGGTTTGTATGCCACGGATCCGCGTGGCGGCACGATGCACGGACGCGCCCGCGTGCTGAACGGGCTTTACTACGGCTTCGGCGAAAACTATTTTTACCTGCGCGTGGATCCGGTGGAGGAAGCGATCGCCGAGATTCCGGATTTTCAATTGAAGCTCACGTTGTGGGATTCGCGCGAAACGAGCATCACCGTGCGCGTAGCCAAGCGGAAATTCTCCCGTTGCGTGGTGGAGCAGGGCGGAGCTTGTCTGCTGCATCCGGAAACGATGGTGACAGCGGCATTCGGCAAGATCATTGAAGTTGCCATGGCGCGCGAATTGTTCGATCTCCGCGGGCGCCGCCAACTGATGCTGAACGTCGCGCTCTGGGAAGGTGGCTTGCCGATCGCGGTCCTGCCCGTGGATGGCATGCTCGAACTCGCGCTGGGCGAAGATAATTTCGCCTGGAGCGCGGAAACCGAAGCCAAGGTGTAATTATCTATCGTGACCCTAAGCATCCATATTGCTTGACGAATAACTAAAGCAGCCATACAACACTAAGCTAGCGCGCTTGTCTCTATGGCGTAAGCGGGCCGGGACGCAACCCACGATTCGCGTCCGGCGAGCGCCAATCCTTGGGATTCAAGGAAAATCCAATGCTACGCCATGATTCGCTGCGCCTCGGTGCGGCCGCGTTTATGTACGTGCGAGTGTGTCTGCTCGCGATGGTATTCGCCGTGGCGCTGGCGGCTCCGAGCGCCGTCGCGCAAACCACCGCACCGCAATACTTATTTCTGACGACGAGCGTTCCCAACGGACAAGGGTCTCACGTTCCCGGAATCATTACACTGACCGTGAACACAACTACGGGTGTACTCACGCCGATCACGCCGCCGCCCGTGCAGACGCGCGCCTCTATAGGAAATTAGTTCAGAAAACTTTGATCGCCAAATCGCGCGGATGACTCCCAACATTAATCAACGCAGTTGGAGGACGCGGCGGCGTGAGTCCGGGCTGACCCGAGGGCAGTGTTTTCGTGCGGATCGCGGCTAGGTCGTTCGACGCCGTGTCCACCACCAGAAGAATGTCTTCTCCCGGAGTGAGCGCGCAAGTTACGGGCGATTGTCCAGCTTGAATCGGGCGGCCGACCTGGCGAGTCTCCACAGCGACCGGCACGACGTGTCCCGCAGCAGTGTCCGAAACGTACAGCGTGCTCGTGGTCGGCGAGAACACCGCAGAAGTCGGCGACATTCCCAGCAGCAGAAAATCGGCGACTTCATTTGTGTCCGTATTCACGATCACCAGGCCGTGCGCCGAACTGGAGGTGATGTAAAGTTCGCCGCCGTCCGGTTTCAGGTCCAGATCATCGGCCGTGCCGCCCAGCGCGAGGTTCGCCAACAGCACTTTCCGTTTCAAATCCACCACGGAAACCTGGTTGAACGCGCCGGAAGTTACGAACGCTTTTGAATTATCTGGCAGGATCGCGATTTGCTCGGGATCGGGCGCGGTCGCGATGGTCGCGATGGTCGCGAGCGTGCTGTTATCGAGCAGAGAAACGGTGGCATCGTCGCGATTGCTCACGACGAGCGTTTTGCCGTCGGGAGAAACGCGCGCGATCCACGGACGGCGACCGGCGCGGCCACGCGCCACAATTTGGCGCGACGCGGTGTCTATGGCGACGATCGCGTTCGAGCCGGATGCAGCTACATACGCGCGCCGTCCATCAGCAGAAAAATCCAGCGCGTAAGGCAGCGTTCCCACTGGAATGCGCGCGACGATTTGATTCGATTGCACGTCGAGCACCCACGCGTAGCCGCCCGCCGAGCTCACTCCCCAAATTTCCGGACGCTTGGGATGCGCGCGCAAACCGCTCGGCCCCGGACCTACCACGATGGTAGCCACAGGGGAAAGTTTAATCAGGTCAATCACGGAAACCGTGCCGTCGCCGGTGTTACCCACGTAAGCGAAAAGATGCAGCCCCGGACGCAGAAAAGCCGGCCGCAGTTCCAGCGCAACTTCGCGAATGGCCAACGCAGCAAGAATTACCAGCAGGAAGACGAGGCGATAATTGAAGCGCAGTTTCAATTGATGGTGCGGCCCAGCACGGCGGCGATCTGGCGGCATTCCCGGATCAGTTGCTCGAATTCCGCCGGCAGGATGGATTGCGGCCCGTCGGAAAGCGCGCGATCGGGATCGTGGTGGACTTCCACCAGCAATCCGTCTGCCCCCACGGCCACCGCCGCGCGCGAAAGCGGCAGCACTTTATTGCGCCGCCCGGTTCCATGCGAAGGATCCACCACGATGGGCAGATGGCTGCGCTTTTGTACGGCGGGAACCACGCTCAGGTCCAGTGTATTGCGCGTGAAATCAGAGAAAGTGCGCACGCCGCGCTCGCACAGAATCACGGAGTAGTTTCCTTCAGACATCAGGTATTCGCCGGCCATCAGAAATTCGTCCAGCGTTGCGGACATGCCGCGTTTCAGCAGCACCGGCTTTTTGGCGCGTCCTGCGCGCTTCAGTAGCGAAAAATTCTGCATGTTGCGCGCGCCGATCTGGATCACATCCGCATATTCGGCCACCAGGTCCAGCGATTCGTGGTCAATCGCTTCGGTGATGATGCCTAGCCCGAATTCCTTGCGCACGTCGGCCATGATTTCCAGCCCCGCCTCGCCCAGACCTTGAAAACTGTATGGGGAAGTACGCGGTTTGTAAGCGCCGCCGCGAAAAAGGCGCGCGCCGGCGGCCTTCACTTGTTTGGCAACGGTAAAAGCTTGCTCGCGCGTTTCAATGGCGCAAGGTCCGGCGACCATGCCGACTTGCCCGCCGCCAAACGCAACATCCCCCATAGGCGTAGGGACGCGCACAACGGTGTTTTCCGGTTTCACGTCGCGGCTGACGAGCTTGTACGGCTTGCTGACCGCGATGCATTCGATCACCCCGGGCATGGACTCCAGCGTGCCCAGATCCATCGCGCCAGAATTGCCGGTGATGCAGACGGCAGTGCGCCCAGCGCCGGGAACGGGCAACGCTTTGAAACCCAGCGACTCGATCCGCTCGCAGACGGCGCGTACCTGTTCGTCCGTCGCGTGCGACTGCATGACCACCAGCATGAACGCCCCCTGAGAGAAAGCGAATCCAAGAGTCTACTGCATGGGGGAAGCGGCCTGCAAATAAGCCGCGCGGGATTTTAGCGCTGGAAAACGCACGCCCAAAGCAGCATGAGAAAGCCAATCAGACTTAACACCGTGCGCACGGTGTGAAGCCGAGCCCATTTCGCGAGCAGGGATTCCAGCGCGTGCGCATCAAGGTGTTTGGCCTCGTCAAGCAGCAACCGATTGGTAGACATTGCAAAAACAAAAGTAAACGGCACGACGGCTCCCACCAGGCTGCCGCCCAGCAGCCAGAGCCAGTGTTGCTTCAGCAGCGCCAGCGAGAGGCCGCACAGAAAACAGACGCTCGCCAGGATGGCCTGCTGAGGAGCGGCGCGTTTGTAGCTGGGGCGAAATTCCCGTAGCGCCGTGCCAGCGCCGACGGAGATTCGCGCGGGATGCTCGACGGTCGTAAGATAAAACGCCGCGCCCGCGAACATGCCGGAGCTGAGTAGCGCGAGAAATTTCAGCACGTTTTCCATCGCAGGACTCAAGCACCAATCGCGAGAACGACGCCAAGGTTCGAACGAGGTTTCGAACGAAAAAAAGTTGGAGGCGCGGGGCGGAATCGAACCGCCGATAAAGGTTTTGCAGACCTATGCCTTACCACTTGGCGACCGCGCCGATTGCTAGCGGCGAAGCCGAATCATAACATCGGAAGCGCGCAGGAATGTATCGAAGATTCGATGCAGTTGATTTGGTAGTCTCTAGCAGCGTGCGGACCGGAAATATCGGAAGGGGGAAGCGCATGAAGGCAAATGAGAAACGCGGCGCGGCGAAGGGGATGTGCCTGCTGCATGTACCCACGACGCGACGAACAGAGCTGCAGGACGTAACCGACCAGATCGCTGCTGCCGTGCGCGAATCCGGCTGCGCCGACGGCGTGTGCCACCTATACGTGCCGCACACCACGGCGGGCGTGACGATCAACGAGGGCTACGACCCTGCGGTGGCGGAGGATATCGCCGCGGAGTTCGACCGCCTGGTGCCGCGCCTCAAGAATTCCTCGCACGCGGAAGGGAATTCGGATTCGCACGTTAAGACGGCGCTCGTCGGCTCGTCTGAAACGGTGTGGATCGTCGCGGGAAAGCCCGCGCTCGGACGCTGGCAACGCATTTTCTTCGCTGAATTTGATGGCCCGCGCAGCCGCGAACTACGCGTCAAGATCGTTCCGGACATCGCCGCGCGATAACCGAACACGAGAGATTTGCCTTCGGCCGGTCGATACCTTTATGAGAGCTCAGGAATGTTTGTGGGTCGTGGCTTTAGCCACGACATATCCCCCGCAGGATCGGGCGGCTTCAGCCGCTGAAGTACCGGTCTTACGGTTCTTACGCATGCTCCATTGACCGCGGACGTACCCGAGGTCTTTACGTGAAGCAAGTTTGTTTTGGTTGTAAACTGTCTGACCATGAGGCCAATGGGGCGGGCGGCGGCGAGCGTTTGCGTTCTGGTTCTTCTGCTCACCAGCGGAACCAGCGATGCTATTTCCGCCAAGGAAGACATTACGGTTGCCGTAGTGGGCGATCAGCAAGTCGTCGGGAAGCCATTTGCCGTGCGCATCCGGAATAACGGCGATAAGCGACTTACTTTTTGCCTGGGCGTTTGCGGCGAAGTCGTCGTAGCTGGCAGCGGGCGTCCCACTCCGGCGTTCGCGGTGCAGTCGCGCACGCGCAGAAAATGGAACAAGGAAATTTTCACCTGCACGCCCGGCGCAGACGCTTCAGCCGGCATCCTGCACGGTGGCGAAGTTCTGGAATTCACGATCAAGGTGCTGCAGCCCGGCACCTATCGCTTGTGGCTTCCTTATAAGGATGTAAGCGTGGAAGTCGTGGGCGCGCACTGCGAAGCGATCAAGGATGGCAAAGCCGTGCTACAGGCCAAATCCGATGATTTCGACGTGGTCGCGGCGCCGAAATGAACCTAGGCGTTTACATTCAGGTGCCGTTCTGCCAGACGAAGTGCACGTATTGCAACTTTCACACAGGCGTAGTGGCGCGCGAAAAATATGGGCCTTATGCCGATGCCGTCCGGCGCGAAATTGCGGAACTGGCAGCGGGCGCTGACGTTGCCGCGGTGCGCGACGCTGTTGTAGACACTGTGTACTTCGGCGGCGGTACTCCCAGCTTGCTGGAACCGTCCGCGCTTGCGGGAATTCTGGATGCGCTGCGCCGGGCTTTCGGGCTCGCTGAATTAGTTGTGCGGGAATCCGCGGCCACGCGCGAAGTCACCTCATCAGCTGCTGCGCCAGAGATCACCCTCGAAGCGGATCCGGAAACCATCACGCTCGGAAAAGCGCAAGCCTGGCTCGCGGACGGTTTCAACCGCATCAGCCTGGGCGTGCAATCATTTGACGATCGCGAATTGCAGGCCGCGGGCCGCATGCATCGTCGCGCCGATATTTTTGCGGCTGCGCGAATTCTGCGCGAAGCCGGATTTCGCAATATCAGCATGGACTTGATTGCCGGTCTCGCGCATCAAACGCGCGAATCGTGGGAAGAATCCCTCGCACGCATTCTGGAGATCAGGCCCGAGCACATTTCGATTTACCTGCTGGAAATTGATGAAGGCAGCCGCCTCGGAAAAGAATTGCTCGCGGGCGGCAACCGCTACAGCGCGGAAGCGATTCCGAGCGACGACGCCATGGCGGAATCGTACGAATCCGCCTGCGCGCGCCTCGCCGAAGCCGGCTACGAACACTACGAAATCTCGAACTGGGGCCTGCCGGGCTTTCGTTCGCGCCACAATTTGAAATATTGGCGCCGCGAGCCGTATGTCGGCCTCGGCGCAGGTGCGCATTCTTTCGATGGCGCGCGGCGCTGGTCGAATCTTCACGATTCCGCGAAGTACGTTGCTTGTATCGAAGGCGGCATCTCACCACGCGAGCAAATCGAGCCGGTCACTCCGCAACAAGCGCTCGATGAAGAATTATTTCTCGGCTTGCGCCAGCTCGAAGGCATTGACCTTGCCCGCGTGGAAAAAAAGTATGGCGTAAGCCTCCAAGCGCGCATCGCCGGCCTGCGCGAACAGGGCCTGCTCGAAATGGCCGGCCCAAATTTGCGCCTGGCGCCGGCCCACCTCACGGTATCGAACGAAGTATTCGTGGAATTGCTTGGCTAATGTGATGCGGACAAGCCGAACGATTTTTGTGTCTGCGCTGATTGCTTTGTCGGCGTTGTAATTGTCATTGGACGCGCCGACGTATGGTCGGGAGAAGCAGGACGGGAAGAATAATCCGCTGAAGCTGACGGTGACCATGCAAGCCCAGCATCATTGCGTCAATCGAGAGCTTGATTCGCCGGTGCGGGAGACGCTCGTGGGTACAGTGTCCTTCGATCTCCGCCTTCGAATTCAGAACGCCACCGACCACGCAATAATTCTTTGCAGAAAATGCGTTGAAGCCGATTCGCCCAATCTATTCGACATAAGAGCTGATGGCAAGCGGGGCGCCCTCCGCCCCGAACCTATGATATACGATGGGCCCGGCCTAATTGCTCGCACCGATCATCCAAAGCGGCCGAATTCCGACGATCCGATCATACCGCGGGGCGGCAAGCTGGAAATGGACGGTTCTGCAGGCGTGGGTTTCGTGGTGTTCTCCAAAGATCACCGCGCCAACGGAGGCTGGGTTTACCCCGACCGCTACTTCCTTCAACCTCGATTCCTCGCGTGGGAGCAAACGGATCCCGGCGCCAAGGATTTGGCTCCCCGTTGGAAGTCCTACGGAAAACTGTACGACAAAGAAATCGCAGCCGACCCGATGCCGATTGAAATTAAGATGCCACAGGCCATGGCAGACTGCCGAACACGTTGACGGAGAGGACCATCAATGACGATTGTGGATTTGCGTAGCGATACGGTGACGCGTCCGACGCCGGTGATGCGCGCCGCGATGGCTGCCGCGGAAGTGGGCGACGACGTCTACGGCGAAGACCCCACCGTGAACCGGCTGCAAGTGCGCGCGGCGGAAATCTTCCAACGCGAGGCGGCGCTCTTCGTTCCGACCGGCTGCATGGGCAACCTGGTCGCGATCATGGGCTGGACGCAGCGCAGCAACGAAGTGATCTGCGAACAGCGCGCGCACGTGAATCTGTACGAGTTGGCTTCGATGTCCGCGGTGGCGGGTGTGATGCCGCGCACGGTCCCTGCCCCGAGTGGAATTCTCACGTGGGACCTGATCGAGCCGTTGATACGCGAAAAAATCTACTACGATTCGCAGACCGCGCTCATCACTTTGGAAAACACGCATAACATGCACGGCGGCACTGTGTACCCCACCGTCGTGGCCGAAGATATCTGCGAGCGCGCACACGCGGCAGGCTTGCGCGTGCATCTGGATGGCGCAAGGATTTTCAACGCCGCGGTCGCGTTGGGGAAGAACGTCGCGGAAATCACGCGCAAATTCGATTCGGTGATGTTTTGCCTGTCGAAAGGCCTGGGCGCGCCGGTTGGCTCGCTGCTTCTCGGCTCGCACGAATTCATCAAGCAGGCCCACATCCGCAGAAAAATGCTGGGCGGCGGAATGCGCCAGGTAGGAATTCTCGCAGCGGCTGGACTAATCGCGCTGGAAGAATCGCCCAAGCGCCTCGCGCAAGATCACGAAAACGCGCAGCACCTGGCGACGGGCCTCGCAGCGGTGAAGGGAATTGCCCTTGATCCAGGGCGCGTCGTGACCAACATCGTGATCTTCGACGTGCGCGCAACCGGCCACACCGCCGCGGAAATTTGCGACCAGCTCGCAGCCAAAAATGTTTTGTGCTCCGCAACCGAAAAGCATTCCGTGCGCATGGTCACGCACTGCGACGTGGACCGCGCCGCAATTGACGCAGCGCTGGCAGCCCTCGCACAAGTTTTGTGCGAGAAAGCACCCGCGGCCGCCGCTCACTAGAAATTAAACGGCCCCCGCAAGTGCCGTCGCAATCCTCCCGGGCGCGTCGTCCCTTCTTCGGTTATACTTTCGCGCGGATTGCGGCTCGGTCCCGCAAAGCGGGACAGCCGACAACAACCATCCCGAGGTACGCACGTGAAGATTGCGAAACTTTTGCCGATCTGCATCAAAATAGGACTCCCCGTTATCTTAATTACAGGTGGACTGATGACATTCCAATCGCAAAAAGCAGCCATTGCTGCGCAACCTCAAGCTGCGGCGCCTCCAACCGTCGCGGAAGCGCGCCAATTCACCGACGGGGCGGAAAAACGCCTCCTCGATCTGTGGATCAAATCCAGCCGTGCGCAGTGGGTACAAGAAACCTTCATCACCGACGACACGGAAATCCTCGCAGCGCAGGCCGATCAGAACGTGAAAGCCGCGACGTCCGAGCTGGCCGCAGAAGCGCGGCGCTTTGAATCGCTCGATTTGCCGCCCGACGTCGCGCGCAAGCTGAACCTCATCAAGCTCTCCGTGGACATTCCCTCGCCGCGCAATCCAAAAGAAAGCACAGAGCTTTCGCAGATCAACGCATCGCTGCAAAGCGATTACGGCAAGGGAAAATGGTGCCCGGATGGCGTGCAAGCAAAATGCCTCTCGCTGAACGACCTGGAAAATATCATGGCTACCAGCCGCGATCCCATCGAGCTGCAACGCGCGTGGATCGGCTGGCACGCCATCGCGCCGCCGATGCGTGAGCGTTATTCGCGCATGGTGGAGCTCGCGAACGAAGGCGCCCGCGAAGTTGGCTTCGCAGACGTGGGCGCGATGTGGCGTTCCAATTATGATATGCCGCCCGGAGTTTTCAGCGCGGAGATGGACCGCCTGTGGGAGCAGGTGCGCCCGCTCTACGTTTCGTTGCACGCGTACGTGCGCACGCAGCTGGTGAAAAAATATGGGCCCGGAGTACTTGGCCGGGATGGCGCGATTCCCGCGCACCTGCTAGGAAATATGTGGGCGCAGGATTGGGCGAATATTTATCCCTTGGTCGCTCCGGCGAATGCCGATCCGGGTTACGACCTGACGCAGATTCTGAAAGCCAAGGAGATTGACCCGATCGCGATGGTGCATTACGGCGAGCGATTTTTCATGTCACTCGGTTTCGAAGCGCTGCCGCAGACATTCTGGAAGCGTTCCATGTTCGTGAAGCCGCAGGATCGCGACGTGGTCTGCCACGCCAGCGCCTGGGACATTGATTACGTGGACGATCTGCGCATCAAGATGTGCATCGAGCAGAAGGCCGAGGATTTTTCCACGATCCACCACGAGCTCGGGCACAATTTTTACCAGCGCGCTTACGACACGCAGCCGCCGCTCTTCCGCAATAGCGCGAACGACGGTTTCCACGAAGCCATCGGCGACACCATCGCGCTTTCCGTCACGCCCGAATACCTGAAGCAGATCGGCCTGCTGGAAAATGTGCCGGCAGAGTCCGCGGACATCGGAATCCTGATGCACAAAGCGCTGGAGAAAGTCGCGTTCCTGCCCTTCGGCCTGCTGATCGATAAATGGCGGTGGGAAGTTTTCTCCGGGAAGATTACGCCCGCCGATTACAACAAAGCATGGTGGGAACTGCGCGAAAAATATCAGGGCGTGAAGCCTCCCGTCGCGCGCAGCGAACAAGATTTCGATCCCGGCGCGAAATATCACGTCGCGGCAAACGTTCCTTACGCGCGCTATTTTCTCGCGGACATTCTGCAGTTCCAGTTTCATCGCGCGCTTTGTAGGGAATCCGGATATAAAGGCCCGCTGCATCGCTGCTCGATTTACAACAACAAAGCAGCCGGCGCGCGCCTGAACAAGATGCTGGAAATGGGCCAGAGCCACCCGTGGCCGCAAGCACTCGAAGTGATGACCGGCGAAAAGCAGATGGACGCCACCGCGATACTCGATTATTTCGCGCCGCTGAAAAAATGGCTCGACGAGCAGAACGCGAAAGATGGCGCAAAACTGGATTGGTAGTGCTCGCAGTTAAATCACACGCCGGAGGATATAGTGCGTAAGTTCGCTCGGTTTCTGTTCATCGCCGCCGTCGGCGCATCGTGCGCGGGCCAGCCCAACGCGAATGCACAATCCTCGAATTCCGCGGGCGCGACGAAGAACGATTGGGCCTATTACGGCCATGATGCGGGCGGCACGCGCTATTCACCCCTCACCCAGATCGATCGCGAAAATGTCGCCAAGCTGAAAGTCGCGTGGACATTTCACACCGGCGACATTTCCGACGGCAGCGGCCGCCCCAAACGCAGCGGCCTGGAAACCACGCCCATATTAGTGGATGGCACGCTGTACCTCACGTCGCCGTTCAATCGTGTGTTCGCCGTGAATCCGGAAACCGGGAAACAAATGTGGGTTTACGATCCGATGATCGATGTAGCAGGCGCTTACGGCGACGGGCTAATCAATCGCGGCGTCGCCACTTGGCTCGATCCTATGCGCGCGAAAGGGAAGCGCTGCCATCGCCGAATTTTCGAAGCCACACTGGACGCGCGATTAATCGCACTGGATGCCGCGACCGGCGACCCCTGCATGGATTTTGGCAATCGCGGACAGATCAGCCTGCGCGAAGTGGCGCGTTACATCTCAGCGGAATACCACATGACTTCTCCTCCGACTGTGATTGACGACATGGTGGTGGTCGGCTCCGCCATTGACGACAACGCCCGCGTGGACATGCCCAGCGGAGTAGTCCGCGCCTTCGATGCGCGTACCGGAGCGTTGCGTTGGAAGTGGGAGCCGCTGCCGCCGAACGACGTCGACGACGCGACACCAAACGCCGGAAAAGTCTGGCACACCGGCGCAGGCAATGCCTGGTCCGTGATGGTAGAAGATCCCGAACGCGATCTGATCTTCCTGCCGACCGGCAGCGCCAGCCCGGATTATTACGGCGGCATGCGCGTCGGCGACGACAAATGGGCGGATTCCGTGGTCGCGTTGCGCGCGAAGACCGGCGAGCTCGTCTGGGGATTTCAGCTCGTGCATCACGATCTTTGGGATTACGACAGCGCCTCGCCCCCGCTGCTCGCTACCTTGCAGCACGATGGCAAGAGCGTGCCGGTGGTAATTCAAGGCAATAAAACCGGATTTCTCTACGTGCTGAATCGCGATACGGGCGTGCCGATATTTCCCGTGGAAGAAAGGCCCGTACCGCAATCCGATGTTCCGGGCGAAGTCACATCGCCGACGCAGCCTTTTCCGCTGGCGCCTCCAGCTCTGGTGCCGCAAAAACTTTCCGCCGACGATGGCTGGGGCATTACGCCGACCGATCGCGATTACTGCCGCGAGCGAATCAAGAGCCTGCGCAATGACGGCCTCTTCACGCCGCCGAGTTTGCAAGGTGCGCTCGCGGTGCCTGGAAATGTCGGTGGAATGAACTGGAGCGGCTATGCGTTTGATCCACAGAAAAGTTTGCTGTTAGTGAATACCAATAATTTGCCGGCGATGATGGGAGTGGTCGCGGCGGACAAATTCTGGGACGCGGCGGGCAAGAACGCGGACATCGACTACACGCAGCAATACGGCGCGCCGTACGGAATGTTCCGCACATTTCTGTTTGCCAAAGCGCATCATCTGCCGTGCGCCCCTCCGCCGTGGGGCACGCTGACGGCAGTGGATATGGCGCAGGGCACGATTCGCTGGCAAGTGCCGCTCGGCTCACTCGCTCCTAAAAAGCCCGCCGTTCCGGCGGGAGCGCCCAGCCTGGGCGGACCGATTGTCACCGCGGGCGGCTTGGTCTTCATCGCCGGAACAATTATTGACCCTGCGATTCGCGCGTTCGACGTCGAAACCGGCAAAGAAATCTGGAAATTTGACCTGCCCACTTCCGGCGCCGCTACGCCGATGACGTACCAGGTGCACCCGGGCGGTAAACAATACCTCGTGATCGCCGCGGGAGGCCATGCCAAAGTAACGGAAGAAAAGCAGTCTGACGAGATTGTCGCGTTTACCCTGCCGTAATCTCCGCGGTCAGAATTGCCGCCGGCGTAGACCCCTGTGATATAAATTATAGTGCGGGTTCGATATTTATCCTGCTTATCATTAATTCTGCATACCGGCGAGGCCACGTGGAATTTGCGCTGACGGATGAACAGCAGCAGTTGCGGCGAACGGTTCGCGAATTTGCCGAAGGCGAAATCCTACCGCATGTGATGGAATGGGACGAAGTGTCGAAGTTTCCCTCCGAATTAATTCCCAAGCTCGCAGAAATGGGTTTCCTCGGCGTGATTTTTCCGGAAAAATACGGCGGCGCGGGTATGGGCTACGCCGAATACGCCATCATCATCGAAGAGCTTTCGCGCGTGGACGGCTCGATCGGCATCATTGTCGCGGCGCACAATTCACTGTGCACCAATCACATCTACAAATTCGGCAGCGAAGAGCAGAAGAAAAAATACGTCGCGCCGCTGGCGCAAGGCAAGAAACTCGGCTGTTGGTCGCTCACAGAGCCGGAAGCTGGCTCCGATGCCGGCGGCACGCGCACCACCGCCGTGAAGAAAGATAGCGGCTGGGTAATCAACGGCTCGAAAACTTTCACCACCAACGGGCATTACGCCGATGTCTGTGTGAGCATGGCCGTGACGGACCCCGCGAAAAAGAGCCATGGAATTTCCGCCTTCATCATCGAGAAGGGAACGAAGGGATTCAAGCCCGGGAAAAAAGAAAACAAGCTGGGCCTGCGCGCCAGCGACACCAGCGAGGTGGTTTTCACTGATTGCCAAGTGCCGGCGGAAAATCTGCTGGGCAAAGAAGGCGAAGGATTCGTCAACAGCCTGCAGGTTCTCGATGGCGGCCGCATTTCGATTGCGTCGCTCGGACTTGGGATGGCGCAAGGCGCCTACGAGGCGTCCGTGCGCTACGCGAAGCAGCGCAAGCAATTCGGCAAGGCGATCGCGGAATTTCAGGCGATTCAGTTCAAGCTGGCCGATATGGCCACGCAGATCGAAGCGGCGCGGCTGCTTACTTATCAAGCAGCGTGGCTCGCCGATCGCGCCATCGCTTCCGGCAACCACGACGCGCGCATCACGCAGGAATCCAGCATGGCGAAGCTGTACGCCGGGGAAGTGGCCGTGCGCGTTGCAAACGAAGCCGTACAGATTCACGGAGGCTACGGTTTCATCAAAGATTACCCGGCGGAGAAATTTTACCGCGACGTGAAGTTGTGCACGATTGGCGAGGGCACCAGCGAAATACAAAGGCTGGTGATCGCGCGGCAGATTTTGGGCAAAAAATAATTCAGCCTTTTGGCGCCGGCACTCATCGCTCCCAGCCATTCCAGTGATACCATTCCGACGCTGCAATTCACGCTGCTATGACTGTGTCCGTCGAAAACTGGGCCGAGCAAGTGCGCGCGGGAGATGTGCGTGCAATTTCGCGCGCCGTATCCGCAATTGAAAATCGCGAGCGCGATGCCGAAGAAATTCTGCGCCAGCTTTTTCCGTTTACGGGACGAGCGTACCGCGTAGGCATCACAGGCGCGCCGGGAACCGGCAAAAGCACGCTGGTAGATCGCCTGGCCAGCTACTATCGCGCCGAAAAGAAAACGGTCGGAATCATCGCCGTGGATCCGTCGAGCCCTTTCACCGGCGGCTCGATTCTGGGCGACCGGATCCGCATGCAAGGGCACGCGACCGATGCCGGCGTCTTCATCCGTTCGATGGCCACGCGCGGTTTTTTGGGCGGCCTATCTCAGGCGACGAGAGACACCACGCTGCTGCTCGATGCGTCGGGAAAACAAATCATCCTGGTGGAAACGGTGGGCGTGGGCCAGGGCGAAATCGAAGTCGTGCGTCTGGCGGATTGCACCATCGTCGTGCTAATGCCCGGCATGGGTGACGACGTGCAGAGCCTGAAAGCCGGTCTGATGGAAATCGGCGATATTTTCGTGCTGAATAAATCCGATCGCGAAGGCGCGGACCGCTTCGAGCAGCAGTTGAAGGGAATTCTGCAGCTGGTACCGGAGCGCGATGGCTGGAAACCGCCGGTCGTGCGCACCATCGCCACGGAAAATAAAGGCGTAGCCGAGTTGGGCCGCCATATTGAAGCGTTCCGCAAACACTTCGAGCAGGCGCACGAACGTCAGGCGCGCGAGATCGCGCACTGGAAAGAATGGATTTTGCAATTGCTGGAAACGCGGCTCATGGAGCGCGTCGCTGGAAAATATCTCGGAGAAAAAGAGCTCGACGCCATCGCGGCGGCGGTGGCCGAACGAAAAACGGACCCCTACGCTGCGGTAAACGAAATTCTGGCGCGGGCCGGACTGGGAGAGAATCGTTGAAGCTAGGGGATCTGGAATTTCACGTGCTGTTGGATGGATATGTGTCGCTCGATGGCGGCGCGATGTTCGGCGTAATACCCAAAGTAATGTGGGAGAAGAAAATCCCCGCGGACGGGCGCAACCGCGTTCAGTTGGCGATGAATTGCCTCCTGATGCACGCCGGCGGAAAAAGAATCCTGGTGGAGACCGGCATCGGCGCGAAAATGTCCCCGAAGCTGCGCGACATTTACGGCGTCGAGGGCCCTTTCCTGAACCACCGGCTGAAAGACCACGGCCTGGATCCCGAGCGAAATTGATATTGTCATCAACACGCACCTGCATTTCGATCATTGCGGCGGGAACACGCGCGTCGAAAAAGACAAAATCGTCGCTGCCTATCCCAACGCCAAATATGTAATACAACGCGGCGAGTTTGAACACGCCAAGCATCCCAACGAGCGCGACCGCGCCAGCTACATCCTGGAAAATTACGCGCCGCTGGAAGCCAAAGGCAAATTGGCGCTGCTCGAGGGCGATCGCGCAATCGCTCCGGGAGTGGAATTAATTCGCGTGCCAGGCCACACCGCCAACATGCAGTGCGTGAAACTGACGGGCGGCGGCAAGACCGCATTTTTTCTAGCGGATATGGCGCCCACCGCCGCGCATTTGCCACTGCCCTGGATCATGGGCTTCGATTTATTTCCCGTGACCACGCTGGAAAATAAGAAGAAGTGGTTTCCGGAGCTGGTTAAGGAAGGCTGGCTTGCGCTTTTCTGCCACGATACTAAAACCCCAGCGGCGTACCTCCGCGAACGCGACGGAGTCCTAGAAGCCGAACCGGCAAAGGTGGATTGAAAATGGCGAAAGCTGGGAACACGCGCAAAGAAATCCGCGACGAAAAATGAAAAAGTGAAGATCGGCATCATCGGCGGCAGCGGCCTGTATTCCATGGCCGGCCTCACCGATACGCGGGAAGTCCGCGTGAAGACTCCCTTCGGCGATCCCTCCGATGCAATTATTATCGGCACACTGGAAGGGAAGCGCGTGGCATTTCTCGCCCGCCACGGCCGCGGGCATGTGCTTTCTCCCTAGCGAGATCAATTACCGCGCGAATATTTGCGCGTTGAAAATCCTCGGCGTGGAAAGAATCATCTCCGTTAGCGCGGTCGGTTCGCTGCGTGACGATTTGCCGCCGCTCGACTTTCTGATCCCCGACCAATTCTTCGATCGCACGCGCGGACGCATCGCCACATTTTTCGGTGGCGGAATCGTTGCGCATGTGGGATTCGACAAACCCACCTGCACGCATCTTTCCGCGCACCTCGCCGAAGCCTGCGACCGAGCGGGCGTGAAAGCGCATCGCGGTGGGACGTACGTCTGCATGGAAGGCCCGCAATTTTCCACGCTCGCCGAATCACAGACCTACCGCCAACTCCGCTTCGACGTGATCGGCATGACCAACTTGACCGAAGCCAAGCTCGCGCGCGAAGCCGAGATCTGCTACGCGACCATCGCCATGGTCACCGATTATGACTGCTGGCACCCGCAGCACGACGCGGTGACTGTGACCGAAGTCATGGAGAACCTGAACCGCAACACCTCGAACGTCCAGCGCGTGTTGCACGAATCGGTGGCGCAGCTGCCGGAAGATCGCGCCTGCAAATGCGGCGCGGCACTGGCGCACGCCGTGCTCACCGATCGCAATATGATTTCTGCGGCAACGAAAAAGCGACTGGCGCCGATCATCGGCAAGTACATCTCTTAGTTTCCGAACGCTCGTAAAATTCACGCAGGCGGGAGAATTCATGTCGTTACTAGTGGTCGGCTCGGTGGCGTTCGATGGCATTGAGACTCCGCATGGCAAGCACGATCGCCTGTTGGGAGGAGCGGCGAGCTACTTCGCGCTGTCCGCCTGTCATTTCGCGCCGGTACGCCTGGTGGGAATCGTCGGCGATGATTTTACGGCGAAGGATGTGGCCGTTTTCAAACACCAGCACATTGATTTGCAGGGCCTGGAACGCGCCACGGGAAAAACATTTTACTGGGCCGGGCGCTACAACCAGAACATGAATGAGCGCACCACTCTGATCACTGATCTCAACGTTTTCGCGAATTTCCAGCCAACGCTACCGAAATCCTACACGGACTCTTCGTTTATTTTTCTCGGCAACATTGATCCGAGCCTGCAGCGCTCCGTGTTGAAGCAAGTCACACGCAAACCCAAAGTCGTCGGCCTGGACACCATGAACTACTGGATCGAGCGCACGCCCGCCGAGCTAAAAGAAACGCTGAAGCATATCCAGGTGCTCGTGATCAACGACGACGAAACCCGCCAGCTCACCAGCCAGCACAACCTGACGCGCGCCGCCAAAGAAATCTTCAAAATGGGCCCGAAAACGCTCGTGATCAAGCGCGGAGAACACGGCGCGATCATGATGCACGAAAAGTTTCTGTTCTCGGTCCCGGCGTTTCCACTGGAAGAAGTGCACGATCCCACCGGCGCAGGCGACAGCTTCGCCGGCGGTTTCATGGGCTATCTCGCAGGCGCCGGGAAAGTCGAACGAGCGCACTGCTGCGCAACGCCATGGTCTACGGTTCCGTGTTGGGAAGTTTCGCGGTAGAAAAATTCGGCGTGCAGCGCCTCACCACGCTCAAGCGAAAAGAAATCCATGCCCGCGCGCGCCTTTTTTCGAAGCTAACGTCTTTCAAGCTGTAACGAACTGAGTTCGCCAATCTTGCCGCAGCGGCAGCCTTGAAAAACATCGCACCACTCTAGGGTGCCTTCCAGTAGAATCGCCGGGCGCAGGGCACGGGGGTGCCATGCTTCACGATCTAAATACATTCATTCTGCTGCGGCTCGTGCTGGCGGCTTTTCTGGGAGGCCTCATCGGCCTGGAACGCCAACTGCGCCGCAAGCCCGCAGGAATCCGCACCAACATGCTCATCTGTTTCGGCGCCGCGCTCTTCACCATTATTTCCTACGAAATGGCCGGCACAGTTGGCGGCGACCACACGCGCATCGCCGCGCAAATTATTCCAGGCATCGGCTTCATTGGCGCGGGTGTCGTGATTCGCGATCGTGGCGCGGTGCTGGGCATCACCAGCGCGGCCACAATTTTTGTGATGGCCAGCATCGGCATGGCCGTAGGCGCGGGAATGTTGGCCACCGCCATTTTTGCCACGTTGATGGTGCTGGTGGCGCTGGTGGCGATTGGGCTACCTGGAAGATCGCCTGGGCTTGCAAACGCGGCTGATGACGTTTCAATTGATGGCTCCAGCGAACTCCGATCTGCTCGTTCCGGCGCATCGCATCGTCGAAGGACGCCAAGATCGAGGCACGCCGCTGGCAGACGCACCAAATTAACGACGAATTAATCGTGGATTTCGAAGCGGAAGTAACCTATCACCAGGAGCGCGACCTCTTCACAAAATTTTCCGCGCTGAACGCTAAGGTCGAAGCGCGGCCGTTGCGCGCTATGAAAAATCGTCCTACGTCTTTGCCGCCGATTTGTCGCGACCACTCCCAGCTATGCCGGGCTCGGCGATCGCGCGCAATACCCATTGCACTTTAAAACAAGCCCCGCAAATTCTGGGCCAACCAAACACCGCTTCAGGGAATCCGAGTTGACGAGTGTTCGCTGGGATGCTATCAATTCTTGGGCATTATTTAGGGGACTCGCAGGCGTTTGGATCGTTTCCCTCGTTTGGCTATCCCAGCGACGCTAACGAACGGCGGCGCCAGTCTTCGTGAACACTACCGGTAAAAATTGCAGGAGGACAGGCTTGATGCGTTTGCGGTGGACCGCGTTCGGGGTGGTTGCTGTACTGACGATTCTCACTTCGAGTTGCAGCTCCAGCAACGGCAACCAAGTCGCGCCAGGCCAGCCGAATCCTACTCCGATCATCACCGGGCTTTTCCCGTCCAGCGTCACCGCCGGAAGCCAGTCCTTCACGATGTTCATTGCCGGAACAGGTTTCATCGCCGGATCCACCGGAACTTCCACGGCGTTTTGGAACGGCTCGGCGCGCTCCGCGACGGTGAATATAAATACCGGGCAAATGGCCATCACCGTTCTCGCTTCTGACGTAGCAACTCCCCGGGACTTCGCTCGTCACGGTTTCGAATCCGCTCCCGGCGGCGGAATCAGCATTAATGCCGCGCCATTCACAGTATTCCCGACGCAAACCAACACGCCGCTGATCGCCGGCCTCAGTCCGGCCACCGCGAACCCGAACGGCGCTGCATTCACCCTCACCGTGAATGGTTCGAATTTCGTTGCTGGTAACGCGGATCAGATCTGCAGTCCGAACCCGCCACCGCCGCCATTTTCAGGTTCGGTCGTGGCTTGGAATGGCAGCCCTCGGTGTACGACATTCGTTAGTTCCACTCAGTTAACTGCGCAGATCAATGCGCAGGACATCCAGAGCGCCGGCTGTAACGGCATCAGCGTGTTCACCTACACTGGCGGCGGCAATGAAATTTACTCGCCCACAGCCAGCTTCATAACTTCGTCCACGAACGCGCCCGCGATTTGCTCGCTATCTCCCGCCAGTATTGTTGCCGGCGCTTCCGATTTCACGATCACCGTCACGGGCGCAAGTTTCGCCGCGAACTCCACCGTCAGGTGGAACAACAGCGCGCGTACCACCACCTTCGTCAACGCAAACACCGTGCAGGCTCAAATCAAGGCCGCGGACGTGGTCAACCCTGGCTCGGAGCCGGTCACCGTGGCAAATTCCAGCGGCGTCACGCCGGCCCTGAACCTTGCGATCTTGCCCACTCCGCCCATCACTCCCACGATTACTTCTCTATCGCCGACGAATGCCAAGGCCCTAAGTGGGGCCTTCACGCTCACCGTCACGGGCACGAACTTCGTTCGCGATTCCGTGGTTGATTGGAACGGCGCTGAGCGCACCACCACTTATAAGAGCGCAACGTCGCTGAAGCGCAGATTCCCGCCACAGATCTTGCGACTTCCGGAACCGTCCAGATTACCGTGCTCAACACTTCCTCGAATGGTGCAGCGGCTTTTTCCGATCCATTTCCGTTTACGATCAATCCTGCAGCCGGAGCAATGGCAACATTTCCGCAGGTTGTTTCTGTGAGCGTACTCGGAGGTCCGGCGGATGGCGCGAGCGAGGCGCCGGCAATTAGCTCGGGCGGGCGCTACGTCGCATTCTATTCCCAGGCAAAGAATCTGATCACCGCAGCCGTCTCCGGAAATATTTTTGTGCGTGATACTTGCGTCGGCGCCGCGAATTGCTCGCCGAAAACTCTGGCCCTGGATCTGGCGCCAGACGGCAACCCTCCCAACGGGAAATCCGGCAGGCAGGTCGCTATCAGCGGCGACGGGCGATTTGTGGCCTTCGTCTCCCGCGCGACGAATTTGGTTCCCAGCAATTCCGCTGTGTCACTGGGTTACTGGGAATTGTATGTTCGCGACCTTTGCGTCGGCGCGAACGCTCCTTCCGGATGCACGCCTCATACCGATATTATTTCCACGGGGCCGGAAGGCGAAGCCGCCAATGGCCCCACCACCAGCCCGTCGCTCAGCGCCGACGGCCGGTTCGTTGCCTTTGTTTCTGCGGCCACGAATCTCGTGACGGAAAAATCCACGCTGCTGCCTCAAGCATATGTGCGAGACACCTGCGCAGGTGCGACGGCGACGAAATCTTGCGTCGCCCGCACCATGGCTGTTCCGGTGGACGATGACGACCGCGTTGCGGGCGCGCAAGCTGGACGCCCGGCGATCTCCTCCGACGGTCGTTACGTCGCGCTCGAAATGTGGGCGGCAAAATCGGCGGCGCAGAATCCAGCCAGCACTTCGCAGATCGTTCTGGCGGACACTTGCATGGGAATTGAACCTCCCGTTTCCTGCGCAGAATCCGCGGAACGAATCTCTTACGCGCCGGATGATTCAACTCTGGGCGGCGTGAATATTTCGCCATCGCTCAGCAATGACGCGCGCTTCGTGGTCTTCGAATCGCAGCCGGCCGATTCCTCCACTGGAAATCCAGCGCACCTAAGCCGCGCGTACCTGCGCGATACCTGCCTTGGTCAGACGGCACCCGACGGCTGCGCTTCATCCACAACCCTGATTACGAACGACAGCGCCACGGCGGCCACCAAAACGCAAAATTTCTCGCCCGCCATCAGCGCCTCTGGCAGATATATTTCATTCGTTTCCGGAGTCGCTTCCGCTGTGCCTGCTGGCCAGGTCGCTACCGAAGGCTCTCTGGTGGTGCGCGATACCTGCTTCGGCGCAGTGCTGCCCTGCACGTCGCACGCCTACGCTGTTTCCGAAGCCTCGGCGACTCTCTCGGCGACCCACGCAACGCTCGTCGGTTCAGCAACAACAAATCCGCGCCACTCGCCGCCGACCGCTACAGCGCCGCTCCGCTCAGCGCCGATGGACGTTTCGCCGCGTTCTACGCGCCGGACACCATCGCCGCCCAGCCCGCCAGCGGCATCGGCGACGTGTATCTGGCTGTCACCCCGTTTTAAGCTCACCTCGCGCTGCTGCTCGGATGTAAACACCTTCGCGCACGCAACTGGACTCGCTGCGCGAAATTCCTTATTCTCCTTTGCGGCCCATGCCGCAAGCTCTCAAGCCTGAAGCGCTTCGTCCCGCCGATGCTGTGCGCATTCTTTCGCTCGCCAGTCCCGTGGACGCGCCTCGCTTGCAACGCGGCATCGAGGAAATTGCGCGCCTGGGCTACAAGGCGAAATTCGATCCGGAACGAGTGCTCGCACGCGGCGATTTTTTTGCCGGCAGCGCCGCCGACCGCGGCGCCGCACTGAAGGAAGCGCTCACTGAAACCAGCACACGCGGGATTTTCTGTTCGCGCGGCGGCTACGGCTCGAATTATTTGCTCGACGGCCTCAGCGTCGCGCTCGCCAATCCTAAATTGTTAGTCGGCTACAGCGATCTCACCTCGCTGCAGATTTTCCTGTGGCAGAAATTTCGCTGGATCACTCTCTACGGTCCCATGGCCGCTGCGGGGCTCGACAAAGGCGCGGGAGTCCCGGATGGCTACGATCCCGAAACACTCACGCGCGCTCTGGCGGAAACCAAGGCAGGCTGGACGATCCCGCTCGCGGGCACGGAACCAATTATGCCGGGTTCGGCGGACGGCATTCTTCTCGGTGGTTGCCTGACGCTGATCGAAACTGCACTGGGAACGCCCTGGGAGCTCGACACCCACGGCGCGATTCTGCTGCTCGAAGATCGCGGCATGAAACCCTGGCAAGTTGACCGCGCCTTCATGCATCTGAAGCAGGCGGGAAAGCTGCGCGGTGTTTCCGGCCTGCTGCTGGGCGAATTTCCGGAATGCCAAGGCCCGGCCGGAACCGAAAGTGTGCTTGCCGTCGCTCGGCGCATTTTGGGCACGATGGGATTTCCTGTTGTGTGGGGCGCGGCTGTCGGTCATACGCCTCGGCCCATGCTGACGCTGCCGCTAGGCGTGCGCGCACGTCTAAAGGTCGACGAAGCTTCGCGCCTGGAAATCTTGGAACCGGCCTGCCGCGCATAAGAGCGCGACGGCGCGATGAACGCGGAAGCACGTGATTTGCGACGCGCCGGCAATCGCCGCCAAGCGCAAGGAGACAGCAAATTTCAACGCGAGTGAACACAGTCAGCGAACACATCCACGTGCTGGGCATTGCCGGCTCGGCCATGGCGCCCGTCGCCGGAATGCTGAAGGAGCGCGGCTTCCACGTCACCGGCTCGGACGTCAACGTGTATCCGCCGGCTTCCACGCTGCTCGATTCGCTCGGGATCCGCTGGAACGAAGGATTTCGCGCGGAAAATTTGCAGCCCGCGCCGGACCTCTGCGTCGTGGGCAACGTAATCGCGCGCGGCAATCCAGAGATCGAGCACATCCTCGACGAACATTTGCCCTACTGCTCGATGCCGCAGCTCCTCGAGCAGTATTTCATTCCCGGGCACACCTCCATCGTCGTTGCCGGCACGCACGGAAAAACCACCACCACCGCGATGCTCGCGTGGATTTTTCAGGTCGCCGGACGCCAGCCTGATTTTCTGGTCGGCGGCGTATCGCCAAATTTCGGCGACCGCAGCTACGGCCTCGGCGGCGGGGAAGAATTCATTATCGAAGGCGACGAGTACGAAACAGCCTTCTTCGATCGCGGCCCGAAATTCCTGCACTACCATCCGGATGAACTGATCCTCACTTCGCTCGAATACGATCACGCGGACATTTATCCGGACCTTCCGTCCATCGCCCTGCAATTCCGCCGGCTCGTGAATCTCGTCCCGCGCCGCGGAAAAATTCTGATCTGGGGCGAGAGCGACGATCTAAAGCGAGCGGTCGCGAAAGCATTTTGCCCGGTGGAAACTTTTGGCCTCACCTCCGAATGTGATTGGTGCGCGGGAGACGTGCAGTGGCACGACGACGCCACCGAATTTCGCGTCGCGTTTCGCGGCAAAGAAGTGACGCGCGTCCGCACGCCCGTCGCCGGAAAGCACAATGTGCTGGACGCGCTCGCAGCCACCGCCATCGCCTACGGCCGCGGAGTCGAGTGCGACGCGATCCAGCAGGCCCTCGCTACCTTCGTCAGCGTGCGCAAACGCATGGAAACCAAAGGCGAAGCCAACGGCATTTTGGTGGTGGAAGATTTCGCGCATCATCCCACCGCGATTCGCATGACGCTCGAAGCCACCCGCACGCGCTGGCCCGGCCGCAAAATCTGGGCGGCGGTCGAGCCGCGCTCCAACACCATGCGCCGCAAAATTTTTGAGCATGTTCTGCCAGAGTCGCTGGCCATCGCAGATGCCGTGGTGATTGGTCCCGTCAGTCGCGCGCAACTGCTCGAGGAAGACGAGCGCCTCTCGCCGGAATACATCGCCAGGTCGCTGCTCGACCGCGGCCGCCCGGCGAAAGCATTCGATTCGTCATCCGCGATCGTGGAATTTCTCGCCGCCGAAGCCCGCCCCGGCGACATGGTGATGGTCATGTCCAACGGCAGCTTCGATGGACTCAGCGAAAAATTGCTCGCAAAATTTAAATCGCTCGAAGGATCACGCAAATGAAATCGGCCCAGCGGATCGTTTTGGCATTTACCTTGTTGTTCTTCGCGCGACCCGCGGCTGCTACGATTGGCTATCACATTTCTCTGAGGAATCCCGAGCAGCACCTCTTTCACGTCTCCATGGAGATTCCCGCGCAGCCCGCGGACCGGGAAATCATCGTCGCGCTGCCCGCGTGGAACGCTCTGTACCAGGTGCGGGATTTTTCCT
This sequence comes from uncultured Acidobacteriota bacterium, assembly GCA_963747605.1. Taxonomy (GTDB): domain Bacteria; phylum Acidobacteriota; class Terriglobia; order Acidiferrales; family UBA7541; genus Palsa-295. The sequence goes on along the minus strand of CAVVGA010000033.1, from coordinate 7,486 downwards.
ATCGCGTGCGTGATGTGCGTGCGCGAAATTCAGCAACCGCCGCTGCGGCGCAGCTGCCCGTCCGCATGCTCGATAAGCAAACGTGGAAAATTTCGCTCCCGGGCGCAGGCGCTGATTCCCCAGCCCAAACCGCCACGCTCGAGTACAGCATCGAATGGGACGATCCCGGCCCGTTCAATTCTCAGCTGAACACGCACCACGCCTTCGTGAATTTCGCCGAAGTGCTGATGTACCTCCCCACTCGCCGCCCGGAAGACACTCAGGTCCAGTTTGACGACGTTCCCGAAGGCTGGCGCGTCGCGGCAGAGCTGCCCGCAGGCTCCAAGCCGAATTCATTCGTCGCCACCAGCTACGACAAATTAGTGGACGCCCCAGCCGAACTAGGCAAATTCGTCGAATTCGGATTTGACGAAGCGGGCGCGCATTTTCGCGTGGTGGTAGACGGCAAAGAGTGGCGCCGCGAATCCCTGGAATCAATTCTGCGTGACATCACGAAATACGAAGTCCATCTCATGGGCGGCGCTCCCTTCAGCCAATACACTTTTTTCTTTCACTTTGGTCCGTATCCCGAAGTCGGCGGCGGCGGAATGGAACACTCTAATTGCACCGCGATCTCCTCGTCGTCCGGCGACGCGGCCGCTTCCGTGGCCGCCCACGAATTTTTCCACGCCTGGAACGTGAAACGCATTCGCCCGCAATCGCTCGAGCCTGTGGATTACACCAAAGAAATGTACACGCGCGCCCTCTGGTTCGCCGAGGGAGTCACCAGCACCTACGGCTCCTACACCCTGGAACGCAGCGGCCTCTGGACCAAAGATCAATTTTACGCAGACCTCGCGGGACAAATCGGCGAGCTCGATTCCCGTCCCGCGCATCGTTGGCAAAGCGTCGAAGAATCCAGTCTGGACGCCTGGCTCGAAGGCTACGATGAATATCGCCGCCCGGAGCGCAGCATTTCGTATTACAACAAGGGCCAGATCCTCGGGGTGCTGTTGGACTTGCAAATCCGCAACGCTACCGACAACCACAAGTCACTCGATGACGTGATGCGCGGCATGTACGCGGTGTATGCCCAGCACGGGCAATTCTATGCTGATTCGGAGGGTGTCCTGCACGAAGCGGCCGTGGTCGCTGAGGAAAAGTTCGACCATTTCTTTCGCAGCTATGTGGCGGGCACCGAGGAAATTCCCTACGACAACTTTTTCGACGCTGCAGGCCTGGAACTGAAAGTCGAACGCCGCGCGGCCCCGGAACTGGGATTTTGGACCACGACCACGGGCCACGGTGCTGACGCGCAAGTGCTGGTATCCCAAGTGATACCCGGATCTGCCGCGGAAGCAGCGGGGTTGAAGGCGGGCGACGCGCTGTTCGCGCTGAATGGCCAGCCGCTGCCGCGTTATTTGCCGTCGTGGCTGCGCCAGCACGCGCCTGGGGAGCCCGTCACGCTGCACGTGCAGCGCGACAGCAAAGATCTGGATCTGAAATTCGCGCTCGGCTCGATTGACCTGAATAAATTTTCCTTGATCGAAATGCCGGCCGCCACCGAAAAACAGAAACGCATTCGCGAAGGCTGGCTGAAGGGGAAAACCGATTGAGGCCCGCGCTCCCTTCGCACCCGTTGCGTTTGCCCCGCTGATTCCATGATCCGTACCATCATGGTTCTGACGTTCGTCGCTCTGGCGCTGATTTTCGTGCAGCCCCTGCTGATTTTGTGGACGCTACTCACCGGCGATGCCAATTTCATGTATTGGACCTTCGTCGGTGCGCTGCGCATCGTGTTGCGTCTGGCCGGGATTCGCGTTCGCGTCGAGGGCCTGGAAAATATTCCCAGTAGCGTGTGCGTGTTTGCTTCGAATCACGCCTCAAACTTAGATCCCGTCGCTCTGGTGCCTAATATTCCCCGGCGCGTCGCGCTGCTCGCCAAAAAAGAAGTTTTTCGCGTTCCCATCCTCAGCAAAGCACTGCGCCAGGCCAAGCTGATTCCGGTCGACCGCGCCGACAAGGAAGCCGCAGCGGAAAGTGTGGACATCGCCGTCCAATATATGAAGGAAGGCCTGTCGTTTTGCGTTTACCCGGAAGGCACCCGAAGCCGCGACGGCCATCTGCTCCCCTTCAAGAGGGGAACCTTCCTGATGGCGATTCGCGCCGACGCGTGGGTGGTGCCGGTATCGCTAGCAGGCACGCAGCGCCTGATGCGCAAAGGCGATTGGACGATCCATCCCGGCGAAGTGGTCGTGCGCTACGGCACGCCCGTGAAAGCAAACGAATATGCGGAAGAGCAACGCGACCAACTTCGTCAGCGCGTGCAGGGATTAGTCGCAGCAGGCCTGCCCGACGACCAGAAACCACTAGCAGGGAACTGACGACGCGCGCCGTCAGAATTTCCGATTATTTGGTTTCATATTCCGCCGGAGCTGGATCGTGGAATTTCCATGCCATGCGGTTTTGTCAGCGCGCCGCAAATTCCTTGGCTTCCATTCGCCGCAGAATCCGGCCCGAAGATACTTCCAATTCGTAATCTAAAACTTGGCGCATGATTCCGCCGACGCTGGACGAGCAAGGCATTTCTGCCAGTACCAGCACCGCCGAGGAGCCGTGCGTCCAATCTACCGCGATTACGTTTATATCCTCACCTGATAAAGTGCAATCCTTCGGCGCATGCTTTGCCTTGCACGGTGGAAAGCCCTTCAGCATATCCTCTTGAGCAGCCGCGACATCAAGTGGTCGGCTGTCTGGTTCGCCTAGGTGATAGACATATATGTACTCGGGGCCCTCGCTGCCGTCGCTGCCGTTGATCAGCAAAGCCTTTGAATCGGGTGACCAAAGAACTTCGTCTGCAACTAAGCCGCGCTGTGCGATCCCTGTGCTCGTTCCGTCTTTTCTCGCAACGTCTAATTCCACAAACGAAAACCAACCTCCATCATCTGAAGACACTTTACGATACTGCACTTCGACAAAGCTCTCATGATCGGGAGAGGGGATTTGCAGGGCTGGGCATTTTTATTAGCAAGTCCGAACGGCAGCCCCCAGGGAAATGGACCCCGTGCTTGGCCCAAGTTGGCTTTTGCGCCAACGGGGACGACGCGGCGAACAGGAACACGCGAGCCGATCGAGCGATCAACCCTGCTACGGTTCGAGTCCCAGTCGGTTTCATGGCTGTTCAACTCGCTTTGAGCGCGCCTTCATCTTCCCCGCAGCGTAGCAATTTCTGCCCGCAGTTCGCGCAATTCCTTCTGCATCTCCGGCAAGTGATTGAATACCGCCACCGATTTCCGCCACGCCAAATTATCCATCGCCGGATATCCCGAATAGATCGCGCCCGCCGGAACATCGCCCGGCACTCCAGACTGCGCCGTCAACACAGCGCCGTCGCCAATCCTCAAATGCCCCGCAGCGCCCACCTGCCCCGCCAGGATGCACTTGTTGCCCACTTTGCTGGTTCCGGCAAGCCCCACCTGTCCGCAGAGCAGCGTATCCTCGCCCACTTTGCACGCGTGACCCACCTGCACCAGATTGTCAATTTTCGCACCGCGTCCAATACGCGTTTCGCCCACAGTCGCGCGGTCAATCACGCTATGCGCCTGAATCTCCACGTCATCCTCGATCACAGTAATCCCAGACTGCCGCATCTTGTGCCAGCCGCCATCGTCGCGGCGCGCAAACCCAAATCCGTCTGCACCGATCGTCACGCCATTTTGCAGCAGCACACGATTGCCAACGCGGCAGTTCTCGCGCACCGTCACATGCGAATGCGCAAAAAAATCGTCGCCGATTTTCGCCCCCGGATATATCGTCACAAAACTGTGCAACACCGCATTGCGCCCGATCGTGACATCTTCATCCACGAAACAATATGGCCCGATGTGCGCGCCCGGAGCAATTTTGGCAGTCTGCGCGATTACGGCGGTGGGATGAATCTCCATCGTGAGGCGCGGCGGCGGATGAAACAGCTCAATCGCGCGCGCGAAATCAAGGTAGGGATTCGCAGAACGCAGCGCCGCGATGCGCACCGCCCCGGCATCCTTCGCCACAAAGACCGCCGAAGCAAGCGTGGTCGCCAGCGCCGGCCAGTACTTACGATTGACCAGAAACGTCAACTCGCCCGACTGCGCCTCCTCGATCCCGGCCACGCCGGTGATTTCCAAGCTCGCGTCGCCATCCACCTCGCAGCCCAGTTGCTTTGCGATCTCGCCCAATCTCATAATCGTTTCTCCTCACGCCCACAATCACTCAACCTCAATGTACAACAGAGACGCAACGAGGCATACCTCGCCCGCAAGGCAGCAAGCGCACTCGATCAAAGCTATTCGTTGAAAAGTTTGGATTGCGAAGATGTCGCGGCACTTGCAGCCCGAGGAGTCCGCCGCGCCGCCCCCACCACTCCCAAGACTTTCATCTCAGCCAGCGCCGAGCGCGGAATAAACAATCGCAGCGTATTCCCATGCAGGTCAGGAGGCGTCAGCTGCACAGCGTTGTCCAGCAGGTCCAACAAATCGTTCGCCACGATCCCTTCCATCACATCCTCATCCCGGAAACGCAGCCGCACCCACAACCCGTCCAGCTTCGGCCGGCTCAAAAACACCTTCCGCTCCGGCTGAAACACGTCGGGGAACTCCCGCACGAAGTACACCGACTTAACAGAAGCCATGACGACCGACAAATGCTCCCCGTCAGGCGTCAGCAGGTCAAAAGTCTCTGCCCGCGCCAGCGTCAAAGGGTTCAAGTAGCCCTTCAAATGGCTACGGTCCAGTAGCAAAACCACCACTTTCTTGCGCGTCGAGGCTGGAGCTCGATCTTTCACGTTTTTCAGGCCTTTTTAGGGGAGAATCTTGCTAAGTTCTCAGGGGTTATGTTATTCTTGGCTCTGTTTTTCGTCAAGTTATTGGTGCTTAAAGGGTTAGCATCGGAGTCACCGCCGATTGACCGAAAAGGGCAAGATCCTAAAGTCTGCCTCGGTAATAGCCCTAGCCACCGTTATCAGCCGGATTTGCGGATACTTACGCGATCAGCGGGTTGCGCTCTTGCTCGGCACTTCGCCGGCGGCCGACTCCTTTATCCTGGCGTTTCGCATTCCCAATATGATTCGCCGCATGACCGGCGAAGGCGCCCTGGGAGCTTCCTTTATACCGGTATTCACCGGGTATCTGCGGGGAAAACCTCGGACGGAAGCCTGGCAGTTCGCGCAGCGAGTCTTTTGGGACGTTGCGGTGATTCTGGCGGGAATTGCGGTTCTGGGATGCGTATTTTCCCGGCAGATCGTCGGCAGCTTGACGGTCATGGGGATCAGCCACGCCCGATGGGACCTGGCGATTTACCTGAATCGGATTATTTTTCCAGGTGTGTTCTTGCTGGGCCTGGCGGCGCTGGCCGGCGCAATTCTGAACAGCTTTCATCGCTTCGGGCTTCCGGCTTCGACGTCGATCTTTTTCAACGTCGTGTTCATCGCGTTTTCGTTCGGAGTGGTTTACCGGCCCATCATGAACTGGGCGCCGCCGGCATATCGCACCCCGGCCGTGGCGCTCGCGGTTGGCATCGTCGTGGGGGCGGCATTGCAGCTGGTGATGCAACTCCCGGCGCTTGCCGATCTGGGCATGCGCTTCCGTCCAGAGGTCAACTTTGCCGATGCGGGAGTGAAAAAAGTCGGCAAGCTGATGGTGCCGGTGTTTTTCGGCATGGGCGTGTTTCAGGTAAATTTTTTCGTGGATACGATTTTTGCCGCTTCATCGCGCATGCCGGAGGGCAGCATCAGTTCGTTGTACATCGCCGACCGCTTGATGGAGCTGGTGCTGGGCAGCTACGCGATCGCGCTCTCCACGGCGCTGCTTCCCACGATGTCGCACCAGGTGGCGGAAGGGAAGCACGACGAGATGAAGCAGACATTCGGTTTTGCGTTGCGCGTCGCGTCGTTCATCACCATTCCGGCGGCGGTCGGTTTGATTCTGCTGCGCGTGCCGATTACGCAAGTTTTGTTCCAGCACGGCGAGTTCATGGCGCGTTCCACAGCTCTCACGGCCCATGCATTACTTTTTTATTCGCTGGGGTTGCCGGCGTTCGCGGCCATCAAGTTGATCACGCCGATGTATTACTCGACGCAAGACACTTTGACGCCGACAAAAGTAGGAGCGTACTCGCTGGTGCTGCACGTTGCGCTGAATTTCGTCCTGCTCTTCGGATTCGGGCGCTATTTGTGGAACGCCAGCCCTGCGCTGGCCAGTTCGCTGGCGGCGTACTTTAATTTTGCGGCGTTATATGTAGTTTTTCGCGGACGTTACGGCAGTCTGGGCTCGGCAGCCATTTTTAGCTCGATCGGAAAAATGGCGCTCTGCGCGGTGGCGATGTCAGCGGAGTGTATTGCAGCGCTACGATATTCGCATTTAGCGACCCTGGAGCATTTTCTGGCGAAAGCCGCGTGGCTCACCGGAATCATCGCCGTTTCAGTGGGAATTTATTTCGGGCTCGCCTGGGTGCTGCGCTGCGAGGAATTGCCGGAACTGTTTTTGCTGCTGCGGCCCGCGGAGCCGAATGCGGCAGCGGGCGGAGTCGACGTTTCATAGCCCGCAACTGTGGCCAATCTGAAAGCTTCTGCCGGCGTAAATGTTCCGGCGCGTGAAATTGGGAGAGGTGCATTGGAAGCGGAGATTCGAGCGTTCTTAAATTATCTGCGAGTCGAAAAAGGACTCTCGGCCAATACCCTGCACGCCTATCGCCGGGACCTCGCGAAGTTCGCGGTCTTCGCGGCCAAGCGCGGGTTGACCCTGGACCGGTTCACGCACAGCACTGTGATTGATTTCCTGCGTACGCTATACCTGCGCAAACTGGATAGCCGGACCGTCGCGCGCCACTTGGTCACCATCCGCCATCTCTTCCGCTTTGCCTTCACCGAAGGAATCATCACGCAAGATCCGGCCGCCAATGTCGCCGCACCGAAATTTCGCCGCTCGCTGCCGGAATTTCTCAGCGTCGCGGAAGTAGATCGCCTCCTGCGCCAGCCAGACGTCACCTCGACCCTCGGCCTGCGTGACAAAGCCATGATCGAGCTGCTGTATTCAACGGGCCTGCGCGTCTCCGAACTCTGCGGCCTGAAGGCCGCCGACATTCAACTCGAAGCCGGCTGCCTGCGCTGCCTCGGGAAAGGCAACAAAGAGCGGCTGGTGCCGGTCGGCCGCGCCGCGTTGGAATTGGTAGTGCAGTACATGAAAAAATCGCGCATGGAAATCCTGGGAGAAAAAACTTCGCCCTATCTTTTTCCAGCCGCACCGGCACGGCCATCAACCGCATCGCGTTCTGGAAAATTCTGGCCGCTTACGGGCGCAAAGCGGGGTTACGCAAGCCTCTCACGCCGCATATGCTGCGGCACAGTTTTGCCACGCACCTGCTGGATCGCGGAGCAGACTTGCGCTCCGTGCAAATGATGTTGGGCCACGCAGACATTGCCACAACGCAAATCTATACGCACGTAGTCGAAGAGCGTTTGAAACAAGTTTAT
>CAVVGA010000032.1:0-57400 GCA_963747605.1 uncultured Acidobacteriota bacterium | reverse complement strand
CATGTGCACGCCTTCTTGAAACGGATCGCCCACCCGTACAAGTTTTGCCTCCTGCACCACGAGCTCTAGAAAATCTTTGTGTACGCGGCGATCCACCAGCACCCGCTCGGTCGCACAACACACCTGTCCGGCATTGAAATACGCGCCGAAAGCAGCCGCCTTCGCCGCGCGCGCCAAGTCCGCATCCTCCAACACGATTTGCGGCCCGTTGCCGCCAAGCTCCATCAGAAGCTTTTTTACGCCCGCCCGCCGCTGGATGGTGTCGCCGGTATGCGTTTCGCCAGTTAGTCCGATGCCATCGATCCCAGGATGGCTGACGAGCGCGTCGCCAGTCGTCGGTCCCAACCCCGTCACCAGATTGAAAACTCCTGGCGGCAAATCTGCTTCTGCCATGCATTGCGCCAGAAACAGACCGGCGAGTGGTGTCTGCTCCGCTGGCTTGAACACGATCGTATTTCCCGCCGCAATTCCCGGACCAAAATATTCCGAGGGGATCACCGTCGGAAAATTCCACGGCGTAATAATTCCCCACGTCCCGATCGCCACCTTAAAAGTGAATAAGCGCTTGTTGGGATCCCGCGCCGGAATAATCGGAGTTTCCAGCCGCTTCACGTCTTCCGCCGCGATCCGGAAATTCTCCGCAGTCTCATCCACTTCCGGCAGCGCTTCCGCGAAGTACGGTTTGCCCTGTTCCAGTGAGATGATCGCCGCAATCTGTTCCCTGTGTGCAAGGATGCGGTCGGCGATTCGATGACAAGCCGCCGCCCGCTCAAAAGGCGCCGTCAGCCGCCACGCGTCCCCTGCTTTGCGCGCTGCTTCCACTGCGCGGTTCACATCTTTCGCTGAAGCGTGCGGCACCTTCGCCAGAAGCTTGCCGCTAGATGGGCTGTGAACCTCCAGCATCTCGGAGCTATCGCTATCCACCCACTTACCGCCAATAAAAAGTTTTTGCGGAGGAAGCGCCGCAAGTACATGTTCTGCCGTTATCGGAGCCGCACTCATCAGTTCCCTCGCATTAAAAATTCGCATCTTCAACGCCTGCAGAACTTCTACCACAAATGACTGATGAAAAGACATTTTCCGCGCCAGCAGAAGACCAGCGCTGGCAGCGACGAGCCCCCCGGGCACACTCCCCCTATCATTCATATGAGAAACTAAAGTTCTCTAAATGTCCCGGAACCAACCGAGCACGCTGCTGAATCCAATAAAAATAATCACTGCCTCACCGGAGCCCGCCACATGCAAATCGGCATAGACAGTTTCGCCGCAGCCATCTCCGATCCGGCTACGGGTCTAACGCTTACCCCCGTAGAACGCATGCACCACCTGCTCGAAGAAATCGAGCTAGCCGATCGCGTCGGCCTGGATGTCTTCGGCATCGGCGAACATCACCGCCCCGAATTCCTGGACTCAGCTCCCGTCGTAATCCTCTCTGCTGCCGCGGCTCGCACCCAGAAAATTCGCCTCACCAGCGCCGTCACCGTTCTCAGCGCCTCCGATCCCGTTCGTGTTTTTCAGGAGTTCGCCACGCTCGACCTCATCTCCCGCGGCCGCGCAGAGATTGTCGCCGGTCGCGGTTCTTTCATCGAGTCCTACCCCCTCTTCGGCCTGCGCCTCGAAGACTACGACGAACTTTTCGCCGAAAAACTCGACCTCCTCCTACAAATCCGCGCCAGCACAGAAGTCCACTGGTCGGGCCAACATCGCCCCGCCCTCACCGGCCAATCCATCTACCCTCGCCCGCTACAAAATCCGCTCCCCATATGGGTCGGTGTAGGTGGTACGCCCGAATCCTTCGTCCGCGCCGGCATGCTCGGACTTCCTCTCATGGTCGCCATCATCGGCGGCGAGCCCATCCGTTTCCGCCCCCTCGTTGATCTCTACCGCGAAGCCGGACGTCGCGCTGGCCATTCCCCCCAGCAACTCACCGTCGGCCTTCATTCCATCGGCTTTCTCGCAGACTCCACCGACGAAGCCGCCGAAACTTTCTTTCCAGGCTACGCGCACACCTTTACCGAAATCGGCAAGGAACGCGGCTGGCCCGCCACCACACGCGCCCAATTCGACGCGCAGCGCGGCCCTACCGGCGCGCTCTTGATCGGTGACGCCAAAACGGTCGCGAAAAAAATCCTCTACGTAAATGAGGCCCTCGGTGGCATCTCGCGCATCACATTCCAAATGGGTGTCTCCACGCTTCCGCACCAGAAAATGTTGCATGCCATAGAAATCCTCGGCACCCAAGTCGCTCCCATCGTGCGCAACGCGCTCTGAATCATCCCGCAGGGCGGGACGATTCACCCTGAGAACCTGCCCGCCGCCCGAGGGCCGGCACTGCCGGTTCGAAGCGTTGGTCGCCGCAATCGCACCGACCGCAATCCCGCAAGTCCAATGGCTGGCGCGTTGCCTTCCGGAGCGACCATTCTTTGATATCTATCCAATGCCAAAGCGAGTAGCGTCGAACTGTCTCACGAGCATCCAGCCGCACCCTCCTCGCCACCTACGGCTCCTTGCGAGATCAGACGGCGTTGCTCCTACCCCGTACTTCTCGAAAAAAGTCGCGACGCCTCAGGAGTCCATCATGGACAACAAACGCTGGCAGATCCTTTACCGCGCCACAGTTCTCGAATCCGACCGGGAAAAACTTCAGGCCTACGTGAAAGCCGCGGAGGACGCCATCAATGGCCGTGCCGCAACTCTGAACAACAACATCGCCTGGGAAGAGCGAGTAGCAATGGGAAACGCGCTATCCGCGTTATCGCTGTTAAACAGAGCTCGCTAGCGATGAACATTTGACGGGCCGGACGGGCCGCCCGCCAATTGACAAGGAAGCAGCACCACAGCCCGGCCGAAACCAGGTCATCGCCTTTGCAACCGGGGCAGTTTCAGACGCTCACCTTCGTTAACTTGACCGCGCCTTTGTTCGGATCCCCGCCCATGGTTGATGTTAATCGAGTTCTCTTTGTAGAACCGGCGGCGAACAGCAAACTACAGGCGGACTGCTACATACATCGTGTGGCCTTGGTACATTTGCGGTTTGTAGTAAATTCCTCCCACCGTGTAGTAGCGCACGCCCGAAACAGTAACCGCGCGATAACCAACGGGCATCACGGCGATGTAGCCATGTGGCAAGCCGCCCCCTGCAACGACGACCGTGGTTCTGCTTGCCGTGTTTCCAGTGGCAACGACCGTTGTCTTGCTGGCTGTACCCCCTCCAGCTACGACCGTCGTCTTGCTGGCTGCCACAGTCCCATTCGGGCCGCTCACTACTGTCGTTTTCTTGGCAACCCCATAAACCTGAGCCTGCGCGACGGACACGCTGGCCAGCAACACGGCGCCAAGAATAGCAGCCATGAGCAGGGCTTTGCTTCCTTCACGAGCGCTTATCATCCCCCGGCATCGCCTAATTGTCGGTTTCATGTTGTATGGTCCTTTGGTCTCATTCCTTGCCGGAGACTGATGCGGTTATTTTTGTTGGGCAGCCGCTTTCGCCGCAGTTTCTTCCATCTGGGCCTCGGTTACCATCTCGATCCTCTCCGCGTCTTGAGGCGCCGCGAAGGCGAAAAAATTGTCGTCGAGCGTGGCGGCCAGGCTCCAATCTGAAAAGTCAGCTTGGAGTTGCGGACCGCCGTCGCGATTCTTGAACGTCGCCACCAGTTTGCGCGGCAGCATATCCACGACCCCGATCCAGAGTTCTGAGTCAGCCGCCTCGCCGCCCAGGCTCAAGTGATGACACTCGACGCCGTCGACCGTCTCCTTCCCCTTATAAGCCCGGCTTTTGATTCGCGGACTCAGCGCCCCATACGGATCGCTGAGAATAAACTCGGCCAAAGGTGGGGTGAATCCGTACTTCTCATCGATCTTCGTCACCACTTCATCTATCGTGCCCGGTACCGGCACAGTGGCGTACAGCTTCATCGTCTCGTCGTAGACCGAAAGATTCTGACCGTCAAAAACGAGCTGGCGAACATTGTCCTGACCTTCCGACTTCGCCAGAAACTTGCCGGGCCGAGAGACGGAGATCTCTAGCTTCGCGTTCTCGGGTATGTTTCGTCCCTCAACCAAAGCCGCGTCCAGCTTGCGGTCAACTTTAAAACTGAGCTTTTGTGCTTGAGCAAGCCTCTGGGACATTTGCTGGAGCAGTTGATCGGGATCATTGGTAGCGGCGGGTGGTTTTGCCATACCGCAGCCACAGATTAAACCAAGCATCAGGGAAGTGACGGCGAAGGAGAAGTGCAGAGGACGAGCGCAACGGCGACGAGCAGGCTGCGGTTCCGCTTGAGGGTGTTCTTGCATAAGGGGCTTTCTAACATCTCTAAATCGGTTCATATCACAGTGTGTTGGTGTAGGCCTGGGAATAGAATTGTCAAAAGTAACAGGTAGAAAGGTTAAACCACTCGAAATCTACATGATTCCATAACAATGCTGGCTCCTCGGACCCGAGTAGACTGTGGTTGTTCGACGACCAAAGGCTCGGAGAAAGGAGCCGGACATGTTGATTATAGGAGTTTGATTATCACCCGAGCTTTCAGCAAATTTCTTTTCTGGATCAGGAAACTGGTGCGTGCGCCGATCGGCGATTGAATCACAGCGATGGAGAAGCCGAGCGGTTCTACAGGGAGCTAAAGCAGCGAGGAGCGAACGTACGCGTGGGGATGGAGGCCACCGGACATTCGCGTTGGTTCGAGCGGTTACTGGCGGAGCTGGGTTTCGAGGTGTGGATTGGGGATGGCGCGGAGTTCAAGAGATAGCGAGGCCGGAAGCAGAAAACCCATCGCGAGGACGCTCGACTCTTGCTGAAGCTGCTGCTGGAAAATCGCTTTCCTGGAATCTGGACACCGAGTGCAGAGAGTCGGGATCTGCGGCAACTGCTCTGGCACCGGCATCGGCTGGTGCAGATGCGGACACGGGTCATGAATCAGCTCCAGGCCGTGGCGATGAACGGAGGCTATCGCTGGAAGAAAAAGCTGTTCAGCGAAAAGGGACGAGCACCGCTGGAGTAGCTTCCGCTCGCTCCCTGGGCCAGTCGGCGTCGGAACGAATTACTGGAGCTGCTGGACTAGCTGGATCCCAAGATCGCGGAGTTAACGGCAGCCCTCGAGCAAAAAGCCAAGAAACGACCCGAGGTGCTGCTATTAATGACGTATCCTGGGGTGGGACCCATCACCGGGCTGGCCTACTTTCTGGTCATCGGGACACCCGATCGGTTTCCTTGTGGCAAGCAGCTTGGCAGCTACACCGGGCTCATTCCGTGCGAGGACTCCAGCGCCGGCCATCAAGAGTCGCAACTGCAATCGCCGGACTTGATGATTCGGGCTAACTTGTAGCTGAAAGTGATTGTGAAAGAATCCCACGAGCAAATTGATTGGCGGACGAAATCGGCGGGAGCAATCTGGCGGAATTCAAGATGAACGCCATTTCGGACGAGACGTGAATGAAAGCTGCCAGCAGCGGATTCAAATACCCAAACGCTGCGAGGCCCACACCGATCGTGTCCACGACCAGCGTTCCCACGAAGTTCTGCAGGATCGTGCTGCGGCAGCGTCGTGCCGTTTGCAGCGTTTCAACCAGCTTCGATAGGTCATTGCCGATCAGCACAACGTCCGCGCTTTCGCGCGCGACGTCTGTTCCCGATCCCATGGCCACGCCAACCGACGCCTGCATCAACGCCGGAGCGTCGTTGATCCCGTCTCCGACCATGGCCACTTTGTGGCCCTTCTCGATCATCTTTTGCACGTAGTGCAACTTATCCTCTGGCAAAAGCCCGGCGACAATTTCATCTACCCCTAGTTTGCTGCCGACATCTTCCGCCACCATCTTCGTGTCGCCCGTCAACAGCACGGTCCTCAAACGCATGGACTTCAGAGATTGCATCGCGCCTCTCGCCTCGGGCCGAAGCGTATCTGCAACCTGCAACGTGCCCAGAAATCGCCCGCCTCGAGCCACAAAAATCTCCGAGCCCGCAGTTCCGCTGCTCGGCTGATCGCATTGCACGCGCCGTTCCAGCAAGAATTGTCGTTTCCCCACAATAATCTCGTCAGCGCCGCTACTGGCGATAATTCCCTGGCCCGGGGTGTATTCGAATTGGCTAGGATCTTCGTATGGAATTCCCAGTTGCACCGCTTTCCTCACGATAGCCTTGGCGATGGGGTGTTCCGAGCGAGATTCAGCAATTGCGGCGGTTTTCAGCAAAAGCGCAGCGGGAACATCCCGGGCGGGGCAAACCTCCCGGAGTTCAGGAGTTCCATAAGTCAGCGTGCCGGTCTTATCCAGGAGAACTGTATCCACCGCCCAAAGTTTTTCCAGATACATCCCGCCCTTGATGATGGCGCCCTCTTGGGCTGCGCGGCCGATGGAGCCCAGAATCGCGAGCGGCGTCCCTGCCGCGATGCCGCACGCTCCGGCCACGATGATCACGGAAATCGTCGAACGAATGTTGTGGGTGAGCAGAAAAGTCAGCACCGCCGCGCCCAGCGCAAAATAAACCAGGTAGCCCGCCAACCGATCAGCAATTCCCTGAATGGGCGCGCGCGATTTCTCCGCCGTTTCTACCGCCTCGATAATCTTGCCAAACGTTGTGTCGCGGCCCAGGCGCTCGACCCGAACTTCCAGCGCTCCGGATTGATTGATCGTCCCCGCATAGACTATGGCGCCTGGATGTTTTTCAACCGGCATCGATTCGCCCGTTATCGGCGCTTGGTCCACGAAAGAATGTCCTCCGATAGCCTTCCCATCTACCGGGATACGCCCGCCTGGCCGGACCAGAACTTCATCGTTGATTGCCACTTCCTGAATGCCCACGTCGATCCATGTACCGCTTCGCCGCACGGTTGCTGTGCTCGGCAGAAGTTCGATCAAGTGCTGAATCGCCCGCCGGCCCCGGCCGACCGTGAGGCCCTCCAAAATCTCCGCGATCAAAACGAAAAGCGTGATGATCAGCGCCGTAAATATTTCACGAATCGCAAGAGCTGCCACGATGGCGATGGCCATCGAGAGTTCCATGGTCATGCGCCGCTGCGTGATGTTTTCGTAGGCTTCGTGAAATATTGGAAAACCGCCAACGATGGCGCAAATCACGCCAACTGCGGTGATATAAGGATTCCGCGCGCCGCCCAGAAACCAGATGGCGCCGGCCGCCGCCGCGGTGAACAGCACGCGGCTGATCTCGCGCCAGTTCATGGGATTTTCGTGCTCGTCTTCGTGACTGTCCTGATCAGCCGAACCGCTCACGGGATGAGACTCAGCAATCTTCGGTGATTCCGCGTCGGTCAAATTCGTTTGGTGCATGGTTGGTTCCTCTGTCGGGGCATCCCCGGTGACTCACGCCGTCACTTCACTTCACTTCAAATAGGCTCGAACGATCTCAATTAATTCCTCGGCGGCTTGCCCCTGTGGTGAGTCCTTTCCCTTGTCAGGAGCCAGTACGTGATATCGGACGTGCCCTTCCATGACTTCGGCCATCAGGCCATTCAGCGCCCCGCGGCAAGCCGCCATTAACTGCAGCACGCCGGCGCATTCCTGCTCGGATTCCAGAGCGCGCTCGATCGCCTCCGCCTGCCCGCGAATCCGGCGCACGCGTTTCAGAAGCTTTTCTTTATCTTTGGAGGTATGAGCCATGGTGAGTGCCGTCGTCCATTAATATACTCCAGTATAGTATCAAGGCCAAAGGGGAATTTTACCCCCAACTCGGCCACCCTGGGCGTTAGCGAATGGGCAAAATTCATGGAACGAATGTGCCCGAAGCTGCATCAGAGGTATGATACTTGGCGGGAGCCCTACAGCTTTTTATGCCCAAACGAATAGCCCTAAGACTGCTGGCGGTGGCCCTGATTCTTTCCGTGGGCCTGTTTGCCATGCAGGCTGCTGGGCACTGGCATGGGCATTCCTCCGACGAACAGCATTGCCAGGTCTGCCACACCGGCCACGTCGCCGTACCGCGGCCCGCGGCGCAGATAGAAACGCAATCGCCGGTCACAGTCGCTCGATTTGCGGCCGCCGAAGATCAAAAACTCACTCTCGATCCTGTTTGCAGTCATAGAATCCCTCGCGCGCCTCCTGTTTAATTCCTCACCCCAAAAATTCGTAATCCCATAACGCGTGCCGTGTTCATGGCGGCAGGCGTCGAATTCCATATTTAATTTTTCATTTCATCCGCGGCCGGCGCTGCGCAGGCACAGGCCGCCATTCATAAAGGGAGATTCACTAATGAGATCCGTACCAGCATTTCTAGGGGTTTTGCTTTTGCTATTGGGGACATCTGTAGCCGCACCTACCGGCTTGGCACAGACAGGAAACGCCGCAAATATCACTGGCACCATTACAGATCCTTCGGGCGCCGTCGTTGCTGGCGCGACCGTTACCATACACAATCCCGTCAGCCAGTACGAGCGTTCCACGTCCACCGACGGTTCCGGCGGTTTCAGTTTCCCCAACGTGCCCTTCAATCCCTATCACTTGTCCGTCACCGCCACGGGATTCGGCGCGTTCGCGCAGGACGTTGACGTCCGTTCCTCGGTGCCTCTTGCGCTGAAAATCACTTTGACCATTGCCGGCAGCTCCAGCATGGTAACTGTCGAAAGCGGCGGCGACCTGCTCGAAAACGAGCCCACCTTTCACACCGACGTGGACCGCGCCCTCTTCGACAAGCTGCCCCTCGAAAGCTCCTCTTCCTCGCTGAGCTCTCTCGTCACCCTCTCCACTCCCGGCATCGCGGCCGATTCGAATGGTCTTTTCCACGGACTCGGCGACCACGCGGAGAATTCATTTTCGGTCGATGGCCAGCCCATCACCGACCAGCAGAGCAAAGTTTTTTCAAACCAGCTTCCCGTGGATGCAGTTCAGTCGCTCGAAGTGATTTCCGGCGCGCCGCCCGCCGAATTCGGTGGCAAGACCAGCGTCGTGATCCAGGCCACCACGCGTTCGGGTCTGGGCGTCACCACGCCTCATGGCAGCGTCACCGCCTCCTACGGCTCGTTCGGCACCTCCAACGCCGGCTTCGACCTCGCCTACGGCACCCAAAAATGGGGCAATTTCATCTCCGCAAACGGTTTGAACAGCGGCCGATTCCTGGATCCTCCGGAATTCAGCGTGATGCATGACAAAGGCAACGAGGAAAACGTATTCGATCGTGTGGATTATCAGATCTCGCCTTCAGACACGATCCACTTCAACGCTCTGTACACGCGTTCCTGGTTTCAGACTCCCAATTCCTTTGACGCGCAATTCGCTTCACCCTGGTTTGGCGTCGTCGTCGACAATTCTGGCCTCGCTCCCCCCGTCAGCTCCGGTTGCACTCTCGCTCAGTGTGGCCAGCTCGTTGGCTCGCAGGATCAGCGCTCCAAGATCGGCACATTCAACATCGCCCCTAGCTGGACCCACCTCATCAACTCCAATACTGTCTTCACACTTGGTGCTTTTGTTCGCAGCGATACGTATAACTACTACCCCAGCGGCAATCCCTTCTCGGACCTCGGACCGTTCAGCCTTCAGCGCGAGAGCGTCGCACAGAATCGCACCCTGACGAACGCGGGCATCCATTCGGAAATTTCGTATGTGCACGGTATCAACACGGTGAAGGCCGGTGCCCTTTATCAGCAGACTTTCCTCACAGAGAACGATCAAATCGGAATCGTCGATCCCACGTTCAACGCGCCGTGCCTCGCTCCGAATACGAATCCCGTAACCGATAACTTTTACCCGTTCGCCCCCGTGCAGGGCTTCACAAATACCAGCCAGTGCGCCGCAGCGGGGTTTCAGCCCAACGTGGCAACGAATCCCAACGCTCCGGGCAACCCAGCCAATGGGTTTCTAAGCACGGCGCTCTATCCTTTGTTCAATCCGGTTTTGCTTCCCTTTGACCTCACGCGCGGAGGAAGTCGCTTTCAGACCGCTACCTCGTTTCCTTTGCACACGGACGTAAAGGAACTGGCGCTGTACGTACAGGACACGATCAATTGGAAAAATTGGTCGTTCAATTTGGGCATTCGCGGCGACTTGTACAACGGTTTGTCCACCGCCAATCAGGCAGAGCCTCGCCTGGGCGTCGCTTACAACATCAAACGCACTAACACCGTTCTGCGAGTCTCCTACGCCCGCACACTGGAATCTCCCTTCAACGAAAACCTTGTGCTCTCCAGCATAGGTTGCACGAACGACGTCCTCAACGCTCTGCTCGGATGCGCCGGCAATTCCACAACTCCGATCGCGCCCGGTTTTCGCAATGAATTCCATGCCGGTCTGCAACAAGCGTTCGGGAAATACCTCGTTCTCGACGGTGAATATATCTGGAAGTACACGCACAACGCCTACGACTTCAGCGTTCTCGGTAACACACCGATTACTTTCCCGATCGAGTGGGACCGCTCCAAAATCCCCGGCTTCGCCATTCGCGCATCCGTTCCGGATTACCACGGTTTGACGGCTTTCATCGTCATGTCCAGCGTCGCTGCCCGCTTCTTCACCCCGCAGGTCGCCGGAGCCGGAGCAAATCCCTCCGCCCCCACCGGCGTTTTTCGCATTGACCACGACGAACGTTTCAACGAAACAACCCACTTGCAATATCAGCCTTCGAAAAAGCTTCCTTGGATCGGCTTCAACTGGCGCTACGACAGCGGGCTTGTCGCCGGCGCCACTCCCTGCTTTGGCGTGGAAGCGTTTAACACCTGCCCAGGCAGTCTAGGCACTACCCCCGCCAATGGCTCCGTCTCTCTCGTAGCCTCGAACGTGGGCAGCGTGCCCTTGAGCGCCGATCAGGAGTTCGAAGCCGGCTTCACCTGCAACGGCGTGCACGCTACGCCGCCAAGCGCGGCAAATCCAGCCGGGATCCCGATACCGGGAGGTGTCTGCCCTGCGACGCAGTTCAGCTCCACGCTCATTTCCGTGCCGGCGCCCAACAAGGAAAATGACGACCACAATCCACCGCGCATCCAACAGCGCAACCTGTTTGATCTGGCGGTGGGCCATGACAATCTCTTCCATGGTGATCGTTACAAATGGAGCGCGCGTGTATCGGTCATAAACTTGGCGAACAATTATGTGCTCTACAACTTCCTGTCAACCTTCAGTGGCACGCATTACGTCACGCCCCGAACCGTAACCGCGGAGGTCGGCTTTCACTTTTAACATTTTCAATTCGCATGAATGCCCTGGCCGAACGAAAGTTGGATGCTTCGGGGTTTTCTGCAAGGGAAGGGATTTCGTTCATAAGGATGTCCTCCCATGAAGAAGACGACTCTTCTGGTGACCACGACTCTAGCAAAACAGAGAAGCCGAGAGTGCCTTTCCACGTCGTACGTTAACTCGAGGACCCCGCTGTTGTGGCAATGCGCGCTCGGACATCGATGGAGTGCTGAGCTGGCGAGCATTCGGAAAGGTAGTTGGTGTCCAGATTGTGCGGGGGGCAGACGACTGACGCTCGAACAGATGCAAAGCATTGCTGTGTCTCGCGGCGGCGTGTGCCTTTCCGTGAGCTATTGCAATACCCTGACAAAGCTGGAGTGGCGCTGTTCGGCAGGTCACAGATGGAGCGCCACACCTCTTCATATTAAGCAGGGTCACTGGTGTCCATTCTGCGCTAACAGTGCCCGGCTTACATTGCATGTATTCCAGCGAATTGCTCTTCAGAAAGGTGGCAAATGTCTGTCACTCCAGTATTTGAATTCGTCGAGTGCGCTGAAGTGGAGATGTGGTGATCGCCATGAATGGTTCGCGCGTCCGTCGTCTATTAAAGCGGGCACTTGGTGTCCTCGGTGTGCACGCAATCAACGACTCAAGCTCGAAGAAATGCAAGAGATCGCAAAGCAGCGCGGTGGAAGCTGCCTATCAACCAAGTACAAGAATGGCCGCACTGCCCTTTTATGGGAGTGCAACCGCGGGCATCGCTGGCGAGCGTCCCCGGCGAATGTAAAGAGTGGGAAGTGGAGGAAAGGAACTTGGTGTCCCGAGTGTTACAACTTGCGACGACATTACCATGCGAAACGTGACATACAAGAGATGAGAGACTTGGCCCTATCTCGCGGGGGCGTATGTACGTCCACTGAGTACCTCAGCAGCAAAACAAAACTGACCTGGCGATGTGCACAAGGGCATCGCTGGCAAGCACTGTCGACCTCAGTTGTCCAAGGAACCTGGTGTCCGATCTGCGCTCGCAACCAGCCGATCGCATTGTCCCAGCTGCAAGACATTGCGACAAGCAGAGGTGGACTGTGTTTGTCTGATGAATACCTAAATGAGCGGAAGGCTTTATCGTGGCGTTGCTCATCTGGACACCATTGGAAAGCAACACCGAGCAAAGTGAAGAGAGGGTCGTGGTGCCCCTTGTGCGCAATCATCCGCAGGAGGAGCAAGTGGACGCTTGGACGCGTGTCCAGTGCGAAAGATCTCACGGGTATGCCGGCGCATCTAAGTCCGGTGTCTAAGCGCGCAAAGGGCAAATCCTGATAAGTCTTAGTGTTGTATCGGAAGCGCGAGTGAGCAAGCTGCACACACGAGCACGGTATGTTTGCGCGCTTTCGATACAACGACTTGAAGGTGGCCGCTGGCGGTTGCGGCGGACGCGGGCTAAGGGACCCGATCTAACGGCTATGGGAATTCAATCTTTTCGCTCATCTGTAAGCTGTTGGTTTTGCGGTACTTAGAAAATGAGCATGTGCGAGAACCCCAATGGGATGCGCTATGTTGAAGCATAACGTGCGAAGCATAGCACGCGAAGCGTCCGCCGCGCCAGCGGCTAAGTTCAAGTGGCACTGTCCAGCATTTCTGTTGAAACCGGGTAAGAGGGTGCCTCGCATTATTGTTTCCTTAGGCATGCATTCGTTCCGCAGCCAGCAAGTAGCAGCCCAAGACTTGTTCACTCTGAACGGCATCCACGCAGCCAGGAAAACGGCCCAGATAGCGTCGTAGATGTCGAAAAAAACCTTCCGCTAAATTCGTCGTACGCAAGCGGTGTCGCCAGTGCCGCGGGAATCGCAAGTAAGCCAACACGCGCGGCAATTCCTTTTGAAACTTCTCGACCATCTCCGGAGCCCAGAAACGCCAGCGCCGAGCAAAGCTTCCGGCCCATTTCCGCAGCTGGGTTTCCTGCTCGGCTTCAAAAATCCACCAGAACTCCCGCCGAAACTTGCGACGCTGCCACCACTGCAGCCGCGGCGTCAGTCCTTCCAGATTCCGAAACCAGTGCGCCAAACACAACTGGTGCGCCGCCGCCGCATAGACCACCGCCGCCGCACTCACAGCACCCTCGGCTCCATCACTAATCACCAAGTCCACTTGCTCCAGGCCCCGTTGCCAGAGTCGCGTGAACAACTCTTCATAGGCTTGGCTGGTTTCCGCCTCTGCCGCCAGCCAATCCAATACTTCGAACCCTCCACCCTCGCGCACACCCACGGCGACCAGCAGGACTCCTTTTCGTGCCGGGCTTTTTGCCGATCGCCGATACCTTAAATAGATTCCATCCACGGCCAGGGCGCGATAGATCCCAGAACGTAAGGGTTGTTCCCGCCGTCTTTGAATCTGTTCTTGGGCATCGCGCAGCACTGCCCCGATCGTGGCCGGCGACAGATGCCCACCCAGAAATCGCTTTACCCAGCTCACCACCTTGCGTTGGCTCAACCCTCCGACCGTCAAGGCGAACAACACTTCCTCCAGGGCGTGCCGCTGGTATTTCTCCAAAAGCCCCACCTCTTCCTGGCCCCTCAGCCGCGGAACCCGCACCTGCTCCAGCTTTCCCCAAGCCGTTTGCCAGCACTTCCTCACCGTGTAACCCCAACGGTAGACTTTCTCTCCCCGCTCCCGGTACTGCGCCACCCGCCGATCCCGCTCCGCGGCTAACAGCCCCTCGATCGTCTTCTTTAACTGCTCTAACAAAGTATGCTGCAGTTGTTTCCAGCCTTGCTCCACCACTTGCTGTAATGCTAATCTCCCGCTTTGAGATGACATGGGGTGTCTCCTTTCTGCCCGGCTAGGCAGAGCTGTTCGGAGACACCCTCTTTCTTTTTATCCCCTCTTTCAACAGAAAATCTTACAGACGGCGTTCAAGTCGTTTACCAGGACCTACGTTTCCTCACAAGCTTCTATCCACGCCAAGGCCACAAGGTAATTTTAACCGCCGATGAGACGCCATCATGAGCTTTGATCCATTCGGTTTAGGGATATGCATCTGATATCAGTAGTGTCCCAACGTTTTGCCTCTTGCCTTCCGTAAATTATTGATGAGAAACGCATAAGCGGGCAAATTCTCTTGGTCTCGATTTGAACTCCGAACGCGGGTTCTGCGACCCTGCGAAGCATAACTTCGTGGGGGGCATCGATGAACCGAGGCAAGCTGGTGTTTGCGCAGCTGATGCAACATCTTCCGTTGACCACCTTCCGTCGTTGCGTCACCCGCTATCGAGGCGCATTCAAAGTGAAGTCCTTCTCGTGCCTGGATCAATTCCTGTGCATGGCGTTCGCTCAGTTGACCTTTCGGGAGAGCCTTCGAGACATCGAAGTATGTCTGCGCGCGCAAAGTTCCAAGCTCTATCATCTCGGGATTCGTTCGGCGGTGGCTCGTAATACGCTGGCCAATGCCAACGCTGTGCGCGACTGGCGCATCTATGCCGATTTCGCCCAGAGCCTGATCGGCATCGCCCGACCGTTGTATGCGCAAGAGTCCTTCGGCGTCGATCTGCAAGAAACCGTCTACGCGCTCGACACCACGACGATCGATCTGTGTCTGTCGGTATTTCCGTGGGCGGTGTTCCGCACGGCCAAGGCAGCCATCAAGCTGCATACGCTGCTCGATCTGCGCGGCAACATCCCTACCTTCATTCACATCAGTGATGGCAAGGTGCACGAGGTCAACATCCTCGACCAACTGCTGCCCGAGCCCGGCGCCTTCTACATCATGGATCGTGGGTTCCTCGACTTCGAGCGCCTCTATCGCTTTCACCAAGCCGGCAGCTTCTTCGTGACCCGCGGTAAGTCGAACCTCAAGGTCCAACGCCGCTACTCGCATCCGGTCGATCGCACGACGGGGTTGATCTGTGACCAAAGTGTCGTCCTTACTGGCTTCTACTCGCACCAAGGCTTCGAGGCACCGCTGCGCCGCATCCGCTTCAAGGACCCCGAAACCGCCAAGACCCTCATCTTTCTGACCAACAACTTCGTCTTGCCAGCATTTACGATCACCGAACTATACCGCTGCCGCTGGCAAGTAGAGCTCTTTTTCAAATGGATCAAGCAGCATCTGCGAATCAAGGCTTTCTTCGGAACTTCCGAGAACGCGGTCAGGTCACAAATCTGGATCGCCGTCTCCGCCTACGTTCTGGTCGCCATCGTCAAAAAGAGATTGCATCTCTCGGCCAGCCTGTATGAAATCCTACAGATCCTCAGCCTGACCATGTTCGAGAAAATCCCGTTGGATCAACTACTTGCACAAACGATGAGCGACGAAATTCAACCGGTTTCCGACAACCAATTGATTTTGTTCGCATAACGTTGGGACACTAGTGATCTGATATCAGAACTAAACCGTGTACTGATCGCAAAACACTGACCGTTTTTGTCCGCGCTTCGGAGCGAGTACTCCCCCGATAGCAAAGTAATTCATCAACGAATAATCGAGCGGTCCGGCCTCGAAAGCACGCAGCGCAGTTATTTCACTCAAGTATCTTTCCAGACAATTGGACGTGCCCATCATTTCTTCTGGAGTTAAACATATCTTGTCCTTCCGCATTTTTGTAACTGACCCTTAGCAAACAACTTATTTGGCGCAAAGAACGGAGACCAAGGTGCTGTACGCGTTGACGTGTGAGGTTAGCTAATCGATTAGCGGCCTCCGAAAATTTGACAGAAGACTGGAGGTGAAAAATGCGATTGCGATTTGACAAGTACTTCCGACTAGCCGTTTCGTTTATAGCTTTGCTGCTCTTGTTGCCGGCTCTGGTGTCGGCGCAGAGCGTGGTAACAGGGGGACTCACTGGAATTGTCACCGATCCTTCAGGTTCGGTAATTGCGGGTGCCGCGGTCAACTTGAAAAACCAGTCCACAAGTGAGATCCAGTCTGCGACTACAGGGTCGACGGGTGCCTACCAATTCACACTACTTAAGCCGGGTATATACGTCCTATCGGTGTCGCTAACTGGCTTTAAGCAGGTGACTGAGACAGTTGAAGTTCTTCTCGGGCAAACTGCGCTGGCCAGCGTCAAGCTGGAAGTTGGCGCTACTTCGGAAACCATTACGGTCACCGAGCAAGGCGCGTTGCTGCAAACCGAAGACGCGAACATCTCCTCGAATTTCGATACGAACCAGATTCAGAATATCCCGAACCCTGGCGGCGACATTACCTACGTGGCCCAGACCGCGCCGGGCATCACCATGAACAGCTCGACGGGCGGCGGCTATGGCAACTTCAGTGCGTTTGGTCTGCCAGGCACCTCAAACCTGTTCACGGTCAATGGCAATGACTACAACGATGCGTTCTTGAACTTGAACAATTCAGGTTCCAGCAATTTGCTGCTGGGCGGCAATGAACTGCAGGAAGTTGCGGTGGTGAGCAACGGTTACACCGGACAATATGGCCGTCAGGCGGGCGCTCAAATCGATTACAGCACGAAATCTGGCGGCAACACGTTTCACGGCGACGCAGTATACAACTGGACAGGCCGGGCGCTCACTGCCAACGACCCGATTAACAAAGCCACCGAACTTAGCGCAGGCTTGCCCAATTCTAGACCATTCGCAAACAATAACCAGTGGGCGGCATCCTTCGGCGGTCCTATCAAGAAAGATAAAGCGTACTTCTTCGTGAATACGGAAGGAATTCGGTACATCTTTGGTTCAATCCAGAACGTCAGCGTGCCCACGCCAGCGTTTGAAAACTTCGTGCAGGGTAATGTTCCGGCGGATCCGGCCACGCAGGCGTTTTATGCGAATGTCTTCAAGCTATACAACGGCGCCCCCGGGGTCGGCATCGCCAAACCAAATGCCAACAGCTGCCCGGGATTCGTAACTGCGCCAGGGGCCACAGGTGGCGCCTGCACCGAGAGCTTTACGGAGTCCGTATCCAGCGGAAACAAGGAATGGTTGCTTAGTGGACGGGTGGACTACAACTTAGGGGAAAACGACAAGATTTTCGGGCGGGTCAGATTTGATCGCGGAGTACAGCCCACCTACACCGACCCGATTAACCCTGTGTTTAACAATTCCAGCACTCAGCCTCAGAACGAAGGCCAGTTGAATTACACGCACATCTTCTCACCGACAGTTGTGAACAACTTCATCTTCTCCGATGTGTACTACGCCGCGGTTTTCGGCAATTTGAATCCGTCGTCGGCGCTGGGCCTTTTTCCGGGTAACCTCGAGTTTCTAGTGGATGGCGCATTGACTCCACTTGGCACCGGATCTGGCAATCCCAACGGATTCGCCGCAGGTCTCCAATTTCCGCAAGGCCGCCACGTGGAGCAGTGGCAGTTGGTTGACGACTTGTCGGTGACGCGCGGAAATCACAATTTCAGGATGGGTGTGAACTTCCGGAGAGACGACGTCACGGACTATACCGCGGGCGAAAACACACTGTATCCTGAGGTTGACGTCACCTTGTTCGGTCTTGCGAATGATCAAGTTGCTCCTGCAGGCTGTAACGCCAACCCACCAACTAATAATCAGGCTGGCTGCGGCAGCGTACTTTACAACTTTGCCTCCCAGATCAAACAACCCATCGCCTACTATAGCGTCGGCTTCTACTTCCAGGACCAGTATCGTGTCAGCTCTAAGCTTATGTTGACGATGACGCTGAGGGCCGACCGCAACTCAGGTGGCGTGTGCCAGTCCAGTTGCGCGAGCCTGCCCGTTACGCCGTTTAACGACTTGCCGCACGGAGCGACGATTCCCTACGATGAATCGTTCGTAACGGGCAACAAGACGATTATTCCGGATATCGAAAAGGTTGTCTTCGAGCCAAGGTTCGGCGTCGCCTGGAGCCCCATCGGTCAAAATACCGTCATTCGCGCGGGCGTGGGCCTCTTTACTGACCTTTACCCCGGCGGGCTTTTGAGCCTATTTGATACCAATTTCCCGCAGGTAAACCTGTTCAACGTGCCGACGGGAAGCGTGGCGTTCGACTTGGCCCCCCCGGGATCCACTGCATTTCCGGGCAGCGGCGTGAACCTGGTGACGCAGTGCAATGGCGCCTTTTTGTCGAATTACAATAGCGGCGGAAGTTTGACGACTGGCGGTACTAGCGGCGGTGGCTACGCCGGCGCAGCTCAACCGTTTGGAGGTTGCCTCAATGCGCAGGGCGCCCTTTCCGTTCCAAACCTGAATGACGTCAGCCGCAACTTCCAGAATCCGAAGTATGTTGAGTGGAATCTTGAAATTCAGCATACCTTCGGAGCACGCACCGTCGTCTCGGCCAATTACGTAGGCAACCATGGGTATGACGAGATAGTTTTGAATCCCACCTTGAACGGCTTTGCTTTTGGCAGCCTTCCGGCAACCGCGCCAGACCCGCGTGTCGGCCGCGTGGACTATCTGTATGGCGGGGCAGTATCGAACTATGAAGGCGTTACGTTCTCCATCCAGGAAAACCAGTGGCATGGATTGAGCGGCCGCCTCAACTATACCTACTCCCATGCGCTTGACGAGCTCTCGAACGTGCCAGAAGAGCCCTTCAGCGTCATTACCAGCATCCTTACGCAGGTCAATCCTTTCAATCTGCATTCGCAATATGCCTCAGGAGACAACGATGCTCGGCACCTGGTATCGGGCAGCTATGTTTACCAACTGCCGTTCAAAAGCGAGCAGCGCTTGCTGAATGCAGCCATCGCTGGCTGGACGGTCTCCGGCACAATGTTCTACCGGAGCGGATTCCCCTTCAGCATCATTGATGGCGGAGCGACTGCCGGCCTGGTGGGCAACAACCTGGGAGGTACAAGTTCATTTGGTGCAACGATCCTTGCGCAGCCGCTTCCGACCTTCACTCAGAGGAACTTCAGCAATGGGCGAGCCTGTGTGCTGACTGCGTGCTTTACGTCGGCGGACTTTGCCACCAGCACCGACTTTATGGGTGATGTCGGCCGTAACGCATTTCGTGGTCCAGGATTCCTGGGCGGCGATTTGAGCGTAAAGAAGAATTTTGCAGTCACCGAGCGTATGACGTTCCAGCTCGGTTTCAGTGCCTACAACTGGTTCAACCATGCGAATTATGGTTCGCCTTATCCGAACACGAACGCGCCTTTCTTTGGCCAGGTAGCCTTCATGCAGTTCACGCCGACGTCGCCTTACGGAGCGTTTGCGGCCGCTGCCACGGATCAGAGAATTGCCCAAATCACGGGCAAGTTCATCTTCTGACCGGAACGTCCCCACTTTAGCAAAGGCGGCTCTTCGCGAGCCGCCTTTTTTTCTGACATCATGTTCAGACGTTTGGACCGTGAATGCGCCTGTTCGGTTGTGGTAGACGATTTCCCGGATCACGTGCGGTACATGCCGCAATTCGGGCCGGATCGAAGCAGTCCTTCATCGAACCCAGCGATTCCTTGCGCAGCTTTTCCATGTGCAGTTCGTAGCGCTGGATGACGCTCGAGTAGATCGCTTCTTTGCCTTTGTAGTAGTTGTAGATATTTCCTATGAAGACGCCTGCCTCTACCGCGAGTTTGCCAAGGGCTGAACCTCCGCTCCGCTGAACCGCCTTGTCACCTGCGGTATGCTCCGCCCCGAATTTGCTTTGCTTCTGGATCGTTCTGTTCGACAGTGTCGCCGGAGCCCGAGTAGTGAGTGCAACAGAGCGCGTTCACCTATCGCCGGAGCGCCGCATGACGCTGATCGGACTAATGTCCGTGGCGTTCTTCACAACGTGCGGCGGGCCGTTCGGACTAGAGCCGCTGCCGACCGCCGTCGGACCGGGCTGGGCGGTAGTGTTGATTCTCATCGCGCCGTTGCTTTGGAGCCTGCCGATGGCCCTGATGGTGGCGGAACTTGCGACCCTGATGCCGGAGGAGGGCGGTTACTACATTTGGGTCCGTGAAACGATGGGCCGGTTCTGGGGAGTGCAAGAAGCGTGGTGGACGATCGGATATTCCATCGGGTTGCTGGCGAGTTTTCCGGTCCTGTTCGTGAGCTACGTTTCTTTCTTTATCCCAGCGCTTGCGCCTGGCGCGGACGTGTCGCACCCCGGGCTACTGGCGCTTATTCGCTGGGCGATCGCCGCGCTGTTCATCTTGTCGGCGATGGCTGTGAATTTACTCGGCGCTCGCGATGTGGGCCAATCTTCCAAGCTTAGCGCCGCTTTCGTGCTAGGTGCATTCGCAGTGATGGTCATCGCATGGCTGCTGCGCGGTCCATCGCCGCACGTCGCGATCGGCGTCGTTACTCATGATCTCGCCGCGAGTAACCCGAAGGCCTTGCTTCTGGGCTTGTCCATAATTTCGTTCAACTTTTCGGGATGGGACAACGTTTCTACCTTCGCCGCGGAAGTTGACCGCCCGCAACGCAACTACCCGCTCGCTCTCGCAGGAGCAATGTTGGCGCTGGTGCTCTGCTATTTGCTTCCCATGCTTGCGGGCTTGAGCGTCACCACCAGCCCGGAGATGTGGAACACCGATGCAGGATGGCCCGTGATTTCGCGATTGATCGCAGGTGCGTGGTTGGGCGCGCTGGTCGCCGCTGCGGGAGTGGTCTCGATGTGGGCGCTATTCAATGCGCAACTGCTCTACGTCTCGCGCCTGCCCTTCGTGATGGCGCGCGATGGCTGGCTGCCGCGACTGGTTTCGCAGGTTTCGCCCAAGACCGGAGTTCCGAAGGTAGCGATTCTTATCTTTTGCGGGATCACGGCGGTATTCGCGGCCCTTCCATTTGGAAGCTTGGCCGTGATTACCTGCTTGCTCTACACGCCGGCATTGGTGCTCGAGTTTCTCGCGCTGATTATTTTGCGCGTGCGCCACCCGAACGCTCCGCGCCCCTTCCGCGTTCCCGGTGGATGGTGGGGAATGACCGCCGTGTGTGTCACATTTTTCGCTGGCGCATTCCTCGTGTTAGCGGCAACGCTGCGCGAATGGAAAGCCTATCCCGGTCAGCTTCTGGTAGTCGCATTCGTCGTATCCAGCGGAGTCGCACTATATCTTTTCCGACGCAAAGCACTCCTGACTTAATGTATCGAGCGAGCTCGCTGAAGCGGACGATTCCCGCCAGGCGGCGCAGCCCTCCCCGCAGTTTGCCGTCTCAGCTGCCATCGACACCGCTCCCTACTGTAAATGATTGAAAACAATCACCAGCGACCCATTCTAATGGGTGGTTTTTCGGCCGTTTCGCGCGCGAAGTACCCGAAAAATCCCTCTACCTTTACAGCTTTCGACCGATGGCTCGATAGACCGCGACAGCGTACTTTCTAGGTGCGCAGAGTTCGCTCAAGCGCTCGATCTTGCAAGCGCGAGGAGGGAAACATGCTGTATTACGCACTGGTTTTCCTGGTTGTCGCCTTGGTCGCAGGCTTCCTGGGATTCGGAGGTGTCGCTTTCGCCGCGGCGGGCATTGCCAAGATTCTCTTCTTTATATTCATAGCTGTGTTTCTCGTCACGCTACTGATGCATCTCTTGCGCGGCAATACCGCTGAGAACTAGACCCAAGTTTCTATCCGGAAAGTGCGGCCAGTGTTGCCGCACAATTTATGTGTCCTAGGAGATTGAGATGAAGAAGATAATGTTTGCATTCGCGATGGGCGCCTTGTTGCTGTTGGCAGTCAGCGGCTGGGCAGATGACACCGAGAAGGATCAGGATCGCCTGCAGACTTCCGGCACAGTCCTGCACGAAATCCTCAATGTTCCAGACGACATTCCTCAAGACCTACTCGATAAGGCCGACTGCGTAGTTGTGTTTCCGTCCGTCCTCAAGGCAGCATTCGTAGTCGGCGCAAGCTATGGCCGCGGCGCCATGACTTGCCGCCGAGGTCCGAACTTCACCGGTCCATGGGGCGCACCCTCGATGATGGCCCTGGAAGGCGGCAGCGTCGGCTTCCAGATCGGCGGACAAGCCACTGACTTCGTCCTGCTGGTAATGAATGACCGCGGCGCCCAGGGCATCCTCAGCAGCAAAGTGAAGCTAGGCGGCGATGCATCCGTGGCGGCCGGTCCAGTAGGCCGCGACGCGTCCGCCGAAACCGACGTCACGCTCCGCGCTGAGATACTGAGCTACTCCCGCGCTCGCGGCATATTCGCCGGCGTATCTCTCGAAGGCTCGACCATCCGCCCCGACAACGACGCCAACGAGCGCATCTACGGTGAGAAGCTCTCGGCTAAGGACATCGTATTGCGTCACGAGACCACGGTGCCCCCCTCTGCTCACTCCCTGATCGCAACCCTGAACGCCCGTACCCCCAAGCACGTAATCCAGGAGGGCCAGTAGCCGAACAACAAAAAAGATTCACTCGATTCCTTCCGAGCGCAACATCGCGCTCGGAAGGAATTTTTCTGTTTGCAAGTCTCGCGCTCAAGAAATTGAGATCGCGTAGTTTCTTCGTCTGGATTTATTGTGTTTCGGAATGTTTATCGAGCTACTGAATGGGCTGACCAAGATCGCTAAGGTGCGCGATCGCGGCTTCTATCGTGCCAATCAAGTCCCAAGCCCGCGCCTTCGACACGACAGCATAAATCCCCGCGCCGCTCGCGGCATCATACAGCTGCTCCACTTCGGAAATGGTAAATAGTATCAGCGGCACCAGCGGATCGATCTTCGACAAGCGCGCCGCGACTTCAATCCCGCTAAGATCAGGCATGGTGAGATCCAGAATCACGACGTCGGGCCTGAGCTTCTGGAACTGTCTTATGGCTGACTGGCCATTCTTCGCTTCGCCGCAGATCCTCCATTCCCGCGTTTCCAGGATTGCGCGAATGATGCGCCGCGTAGTCTCTGAATCCTCGACAACCATTATCCTCAGTTCCATGGATGTCTCCAGAATCAGGTTATAACCGCGAATGCGCGCCGCGGAAATACACGCATTCGTGTAAATCGCCCCCTTACCGCCGTTAGGCAGGCCGTAGGCGCATCGTCCGGCGACGGCCAAGCCATCCAAGCCCTTTCCAGTCACGCGTTCGCGGCGCAAGCCGACCTTCGCCTGTGTTTGTCAGTCCGTACGCTTCGCCGCATATACATTGTTTACTGTAGATGGCGCGTACCGGCTCTATGGTATGAGTTTCTGTTCGGGGAACTGGCGCTAAATCCATCTCTGTGGCGATGTTCTGCGCCCATTTCTCAAGATCATTTGCCTTGCGCATTCAATACAAATACAGAAGTCGGCCAGTCGCGCCGAGAGCGCGGAAGTCGGCGACGCCAATAGACCTTGCAGCGCGGAGAACAGGATGAAACGAACCGAGCCCATTAAAACAGCCACCAGCGCAATCGCCGATCCGAGACCCAGCGCGAAAAGCAACGGGCGGACCGCTGTGGCGCCCGAACCGGTGTCCGCGGATCTGAGCGTAATCCTGGCGAGCCTTCAGACCATGCGCGACGGCGATTTCTCCGTGCGCCTGCCGGGCTACTGGACCGGACTGGCCGGAAAGATCGCGGACACGTTCAACGACATCGTCGCCGCCAACCAGCAAATGGCGCAAGGAATTGAAGCGCGTCGGACAAGTGGTCGGCAAAGAAGGCAGAACGCGCGAGCGCACGCGGTTCCATCGTGCCGAAGGCGCCTGGGGCGAGATGGAAGTCTCGGTCAATACGCTGGTCGAGGACCTGCTGCGGCCGACGACGGAAGTGACGCGCGCGATCGCCGCCGTCGCGCAAGGGCAATCTGACGCAGACGGTGCGGCTGGACGTGGACGGGCGGCCGCTGGAAGGCGAATTCCTGCGGTCGGCCAACATCGTCAACACGATGATTCAGCAGCTGGGCGTGTTCACCGCGGAAGTGACGCGCGTGGCGCGCGAAGTGGGCACGGACGGAAAGCTGGGCGGACAGGCGCAGGTGCCCGGCGTGGCCGGCACGTGGAAGGACCTCACCGATTCGGTGAACTCGATGGCCAGCAACCTGACCGGCCAGGTGCGCAACATCGCCGAAGTGGCGACGGCGGTGGCCAGCGGCGACCTGTCGCGCAAGATTACGGTGGACGTGCGCGGCGAAATTCTGCAGCTGAAAGAAGCCATCAACACGATGGTGGATCAGTTGCGGTCGTTCGCTTCGGAAGTGACGCGCGTGGCGCGCGAAGTGGGCACGGACGGCAAGCTCGGCGGACAGGCGGTGGTGCCCGGCGTGGCGGGAACGTGGAAGGACCTGACCGACTCGGTGAACGCGATGGCCGGAAACCTGACGGCGCAGGTGCGCAACATCGCCGAGGTGACCACGGCCGTGGCGCGCGGCGACTTGTCGCGCAAGATCACGGTGGACGTGAAGGGCGAAATTCTCGAACTGAAAGACACCATCAACACGATGGTGGACCAGCTCAACGCGTTCGCGGGCGAAGTGACGCGCGTGGCGCGCGAAGTGGGCACGGAAGGCAAGCTGGGCGGCCAGGCGCAGGTGCCCGGCGTGGGCGGCACGTGGAAGGACCTTACCGACAACGTGAACTTCATGGCCAGCAACCTGACCGGCCAGGTGCGCAACATCGCCGAAGTGGCGACGGCCATCGCGAGCGGCGACCTTTCGCGCAAGATCACGGTGGACGTGCGCGGAGAAATTCTGCAGCTCAAAGAAACGCTGAACACGATGGTGGACCAGCTCAACCGGTTCGCGGGCGAAGTGACGCGCGTGGCGCGCGAAGTGGGCACCGAAGGCCGGCTGGGCGGCCAGGCCAACGTGCCCGGCGTGGCGGGCACGTGGAAGGACCTGACCGACTCGGTGAACTCGATGGCCGGAAACCTGACCGGCGCAGGTGCGCAACATCGCCGAAGTGACCACGGCCGTGGCGCGCGGCGACTTGTCGCGCAAGATCACGGTGGACGTGAAGGGCGAAATTCTGGAGCTGAAGAACACGATCAACACGATGGTGGACCAGCTCAACGCGTTCGCGGGCGAAGTGACGCGCGTGGCGCGCGAAGTGGGCACGGAAGGCAAGCTGGGCGGCCAGGCGCAAGTGCCTGGCGCGCGGCACCTGGAAGGACCTGACCGACAACGTGAACTTCATGGCCAGCAACCTGACGGGCCAGGTGCGCAACATCGCCGAAGTGGCGACGGCCGTGGCGCGCGGCGACTTGTCGCGCAAGATCACGGTGGACGTGAAGGGCGAAATTCTCGAACTGAAAGACACGATCAACACGATGGTGGACCAGTTGCGCGTCGTTCGCTTCGGAAGTGACGCGCGTGGCGCGCGAAGTCGGCACCGACGGAAAGCTGGGCGGCCAGGCGCAGGTGCCCGGCGTGGCCGGCACGTGGAAGGACCTCACCGACTCCGTGAACTCGATGGCCAGCAACCTGACCGGCCAGGTGCGCAACATCGCGGAAGTTTCCACGGCGATCGCCAGCGGCGACCTTTCCAAGAAAATCACGGTGAACGTCAGCGGCGAAATCCTGCTGCTGAAAGAAACCATCAACACGATGGTGGACCAGCTCAACGCGTTCGCCGGCGAAGTGACGCGCGTGGCGCGCGAAGTGGGCAGCGAAGGCCGGCTGGGCGGCCAGGCCAACGTGCCGGGCGTGGCGGGCACGTGGAAGGACCTGACCGACTCGGTGAACTCGATGGCCGGCAACCTGACGGGCCAGGTGCGCAACATCGCCGAGGTGACCACGGCCGTGGCGCGCGGCGACTTGTCGCGCAAGATCACGGTGGACGTGAAGGGCGAAATTCTGGAATTGAAGAACACCATCAACACGATGGTGGACCAGCTCAACGCGTTCGCGGGCGAAGTGACGCGCGTGGCGCGCGAAGTGGGCACGGAAGGAAAGCTGGGCGGCCAGGCGGAAGTGCCCGGCGTCGGCGGCACGTGGAAGGACCTGACCGACAACGTGAACTTCATGGCCAGCAACCTGACCGGCCAGGTGCGCAACATCGCCGAAGTGGCGACGGCCATCGCCAGCGGCGACCTTTCAAGAAGATCACCGTGGACGTGCGCGGCGAAATTCTGCAGCTCAAAGAAACGCTCAACACGATGGTCGAGCAGTTGCGTTCGTTCGCCGCGGAAGTGACGCGCGTGGCGCGCGAAGTCGGCAGCGAAGGCCGGCTGGGCGGCCAGGCCAACGTGCCCGGCGTGGCCGGCACGTGGAAGGACCTCACCGACTCGGTGAACGCGATGGCCGGAAACCTGACGGCCAGGTGCGCAACATTGCCGAAGTGACGACGGCCGTGGCGCGCGGCGACCTGTCGCGCAAAATCACGGTGGACGTGAAGGGCGAAATTCTCGAGCTGAAGAACACCATCAACACGATGGTGGACCAGCTCAACGCGTTCGCCGCCGAAGTGACGCGCGTGGCGCGCGAAGTGGGCACCGACGGCAAACTGGGCGGCCAGGCGCAGGTGCCCGGCGTGGCCGGCACGTGGAAGGATCTCACCGACAACGTGAACGTGATGGCCGCCAACCTCACCGAGCAAGTGCGCGGAATCGTGAAAGTGGTGACCGCCGTCGCGAACGGCGAGCTCACGAAGAAACTGACGGTGAACGCGAAAGGCGAAGTCGCCGCTCTGGCCGAAACCATCAACAACATGACCGACACGCTGGCGACGTTCGCCGATCAGGTGACGACCGTCGCGCGCGAAGTCGGCGTGGAAGGCCGGCTTGGGTGGCCAGGCGAACGTGCCCGGCGCCGCCGGCACGTGGAAGGACCTTACCGGCAACGTGAACCTGCTTGCCGACAACCTGACCAACCAGGTGCGCGCGATCGCCGAAGTCGCCACGGCCGTGACCAAGGGCGACCTGACGCGTTCGATTCAAGTGGAAGCCAGCGGCGAAGTGGCGGAGCTGAAAGACAACATCAACACGATGATCGACAACCTGCGGCTCACCACCGACCGCAACAACGAGCAGGACTGGCTGAAGACAAACCTCGCGCGGTTTACGGGCATGTTGCAAGGGCAGCGCGATCTGACGACGGTGGGCCGCATGCTGCTTGTCCGAGCTGGCGCCGCTCGTCAACGCGCAGCAAGGCGTGATCTATCAGATGGAATCGGAAGAATCGGCGGACATGGTGCTGCTTTCGGCGTTTGCCGATGACGCGACAGGACGGGCATCCCAGCAGTCTGCACGTGGGCGAAGGGCTTGTCGGGCAGTGCGCGGCGGAGAAGCGGCGCATGCTGATCACGCGACCTGCCGGCGCATGCCGTTCCGATCCGGTCGGGCTTGTTCCAGGCCGTGCCGCGAAACGTGATCGTGCTGCCGGTTCTCTTCGAGGATCGCGTGAAAGCGGTCATCGAGCTGGCCTCGCTGAGCGTCTTCACCGCTTCGCATCTGGCGTTCCTCGAGCAACTGACCGCCAGCATCGGCATCGTGCTCAACAGCATTGAAGCCACGATGCAGACCGAAGGCTTGCTGAAGCAATCGCAGCAACTGGCCACCGAACTTCAGACGCAGCAAAAGGAATTGCAGCAGACCAACGAACAGCTGGCGCAAAAAGCGCAGCAGCTCGCCGAACAGAACGTGGAAGTGGAACGCAAGAACCAGGAAATCGAGCAGGCGCGCCGCGCCGTGGAAGAAAAGGCCAAGGAACTGGCGCTCACCTCCAAGTACAAGTCCGAATT
The DNA here is from genome assembly GCA_963747605.1 of uncultured Acidobacteriota bacterium. Taxonomy (GTDB): domain Bacteria; phylum Acidobacteriota; class Terriglobia; order Acidiferrales; family UBA7541; genus Palsa-295. The sequence continues at coordinate 29,774 of CAVVGA010000032.1, read as the reverse complement.
CCTGGCCAACATGTCGCACGAGCTGCGCACGCCGCTCAACAGCATTCTGGTTCTGGGCCAGCAGCTCACCGACAACCCCGACGGCAATTTGACGCCCAAGCAGGTGGAATTCGCGCGCACGATTCATGGCGCGGGAACGGACCTGCTGAACCTGATCACGCGATATTCTGGACCTTTCGAAGATCGAATCCGGAACGGTTTCGGTGCAGGCCGAGGAAGTCTTCTTCGCCAGCTTGCTCGAGATGATCGCGCGGCCGTTCCGCCACGAGGCGGAAAACCGGCACCTCAATTTCGAAGTACAGACCGATCCGCATCTTGACGCGCAGCCTGGTCACCGACTCGAAGCGCCTGCAGCAAGTGCTCAAGAATCTGCTCTCCAACGCATTCAAATTTACCGAGACAGGGCAGCGTGCGCCTGTCCGTGTTCGCCGCCGAGAGCGGCTGGAGCGAGGACCATCCGGTTCTTGGCAGATCGGCGTCCGTGGTTGCCTTCGAAGTTTCCGATACCGGCATCGGCATTCCGCCCGAAAAACAGCGGATCATCTTTGAGGCGTTCCAGCAAGCCGACGCCGGCACCAGCCGCAAATACGGCGGCACGGGCTTGGGCCTCGCGATCAGCCGCGAACTGGCCGGCCTGCTGGGCGGCGAAATTCAATTGCGCAGCACGCCGGACAAAGGCAGCACGTTCACGCTCTACTTGCCGCAAACCTACGTTGGACCGTCAGCAGGCGTCGCTGCGCGCAGAAGCCAGAATCCTCGGCGCTGCTCCGCGCCGCGTCAGCCGATCGCCGGAGTCGTCGGCAAGCGCGCGATCGAGCAGATTCCCGGACGACCGCGAAAATCTTGCAGCCGGACGATGCCATCCTGCTTGATCGTGGAAGACGATCCGCACTATGCCCGCGTGCTGTGCGATCTGGCGCGCGACAAGGGTTTCAAGGTTCTGGTCGCGACGCGCGGCGCCGAAGCTCTGGCGCTGGCTCGCGAATTCCATCCGACGGCCATTTCGCTCGATGTTTTCTTGCCGGACATGCTGGGCTGGACGGTGCTCAATCACTTCAAGCAGGATCCGACCACGCGTCACATTCCGGTGCAGATGCTGACGCTGGATGAAGACCGGCAGCATGGCTTGGCGCGCGGGGCGTTTGCTTACGTGACCAAGCCCACCACACCCGAAGAACTCGAAGCCGCGTTTGCGCGCATCAAGGAATACACAGCGCCGCGGCGCAAGCGGTTGCTGGTCGTGGAAGACAATCCCGCCGAGCAACTCAGCATCCGGGAACTGCTCGGCTACGACGATATTGACGTCGCAGATCGCCGCGACCGGCGCGGAAGCGCTGGCGGCGATTGACGAGCAGCCGTTCGATTGCGTGGTGCTCGATCTGCGCCTTCCGGATATGTCCGGATTTCGAAGTGTTGGAACGTTTCCGCGACACGCCGTCGCTGAGCGATTTGCCGGTCGTCGTTTTCACCGGCAAAGATCTGTCGCCGGAAGAAGACGCGCGGCTGCACATGCTGGCTCGCAGCGTCGTGGTGAAGGGCGTCGAATCGCCGGAACGGCTGCTGGATGAGACGGCGCTGTTCCTGCATCGCGTCGTCACCGATCTTCCGCCGGAAAAGCAGAAGATGCTCGACCGGCTGCATCATTCCGACGAAGCGCTGGTCGGGAAAAAAGTGTTGGTGGTGGACGACGACGTGCGGAATATTTTTGCGCTCAGCAGCGTTCTGGAACGCCGCGGAATGACGGTGCTGACCGCCGGCACAGGCCGCGAAGCGATCGCCACGCTCGAGTCCACTCCGGATGTGGCCATCGTGCTGATGGACATCATGATGCCGGAGATGGATGGATATGAAACGATGCAGGTGATCCGGCAAAATCCATCGTTCCGCCGCCTGCCGATCATCGCTCTGACCGCGAAAGCCATGAAAGGCGACCGCGAAAAATGCCTGGAAGCGGGCGCTTCCGAATATCTGGCGAAACCCGTGAACACCGAGCAACTGCTTTCGGCGTTGCGCATGTGGTTCCATCGGTAGCATGATTCCGGTTGACGGCGACCGAGACTCAATCGTAGAGGGCGGTTCAGAATCGTCTGAAGCGAGAGGAAGAAAATGCGCGAGCAGGACAAAGTCAACATTCTGATGGTGGATGATCAGCCTGGCAAGCTGCTCAGCTACGAAGTCATTCTCAATGAGCTGGGCGAAAATCTGATCAAGGCCCACTCCGGCAAAGAGGCGCTGGACCTGCTTGCTGAAAACCGATATCGCCGTCGTGCTGATGGATGTAAGCATGCCGGAACTCGATGGCTTTGAGCTGGCGGACATGATCCGGCAGCATCCGCGTTTTCAAAAAACCGCGATTATCTTTATTTCCGCCGTGCACCTGACGGATCTGGACCGGCTCAAAGGCTACCAACGCGGCGCCGTGGATTACATTTCCGTGCCCGTCGTTCCGGAATTGTTGCGCGCGAAGGTGCGGCGTTTTCGCCGATCTGCACCGCAAAACGCGCCAGCTGGAAATGCTCAATCGCGATCTTCGTGCGCTCTCCGCGCGCCTGATCGCCACGCAAGATGAAGAGCGCCGGCGCATCGCGCGCGATTTGCACGATGGCATTGGGCCATTGATCGCGGCGCTTTCCATGAATAACGGGCTGCTGGCGCAGCAAACGAAAACGCTGGGACCCGAGATTGGCGATGTGCTGCAGCAGAATAATCAGCTGGTGGAGCAACTTTCAAAAGAAATCCGCACGATCTCGCATTTGCTTCATCCGCCTCTGCTGGACGAGATCGGCCTGTTGCCCGCGATCAGAATGTTCGCGGAAGGTTTTGCGGAACGCAGCAGCGTGAAGGTCACCGTGGAGTTTTCGCCGGAAATCGGGCGGCTGCCTCCTAACGTGGAGATTTCGGTGTTTCGAATCGTGCAGGAGTGCCTGACCAACGTCTACCGGCATTCAGGAAGTAAAACAGCGTGGATCAAGATCGCGCCGTCGCAGGAAAAGCTGCTTACCGTTCAAGTGTGCGACGAAGGCAAGGGCATGCCGCGCACGAATGGCGCGCCCGTATCCGCGGGATCAAATCATGGCGTGGGATTGAGTGGAATGCGGGAACGTTTGCGCGAGCTCGGCGGGACGCTCGAGATTCAATCGAATGAGAATGGCACGACGGTCATAGCGGCCGTTCCCGTCTCTAAGACGATGGTGAAAACCCTATGACTTCGCCGAGCGTCGGTGCGGCGTCTGGAATGTTTGCGCCTGTGGTCTGCTGCGCTGCGACCCGACGAGCGGGAGATTTCTGATGCGCACTCGATTCCTCATCGTGGACGATAGCGAACTGGTGCGGAAATCGCTGCGCACGGTATTGCTAGCCAATCCCGACTGGGAAGTATGCGGCGAAGCGGCCGACGGCGAAGCAGCTGTGGAATTGTTCAAACAGTTGCATCCTAACATCGTGATTCTGGATTTTCAAATGCCGGGCATCAATGGAATAGAAACCGCGCGGCGCATGTCGGAGATCGCTCCCGCTGTGCCAATCGTCTTGTTCACACAGCATGCCAGTTCAGATTTGGAGAAACACGCGCGGGAAGTGGGCATTCGCTCGGTAGTGTCAAAAACAAATGCGTTTCCGATGGTTGGGATGATTGAGGCTCTGCTGGGGCCGACCGATGCCGAGCCGGGCGCCAAAGCATCCGGGAGCTCCGGAAAGGACCTGACTGAATAGTTTTGCGCGATTTGTTGCGTGGCCGAGCGCCATCAGGGCCGTAGAGGTCAAAAATACGTTAGTTAGTGTATGGAGAGCCGGCGAGGAAAGGTTCATATTGCTGGCAGGTTCCCCAGGCAACACGGCAACACCACGCCGGGAGGATGTTCCCCCCATCCTCCCGCCCCCCCTTCTAATGCGGTTCCGCAACGGATCCGGCACAGCAAGACGGTATGAGCAGATTGTTGTTCGCGGTTTTGCAGTACCGGCACAACTCTGGCATCGCGTCTGGGACGAGGAGTTTTCGTCCTACTCTCTTTTGAGGCGATCGAGGAGCGGGGGCGGGAGTTCGTGCAGCAATTCCAGGAAGACGCCGTTGGTCCAGCCAAATCCAATCACATTCTGACTGTAGCCCTTCACAATACGAGTGATGGAAGTGCGTTTCACGACGTTGTACTTTTCGCGGATGTATCGGTCGGTCGCGAAATCTTCAATCACCATGCTCAGGAAATTATAAGCAACCCGGTCGGCGTCTGCATTGAAGCCATAGCGGCGCATTCCGTCCACCGCCAGCAGTTGAATCGGTGCCCAACCGTAGGGGTAATCCCACTGCGCCTGCGATTCCACGCGGCTCATGGTCAGGCCGCCGGGCTGTTCAAAGAGCGAAAGGTTCTTCACCACCGCCTGCGCCTGTTCTGGCGATGCCAATCCGGCCCAAAGCGGATAATACGTGGTGGCGTAGTCGTAGGTGGAAAGCGTGTGGGTCATGAAATTGTAATCGAAGTAGCGCCCTTGCTGCGGGTCCCAAAGATATTTCTGAACTAGTTTTTGGCGCTCGATCGCCCGGGCCTTCCATCGCGCGGCTTCCTGTGGTCGCCCCAGCAGAATACTCATGCGCTCGAAATCTTTCTCGGTCTTATACAAGAGGCTATTCAAACAGACGGGCGCGTAATGGTGAGTCTCTGCGCTGAACGGGCCAAAGCGAAACGAAACATCGAATCCCGATTCGCGCATGCTGCGGTCGCCTTTGTAGAAGTCCGCTGACAACGTCACTTGATCCACTGGTGAATGCGCGTTCGCTGAATTGTCTTTCGAGTCTTGCTCTGCGGCTCCATTGTGAGCGAAGACCGGGAAGAGCGGCCCGACGAGAGATTCGACGGGATGATCCTTATCCACAAGCACCAGATGCGGGTCTTTGGTTCCGTTCAGGAGGAAATACTGCGCGGCGCCGCGGTAATAATCGCTCGGATCGCCGATGATTTCCGGCACGGGGCCTTCGCCGTGATCGAAGTAACGCGACAGGCCCGTGTCGCCGGCCAAGTGAGGCTCCCGAGTCCATTGCTGGTAGTCCGTCAAGGCGAAATCGTAAGCTTTCTCTAGCCAAGCGATATCTTTCTGCTGCGCAGAAGGGTCCTCTGTGTCATAGACCGCCAAAATCATGGAGGTAAGGAACGGAGGCTGCGAGCGAGTGAGATAGTAAGTGCGGTTAGCGTTCAGGATCGAGCCGTAATGTTCGATCTCGTAGAAGAAGTTTTCCACCATTCCCTTGGCGAGTTCCAGGCGATTGGCGCGCAGCAGGCCGAGAATAATGAAGTAACTATCCCAACCGTACATCTCATTGAATTGGCCACCGGGCACGACGTAGGCATGCGGAAGATATAACAGCCCGGCCTTTGAGATTTGGTTCAGGTGCACATTGTCGGGACTGGTGATAACCTCCGGCAAGCGCGCGACGTGGACCCTGCAGTCCTTCACCAATTCCTGAAAGGCAGGCAAGCTCTGAAAGTCCGCCGGGAAATACAGGTACGGCTCGTCACCGATTTTCTGGTCTTCGTAAGTTTTACATTTGTCGAGCGAGCGAGTGAGATGGTCCCAGCTTACTGAGATGTATTGCTGGACGTCGTCGAAGCGCTGAAATTCTTTGCTGTTCATGGGATATTTGCAAAAACCAGAATCAGTATACGTCGCTTGATACGTTGCATCGGGCCAAGCCAATGGAAACAGGAAGAAAGCGACAACCAGGGTGAAGCGCCCAAAGATCGAGATTGCTTTCCTAATCATATAACGTGAATTCGGCGCGCGAGACATCTCTCCCTTCCGGCACACATCCCTATGCGAGCTACCGTGCCAGCCAAGACTATTACGACTTAGGCGAAGCCAAAATCAGGTGAATGCTGCATTGGGTTTGGCGCCCGTTTGCGCGATAATCAGAGCTGTTACCCAGGAGATTCTACCGGCTCATGGATAATCTTCACAACGTGGTTCCTGCTGGCCGGCGCAAGTGTTCTATTTTGAGCAACAAAGGCCATAGTGGACTGGCAGCATTCGTGCTGCTTTTCTATTAGCGAGGTTTGTCTGGAATCCTGGCAGATCCGACTTGGAGTTAACGTGAAGCTCAGCCTACGTTTGATTTTGTTCCTGGTTGCCGGCGTCACCATCGTTACTTTTTTTGTTTCCAAGAATGAAGTTCGCGCCGAGAAGCGCGGCTTGCGCACGGACCTGGTGCACCGCGCCGAAATTCTGTCGGAGAGCCTGCAGGAAATCGTGGAACCGGCCCTGGAGAAAGGCTCGCGCGAACAGTTGCGCCGCATCGTGGAGCGCTTCGGGAATCGCGAACAGCTGGCGGGCGTGGTGGTTTACGATAATCACGGGCAAGTGCTTGCGGAAAGTTCCAATCTGCAGAACCGCTTCGTGCCTCCTCCCGTTCCGCTCGACCGCGTGATTGCGAGCGAGGGCGGCCTCAGCCAATTTGTAACCATCGGTACCGAGCCGATGCACGTGTACTACATGCCGCTGCGCGACAAAACATCCGTCACCGGCGTGCTGGCGATTTTTCACGATGTGGGTTTCATCGAAACGCAGAGCGCGCGCATGTGGCGGGCCACTTTTTGGCATGTGATTGCGGAGGTGCTGCTGATCGTCCTGATCACTGTGCTGATCATCCGCTGGACGATCGTGCTGCCGATTTCGCGCACCGCTCAATGGATGAAAGATATACGCCGCGGCCGAGTGCTGCCCAGTCCGCCGGGCCCGAAAGAAAGCTTTCTCGCTCCGTTTACGAATGAAGTGATGAATCTCACGCGCAGCCTGGCAGACGCGCGCTCTGCCGCCGAAGAGGAAGCGCGCTTGCGCGAATCCGGTGAGTCTGTATGGACCGCGGAGCGATTGCGCGTCAGCATTCAGGGCAAGGCTACGCAGGGCTCCCTGGTGGTTGTGTCCAATCGCGAGCCTTACATGCACGTGCACAAAGGGAAGGGCATCGAGCTTCTGGTTCCCGCGAGCGGCTTGGTCACCGCGTTGGAACCGATCTTGCGTGCCTGCGACGGAATCTGGATTGCCTCGGGTTCCGGAGACGCCGACCGCGAAACCGTGGACGATCAAGACCACCTGCGTGTTCCGCCGGACAAGCCGGATTACACTCTGCGCCGCGTGTGGCTCTCGAAAGAAGTGGAGAAAGGACACTATTACGGATTTTCAAACGAAGGGTTATGGCCGCTGTGCCACATCGCGCACACCCGGCCAATTTTCCGCGCGTCGGATTGGCAAGCCTATCAGGAGGCGAACCGCGAATTCGCCGAAGCGGTGCTGCAGGAAATCGAGGGTGTGGAGCATCCACTGGTGCTCGTGCAGGATTATCACTTCGCATTGCTGCCGCGCATGGTGAAGGAAGCGCGTCCGGACGCGCGGGTGGCGATCTTCTGGCACATCCCCTGGCCGAATCCCGAAGCATTCGGCATATGTCCGTGGCAACGCGAACTCGTGAGCGGCCTGCTGGGCGCGGACTTAATTGGATTCCAGATTCAGGCGCATTGCGATAATTTTTTGGAGACGGTGGATGCAGCGCTGGAATCGCAAATCGAATGGGAGCGATTTGCGGTGAAGCGCGGCGGACACATCACTTTCGTCAAGCCGTTTCCCATCAGCGTGGATTTTCGCGAAGCGCAAAGAGGCCTGGAGCCGGGCGTGTCACCCTACGTGCTGCGCAGCGAGCTGCTGAGCAAGCTGGGCATCAAGGCGAACTTTATCGGAGTGGGGGTGGATCGCGTGGACTATACCAAGGGATTGCTGGAACGCCTGCGCGGCGTCGAGCGTTTCCTGGAGAAATGGCCGTCCTATCAGGGAAAATTCACGTTTGTGCAGATCGGCGCGCCCAGCCGCACGGAAATCGCGCGCTATCACGATTTCCTGGCGGAGCTGGAAGCGGAGGCAGCGCGAATCAACCAGCGCTGGCAGACGGCGGAATGGAAGCCCATCGCGTTGCTGACGCGCCATCACAGCCACGAAGAAATTCTTCCCTACTACCGTGCGGCGGATTTCTGCATGGTTACGTCTTTGCATGACGGAATGAACCTGGTGGCGAAGGAATTCATTGCGTCGCGCGATGACGAGGAAGGGGCTCTGATATTGAGCCAGTTCACCGGCGCGGCCCGTGAATTGCGCGATGCCATCATCGTGAACCCCTACGACGTGGAACAGCTGGCGGAAGCGATTCGGGTGGCGCTGGAAATGGACACGGTGGAACGTCAAACGCGCATGAGGCTGATGCGCAGCAATGTGATGCGTCATAATGTGTTTGCATGGGCGGGCAGTCTGATCACGGAACTTTCTGAAATCCGGATTGAGGAAGCTCAGCCCGAACTCGGGCACACCGTATGAACGGAACTCCCGCGGCGGCCAAGCACACGTTGCAGATCAGCCCCAAAAAAAAACGCACAATTCAACATCCCCGTAGCCACGGCGTTGTGGCTGCGGCGCATGCCGATATGGGCGTGTATGCGCCGCGCTATCTGTTCCGCGTGTGGGGCGAAATCGCGACTCGAATTCGCAACGCTGAGATTTGCGCGCTGTTGCTGGATTTTGATGGCACGCTCGTAAAGCTGCAGCGAAACCCATGGGAAGTACGCGTACCGCAGCGCACGAAGCGCTTGCTCAAGCGGCTGGCGCAAAATCCCAGGTTGTTCGTCGCGATCGTCAGCGGACGGCGTTGCCAGGACCTGCAAACGCGCATCGGCGTCGAGACTTTGCATTTCATCGGGCTGCATGGAGCCGAAGAGCAGGGAAAGCCTACGAAAATCAGCAACGCGGTGGCCAGGATTCTGGCGCGCGCGCAGCGAGGAGCGCGCACAGGAATGTCCGCAATGCGCGGCATGCGCATCGAAGACAAAGGCATGAGCTTCGCAGTCCACTATCGCGGAGCCGCTGCCCCGGTGGCGCGCGCTGCAAGATCGTGCCTGTTGGACGTGGTCGAGCCGCTGCGCGATACGCTGCGAGTATTGGATGGCGCGATGGTGTGGGAAGTTCTGCCTAATGAAATCCGCGGCAAGGGCGGCGCTGTGCGAGACCTGCTGGCTGAATTCCCCCCGGGCACGCCGGCAATTTATATTGGCGACGATGGCACGGATGAAACCGCGTTTTGCGCGTTAGGCGATCAGATCACCGTCCGGGTAGGAGCGGCGCAAAAAAGCCACGCAAAATATTACGTGCGGGATCCGGGCGAAGTGGCTCGTTTTCTGCTGCGGCTTGAAGCAGAGCTCGCGCAGAAGTGATCAAGTCACGCGGGATTGGAAACGCTCGCCTCCGGAAAGCCTCCTATACTGTGCTGCACCAGCGCGATCTGCCTCCTTTGGGCGTGGTCTTCGCGCAGTGCCTGAATGATCATCCATTCCATGTCCGTAGGGCGGCAGGGAGCCGAAATCACGTCAAAAGCGCCGAGGCGCATTGCTTCCAGGTATTCATCCCAATCCGTGACACGATTCACAATTACGATTCGCGTTTTCCGTCCCTCGTGTCGCGGGGCCAACAGCAAACCACGGTAGTCCCCATCAGCCAGCGAACGAGCACAGAAAATCAGTCCCACGTTATCCTGAGCCATGATCTCTTCGCATTCGCGGACGCTCGCGGCGACGATCGGTTCCAGTCCCAGCTTCGCCAGGATATCGCACATCGCCCGCCGCTCTTCCAGGTCCGCTGAAGCAATCACGATTTGCCAGGGAACATTCATTCGCATCCTCCTACGTTTTGCCATGCTATATCGAGCAGATTCCCGCAAGGCGCGCGTCAGCGCGGTTCACTTGCGTGGCCCGGCCCAATGGCTGAAAAGCAGAATTACGGAATTCAGAACGAGCAGCACGTCCAGCAGTCCGTTGCGGGTTTTGTTTTTCTTGATGGCTGGGGGCATGGGCGTGGTGAATCAGGCCGCGCGCTTGCGCTGTCGCGTGCATGCCGCTCTACGCGCCGCTGCGCGTAATCCCGCCTTTCCCTTCGTATGCAGCGCTTTCTCCGCGGCATTGTGTCGCGCAGCGGCTCCGCGCTTACCGGCGCTGGTGCGTGCCTGCGCAGAAAGTGCCCGCCGAGACGCCGAGCGGGTGCTTTGCTGCTGCAAAGCGCGTAACGTCGCGCGCGAACGCTCGCTGGAGACTTTACGATGCGGCGATTTGCCTTGGCGCAAATCGCGTTGAGCCTGTGCGCGAATTTTCGCGGATCCCTTGGTTGGAGGGGGCAAATTTATGCCGGCGCGGCGCGCTTTCGACAGACCGATAGCGATCGCCTGCTGCACATTGGCAGCGCCGTGCTTGCCTTCGCGTACGTGATCGATTTCCTCGCGCACAAATGCGCCTGCCTGCGTGGAGGGAGACTTGCCCTCGCGTGCATCCTCGCGCGCGCGTTGCAAGGCTTCTTGATCATCGGGCGTTGGCATCGCGATTGCTCCTGCACGGACAGCGTGACTGGCCGCTACGAAAAGATTTGGCGAGGAGAGGTTGGAAACCGGCCCAGCCCTCATGCCCTGCTCTCGCAAGGCACCCGATTTCCATTCCTCTCCTGCGCCGCCCATTCTGCGGGAGAATGCGGCCGAGCGGAATACCGATAAATTCCTAAGGCGCAGGGGAAATTGCTGTACGCGCGAGATTTCCCTGCAAAAGCGCGTCAAGATTTGGGGGAATGTAATGTCAATAAATATTGCTGCAATGGGGGGAAGGGGCTGCCGATTCTCGGCGGCAACCCCTTTCTCGGAGGAGACGGACGAGGGGATTATTTCTGCGGAAAAGCTTTCAGAAAGTTTTAGGCGGCCTCACGCTGTCTTCTTGAAGGCCTGCAAAGGGTCTGGCATTTCCATGGCTCGCCCGGATACCGCCAGCGGCGCGCCGCTTTCCGTTACGTAATATCGGTCCGGCGCGAATGACGATTCGCAAAATGGGCACATCTGATGCCGCGGGCGCGACCGCACGGGTCTGTGCAGCAGATACATGGACTCCGCCCATTCTTCCAACACAATGCGCGCGGCGCATTTCGTGCATCTGCAGCAAAGATACGTGTACATCGCAGACCTCCCGGAATATCCAATGTCCAGCGACGATTGGCGCCGACGCTCTCATCGCCATGATCGAAACCTGCCAGTTGCCAGGTCAATCAAAGAGCGCAATTGCGCCGGTCCCACTTTACGTTTTCGCGAAATCTATTCAATACAGTGGAACACCTAGGAGATGGCGGGCGATTGCCTGACGGTGGAAATCCTGTGGATTCTTGTGCTTATGGCCGCTTTCACCTACCGCGATTCCCTTCGATATCTAGGGGGTTCCGTTGATGGCGTTCGGCGGGCGCACGCCATAGCTTTACGGCCGCAGACTGACTGCTAAAATCTGCGAAGAGGAGGACGCCATGTTGCGATGGGCTCTAATCTTTTTGGTGCTTGCGATCGTCGCGGGAATATTTGGATTCGCCGGGATCATGATGGCCGCGGCAGGAATTGCCAAACTGCTGTTCTATCTGTTCCTGGTGCTGTTCCTGGTCTCGTTGGTTATGGGGCTCGTCAGCCGAACGTGAAATTTCCAGACCCAGCCAACGGAGTCGCGGCAAGGTCTTACTTGTCGCGCGATCTATTCCATTTGCTCGCGGTGGTTGTCGCTGTCGCGGCAATCGCCGCGTTGTATTTCGCGCGGGTCGTGCTGATACCGTTTGCGTTGGCGCTGCTTTTTACTTTCATATTGACGCCGGTGGTGAAGATCCTGGAGCGCATTTATCTGCGGCGGATTCCGTCAACGCTACTGGTGGTGCTGCTGACAGTTGGCGCTTGCGGCGCCGTGGGTTGGATGGTGGCGAAGCAACTCAGCGAGGTCGCGAATCAACTGCCGGCTTATAAATTCAACATCAAAGCGCGGCTGGGGTCATTGCATTGGCCCGCGAATCAGTCGCTGGACAGTGCGTCGCAAACGATCACGGAGATCAGCAAGGATCTCGCGGCCAGCCCCATCGCCGCACAGCCCGGCAGTACGGCAGCGGCGCAGTCGCCCGTTGCGCGATCCGCTTCTCCAACTCGGCCACTGCCCGTGGAAGTCGTCAAAGCTCCCGCGCTGCCGTTGGAGTCGGTGCAGAGCGTTCTGGGGCTGCTGGGCAGCGCTGTGATCGTCCTGGTGTTGACGATTTTCATGCTCATTCGCCGCGAGGATTTGCGGAATCGGCTGATTTCACTGGCGGGGGAAGGGCATCTCCATCTAGTGACGCAAACTCTGGACGACGCGAGCGCGCGTGTGAGCAAGTATTTGTTTGTGCAGTTCGTCGTGAATGCCTGTTACGGAATTTTCATTGGTGTGTGCCTGCATTTCATCGGCGTGCCCGGCGCGTTGCTGTGGGGTGTGCTCGCCGGTGTGCTGCGCTTTCTTCCTTATATTGGTCCGCCGCTCGGCGGAATTATGCCGCTGCTGCTTTCTTTGGCTGTCTTTCATGGCTGGACGCAGCCACTGCTGACTCTCGGGCTTTTCATCGTCACCGAATTGATCGTGTCCAATTTCATCGAACCGATGCTTTACGGAATTCATACCGGGATTTCGTCGCTGGCGATTCTGGTCGCGGCGATTTTCTGGACGGCGATTTGGGGACCGATCGGGCTCGTGCTCTCGACTCCTTTGACGGTGTGCCTGTTGGTCGCGGGGCGGCATGTTCCGCGGCTCAGGTTCCTGCACATTCTTCTGGCCGACGAGCCGGTTCTGACGCCATCCTCTCGCTTCTACCAACGGCTGCTGGCGATGGATCACGACGATGCGCGCAGCGTTCTGGAGAAACAGCTGGAAGGGATGACGCTGGAAGAGCTTTACGATTCGGTGTTAATTCCGGCGCTCAGTTTAGCGGAGCAGGACCGTCATCAGGATCGCCTCGACGATGCCAGCCAGAAATTCATCTGCCAGAGCACCAGGGAGTTGATCGAAGAATTGTGGGAACCTCGCGATGACAATGTTGAGCCCGTTCAAGTAGCAGGCGGGACTGCGGAATCGTCGGAGCGCTATCAAACGCATCTGGCGCGCGCGCACGTTCCGCCCGCGCTGAGGGTTCTGTGCCTGCCGGCGCGAGATGAAGCTGACGAACTCGTCGGCATCATGCTGGCCCAAGTGCTCGAGCGTGCGGGGCATCGTGCGCAATGCATCTCCGCGGACACTGCAGGCGAAATGCTCGAACAAATCAGAGCCGCGCATCCAGACGTGGTTTGCATTTCAGCGCTGCCACCTTTTGCCGTGCCCCACGTGCGTTCGCTCTACGCCAAACTGCGCGCGCAACAGCCAGACTTGCGGATCCTGGTTGGGTTGTGGCATTTTTCAGGCGACCCGTTGAAGATCAGCCGCCGCCTCGGCCTCACCAGCGGGTCGCAAACGTTCAGCACGCTCGGAGAATTCATCGATGAGCTGAAGCCTGCGCTAACCGCCGATCCGCTTCCGGCGAACGCGTACTGAGAGTTCTGGCCGCCTCGGGTTTGTTGCTCCCGGGTCCTTAATTGTGCGCAGAAAATTCTTGGGCGAACAAATCCTCACGCACAATACGCCGCAGCAGAAAAATGCCTTGCAATCTTGCCCCAACACGGCTACGAAATACTTTGTGCATTTTTACAGGCATAACCCTATAGGCAGGAATCGCGTGCAAGCATACATTCACACCCAGTACGGAGAGTCTGGCATCTTACAGCGGCCCCGTTATTATTTACCGCTTACTTGGCACAGCCGACCGGGGAATTGCCATCGCGCAACCGGCGGAGAAAGTTCCATAGGAGATGATCTCTAATGCGTAGCCGATTCATTCGTCCCTTTCTACTCGCAATCGCGATGTTATTTCTTGCTTCCGCTTCTTTCGCGCAAATTGGTGTGGCGATTACCATTGCTCCTCCGGCGCTGCCCGTTTACGAGCAGCCGGTTTGCCCCGGTGACGGCTACATCTGGACGCCTGGCTACTGGGGATGGGGCGACGACGGTTATTACTGGGTGCCCGGCACGTGGGTGGAAGCCCCGCAAGTGGGTTTCTTCTGGACGCCTGGCTATTGGGGATGGGGCGGCAGCAGTTTTGTCTGGTATGACGGCTATTGGGGTCCGACAGTCGGTTTCTACGGCGGCATTAACTATGGCTTCGGTTATTTCGGCCATGGTTTTGAAGGCGGACGCTGGGACGGTGGCCATTTCTTTTACAACCGCGCGGTTACCAACGTAAACGTCACCGTGATTCACAACGTGTACGAAACCAGAGTGGACGTGAGAAATGATGCACACGTCAGTTATAACGGGCATGGCGGGATAAACGATCGTGCGACGGCGCAGGAAGAAGCTGTGGCACACGAGCGGCACATGGGTCCCGTCGCCGCACAAACGGCGCACGTGAACGCCGCGCGGGAGAACCCGGCGCTACGCGCTTCCGCCAACCATGGCAAGCCTCCGATCGCAGCGACGGCGCGACCGGGAGAATTTAACGATCGCGGCGCGGAAAATGTTGCCAGTCACGCCAACCCTGCGATTCACCCGAAAGAACTTCCGCCTGCCACGCGCGCTGCCGCTCCCAACACTGGGAACGCCAGGCTCGACCAGAAATATCAGCAACAGCAGGACAAGCTGGCCGCGCAGCAGAACCAAGAGCGGCAGAAGCTGCAGCAGCAGCAAGACAAGCAGCACCAGCAATTGACGAAGCAAAAAGCCAACGATCAGAAAACACAACAACTGGAGAAGCAGCACCAGCAACAGACTCAGCAATTAGTTCAAAAGCACACTCAGCAGCAGCAGCAATTGCAGCAGAGGCAAGCGCCACCGGCTACGCACGCCGCCGCGGCGCCGGCCAAGCCCAAGTAAGCTCCAGTCGATCACTAACCACCCGGCAGCCAGAGCATTCGCCGTATGGCGCATGCTCTCGCTGCATTTGTTTTTGCAATGCAGTTCGAGCTCCGATCCCGTTCCAATCCTGAGAAAATAAGCGCGCTGCGAAATTAAATGCAAATGAGATTTCCTGCAGCGTAACACCAGGGGCGGGGATGACTCGCGGCCGTTCACCGCGGCTGGTCGTCGCCGACCACCAAAGCCGCCTATTTTGCGGCTCTGATGGTCAACGGGGACTTTGCACGTACAACCAACGAATTGCGCTAGGATTTTTTCCGTGGGACCTTGGCGCCTTTCTTGCGCGCCTCGGAAAGTCCAATGGCAATCGCTTGTTTGCGGCTGGTCACTTTGCCGCCCTGGCCGCCTTTGCCCGAACGAAGCGTGCCGCGCTTTTCGCGATGCATGGCGCTCTGCACACTCTTGCCGGCGGCTTTTCCATATCTTGCCATTACATACCTCCTATTTTCTGCTTCGCGGAATTATCACGACGAACCGCTTAAGCTTTCGCTTTCTTCGCGGTGCTTGTCACGACGACGTCCGTTTTGTAAGCACGCGTGAATTCATCTACCTGCTTCTGCGCGACGTCTTTGGCGATCCCGTAGCGCTCCTGAATTTTTCCGATCAGTTGGTCGCGCTCACCGTTGATAGCAGTCAGATCGTCGTCGGTCAGTTTGCCCCACTTCTCTTTCACTTTTCCCACCGACTGTTTCCATTTGCCTTCGATTTGATCCCAGTTCATTTTGAGCCTCCTGGATTGAATATCCAACTGCACAGACATAGTGGAGGCAAAGTCTGCTGCCAGGAATACAGCGCAACCCGTAACTGGAGCGGACATTTCGCCTTACTTTTCGCGCTTTGTGGCGGCCGTCAAATTGACGGCGAAACGCAGGTTTGAGCTTTGTTTGCACGCCGGCTGGCCCGCAAAGGTGTGCTCCAGTGTGAACGGGCTCCCACCGGGCGCGATCCTTCGGCAGGTTCGCCTACAGCAACGTACTGGAACCCGGAATGAAGGGTACAGGGATTGCTTTATGGTTAAGACCGCGACAGAAGCCTACTCTCGTCAGGCGATCACGAAAATCAGCTCGCTGAAACGGCCGAAACCGGAAACTAGGGGTTCACATGAGTAAGAACAATTTGAAAAGTCTTTAGGTGGACGAGTTGCGGGATCTCTGCAACGCCGAACAACAGCTAATCAAAGCAATACCGAAAATGGCAAAAGCCGCAAATTCTGATGAGCTGCGCAAGCGATTCGAGGAGCACCTGGAACAAACGCGAGGCCACGCCACGCGACTCGAACAAATCTTGACCGGACTCGGAGAGCCGGTGAAGGGCAAGAAATGCAAGGGGATGGCCGGCATCGTGGCAGAAGGCGGTGAAATGATGTCTGAGGATTTCGCCGGAGCGCTGATGGATGCGGCACTGATCTGTGCGGCGCAACGCCTGGAGCATTACGAAATTGCCGCTTATGGCGCGGTGCACGCCTACGCTACATTGATGGGCGAAAGCGAAGCAGCTTCATTGTTTCAGCAAACGCTGGAGGAAGAGAAGGAGACCGATCAGAAGTTCACGGAGCTTTCGGAAGAAATCAATTCGCAGGCTTTCGGCGGAGGCGCCGAGGCCCCAGATGAAGAAACCACGCCGCGACACAAGACAGCCAAGGCTGGCAGCGCGAATTGATGGCACCGGCCGGCTCGGAGGCGCGCGGACACTCGCCGCGCCCTTCGAGCGAGATTAAAAGGAGACGAACATGCTGCTGCTCATTCTGACAATCGTTCTGGTTCTGGCGCTCTTTGGGAGTCTGCCGACGTGGCCGCACAGCCGCGAATGGGGTTACTACCCTAGCGGCGGCATCGGCCTGGTGTTAGTGATTCTGTTAATCCTGTTCCTGATGGGCCGTTTGTAGCAGCTCTATATTAACGCGAGCGGCCGGCCAGCGTCACCGGCGCTTGCATGTGCGCCGATTTCACGGCCGATGCGATCACTTTGGCGGCGAGCGGGTCGTAAATGAAGTAATTTCCGGGATGCGCTTGCAGAAGTTCTCTGACGCGCGCCTTTGCATTCTCTAAACCTTGAACAGCTTCGATCCAAATCGGCCCGGTCTCCGCAAGATCACTAAAGATGTCGTAGGTCTCGGTCATATTCCTCCACCTCCGGTTCCAGGCAAACTGCCCCTCAGGGAGAAAACGTATGTGATCGGAGTGCAATTCGGCGGCCAATGCTGCAGCGACAGGACCGCGCAAACCATTTTGGATAAGGGAGTTACGACCTTACTCTTACGGCATTCCAGTCGTGGGTCGGAGGATATGTAAATAGTGGGGAGGTGTTGTACATATTTCGCAATCGCGGACAGCTGCTCAAGCGCTGTAGTCCGTTTGGCGGTAAGGTGATTTATCGCAACGCAAGGCGCGCATTTGCCTGCGTGGATCAAGCGAAAGCTGATTGCGGTTTCGCGGTCATTGGATAAAATGTGCGAGGCATAGACTTAGTGGCCCTTCGAATCTTGATCGTGGACGACGAAAAAGCGGTGCGCACAGCCTTGGGAAGGCTGCTAGCCACACGTAAAGAATGGCAGGTAGTTGGTGAAGCCGCTGACGGCGCTGAAGCTGTTGGCAAGGCGCGAGAACTGCGGCCCGATATTGTTATTATGGACATTACGATGCCGGAGATGAATGGGCTGGAAGCCACGCCGGAGATCAAGAAGGCGCTCCCGGCCGCCGAGGTGCTGATATTTACGCAACACGATTCGACACAAATGGTTCGCCAAGCCCAGATTGCCGGTGCGAGCGGCTATCTGTTGAAGTCGCAGGCCAATTGGCTGGTGACGGCTGTGGAAGCGATGGGCGAGCACAAGCCATTTTTTCAGGGCAAGAATCTGCCGCAGCGCGAGTAACTCTTGCGATGCGCACATCATTATCTTTGTTCGGATCGAGGATTACCCACCGGCTACTGTCTGGCCACCCGGTGACGGCAGGCGTCTGCAGCCCAGCTCTGAACGATTTTTGTCACCACGGATGCCCGGCACAAGGTAGCCTAAGCAATGCCCGCTAAGTCCGCTGCGCAGAACAGGCCGGGACGACCGCGCGCGCTTAGCGCCAGCAGCGGAAAACTTCATTCTGAATTACTTGAGCTGGCTCATGACGCCATCATCGTCCGTGATGTGGACAGCGTAATCTTGTTCTGGAATCGCGGCGCGCAGGAGACCTATGGCTGGTCCGCCGCCGAAGCCTGTGGCAAGGTAACGCATACATTCCTGAAAACAGAGTTTCCCGAGCCGCTCGATCAAGTTTATGAAAAGCTGTACAGCGTTGGTTCGTGGGAAGGCGAGCTGGCCCACCGGACTCGGGAAGGCAAGCGGATCGTACTCGCCAGCCGGCAGGTGCTGCAGCGCGACGCGCAGGGCCGCGCGCTGGGCATTCTGGAAATCAATCGTGACGTCACCCCTCGTAAAGAGGCCGAAGAAGCGCTGCGGAATCTTTCGGCGCGCTTGCTGCAACTGCAGGATGAAGAGCGCCGTCGCATCGCTCGCGAACTGCACGACAGCACCGGCCAAAGTCTAGCCGCGCTGGTAATTCACCTTTCCGCGGTAAGCGCGAAATTTGCCAGCCTGGATCCGGGCGCCGCGGAGATGATTCGCGAAGCCATCCAGCTGTCCCAGAAAGCCTCGGATGAAACTCGCACACTCTCCTACCTTCTATATCCTCCGACGCTGGACTACGCGGGATTGCGCTCCGCATTGGAATGGTACGTGGAAGGCTTTACGCAACGCAGCAAAGTGAAAGTGGATTTAAGTGTGTCGCTTGGTCCGAATCGCCTCTCTGAAATCGTGGAAAGGACTCTGTTTCGAATTGTGCAGGAAAGCCTGACCAACATTTTTCGCCACTCCGGCAGCGACAGCGCAAGCGTTCAGATTGAAGTGCGCTCCGGCGTGGTACGCCTGGAAGTGGCGGACCACGGCAAAGGGATACCGGATGCCATTCTGGCGACACTCAATAGCAGCGGCGGGCAACTTGGCGTCGGCATCCGCGGAATGCGCGAACGCGTGAGGCAGCTCGGCGGTTGGCTGCAAATCAGGTCGCAGCCAACCGGAACGACAATCGTTGTGACTCTGTCCTTAACGGAACCGGCCAGTGACGCCGGGAAATCGCACGCCTCGAGTTGGAGCTACTGACGAATTTGCCATGCCCGCGCAAACCTGCCAATGCCCGCATATCGCACGATGTTCAGCCAACTCCTAAAGACTCGGGCGATTGTATGTTGCATGATCCTGCTGCTTGTCGCACCGCCTCCTGCGGCCGCCTATTCTGTTCTGGCTCATGAAACAATTGTGGATTCTGCGTGGGACGAAGCCATCAAACCGCTGCTGCTGGAGCGTTTTCCCCAAGCCACTCCCGAAGACCTGAAGACCGCGCACGGATATGCCTACGGCGGCTGCGTCATCCAGGACATGGGCTACTATCCTTTCGGCAATAAGCTATTCAGCGACCTGGTTCATTACCTACGAAGTGGAGATTTTGTCGTGGCACTGCTGCGTGATTCGCAGAACCTGAACGAGTATGCGTTCGCGCTGGGCGCTTTGGCGCATTACGCAGCGGACAATGAGGGTCACCGCACCGGCACCAACCTCGCTGTGCCGCTACTCTATCCGAAACTGCGCCACAAGTACGGCGATAGCGTTACCTACGATGAAGATCCTGTCGCGCATCTGAAAACCGAATTCGGATTCGACGTGCTGCAGGTCGCCAAAGGACGATACGCCTCCGACGCGTATCGCGATCGCATCGGCTTTCAAGTGCCCAAGGAGCTGCTCGCGCGCGCATTTCAGGAAACGTATTCGTTGAACCTGGATTCGGTTCTTTCCAATTACGACTTGGCGATTTCTTCCTATCGTAGAGGAGTCAGCCAGTTGATACCGGAGGCCACGAAAATCGCCTGGCAGACCAAGAAGGACGAGATTCAGAAGGGGTCACCGGGAATCACGCGCACCGCGTTTCTGTATCGCATCTCGCGCTCTAATTACGAAAAGCAATATCCGGGCAAATATGAAAAGCCTGGATTTGGAACCACGCTGCTCGGTTTCTTACTCAAACTGATTCCCAAGGTCGGGCCCTTTCGCGATCTTGCGTTCAAAATACCTACTCCCGACGCCGAAAAAATATTCGTCGCCAGCTTCGGTAACGCCCTGCAGAACTATCTGCAGTTGGCAAATCAGCAACGGGGTGCAGGCCAGACAACGCTGGTGAACGACAATATTGACACCGGGACGGTTACCACGCCTGGCCAGTATCCGCTGGCGGACAAGACCTACGCGGATCTGCTGGACCGCCTGCAGAAGAATGATTTTGCCGCTCTGTCGCCGGAGTTAAGAACGGCGCTGCTGGCTTACTATGGAGATCTCAGTGCGCCTTTCGCGACCAAGAAGGACAAGAAGCAGTGGGCTAAGCTCGTCCGCAACGTGAATCAGTTGAAAGCGTCACCACCCGCCGGAGCACCGCCCGCAAATCAAGCCGACCTAAGGTGAAATCCCCCCTGCAGATTTGCTAAGTGCCGCTAATTCTGTCACTTTCCGCAGCGACAATACAGGAATCTACCTAGGCAGACTACAGGATGACTCCGATAGACGGATCCGTAGCAATACCGTACTTTGGCCGCGGCTTGTGCTCGGTCAAGCGGGGTGGAATTCATCCCATTTCATAATCGACTTCATCGGCCGCTTGCTCCGCCTCGAGACGTGCGGGCCCCGGAATGGAGCAACTCTGATAAACGAGGCGGAGCGGCGGCACCACAAGGCAATGCGGTTGCTGGATGTGGAAGAGGAGCAGCGGTGGTCTTGATGAAACGGATTCGTAACTGGCCTCGTCCCATTATGGGATGTTCGTGCTTGGGAGTATCTTGGGTTCGCGTCACACCAACCCCTTCTGGCGGGAGAGAGAAATGAAAGTGCTTCGTATCCTGATTGCAGACGATCACGATCTTATGCGCCGTGGCATCAAAGGGATGCTGCAATCACATGCGGGCTGGGAGATCTGTGGCGAGGCACACACTGGCCGCGAGGCTGTTTCGAAGGCCCAGGAACTGAAGCCGGATATCGCGATCCTGGATATCAGCATGCCGGACCTGAATGGCGTGGACGCGGCTCGCAGAATTCGCAAGGAGTCGCCCAACACGGAAATTCTGATTCTTTCGGTGCATTATTCCGATCAGTTGATTCGAGACATTCTGGAAGCCGGCGTGCGCGGCTACATCGTAAAGTCGGATTCGGACCGCGACCTGATCGTCGCCGTCGAAACCCTGGCAAATCACAAGCCGTTCCTGACACCTCGCGCGACGGAAGTGATGCTTTCAAGTTTTAAAGAAGGCAGGATGCGCACCGAGCTTCCCACCGCGCTCCGTGACCGGCTGACGTCTCGCGAACGAGAAATTGTTCAGTTGCTTGCGGAAGGGAAGAGCAGCAAGGAAGTGGCGTCATCACTTAACATCAGCGTGAAGACGGCCGAAACGCACCGAGCCAATATCATGCGCAAGCTGCAACTGCACACTGTGAGCGAACTGGTTCGCTACGCAGTGAGAAATCAAATCGTCGAAGCGTAGCCGAATCATCAGCCTGATTCTGCCGCAAGCGCGATTGGTCTGAGCGTTGCAAGGCGGCATGATTCTTGTACCATTCGCACCGTAAAGTTGCACACCTTTGAATTCACGCCTGCGTTAAATTGCGCCTCGCAGATTCACATTTGTGCCTGCTCGATTCCGCTCTGCCTACAGCAAGTTCACCGAAGGGCCTAACGCGTACCCCGTATTGTTGCATTGCGTGCAATCCGCGATGATGCCGCTGCGGAAGGGAACGAAAAGCTGCAAATATCGCGCCGGAGCTTCAGGGCTGGCCGGCTTTTTGTTCTCTTCTCGCGCCAAAAAAGAAAAGAACTCAGCCATGGACTACACGACGCCCGTAAGCAGCGATCTCTCCGCCATTTTGCAGCGCGATTCAGACCAAGAATTTCCGTCGGTTGGTGCTCCGCCGACTGTACTGGTGGCGACGGTTGATCCCGTCAGCACCGACAGCATGCGCGAGCTGCTGCAGCTGTATCCATGGCGCGCGCTTTGGGCGAAGGGCGTCGGCGAAGCGCGCGCGCTGCTCGCCAAGGAAAATGTAGCTGCGTGCTTCTGCGGCTTCTGGCTGATGGACCGCACCTATCGTGACGTCGTTCGTTTGCTGAAGCGCCGGCCGGTAGAAATTCCCGCGATCATCGTCTGCGAACCGGCCTGCGCAAATGAATACAGGGACTATCTGGCCCTGTTTGCATATCCGAGCGTTTGATTTTATTTGTCATCCTTATCGCAAGACCGATCTGGAGCGCATCCTGCAAGCCACGCTTTCGGAGCGTGCTCATGCGGCACGCCTACGCGGTTCGATGGTGGAAACCGTAAGTGTGCTGGAAGCGCGAGCGGGCGTGCGTTAGGCGGGGAATCACGAACAACTGGACATTCGGCAACCCGGCGGAGCAATCCGGCGGAACGATCGAGCCCGCAAGCCGATCATCTCCGGTCGAGCCGCAGGAAACCTCAATTCGCCAAGCTTCTTTGCTATGCTTGCTTGCTTCCGGCGGCAACCAGTACGATCCCGCCGATCAGCGCCAGACCACCTACGATCGGAGGCAGCGGAATCGTGTTGTGTTCCGTTTTAGTTGCTTGCAGGGGCCCAACGTCGAGCACTTTCTTGTGCGTCGTGTAGTTGATGCCTTGGTAGGCGAGCGCGAGAACGCCCAGAACAATGAGCACGAACCCGAGCAGCGTTGCTGTCTTCATAACCTCTCCTTACTGCGCATTTCATATTGACCGATAGGCGCTCGCGCTCGACGCAATCGTCCGCCGAAGAACGAGCCCAAAAAGAGAACCAGAAAAACGAAAAACATGATCTTGGCGATCGCTACTGCGGCGGCGGCAATTCCGAGAAATCCAAATAGCGACGCAAGCAGCGCAACCAGGAAGAACAATAACGCCCAACGCAACAGCATAAATCCTCCCCTGGATGAATGTGCCAGACGGATTTGATTCATGCGCCCCGCTGCAGTCTCCGCGGAAGCTCCGCGAACCCATTCCTTTTACGAATTCTAGGTCCAGGAGACCATACACTCATTCGACTAGAGCTGTGCAGAGTTTGCTGTAGGCCCTTCGTGCCTAGCTGACCGCTGCGGGCCGCGACTGCGGCTGGAACGATTTTCGGCTGTGGTGACGCGCAGGTTGCGTAGCGCATTGCCTCCGCTCGCTGTACCGCATGCTCCCACCAAATCTACGCGCATCGCGGTATAGCTCCGCCGTTTGATTCCAACTAGTCTGCGTGCAACAGAGTCGCAAAAAATGTCCAGACTCTCGATAGGCGCTGTAAGCCAGTGCCGCAAGCGAATCGAGAAGGAGACCGCAAAATGAATTCAGCATCGAAAATCGGCAAATGCCTTTCGCTCCTGGGCGCCACACTGTTCTTCAGCGCTGCGCTGGTTGCTGGCACTGTCCAACCGGACCAGCAACCCGCTCCAGATAATTCCAAAAGCAACCCGGGCGACAGCAGTAAGGGCGCTGTGACAGCCGAGCAACAAAAGATGAATCCGGCGGACCGCAACACCAGCAAGCAAATTCGCAGTGCCATCGACAAGGACAAGTCACTCTCGACCTACGCGCCCAACATCAAGATCATCACTCAGGACGGCAAAGTCACGCTGCAAGGCCCGGTCCGTACCGAAGATGAAAAGGCCGGTATCGCGGCGAAGGCAGCGGCCGTGGTTGGCGCGGACAACGCAGCGAACCAGCTCGAAGTGGCGCCGGCGAATCAGTAGCAGCCGGCGTGCGTACCAAGTTCAGACTCTAGTTCAAAAAAGGAGAATCACACATGTCAGGAAAAAAGACGGCAGTTTTCGGAATCTACTCCAGGTTGTCCAGCGCGGATCACGCCACAGACACTCTGGTACGCGCCGGATTTTCCCCGAGCGACATTTCCGCGCTGCTTCCGGAAAATCTCGGGTCCCGGCAAATTGGCACTGAAAAAGCTACCAAGGCGCCGGAAGGCGCAGCGACCGGAGCAGGTTCCGGCGCGGTTCTCGGTGGCGCACTGGGCTTGCTCGCTGGCATTGGCGCGTTGGCCATTCCGGGCGTCGGTCCGCTGATCGCTGCAGGCCCGATCATGGCGGCTCTGGCGGGTGTCGGTGTCGGTGGCGCGGTCGGTGGCTTCACAGGCGCGCTGATCGGCCTCGGCATTCCCGAATATGAAGCGAAGCGCTACGAAGGACGCGTGCAGAAGGGTGGCATTCTGCTCTCGGTGCATTGCGACAGCTCAGAGGCAATCAAGCGCGCCAAAGAGATCATGAAGATCACCAGCGCCGAGGACATTTCCTCGACGGGCGAATCTTCCGCTGATGTCAAAGCAGAGAATCAGCGGGCGCGCCACACCACTTCGGGCGGCAGGGAATAGTTTCCGGGAGAGGAAGCCGCGAGTGCGGCTTCCTCCCAGCTTTTCTTTGGGCATGGAAGAACCAGATTGGAAATCAAGATTCGTAGCGTCAAAACTTAGATGAAAAACGGAGGACATCATGACAGCAAAACACAATTGGATGGAATCAATCTCTGCATTCGCAGTAGGTATTGGTGTAGGCGCCGCGCTGGGCGTGCTTTTTGCTCCCCGCTCGGGCAACGACACTCGCGACTACCTGGTGGAAACTGCCCAAGAGCATCTGGACGGCGCGATCGCCGCCGGGCACAAGGTCGCGCAGCGCGCGCAGGATGGAATTGACCAGATCAAGGGTCAGGTGCGCCAGGCCGCCGATGTTGGCGAACGCGCCTATCGCGAAGCGAAAAACTCGTCGGCATAGCCCGCACCCGGCGCGGAGCAAATCAATTCCCATTCGCGTCAACACCAATTACGTCTCCGCACATTCTCGCGTTGACGCCAAAAACTAGAACAGGAGCACACGATGAAGGCTGAAGCCGCATCGCAGGAAGTTCCCAAGGTAAGTCGCAACGAATTGATCGCGCTATTGAATGAAGATCTGGCCCGTGAGTATCAGGCGATCATTTCTTACGTCGTGTACTCGCAGGTATTGAAGGGCGCCGAATTCATGAACATCGCCGCCGAATTGGAAAAGCACGCAGCCGAAGAGCTTGCCCATGCCCTGATGATCTCCAACCAGATTGACTATCTCGGAGGAATGCCCGCGGTCCAGCCCAAGCCCGTCCGCACCTCGGAAAAAGCGCGGGAAATGTTGCGCTTCGATCTGATCAACGAAGGCGAAACCATCCGGAATTATCGCGTCCGGGTCCGCCAGTGCGAGCAATTGGGTGAATTCGCCATGGCTGAACACATCCGCGAAATTCTGATGGACGAACAAGACCACCAGATCGCATTGGCTACCGCTCTGGGTGAAGACGTGCCGGTAGTGAAAGATCCACCGGCGTCCGCGCAGAGGAAAGCATAAGTGCTTTGTGGAGTCGTTCGATTCGATCGCTAAATCGAAATACAAATCGCTCGACCAATCCTATAGGGAGAAGTCATGAAAATCACTGCACGCAAGCCCGCCGTAAAACACGACGATTTTCTCACTACCGTCGCCCGTTCGATCGGCTCCACGCTGGGCGCTGTCGCCGCAAAGGTGGATGAAGCTACCCGCCCGGCGCGTCGCCGCCCTGTCGGCCGCAAACGCGCGCGCAAACATAGTTCTGTTTCTCGCACCCGCCGGCGTGTTTCGGCCTCCGCTGCTTCGAAGCGGAGCCATGCAACGGCGCGCCTGACCATTAAAAAGCGAAAGAAATCTGCAAAGTAGCTCGACTCATAGCAAAGGAGAATTCACATGCGACAGCTCACATCTTACGTTTCATTGTTCACGTTGCTTGCCGTCGGTACCCTCGCAGGATGCTCCTCCGAGCCTGCGAAGTCTCCGGACGTTTCCGACAACATCCGGAAATCGCTCGATCAAGCCGGTTTGAAAGACGTCAAAGTAAGCCAGGACCGGGAAAAAGGCGTCGTTACTTTGGGTGGTGATGTGCCGTCCGATATGGACAAGTCGCAGGCCGAAACGATCGCCAAATCCATCGCTGCGGGGCAAGTCGTGGCGGACCAAATCGCTGTCGTCCCTCCAGCCGTTGCAAGCGATGCCAAGGCAATCAATTCGGATGTGGACCAAGGCATCGAGAAAAATCTGCACGCGGCGCTGATTCAGAACCAGCTAAACAAGCAGGTGAAGTACGACGTGAAAAGCGGCGTCGTAACGCTAACCGGCGAAGTGAATTCGCAAGCAAAGCGCGCCTATGCAGAAAAAGTCGCGGCCGGAGTTCCCAACGTTCAGCAGGTGGTAAACGAACTGCAGGTGAAGAACCAGAAGGCCAGCTCTACAAACTAGCGCTCGAAACTGCGTATGCCCCAGCGAGAACTGCATCGCCGGTTCTCGCTGGGAATCCCCGAGATCCCGGGGCCCTCGCGCCGCTCATCCGTCACACTCTTCGGCGCGCTTTTAGTCGTGCAGCACTTTTGCTAGCGACTTGTACACTTCCAGCCGGCCATTCTTGTCGTATTGGATGTAGCCGAGTTTGCGGAATTTATTCATGAAGAAATTCACACGGGGGCGCGTCGTTCCTACCATTTCTCCCAGCGTGTCCTGGTTGATTCTGGACAGGAGGGTCACATCCGCGTTTCCCGCGTCATAGTCGGCCAGCAGCAAAAGCGTGCGCGCCAGCCGCTTTTCGCTGGAATTGAAAAGGTGATCGATCAAATCCTCTTCAATGCGGTGATTCCGCGCCAGGAGATAATTGATGAAACGAGAACAGACCGCCGGCTCCTCGTTGATAATCCTCACCATTTTTTTTCGGTTGATCACCATCACCGTGCCCGGAACCAGGGCCACCGCCGATGTGGAGTAAAACGCCTGGCCATTCAAGCAGTTTTCTCCGAAGAAATCGCCGCGTCCCAAAAACCCCAGTATTCCGCCCCGGCCTCGATTGGAAACCAGGGTCAACTTTACTACGCCCTCTTCGATGTAACGAACGTCGGTGCATTCATCGCCTTGCGAAAAAATCGTCTCGCCCGCGCCATAGTGCACGGGCTTGGATACGGGCAGCCCGGCTGGGAAAAGAGCGCGGGCCTTGTCCGCACGTTTCTTGGGTGTCATTTGGCCCTTATCATTTCCATGGCACACGCTTGCATGGCACTGGATTTCCCGGGTCTATTTCCCAGATTCAGCGTATGATGCCGGGTCTTGCTTTAGCCGGTTGTGTAGTCATTATCTTCAATTACCAGACAAACTTGCGTCTGTCTAAGGTTGAACATACAACTTCTGCGCGCCCGTGTACATTGACTCCCGGTGAGTCGTGCGTCCAGCCTCCCCTTGCCGCAAAGGGAGCGAACTGTTGCTCCCATACCATGGGCCAGAGGTACAAATGGATTTAGGTTTCGATATATTTCGCACGCTCGATGACGGTACTCCGTTGTGGATCAAGCAGGTCGCCACGCTCGAGGAGGGCAGGAAAAGCCTCGATGCGTTGATCAACTCCGCGCCCGCCCCGTACTTCGTTCGCGTTCCAGCTCGCAGGAAACACGCTGGTGGGATCGATCGACGGCTACGAGCAACACCGCACCAGCCTCGTCGGATTGAACGCCGTCTCCCAGCGGACGAGGTCCGACGGCGCCGAGATCGAGGTTCGCTGGCTGGCCACCAAGAACCTGAGCTTCACGTTCTCGGGCGACGACCAGCGCACGGAAGTGCTCGGCCCCGACACGTCGGTCGACTACATCCCCGCCTACGCTGTCTGCGGCCCCACTCTCGCCTGCGAACTCGGGTCGTGGGGCGGCGCCTACCTGGTCTTCAACTTCAGCAGCCTGCCCGGCCGGGCGGGCGACTACAAGCTGTCGACCATCCCCGACAACGTGATCAGCTTCCACGCCAACTACGTCAGCGACGAACACAGCTGGGGAAGGGCGGGGGCCACGGTGGGGGTCACCTATGTGACCAAGACATCCGGCACGATCGAGAACGCCATCAGCTACCCCGCCTACAGCCTCGTCAGCCTGTCGGCGTTCTACCAGAAGGGTCCATGGGAGGTGGACGCCAACATCGATAACCTGTTCGACACCCTCTATTTCACCCCCAATTCCGACCCGACCTACGAAAACGTATCGGCGATCCCGGGCGTCGGACGGGAGTGGCGGATAACCCTGAAGCGCAGGTTCTGACCAATGTCCCAGTTCGAGTGGCGAGCCTGGCTGTTGGTGGCGGCGTTCAGCCTGGTGCTCTTCCTGATCACCGCGGCGACCTACAATGCGCTAGGCGTCGTGCTGCCCAGCATGGTCACGGAGGGCGGCTGGAGCTGGACCGAGGGCGGTTTCGGCTACACGCTCCTGGGCGCCGCGACCGGACTCTCCGTCTTTCCTACCCTCGATGCTGATCAAGCGGTTCGGCGTGCGGGTGACTCTGCTATGCGGCACGGCGGTGATGGCGGCGGGGTTCCTCAGCCTCGCGGAGACCCACAGCGTCGTCCTCTATTTCGTCGGCACGACCCTGTGCGGGATCGGCTACCAGATGATGGCGCTCATCCCCGGCACGCATGTGCTGGCGGCCGTCTTCAAACATCGTGCGCTTCCATTCGGGATCTACTTTACGTCCGGGGCGGTGGGCGGGGTGGCGGGACCGTTCATGGTGTTCGGCGTGATGCACGCTTTCCAGGACCACTGGCGCATGTTCTGGCTCGTCCAGGCGTTCGCGGCGATAGCGGTGGGCGGCCTCTGCGCCATCGCCGTCGGCAGCCCGGCCTCGCTCGTGCGGGCCTCCGAACGCACCGACGCGGCGCTGGCTGAAGAGACCGTCGCGACCAACGGCCGCGGGCGCGTCCATCGCACGCTCGTCGACTGGACACCGCGCCAGGCGTTCCGCACGCCGCAGTTCTATGTGCTGCTGGCCGCCTATTTCGGCCACCTGCTGATCGGCGCCACCGTAGGCAGCGTCTCGGTCGCGCACCTGACCCAGCGTGGTATCGCCCCGGTGGTCGCCGGCACGATGCTGAGCATCGA
The DNA here is from genome assembly GCA_963747605.1 of uncultured Acidobacteriota bacterium. Taxonomy (GTDB): domain Bacteria; phylum Acidobacteriota; class Terriglobia; order Acidiferrales; family UBA7541; genus Palsa-295. The sequence continues at coordinate 929 of CAVVGA010000032.1, read as the reverse complement.
GGCGCTGATGCAGATGGTTGGACGCACGGTGGGCGGCCTGGTCGGCGACCTCATCGATCCGCGGTACCTGCTGATGATCGCGCTGCTGGCCCTGATGGTCGGTTCGTCGGCGCTCAGCGTCGCCAACGACTATCCGACCATGCTGGTCTATGCGGTGGGCTGTGGCCTGGGGTTCGGCCTCACCCTGCTGGCCGTGACCGTGCTTCTGTTGAACTACTACGGCCGGCGGCACAACCTGGAGATCTTCTCCACCACCTGCCTGATCGGGGCGGTGTCGGCGCTGGGGCCCACGATCGGTGGCGGCGTGCGCGACCTGACGGGCAGCTTCGTCTGGACGTTCCAGATCTTCGCCGCCATCATCGCCGTGATCCTCGTCGCCGTCGTCTTCATGCGGCCGCCGCGCCAGCACCCGCCACAGGGCGGCGCCACCGCGGAAACCTCGGACCTTCCGGCTCGACTGGCGGCGAACTCGGCCTAGCGCAAACCATCATCCACGTGGTCCACCTGGATGGCGATGATTTGCGCTAGACTAATACATTGGGGCGTTCGCTGATCGCCGAACCCGTTCCCACTTCGGCGGCGAACGCCCTAGTGTGGCGATTTCAGCTGCGGTGAGGAGCCCGGCCATGGGAGCAAACAAGCACGAATTCGGCGTCTTCCTGCCGGTGGCCAACGGAGGGTGGGTCATATCCTCGACGACGCCGCCCCTCGATGGGCTGTGGAAGCAGAACCTCGCCGCGGCAGTAACCGCCGACGAGGTGGGCATGGATTTCGTCATGGCGATGGGCAAGTGGCGAGGCTTCGGCGGCGTCACCAACCACTGGGGCGTCCAGATGGAGTTGCTGACGATGATGGCCGGCATCGCCCAGGCTACGAAGCGGGTGAGGCTGTGGGCGACCCTCCATCCGCTGCTGCAGAACCCGGCGGTG
>CAVVGA010000031.1:0-206336 GCA_963747605.1 uncultured Acidobacteriota bacterium | reverse complement strand
GGTGGGAGACGGGCAGGTGGGCGGCGGGGCCGCGTCGTATTGGGTGGCGGTGGCGCTGCTAATGGCGGCGGGGCGCAGGGCGCGGCGGGAAGTCAGGAATCATATTGGCGCGGCAGAGCGAATGCGATACGCGCGCAGATGGCGCAGTGCGACCACACATCAGCGAGATTCAAGATGAATTGCGAAGCATGGCGCGGTGAGCGTGGACCCATGAGTGGAGCGCAGGCGGGGGTATTTTCGTGGAGGATCGCAACGCGCAGATCAAGCAGGTGGAGCATCAGAAGGAAGGATTCGAGCGTCAGCTCGACGAGCTTGCGGAAGAGGGGCGGAAGGCTGGCGCGGATTCGGGGTGGTTCCGGTAGCGGGTTGGTCAGCTCCATCTGCGAAACGTCAAAGGCACCACAGATGGACGCAGATGAACACTGATAAATCCAAAAGCGAAAATAGAAAAGGGAAATTCGAAGAGCTGCTTGGGAAGCGGAATAGCAACAGACGGCACCCCGCTTAGCGCAGATAGAACCTGACTGCGATCAAATCAGATAATTCAGTCGCCGAGGCGTATTTGTTGGAAGGTGGTGAGCATGCTGCGGACCGGACGTTGGCGGAAACACGGGATCGGAGCAATTCACTTTTTGTGGAGGGACTCGGCGGCGGCTAGTTTGCGGTCTACGTGCGGTTCTGAACGGAGACCGCCGGAATGCAGGAGGCAACGTTGGCCGATGGCGACGCCACATGTGGGACAGGGGACCGAGGATAACTGTTTAGGGGTGAGCTCGTGCATTCTCATTCAGACAGAATGCGGAAGGAGGCGAATGTAAAACAGTTCAATTTGGAACACTTTCCCGAATTATTGGTGGCCTCGCGAGAAGCGGGTGTGGCGAGCGCAAATCGGGAATTCAGTGAGTTTGCGCGTCGCAGCAGACGCGGCGGCTGCGTTAGTCGTGGAGGACAACGGTGAGGAGCGAGTTGTCGATGTGGATTTTGCTGCTGTTGTAGTGGATGAAGCCGAGCTTGGCGGAATTTGTTCATGAAGAAATTCACGCGCGAGCGCGTGGTGCCGATCATTTCGGCCAGGGTTTCCTGGGAAATTTTGGGGACGACTCGCTGCGGATTGTCGGGGTTTACCGTAGCGGGCCAAAAGAAGCAGCGTGCGCGCCAGGCGTTTTTCGCTGGAATTGAAGAGCTGGTCGACCAGATCTTCTTCGATGCGGATATTGCGCCCGAGCATGTAGGAAATGAAGCGGTCGGAGAATTCGTGCTCGGTGTGGAGCACGCGAATCATTTCCTTCTTTTCGATGATCAGTCCGATGGAGTGATCGCGGTGGCCGAGCCGATGCAGCGGATTGGTCCGGCCGAGACATCCTTCGCCGAAAAAATCGCCGGGGCCTAAAATCGCGACGACGGCTTCCTTGCCGGTTTCATTGACGATTGAAAGTTTCACGCCGCCCTTTTTGAATGTAGATCACGTCGGCAGGATCGCCCTGGGCGAAGACGGTTTCTTTTTTTGCGAACTTGCCGACTTTTCTGCCGAGGCCGGTGGAATCGAGGAAACGCTTCACATCGAAGACGCGGCTTTTCGATTTCGCACGCTTGGGGAGGCGGCGAGGCTGATGGATACCGTTCGGCGCGCCGGGGAACTCACAATAAACAGTAACAGGGGGGGATGCGCGAGTCTGTTCAAAATTGCACAGTTTGCGGGGCGAGGCGAGACGCGAGGGTTTTGCGTGAAGTGGAGTGCGTGTCACAGCGGCGTAACTGGTGGTGATTAGCGCTGGAGTTTGGGGGCGGGCGCGGCGCTGGGGGAGGCGGTGGTAGTTGCGGCGGTGGGGGCGGGGTTGCGGATGATGTGTGTGGCTGAGTTGGGGGCGGAGTGACGGGTTTGGGGGCGTCTCTCCGGCGGTGCCCGAGCCCAGGCCTAGTTTTTCGAGGCTGAGGGCGTCGATTTTTCCGCTGGAGCTAAGGCCGTTGTCGGATTGGAATTTTTGCATGGCGGCGACGCTGTTGGAGTCCCATTTGCCGTTGGGGGCGCCCTGATAGTAGCCGCCGTGCGCGAGGGCGGACTGAATTTCGGAGATGCGTTGTGGAGTGGGGGCTTTTTGGGTGGGCTCGCGTTTGGATGAGTGGTGAGCCTTGCTGGATTTCTTTTTCTTGGCGGTGGAGGAGCTTGTCGGCGGGGTGCGGCGCTGGATTGTTGCGGGTGGACGCGGGTGAGGACATGCTCGAGTTGGTCAGCGATGCCACCACGTGGGCGCCGAGCGGAGCGTTCGACGCCGACGCGGAGCACGCGTAGACGAGAGACGCGAGGACCAGCGACACCGTGATTGGAAGTTTGCTCATTTTTCCCCGCATTAGTTCCCTGGCGCGCGTGGCGGTTCCGAGAGCGAAGCGTCCGGCGCGGATAGCTAAGCTTATTATGGTGATTTTCCGCCCGGTCTCAAGCTTGGACATCCGCTGCGGCGCGTATCGAGCAACCGGCGCGGAATATAGTTGGATGCAGGCGAAAGGCGCAGGGTTTGTCTGGGCGGAGGGCTAGAGAATCCGGAGCAGGTAGACTCTCGTACTGCTAAATAAGCTGCAACGATCGAATGATGCGGCTTCAGGGGCTAAAGCCCTTTTTTTTCGCGGCCTCACGGCGGGGCTCAAGCCCCGCCCTTCCGAGTGGGGAACTTATGGCATGGCTTCCGAGGTTTTCAGGTTGACATCTTACCCGGAAGGGATAGTATTCGGGTGATATGTCTACCCGAGAGTCGGGAGAATCGATTGGAATTGCTGCAGGGCACGCTGGACTTGCTGATTCTGCGCACCTTGATTTTTGGAGCGCAGCACGGCCAGGGCATTGCGCGGGCGATCCAGCAGACGTCTGACGAAGAGCTGCTGGTGGAGCATGGAGCGCTTTATCCGGCGTTGCAGCGGCTGGAAGAGCGGGGGTGGATTTCCGCGAAATGGGGAACTCCACGAATAATCGCAAGGCGCGGTTTTATACGCTGACAGCGACGGGTCGCAAACAACTGGTGAAAGAAACGAGCAAGTGGAACCGGTTGGCGGCGGCATCGGGCGGATTCTGGAGAGTGAGGAGGGCTAGGCTATGTTCCGACGCACGCGGAAGGCGAGCGATTTCGGGGCGGAAATCGAGGCACACATCGAACTGGAGACCGAACGCCTGAAGGAACAGGGGCTGAGCGAGGAAGACTGCGCGAACGGCAGCGCACGTGGCTTTCGGAAACGTGACGCGCGTGCAGGAGCGTTTCTACGAATCCAGCCGCTGGCCGGGGTGGGATCACTTCTGGCAAGACCTGCGTTATGCGGCGCGCATGCTGCGGAAATCTCCGGGGTTCACGGCGATCGCGGTGTTGACGATTGCTTTGGGCATCGGAGCGACGACGGCGATTTTCAGCGTGGTGGATGCCACGCTGCTGCACCCTCTGCCGTATCCGCATCCGGAGCAATTGGTAAGTGTGGTGGACGATCTTCCGGGAGTGGGCGCGCAGGACGTGGGAATGTCCGTGCCGGAGTGGCAGGATTTTCAGCGTTCCGGAATTTTTGAATATGTTTCGCCGGTAGGGGGCGGGGAAGTGAATCTGACAGGCTCGTCGCAAGCCGACGCGAATCCTTTTCGCGACAGTGGCGCCGAATTATTTTGCGCTGCTGGGCGCGGAGCCGGAGTTGGGGCGCTCGTTTAATCCGGAGGACACAACGCCGGGGTTTACGCTGGAAGTTCTGATCAGCGATCGGTTGTGGAAGGGAGCGTTCGCGAGCGACCCGCAGATTTTGGGCAAGAACATTCGGCTCGATAACGACTTGTATCAAATCATCGGAGTCATGCCCGCCAGTTTTCACGATCCAGGGCAAACCAGCGGCGCAGAGGAGCACGGAATTGTGGGCCGCGACAGGATTTGCGGGGCCGCCTGCGCCTGAGCCGTTGCGCGCGTCGCATTTTCTAGCACCGATCATCGCGCGAATCAAACCTGGATTGACGATTGCAGCAGCGCAGAGCCGGCTGGACGCGTTGGTCGCATCGTTGCAGAAGGAATTCCCGCAGGATTATCCGGTGCAGAGCGCTTGGAGGGTGCGGCTGGTGCCGCTGAAGCAGACGGTGGTGGGCGATGTTCGCCAATCATTGATCTTGCTGCTGGGGGCTGTGGGATTGGTGCTGCTGATCGGCTGCGTGAACGTGGCGAATTTGCTGCTGGCGCGTGCGAGCGCGAGAGGGCGCGAAATGGCGGTGCGACAGGCACTGGGAGCGGAACGCGGAACGATTGATGTGGCAACTGCTGACCGAAGGATTGCTGCTTTCGCTGGTCGGCGGGGTTGTGGGCTTGGTGATTTTGTTTTGCGCGAAAGGGTTTCTGCTGCAGATCGTGCCGGATAGTTTGCCGCGGCTGAACGAAGTATCGATTAGCTGGCCGGTTTTGCTTTTTGCGCTGGGCGCGACGCTCTTGCGCGGCGCGATTTTCGGATTGGCACCGGCGTTGCATGCGGGGCCGGCGGATTTGACTTACATGCTCAAGCAGGAAGGGCGCGGCTCTTCCGGTCGGGAGAGCAGGCGCGCACGCGGCGCGCGCTGGTGGTGACGGAATTTGCGCTGTCGTTGGTGCTGATGATTGCCGCGGGGCTGCTGCTGCGAAGTTTTGCGGATTTGTTGAATGCGCGGCTGGGATACGACCCGCGAAATGTGATGGCCGTGCGCACGTGGCTGCCGATACCGAATGATCCCGCGACGGACATCTACCGGACGGCTGCGCAGCAGGCGCCGTTCTTGCGCGAAGTATTGCGCCGCGGCAGGACGCTGCCCGGAGTGGAAGAAATCGCGGTGGGAGATCTGGCGGCGCTTCCTTTGGGGCATGGGCGAGGCGATCTGAATTCGTTCCCGTTTATCATCGAGGGTCACGAAACGTCGAACAACGAGGCGCCTTTGGTGGACGCTTCCATTGTTACGCCGGGATATTTTCACTTGCTGGGCATGACGCTGCTGCGCGGCCGATTGTTCGGCGAAGCGGACGATGAGAACGCGCCGGGCGTCGCGGTGATCAATGAGGCATTCGCGCGGACGCACTGGCCCAATGAAAATCCGGTTGGCCAGCACATTAAATTGCCGACTCCCGGAAACCGTTCTCCGCGCACATGGATCACGGTGGTCGGCGTGATCGCAAATGCACGAACCGAATCGCTGGCGGAATCGAGCGCGCCGCAACTGTATCTGAGCTTGTATCAGAGGACGGCGAAGGATTGGGCCATATTTTTGCGCGGGCGGCTGGATGCGGCGACGATTCCTGGGCAGTTGCGGCAAGAGGTGCAGTCGGTGAACCCGGAACTTCCGGTTTTCGGGGCGCAGACGCTGAATGATGTGCTGTCCGCGTCACTTTCGCAGCGGCGATTCTCGATGGAAATTGTGGGGTTGTTCGCGCTGACGGCTTTGCTGCTGGCGGGGATGGGAATTTATGGCGTGATTTCGTACCTGGTGAGCGAGCGCACGCACGAGATCGGGATTCGGCTGGCGCTGGGCGCGCAGAGCCGGACGATTTTGCGCATGGTGCTGCGTCAGGGATTGGGGTTGGCGCTGGCTGGGGCTGTGTTTGGGTTGGTTGGCGCGTTGATCGTCGCGCATTTGATGGCTGGGGTGCTTTATGGCGTGCGGCCGACGGATCCTGTGACGTTTGTGGGCGTGGCTTTGCTGTTGATCGGGGTGGCCCTGCTGGCTTGCTACATTCCGGCGCGGCGGGCGATACGCGTGGATCCACTGGTGGCGCTGCGCTATGAGTGATCAAGGAGAATAATCCTGTGAAGAAAAATCCCAAGCTGGCGTTGGCGATGCTGGTGGGCGTTTCGATAGGGGTTCTGGGCGCTGAAGTAATTCATGCACAACAAACGAAGGTGGCGCCGGGCTACGTGATCGCCGAAGTGGAGGTGAAGGACCCGGCTAACATGCAGAAATATGGGGAACAGGTGCCGGCAACGCTGGCGCCTTTCAATCACCACGATGTGGTACTCGGAGGCAAGCCGCAATCTCTGCAGGGCGAACCGGCCAAGCACTTCGTGATCATCGCATTTGACGGCGTGGAGAAGGCGCGCGAGTGGTACGAATCGCCGGCCTATGCGCCGGTGAAGTCGCTCCGGCTTAGCGCCGCAAAAACCCGCTTGTACATCGCTGAAGGCATCGCGCCGGAGTGAGCGGAGGGCGCGAGTGATTTGCAGATCACAGACCCACGGATCGGAAACACAATCACTACACAATTGAGGAGAGCGAGTGCGATGAATCGAACACGAATGGTTCTGCTGTTGGCCGTCTTATTCTTGCCGTGGTGGTTTCGCGACCCGGCGCGACGAGTTCCGCAAGCCCTGCCGCGCCTCTGGCGCCAACTTCCGCTGCAGGCACGCACAAGCTGCGCCGACGGTGGCTTCCGTGTTGGACGGCGAGATCAGCGGGTCGAAAAGGAATTCGTGGGCGCCGCCGAAGCGATGGCGGACGACAAATACAACTTTTCGCCGGAGAGTTTGAAGATTCCGGGGAGCGAGTATAAGGGCGTGCGCACGTTTGCCGGGCAGGTGAAGCACGTGGCCATTTCGAATTACTTTATTTGGACGCCGATTACCGGCGACGCCGTGCCGGAAAGTTTGAAGGGTGACAACGGCGGGGAGAACGTGAAGAGCAAAGCGGACATCATCAAGCTGCTGAAGGAATCATTTGCGCTGGGGCATAAGGCTGCGGCTAGCTGACCGCGGACAACATGTTGCAGAATGCGGAGCATAGCAAGTCCACGCGGCTGCGGTTAGCTACATTTGGCGTGGCGCACGCTTACGATCATTACGGGCAGATGGTGGAATATTTGCGGATGAACGGAATTGTGCCGCCTGCAGAGCCGCGGACAGTCGAACTGATTCGACGCAATCAGTACTTCAGCGGCTGAAGCCACGACCTACAAAGATTGACGAGCCGGGACGCAGCAGCGGCGCTCGCAGCGGTGAGATCTCAATCCAAATCCCAGAAGTTGATGGGGTCGCAGAATTGGATGCCGATTTGTTTGCGGCCTTCGGAGTCGCGGCGGCTGTAGACGACTTGCGCGGTGGCGCGGGAGCCTTGGTCTTTGCGGCAGAGGACTACGGTGCCGCCCTTTTCTACCGGGCGGCGGCAGAGGAGGGCGGCGCCATGACGGCTGGTCGAGACAGTCCAAGTTTCTTCGTGCCAGGTTTGGTGCGGGTCTTCGCGGCGCAGCCACACGGCGATGGAAGAAACCGTGCGCGGGCTGCGGCGGATTTTTTGGGTCAGCTGCGAGATGCGCAGCAGAAAATCGAGCAAGGCGGTTTTAGTGTGGGCTTGGGTGAAGCGCGGGTCTTCGGCTAGTTTTTCGGCCTGCTGGGCGCAATTGGTGATGAAAGTTTTGAACGCGTCGGTGGCTGCGGTGTCGAACGGGAGATTTCTTAGGCGTTCGTTGCGCGATTCGAGTTCCGCGATGCAGGCGGGGAGAAAGTGGTCAAGGCAGAGCGAGCGACCGTCGAAATCGAGTGCGGCGGTGGCATTGCAGGAGGCGCCTGCGCACCAGGTGGGCTCGACGAGCAGCCGTAGGTCTGTTGATGGTTCGAGCTGATGTTCCATTTCGATCTTCATTCGCTCCGGCTAATCAGTCTGTGTAAAAACTGCAAGTTCGGTACTGCAGCGGCTGAAGCCGCTCGGTTTTTTCTGCATGTTTGTCGTGGCTGAAGCCCACGACCTGCAAAGATTCCCGAGTTCCTGCCGATTACAGTGCACCTTTAGTCTTTCGTGCGCTTGCCGATTCCCTTGGCTAATTCAGCGATGGCTCCGCTGACGAATTCTAGGTGGCTGCGGCTGTAGTGCGTCAGCTCGTTGGCGAATTCGTTGGAGGTGGCGGCTGCTTTTTGTTCGAGGGTCTTTTTGGCGTGCTCGACGGCGCGGTTGGAGTCTTGGCGCAGACGCGCCTCGGCTTCTTTTTCGTGGCGCGTCGAGGCGGCGTTGATATTTTGCATCGTGGAACTGGCTACGCCGCGAGCGAGGCGCTCGAGTTCTTCCTGAGCGGAGTCGAGGCGGGCACGCATGACGATCTCGAACTGTTTTTCGAGGCGCTCGCAGGATTCTGCAATCTTGGCTGCGGTTTTTTCGGATGATTCGACTACGGTTTTTTCCAGCTCCTCGGTGCGCTTCGCGAGGCTGCCGGCGACTTCTTTGGCGTCTTTGAAGGCTGGGGCCATGCGATCTTTCAGGCGCACGACGAGGCGCTCGACGGCGTCCTGATGAAACGTTTCGAGCGTGCGTTGCAGGCGCTCGAGAGAATTGGCGAAAAGCGTTTCGGAGAGTACTTCTACCTCGCGCTGGCGCGTTTCGATGCGCTGCAGAGATTCACCGAAATCCGCGGCGATCTTTTTCGTCCACTTGGAGTGCAGAGTTTGTGCGCTTTCCTGGCTGGCTTTCTGAATTTGGGTGAGGCATTGCGTGGCCCAGTCTCCGGCTTGCTGTGCGGCGACCTGGACGAGAATTTTTTTGGCGTCGTCGCGCAGGCTGGCGCGAATTTCGGTTGCGAGTGATGCGGTTTTTTCGCGTACAGCTGTGGCCGCGGCTTCGGAGATCATTAATTCCATCTGCTGCTGGAATTCGCCCATCAGCGGAGCGATGGCGCGATTTCCGGTTGGCAGAGGTAGCGTGCGCGGAGGTTCGCTCGCGGTAATGATGCTGGCGCGCTCGGGTTTCTTCGTGGCCAGGGCGATTTCCGGGCGCAGGACTGCGACGGGCTTGGCCTGGACTGGTTCGGGGCCGAGCTTGCGTGCTTCTTCTTCAGCGAACTGCTGCCAATCTGCGGGAGGAGCGGGGATAGGCCAGATGTTCTGCGGACTTTCGAATTCTACGGCGGTGTAGAGCGGGCCACCAGTGTTTGGGTCGCGCTGGATCCACTTTACGCGGCCGCGGGTGGAGATTTTCGCGGAGCCGTTGGTTTCGGGATGCAGCTCGAGGGTGACGAGCGCGTCGGGGAGGACTTGGTACTTGGACGGATATTTACAGCCGTGGCAGCTGATGGTGAGCGTCGAGACCTTTTCGCTGTAAGGTCCGCGGCGCGCGTCAACACCTGAAACGGTGACGAGCACTGCTTCATCGCGACGTGTGCTACGGCGAGCTGCGCGGTACGAATTTCCGGCAGCTGAAGGGTTCGCCATATATGCCCCTTGAAGGCTGGAGTTATAGAGTAGAGGAGTTGGTGGTCAGTGCGGACTGCAATGCGGTGGTGGTGATTCAAACGGTTACTGTACTTTGGTACAAGTAGGCGAAGCCGCGGGAGCGGTGCGGAAGCGCGTGTATAGTTTGATTGGTGTTCGCTTCTTATGATGCGCGCGACGAAACAGAGTTGGCCCAATCATGGCGCGTGGGAATCGCGGTGGGCGGTTGTGCAGTCGGTCGGAGAAAACGATGCCGAATGAGTTTGTGAGGACGGACGCTGCTGTTCCACCGAAGGCTTGGCTGGCTTGGAGCAGTGGGAAAGATAGTGCTTGGGCGTTGCACATGGTGCGCCAGGCTGGTTCATTCGATGTGGCCGCCTTGCTTACTACTGTGAATCGCACGCATGGGCGTGTGGCGATGCATGCGGTGCGGGAAGGTTTGTTGGAGATGCAGGCTGCGGCGGCGGGTTTGCCGTTGGTTAAGGTTGCCATTCCCTCGCCTTGTTCGAATGAGATTTATGAAGCAGCGATGAGCGAAGCGATGGGACGGTCTCGGGATGAGGGTGTGCGACATGTGATTTTTGGGGATCTTTTTTTGCAGGATATTCGGGCTTATCGTGAGAAGCAGCTTGCAGCGTGCGGGATGACTCCGGTGTTTCCTCTGTGGGGGACCGAGACGCGCGCGCTGGCGGAGGAGATGATCGCGGGCGGGCTTCGTGCTTATTTGACTTGTGTGGATCCGCGGCATTTAGATCGAGGATTTGCGGGGCGACGGCTTGATGCGTCGTTGCTGGCGGATTTGCCTGCGGGGGTGGATCCTTGCGGCGAGAATGGGGAGTTTCATACTTTTGCTTGCGCGGGGCCGATGTTCAGCACGGATGTGCCGGTTACTGTCGGCGAGATTGTGGAGCGCGATGGGTTTGTTTTTGCTGATTTGCTGCCGCGGGATGCGGCGGTTCGGACGGCGTGACGGAAGCTGATCAGCTGGGCCGCTCGGGCACGGCATGCTGTGCCCCTACCGAGGCTGCGCGAGCGAATGCGCGCGATATTTATTGCGCTAGGATTGTCGGGACTGCGCCGGCCAGGAACAGCGTGAGGACGCGGTCGCTGTCGCTGTGGCGGGCTACTTTGAATAGGACGTCCGAGCCCGAGTGGAGCTTGGCCATTTCGGCTTTGTAGTCGCTTAGGCCGTTGATGGGGACGTGATTGATTTCGGTGATTACGTCGCCACGGGCGAAGTCCACGTCTTCGGCAAAGCTGGCTGGTTCGACTTCGGTTACTACTACGCCGGTGACTTTGGACATGCCGAGTTTGCGCGATAGATCGGGGGTTAGCTCTTCAACGTGCAGACCGAATTGGCCGGGCACGTCGGACTCGCCGGGTTGATCTTCGGCGGCTTGCGCGACCTGCGGGAATATTTTCGAGCGGTCGGCGACGATGAGCGCGACTTCCTTCGTTTGTTTATTGCGGACGTAGCGCACCTGCACAGTTTGGCCGATGACGGTTTCCGCGATGGGATTTACCAGTTCGGCGCCGGTGTGTACTGGTTGGCCGTTAATATTGGTGATGACGTCGCCGGGTTGCAGACCGGCTTTATCGGCTGGGCTGCCCGGCTCGACGGCTTCGACGACGATACCGTAGGGGACGCCGAGTTCCTTCATGAGCACGGGATTATTGCTGCGATCTTCCTGGAATGTGATTCCGATGGATCCGCGGGTGACTTTGCCGTTCGTGATGAGCTGATTGTAAACATTAATTACCGTGGTAGAAGGCAGCGCGAAACCCACTCCTTCGAATCCGCGACTTCCTGTGTAGATGGCGGTGTTGATACCGATGACTTCTCCGGCCATGTTGACGAGCGGGCCGCCGGAATTTCCGGGGTTGATGGCGGCGTCGGTCTGAATGAAACGCTGAAACTGGTGGCCGACGTTGGAACGATCTTTCGCGCTTATGATCCCGGCGGTGACGGTGGAATTCAGGCCGAAGGGACTGCCGATGGCGAGAACCCAGTCGCCGACTTGCACGCCGTCGGAATTGCCGAGTTTCGCGACGGGTAGGTCGCGGTCGGCGTCGATTTTTATGACGGCGAGGTCGGTGTCTTTGTCTATGCCGATTACGCGGGCGCTGTACTTGGTGGAATCGCCGTCGAGCGCGACTTGAATTTTGGTGGCTTGGTCGATGACGTGATCGTTGGTGAGGATGAAACCTTTTTTGTCCACGATTACGCCGGAGCCGAGGCTGCGTTCTGCGTCGGGGCTATTGTCTGGCGCGTCGAAGAAGCGATCGAAGAAATCCTGGAAGGGATCGCCGAATTTTTTGGGGGTCTTGCCGCCCTTGGGCTTCTCGATAACTTGGGTGGTGGAGATGTTGACGACGGCGGGGCCGAGCTTTTTGCTGATGGTGGAGAAGGCGTTGGAGAGCGTGATGGGATCGGGTACGGCTAAGAGCGTGGCGCCGGCGGCGTTCTGGTCGTGCATGGCCTGCACGCGGCCGGAAATTAGCGTGCCGATGAGAATGCCGATGCCGAGGGTGCAGACGACGAGCAGGGTGGCGAAGATTTTGCGGCGGCGCATCCAGCTGAATAATTCTTGAAATTCAATACCCATTCCGGTGCTCCTTATGCGCTGCGAATCTTTAGCTGCCTGGACGGCGGAGAACAGAAGCGCGTGGAAAGCGCGAAGGGAGAGTATATCACGTGATTCGGCCCGGTAATGCCGCGCGAGTTAAGGTTTGCTCTGAGAGGTAAGGGTGGAGAGGAGCTTCAGCGGCTAAAGCCGCTTGAGTTCTGCGCGGCTGATGTCGTGGCTAAAGCCCACGACCTACAAAGTCTCTCGAGTGCTCACGAAAGCGACGGCCAATCCAAACACGACCCGCCGCCCCTTGGGATTCATGCAGCGGGCACGGCATGCCGTGCCCCTACGACGACAAGATCAAGGCCAAAGTCAAAGGCACGACGGCGAAGGAAGAAACCTGGGAAGGTGCGGGGACACTGCGAGAGACATCCGCATGTGGTTACGGGGGCGTCAGAGCGCTAGCTGGCTCGGGGTCATGGGCTGAATCTAGTGCTGAGTTTCCGGCTCGGTGCCGTCTTCGGGCGTGTCCAGGAATTCTGGGACACGGAGGCCACCGGGAGTGCCGACGCCTTCGTCCCAGGCAATGCCGTCGTCGGAGACGCCGCCGGGCACGCCATCGACTTTTTTCTCGAGGCGACGTTCCGCCTTGGCGCGCGCTTTATCCTGGCGCTTCATTTCCTTTTGCCGCTTCTTGAATGTTGTCGTCATTACGATCTCCTGAAGGGGTAGAGGTTATGGACGATTTCGCATCCGGCGAAATGCGCGGATGCGCTGTTACCAGCGAGGCTCGCGCGGCTGACGCGCGACTTCGCGATAATCCTCGTTCGAGAATCTTTCTTTTTTGCCACCGCCAGTGTTGCCGCCGCGCGGACCGCCGCTATTGCCGCCGCGATCTCCGCCGCCGCTACCACTGCCGCCACGTGGGCCGCGCGGACCGCCGCTGCCGGATTCGGATTTCGGGCGGGCTTCGTTGACTTTCAGATTGCGGCCGCCGACGTCTTTGCCGTCGAGAGCTGCGATCGCTTTTGCTGCTTCGCCGTCGTTGGGCATTTCGACGAAACCGAAACCGCGCGCGCGGCCGGTCTCGCGATCAGTGGCGACGTGCACGCGTGCGAGTTGGCCGAAAGGTTCGAAGAGCGCGCGCAGATCGTCAGCGGTGGTCTGAAAGCTCATATTACCGACAAAGAGGTTCTTCATGGTGATTCTCCTGAGCACAGCACAACCGTCGCTTCGGCTATACGAGCAGCGCGAACCAGAAACTTTAGCTGCTTTCGTGCAACGCAAGGAAAGACCGCGCGGTGCCGGGATGCCACACACGCTCAAGGAGGTGCGCAAGGACTGCAAAACTCAAAGAGCGGAAGACTTATTCTAGCACGATTTAATAAAGATGTCGCGGCGATGGGACAATGGGGCAGCTTCCGGCTACGCGACTACACAGGACTTTGAGCGAAAAGATAGTCATTGACGCAAGATTGAAGTTCGATTACCAGGATACGCTAGGTGTCTTCTTGATTCGTGCCTTTTCACGAATTAATGTTGAGAAGTCATAAAATCAGCCCAGTTCGAGTGGCTCGCGGCCTACGATCTGAAACGGAGAGCACGATGTCCAACAGCATATCGACGTTGCTGCTTCGCAATCTGAGCGACGTATTTGGCGAGAATGACCCCTTGCGTCGTCGCGCTGCAATCGATGAGATCTTTCACGAAGACGCAGTATTCTATGACCCAAAAGGCGGTATATTTCGTGGCCGTGACGAGATTGATCGTATTGCTGGTGTGCTAAAAGCAACACATGCAGATTTCGAATATCAGCCCCTCTTCCCGCCCGAGGAATTAGGTGATGCCGGACGGGTTCGATGGGTATCTGGCACTCCCGGCAAACCACCAGCTTACGCGGGAACCGATTTTATCGTCGCCCGGAACGGTTGCATCGCTTCGCTCTATCTCTTTTTCGACAATCTTCCTTGAGACAACCTGCGCGAACTCGATGAGATCGAATGCTTTGTTAAAACAGTTGAGTTGAAAAGCTTGACGGCAGCAGCAAAAGCCCGAAAGCTGCCAACATCTTAGATCTCTCCGAGCCGTTGTCATAAAGGGGATAACTCGCGGATTTTCCACGAGCTGATCGGTCAATTTTTGCCATGCGAATTGAGATCGCGCGACAGGATCAGCTTCAAAGTTATTTTGTCCGACGAGCTTGTGAGACCAAAGCCGATGCCCGCTTCGATGTTTAGGGTTTTGGCGTAGCGATCGAGGACCGCGAAGAGTTCCTGCTGGCTGACTGGATAGAAATTGCGCAGAGGACCATAGTCGGCATACTCTTCGACAGCCAGTGCCCACTTCGGGGGTAGATTGTACGCAACACGCACCGCTGGGGCGAAATCGAGGCTCTTGAAGCCGCCGATAAAAGAGTTATCGAGAATCGGATTCACAATAATGTCCACCGGATGCAGGTGCCAACCAATGATCGGGCGAATCTCAGAAGTGAAATGGTACGGCTGCCAGTGTGAGGCGTTGTAGCTGAA
Organism: uncultured Acidobacteriota bacterium; assembly: GCA_963747605.1. Lineage (GTDB taxonomy): Bacteria > Acidobacteriota > Terriglobia > Acidiferrales > UBA7541 > Palsa-295. The sequence continues at coordinate 192,079 of CAVVGA010000031.1, read as the reverse complement.
CTCAAAGTTTGCGCCGAAAAAAAACTTGCGATCGGCCGCATGAGGCCTGACGAAGAGCAAGCGGATCTTGCCTCCGTTAATCGTCGCGCCACGATCTTGCGAGATGCTGTACAGCGGAAGGTAAAGGCCCGCCTCGAACCAAGGGGTAACACCGTAGGCCCACTCGGTTACGCCGTTGAAAGACTGGTCTGGTATGAGTCCACCGGGGAAGGCAGGCGTGGTCAAGCCATCGGCGATGAAGTTATTGTGCCAGGTGAGATTGAAGATTCCGGGTTCGGCGATCGCGGCATCGTAGACTTGGATCTCATCGGTCTGCGCGAATGACGCGGCGGGCAAGACAAACATAGCGCTCACAATCAAGGCAAACGCTCGTATGACCCTTTGAAAAAGTTTCACGGGTACCTTCAAGGCCGTGTGCCAGCATATAGCCCACGAGCGGGAATTTCCAAACTATGGCCAGTTTCGATCACAAGCGGTGCCGCCGTGCCGCAGAAAAGAGCGTGCAGGTCTGATCGTAGCAAATCTGATTAGACCTATTAGGCCAATTCGGATAATGCCTGATTGATGCCATAACGACGTCGGCCTCGCGACGGCCCGAGTAGACTGTTTCGGCGTTCACCCTGCGATGTCGAGTTGCTTCTCAAGCTGCTGGTAGAAAACCGTTTTCCGTCGATCTGGCAGCCTTCCAAGGAACTGTTGGATCTGCGAGGTTTGCTCTTACACCGTCACCAATGGGTACGCCTGCGCACGCGGATACAGAACGCGCTGCAGGCGATCGCGCCGGCGAATGGTTTAAGGCGAGGAAGTTCGCTTTGGAGCGAAAGCGGACAACAGGCGATTGCGTCGTTACCACTGGCATCCGGCGCGAGTTCGGGGCGCAGAGCGTGATCCCGGCCAAACGCGGAAAGAAAACCTGGCGCATCCACGGAGCGCGTGCGGAAATGCGCCGATCGTTTCCGCAACGACTCTATCGGCGTCGCGCTCTGATCGAGAGCCTGTTTTCTTCGATCCTACGCAAACTCTCGGCTAGTGCGCCTGGCCGCTCGCTGCCCACGCAGATGCGTCAGGCCCTGTTGCTTGGATTGAGTTTCAACCTCTATCCCCTGAGGCATCGCTACCTTTTCTCGAGGATGTCAACAGAGCCAAATAGACTCTGGCCGCGAGACGCGTTTGCGAATCTTGACTACCGGTTCAATGAGCGAGCATCTTCACGGCTTCGGGATGGTTTGCCATGATCTTGCGTGAAAAATTTGGGACAGGGTTGCTGAAAGAACGCCCGCGCTCGAGATTCTAGGCTGTTTGCCTTCGAGCAACCCTATCCATTCCAGTCATTTGGTACGAATCGCGTAGACGAGTTACTCACGATTCGAGCTCATATCCGACTCGTCGAACTATAATCTCAGACCCAAGTCCGAGTACGTCCGGCTAGAGCTGCCGCCTCGCTTCATCCGCTTCATTAGCCAGATCAAACATTAAGTCGAAGAATTGTTTCCTTTGTCCAATGAATAGCCCGTCATCCACAAAGCCCTGAAACGAGGCTACGGCGCCGCTGTTTTTCGTGGAGGTTGGGCGAACAATTGCGACCGGTCCGAGCTTTTCGTTAAGGAAGTGGGTTGGCTCGGGCATGATGAGATTGGCCTGCAACGTATCACCGTTGAGCGACTCCGGATTGGTCTCGCCTTGCGCTTGAGACAGGGTGGAAAACGTCACGCTGGCCCCCGTTCCACCCGGTCCGTTGTCCACGTCGGTCAAGGGAAGCGCATTGCCGGCCTTGTCCTGCCAGGTCTGAAAATGCATGGTTTCGCTCGGCCCGATGCTTAGCAAGATGCGCAGGACTTCAAGATTTGTCACCTTCTGAGCCAAGGTTGGGTAGAGGCTACTGCCACCTTGCTCGATGAAGGCAAAGTGAAATCCTGCCGTGAAAGCGATCGCTTGCAGGTGGGCGGTGATGCTCTGGGGATTATTGTTGGGGTCAGCGCTGATGGTGCTGCCCTTCGTATCGGCATTGGACCTCGGTATTGCCGTATGCTGCCCCACATTCAAGCTCGGGACTGCTTGAGCAAAGGGCGAATTCGGATCGAAATCGGGATTGGTGATGCTGCGATAGCGCGACCAGAAACTGGTGTCGACGGTGAGCTGCATCAGGTTTGTGAGCCGCCCAACTTGCCGGGCTCCGTCAGCCTTGCTGCTCGGTAACGTGGCGAAGTGGCTGAGATCGACCTGCTGCTGGCCCTTCGAAGCCAAGTAGTTGTTCAGAAAGCGATGGTGGCTGATCTCATCGTCGGTATTGTCGTGGATATACTGAGCCATATCACCATCGAGGATCGTGAGGGCCGCCGTGTACAACGAATTTCCGCCGTTGACTCCCGAGACTTCGTTGTCTTGAGTTCCCCCGAGTTCGGAGTATTGGATCCACAGATCTTCCTCAATCTGTTCGAGGGCGCTGAGGAATCGGAGAATTGCAATATCGCCCCTTGTGATCGGCGCACCGTCATCGTCCTCGCGGTCCTGGGCAAAGGCTGATAGCCCGCCGGCCAACAGGCCGCCACCCATAGTTGCCACGCCTGCTGCAAACATTCCGCTCTGCAGAAACTTACGTCGATTCGTACCCGTCTTAACGACAGCTCTAGATTTTTCCATGTGCCGTTCTCCTTGTCTTGAAATCAATTCTGAACGCGTTCAGGCGCTACGGCCCGATCCGGATCGGAAGCGATAGTGACTGTGCTTGCCATCGCTGTTTGCCACAGCGTTGTCAAATTCCTGTTAGTTTGTGGGCGAGACTTTTTACAATTTTGAAGCAAACCGAGACATAAAGAGTCATCATGTTTCCGGTTTACTCGCCAACCTTACCGACCGCATGCCCGCTCGTTTTATTCCCTAAAATTTCTCAGTCGAAAAACAAAGTAACGCGTGAAAGCAAATCGGGGCCCGGAGCCCGAGGTCGAACATCGTTCGAGATGCAGTTCACTAGCCGTACCCAGTTTGAACCTGACAGGGTAGTGTTCTGTTCGGATCAACGCTCGCGAACGACCTTAGCTTCTGAAACTTGTGTAAGTAGACCTTAGAGCCAGTGTTGCGCCGACCAGTTGAGCCTGCAGCGCTAACCAGACAAGCCAATTTCTGTCCTGAACCTTCCCGAGCCTTGTATCAGGTCCGGAGAAAAAGCGCGATTCGTCTCGCCGTTTCAATCCTTTTGTTGCGGATAGGAGCAGTTGCCCGCAAACAGTTAGGTATGCAATTTCAATAGCCACTGGCTTTCCTGCACATCGCTCTTGCGTCCCGGCAGATTCTTGGTGTTCCGTGCGTTCACCAGATAAACCTGGAACCCGCGTTCTTCCAAAATGTCGTATAGGGGAATCCAAGACACGCCCGTCGACTGCAAAGCCACGGTCTTCACACCACAGTTCTGCAACCAGTCGGCTAAGCGATACAGATCCGCGGTGAAGCACTCGAATCGGCGCACCGGTTGTGGATCACGATCCGGTCTCACGGCCGCGTAATGCGCACCATTGCCCACATCGATTCCCGCGGCGTGTGGATGGACCACTTCCAGACCGGGGTTCTCCGATTGCAGCTGCCGCGCCAGCTCCTTCTTTGCTTTTCGGTTCCGCCACAGCTTTTTGTCCTCATCCCTGTTCTCCTTGCTAGGAATTAGGATTCGGTTCGGCCCGGTGACGAATGGTTTAAGAAACTCTCCAACGGGGTCAACGGACCGTGAACATCCGGTCCTTGCCACCAAACAAGTGATCGCCAGTACCGGAGCCATGCTTATCGTCGGGCGCGAAGCGCCATATCGCATATCGGCCTTAGCTTGCCGAATCGAATCCCGGAAACACATCGGCAAAGAGAGGAACTCTAGACAAGTTTCTGGCACTAGCGACGCGTCGAAGACGCAGTCGAGGCTTATCAGTTAGCAGCCATGTAGTATAAATAGGCGGTGCATAAGGCTCAGAAAATTGCGTGGCAGGCGCAAGCGTTGTGGATGCGTTTCGCTTCAATGTTCAAAGACGAATGGACGATTGACGACTTTCCAATTCGGGTTCGGTTTCAGCAGCCGACTGAGCCAGCGAGCGTATCTCGACTGAAATTGATTCCGTGGATTGCCGCTGTGGTGAATTGGCCCGCGATGTCGGGCAACGGAAACACCCGACAAGAAGCACTTGAAAACATTCGTAAGAGTTTCGACCGATTTGTGGCCACGAAGAAACGTCTCCCGCGACCCGGCACCAAAGTTGCTGTTGAGTTTGCTGCTTCTCATCGTGTGAGCCAGCACCCGAAATTGACGAAAGACTTTGCGCAACGCGTTCTTGACCTTGAGTGGATTTGGATTTCCGACGAGTCGAGGCTCTGGGATTTTCACGGTGATGCCACAAACGAGAGGCTTGTCGAAAAAATTCGACGTATCTACGGAGTAGACGTTTCGGACATCAAGAGCGGGAATCTGGCCGACATTTTCGACAGGATTCAAAGGCAGGGAGCCATTCCGTGAACTCGTGATTCACGCGGTTACAGGTGAAGTCGGTCCCGGTACCCAAGTTACCGGTAACGCGACGCGATCAGCACATTCTGATGAAAGCCATCGAGCTCATCCGCCTTGGTGCCATCACCTCGAATTCCTGAAACCATCATGAGAATGACAAGACAAAAAACTAAGCCGACAGTTCTCACTTGCAGTCTCTGCATTGAAAACAAAAGCCAAAATCGCTCGCAACGGCGAGACCAGCCGGAACGCTTCCCTCGCTGAGTTTTGGCCCAGCACAGCCAAACCGATGGCACTCCCGCAGAAGCATTGCCGAATCAGCGCACTGGAGGGTGTTTTGCATCGACCGATTGAGCCGGCAGCTCCAATCTGAAACTGACGCACTGCCGGGCGCGGGATGAGTGGAGAGCGCGGCGCTTCAGTCTTCGCGCATTAGGATTGCTGGATCGATTGATAGGGCGCGGCGGGCTGGGATCCATGTGGCTAGCAGGCCGAGGAGCAGCATGAGCGCGACTACACCGGCCAAGACTACTGGATCGCGGGGAGTTGCTTGGTACACGATGGAAGCTAGCACACGGCTGGCTAGAATTCCGAGGAGCAGGCCTGCTGCGGAACCGATGCCGAGCAATTTGAATGCGCGGCCCAGGGCTGCTTGCAATACTTCCTTGCGCTGCGCGCCTAGGGCCATGCGAATTCCCAGTTCGCGCAGGCGTTTGCTGACTGAATACGCGGCCATTCCGAAGATGCCGGTTATGGAGAGCATCGCGCCGATCACGCCCATCACACCCAGCGTTATTGCGGCGATGCGTGAGCCAAACAGGGTGGTGTCCAGTTCCTTATTCCACGGGCCCATGTAAACGGGCAGGCTTGGGTCGAGATTTCGCAATGTAGTGCGGATGGCTGCGGCGAGTTGCGCGGGATCGCAGTCTGAGCGCACGGCGAGATAGGTCTGAGCGGTAGGCGATTGCAGGAACGGGACAAACATGGCGGGGCGCGGATCTTCGGTGAGGCTGGCATATTTTCCGTTTTCTACGACGCCCACCACTTGCAGGCGCGTGCCATCGGGCCTCTTGAAATATTCGCCCATGGCGTTTGCGGGGGAGCCGAATACCCTGCGCGCAAATTCCTGGTTGACCACGGCGACGCGCGGCGCATTTTCATCGTCGTGCCACGTAAAAGTTCTTCCGGAGAGCAAGGCGGTGTGCGCTGCGTGGAAGTATTCAGGAGAGATGCCGAACAGGAAGGATCGGGCGGAGGAGTTCGATTGCCGCAGGTCTGTGGTTGCCTCGGTGAAGACTAGAGAATCAACGTTGCCGCCACTCACTAATGGCGCCCAGTCAATTAATCCCACGGACTCGACGCCGGGAATCGCCGTGACGGCGTCTATCATGCGTTTTTGCATTTGCAGCACGCGCTCGCCGCTATAATCGCTCATGCTGAGATCGGTGTCGGCGAGTATGGCGTTGCGCGGATCGAAGCCCAAATCGCTGTGCAGCGAGCGCAGCAGTCCACGAACGGCGACGATGGACGAGGTGACGAGCAGGGCGCAGATGGCAATTTGAACGACTAGTGCGAGGTCTCGGATGGTGATGCGGCCGCCAGTGATACCACGCGATGACGCCTTGATGATCTCGTACGGATTCGTGCGCAGCACCTGACGCACCGGGAAGGCACCGAAGAGGAATCCGCTGGCCAGAGTGAGGAGTAGAGCCACTGCGTAGACATTTGCGTCCGGATTCACGGGTAGTTGGATGGGCCATCGGGAAAATGGCTGCCAAGCGCTCAGGCCGCTCATCAGCAGGAAGCTGCCCCATAATCCTAAGGCGCCGCCCATCAGCGAGAGCAACAACGCTTCGGTGAAGAGTTGCCGCAAAATGCGTGCGCGGCTCGCGCCCAGGGCCAGGCGCAGAGCTACCTCGCGAGAGCGGTCAGCTGCGCGGGCGCCAAACAGGCTGCCGAGGTTGGCACAGGCGGCCAGCAGAATCAGCGCTGACAGAAGCATCAGCCCGGTCATGAACGCGCGGACCGGTTTGCCGAGATAGTCGCCGTAGAGACTGGGTCGAGCCAGGGTGAAGGTTCTCTGGTCATCGTCCCTTGGATAGGTTTTCTCGAGATAGGAACCGATGGAGTTCAGGTCCGCGATGGCCTGCGCTTGTGTGACTCCTTCCTTCAGATGTCCCATGGTCATAAAGATAAAACGCTTCCCGCGCGCGTTCAGGTCGTTCTCTCCTTCAATTTGCTCCTGGTTCACGAGGGGCACAAAGAAACCGGGATTGAAAAATACTAGGGTGCCATTGAAGCCGGGCGGCGCTACGCCGAGGATGGTGTAGGGACGCTTGTTGACTCGAACGACGCGGCCGACGACGCCGCGATCGTCCTGAAAATGCGCGTGCCAATAGGAATAGCTGAGCACGATGTAGGGGGCGCTGTTGGGGCCGTGCTCGTCCGATGCGTGGAAGAAACGACCGAGGAATGGCTGCAGACGCAATACATCGAAATAATTCCCGCTCGCTAGAATTATCCAGGCACGGGATGGATCTTCGGCGGCGTCCAGGCCTACTTGAGCGGCGTCGTATGCGGCTATGTCGTCAAAGCTGCGGTTGCGATCACGCAAATCGAGATAGTCCGGGTAGGATTGATACGAGGAGGCTTCGTTGCCATGCTGGATTCCGTAGAGGCTTTCGGCTTGGGGGACGTGCAGCGGATGAAGGATCAGGGCATTCAGTACGCCGAAGACGACGGCGTTCGCGCCGATGGCCATTGCGAGCGTGACGACGGCGACGGCGGTGAAGCCGGGAGATTTGCGCAACATGCGGATAGCTAAGCGCAGATCGCGGGCCAAATTGTCGAAGAACAGGAGACTGCGCTCGGCTCGGTAATCTTCTTTCATGTCTTCCCTACCGCCGAATTTCAGGATGGCTTGGCGGCGCGCTTCGACGGGTGATAAACCGGCGCGAATATTTTCTTCGGATTGCATCGCGATGTGTTCTTCGATCTCTTCGTTCAACCGCTCATCGTGCGCGCGGTTGGAGGCTGAGTTGAAGATGCGGGTGAAGAACCGCTTCATGGAGTTCACGGATTTCATGACAAGTCCTCCGCTTTGGCTGCGAAGAAGCGACCGATGAGCGCGGCTGTCTTTTGCCAATCCTGGGTTTCGATCTGGAGTTGCTTGCGGCCTTCGCGTGTGAGGCGATAGAAACGGGCGCGGCGATTATTTGCAGAGGCGCCCCATTCGGATGCGATCACGCCTTCCTGTTCGAGCTTCAGCAGCACCGGGTATAGGGTGCCTTGATTCACGGCGAGGAGATCGCCGCTGATTTGCTCGATGCGGCGGGCGATTCCGTAGCCGTGGAGTGAGCCGAGGACGTCGAGAGTTTTCAGGACCATTAGTGCCAGAGTGCCTTGGGGGACATCGGTTTTTTGTTTCATAGGGTCGCCGTATTGGTTTCCAACAGGAAGGATGACACACGTCCTTTGGGAAAGCAACAGGAAAAGTGCCTCTAGCGCTTAGCGGGGACGCGGACGGCTTCGGGTTCGGAGGTGGCGGGGCGGTCGCGCCAGAATTTGGGGGCTGGCATTATGAATTCGATGGCTACTTGCGTCTTGCCCATAAAGCTGGAGCCGAGGCAGGCTACTCGGCAGAGCAGCTCTTCCTTGGTATTAACGTTCTCAACGCGGACGATCTGTTGGACATTAACCTTGGCGGCTAGCAGGATGAGCGCACCGTGGGAGTTGACGATGATGGTGTGTGTCTTTTCCTCAACGGAATTCTTCTTGGTGTCCTGGAGGCGCACCAAAACCGGAATGCGCACGTGTACGCGCTTGCTGCGGCGGCGATTCTGCGGCGGCAGGTCGTCTGGACGGAAGGACACTCGACAACGGTAGCAAGTATGTGGTGGGTTCTCAACGGTTAGCGGCGCGGTGTGCCGTGAGAGATATTGCGCAAGCGGTCGATCGCCAACTGGCCGGATGCAAGGCACTTGGCCGGTAATCGGCAGCAGGCGTCGCGAGATTTTTTGCCAGGATTTGGCGAGAGGGCGGATAATCGCGGCGCGGGGGCGGTCATGGCTGCGTCGGAGGTGGCTATGCGAGGAATTCGTTATCGGGTGGCGATGAGTTTGGACGGGTATATCGCTGGGCCGAAGGGGGAGTTCGACTGGATCGTCAGCGATCCGGAGATTGACTTCGCTGCTCTTTTCCAGCAGTTCGACACTTTGCTGGTGGGCCGCGGCACGTTCGAGTTCATGGTGAAACACGGACAGGCAGCGGTGCCCGGGATGAAGATAATCGTTTTCTCGCGCACGCTGCAGCAGCGCGACTTTCCGGACGTGACGATTGTGGCCGGGAAGGAAGCAGAAACGGTGGCGACGTTGCGAACGAAACCCGGAAAGGACATATGGCTGTTCGGCGGCGGCTTGCTGTTTCGCAGTTTTCTGGACGCCGGGTTGGTGGACACGGTGGAAGTTGCGCTGATCCCTGTGCTGCTGGGCGGCGGGATTCCGTTGCTGCCGGCGCCGGCGAAACCGACGAAGCTGAGATTGACGGGCCACAAGGTGTACGGGACCGGAGTTGTGTTATTGGAATATTCTAAGGGAGCGGGGCTGGAAGTTTGATTGCAGGTGCAATCTCGCCCTCGACAGGTTCTTGCGCGCGAGGTATCATCCCGGCATGAGAATTTCGGCACGCAACCGACTGATCGGGAAGATCGAGGAATTGCAGATCGGCGACCTCATGGCCCACGTGGTAGTGTCGGTGGGCGAACACCAAGTCGAAAGCGTAATTTCGCGCCGCAGCGTGGAAGAAATGAATTTGCAAGTCGGCGATACGGTTGCGGTGGTGGTTCAGTCCACGGATGTGATGCTACAAAAGGCCTAGGGTTGCCCCTACCCGTTCAGGCGCCGTGGAGTTTTATTAATTGATAGTTGCTTCGCTTTGCGCGGTTACGGGCGCGGGCTTGTAGTCGCAACGGGGCCAGACAGCACGGGCCATTTTTCGTGAATATTTCCATACGACAATCCGGAGCAGCGGCGATCGTGGATATCAACGGCGACGTGACGCTATACAATTCGCCGGAGATTCGGAAAACGCTAATGGATGCGTTGAATAAAAAGGGACAGCTGCGGGTGATCGTGAACATGTCCGGCGTGAATTACATTGATAGCGCGGGCGTGGCTTCGCTGGTGGAAGGATTGAAACTAGCGCGGAGTTTGAAGAACGGGTTCGCGTTGTATGGATTGAACAAGCATCCGCGGGAAGTGCTGGAATTGACGCGGTTGATTAAGGTGTTTGAGATTTACGATAACGAGAGTGAAGCTGTGAGCGGGGCTGCTGCTCCGCCTGCTACGCAGTAAACTCAAACGACTCGCCGTATTCCTCATTTACTCCTAATTCCACTTCTGCTTCTACTTCTCGTTCAGATCGTTCCCCTCGATGATTGGCAGGTTCATTGCGATTTGCAAATCCACGATCTGCTGCAGTTGATGTTCTACCTGAAAAAAGCGCAGGGCGATGGTGGGGGATAGGGATTTCTTCATGATTCCGTAATATTTTTCGCGCAGGGCCATGCGTTTTTCATCGAGTTGCATGAGGCGCTGGGCGAGTTGGTCGGCTTTCTCGTCCGTCATGGCGGAAAAATTCTGGGCGTAGTCTGCAATGACGGCGAGCTTATCAGCGCCTAGCTTACTTTGTTCGGCTTGGTATTCGTGATAGATGGGCCAGAAGGTCGCGGCTTGCTGATCGTTGAGCTGCATGGTTTCGCGGACGATCTGCTCCTTTTTCGCGCTGAGATCGGCGCGGAGGAGCTGGATGTAGGCCTGGGTATTCAGTTCTTTGCTGCGCACGGGATCCTGGATGTGGGTTTCCTGCGCGCTGAGGCCTGTGGCAACGGCGAGAGTGAGTGCTAGTGCGGCGAAACCAATTCTAGTAAGTGCGCTCAAAAGGGTCTTCATTAAGGCCTCCGAAACATTATTTATATTGCGCGGACGCGCCGGCGCTGAATTTAGGGCAGGGCCGGGAGCGTGACTGGCTGCTGTAGAGTGAATTGCAATGTCGTTTCGGCGGGGATTTGCACTTGATTGCCTTTTTGCACGACTGAACCCACACCGCCTGCGACTGCGCCGATAGCCGCGCCCATTCCCGCATTTCCAGCGATGGCGCCGATGGCCGCGCCTAATCCCGCGCCTCCGAACAGGCGGAATGCCGAGCGGCGGCCGGAGCTTTTGCCTTGAGTGTCAAATGCATCGGTGACGATCGGATAGGAATTCCCGCCAATCACCAGTTGCGTCAACTGGAGATTCAATTTCGATCTGCCGGTGGCTCGGCCTGCTGAATTTGCGAGGACGACCTGTCCATAGACGGGTGAGGCTATGCGGGCGACCAAGTATCCATTCTCGTTCAGGTTCGTGGAGAGCGTAGCGGAAAATACCTGGCCGGTTAGAGTGTAGCTGGTGTCCAGCTCGTCGGAGGTTTGGACGAGGATGACGGTGCCGGCCGGGAGCGTGACCATTTGCGGGGCTTGCTGCGGCGGAGTTGGGACGGGACCGAAGGTGAGCGAGGCGACTAGCCCGGGTGGATAGGCATTCGTGACTCCGTCTGGTCCGGTGAATTGAATTCCCTCCGGCGTGCGGGTGACGAATTGGCCGTAGATTACCTGGCCGGTGGTGAGGCGAAGCGTGTCGGCGCTGGCGGCGGTGCACGCGAACGCGACGGCGAGCATGCAAAAAACGATTATGGGTAATTTCATGCGTCCTCTTCTACCCCGGCGTCATGTCATAGCATGGCCGTAGCATGATGCGAGGGATTTTCCGGATCAATATAAACGGAAATTTGTTGGATGCCAATTGGTGATTGTTAGTGTACGGACGGCGTGCTCGAATCAGGCGAGCGCAACGAGACTGTGGTCGAGGTTCGTTGCTTCGCGCGGCGGAACTGGACTAGAATGCGCGACATGTCGCTTGAAACGTTTCGCGTGCTAGCGCAGCCGAGCAGCCGTGCAGGGCAGCAGATTTTGCAATTGAAGGGCGCGTTCACGTCAACCGCGTCGGCGGTTTTTGTGGAGGCTGTGGCGACGGCGGATGCGCCGCGGTTGATTCTGGATTTGACCGAAGTGCCCATGGTGGATTCGATGGCGGTGGGCGCGCTGGTGCGCGCATTTGTTTCCTGCCACAAAACGGGGCGGAAGCTGGCGCTGGTGGGGTTGAATCATCGCGTGCACAACGTGCTGCACTTGACGGGGATTGCGCCGCTTTTTGATACTTATGCGACGATCAGCGAAGCGGAAGCAGGATTGGCTTAGCGCGCGTTTCCCTTCCGGCGTTTTTCGAGCCTGACTTCCAGCTTACGGAATTATAACCGACTCGCCATTCCCGGAATCGCATCTGCTGGAACGGGGCGGGCGCCGGAGCGAAGGACCATTTTATGAAGAAAATAATGCTCATCGGATCCACCGGAATGATTGGACAGCGGATTTTGCATGAAGCGCTGAACCGCGGACATCATGTGACGGCGCTGGTGCGCGACACGTCGGGAACCGGGGAGCATCGCGCGGATTTGGACTATCACACGGGTGACATTTTAAAGCCGGAAACGATCGCGACGGCGGCGGTGGATCATGACGTGGTGGTGAGCGCTTACGGGCCGGGCAAGGGCGACCCGAATTTGGTGGTGAAGGCGGCGCATGAGCTGATTGGCGCGCTCACGCGTGTGGAACCGATACGATTGATCGTGGTGAGCGGTGCGGGAAGTCTGGAAGTGAAACCGGGCGTGCAGTTGGTGGACGCGCCGGATTTTCCGGCGGAGTGGAAGGCGATTGCGCTGGCGCATCGTGAGGCACTGGAGGCTTATCGAAAGGCGGGAATGGCGGAGTTCGACTGGACGGCGGTGAGCCCGGCGGCATCGATCACGCCGGGGACGCGCATGGGAAAATATCGTACCGGGACGGATCAGCTGCTCACGGACGCCGCTGGCAAGAGCTACATTTCGGCTGAAGATTTTGCGGTGGCCGTGGTGGATGAAATCGAGAAGCCGCGGTTTCAGGGCCAGCGGTTCACTGTCGCGTACTGATGGCGGAGCGGCGCGTATTTTTGTCGGCGGAGTGGCGCGATCTGGTGGCGTTGAATTACGAACTTGATCCTGCGCTTTTGCGGCGGTACGTGCCGCGCGGCGTCGAGTTAGATATGTTCGAAGGCCGGACGTTTGTCAGTCTGGTTGGGTTTCAATTCCTGCGCACCAGGCTTTATGGATTCCTCGCAGTTCCCTTCCACAGTAATTTCGACGAGGTGAATTTACGTTTCTACGTGCGGCGTCGCGAGGGCGGCGAGATTCGCAGGGGCGTGGTGTTTGTGCGCGAATTGGTGCCGCGGATAGCGATTGCGCGGTTCGCGCGGCTGATGTATGGAGAGAAATATGATTCGTGCCCGATGCGGCATCGCATCTCACGCGATGCGGAGGGGCTTGCGGCCGAATATGAGTGGAAATGGCGCGGCGGGCAATTTCAGTTGAGCGCACGGGCGAGCGGCGCGTCGTCGCGAGTGGGTGAGGGCACGCTCGAGAACTTCATCACCGAGCATTACTGGGGATATTCGGCTAAGAGCGGGAACGAGAGTATTGAATACCGCGTGTCGCACGATCCCTGGCGCGTGTGGGTGAGCACGGATGCCGCGTTTACGGGCGACGGCAGCGCGCTTTATGGTGTTGAGTTCGGCGAAATTCTGCGTCGCGCGCCGGATTCTGCGTTTATTGCCGAAGGCTCGCCGGTGTTGGTGCACACCGGCCGGCGAATTCGATAAAAATTCCGTCGCTCCTTGCGCGGATCTGGCTGGACGATTCCTGCGTCGAGGTCAGTGCGGTTGTTTTGCTTCGTTCGATTCCCTTCCCAACTGCACGTAGGATGTCCGGATGATAGGTGCGTGTGGCCCGGGCGAACTTTCTGGTTTCGGTTTTCGTTCGTGTTTGGATTCGCTCTTGGCGAATATTTTCGCGGTTAGCAGCATGGCGACTAGTGTGCCGCTCAATAGCGCGATCTGCTTCCAGCCGCTAATTATGGACGCGTTGCCGAGAAGCGTCAGTCCCGCGAAGCAACAGAGCAGATGAACACAAAATACCTGCAGCGATGATTGGCCCATGAGGACCAACGGGCCGACTGTCAGCGGCTTCCACATTTTTTGCGTAACGATCAGGAGCATGGCCACCGCAGTGAAATCCAGCAGGCGCAGCGGGCCCAGATGCCATTTGTCGAACAGGAATTCGGTGGGGCCGAGCTGCAAGCCGTGCTCGAGGGCGCGGCGCAATACAAAACCGGCGACGGCGATTAAGGCCGAGGGAATCACGACGCGATTCGCCCACTTTTCGATGGGTAAATTATTTTGCGCCCAGCGCACTCCCAGCCACACGCCGCCTATCCACAAAAATTGCCAGGCCCATAGATCGAAAGAACCCATTTCGTTCAGAGGAATGTGCGCCGGGATAATTCTCGATGCGACGTTATATGCATCAACGCGGAGGCCGAATTGAGCTAGCGCCCAGAGGGAGAAGCCTGTCCACAGGATGGGCTTCCATCCGATTCTGCGCGCGAGAAGCAGCGCGGCGGAAGTGAACATCAGAAAGATAATGTACATCGGCAAAATATCGAGTAGCGGCGGACGATAGATCAGCAGGAAAGCTTCAATGACGGAGCGTTTGGGGCCGGCCATAAAATAAAAATCCAGAAGATTGTGCAGACCGGGGCGATTGCCGCGTTCCGCGATGGGAACGGCGACCAAGAACGCGAAGGCCAGCAGCAGCGCGTGGTAGACATAAAGACGCAGGGTGCGCGACCAGAGTCTTAGCGTCATGGCTTTGTAACCGTCGTGTTCCGCGAGGCGGAAATAAATGCGTCCGGTGAAAAGCGCGGAGAGGAAAATGAAACCTTCTGCGGCGGAGACGAAACCGAAGGGCTGGTTAACGTAGGCGCTGGCCGCGGTGGGCAAATGAGTGAGGGTGATCCAGACGAGCATCAGCCCGCGCGCGGCGTCAAGTTCCAGACGGCGTCCCATCACTGCTTTTGACGGCGGGCTGTTGGCGGCGGTTGCTGGTGGCTCGGAATGCATGACGATGCCAGCTTAACAGATACAGGCGAACGCGAAGATGCACGCAAACGATTGCGGAATAGTCATGCTAAAGTTTGGAGTTCGGAGGGACTCGTGCCTTTTGCTTCGGGAAAACTTCTTGGGCTTTTTATTTTTTGGTTGGCGATCGCGGTTCCGGCTCACGCAAAAAATCACGAAACTGGATTTCTCGACCGCACGATCACGGTGCAAGGCACGACATATAAATATCAGGTGTTCGTTCCGGATACATGGACGCCGCGGCAGAAATGGCCGGTGATTTTGTTCCTGCATGGCGCGGGCGAACGCGGCGAAGACGGGCTTCAGGAAACCGACGTGGGCATCGGCACGGCGATTCGTAGCAACCGCAGCGTTATCCCAGCGATCGTGGTGATGCCGCAGTGCCGGCCGAATGTGTGGTGGATGCAGGCGCACATGGACGATCTCGCGATCGCTTCGCTCGATGCGGCGATCAAGGAATTTCATGGCGACGTCCGGCGCACATACTTAACCGGACTTTCGATGGGCGGATACGGGACGTGGTACCTGGCGGAGAAATATCCGGGCCGTTTCGCCGCGCTGATTGTGATTTGCGGCGGGATTCGCCCGCCGGCGGCAACGCTGAAAGCCTATCCCGAGCTTGCAAAGTGGACGCCGGCGGACGAGCCCAAAAGCTACACAGATGCGGCGGCTCAAGTGGGCAACGTTCCGGTGTGGATTTTTCATGGCGCCGATGACGACATCGTGCCGGTGGCGGAATCGCAGCGGATGTATGCGGCGATGAAGGCGATCGGCAACGACGTGCACTACACGGAATTTCCCGGCATCCGGCATGCGTCCTGGGACAAAGCCTACGACGATCCGAAATTGTTTCCGTGGCTGTTCTCAAAATCGCTGGCCGTGAAGGGAAAATAGCGCGTGGCGGAGAGCGGTGCAGATTCAGGGAGGGCCAAATCATGCAATTTGTTATCGTCGGAATTCTTGATAGCTACGGGGACACGGAAGCCGCGGTGCAGGATCTGGAGATTGCCGGCATCATGGGCTCGCAGGTGGAAGTAATCAGCAATATGGACGAGGATGCGCGCACTGCGAACACGCCGGGTGAGCCTACGACGAAATCTGGCGAAGCGGGGCAGGGCTGGATCGCGCGCCTGTTTGGCTCAGGCGGGGCGCTGCGAAAACGCGAAGTGCGTGATGATTCCGGCACGCAGCCCGAGTACATCGACGAACAGGAATTTTATGCGAGTCATGTGAAACAGGGCGGCGCAGTGATTGTCGTACGAGTTCGCGTGGAGGAAGTGGCCAATCGCGGGGCGGCGATTTTGCGGGAGCACGGGGCGCGGACTCCGGGAAGCAAGGATGGGCCGTTTATCCGGCGCATTGAATAGCCCTGCGCTTGCTAGCGGAAGTTGTTGACGAGGAGGACGTCGCTGGTTTGTTCGCCTTTGGCCAGGAGGAGCTGTTTGCCGTCGCGGGTCCAGGCGAAATCGAAGATGTGGCCTGAGGTGAAGTCGGTGACTTGGCGTGGCGGGCCGCCGGTTAGCGGCTGTTCCCAGACGTTGGTGGCGCCGTGCCGGGTCAGAAGGTATTGGATGCTTTTCTGATCGGGTGACCAGTGCAATCTTTGGGCGCCGATTGGGCGGACAAAAACACTCACGGGCCCGCCGCCCGTGGCCGGAATGACGGCGAGTTTCAATGTCGGCACGGGAACCATTTCCTGGTAGCCGGAGGCGATCCATTTTCCATCCGGTGAAATGACTCCTTGACCACCGTCGGCGGCAGCGAATACCTCTACAGGAGCGCCGCCCTCGATAGGGACGCGGTCGAGTTTCTGCCCTGTTTCGAAAACCACCTATTTGCCATCGGGGCAACATTCCGAGTTAAAGGTATCTTCGCTGAGCACGGTGGAATTCGAACCGTCCAGATCGGTGCGCAACAGACGCAGTTTATTGTTCTCGTAGGAATCGAAAACCAGATGGCGATCACCACAAGCCGACATGGATATGTAATTCAGAAGGTTCGGACGCAGCAGGGCGCGCTGGCTGCCCTCGAAATTCATGAGGTCGAGTTCACTGCCGCGACTGCGTACCAGTAGCTTTCCGGCTGGACCGGGCGCTATGCCGTTATCGGGAGTTTCGCCGGTGGTGATTTGTTTTGCTTGCGCGGCCTTTCCCCCTGGCGCGATCCAGATCTGCGCGCTCTCGTTGCTCTCGAGAGCCACTAACATCTTTCCGTCCTGAGTCATATTCACCGAGTCACCGTAACCGGAAAGATCATTGGTAAAGCGGCTCTTTTCGCCGGCGGGATAAGAGACCAGCCACAATTGCGCGCGATTTTCCGGCACCAGTCCTATCGGAATCAGAAAAGAATTGCCGTCGGGCAACCAGGCTGGTCTTCCGACTGGTTCGGTGCCGGAAATCAGTTCCTTGAGGCTGCCATCGGCGACGTTGACGGCGGTCACTGTCCAGCGGATTTCCTTGGCCTTCTGAAGTCCGGGCACGAGAATGGTTTTTCCATCCGGCGACCAGGCGCCGCCAAACATGAAGCCGGGCCAATCTGGCAACGCGGCGAGGAGATGATCGTTGCTGCCGTCGGTATTGGCGACGCGCAACTCGATATCGTTGCGCTCCGGCACGCCGCGCATGTAGGCCAGCTGCTTGCCATCGGGCGAGAAAGTGAGCGGGCTATCAATATCGCGAATCAGCTGGCGCGGCGTGCCGCCGAGGACTGGCATCACCTAGAGGTAGCGGAAATTTGTGGTGCTTTTGTCGGAGCGAACGAAATAGATATAGTTGCCGTCCGGCGAGAAGGTGAGGCCGGCGAAGGAGACTACGTCTGGTGCGAGGACTTGCACGTCGCTTTTGCTGGCGACGTTGCGGACCCAGAGGCTTTGCTGCTCGCCGTCTCGGAGAACGTAAACGATGTAACGGCCGTCGGGAGAGATCGCGACGCCGGTGGCTTTGCCGCTGTCGGTGAGTTTGGAGATCTGCATGTTCTGCAGATTGAGACCGCGGGGGCGCGTGAGAAATTTGAATCCGGCGAAGGCCACTCCCGCCAGGATGATTAGCGCTGCGATGAGGATGGGAATTTTGAGGCTGTGCCTTGGTGCGATTGTTGGCGCAGCGTTGATGCTGGCGCCGGATTGCGCAGCGGCTGAGATTCTGGCGCTTGAGGCTGATTCCTGAGCTGCGGCTGCTATCGAGCCGCTTGCGGAATTCACTCGGCCGGAACTGGTGTCGCGCTTCAGGCGTTTTAGATCGGCGCGCATTTCCGCGGCGCTTTGGTAGCCTAGGTCGCGGTCTTTTTCCATCGCTTTGAAGATTACTTGCTCGAGTTCAGGCGGCAGGTTGTTATTCAGGCGCGAGGGAGCGACGGGATTTTTGTGGAGGATGGCGTCGAAGATTGCGCCGAAGGTATCGCCCTGGAATGGCAGGGTGTCGGTGACCATTTCGTAGAGAACGATGCCGAAGGAGAAGAGGTCGATGCGCGCGTCGAGGTCTTTGCCCAGAACTTGCTCGGGCGACAGGTAGGCGACCGTGCCCCTGGAAGCGCCGGGGCTGGTGAGTTGCGCGCTGTCCACGCCGACGGTGAGCATGGTGGCGCTGCGGCCGCTGACGGCTTTCGCGCTGGAAACTTTGGTGAGACCGAAATCCAGAATTTTGGCGTGGCCGCGCTTGGTGACAAATATGTTGGCAGGCTTGATGTCGCGATGCACGATTCCTTCGCTGTGCGCGGCGTCGAGCGCGTCGGCGACCTGGATCGCGAGATCGAGCAGGTTGTCCAATTCCATGGAGCCGCCAGTGATGGTGTGCTTCAGGGTTTGGCCGTCGAGAAATCCCATGGCGATGAAGGCTTTGCCGTCGGCTTCGCCGATATCGTAAATCGTGCAGATGTTGGGATGGTTCAGGGCGGAGGCGGCTTGCGCTTCTCTTTGGAAACGCGCGAGGGCTTGCACGTCTTTGGCAACGTTGTCCGGCAGGAATTTCAGCGCTACGAAGCGATGGAGGCGGATGTCCTCGGCTTTGTAGACCACGCCCATGCCACCGTCGCCGAGGCGTTCCACGATGCGATAGTGCGAGAAAGTCTAGTCGAGCAGCGAATCGTTGCTGGGCATGTCCTGGACATATTCGGGTGCGGGAAATTGCAAGTCAACGAAGACGAGGTGGTTGCGTGCGAGGGTAGACGCGCGACGCCGCGCCGGACTTCTCGTCACGCGACGTCGCGAGATGCCAGATGCCCCTAAGCGTTTGCAGCAGCCGCGTCTTGAGCGTCTTGAGACTCTTCAGAGGCCTTAGTGCAAACGATGGTTAATCCGTTCTTGTTGGCGTCGAATCGTTCTTTGCGATCCAAACCTTTCAAGAATTCCCTGGCGGCCTTGCCGATTGCCGCTGCCATTGAACCGGTATCAACCTGAAGCGTGCGACCTTGCGTACCATTGGTGCGATGTTGGTATTCCAATTTCACTGCGTACATGGATTCCCCCTTTAGCCTTTAGCATAACCGAACATTTGAAGTGGTGTTTCACTTTTTCGGTGAGCACGCTAGTCCGGCATTTGCCCGCGACTTGGGAGGGGTTTCCCGATGCTTGCGGAGAGTGTATCCAATTGCGGGTAAATCGTGTAACCGGACGTTGGGAAAACGAACGGCATGCTGCGAGGGGAAACCGAGAACGCACGCGCTCAGTGTAATTCTCGTGCGCTCTCGATCCTATTGGGAACAAGTCTACGATCGGACCTCTTTAGTCGCCGCAACGTCGAGAGGGCGTCAGCCATTTCCGTGCGCTCCTCGCGAGACGCTCTGGAATCTGACGCACGGGCCTTAATGGAATCCTCAGCTGCTTTCAGGCGAACTTTAAGGAGCGAGCGGTCAAGTTCAAGAATGGCTGCGCGGTAGAAGTCTCGCCACGTGGTTTCTATCATTTTCGGACTCCTGAGACGGTCAAGCGGCCGCAGATCCTCTGCGGGACATTCGCTAAGTTCTGGGGCTGTGTCCCAGCGCTGCGCTAGGAGGATTCCATGCTTGCTTGATTCTGTCGTTGCTTCTGCGCAACCCAGGGACTGCTCCAGCGCAAGCAGGCGGAGTGGGGTTAAAGTAGAGGCGCCCGCGGCAAGATAAGATTGCCCAATGGAGACCACCGACCACCACCATGACTAAAGATGACATTCAGCTGCTTTACGAATTCGACCGCTGGGCGAACAACAAGGTTTTGCACGCGGCCGCCGCTCTCAGCGCTGAGGCGTTCACGCGTGATCTGGGCGGCAGTTTCCGTTCTGTGCGCGACACGCTGGTGCACATCATTGGCAGCGAGCGGACTTGGCTAACGTATTGGAAAGAACCGTCGCCCAGCTCCGGTTTCCTGACAGATTTGTGGACGCGGCACGACGAACTATTCAATCCGAATGGGTTTCGTGATTTCGTTGCGGTGCAGTTAAAGTGGGCGGACGTCGAGAGAGAACAAGCGGAGTTTGTGAATCGCGTAACAGACGAATCCTTGCGAAGAATGCTTCCTGTTCGCGACACACAAATCAGTCTGGCGCACCTGATGCAACATTTGGCGAACCATTCCACTTACCATCGGGGTCAGGTCGCGCTCATGATGCGGCAGCTTGCCGCTGAGCCACTCGCAACGGACTTCGCCATGTTCTTGATGGCGGGCGGCCGCGAAGGAGCCGCTGCGTAGTCGTCGCGTGACCGAACAAAGAAGGCGTTACTGCAAAGTCGTTCATCCATGGGTGCCTCTCGGCCACATGTCAGAATATATCTTTGCGTGATTGCTCCTGCGCAAGCCCGGAATTGCTGAGCAGCAGCGACAGGAATGATGCCTCATGGCATACTTCGGCCGCTGCAACTAATTCGGGATTACAGTGTTCTGAGTAGTTCTGGACTTTCGGTCGGGGGATAGATATTAGGACTCCATTTCGTATACTCGTGGTCGATGATTTTGTCCCCTGGCGGAATTACCTGGTAACGAAGCTCGGGGAAAATCCTGCCTTGCAAATTGTCGGGGTCGCGTCCGACGGAGCAGAAGCGGTTGCGAAAGCAGTCGAGTTGCATCCCGATCTTATTCTGATGGACGTCAGCCTACCGGAGCTGAGCGGCATCAAGGCTGCCGCGCGAATTCGCGGGCTTTCGCCCGAATCCAAAATTCTTTTCGTAAGCCAGAACCTGGATTTCGATATAGCGCTGGCGGCTCTGGACGCTGGTGGATTCGGCTACGTTGTTAAGTCCGACGCTGAAAACGAACTACTCACGGCGGTGGAAGCGGTCATGGCGGGAAAGAGATTTGTGAGCGCGCTGCTCGCCAGTCAAGACTTTGCCGGCGTGCTGGTTCCGCAAGCTCCACCCGGCCCCCGCACTGAAGAAAGCATGGAATTGTCTGGACGGCCTTTACTGCGGAATCAGGCAATCAGCCATTCCCACGAGGTTGAATTCTACCGAAATGAAGCATCCTTTCTCATTCGCTGTACGCGTTTCATCGGAGCGGCGCTGGCGAATGGTGATGCCGTCGTAGTTATCATGACCCCCTTACATCGCGACAACCTCCGCCAGAAATTAGAGGCGGAAGGCTGCGATGTTGCTGAGTCCATCGAACAGGGACGCTTCGTTGCTGTGGAGCCCTCGGACGTGTTTTCCGCACTTCTCGAGAATGACGAGCCCGATGCCGAACGATTTATGAAAGCTTCGGGCGAGCTGCTTGCGACCGCGCTTAAAGCGGCCACAGGAACGCATCCTCGTGTCGCAGTGTGTGGAGAATGTGCGGCCCTGTTGCACGCCGAAGGCAAAGCGGAAGCGGGTGTTGAGTTGGAACGGCTATGGAACGAACTTGCTAAACTGTATAACGTAGATAGCCTCTGCGGATATTCGATCGAACGCTTTCGCGGTGAAGAACAGGGTCCTATCTTCCAACGAATCTGCGCAGAGCACTCCGCCGTTTATTCCCAGTAGGTCGCGCATTGTGGCACCGTCCGCCCAGGACCTACGCAAGTTCCGCCGAAAATCCTACCCGGTACGGCGGTGTGGAATCCTTCGCAATTCCACTTCTGCGGCAACGACGTTTACCACTCGGTGGGTCGTCTAGTCCCCAATAACCGGTAGGAGAGACCAGTATGGACAGAAGAGTAAGAGCGCCCCTAACCGCGGCGGTAATAATTGCGTGCTGTGTTTGCACCTTGGCGAAGACTCAGCTTCACGACTCGTCGCAAGAAACGTTGGACCTCAAGGTGAGGGTCATTCCTGATAAGAACATCTTCGTTTTACACGAAAAGGTATACACGCGGGTCGAGTTCAGGAATTTGGGACCCAAGACCTACTGTTTTCCGAAACCGTCGCGGCACTGCACTAATGATTATCCCGGTTCCGCGGTGACTTCGGGTCGGCCAGTTGCAAACCACGGAGATTTTGATCAATTCATCTGCCACTACGATGGCGGCGGACCGAGGACCTCAGATCTCGAGCTGGAGATAAAGCAACATTGGGTCATGCTCGCGCCAAGCGCCGTGTATGTGAGCGATCGAGCAGAGGCTAAAGTTGACCTAAACTTGCTTGGCGAATGGAGACTTGAAACAACGTATTCGCAACCCCAAGGAGCGGTTAATCCCGCCGCGGTCAAGAAATACCTGGCATCTAACGCGGAAAGCGCAGCCTGCATTTTGCCTCCAGCACCGATTAAGAGCGAACCGGTCACAGTTCAAGCGGTCGACGTGGAGAACAAAGACTAGGGAACTGATTCCCCCTCTAAGCCCCGATTGGTTGTGCGCGCTCAAACGGTCAATGCAACAAGATCTAGTCGGTTGATACGAACGTCCTGCCAAGCGAGAACCAATGCGCTTGGCCGAGGCGGTCGAGCGAAGGATTGGCGGAAGATGGCGGAATTGTTACAATAGGTCTTGGCTGGCGATTGTGGCTGGCTCTCATCCAGATTACCGGGACGAAGCTCCCCAGGCAGGAAACCAAACGAATGGCTGCACGCACGCTTTACGAAAAAATTTGGGATGCCCACGTAGTGCGGGAAGAACCAGGGCAGCCCACCTTAATTTATATTGACCGACATTTGATTCATGAGGGCACTTCGCCGCAGGCGTTTGCCGGGCTGAAGGCCGCGGGGCGCAAAGTGCGGCGGCCAGAGCTGACCTTTGCGGTGATGGACCACTCCGTCTCGACGAAGAATCGCCTGCTGCCGGTGCTGGATGCAGATGCGCGCGGGCAGTTTGAGGCGCTGGAGCGGAATTGCGCGGAAACGGGCGTGCATTTGTTCGACATGAACAGCAAGAATCAGGGCATCGTGCACATCATCGGGCCGGAGCTGGGGATTACGCAGCCGGGACAGACGATTGTGTGCGGCGACAGCCATACTTCGACGCACGGCGCGTTTGGCGCGCTGGCTTTTGGAATTGGCACCAGTGAAATCGAGCACGTGCTGGCGACGCAGTGCTTGACGCAGTTCAAATCGAAAACGATGAAGGTGGAAATTGCCGGCAAGCGGCCGCGCGGAGTGACGGCGAAGGACATTATTCTGGCGGTGATCGGGAAAATCGGGATTGCCGGCGGGAACGGGTACGTTTTCGAATATACGGGCGAAGCGGTGCGCGGACTTTCCATGGAAGGGCGCATGACGATGTGCAATATGTCCATCGAAGGCGGCGCGCGGGCCGGGATGGTGGCGCCGGACGAAATCACTTTTGAATATATGGAAGGGCGGCCGTTCGTTCCGCGCGCGCGGGAATTTCAGGCGGCGGTCGATTTCTGGATGACTTTGCCGAGCGACACCGATGCGAAATACGACGAAACTTTGACGCTGCATGCGCGCGATTTGGCGCCGATGGTTACGTGGGGCACGAATCCGGGGATGGTGACGCAGGTTTCTGACCGCGTGCCGGACCCGGCGTCGTTTAGTGATCCCGTTGATCGCGAGGCGGCTACGCGCGCGTTGGTTTATATGGATTTGAAACCGGGGACGGCGATCGAAGATATTTCGCTGGACCGCGTATTTATCGGTTCGTGCACGAATTCGCGGCTGGAAGACTTGCGCGCGGCGGCGAAGGTGGTTGAAGGCAAACACGTCGCAAAATCTTTGAAGCAGGCGCTGGTGGTTCCGGGTTCGCGCGTGGTGAAGGCGGAAGCGGAAGCCGAGGGACTGGATAAAGTTTTTGTGGCGGCGGGATTTGAGTGGCGCGACGCGGGTTGCAGCATGTGCATCGGGATGAACGATGATGTGCTGCTTAGCGGCGAGCGTTCGGCGAGCACTTCCAATCGCAATTTCGAAGGGCGGCAGGGCAAGGGCGGGCGCACGCATCTGGTGAGTCCGGTGATGGCGGCAGCGGCGGCGATCGAAGGCCACTTCGTGGACATCCGCAAGTGGAATAATGTGGACGGAGCGGAGTAACGATGGAACCTTTTATCAAGCATACGGGAGTGGTCGCGCCGCTGGATCGCGTGAATGTGGATACGGATCAGATGGTGCCGAAGCAATTTTTGAAATTGCAGACGCGTCAGGGATATGGGCGCGTGCTTTTTTACGATTGGCGATATTTGCCGGGGGAGAAGCCGAATCCGGAATTTGTTTTGAACGCGCCGCGTTATAAGGGCGCGTCGGTGATTTTGGCACGGGCGAATTTTGGATGTGGATCAAGCCGCGAACATGCGCCTTGGGCGATTTTGGATTATGGGTTTCACGCGATTCTGGCGCCTAGTTATGCGGACATTTTTTACAATAATTGCTTCAAGAATGGGATTTTGCCGGTGACGCTTTCGAACGAACAGATTGATGAGCTGTTTGCGCGGACGGAAAGAAAGGAAGGTTATCGCGTAACCGTGGATTTGCAGGAGCAGGTGGTGACGGATGATGCCGGGTTGCGTTATTCGTTTGAGGTGGATCCGTTTCGGCGGGATTGTTTGTTGAAGGGACTCGACGATATTGGGCTTACTTTGGTGCATGAACCGCGTATTTCTGCGTTTGAAGCTGCGAACTTGAAGCATCCGGCGATGTATGAGGCTGTGGATGTGAAGCATCACAGCGATTCGCCACAATCCGCGCGCCACAATTAGGATCTTCTCACTCAATTCACAGTTGTGAGCCTGCATGTCCCGGGCCCAGGGCGATTTCTGCCCATTTCAGATTAATCCGCGGCGCGGATTACTGGTTCGGGAGATTCGGGAGCGATCGGGGCGGGGCCTTTTAGTTCGGCTAGGAGGATGCCGGCGAAGATTAGCACGGCGCCTAGAAGGATGCGGCCGCCTAGGTGTTCGCGGGCTAGAAGCCAGGATGTGATCGCAGCGAAAACGGGCTCTAGGCTGATTAGGATTGCGGTGTGCGTGGGCGACGTGTATTGCTGCGCCCAGGTTTGCGCGGAAAAACCGAAAGCGGTGGAACCGAGGGCCGTGATAAGGACGGCGAAGACTAGGGTACCGCTCCAGGCCCAGCGCGGTTGTTCGACGTTGGCGACGGACAGTAGCGGCACCGCGACGGCGGCGAGAATCGCGGTGGTGGCAACTTGCACCACAGCTAGCGCGCCGACAGAGTGATGCGCGATGTAGCGGCTGATGAAAATCATGTGCACGGCGAACATTACCGCGCAGCCGAACACCAGCGGATCGCCACGATTCAGGCCGCCGAAACCTTCGGGCGGCACCGTGAGAAAATAGAGGCCTGCGAGCGCAGCGAGGGCGCCGGCCCAAATCCATTTCTTGACGCGGCGTTTACTGACAACGGCGAGCAACAGCGGAACGATCACGACGCTGGAGCCGGTGATGAACGCGGCCTTCGACGGCGATGTGAATTTCAGGCCGGTGGTTTGAAACGCGTAGCCGGCGAACATGAAGAAGCCGATTTGCGCACCGGCCCAGATGGAGCTGCGCGTGAGTCCGCGCAACGAGCGGCGGAAGAAAATCGCCATCACTGCGGCCGCCAGCGCAAAACGCACGGCGATGTACATGAAGACGGAAACGTCGGCGAGTGCGTCTTTCACCACGACGAACGTGGCGCCCCAGATGAGCGCGGTGAAACCCAGAGCGAGATCGGCGCGGAAATGTTTGCTGAGCATGGACCGAAGAGTTTATGCGTTGCGCACGAGCGTGACAAGACGAGAAACACTTCCGCAACTTCGCGCACCGGATTTATTGACGCACACGGCGAGCTATAGTACAGAAGGTGCTACCAATGAGTCGCTCATTAACCGTAGTCGTACTTACCTTTCTCGGCTTCGCAATTCTATTGGCCACTCCACTAGCCACTCCGCTGGCCGGCACGAAACACGAAACATGGTTCGAGGCGCGCAGCCCGAATTTTATTGTGGTCTGCAATGCGGGCGAAAAGCAGGCGCGCAAGACGGCTATCCGTTTCGAGCAGATTCGCGCGGTATTTCGGCGTGAACTGCTGCTGGCCAGCAGACACGAAAGCCCGGTGATAACCATCATGGCCGTAAAGGACGAGGATTCCGTGAAGGCGTTGCTGCCGGAATATTGGGCTAAGGGCCACGCGCATCCGGCGGGGATGTTTCTGGAGAACATGAATCAATATTTTGCGGTGGTGCAGCTGGACGCGCCGGGATCGAATCCCTACAACACGATTTACCATGAATATTTTCACTCGCTGACCACACCTTACTATCCCAATTTGCCGGTGTGGGTGTCTGAAGGGCTCGCGGAATTTTACGGCAATACGCAGATCGGCGATTCCGAAGTGGGCCTGGGGCGGCCGGATGAGGATTTGATCGTCGAGCTGAAGCAGGGCGGCTTGATGCCGCTGGATGTGTTGCTCAAGGTGGATCACAACTCTCCTTACTACAACGAGCAAAACAAGATTTCAGTTTTCTATGCGGAATCGTGGGCGTTGACGCACTACTTGATGGTGGGCGACAAGTCATCGCACCGGGCGATGCTGCAGGCTTATGTGAACGCGATGACGAACGGGGCGACGGAGGAGCAGGCCGCCACGCAAGCGTTTGGCGACCTGAAAAAACTGCAAGCGGCGCTGTTCGCGTATATCGGGAATGCCGCGTTTTATTACATTAAAGCACCGCCGCCTCCGGAAATCGCGGCCGGAGATTTGCACGTGCGCGAACTTTCCGACAACGAGATAAATGCATATCGCGGCGGATTCGCTGCCGTGCGCGGAAAATCGCAGGACGCCATCACAATTCTGGAGCAGGTGGTGAAGGCCGACCCGAAACTGGCGCTTGGTTATCAGTATCTGGGGTTCGCGGAATTTGAGGACAACAAGCATGCGGAAGCGCTGGCCGATTTCACGCGCGCGATCGAATTGAATCCGAAAAACGCGTTGACGCGATTCCTGCGCGCGTATCTGACGTCAACGCAAGGTGGCGCCGTGGGCAACGACGCACAGATGGAGGAAGATTTGCGCGCGGCGATTGCGATCAGCCCGGAATTTGCGCCGCCGTATGGAGTGCTGGCCGTGTATCTGGCAAATCAAGGAGAGAATTTGCCGGAGGCGCTGAAACTCGCGCAGAAGGCGCAGGCGCTGGAGCCGGGAAACACGAATTATCAGATTGATATGGCGCAGGTGCTGGCGCGAATGCATCGTTACAAGGAGGCGCAGAATTTTGCGGTGCATGCGCGGGTCAACGCTACGAATCCCGCGGAGCGCGAGGAAGCCGATCGGTTTTTGGCATTTTTGCAGCAGCTGGAAAAGTACTCGCGAAGCGATTCCGGTGCGAGGGAGTCTGGTGCGGTGCGGGAGTCGTCGGGCGCATCGGCTGCGAGTTCGGCGACGAGTTCGCCCGAAGATTCGCAAGACGGTGCGCACACGCAGGCGGTTGAAGGCGGCGCGGAAAAAGCTGCACCTCTGCGCGAGGCGACTGGCATGGTGACGAAGCTGAGTTGCATGAACGGATTGAAATTCGAACTGGACACCGGCGCGGGGACGTTGACTTTGCGTGTCAGGCCGGGTGCGCAGTACCACATAAAAGTGACGACGCGGCCGAACGGACCGTTTAATCCGTGCACGGCGATACAGGGCCAACGCGTAAAGGTTGAATATCAGCCGATGGGCGCCAATGGAAAAATGGGCGAGGTGGATTCGCTGACGGTGCTGGCGGTTGGTAGCGGCGAAGGCGCCGGTGGAGGTGCGGTAAATTCTGGAGGCGCGCGGCGGCTGAGCGTCGAGGGTGCGCATGCTGAACCGGTGAAGACATCGGCGGACGGTAATGTGACGCAAGTTTTGTGCAACGGGCACGAACTCACTTTGAATCTGGATGCGGGGGATGCGGCGTTTATTCTGCATGCGCGGGACTCTACGCGGGTGCAGTTCGAGCAGGACGTGGCGTTTGACGCCGGGAATTTCGAGCCTTGCACCCAGTTGAAGGGGCGCAAGGTGAAGATTAAGTTTGTCACGGTGGAGGGGAAGACCTACGACGGTGAGATACAGGGAGTGGAAGTTTTGAAATAGCGGCAACGAGATGCGCGCCGATGAAAATCGCGGCGTGGCGTCAACGGAGTGATGGGCCAGGGTTTGGTGGTTGGTATTGGTAGACGATACGGCCGCCGACGATCGTCATTCTTACTTTCCTCGTTAGCAGATCGCTTGCGCGATTGCTATACAGGTCGGCACCCAGGGCCACCAGATCAGCGAGCATTCCTGGGGCGATTGTGCCTTTGCGTTTTTCCTCGAATTCGGCGTACGCCGAGCCAACCGTGTAGGCGCGCAGACAATCTTTCAGCGGCAGACTTTCCTGCGGTTGCCAGCTTGCGCTTCCTTGAGGCAGCTCGCGCGTGACGCACGCGTAAATTCCGCGCATAGGATTGAGCGGCTCGACGGGATGGTCCGTGCCGAACGCGAGATGCACGGCGTTCTGTTGCATGGTGCGCCAGGCGTAGGCGCCGCGCGAACGCTCGGGGCCGAGGCGGTCGCTGGCCCAACGCTCGTCGTCGAGCAGGTGCGACGGTTGCATGGAAGCGACTATGTCGAGGCTGCCAAAGCGTGCGAAATCTTCGGGCGCAACGACTTGGGCGTGTTCGACGCGGTCGCGGCGGTCGCGCGGACCGTTTGCGGTGACGACTGCTGCAAAAGTATCGAGCGCGACGTGGTTCGCGCGGTCGCCGATCGCGTGAAAGGCGAGCTGAAATCCGGCGCGGTCGCGTTCGATGGCCATGGGCGTGAGTTTCGCTTCATCCATGTGCAGAAGTCCCGAGGTGCCGGGCGCGTCCGAATACGGCGAGAAAAGTGCGGCGGTGCGCGAGCCGAGCGAGCCATCGAGAAACGCTTTCAGCGCACCGGTTTTGAGCCACGGATCGGTTGATCCCCATTCACCGCGCAGCGCTTCGAGTGTGCCGACCGGTAAAGTGAAATCCAGCCACTCGGTGATGCGCGCGGTCAACTTCCCTTCCTTGCGAAGTTGCTGATATATGAGAAAGTTTTCCTTGCTGAACGAAACATTGCGGCTGATCTCCAGATAGGAACAATCCTGCAGCGAAGTGATGCCGTCGCGTGCGGCGTCGGCGAGCACCAGTTCGATGCCGCGGCGGCGCTCGGCGGTAGATGGCGCGGCGATTTTGGAAAATATCAAGTTCGTCGCGCCATCTTCCTGCAACAAGCCCGTGGGCTCGTTGGATTGCGTGTCGCGAACGATGCGGCCGGTAATGGGGTCGGCGGTGTTTTGAGTGACACCAGCAAGTTTCAGTGCGAGTGAATTCGCGACGGCTACGTGGCCATCCACGCGGGCGAAAAACATGGGGTAGGTGGTGGAGACGGCGTCGAGATCGGCGCGCGTAGGGTCGCGGCGGCCGGGCCAGAGAGTCTGATCCCATCCGAAGCCGGTGATCCATTCGCCGGCGGCGCGGTCTTTTATATTATCGCGGATGCGCTGCTGAAATTCGGCGAGTGATTGCACGCCGGTGAAATCAATGGCGAGTTTGGTGAGCGCGGATTGGCCGATGTGCACGTGCGCGTCATTGAATCCGGGCATGACGAACGCGCCACGCATATCAATGATCCGTGTGTGCGCGCCGAGCCACGGTTTAATGTCCGGCGCGTCGGCAATGGAAGCTTTTCGCAGGTCCTGAGTATCGCGAGTGATGTAGGAAACCGCGACGATGGATTCGCCACGAATCGCGAGGGCGCCGGCCCATTCGTGAGCGGCGGCGTCCATCGTTTCAATTTTCGCGTTCGTGAGGACGAGGTCGGCTGGACCTTGCGCGGGAGAAAGCGACGCGGAGTCTTGCCGGCTGGGCGTAGCGCTGGATCCTGAAGCGGAAGCATCCGCGGCCGAATTCACAATGCGGCCGGCGATTAACAACGCAGTGCACGCAACGCCGAAGAAAAAAGTCAGCAGAAACCGGCGGGACATTCTACGGTTGAACTCCGGCGAGAGCGACGGTTGCCAGGAACAGGCGCTTCAAGCCTAGTTCGCGGCCGGTCGCGTCATACCATTCGGCGGTGGTGTGCGAGCCGCCGCCTTTTCCTCCGCCGCCGAGGGAAACGGCGGGGATGTTGAGCGAGAGGGGAATGTTGGCGTCGGTGGAACTGCGCTCGAGGCGCGAGCGATTGCCAAGGAAGCGATCCACGTTGCGTAGAGTTTCGAGCAGCGGAGCGTTGTCCGGCAATTTTCCGGCGGGACGCGAACCGAGCGAGCGAACGATGACGCGGAGCGTTTCATTTTCGTCGTGCGCTGCAGCCATTTCCTCGCGCGCGCCAGATTGCATGGCGTCGCGCAAGGCGCGTTCCATCTTATTTACTTCGGCTTCGGCTTCGGAGCGCAGATCCACTTTCACGGCGGCGCGCGAGGGAATGGAATTCACCGACGTGCCGCCTTCGATCATTCCGAAATTGTAGGAGCTGCGTGGATCGTCGGGAACGGGCACCGCGGAAAATTTCACAATTCCGCGGGAAAGCGCGGTGATGGGATTGGGCGCGCCGAAATCGGACCAGCTGTGTCCGCCGGGGCCGGTGATGGCAATTTCAAAGCGGTGCGAAGCGATGCCTTGCGTGGTGATGTGTTCCGTGGACGCGCCATCCACCGCGATTACTGCTGCAATGCGCGAGCCGTAACTTTCCACGAGGGCGCGAATGCCGCGCAAGTTTCCTTCGCCTTCCTCGCCGACGTCGCCGGCGAGGACGATGGTTTTCGTTGTGCTGATGCGCGATTCAGACAGAGCGCGCACGAGGCCTGCTAACGCAGCCAGGCCTGCGCCGTTGTCGGCGACGCCCGGAGCGGTGAGGCGATTGCCGTGGCGTTTCACTTTGACATCCGTGCCAGCGGGGAAAACGGTGTCGAGATGCGCGGCAAGTAAGATGATGCTGTTCGCGTCCGAGCCGGGGCGCTCGGCGATTACGTTGCCGATTTTATCGAGCTGAACCTTCAGGCCAGCGGCTTCGAAGAGTTTTTTCAGGTATTCGGCGCGGGGGGCTTCTTTGAATTCAGGGGCGGGGATTTCGGTGAGGTGGATTTGCTGGTCGGTGAGCCAGGCGGAGCTGGTGTCAATCCAGGCGAGGGCGCGGGCGCAAGCGGGATCGTCGGCGAGTTTCTCGATCGAGTCACCGGCGGCGCGCGCGTAAAGTGTGGCCATCGTTAAAAAGATACCGCAGATCAGTGTGAGTTTCACGAGATTCGTTGGGTAAGTTCCGGGGCTCGGCGTAAACATTGTACACGCTGGCGCGCCGATTGAGGTGTGAGCAAGAATTAGCGAGTCTTGGCTGGTGCCGGGGCGGAGGCAATGATCGCTTGGATTTCTTGTTCGGTCATGATGCGCTCGGCTTGCTTCGCGGCGGCAAAGATGCGGTCAACGAGTTCGTCGCTGGCCGGGACGCTGCGCTTTTCGAGCCAGTAGATCACGTTCGAGCGGCCGCTGAGCGGACCGATTTCGATTATTTGCTCGAGGCCGAAAAGATGCGAGGGGACGCCGCTGTAAATGGAGTTGGCCAGCTCATGATCGCCTTTTTTGTATGCCTTCACGATAGCTGCGGCGTGTACGCCGGTTGCGGTGCGAAATGCGTCGCGGCCGACGACGGGATAATTTGGCGGGATTGGCGTGTGCGTGGCTTTCGCGACGGCTTCGGAATATTGCTTGAGCTTCGAGAGGTCTTGTTCGATCAGGCCGAGCAGGCGAAGGTTGACGAGCATCAATTCCATCGGCGTGTTGCCGACGCGTTCGCCTAGAGCCAGCGCGGCGGCGTGGACTTGATCGGCGCCGGCGGCAATTGCGGCGAGAGAATTTGCGATGGCCAGGCCGCGATCGTTGTGGCCGTGCCAATCCACGCGAATTTTTTCACCAGACGGCTTTACCACTTCTTCGATGACGAAATTCACTAAATTGTAGGTGCCGCGCGGAGTGGCGTGGCCGACCGTGTCGCACAAAACCACGGCGCGCGCACCGGCGCGAATCGCGGTGGAGTACAACGTGATTACGGTTGAAGGGTCAGTGCGAATCGTGTCTTCGGTTACGTACATCACCGGCAGGCCGGCTGACGTGGCGAATTTCACGGCGTCGTCGGTGGTGCGCTGCAAGTGATCGACGGTCCAGTCTTCGACGAGGCGGCGAATCGGACTGGAGCCTAGAAAAGTGGCGGCTTCGATGGGGCGGCCCACTTTTTCGGAAATTTCGATGATGGGTTGGATGTCATTTTTCAGTGTGCGTGCGGCGCAGTTGGGGCGGATTTTCATGCGCGACGTGACGATTTCGGCCGCGAGGGCTTCGGTGTCCGCATAGGCGCGCGGGCCGGCGCCGGGCAGGCCGATATTTACGGTGTCAATTCCGAGCGATTCCATCAGGTGCAGGATTTCGATTTTTTCGGCGATGCTGGGATCGCGGACGGAGGGATTTTGCAGGCCGTCGCGTAGAGTTTCGTCGTTGAGGGCGACGTGACGGGTGGTGGGGATTTCGGCGCCGGTGTAGGTGTTCCAGTCGTGGATGAGTTCGTGTTTCATTTTTTGTGATGGCGAGCTGTTGATGATCCTCGTTGCGGCGAGAAAACCAAGAGAGATCCTTCTCTCGCTTCCGCGGGATCAGGAAGACGACGAATTTCGCCGCGAGACCTTAATATCGTATGGTGTAGCTGCGCGGGGCTTGGGTGTGGCCCGGCTTGTAAATCGTCTGGCAAAATTCGCAGCGATAGATTTCAGCTTTTTTGCCTACCAGGGCTTCGATTTCTTTTGGATAGTCGTACCAGCGTTTTAGGTGGCCACAGCAGAGCTTGCCTTTGGCGTCCTTTTCGTCGCAGGCGCGCATGGTGGGTTTCTTGGGTTTGATTTTTGGGCCTGCGGGGGCTTCTGGTTCGGTTGCGGGCGTCGCGGCGGCTGCTGCTGGAGGGGCTGGTGTTGGCGTTTCCGGAATGGCGTCAGTCATTCGATTCGCTCCTCGTACTTCCCTACCTCAATGCAAGCTCAAATTCTGTCGCGGCGAAAAATTACGCCGCGAGCTCCGTGCTTTTTTGTCATTGCTCCTACGCGGCGCCGCCAGCTGGGCGCGAACAGCGTCTCTACGAACGCGCTGGCCGCCGCAGCCAGCTCGGCAGTGTAACCGAACCACCAGGATTTCGCGACGCGAGGCAGGCGGTCCACATCAATATATTTTACTCGAACCATTTCGAGCAGTCCAAGGCGGGAATGGGTGTGTCCCCAGCCGCTCGCGCCGGGTCCGCCGTGCGGCGCTTCGGTAATGCCGTAGTAGCTGGCGACGTCGTTGACCATGACGGAGCCGGCGCGCACGCGGGAAGCAATTTCGCGGCCGCGGCGGCTGTCGGTGGTCCAAACGCTGGCGCTTAAGCCGAAAGGGGAATCGTTCGCGAGCGCGACGGCTTCGTCGGTGGTGGCGACGGCGCGAATGGCGATGACCGGGCCGAAAGTTTCTTCGCGCATCAGTTGCATGGAGTGGTCCACGTTGGTGACCACGGCGGGTTGCAGGAAATTTGCGCCGAGATCGGGACGGCGATTGCCTCCAGTAAGAACTTGTGCACCGCGTTCGACGGCGTCGTGCAGTTGCGCTTCAACCTTTTCGAGCTGGGCCAGGCGGATCATCGGGCCGATCTCGGCGTCGGGATTCGTGGCGGGTCCTACGCGGAGTTTTTTTGTTTTTTCGACACAGAGTTGCGTGAAGCTAGCGGCGGCGGGCTGCTCGACGTAGATGCGTTCGACGGAAATGCAGGTTTCGCCGCAGTTCATGAAGCCGCCCCAGACGGCGGCACTGGAAGCGATGTTCAGATCGGCGTCGGCGAGGACGATCATGGCGTCTTTGCCGCCGAGTTCGAGGACCGAGGGGATTAGTTTTTTGGCGCAGGCTTCGGCGATGCGTTGGCCGGTCGCGACACTGCCGGTGAAGAAAACTTTGTCGGGACCAGCTTCGATCATGGCGGCGCCCAGGTCGCCGCGGCCTTGCAGCACTTGCACGAGGCCCAATGGAAATTTCGCTTGCTCCACCAGCTCGCCGACCAACTGGCCGCACCACGGTGTGAGCTCCGATGGCTTCAGCAGCACGGCGTTGCCTGTGGCGAGCGCGGGAATTACCTGTGCCATGGGAATCGAGAACGGATAATTCCACGGCGAGATGATGGCGACGACGCCGAGCGGATCGAATTCCAGCCAGCCGGACTTGGCTTTCATAGCGAGATTGTGATGTGGGACTCGTTCGGGGCGCAGCCAGCGCGGGGCTTGGCGCGCGAGGAAATCGGCGGTGTCGAGTGCGAGGAGTACTTCGGCGAAGATGGCTTCGACGCGCGGCTTCCCTGCTTCGCGGGTGATCACATCAGCGATTTCGTCGCGGCGAGCGAAAATCGCATCGCGCAGATGGCGCAGCGTGGCACAGCGTTCGCCCAGAGGGCGCGCGGACCAGTCTTTTTGCGCGCTGCGGGCGCGGGCGAAAATCGCGGGCAGGTCGGCGGGCTGCGTCACGGCAAATTGCGCGTTTATTTCCTGCGTGGCGGGATTGATCGAGTCAATGCTAGCTACCGCGTGCGAAGGAGGTGAAGCGAGCTGTGAAGGGACAGCCATTCTTTCGTGATTGTAACTGAAATGTGGAGAGACGACCGCAAGCAGATTACGTGAAGCGTCAGCGACGGGAGTCTGCTCGAAGATCAGCGCAACGCATCAACCGATCGCCGAGGATCCAGTTGGCAATGCACAGAGCCACCATGAAGCAAAGCGCGACCACCCACATGGAAACAATCTGTCCAAGCGACCCCGAAAGCGCGCTAATTCCTGTCATTTTAGATACGGATATCCTCCGGAACTCGTCTGCAATTTCAGTTGCGGTGTACGCGAGAAGAATTAACACGGTCAATTGCACCCACCGCCGCACAGCCACCAGCGCAACTTGAATCGCTGCACGCGCTGTTTTGAATCGTAGCGCTGCCGGGCTTTCGTCGTTGTCCCGTTGACTGTCGGCATCAGACTGCTCGGCAGTTTGCATGCGCGATAGCGCTGCCGATGCCCTGAGTCGCCTGAGTGTCGGGAGGAATCGAATTGCGAGGACGTGGAATACCACCGCGGATGCTATCAGATACATGACGGTGAACTTCGTTGCCAGGTCAAAGGAATAGTTGACGCTTCGCGCGTCCCATCCTGGCGGTTCGCCCTGCATTTATCCTCCCGCACAAACGACTACAGAATACTGACACCAACGACTTTAATCTGTGCCGCCTTGAAGCTGTTTTTTTGATTCAAGGTTCGTACCACGAACCGCCTCCGAGCACAGGCAAGATTGCCTACGCTACCAAGACCCATTAGCCGGCGAGGCGCCTGCCTACCGGCAGGCGGGCCGGCGCTACGTTGTTCGTTCGCGGCGGCGGGCGGCGCGCGTGGCTAGAGAATCAGCGGGGTCGGGATATTCGAGGGCTACGAGGTAGAGGCCTTCGGGGGGGACTGTGGGGCCGGAGCGGGAGCGGTCGCGGGAGGCGAAAATTTCTGAAATGTCGGTGGGGGCTAGGCGGCCTTTGCCGACTTCGATCAGGGTGCCGACGATTTTGCGGACCATGTAACGGAGGAAGGAGCGGCCGCGAACTAAGTAGGCAATTTCGTCGCGCTGCGGGTCGCGCACGATTTCGGAGGAATGGATTACGCGCTCCATGTCGCGGTCTTTGTCCTCTTCTTCGGAGCCGGTGGATGCGGCGAAGGATGTGAAATCGTGCTGGCCTTCGAATTGACGGGCGGCGGCGGACATGGCGGCTTCGTCGAGCGGCCAGGGATAGTGGAAGACGCGGCGGTGATCGAAGGGCGGCAGGACTTCGCCGCGATAGATGCGGTAGCGGTAGGTTTTTCCTTGCGCTAGCCAGCGGGCGTGAAAATCTTGGCCGACTTCTTGCGTGGCGACGATGCGTATGGTTGGCGGGAGAAGCGCGTTCATGCCGCGCTGGATTTCGTGCGGGTCGAGTGTGGAGTGCGTTTTGAAATGCGCGACTTGGCCTAGGGCGTGGACGCCGGCGTCAGTGCGGCTGGCGCCGTGGATGGCGATCGGTTCTTGGGTGATTTGGCGGAGGGCGTCGTGGAGGGCGCCTTGGATGGTAGGCAGGCCGGGCTGGAGTTGCCAGCCGTGGAAGTCGGAGCCGTCGTAGGCGATGGTTAGTTTTACTGTTTGCATGTGGCTGTTGGGATTATCGCATGTGGATGCGGGTGGAAGGCACCACCGATGAACGCAGATGAACACTGATGAGGGCATTGATAAAAGCGAAATTGATCGTTCAAGAAAAGTGCGTCGCGAGGCTAGGGATTTTCGCCAGGATGGAATTCAACGAGCTTGAGTTCTGTATCGGCCACCGTACCGTGATGATGGTATTCGTAAGTTGTGAATCCCACACCCAACACATAGTTAAATCCAATATCGTCGGGACCCGTAACGTAGCGCATGGTGTATGCGGTCCGAAGTCCGTGTGAAATTCCTTTCACGTCGCGAAGTGACGTCTCTTGTAACGAGTCCACGACCCAACAATAGCGGGAATCCGGACGCTGCATGGCGTCGGGATCACAGCCGAATTTCTTTCCCTTCTTCAAAGGCGAATCGAGGAACAGATCATCGACTGTTAGCACACCTACCAGAGCGTCACGAGAATCTTGGGCTCTGGTAAGTATCATCGCGGCGTGTTCAGAACCAATCCAGTAGAGTTTCCCTTCTCCGGATTGAATGATCAGCGAATCCTCTCGGATGGGGTTTCCGTTAGACCAATCCAAATCTCCAAGAAATCCGTTCACCACAGCTAAAGACAAATCACCCCTGTCAACACGTTTCCGAACCTCCATCTTCCACTCAACTGGAGTTACAGAGACTTTGTTGATGTCATGAGTCCACCGCACCGTACCTCGGTAGACCCAGTAGGTGCCCTCGGACAACGGAAAACTCGCCGTGTCGGCGCTATCGCGCTGCCCGAACAGAGTACTGGAAATGCAGAGGAGCAGAGCAAACAGGAGAACGTGGGAAACCCAATCCGAGATGTGTCGCGCGGTCATCGATTTCGGCGTTGACGATAATTTTATCGCGAGCCTCGGCGGATTAGACGCTTTTGCGCGGGAACAATTTCCACACAGGCACGAAAAAGTTACGGCTGGCTGCGGGAAAAGCGGGAGCCGGGGCGCGTGGGCATGCCGCCGGCGTGGCATTGCGGGCAATCGTCGGGCTCGTAGCTGGGCACTTCCATTTCAAGCAGCGCGCGGGCGGTGACGTTGAGTTCGAGGCGTCCGCCGCTGCGGTCAATGATGGCGCCGGCGGCTACGGCCAGGCCGCCTTCCTGTTCTACGACGCCGATAGCTTCGCGCGTGGAACCGCCGGTGGTCCATACATCTTCGATCACCAGAACGCGTTCGCCGGGCTTCACTTCGAACCCGCGGCGCAGCGCCATTTGTCCCGAGCGGTCGCGTTCGACGAAAATCGAGCGGACGCCGAGAGCGCGCGCGACTTCGTGGCCGATGATCAGGCCGCCGAGCGCGGGCGAGACGACACAGGCGACGGTGTGATCTTTGAAGCGTTCGGCGAGGGCGCGGCCGATTTGTTCGGCATGTTGCGGATGTTGCAGCACCAGGGCGCACTGGATGTAGGTGGCACTGTGGCGTCCGCTGGATAGTTCAAAGTGCC
Source organism: uncultured Acidobacteriota bacterium (assembly GCA_963747605.1). GTDB lineage: Bacteria > Acidobacteriota > Terriglobia > Acidiferrales > UBA7541 > Palsa-295. The sequence continues at coordinate 154,513 of CAVVGA010000031.1, read as the reverse complement.
CCGCGCGGATTGCGCCTACTTGTTCGAGCAGCTTCAGAATTTCGTCGCGTTGCATCGCACTCCATCCGGCGTGTGCGCGTGCGGGGGCACAGGCAGCCAGTCGCGCTAGCCTAAAGGCGAAGCGGGAAAGTGTCAATGGGGTGGAGCTGTGATTCGTGATTAGAGAGTGGCGATTAGTGCGTAGTGATTAGTGAGCCGTGATTCGTAATCTGCGATTTCTCCTGAAATCGCCAGCACTACAACTTGATCCAGCACCATTCTTTTGAGTAGGGGACGCGGCTCATGCGGTAGCCGGATTTTTTGCCCGTGACTACGACGTCGCTCCAGTTGAAGCCTACGCCGGTCTTGGGATCGAACAGGCCGGGCTCTTCGGAGAAGCACATATTTTTTTGCAGAACGGTGTAATCGCCTAGGGCGAGGTACGGCGGCTGGTGGCCTTCGGAACCTTGACCGTGCGCGGGGCGATGATAGATGTAATCCTGGACGCCGTTGGCGACCTGATATTTGTGGATTTCGTAGGCGATGCTGGAACAGGTGACGCCTTCTTTTTGCAGCTCGACCTGCATGTCGCAAGTGTGTTTGCTGACTTCCCAAAGTTTTTGCATGTGCGCGTCAAATTGGCCGTCGGCGCCGGCGATGATGAACATGCGATAGTTTTCGCCGCCTTGGCCGCCGATGCTTGCGGCGCCTTCCACCTGCAGCGGCATATTGCGCTGGATGCGATTGAAGAGCGGCTGATTGGGATGCGGGTAGGCGCACAACGGCCCGACGCGGCACTCCACTTCCACTTTGCTGGCGACGCCGTGGTGCGGCGCGCCATTCGCGAGATTCAACTCGGAGTAAAGAATGTCGTTGATCCAGAGCGTGGAGGCGGCTGCGACTTCGTAGTCGGTGACGTCTGTGCCGAAGGTGAGGATGTAATCGCGCGCGTAGGCGTGGGCGCGGTCAAAATACGTGTAGGCGCGGCGATTGAGCGCGAGCTCTTCGGGAGTTTTTACCTCGCGCATATTGAGCAGCACGTCGCTGACGTTCACCCACTCGACACCGGGCAGGATTTTTTTCGCGGAGGCGGCTTGTTCCGGATAGAACTCGCCGTCGAGAGCGATTTTGTTGCCTTGCACGCCGTGTTTTTTTATCCCTTCGAGAAAAAACTGGAAGAGGTCCACCGTCTTGCCTTGCACGACCTCGCCCAGCTCCGGGAACGCTCCTTCGGCGTGCTAGGTAATCGAAATAAAGCCAGCCGCCGCCGAACCACCAACTGCTGACCAGGTCGCGATCGAGCGCGGGATAGAGATACCACGGCGCTTCGTCATCTTTATTCATGAAGACGGCCTGCGGACGTTCGGTGGCAGTGTGCCAATAGCCGGTGAGATAGATAATGTTCCAGCGGTCGCGCAGGACGAAGGCTTCGATGCCGCTTTGCGCGAGGGTTTCCTTGAAGCGGCGGACTTGTTGCTTGTTCCATTCGAGGGGCAGCCGATCAACTGTGGCGGGCTGCGGCGGACCTTCTTCTCCCGGACGCGGGGCTGACGCAGCAACCTTTCGCTGGCGCCGGTGGCGCGCTGGTTCACAATCTGGGCCAGCGAGGCTCGAGAGGCGGCGGATTGCATTCCGGCGACTCTATCCATGCGGGAGAGTAAGCCTCCGCCCATCAATGCAGCGCTGGCGGATTTGAGAATTTTGCGGCGATCTGGATGCATCGAGCCTCCGCTCGCGGGGCTGAAACGGGAATGAAGGCGCGCGAGTGATTGCATACAATATACGGACGCTCCCTCGATTTCAACGCATCATTGGTCGTGCAATCACAGCGCCCACGTTCGCGCTTCCCTACTCATCCATGCGCAGGCTTATGGAACCGATGCCACCCTCAATGGTTAGGTCAATGGTCGCAGGGGATTTGCCGAGGACATCGTTAACGTAGTCGTCGCCTTCGCGCGTGAGGCCGTGCGGGCTGACGGAGCCGATGCCGCCGGAAGTGTGAACGCGCACGCCGACGTCCTTGGGTAGGCGAATCACGGCGGAGCCGACGCCGCCGTGAATATCCGCATGCAAATCGGATTTGCGCGGGCCGGTGAGGTCCAGGTTCATTTGGCCGACGCCGGCTTGCACGTCGAGATTCTTCACGTTGAGTCCCTGCAGACGTAGATTGCTGAAACCTGCGCCGATTTGCACGTTCATATCCATGGGAACGTTATCAGCGAAGCGCAGTTGCCAGTCGTTCCGCGCGATGGCCAGATGCACGTGAGACTTATTCTCCTGAGTGATGGATAGATCTCCGCGGCCGCCGGAAACCGAATAGTCGACGCGCGGCGCGCCATCGGATTCGTGGTAGTCAAAATTGGCGTTCAACAATTGGGTGGCGCCGCCGGCTACCTCGAGCGAGCCAGAGGGAATGTCAATATTGGCGGTGACGGATTGCGCGCCTTGCAGGCTGACGTCTTGCGTAGCATGCAGAATCGGTCGCGAATAGCCGCCGCGCCAAATCGCGAAGCCGAAAATGAGCAGGACGACGAGCACTGCGATCGGCGCGCCGGAATGGTGACGAGGGCCATCGGTCGGTGAATACGTGCGGTCCATCCAGGCATCCCAAATGTAGCCCAAGCCGACGGCGATCAACAGGACGGGCCAGTACCGCTGGATAATGGACCAAGCATTCAGGTCCGGGTGCAGATTCATGACCAGGAAAAAAACACCGAGGGCAATGACGATAAGCGCGCCGCCGATCGAGCTGCGGCGCCTGTGGCCGTTCTGGGGCATGCTGGGGTCCTCTCACACTAGACTACGCGCGCCGGCCCCAAATGTTTCAGAGGAATGTGGCGGGGTGCGCGGCGGGTGCGCGACATAGAAGTGGCATTCAAGCTGCCCGGCGCTGCTCCCAGTAGTCTTCAAAGCGACCATTGAGATGAGAGCAGCGCAGAGTCAGGATCGCGTTGGCTCCCGGGACGGTCCAGAACATTCCCGACCGTTTGAGACGCGAAGCGATCACTGTCTTGCAGCCCGCTTCAATGACGCCTGAACCGATAAATAGATGTTGGCGACGAAACTTAGGATATTGCATACGCTTGGCGTTTCTCTCAAAATAGTCCGCCTCGCTACGAATCTTTTCGACAACTTCGGGATGATGGGAATCGCTGGAGCGTAATGAGCTGACCAGCTTTGTGATTTTCCCCTTGTCGAGCAGGCGCTTCTGGTGGACCTTCATCCAAGCTTGCTGTTTTACTTCCTCATGGGGATACAGCTGGCGGGCCACCTCCCACAGATGCTGGCGAGCATGGTAGAGATCGACAATCTGCATCGCGTCTGGAAAGTGTTCGGCGACAAGATTCCAGATCCATTCGGCGCCATCGCCGATGACCACCTTTTTTTGCGCACGGCTCCAGCCACGTTTCCACGCTTCTCGATAGATGCGCTTGCCAAATTCTTCCGCGGTTTCGATGGCCCCAGTGTAGGTAGTGGAATCCGGATCGCGGATAGGATAGCCCTTCCGGTCCCAGGTGGCTTGCGTGAACACACATCCTAACTTGGCTTCACGCGTATGCGATGGTTGACCTTCGGTCTTGCCTTGCCGACCCACCGTCTCTCTCTTCACCACGGGAACTCCGGTGCCATCCATTTGCACATACAGAATGGGAATCGGCGCGCCGGCGATGACGGGCAGATCCAACTGTAGGGCTTTCTGGATCGCTTCCTGCTCCCGCTGAGCAATATCGGCTCCGATGGTCTCTGCCGTGCGCTCGACGGATTTGGTCGTCACCGCCAAGCCGGCCAGGAGCTGCAGCTGCTCGCGGCCGCGATCGAAGGGGGTTTCCTGGCCTACCAGAGCCTGCATGCGGCGCACCCCGGGAGAAAACTCTGTGTTCTCGAGGTCCAGTTCGACATCCACCGGAAACTGGCCGGCGTGGCATCGGGAGCACAAGTAGTAGGGACGGGAGATACGTACGGGGCCTACGATCGTCAAGATGGGTTTGCAGCGGATTTCCTGGTATTGCGCGTGATGGCCACAACCACACGGCAACTGACGCTGCGCGCGGCGGGGGCTTCGAACTGCAGCAGTTCGGTTAAGGCGGCAGCACCCGCTTGGTGCAGAGCAGCCCGCATGGCCGACTCTACAGCTTCCAGATCCGTCCGGCCGTCCTTCCGGCGTTGCGCAAAGACCCGGCAGAGGAGCTGATTTACTTCCCGCGCCACCTCCTGATGGATCGCAGCAGCCGTTTTTTTTCCTGCTCCGTCCAGCCACCCCGTTGCTGCTCGACCGGGCGGAGTCGACAGATCTCTTCGTTGAGGGTGACCAAGTCCTGGCTGAGCTTCTGGAAGCGGTGAAACTCGGCCACCTCTTGCTGCGCCTTGCGCAGGGCGGTGGGATTGGGAAAGGATTCCGTCACGGTCTTGCCCGCCACGCGCCGAGTAAGGCGAAATTGCGGATCATGTCCAGGGTCGTTGTGTTTGGCGCAGTGGCAGGACGGCTTGCCGCAGTGCCGGGTCACGGCGGTAATGGAACCCGGTCGAAGATCACCCAAGTCGAGGAACTCCTCCAGGAGCCGGGATCTTTGGGTCTGCAAAGTTGCGAGATCGTTAGGCATAGGGTCTCCTCTCTGTATCGCATCTAATCTGTACGTATAGATACGCTCAGAACAATGCCATAAAAAAAGAAAACCTGCCACATGTCACTTCTAGGTCGTACACCCGTGCGCGGCTGCGAAATTGACAGGAACGGGCGCGTCGGATATTCTCAATGATTCGAAATAGACCACGAAGGAGTACGAATGGCTCAGGGCACGACGATCAAGCATAAGAAGAAGACGAAATCGGTATTGAAGAATATCCGGCAGTCGGCGCATCGCGCGGCGATCAATCGCATGAACCGCACGCGGGTGCGCACGTCGATGCGGCGGATGCGCGCGGCTTTGACGGCGGGCGATACGGCTACGGCGGAGAAGCTGGCTTCGGCGACTTTTTCGGATTTGGACAAGGCGATCCGCAAGCGGACTTTGACGGAGAACACGGCGAACCGGTATAAGTCGCGGTTGACTTTGGCTTTGAATGCTTTGAAGGCGAAGAAGAAAGCGTAGGACAAGGGCAAAGTCAAAGGCATCGTGCTGGGATTTTATGGCGCTCCGAGAAATCGGGGCGCTTTTTTTTGCGCCTATGCGCTCGCGGCGAGCGAGAACGAGAGATTCTTCGCCCGCATCCGCGGGCTCAGAATGACGAGCGCTCGGCAGATTAGGCGGCGGGGGCGCTGGAGGATGCGGTCGAAGTTAGGCGCGCGATCAGGAATTCCATCAGGCGCGCGGGGATTGGGGTTGGAGGATTTTAGTTGGTTATCGGCTTCGGCGAGGGCTATGAGGCCGTTGATCAGATCTTGCTTGGGGATGCGATGGGCGTTGCGGATGGCGGCTTCGGCGGCATCGGGGCGCATGCCTAGAGTGCGGGCGGCCTGAAAACCGCTGCTGTGGGCGGGCAGGTCGCGGGCTTCGATCAGTTTGCGGTACATCCAGGCGAGCACGCCGACCAGGCCGATGGGTTCTTCGCCTTCGCGCAAAAAATTATCGAGAAATTCGAGCGCGGCATCGCGGCGGCGGGTGGCGAGCATGTCCGCCAGTTGCCAGACGGTATTTTTGCGCGCGGCGACGACGAGTTCTTCGACGTCGGCGGAGGTGATGTGGCCGCGGCCTTGGACGTAGGACGCGAGTTTCTGGATTTCCATGCGCATGCGGCGCGGGTTCGCTGTTCAGGATGTCGGCGAGCAGCGTGGCGGCGGGCGGGTTCAATTTCGGCGCCGAGGTCTTTCGCCATTTGCGCGGCGAGCGACGCGGCGGATTCGTTGCCGATGCGTCAGTTCGACGATGACCGCTTTTTCGCCGAGAATTTTGTAGAGGCGCTGGCGTTTGTCGAGCTTGGGAACTTCGAAGAGCAACACGGTGAAAGGCGCGGGTTTTTCGAGATAGTCGGAGAAGGCTTTGCAGCGTTTCTTTGCGCGGGTCGTCGCCGCGTCGCTATCGTCATCGTCCGCATCGCCGGCGTCACCATCTTTCGCGCGGACTTGAATGGTTTCGGCGCCATCGATCATCACTACCTGGCAGGGCGCGAGCATCGGCATAGTTTCGGCGCGCTGAAATACTTCGCTCCAGTCGCCGCCACGCACGCTGATGCGCGCGAGCGCCCAATCGCGCATCGGCTTCCGGCACATAGGACTCGAATAATTTTGTTGCGGCACATATCGCGAAGATAGGGGTCGGTGCCTTCAGCAGGACGATGGCGGCGATGGGCTTCCCTTTCGCCAGCTTCTCGATCAATTTTTCCGGCGAGAGATTCGGGCATCAGAATTTCTCCATGACGTTGGAGACGAGTTGAGCGGCGAAATCGCGCGACATGCGTTCGAGCGCCGGGTCCTGCTCTTCGAAGAAGCTCTGCACGTCGGAAGAAATCTGGTACTCGTCGCGAAAAACCATGTCGTTATTTTCGTAGACGGTCTTTTCGTCTTTAGTGCCGACGAGCGGAACTTTGGTGTGGACGGTGACGAGCATCGTGGTCACTTGGCCGGTCGTGGCGTCGAAGAGCATCGGGTCGGTTTCGATGGAAACCACTTCGCCGTGCAGCACGGCGTCGGCATTCGCGGGATCCTGCACGATGCGATATTTGGTGCGCTGCATGAATTGGCGAATCACGGCGGCGGTGAAGCGCTGCTCGATGCGATAGCGCGTCGTATCGTTTTTGAATGCGGGGACGGCGATGGTTTTCCATTCCGAGGGCAAGATTTCGCGGCGCGTCCGGCGACGTGGTAGCCGCAGCCGGTGACGCTAGCGACGAACAGCAGCGCGAGCGATCGCGATGAGCGTGGCTGCACGCGGCATATTTTTACTGCACGGGCGGTTCTGCAACGAGTTCCTCCGCGATGCGCACGGCGTTGACGGCCGCCAGCCGCAAATTATCAGCGACGCCCCAGATCCACACGCCGTTGCGACGTTCGGGTCCGGCTCGATGCGCGCGAGATGAATTTCATTTTCGCCAGCGACGGTGATGTTGGTGGGCGGCGGATCGTCCGGCGCGTCAACCTTTACACCTAGATTGGTGAAAGCCGCGTTCGAGTTGCTCGGTCGGCAGGCGGCGCAGGCAAATTCGGCATACGCGGCGAAAGCATATCCGTAAAAGACCGGCGCTTGCACCAACTGAATGGCGGGAGCCTGCGCGCGCGCCGGCAGTATTGGGCGACATCGCGCGCGATCGAGCTGCGAACTTCCGAAAAGTGGGCCTGGATTCCTCGCCGTAACCGGCGAGCAGGTTGAACGCGACCTGGGCGTCAAACATGTTCTGCACGATGGGACGGAAGGAAAGCAAGTTCGTGGTCTGGCTTTCGAGTTCGTCCACGCCGGCCTGATCGCGTTCGGAAACCGGCGGAAAAAGCAGCAGCACGGTGCGCAGCGGCGAAAATTTCGCGAGCGCCGCTGCCATAGTGCAGCCGATGATGACTCCGGAACCGGGCGACGAATACGGGACGGATTCTGCGAGGAGCCGCCTTCGCCGCGGTGATTTCGCTGCGTTCAGGCCCGGGCGGGGCAGCAGCACTGTAGCCAGCAGCGGAATCCAGGAAGTGGCTTCGCCGCTCGCGGCCAGCGCGCCGCTGAGATCAATCACCGTCGCGCCGGAGCGCTGCGCTGCGCGGCCAATTGTGTTCGGCATCCTGCTGCGAGCCGGTAAAAAACACGAAGCGCGCTTCTTCGAAGCTGTCTTCTTCCAGCGCGCGAATGAATGTTGGTTCGCCACCGGCTTCGGTGAGCGTGCCGGCGAGGGCAGGCTCATCGAGCAGGACGATGTCGCCGGCAGGAAAATTGCGTTCTTCGAGAACGAGCTTCAGTTCCTTGCCGCGCAAGGAAGAAGCGCCGACGATGGCAACGCGAGTGGATTTGGCAGGCCCGGAGGACATGGTCTAGGCAGGCCGCGAAGCGAGACGGTGTCGCACGGTGCGCACCAGCTGCATGACCGGGCCGTGCAGCGTGTAGGCGGCGGTGATGAAGCAGCAAAGTGGCGTGCGAGAAATACACCACCGCGCCGAGCAGCAGCGCGAGCAAAATCACGGCGAGAGACGGCTGGCGGCGCGTCCAGCGGAATATCTTTGAAACTGAAAAAGCGCAAGGTGCTGGACATCAACACGCCGAGCACAACCATCAGGGCCAGCCAGAGAAGGAAGCACGAACATCCTCGATCGGGCGCCCATGAAAAAAATGCACGGTCGCGGCGATCATTCCCGCGGCGGCCGGCGTCGGCATACCGACGAAATATTGGTTGCCGCCCGGCGCCATGCCTTGAATATTGAAGCGCGCGAGACGCCAGGCGCAGCAGGCCACAAAAAAAAAACCGATGAGCCAACCGAGTTGGGTGAGATGCAACGCTTCCGGAGCATTGGCCGCGGCGAGGGCGCGAATGCCCCAAGCGTAGGCGAGAAATGCCGGAGCGAGGCCGAAGCTGACGATGTCCGCGAGCGAATCGAATTCCCTGCCGAAAGCGCTTTCGGTACCCATCAGCGCGCGCGATGCGGCCGTCCATGGCGTCAAAAAGATAGGCGACGCCGATCGCGCACGCAGCGTTGTCGAAATCAGAAATTTTTCCGTCGAGGGTAGCGAGAATGGCGTAGTAGCCACACAGCATGTTGGCGACGGTGAAGGCGCTGGGAAGGATGTAGACACCGCGGCGCAGACGGTGATTGCGGAACGGCCGGCGCGGCTCGTCTTCTTGACCGATGGGATCTATGTCGTTGAATTCCATTTCGCGATTACGCTCTCGCCGCCTTTTACTTTCTGACCGCGCTGGACGACTACATGCGTATCCAGCGGCAGCCAAATATCGACGCGCGAACCGAAACGAATCAGGCCGACACGCTCGCCGATGGCAACTTCTTGCCCTTCCTCTTTCCAGCATATCACGCGACGCGCGATTGCTCCGGCGATTTGTTTGAAAATGACACTCCCTTGTGGCGTGTGCAGATAAATGATGTTCTGTTCATTTTCACGCGAGGCGTCAGAGCGAAACGCGGCATAGAAACGTCCGGGACGATAGACCACGTCCGCGATGCGGCCGGCCGCAGGGGCGCGCTGCACGTGGACGTTCCAGATGGAAAGAAAGATGCTGATGCGATGGCCCATTACGGAGTCGAGCATTTCGTCCACGATTTCGACGACCTGGCCATCCGCGGGAGAAATGATGATGCCGGGCGTGGCGGGAATCACGCGCTGAGGATCGCGAAAAAAATAAAAAACGAAGAGGCCGAGAATAATGAGCACGACGGCGAGAATTTTCCAGCCGGGAATGAAGCAGAGCAGGCCGGCGATGAGCGGCGGCAGGGCGAATCTGTACGCGTCTTTTATCATGGGCCTCGGCCGAAATCCTTTGCTCGCGAGAGTCTACGGCGCGCGCGGGCGCCGTGGCGCGATTGGTTGCGGATTAAAAGTACGGCGAATGCACCGGTATTGTACGACAGAAGTGCGAGTACTGCGCGGGCCCTGGCGGCAAAAAATCAGTGATGAACCACGTCATGATCGTGACGGTAACGCGTCACAATCAATTCCATCAGGTCTTTCAAGCGCAACTTCATTTTCTTCAGGCCGATTTCCAATTCCATGTCTTCGACGTTCCAGTAGGATTGACTAACGAGTTCTTTCAGCTGAGATTCACAGCGGGAGTGTTCTTCGAAGAGCCGGCGGTATTCCTGGTTCGATTCCAACAGGGACTGCCGGATATCATGCGTCGTGATCGGCATCCATTCCCTCCAGGGGTGCAGCAGCGTTCACATAAGCGTAATAATTATCACAATCGGGGTGTGGAAGCCAAGAGGGAAGAAGCGATGCCTCAAGCATGTGCCTGGTGGGCGGGTTCCTTGCACTTGCCGGTAATGCGCGGAGTGCTGCGCCGACGGCGGCATAATTCACAAGCTGTTATTGCTCGTATGACACAGTTCCACCGCGGGGGGCCGGCTAATGCGCGTCGGCGGTGCAGGTTTTCGCTCGATATTCGCGAGTGTTCTGTTGGTCTGGCATTCTGCTCAGGGCAGCTGCTCGACTAATGCTGATTCAGGCCAATCACTCGCTGTAGTCGGTGGTTGTGCGCAGCAACATGCATTTCAAATCGATCTTCAACCTGATACCGGGAGTGGTTCGCACTTTGTCGTGACGAATCTCTGCGCGGAACCGCTGACAGCATTTTATGTTGAAACGTTTTCATGAGCCGACGGAAAGCCCGAAGGCGGACAGCTTTGGGACACGCTCGTGCCACACCGATCACCGATTGCCAAAGACGAGAAAGTTTCAGGACCGCTCGGCCATGTAGTTGGCCAGCCATTCTCTGGCAAAGTCGAAGTGACGGCGGCCATATGGGCCGACGGCAGCACGTTCGGTGATCCTGAACGATGGAAACTCATCCTGTCGAATCGCGTTTCTGATATGCGGAGCTACGCGCGGGCGATTTCTCTGTTGCAAAAAGGCCTGTAGCAGAACTGGACCCGTGAGGAGTACCTCGCAGCTTGGGACCAACAGAAGAAAGAAGCTCCGATGACCGGACAGCAGCTGGAATCATGGAATCGAATCTCCAGAGAAATTCGAGCCTGGACTCCCCGAGTAATCTACAGCGCGTGATGCAGTGCTTGCTCGAAATGTTCATTCACTACCGCGATTTATTGCGCCCATCCAAACCGGAGCTGAGCGCCGGCGATAATCCCAACTGAACTATTGCTCCGTACTGTAGGTGCAGCTACGCGATCAGCGAGGGATAGCTGCGTCGGCGACGCGAGACAGGATTGACCAGATGCGGTCGAGCCAGTCGCGGTGTTCGGGCTTCATTAGAGCTGAGCGGAGGCAGAGGACTGTGTCGGTCGCGGCGGCTGTTAGGTTGTGCTCCTGAGCGAAAAATCTCACCGGCACGCGATTTAGCGCGAGATGAAGATTTTGTTTTGCTGCAGCGTCGAAGATGCGTTGAGACGCCGCGGAAATCTCGGCGACGGTTTTCGCACGTGGCGCCCAGACGACGATGTCGAGTTCGGGCGCGAACGGGAGCATCCAGCGTTCGTCGTTGGCTAACCGCTGCGCGAACTGTACTGCCGCGTCGCGCGAGGCTTGGAGCATTCCAGCGAATTCCCCTCTCCGGACTAGCGGCAGCAGGCGCTGCGTTGCCCAAAGCGCGACGGCGGAAGCTCCGGGACGCGAACATTCCAGGCTGATTTCGCCGAGATGGAGCTCTGACGAAGTGAAATAGGTGTACGGCGATTCGTGTCTGTAGATCGCGCCGACCTGGGGATCGCGGAACAGGACGCAGCCGCAGCCGTAAGGTTGCAGGCCGTGCTTGTGCGGATCAATCACGATGGAATCGGCGCGGCCGATCAGCTCGAAACTCGCCTGCGTTTCGGCGGCGAGATTGGATGCAAGCGTGAAATAGCCGCCGTACGCGGCGTCTACGTGCAGGCGAAAATTGTAGCGTTCGCGCAGGCGCAGGATTTCGGGCAGCGGATCCACGGAGCCGGTTCCTGTTGTGCCTTCCGTCGCGACGACGCAGCCTACGTCTCCGGCTGTTAGCATTTTTTTCAGTGCGGCGGTATCCATGCGGCCGCGATTGTCTGTGGGCACATGCGCGAACGGCAATTGCAGCACCGCGGAAATGCGTTTGTGGGTGTAGTGCGATTGATCGGACCCGACGATCTTCTTTCCGGGATGCAGTTGGCCTGCCACCCAGAGGGCTTCGAGGTTTGCCATCGTGCCGCCGCCGCAGAGGTGGCCGAGGTGTTCTTGCCAGCCGAACATCGCGGCGATTTGCGCGACGGCTTCTTTTTCCATAGCGGAGCTGGCGCGGCCGCCATCGAGCGCGTGATTGTTGGGATTGATCCACGTGGCTAGGGCGTAGGCGGCGCGGGCGATTGGATGCGGTGGCTTCAGCATTTGTCCGGCGTAGAGCGGATGGAAGTACGGGTAGTTGTCTTGCAATCGCGTGGCGACTTCGGTCATTACGGCGGCTAGCCGTGGGTCATGTGCCGGCGCGGGATTTTGTGCGGCGGCAGGGAGCGCGGCAAATCCATGCTCGAGTTGCTTCAGTGAATCTTTCAGGAGTTGCAGGCTCGTTTCTTCCAGATACATTTTGCCCTCGTGCGTTTTGTGGTGCGGTTACAGTATCAGATTGGTTGAGATTTTGAGATGCGGGTGATAACGGTCCGGCAAAGGATTTTACACAGAGGACACGGAGGAAAGGCGGAGGTACCTCGGAGAAGGCGGGAAAGATCCGCGCCCGGGGCGGGTCCGGCTTGAAGCAAAGGCGCCGGCCTCAGGATGACGATGCTCGCCGCATTGTCAATTGAGCCTCGCCGTGAGCAGCAGCGCATCTTCCACTGGCGCTGTGTAGTAGCGCCGGCGGCGGCCTACTACTTCGAATTTGTTGCGTTCGTAGAAACGCAGCGCGTACAGATTTGATGCGCGCACTTCTAGAATTGCTTGGGTCGCTTGAAACCTCTGCGCCCACTGCAGCGCCTCGCCTAAAAGCTTGGCGCCGATTCCACAGCGGCGCCTGTCGAATTCCACCGCGAAATTGAGAATTTCGACTTCCGTGCTCAATCGGCGGGCGACGAAGAACCCCGCGACTTCGTCGGCGCCTTCCACACCGATATGCGAATTCTCTGTCGCCACCCATCCGGCCATTTCACCGCGGGCTACGCGGTCGTAGTCCCATGCAGTCCACTGCGCGATTTCCGGGCAGGCGGCTTGAATCGCTAGGATGGCTTCCACGTCGCGAGATACCAGGGGCCGAATCGTCAAGATGGTTAACCGTCCTTCCAGCGCATTTCGGCGTCGCTACGGCGCACGTAGTTTGCGTCCAACGTGAGTGCGTCGCTCACATGGCCGCGCAAAGCACGCGCGTGAGCGATCCCTCCGATCGATGGCGCGAGGACGCTGGAAACGATTTCGAGCCCGGCGAAACTCACGGTCAACTTTGATGGCAGTCGCGTCACGACCGCGACGACAGGAGCATCCGGCGTAAGGATCGAAAATCCGCCAGCGCCATCGCCACCGTGAGCCAGCGCACCAAGCTTCTCCGCGAACTCTTCAGGCGTCACCACGAATTCTTCGCCATCGAGAGCAAGCCCCGCCGCCGCTGCGCGATAAACGCCAAAATAAATTTGCCCGCGCCGCGCGTCCAGAGCGGGTACTAAGACCGCGCTGCGGGCTCGAGCCTGAAACGCCACCGCTTCCAGCGCACTCACCCCAACAACAGGCTTGCGGTAAACCTCCGCCCAGCCCTTCGCGGCCGTCAGACCGACGCGCAATCCCGTGAAAGATCCAGGCCCGGCAGACACCGCGAACAGGTCAAAATCCGCGAGTTTCAGCGCCAAATCGTTCAGAAGAAACTCCAAATGGCGGAAAATGCGCGAAGAATAGTTCTCCTCGGCGCGCGTGGAGATGACGCCAAGGGTGATTTCGTCACGCAGAATTGCGACGCTTCCGGCGGGCGAAGCGGTGTCCAAGGAGAGGATTAGCACGTGCACCAGTATAGGGCAATTTGGGGGCCAATCTTACTGAAAACATTCGGTTTCTCAGTCTTGAGATCGGCCGCCAAACCACCCATTTATCTTGACGTTTATGACCCATGTGCCTAAACTTTCAATATGCTTTTCGGGGAGGGTCGTGCATCCATGTCCTGTGAATTTAAACTCGGCGAAAAGGTTGTGTATCCGAATCACGGTGTCGGAGTAATTGAACAGATTAGTTACGGCTACGTGAATGGACGTTCGGAGCGATTCTACATGCTGAAAATCGTTTCGAGCGGTTTGAAAGTGATGGTGCCGCAGACAAACGTAGATTGCGTTGGCCTGCGCCCCATCATTCGCAACACGCAAGCCGGTGCGGTGATTTCGTTTTTGGAAAAAGGCCGCTCCGCTTCGCACCACGACTGGAAGCACCGCTTCAAAGAAAATTCGGATCGCATGCGGACGGGTTCGCTGATGGAGGTCGCCGCAGTTTTGAAAGGTCTGGTGACCCTCAGCCGCACCAAGCCGCTTTCCTTCCGCGAAAAGAAAATGTTGGAGCGTGCCAAGTACCTGTTGGTGAGTGAGCTGGCCACGGTGCGCAACACGTCTGAATCGGCCGTAGAGGCCAACTTGGTGAAGGCGCTGGCCAAAGCCAAGCTGCAAATGCCGGAGGGCGCGCCCATTCCGGAGTAAATTTTTCGCATCAACCCTGGCGGGCACAATCTGCGAAGATTGTGCCCTTTTTTCTGTGCGCTACTTTCTTCTCGGCTGCGACGCTGGCCTTCTTGCTTTCCGCGTTCCTACTTCCTGCTCTTTTTGGCCGGCGTAAGGATGCGTTCGATTTGCCGCGTATGATTCAGGTCGTGACCGGCGATGAGCGTGACCAGACGTTCGATGGTTTCCGCGCCGCGCTCGGAGTGCATGCCGTGGTGTTTCCATTGCTCGGCGGAGAGCGACTTCAGCAGCGCCAGGTTCGTTTCGCGCAGCACGCGAAATGTCTGGAGCGAATTGCGCGCATCGCATTTTTCGTAGCGGCAGGCCTTGGCCCACGCGTCCTGGTCATAGGCGGGGATGGGCGTGCCGGGCGTCCCCAGGATCTGCCGCAGGCGGAAGCCGGTGACGATTTCGCTGTCGGCCAGATGCGCCATGATCTCCGCGACGGACCATTTGTCCGGCGCCGGACGCTTGCGCAGTTTCGCCGCCGGGACACCCTTCATCAGGCGCTCGAGCTTTTTCGCGCTGGCCGCCTGGATTTTCAGCGGCTGCTGCCCTTCCGCATATCCCACAATTCGTTCTACGTACTGCGGGATTGTTTCGCTCATGGACGTTGCTCCTTTTGCTAGCGTTTGGATGCGTGTGAATACAGAAAGACTCGCACGAATGAAAAAGGATAGCGACGCAGAGCGGACCGTCCGCGTGCGGCCAAATTGGCTGACGCAGGCCCTTTGTAGCGGCGGTCTGCAGACCGCCCTCGGCGATCACCGCGTCATTGATGGCGCACTACAGTGCGCCGCTACAGAGGCAAGAGCGACTGCAAATTCAATCGCGCCCGGAAGGCGAGGGATTGCGCGGACATCATGCAAATGACCGCCTGTACCAACGGACAGTTGTCATCTTCTGGAAACCGGGCGCGCGGAACCCCTGCCGGGAAATGGCGCGCGTCTTACAATTTAGGGAGCGATCCCCTCCGGCCCTTGGGAACTTGGGACTCTTTACAAATGAACGGCCGTGAAGCGGATCGCGCAGCTCTCAGAGGCGAAGCGTATGGCGCCGAAGGCGACGGATATCCCTGCCGCGAGCCCGCAAATTGACGCGGCTGGACGGCCCATTCCCTCTTCGTCCGCGAATCCCGCTTCCTTCCCCGCGTTAAATCCCGAAGAACAGGAACTTGGGCGCAAACGCGATGAGCAGGCCGCAATTGAAAGCGAGCTGGCCGAACGCGAACTGCGCTCCGCAAATTTGCGGGCGGAATTGGGCGCGTTCGAGCGGCAATATCTGCATCACGTCGGCTCGCGGTACGCGGAACTGGATGAATTGAAAGCCGCGGTCGCCGAGCGGTTGGCACAGGAGCAACCTGCGAACACACGCGCGCAGCAAGCCGCGCGGGAAGCTCGCACGCGCGCAGCAGAGACGCAATCCACGGCCGGAGAAAAGTCGGAAGCCACGCCGCGCGCGTTCGAATCTTCGCCAGAGATGAAGCGGCTGTACCGCGAAGTGGCCAAGCGCGTTCATCCTGATCTGACTTCCGATCGCGCAGACCGCGCCAAGCGCCAGCAATTGATGGCGGAAGCGAACGAAGCGTACGAACGCGGCGACGAAACCCGGCTGCGGAAAATTTTCACCGAATACGAATGGAGCGCGGAGGCCGTGAAAGGCGAAGGCCCCGGCGCGGAATTGATTCGCGTGATTCGCCGCATCAGCCAGGCGCGCGGCCGGCTCGCAGAGATCGAAGCGGAATTGCAGGACCTGCTGCGGTCGGATTTGTATCAGTTGAAGGTGCGGCTGGACGAAGCGCAAAGTCACGGGCGCGACCTGCTGAAGGAAATGGTGCAAAAAGTGGAAGATCAGATCACGCAAGCCAAGCGGCGGCTGGAAAACCCGCAAGGGCTCGGCCGCTGAGCATGGAAACGCGCGACAGATCGCCGGAACCGCAGACCGCGCAACACGGCGGCCAGCAAATTGTGCCTGCTGCTTCGCGCGGATTGGCGGTGCGTTCCGCGGCACTGGTGGTACGCGGCCTGCGGGACATGGCGCGCGATTCGAACTGGCTGATTAAGAAAGTTTTTCCCGGTTCGACGCCGCGCCTGGCGATTTCCGCAACGGGCGGTGTGAGTCTGATTGCTCCTCCCGATCATGGCGGCTCGCAGCGCGTGGTTTTGTATGACATTGAACGCACCGGGCCCACGCTGGCTCTCGCGGTGCCGCAGGAAACGGTTGGTCCTGCGGCGGCCGTCGCAGAGCAGGATTTTTCGGCTGCGTTTGCGTGGTCGCCCTCGGCGCGGCATCTGGTTGCGGCTTGGGGCGCGTGGCAGCCGTCGCTGCACATTTTTGATCTGCAAGGGAAAATGCTGCTCGGCACGTTTGGAGACTTTGAGAATTTTCCGGCGTGCCTGACGTGGTCCGGCGCGAGAAATTTTTTCGTCGCGGCGTCAGCGGGCGGCAAAGGCGCGAGCTTGAGGTTGTGGGCGGCCGGAACAGGCACGTTGCCCTTCGGGCAGTCGGTAACGAAAGAAATGGGCGTGCCGGATGGCTTCGAACGGCAAACCTACGAAGCGGAATTCGGCGAAGAAGGCGCATTCGGCGGTTATGGGCGCACGGCTTTCAGCCCGGATGAAAAAATACTAGCGAGCGTAATCGAAATTCGCGGCGATTGGGCCGACGATTCCATCGTGCTCGCAGACGTCCCCGCGCTGCGCACGCAAAATGTGTTTCAAGCGCAGGGGCACATCACGGATCTCACGTGGACGCCCGACAGCCGGCAAATTATTTATTGCGCCGCGGGACAGGCGTACCGGCTGGACGTGGAAAGCCTGGCGTTCGAGCCCTTGCCTTTCGGCGCGGAATTGTGCGTCTGCCATCCGCACCTGCCGCTGTGCATCTGTTACAGCTCGTGGCTGAAAAATTCAGCGAAGGGCCGGCTGTTTCTCGTGGACCTGGGCCGCCAAACCATGTTCGACGAATACGCCGCGGAAGGAATCGTCGACCTGCGCTGGAGTTTGGACGGATCGAAGGCGTACGCCATGACCCAAGACGGCATGGCATACATTTACGAGCCGCCGCTCATCTAGATCTGGAAATAATTCCGTGAAAATTGGATTCTGCAACGACAATTTTTCTATGTGGACGATATGACCGAAGTGCGTAACGAGCCGATGCGGCTAGTGCAACGATCGGGAGCGTTGACTCGTCGAGCGCATCCCGACTGGATTTATTTCCTGCCGATCCTGCATTTCTGCGCGTGCTTGATGAGTACGCTACGCTACTTCGTCTCAGGGCTGCAGTACCTGGTCGTAATTTGGGACTTCGTGATGCACGCAGACTTTCCCATTTCGCTGCTGGCGTACGCACTCACGCCAAAGTATGCCCGACTCGCCGCGATGTGGATCGTCTAGCCGGAACGATATGGTGGTATCTGCTCAGCCGCGCGGCGGAGTCCCTGTTCAATAAATTCACGCAGCGTCAAAAACCAGTCTCCGATTAGTGAGTCAGGCATTCTGTCTGTTGGATACAAGGCGGCGAATGGAAGGCGCCTTTGTTATCACTACCTTCGTTCTCGTCCTATCGCTGATCCTTTCAATGGCCGGAATCTTTCAAGAGGTCCTGCCGCATCTGAAGGAGGACGATCAAGGCTTTCTGCGTGGTTGGTTTAGTCCTCAGGGACGTTCCTTGGGGATACGCGAAGCCTTGTCCCGCCAGTTTAGGTTCGACCGCCTCATTGGCAAAGTGTGGGATCAACATGTCCCACTCTTTCCGAAAAGCCGCAAACGGCTACTATTCGCGTGCCTACTGGTCGGGTCCGCGTTGTCAATTTTCGCGTACCCGCTGTGGCTCGCGCTGGCCGGACGGTGAGAAAACCCTCAATAATTCCCGCTCGTGATTGCAGCGAATCCACATGTGCGCACTTCAGAGGAGGCACCGCATGAATCTGCCCGAGGCACCAATCGCACAGGAAGGATTTTACGTCACGCATTTCTTCACTGTGAAGGAGCTGGAGAAATCGAAGGACTTCTACGTGCGAATCCTTGGCGGGAGAGTAATCAGGCCGGAAAATCCGTGCTACATCAAGCTGGCCGATTCCTGGATCATTCTGAATTCCGGTGGAGGGCCCGACGCCGGATAAGCCCGCTGTCATGCTCGAAAGCCCGCGAGACCTCAACACCGTGAACAGTTTCCTGGACCTGCGCGTGGCCGACATCTGGAAGTGTTACAAAGAATGGAGCGCGAAGGGAGCGGTGTTCCTCACCGAACCGCTCGATAATCGCGGTTGGGAATGGCGCTGTTACATGCGCGATCCCGACGGCTACCTGATCGAGGTCGGCCGATATAAGCAGCCGGCGCTCGACTACTTCAAAAAGCATATTGCCGGATTGTAAACCTCACCCATTCTCGCGATTTCGGGGAGGATCGAATTTGGTTCAGAGCGATTCCGGCGGAGTCGTCCGTTCGGATAATTGCACCGAACTTAGTCCGTCGTTGTACCCACTCGATTCGCCGCGCAAGACCCGTTCCATGCGAGCACGGACATGCTGTTCCGCGCCAAATAATGCAGCGACGAGTTCGCCGTCTCGGTAATAGGCGACCAACGGAACATTTGGAACGGGAATGGAGTTTGCGAGTGCGGCGCTGCTACCGCAGTGCACTTCGCCGAAGTTCGCTAGGTCGGCCAGCACTTCCTCGGCCTCAAGCATCCGCCGTCTCAAGAGCGGTCGTGACGCAACATCCCACTCGGCGTCGAAATGCACAGCCGCCGCTTGCTTGGCCTCGACGAAGGATTGAAAATCGGAGTCATTCAGCAATTGCATTTCTGTGCTCGCTCAGGCCAGCGGCAGATTTGGCTCGGCGTTTAGGGTTGTGTCTTCGTGTTGGCCGGCGACATAGCGTGGGTAGCCGGCGGCGGCGATCATGGCGGCGTTGTCTGTCGAGAGGGCGCGGCTGGGGAAAAATACTGCGAGGTTGTGGCGCTTGGCTTCGGCTTCGAAGGAGGCGCGCAGTTCGCGATTGGCCGCAACTCCGCCTGAGACGAGGATCGAGCGCACATTATTTTGCTGCGCCGCGGCGATGGTGCGCGTGACCAGGTCATCCACCACGGCGCGCTGAAAGCTGGCGATCAAATCCAGCGTCGCGCTGCTCGCCAGCTTGCGCAAAGCAGTCGGCGCTGCGTTCGCCGCGCGCCAACGCTTCCTTCCGCGCATCAATTTCCGGCTGCAGCTCAGGATGGCGCTTCAAGTGGTACAGCACCGCCGTCTTGATTCCGCTGAAACTGAAATCGTAGGCATTGCCCTTCATCTTTGGCTCGCCGAAGCGAATCGCGCGCGGGTCACCGTGCTGCGCCAATTGATCCATCACCGGGCCGCCGGGATATCCCAGCGCGAGCAGGCGCGCGACTTTGTCGTAGGCTTCGCCCGCTGCGTCGTCGCGCGTGCCCCCCAGGCGTTCGTATGAAAAATGCGCCGCGCCATTTTGCGATTCGGATTTCACGGAATGAATCACGGTGTGGCCGCCGGAAACAATCAGGCAGGCCGCCGGCAATTCGGGCGGATGCAGCTTTGCCGCATGCGCTTCGAGAAATACGGCGTGGACGTGGCCTTCCAGGTGATTCACGCCGATCAGCGGCTTACCCAGCGCTTGCGCGAGAACTTTTCCGTACGTTATCCCCACCAGCAGAGCGCCCACGAGCCCCGGACCGCGCGTGACCGCGACCGCATCTAAATCCCGCAGCGTGACGCCAGCCTGCTCTAGCGCTTCGCGCACCACCGGAACGATTTGGCGCAAGTGCTCGCGCGAGGCCAGTTCCGGCACCACGCCGCCATATTTCCGGTGAATCGCAATTTGCGATGCGACGATGCTGGAAAGAATCGTATCGCCGCCGGAAACGACGGCCGCGGCAGTTTCGTCGCAGGAAGATTCAATGCCCAATATGATTTTGCTCTGCTTGCTCAAAAATATTCCTCGAATCTCGGCTCACAACAGCTCGCAATGAATATGGTAGCATAGCCATGCGCGCGACCTTTCTGCCCGCAACGCTTGCGCGAAAGCGTTGTGCGTGCGACGCCGCCGCGTTTGGCGTTTATTGTTTACGAAGACGTTGCGTTTACGAACTCCTGCGATCGCGCTTCCCCACCAAGCCGACTCCAGAAGTTAAAATAAATTGACTGGGAACGCCGGGCCTGTTTCGGCAGCGGGCCGCAATCCGCAAAGAGGACTATGAGCTCCGAACGAAAACGTGTGCGCAAAGCTGTGCTGCCCGTGGCCGGCCTGGGAACGCGCTTCCTGCCCGCCACCAAAGCGATGCCCAAGGAAATGCTGCCGGTGGTGGACAAGCCGCTGATTCAATACGCGGTGGAGGAATGCATCGCGTCTGGAATTGAAAATGTGATTTTCGTCACCGGCCGCCGCAAGAGCGCCATCGAAGACCATTTCGATTTCGCGCCGGAGCTGGAACATTTCCTGGAAGACCGCGGCAAGCCGGAACTGGCGCAGATGGTGCGCGACATCAGCGGCGGAATTCATTTCAGCTACACGCGGCAGAACGAAGCGCTGGGGCTGGGCCACGCGGTGCTCACCGCGCGCGAACTGGTCGGCGACGAACCGTTTGCTGTGCTGCTGGGCGACGTGATCATGGACAGCCCGGTGCCTGCGACGCGCGCTCTGATTGAAATTTACGAGGCCACGGGACAAGGTGCGATCACCGTGCAGGAAGTGCCACGCGACGAACTGCAGTTCTACGGCGTGATCGCTTCCAGTCCCGGAAAAATTCCGCGCTGGGGCGATAGCGTTTTGCAATTGAACGATATGGTGGAAAAACCGAAGCCGGAAGAGGCGCCTTCGAACCTGGGCGTTTCCGGGCGCTACGTGCTGCCGCCGGAAATTTTTGATTATCTGGAACAAACCAAGCCGGGCGCGGGCGGCGAAATTCAGCTGACGGATGGACTGCGCGCGCTGGCCGCGAAAGAAGGGTTGTGGGCGCACGTGCACCAGGGAAAAACGCACGACGCCGGAAATAAGCTGGGTTTCCTGAAGGCCACGGTGGAGTTGGCGCTGAAGAATCCGAAATTCGGCAACGAATTCCGCAGGTATCTGAAGACTCTCGAGCTTTAGCGGCTCTAGCCTTTTTTCTTTGACGAGCCTTTTTCGCTGGAGGATTTCGAATCGCTGGATTTTCCGCCGCCGGACCCGGATTTTGATTCGCCGGTTTTCGCGTCACTCGATTTTGCTCCTGCGATTTCGCGTCCGAAGATTTCGAATCCGAGGACGAATCGGCGGATTTCCCTGAAGCGCCGTCGCCCGAGCCTTCCACCGAAGTGGCGCCGGAATTCTTGCCCTTGTAATCCGTGACGTACCAGCCCGAGCCTTTGAATTGAATGCCCGCCGCGGAAATCATCCGCTCGGCCTTTCCGCCGCACTTCGGGCACTTCTGCATCGTCGGCGCGTTGTGCTTTTCGATTTTCTCGAATTGATGCGCGCACTTGGCACATTTGTATTCGTAGAGTGGCAATGCGGAACTCCTCTCCAACGTTGGGTGTAAATAAAATAGTAACACGCTTGCGGCTATGGGCGCAGCAGCACAACGCATTTGCAAACGGGTGAACATGCGCTGTGGGACGATTTCGTAGCGGCGGTCCCGCAGCCGCGGGACCGCCACGAAACCCGCTCTCGAAAATTCGCAGACGGGCGATGTGTTAGACTGCGGTCGTTCGCTGATTTCTCGACTTCATCATGACCAAAACGAAAGAACACGAGCCGGGCGCGGGATGCCTGTACGTCGTCGCGACGCCCATCGGCAACCTGGAAGATATTTCCCTGCGCGCGCTGCGCGTGCTGAAAGAATCGGACGCGATCGCTTGCGAAGACACGCGCCAGACGCTGAAGCTGCTTTCGCATTTTGACATTCAGAAACGAATGGTGAGCTACCACGAGCACAACGAAATCACGCGCGCCGCGGAAATCGTGATCGAGCTCGAGCAGGGCGCGCAGATCGCGCTGGTGACCGACGCCGGCACGCCGGGAATTTCCGATCCGGGCGGCAGGCTGGTGAGTCTGGCGCTGCGCCACGGAATTCAGGTTGTGCCGCTGCCGGGCGCGTGCGCGTTTGTAGCCGCGCTGGCGGCCTCGGGAATGCCCATCGAGGAATTTACGTTCATCGGATTTTTGCCGTCGCGGCCCACGGAGCGCCGAAAACGCCTGCGAACGCTTGCGGGCGAACCGCGCACGCTCGCGCTGTACGAAGCGCCGCATCGGCTGCTGGATACTCTGGAAGATGCGCTGGAAATTTTGGGCAATCGCCCGGCGGTGGTGGCGCGCGAATTGACGAAAGTGTACGAAGAGTTCGTGCGCGGACATCTGGAAGATCTGCTGGCCGCCGCGCGCGAGAAACCGCCGCGCGGGGAAATTACTCTGCTGATCGGTCCCGCGGACGGCGAGGCGCAGCATACCGCTGCGACCGATGCGCAGGCGAAAATTCCCTTGGCGCGACGGGTGGCGGAAATCATGAAGGAGCGCGGCGTGGACAATAAGGCCGCGCTGAAACAAGTGGCGCGCGAACGCGGGCTCACGCGGCGCGAGGCTTACAAACAACTCCTCATCACGCGCGACGAGTAACGCGCGACCGTCCGAGGACTCAATCAGCAGCGGGTGCGGCACTCTTCGCGAAGAACGCGTCCACCTTATCGAGGATCTCCGCCGCCGCGTGCGCGTGGTGCACCGCGTGGCGCAATTCCCCGCCATTGCGCACGCCGTGCGTGAACAGGCTGGCAAACTGCTTCATCTTGCCGATGGCGTCGGGCATTTCGGCGGCGATCAAGCTGCGAAAATAGCCGGACAGCAAATGGTAGCGATCCACTTCGGTGGGTTCGTCGTAGCGGCCAGTGGCGATGAGATCCGCAATCTGCCGGAAAATCCAGGGATTCGAGGATGCCGCGCGGCCGATCATCACCGCATCGCAACCGGTTTCCGCCACCATGCGCACGGCATCCTGCGGCGTGCGGATATCACCATTGCCGATCACCGGAATGCGCACGGCCTGCTTCACCGCGCGAATCACATTCCAATCGGCTGAACCGCTGTAACCCTGCATGCGCGTGCGCGGATGCACGGCGATCGCTTCGATGCCAACCTGCTCCGCCATGCGCGCCACGTCCACCGCGACGATATTATTTTCATCCCAGCCGGAGCGAATCTTGATCGTCAACGGAATCGCGACGGCGGCGCGCACCGCGCGCAACAATTTTTCCAGATGCACCAGATCGCGCAGCAAACCCGAGCCGCCGCACTTCACGACTTTTTTCACCGGGCAGCCCAGGTTGATGTCCACCTGATCGAAACCCAGATCTTCGGTGAGCGCCGCGGCGGAAGCCATCACTTGCGGATCGGAGCCGAAAATCTGCGCGGCGATGGGATGCTCGTCCGCGTCGAAATATAAATAATGCAGCGTGCGCGCGGAATTGCGCGTCAGGCCTTCGGCGCTGGTGAATTCCGTCATGATCAGGCCGCAGGAGCCGAGCGAGCGGATCACGCGGCGAAATACCGTGTCCGTAACGCCGGCCATTGGCGCCAGGATCGTGGCCGGGTGGATCATGTTGTCGCGAATTTTCAGTTCAGCGGGAATCATCACGCCTCTTCGCCGCTACCCATACTGCTGCGTCGTCGCCATCCGCTCCAGCCGCGCCGTAGCGGCACGCACGCGTGGCGCATCGCGCGTTCAGTTGCGCTAGCAACGCTTCTTTCGAGCCGCCGAAAAAATTCTCAACCACCTGGCCCAGCGCCTGCGTGCGCGCCTCTTCGGCGCTCAGATTCGGGCGATAGATGTAAGCGCGGCCCACCTTGCGGCGCTCGACGACGCCTTTGCGCGCGAGGCGATCCATGATCGTCATGATCGTGGTGTAGGCGCGCGGCCGCCGCGCGGCCAGGCGATCGCGAATTTCGCGCACGGTCGCCTCGCCCATCGGCCACAGTGTGTTCATGCAATCCAGCTCCAGCGGCGCCAGGTCGAGCACGAACGCGCGGCGACGGCGCGACGATTAATCTCAGCGCTTGTCGAGCTCAGCTCGGCATGCCATGCTTCGCGTGTTCGACATCGGCTGCGCGTTCTCGCGCTGCGACGTCGCACGGTTCAGACTGCCCGCTCCGCGCGCCAAAAATTTGTCGGTGCGCAACAGCGCGCGGCGCAGCGCCGGATTTCGCTCGGTCCATTCTTCGCCGCCGGACGCGGCCGATTCCAGCGTCGCGCGCATCGCCGCCATTTTCGAATCCATGTCGTCCAGAAAATGCAGCGCGATCGCTTCGCGCGTTTGCGGCAGCGACGGCGAACCAAATTCGTAGCGTGCCGTGATGGCTCAGAATCAAATGCTCGACCAAAATCGCCAGCGGCGGCGGAAATCCCGGAATCGCCTTGATCTTTTCGCGCACGAGCAGCGCGCCGATCGTGATGTGGCCCAGCAGCCGGCCCGGCGGTGGTGTAATCGATGCCGCGCTCGTAACTCAGCTCGTCAATTTTGCCGATGTCGTGCAGCACAATGCCCGCCAGCAGCAGATCGGCATCCAGTTCAGGATAGTGCGCGGCACACCGCGCGCGCAAGGCCGATCAGGCTGACGATGTGCTCAAGCAATCCGCCGACAAACGCGTGATGCATCGTCATCGCGGCGGGCGCGCGCTTCAGACGTCGGCGCGATCGCCGGATCGTTCGACCACGCTTTCCAGCAGCTGCTTGAGCCACGGATTCTGCATGACCGCAGCGATCGCCGCGCGCAACTCAGCATAGAGCTTCTCAACGTCGTGCTTCGTGTGCGCGAGAAAATCGGCAAGGTCGTATTCGCGCTCCGCCGCCGGAACGATCTGCTCGAGCGTCATTTCCTTCTGCGCCGTTGTAAAGCTTCACGCGGCCGCGAATCTGCACCACGTCGTCGCCTCGAAAGTTTTCGCCAAGCGCTTCGAAGTTGTCCCACATTTTCGCCGGGATTGAGCCGGTGCGGTCGCGCAGCGCCAGCTCCAGCCAGGATTTCCCGCTGCGCGGCGATGTGCGAATTTCCTTCTCGCCGACGAGAAACAACGATGTGACGGCTTGTCCGTCCTGCAGATCGGAAACGTAGTGCGATTTCATTGGCCGACTTTGGGCAGCGGCACCTTCTTCTTGTCCTTCTTCTTTTGCGCCACGTCGGGTGTGGGCTGCACTTCCTGATCACGCTGGCACCCGCCACCGCGGCGCGAGTCCGTGTATCCCGGCTTCACCATCACGTAACTTTCCTCGCGCAGCTGCGCCAGATAGTCGCGCAGCTGCGGGCTGCATTTTCTGCATGTACAGCCTGTTCATGATTTCGTTTTCCACTTTGTCCATGGGCTGCAAACCGGCCTGGAAGTGATTTTCCACCTTCAACACTTCGAACCCGGTCTTGGTCTGAATCACGTCGGTGATCTGGCCCTTTTCCATTTTGAAGACAACTTCTTCCAGCTGCGGCGCCAGTTCGGCTTTCTTGAACGTGCCCAGGTCTCCGCCGTCTTTCGCGGTGCTGCCCTCCGAATAGCGCTTCGCGATTTCGTTGAAGTCGTCGCCCTTCATCACGCGGTTGCGCAAATCCTCCGCCTTCTTCTGCACGGATTCGATTTCTTCCGGGCTTTTGCCGTCGGTGCTCAGGAAAATTTCGGACAGCATCACTTGCTCCGGCCGCGTGAATTCCTGCGGATGCGCGTCGTAATATTTCTTCACTTCGTCGTTCCCGATATTGATGTGCGAGCCTACTTCCCTGCGCATCTACTTCCTGCGTCAGCAGCCCGTTGCGAATCGTCGTCTTATAATCTTCCCAAGCCAGGCCCGAGCTTTCCACGGCCTTTTCCAAATCCTCCAGGCTCGCGAGGCTGTTCTGCTTGCGCACGTCGTCCAGCCGCTTGATCACGTCCGATCTCCACACTGATGCCCATATCTTTCGCGCGCTGCACCATCAACGACTGGTCAATCAGCCCGCGCAGCAAATCCTTCTGCTGGTCCTTGTACTCGGCCAAGAGTTTGTCCTGCGGGCATCCCTGGCAATCGTGGGCCACTTCCTCGCGCAACTGTTCTTCGGCCTTCTGGTAGTCCGACAGGGTGACGACGTCGTTGTTCACGCGCGCGATGATTTCTTCGACCACCAAAGCTTTGCTCTGCGCGTGCGCGCCGGCGGGAAGCAGCGCCGCGCTGGCGACCAGTGCTCCGTTAATAATCCAGATACATGCAAAATTGCGATTTTTCATGGGGTTCACTCGCCTCAAATTTTATCCCTACGATTGTAGTTGTAGCAATACGTTTCTCGTTGCGCCCATCGGCCCACCCTGGACGCCCTTCCAGTCGAGCCACAGGACCCCGGACGGGTCCAGGCGCATACCGCGGCGTTTGCGCAGCAATTTCACCACGCGCTCAGGTCCCACCGGCGTGTCGTCGTAGAACTTGATCGCCACCTGGTCGGCCTTGCGGTCGATCGTGGCCACCAAGAGTTTCTCCGCCAGCGCCTTCAGCACCGCGTAATCCAACAGATTTTCCACCGACGGCGGAGGCGGGCCGAAGCGATCTTCCAGCTCCTGACGAACTTCCGCGCGCTCCGCATCGCTGGTGACGCTGGCAATCCGCTTGTAAATCCGCAGGCGCAGGTTCTCGCTATCAATATACTCAGGTGGGATGCGGATTTCCTGTCCGAGGTTGAGTGTGGCGCGGCGTTCGGGCGTCAGCGCCTCGCCTTTACGCTCGGCGACGGCGCGCTCCATCATTTGGCAATACATGTCGAAGCCTACGGCCTCGATGTGGCCGTGCTGTTCGCGGCCCAGCAGATTCCCTGCTCCACGCAATTCCAAGTCGAGCGCGGCAATACGGAAGCCCGCGCCCAAGTCGCTGAACTCTTTTAAAGCTGCGAGTCGCTGTCGCGCGATGGTTGTCAGCGTGGTGTCTGGCGGCACCAGCAGGTAGGCGTAGGCGCGCTGATTCGAACGTCCCACGCGGCCTCTCAATTGGTACAGCTCCGAGAGGCCCATGCGGTCGGCGCGATTGATCACGATGGTATTCGCGCGCGGAATATCCAGGCCGTTCTCGATGATGGTGGTCGAGACCAGCACGTCCGCTTCGTCGCGAATAAATTGCAGCATCACTTTTTCCAGCTCGGCTTCGCGCATCTGGCCGTGGCCAACCACTACGCGGGCTTTCGGCACTAGGCGCTTGATCATGGCAGCGAGCGAAATGATGGATTCCACGCGATTGTGCACGAAGAAAACTTGGCCGTCGCGTGCCAGCTCTTCTTCGATCACCCGCTGCACCAGCGTCTCAGTGAATGGCGCGACTGTGGTCTGAATCGCCAGGCGATCCTTCGGCGGCGTTTCGATCACGCTCATATCGCGCAAGCCTACCAGCGACATGTGGAGCGTGCGCGGAATGGGCGTCGCAGACATGGTCAGCACATCCACATTATTGCGCATTTCCTTCAGGCGTTCTTTGTGCGCGACGCCGAAGCGCTGCTCTTCGTCGACCACTAGCAGACCGAGGTCCTGAAATTTTACGTCTTTCGAAAGAATGCGGTGCGTGCCGATGAGGATGTCTACTTTGCCGGCTTCCACTTCTTCGAGGACCTTCTTTTGCTCTTTTTCCGTGCGGAACCGGCTGATCATTTCCACGCGCACTGGAAATGCCGCGAACCGCCGCTTGAAAGTCTGGTAGTGCTGGAACGCGAGCACCGTGGTAGGCGCGAGCACCGCTACCTGCTTCGAATCTGTGATGGCTTTGAATGCCGCGCGCATCGCCACCTCCGTCTTGCCGTAGCCGACGTCGCCGCAGAGCAGGCGATCCATCGGCAGATTCGATTCCATGTCGCGCTTCACGTCTTCGATGGCGCGCTGCTGGTCGGCGGTTTCCTCGAACTCGAACGCGTCGTCGAACTCGTGAGTCCAATTCGTGTCTGGCGGGAACGGATGCCCGACCGCCATTTTTCGCTCGGCGTATAGTTCAAGAAGATGCTCCGCCATGTCGCTGACGGATTTTTTCACGCGCGACTTGCGCGCTTCCCACACCGTGGTGCCCAGGCGGTCGAGTTGCGGTTCCACGCCGCCGAGCGACGTGTATTTCTGAATCAGGTCCAGGCGCGCCAGCGGGACGTACAGCTTCGCGTCGCCTGCGTAGCGCAGCAGCATGAACTCGCCGTTCGCGCCTTCCATCGCCACTTGGCGCAGGCCTTCAAACTGGCCGATGCCGTGATCCACGTGGACCACGTAGTCACCGGGTTTCAGGTCGCTGAAGTCGCTGAAGAAACTCGCGGTCTTCGGTCGCGCGCGCGAACGTTGCGAGGGCGGCGCCTGTGTTTCGAAAAGATCAGCGTTGCCGTAGAGCACTACCTTCGCGTCGCTGAAGACCACGCCTTCGGACAGCGGCGCCTTCGTGAGCAGCATGGCCGAGCCTGGCGCGCTGCTGCCTTCTTCTGCGAGGCGCGTCACCGTGGCGTTTTCTTCCAGCTCGCCCATGCGGTACGGCAATTCGAATTCATGGCAGATGTCGGCGAAGCGTTCGAGTTCACCGTTGCTGGCGGCGGACACCATCACGTTTTCGCCTGCCGCGATGCGGTTGCGCGCTTCCGCGATGAACGCCGCGACATTCCCGTGATAGCGCGTGGTCGGCTGCGTGTGCAGAGTGCGAATCGCGCCTACGCCGTCGCCGTCTTGATTTGGCGACGCGGCGCCGCTCGCGGACTCCGCTGCCTCTACCGCGAGATGCTCGATCGCCAAGCGCGGCGCCATCTGCAACGCCAGATTCCATTCCTCATCATCGAAAATAAATTTGTCCGGCGGTTCCGCTAGCGGATCTTCGATCGCATCGAACGCCTCGGTCAGTTGCGCGCGATACTTTTCGATGGAAGCAGTCAGCAGCGAAGGTTCATCCGCAATAATCAACGGCTCGACGTTGAGATCAAACAAAGTGGACTTGCGATTCTCGCGCAGCGCCTCGCGAAATTCCCATCCGGGATAGAACCCACCCGGCGCGGCATCATCTTCACGTGCGGACGCCGCGCTCACCCGCGCACGCTCCAGCACTTCGGCGTGGCGCGGATATTCCGTGAGCGGCAGCAAAGTCGCGCGTTCCACCGGATTCGTGGAACGCTGCGTATTTGGATCGAAAGCGCGAATGGATTCGATCGTGTCGCCCAGCAACTCCACACGAACCGGCTGCGGTGATTCCGGCGAGTAGATATCAATGATGCCGCCGCGCACCGCGTACTGCCCCGGCATCTCGCAAGTGATTTGCTTGTCGTAGCCGGCGCTGGACAGGAAATCAATCAGCTCCTGATGCGGGATGGATTCGTCGCGCGCGATGGTGCGCGCCAGTTGTGAGTAAAATTCTCGATCGCGCATGCGCCACACCGCGGCCTGCACCGGCACGATCAGCAAGTCGGCATCGCCTGTGGCGAAACGCCACAACGCTACGGCTCTGTCTTCAGAAATTTCGGCGTGCGGCGAACGATTTTCGTAGGGCAGCACTTCGTGCGCGGGCAAATGAGCTACGCGTCTTCCAGGCTTGCCCGTCACTGCGCGATAAAAATAGCGCACCGGCTCGAGCAGCGCTTCGGCGCGTTGATTGGTATCCACCAAGAGGACGGTCGGCCGGCCCAGCTCGGCAAATGCCAGCGGAATCAGCAGCGCTTTCGCGGAATCGGTGAGCCCCGCCAGGCGCACTTCGCCGCCACTGCGGCGCAGCGCTTCGAATGTTTCCTCAACGACGGGCCGGCGTGCCACCCGCGCGAGAAGCTCGCTGACCAGGGGAAGAATCATGCTTGAAGTTGGGTAATGCGTTCCACCAGCCGGGAGGTTGAATAGCCGGGTTCGAGCGGCAGGCGCACCACTTGGCCGCCCGACGCAGTTTCAGCGTCGTCAGCAACGCACGCATTTTCGCTGGAGCCTGGGTCGCCGCCCTGCGCCACCACCTCAGGCGCGAGCCGCGCGATGAATTCGGTTGCAGTAGGCTCGTCGAAGACCGTGACGAAGTCCACAGCCGCGAGTGCCGCGAGAATTTCAGCGCGTTCGGCGAACGGTGTGATGGGCCGCGCGGGAAAGTCTTGCGTAGCCATCGGACTCGGCGCGCCAACGAGTTTCGCGGCTTGTTCCGCCGCCACCCGCACGCTTTCGTCGCTTTGCAGCGCTACTATTAACATGTTGCCCAGCCCGCGCGCCTGCTCCAGCAGCCGGATGTGCCCCGGATGCAGCAGGTCAAACGCCCCGGCCACGCAAACCACGCGCTTTCCGTTGCGTTTCCACTCCTGACGATGGAGAATCAGTTCGGATTGCGAGACCACTGCCAATTGTCCATTCCTCGATCCGCCGCAGCGGAAAAGAATAAACAACCTATTCTAGCATGTCGGCTGCAAATGCCACGGAGCGCGCCGAGACGGCTGGCGCATCAATTTGCGGGTGCGATTCGGAATATTAGAGTACGAAAGATGACAAGAGGAGGTGTCGCATGGTCTTCTTCAAACTTGGCCTGCTCACATGTGCCTTCTACGCTGTCCTGACAATCGTGCTTGAATTCGCGCTGAAGGGAATGGTTCATTTTAGCGGAGGTCTAAGCTTCTCAGTATATGGAAAGCACCCCGCATTGACACTGGGAGTCGCGCTCGGAGTGATGTTCGGGTTTGTTTGGCTCAGCTCTTTTAGCGCGGCGTGGTGGATCGTGTATTTCAACCTCAAGTCAAAATTGTGGTTTCTGGCAAACTAGGACCCATCGATTGAAGCTCTGGCAAATTATTCTCGCTCTCGTCGGCGTGATATTTCTCGCGCTCGGGTCACGCTGGATACGCGTCGCCGAACTTCCCAAGCAGGAGCTCTGGCTGGATGCGGGCGGCTGCCACACGCCGATGACGGTTCTCGATCCGCCGGCCGATGTGAAACCCGCAGGCAGCGTCGTCCTTCTACACGGGCTTTCAGCCAATCGCCGTCTGATGATGTATCTCGCCGAAGATTTCGCCGGCCACGGTTTCCGCGCATACGCGATTGACCTCCCCGGCCACGGAGATAGCCGCGATGCATTCTCGTTCGCGCATGCGGAGGAATGCGCCACCGCCGCGATCGAATCCTTAATGCATTCCGGCCAGCTCGACCCCAAGACCACGATCCTGCTGGGCCACTCGATGGGAGCGGCCATCGCGATCCGCATGGCCGATCGCGATCCGTTCGCCGCCACCATCGCGCTTTCTCCCGCGCCGATGAATCCGCCGCAGCGCATGCCCGCCAATTTGCTGGTGTTCAGCGCCAGCGCTGATCTGGGCATCCTGAAACGCGTGGCGCAAGGTTTGTCAGACGCAGCTGGCGGCCAGCGCACCGCCGCTGAAGATTTCCTGCAGCAGCGAGCGTTTCAACTGCGCCCGCTGCCACGCTCCACTCACACCAGCCTGCTTTCCGATCGCCGCGTGGCGCACGATTCCGAAAAATGGGCGATGCAAACGCTGTTCCCCAATATCGCCGCGGAAACCCTGACGTTGAATCTGGACCTCGCGACCTACGAGACGTTCGGTCAAGGACGCAGGCGCCTGGCCGGCGGCGTGCTGGGATTCCTGGGTATCCTGCTCCTGTTTCCGACGTTCGTAACCCTCGCCGCAAAATTCGCCACACCGCTGGGCGCAACAGGCGCACCGGAGACGACGAGCCCCACCGCATCACAAATCGAATCGCCCGGAAATCATCCATCCACTCGACTGCTTCTCGGCGAAACCGCACTCTGCGCGATGATCGGCGTCCTGCTGCTGGTCGTCGGCGTACCGCTGAAATTTCTACACCTCTACACCGGCGCATACCTGGCGTCGCTGCTGTTGATCGTCGGCATCCTGCTGCTCATTTTCAATTTCGGCTTCGCGATGGAATATGCATCGCTGCACATCAAACCACTCGCCGTCGCGGCCGCATTAGGCTTCGCCACGTTCCTAGCCATCGGCGCGTGGTTGAACTGGCAGCTCGACGACGCATGGCTAAACTCGCCACGCTGGCTACGCTTCGCAGGCCTGCTGCCGGTCACATGGATTTACGGTTTCGCCGAGGAAGTCACGCTAGGCCCCGTGCATCACGGTCTCACACGCGCCGTGCGCTTCGCCGTTTTTCTGCTGCTGCGCGCGGAATTATTTCTAGCCTGCACGCTAGCCTGGTACTTTTTCGCCAGCGGACAAGTGCTCATCCCGCTGCTTTTCGTCTATCTGGCGGCGTTTTCCGTCCTGCAAAGGCTTGCTACCGATGCGTTACGGTCTCGCACCGCGTCCGCCACGGCCGCGGCATTATTTGGTGCTATACTCGCCTCCTGGTTCATTGTCGGTGTTTTCCCTCTAACTTGAGCCGGGTCACAGCAGGGGACATGAAAGAAATAGCGATTGTCGGCGGCGGTCCTGCCGGTGCGCTTTGTGGCGAGCGTCTGGCCAGCGCCGGTTTTCAGGTGACGATTTACGACGAGCGGCTCGCATGGGAAAAACCATGCGGCGGCGGCTTAACTCATAAAGCCATCGAAGCTTACCCGTTCCTGCTCGATTCCCCGCAGCCGAAAAAAATCGTGCGCAAGGCGGAGCTGATTTCCAGCAGCGGCCATCGCGCGCAATTTGAAATGAACCATCCGATCGTGATCTATGCGCGAAAAGTGCTGAACGGCCTGCTGCTCGACCGCGCCATCGCCGCCGGATGCACCGCGGTCTGCTCGCGCGTCACGAATGTCAACACCAACGGGCCGCGCGTCAGCTTGATGGCCGCAGGCGAAGAGCGCTTTTCTGATTTTATTGTTCTGGCAGCCGGCGCGCGCAATCAGTTGCTGCCGGAAACCACTGCCCTCGGCTCGAAAGATCTGGAAGTCACGATGGGCTATTTTGTTCCCACCGAAGAAGACATCATCAAAATTAAATTTCTGAAGCAGTTCGAAGGCTACCTGTGGTCTTTTCCGCGCGCCGACCATCTTTCCGTAGGCATCTGCGCGAAGATGGGCCAGACTTCGACGACGGTGCTACGCGCCCATCTGGATGCATTCTTCGAGGAAGAAAAAATCCCTCGCAGCGGCGCACAGTTTTACAGCCACGTGCTGCCTTCGCCTCAAGCCAAAACAATTCGCAGCCGTAAAATCATGGGACGAAACTGGGCCATGGCCGGTGATGCTGCCGCCACGGTAGATCCCATCACTGGCGAGGGGCTCTACTACGCGCTACGCTCTGGCGATTTGCTGGCGCAGGCGATCGTCGCGGGCCAGCCCGAACTTTATCCCGCGCAATTGCGCGCTGCTTTCTCCGCAGACCTGGAATTTGCCGCCAAGATCGCGAAAAAAGTTTTCTGCGGAAATTTTCTTGGCAGCGCCATCACCACGCGCATGGTGCAGTTGCTGAACTATTCGCCCGCGTTCCGCGATTTGATTCGCGACGTTTTCAGCGGCTCGCAGGATTATCGCAGCCTGAAGCGCCGCCTGTGGGCGCAGCTGGGCATCACCGTCGCGGAATTCACACGCAGCTTCCTCGATCCGCGCAATATCGCGCGCGCTTCCACGCCGTCGCCGGCCAGCGACCGCGAACCCGCGCAATGAAACGTCGTGCCAAGCCGCGCAAGCTCAGTACTCGTCCCGGAAAGAAACCAAGACGTTCCGCGAAGATCTCACACGCTGCGCCCGCGGGAATGCCGCACTTGGGCTTGGAATCCGCCGTCCAGCGCGTCCTCCCGCGCGAATGGACCATCGCCGCATTCGATCCGCGCCTCCCGGCGGTGCTTTCCACTCCCGCAATGATCGGCATGATGGAAATCGCCGCAGCGCAGGCGGTGCAGCCGGAGCTGCCTGCCGGCGCGATTACGGTGGGAACACGGATTGAAGTGGATCATCTGAAGGCGGTGACCGAAGGCGCGACCGTGCGCGCCGCCGCGCGCCTGGTCGGCTATCAGGGACGCTTCCTGGTCTTCGAAGTCGAAGCCCGCTCCGGCGATTTGCTTTTAGGCAGCGGCAAAGTGCATCGCGCCATCATCGAACCCCATACATTTAACGCCCGTGCGACCGCGCGGAAAGATCCCTGGAATCCTTCGGTTGAGCGACGTCACCGCCCGTGCTAACCTTCCTTCTGCGTCAGACGCTCGAGTGGCGGAACTGGCAGACGCGCCGGACTCAAAATCCGGTGGCCGCAAGGCCGTGTGGGTTCGATTCCCTCCTCGAGCACCATTTATATTCGTAGCGCGAGCCGATCGACGCAGCGCTAATTCCCTCCTCCAGGGAGAACGTCATGAAGAACTCCTCGCCGGAAAATGAAAATCAAAAAGTATACGAAGGCCTGACGCGCCGCGGTTTTCTTGAAACGGCTGTTGGTGGCACCGTCGCGTCGACGATGGCGGGCAGTTTATTGCCGCATGTGAACGCAAACTTGCACGCGCATGCATCGGCCGCTGACGCCAAGAACGGAGTCCCCTATCGTACGCTCGGCAATACCGGCGAAAAAGTTTCTTCGGTCGGCCTTGGCGGTTATCACATCGGCATGCAGAGCGACGAGGCGGAAAGCATCCGCATCATTCGCACCGCGCTCGATGAAGGAATCAATTTCCTCGACAACTGCTGGGACTACAACAGCGGAACCAGCGAAATCCGCATGGGCAAAGCTTTGCAGGACGGCTACCGCCGAAAAGCATTCCTGATGACCAAGATTGACAGCCACACCAAGCAAGGCGCGACCGGGCAGATCAATGAATGCCTGCGCCGCCTGCAGACCGATCACGTTGACCTTCTACAATTCCATGAAGTAATTCGCGACACCGACCCTGAAGCGATATTCGCGCCGAATGGCGCGATGGAAGCCGCGCTTGCCGCGAAACAACAGGGCAAAATCCGCTACATCGGTTTCACTGGACACAAAAGCCCGGAAATTCATCTGAAAATGTTGAACACGGCCTTCGCGCACAAATTCACTTTCAATGCCGTGCAGATGCCGCTGAACTTGATGGACGCACACTACGACAGCTTCGAAAAATTAGTGCTGCCCGTGCTGGTCTCGCACAATATCGGTGTGCTGGGAATGAAACCGCTGGGCAATGGTTTGATTCTGAAGTCCAAGACAGCGGAGCCGGTCGAATGCCTGCAATACGCGCTGAATTTGCCGACGAGCGTCGTCATCACCGGCTGCGATACGCTGCCTATCTTGCAGCAAGCGTTGCAAACTGCCCGTACCTTCCGTCCACTGAGCCAGGTACAAGTGGCTGCGCTGCTGGCAAAGACCGAAAAGGCTGCGCAGTCCGGCGAACACGAGCTATACAAAACCGCGCATAATTTCGACGGCACGATTATGAATCCGCAGTGGTTGGACTAAGCGGGGTTCGGCTGGATTTCGTAGCGGCGGTCCCACAAAGTGGCACCACCGTCGATGCGCGCCGTGACACCGATAGTCCCGCGGCGGCGGGACCGCTACGGGTTCCAAGTCAAAAGCAGAATCTTCGCGCGAACCGCGCGCTAACTTCCGCTCCCGCCGCGAATCAGCCGTATCGCTTCTGGCAACGCCGCAGCTTCCGCAGTAGTCCCGCCGCCAGCTCCGGGTCCTGCGGCAGCGCCATTCGCATCCTGCGCGCCTGTTGATTCGTCGCCGCCCTCGCCGGGCGCGAGGAACAAGTTCGATTCCAAGCCGTGCTGCTTCGTGTACAGATCGAAATACCGCCCGCGCGCTGCGTACAACGTTGCATGCGTGCCGCGCTCGATAATTCGCCCGGCCTCCAGCACCAGAATCTGATCGGCGCGGCGCACTGTAGATAGCCGGTGCGCGATGACAAAAGTAGTTCGTCCGCGCATCAAGTAGCGCAGCCCCTCTTGAATGAACGCCTCGGATTCGGAGTCCAGACTCGAAGTGGCTTCGTCCAAAATTAAAATTCGCGGATCAGCCAGAATCGCGCGCGCGATGGAAACACGCTGGCGCTGGCCGCCAGAAAGTTTCACACCGCGTTCGCCCACCACCGTGTCGTACTTGTCGTCGAACCCTTCCGCGAATTCGTCCACGCGCGCGATGCGGCAGGCCGCCAGTATTTCGTCGTTCGTCGCGTTCGGCCGCGAAAATCCCACGTTCTCGCGAATCGAACCGTCGAAGAGAAACGTTTCCTGCAGCACCACGCCCAGCTGCGTGCGATACGAATCCAGGCGCACTTTCGCCAAGTCCACGCCATCCACCAGCACGCGCCCGCTCGTCGGCACATAAAAAGCCGCAATCAATCCAATCACAGTGGATTTTCCCGCACCGGACGGGCCAACTAGCGCCGTCACCGTTCCCGGCTGCGAATTGAACGCGATATCGTGGAGAACTTCCTTGCCCGTGTCGTAGGAAAAACTCACCTCCTTGAAAACCACTTCCCCCCGAATGCGCTCGAGCGATTCGCGGCGGTTAGGATCTTCGTCCTCGGGATTTTCGTTCAGCACTTCGCGCGTGCGCTCCAATCCGGCCAGAGCTTCAGTGATCTGCGGCCCGATCCCTACAATCTGAAATACCGGCGCGACGAGAAATCCCAAGAACAATGTATACGAAAAGAAAGTTCCGGCCGTCATCGTGCCAGCCAGAATCTGTCGTGCGCCCAGGAGCATAATCAGCGCGCTGACGATTCCCATCAGGCTGGTCGCCGAAAGGCTCATCAATGACGTCGCCGTGAGCGTCTGCAGGACGTTGTCCAGCAAACGCTGCACGCCCGCGCCAAACACTTTTTCCTCGCGCGCTTCGGCGTGATAACCCTTCACGACGCGCACCCCGCCGATGGATTCCGTCAACCGCCCCGTCACTTCCGCGTTAATTTTCGGCCGCGCGCGGAAAATCGGGCGAATCGTCTTGAACGCGCGATTCAGCGACACACCAAAAATAAACAGCACCACGAACGCGACCGCCGTCATGCTCACGCTGGTGCGCAGCAAATACACCATGGCGATCACCGCCGTCATGATGCCGCCCGCAAATTCCACCAGGCCCGTGCCGATCAGGTTGCGCACGCCTTCCACGTCGCTCATGATGCGCGAAATCAGGACGCCGGTTTTGTTCGCATCGTAGAACGACACTGGCAGTCGCCCGATGTGCGCCTGCACTTTCTCGCGCAGCTCTGAAATCATGCGCCAGGAGGATTTCGATAGCAGTTGTGTGAGCGCGTAAGAAGTGAGGCCCTGAATCACCGTCGCAGTGACCACCGTCAACACGATCACCGGAAGCAGGTGCGCTTGGCGTTTCAGAATTACGTCGTCGAGTAAATACTTTGTGGAGGCCGGCAGCACCAGGCCCGAAACGCGGTTGATCACCATCAGCCCGAAGCCGATTGCCAGAACTCCGCGCCGCGGTTTGATCAGCGCCAGAACGTCGGGCAGCAGCTTCCAGTCGAATTTTGCCTTCGGCGGCTTGCCGTCGCCGCTATTCTTCTTTTCCTGGCGCTCCATGCGGTTGCCCATGCGTTCAACGCCGGGGCTGGTCTGTCTTCCGAGCATGCCTCACTATACCTTGAAACTCGCGCACCCTGCGGGAGCGCAACGGAGCCGAGTTCCCTGCCAATAATTCGGATTAAAGTGCGTAGCCACTGAGATGCGCGCAACGGTCCGCGCGACGCAACTTTCGATCCCCACGCCGCGCCCCGCAAGATTCTCGGCGGACAAAGCTCCACAGCAGTTGTCCCGCCCCTGCACGGATGATAGACTCCCCGCATGGCCAAGAAAAAAACAGCACGCAAAAAGAAATCCGCGAAGAAAGCCGCAAGCCCGAAAAAGAAAATAACCGCCAAGAAGAAGGCCGCGCCAAAGAAGATCGCCTCAAAGAAGAAGCTCGCCCGTCGCAAGAAAAAATCCGCGAGCCGCGCGGCGGCCGAAGTCTCCAATCCGATCTTCTCGCCTAGCGGTCGCGGCCTGGGTCCCGGCGCCGGCGGACAATCCGGCGACAACCAAGGCCTCTCGCGCAAGGAATTCGCAGGCTCGGAAAGCGTGGAAGAATTGGCCGAAGAAGGGCAGGACTATGAAGCAGAAGTCGTCAGCGGCGTGCAAAACGCCCGCGATCCCGACCAGAGCGAAGTAACCACAAAAGAAGTTCCCGAAGACGACGTGCCCACGGAATACGACGAGCAATAGCAAGCCCGCAATCCCGCGAGCCAGCACGAAAAAGCAACTTCGGCGCTCGACCCAGGACCACCAGCGATCCTGGGTCGCCCGCAGTCCTGGGTCGAGTCACGCGAAGCTATGCCGCGTTCGTGTGCACTGATGTACAGCCATACGTTCTAATTTCCACCTGCTGTATGGCTTTTCGCGCGTTCGCCGCGTTCTTCGCTGTAGGTTTCATCCGGGTCACGAATATTTTGCGCCGGGTGGTCGTGCAGTGTCCTCATGAACGCATCTACTTCCTCCGAAGCCCTCTCGCGCGCTAAGCCGTAGCGTTCCTGAATGCGCCCGATCAACTTGTCGCGCTTGCCGCCGATTACTTGCAGGTCGTCGTCAGTCAAGTGGCCCCAGTTTTCGCGCACCTGTCCCTTGTACTGTTTCCATTTCCCTTCCAATTGTTCGAAGTTCATCGTCGGTCTTCCCCTTTGCAATAGCAATCGCGCTCGCTCGCCCCCTACGAGCCTCTTGCGATTACGATCGCGTTCGAACGTCCGCAGAAGAGTTACGCAATGCGCTTGCCAGCGGCGGCGCCAATTTCGAAGTTCAGCCGGGAGAGCAACATCCGTCGCGGGTCAGGCTCGGTGGGCGTTTGCACGGCTCGCCTGCCGCTGTGTAATTTTGCCGTGGTGTTGGCGGATTTTCCCCGCGCCCAGGTCGGCATCCAGGAAACTGGATGTTCATGTGCGCCCGGTCGGCGCACGTCCCCATAAAGGAGCACCCCCGTATCTTCGCCGCGCCTTTGTTGTTAGATATTTGTCAGATCACATTGGCCCGGGTAACCCTGATTGCTACTATTGCATCAGCTACAGATGCGATGGGGCCTGACTAGAATTTTGTCACTTTAATCTCGCATCAAAATCTCGCGGCTCGGGTTAGCACGCAGTAAGAGCGAAAATTTGCCCGCGCGCTCACGCGGGTTGGCTGTTCGGCCAATAAAAGAACTGCGCGGAAAGCGCGCATATGCGTTTCCACATCTCGTTCGAAGGGATACACCCATGAACAAGCGTGCGTGTCTGGCGGGCATCTTGGCCGTAGCCGTAGCTGGAGCCTTCGGGTTAACGGCCTGCGGCGGTGGCGGCGGAAGCACTCCGCCCACGGTCACCGTGAACATCGCTACCGACGTCTCGAATATCGAGACCTTCCAGACCGTGCAATTCGCAGCCACGGTAACCGGCTCATCGAATACCGGTGTGACCTGGTCGCTCAGCTGTAACGCGACGCCGGCCTCGGTTTGCGGCACGATGTCCGCGAGCGGCATGTACGTGGCGCCGAACACCGTGCCAACGGTCGCGAGTACGCAAAGTACCGATCCCGCCACCTTGACCGTAACCGCTATTTCGCAGGCGAACTCTAACATTGGGGAGTCCGTGGGATTCACGATTGATTCGTTGAACATGCAGCCGTACATGGCGCCCGTTCCGCTCGGCTCGTCTGGGGGCAATGCAAACGCCATTTGCCTCACTCCGGCGCCGGGATTT
The DNA here is from genome assembly GCA_963747605.1 of uncultured Acidobacteriota bacterium. GTDB lineage: Bacteria > Acidobacteriota > Terriglobia > Acidiferrales > UBA7541 > Palsa-295. Next base: position 114,749 of record CAVVGA010000031.1, on the reverse strand, counting down.
TGCTTCGGCGGAACCTTGGGTTCGCTGCTAACGAGCAATGCTACTCCGCCTGCGATGGTTATCTTGTCCAACAACCACGTTCTGGGTATGAGCGATGGCGCAACCGTCGGGCAAGAAGTGACGCAACCGGGCGTAATTGAAACCAACTGCTCGCTCGTCGGGACGATCAACGTTGCAACTGTGAAGAGCATTATCAGCCTGCAGACGCAACCCATTCCGACGTTTCCGGTGGACGTCACCACCGCCCAGATCACCACTGGACAAGTGGACCTCACGGGCAGCATTTTGGAACTGGGCGCGCTAAACACCACCAACGTGCCGCAGCCCGCTCCTCCAGCGGCTGGCGTCGGAATCACCACGATGGCCGGGAAATTATTGGCGAAAAGCGGACGCACTACGGGCTTAACGTGTGCGACGGTGGATTCAGTAGACACGAACATGATTATCGTCGGATACGAAGTGGGGTGCAGCACCACTGCATTCAATGTCACGTATACCGACGAAATCGTCGTCGGCAACATGCCGAATGGCCAAAATTTCATTGGCGATGGAGATTCCGGCTCGCTGGCCGTGGACGAAGCGACCGCACAGCCCGTAGCTTTGTTGTTCGCAGGCAGCGACACCGACGCGGTTGGTAATCCAGTCGCAGACGTGCTGAACGCCCTGCACACCAGCACCGGGCACACATATTCTTTCGTCGGCGGCGCGCAACACCCGGTGCCTGGCTGCTCGCTGCCGGGCCTCAGCTCGGTAAAAGTGACGCCGCAATCCGCTGCTGCACTTCCCACAGCCGCAGCGCAACGCGGGCAGGCGGCCGCGGCCAGCTACAGCACACAAATTATGAATACGCCTGGTGTCTCGGCATACGGCGGAGGCGGCAGCCTCGATGCGCCGAACGAGCCGGCGGTGCTGATGTTCGTCGCGCCCGGCGCATCGCACGCCGGCATTCCCACTACGATTGACGGAGTGCGTACACGTATCATCGAATCGAACTCCGCCTCCGCGCGCGGCCCGTTGAGCTCGCAGCAAAGCGCGCAACTCGCCTCGGAGTCCGCGCAGACACAAGCGTTGGAAATTTCCGCGAGCGCCATCGCGCAAACCAAATCCGTGAAAGAACAGCACGTGACGGAACTGATGAGCGATCCCGCAGTGGTGGGCGTCGGCGTCAGCGCCAGCCTCGATAGCCCCGGCGATGCGGCGTTGATGATTTACCTGCTGAAGGGCAAAGCGCACCAAGCCATTCCCGCAAGCATTGACGGCGTGCGCACGCGCATCAAGGAAACCAGCCCGTTCCGCGCGGACGTGGCCCACCCGCTGAAGTCGCCAGTCGGCGCCGGCTGCCATGTGCCCAAAAACGCGCCCGCGACCACGCTGAATACTGCGCCCGCGCTGCTGCAATCAAGTGCACCGCAAGTCCCAGCGTCCAACCAATAGCGCTCACAATCACTCAGCGCTAAATCGTCAAAATAAATCCGTCGCGCGCAAAACACTTGTTTCGCCGCCATCCTGAGCGAAGCGAAGGATCTCTCCTGCCCTAACCTTCCTCTGCGCCCTCTGCGGTTAAATCCGCTTCGATTTTGAATGCGTACAGGAGAAGTCGCCAGCCACCATCAATCCGCCCCGACTAATGATATTCTCCACCTCAACCTGACATGGCGCCGAAGAAGCTACCCACTCTGCAGTACGTCTGCCTCGCGATCCTGTTCGTCCTGGTCTGCGCGTACCAAGCCCGCGCGATGCTCTACGACTTCCCCGAAATTTTTCACCACCGAGCTGTCGGCTGGCCGTTCATTCCCTCTTACACCGGCGGCGAGCCGCACGCCACTTTCGCGCTGCCCAACGCGTTCGACGCCGGAATTAAAGAAGGCGATATCGTGGTGGCTATCAACGGAAAGCTTTTCACCGCCACAGCGGTCTACGGCGAAGCCATAGCACACGCGACAGCGGGCGACACGATGCAAGTAACCGTCCGCACGCCCGGCGAACCTGCCCCGCGCACCGCAAACGTGACCCTCCAGCCGCACAGGCACTTCTTGAGCAGCGCCGGCATCGTGATGGTCGTAACACTGAAAATCGTGCTACCCGTTTTTTGCATTTTGCTCGGCTTCTGGGTGGCGGCAGTGCGCCCGCGCGATCCCTCGGCGTGGCTGCTTGTGCCGGTCCTGCTGTTTCTCTCGACGTATTACAACGCCGGAATGGAAAGCTGGGGTCTCGGGGTTCGGGATCTCGCGACGATCTATCGCGTCGCCATCAATTCCGCGTGGCCCCTCTTCATGTTCCTCTTCGGCCTGTGTTTTCCGGAGCGCTCTTCAGAACGGGAAGATCCTCGCTGGTGGCGCTGGACCGTCGCGATCTATATCCCCACGATGATTGTGGTCGCGATACTGACGACCGTCGAACAGCTTGGCGAACTCGAGAATTTCGCCGCGGTTGCGCGCCTCGACGCGTTTTTCGAGAGTATGAACCCGCTGCTTTTCGTGCTCACCTTTGTCGGCGTCGGCAGTTTCTTTGCGTCCATGAAAATCAAATCCAGCCTGGCAGCATCGCGCGACGCCAAGCGGCGCTTCAATCTGGTCTACGCCGGCGCGACGCTCGCATTGACGCCGCTCTTCATCCTCTCCGTCATTCAGTCCTTCAAGAAACTGCCGCTCGAGCAAATTTTTCCGGAGTGGCTGGTGCTCGGCTGCCTGCTCATGCTGATGTTTTTTCCGGTGACACTCGCATACGCGATCTTGGTGCAGCGCGCGATGGACGTGCGCGTGGTGATTCGTCAGGGCCTGCAGTACGCGCTGGCGCGCCACGGCGTCCTCGTTCTGCAGATCATCCTCACCAGCATCATCGTCACGGCCGCGGTCACTCTCGAGAGCGGTGCCCAGCGCAGTCGCCCTCAGAAGATAGTAATTATTTCCCTCAGTTTCATTGCCATCCTGTGGCTGCGGAAATTGTCCGGTTCGGTTCGCGCCTGGGTTGACCGCCGTTTTTTCCGCGACGCCTACAACGCCGAACAGATTCTCTCCGGCCTCAGCGATGAAGTTCGCTCCATCGTCGAAACCAAGCCGCTGCTGGAACGCGTGGCGCAGCGCATCGCCGAATCTCTCCACGTGCCGCGCGTCGCCGTGCTGCTGGAAGACGGCGGCTGGTACAAGCCCGCCTACGCGATGGGTTACGCATCGGCACCCGAAGGCAGCCTGCCGGATTCCGCCGCCACGATTCAGCGCCTGCGCCGGGATTCCGATCCCGAACGGATTTATCTCGACGATCAGGATTCCTGGATTAACTCCTCTTCCGTTTCGGAAGACGAGCGGCGCACCCTCACCGATCTTCATCCGCAGTTGCTTCTGCCGCTTTCGATGAAGGAAAAACTTCTCGGTCTCATCGCCCTCGGCGAAAAGCGTTCTGAGGAGCCTTACTCCGGCACCGACCTGCGTCTCCTGAAATCCGTCGCGACGCAAACGGGCCTGGCACTCGCCAACGCCCAGCTGACCTGCGCCATCGCCGTGGAAGTGGGCCGCCGCGAAAAAATGAATCGCGAAATCGAAATCGCCCGCGAAGTTCAGGAGCGATTGTTCCCGCAGAAACTGCCGCTGGTTGCCGGTGTGGATTATTGCGGACGCTGCCGCACCGCGCTGGGCGTCGGCGGCGATTATTACGATTTCCTCGCGCTGCCAGGCGGAATGCTCGGCGTCGCGCTGGGCGATATTTCCGGCAAAGGCATCCCCGCGGCGCTGATGATGGCCAGCCTGCAGGCTTCCTTGCGCGCCGAAGCCATGCGCGCCGGGAACGAAATCGCTGCGCTGATGTCGCGCGTCAATCAGGCTTTGTACGAGGCTTCCTCGGCAGATCGCTACGCCACTTTTTTCTACGCACAGTTCGACCCCGCGTCGCGACGGCTCGCCTACGTGAACGGCGGCCACTGCGCGCCGATGCTTTTTCGCGCCGATGCCAGTGGGGGAACCGCCGGAGTCGAGCGCTTCGGCAGCAAGAAAATCGAACGGCTCGACGAGGGCGGCCCCGTCATCGGATTAATTCCGGATTGCGCGTACCAACAAGCACAGCTCACGCTCGCTCCCGGCGACCGCCTGGTCATCTTCACCGACGGCGTCAGCGAAGCCATGAATCCCGCGCTGGAAGAATGGGGCGAAGACCGCCTGATCGCCACCGTCCGCGCGGCGCAAGGATGCGACGCTTCCGAGACCATCACGCACATCATGCAAGCAGCCGATCAATTCGCCGCAGGCGCTCCGCAGCACGACGACATGACCCTGATCGTTCTGCGCTTTCTCTGATCGCCCAAACATTCGCAGTTGCTTTTCCCATCCCCGCGCATCTATAAGTGAATGGAGCCAGCCCACCGATGGAGGTGACACCCATGAAAATCCACGCCGCAATCTCAGCTGCAGCCCTGTGCGCAGTAACGTTCGCTCTGCCATCCGCATCTGCGCGCACCACCCCACCACAAAAATCATCCGCGCAGATAGCGCAATCCGCGCATGCGGACATCGTCAACGCCACCGGCCAGAAAATCGGCGCGGCCACTTTTGCGGCGGCTACTGGCGGCGTGCGCATTGATGTGGACGTCACGCAGCTTCCGCCGGGAACGCACGGCATCCACATTCACGCTGTAGGAAAATGCGAAGGTCCCGATTTCAAGACGGCGGGCGGCCACTTCAATCCAGCGGGGAAAAAGCACGGCAAGGATAATCCGGAAGGGCAACACAACGGCGACCTGCTGAATCTGGAAGTCGGCGCCGACGGACACGGTACCGCTTCTCTGCTGGATGCCGCTGTCACGCTCGGCGATGGCCCCACATCGCTATTTCAACCGGGCGGCACCGCCATCGTGATCCACGCCGGCCCCGATGATTACAAAACCGACCCGGCAGGAAATTCTGGCGCGCGCATCGCCTGCGGCGTGATTCAAAAATAATTCAGCGCGCGTGGACCTGCAGAGACTGCGTGGCAACTCGGGAATCTTTGTAGGTCGTGGCTTCAGCCCACGACGTAAACGCAGCAAAGCGACTACGGTTTCAGCCGCTGGAGTACAGGTTTTGCGGTTGCCACACAGGAGCTTCAACGGACCAAGCCCGCCGTCGATGTTGGCAAACTTGCTGCGGCTTTCGAAACTTACTGCGTATCAATCGTGCGTAGCGCGGTCTGTTCATCCGGAAAATCGGTGAACACGGTGTGGAGGTTCGTCATGTGCAGAATTTCCCGCGCGCGCGGACTCAAATCCACAGCGTGCAGTTCCGCATTATTCTTCCGCGCCGAATACAATCCCCGAATCAGCTGCCCGATTCCCGAACTGTCCAAATAAGAAACGTCGCGAAAATTCAAGAGCACGCGCTTGCGCCCATCCTCGAATAGGTCCAGCAGCAATTCGTGAACCGCTTCCCCTTCGATCAGAGTAAATCGCCCGCGTACATCAACCACCGTTACGGTTCCCAATTGGCGAGTACTAGCACTAAAACCCACTAATGGCCTCCCCACAGATGCAGCTGGCTATCTTACCGCACGCCCGAGGAAATCCTGAAATCGCGGCAACGGGCACACTCCAGCGTAGGTGTCGCAACCGAACTCATTCCGGAACGCTACGACGAGATTTCAGCCAGCCAGGTATCCAGCAGCTGCAATTGCTCGGGCGCGGGATTGACGAACGTCACTCCCATGCCCATCCCGTGTTGCACGTACACAATCTTCGCTTTCGTTTCGAAGACGCCTTGATCGCGCGAAATGCGTACGTCGAGCCCGGTGCCTTCCGGCAACGTGATCAGCACGTCCACGTAGCATCCCTTGCGGCTGATTTCGGAGATGCGGCCCGAAATGCGCGTGTCGGTGTTAGGTTCCCTCAATTCAATGCTGGCAATCAGAGTGAAGCGCGGTACTTCGCGGTGTTCGCGATAGGGTCCGCCGGGGTTGACCGGTGAACCAGAAAATGCGCCCATGAGGTTTTCTCCGAACGACGTCAGAGACTGTGCCAGAGTGGCACAGCGCCGCACTCGCCGCCACCGTTCTCTCCTCCCCTGATGCCAAAAATGAACCGCCGCTTTCTCTTCGCCTCACCCCGCGGATGGCACTCCTGGGCCGCGTTTCGCTTCGTTTCGCCTCGCGCCGCAGCCCTGCGCTGTAGCCGTGTGCCGCAGCTTCGGCGAACAAGGCATGACTCGCGAGCCATTATTACCAACAGGTAACTTCGTAGAGATTATCCGACGCACCGTACTTATACCGATGCCGCCGCGCGACGGTTATCGCTTTCTCCACGCTCGGCGCTTGGCTCTATCTCGGACCTGGGATAACCTAGGGCAGCCGAGCGGATTCCAGCCGTCACTTAGCCAGCAGATTTTGGGGGCCGGGGATTTTCTGATGTTGTCGCGGCAATCTTTGCAAAAACGGGAAACTGCTTCCAATTGAAAGCAAGCTTTCGCATTTTTCGGGTTTCGTCGGTAATTTCAGTTCCCAAAGTCGGAAAGTGGCAGGCCGCCGCGGGCTGTTGCGCAGGTCCGAGGCAGTTCTTCGTTCATCAAACATTCAAGCGGGCGGGTAGCTTCATCTCCCTGCACCTTTAGACTGCCGGAACCGCTGAGTTCCGAAGACAGGTCGCGCAAATGGAGCCACGTACACGTTCAGGTAACCAACTTCGGGAGCTCCGCAGCCGTTTGGGCGTAACTACGCGGGAAGTGGAAGAACTGAGCAAGAAGATTGCCCTCGAGTCGGAAAACGAGGAGTTCTACATCTCCAACGCCTGGCTGACGCAGATTGAGAACCGGAACTCCGTCCCCAGCATATATAAATTATTCAGTCTTAGCGTGATCTACCGCACTAAATTCACCGATCTGCTCGCTGCCTTCGGCGTCCTGCTGGATGAAACCATGCGCTATCAACTGTCCACTCCGTTGCAAAATACTCACCTCGCCGCCCTCGAGGCTCCTGCCGATGGCAAGATGATGAACTTCCCGGTGCGCTTTGACCGCGGCTTTAACCTGGAGAAGACCAACCTGCTGTCGCGCATGGTGGAGCTGTGGGGCGAAGTTCCGATCTCGTTCATCCAGAAGCTCGACTTGCGTCACTGCCAGTACGGATACATTGGCACGGACGATTCTTCGATGTATCCGCTGCTGCGCCCCGGCTCTTTCGTGCAGATTGATAGCCACATGAACCGCACGCACCCCTCCAGCTGGCGCACCGAATTTGACCGGCCGATCTACTTCATCGAATTGCGCGACAGTTATGCCTGCTCGTGGGCTGAATTGCGAGGTTCGGAGCTAACTTTGGTTCCCCATCCGCTTTCCGGCTTCGCGATCCGGCAATTCCCTTACCCGCATGAGGCGGAGATTATTGGACAGGTGACAGGTGTCGCGATGCGCCTGGTTTCGTCCGAGCCGCCAGACGCGACTCCAAAATAGCCAAGGCCACTTTCAGGTTGGAAAAAACAAGCTCGCTGGATAGTGAATCAATTCCCACCGGAACCGCCACGCGGTACGGCTCTAGTCCTTTCCAGGCCACTATGAAATCGCTGGGTGCGACGCGCGTGCTTTGCAGATACGCTTCCAGTTCATGCACCAGTCCTTCCAGCGAAGCGTCCACCAATTCCTCAAACGCCTCGCGGTGGCAGCCCGCCAGCGCTTCGCACGCAGCCTCTTCCGAAAAACGCGCCGCCAGCCCCTGGTGGTAATACAAACCGGTGTTGTAATCCCGCGTGGATGCCAGGTAGATCATTCGCTCCAGCGGCTGCGTCATCTCTACCAGAGTGCGGCGCCGCAGATCGTCCGCGGCTGCCAGAACGTCCATGCGTTTGGCCGGAGCGCTCATGAATTAAATCGCCGCTCCGTCGCCCGCGGAGTCATGGCGGAACGATTCCAGCGCCGGCGGATTCAGAAACGCCAGCGACTTTTCCGACGCCGCGCACACACGACCCGCAGCCGCCGTCATCACGCCCACTACCGCTCGCGCTCCGTACGGTCCGCGCAAGTACAGCAGAATCCGCAACGCGCGGCACGCCAGCAGCAGCAGCGCGAAGTCCAGCGCCAGGCGGATTTCGGTCACCAAGCTCAGCTTCGCGTGCAAACGCGAATAATCCAGGTGGAATTGCATCAGATTGCGGATTTCGCAGCGCACTCGGCGCACCCACATCAGCGAAATCCTCTTACGCTCCTGCAGGAACAATTCTCCAATATCACCGGAGCTGGCCGCCATCACGTAGCGAAAATCTTCAGGGTCGAATATCCGCTCGATCAGATTTTTCGGCAGCAATCCCAATTGCAGCGTGCGTAGCGCTTGCCGCGCCTCCACAAACTGTTTCCCGCACCCTTCCACCGGCGCGCCTTTCCTTCTCGATAGCAACCACAGGAAGACAAGCAGGCCGATGCCCACCAGCAAATACAGCACCAGTCCGATCATGAGCCGGCCACCCCGCGCAAATTGGAGCGCACCGATTCCAATTGCGCCCGCGTGCCGTGCACCAGCGCGTCGTATCCCCCGTCGCCCCGCCCGCTTGTGGGCGGCTTCGGCGGTTTCGGGTTCGGACTGTAGGACCATAACGCGACCATCCACACCGCCGTCCCAAATACGAACGACGCGCTTTGCAGCAATCCCCACGCAGCATCGAAGCCCGGTCCTACGAACGACCGCAGCGCCAGCGTCGTCAGACTTACTCCCACGTACGCGCCGAAACCTACAATCATGCCGGTGACATTCTTGCCAAGCTCGATGCGATAGTAAAAAACGATCGCCAGAACCGTCGCCAGCACCAGAGCTTCAATCACCCGCAGATCCCGCTCCAACTCCACCGTCGCGGCCACTGTAGTCCACACGGTCCGTCTGGCCATGTGCCATTCCACGTAACCGAATGTCACCGCGAATACCGCGCAGCTTGCCCGCCACGCAAAACGCTTCGCTCCCGGATAAGCATCCAGCGCTTGACGGACCACTTCGAGCACGACGCCGAAGCCGACCACCAGCGTCGCAAACTGCGTCGGCCAATACCACGCCTCGTAAAAATCCGGCTTCGAGCGCTCGACGTACAGTATTGTGGACACCACAAAGACGCACAAAATGTAAGCGTAAAAATAGAAGTACTTGGTGAACGTTTTGGTCTGAACGGAGCGCACCAGCAGTAGGAATTCAAACAGCATTCCCGCCAGCCAGAGAAACAAACTTAACATGTTCGTCACTGGTGCGAATCGTAGCACAAAGTCAGGGGGAGAATTAGCGCTTTCTCCCCCTGTCAGCACCGTTCATTACGCCGTTCGCCCCGCCAGCATTGCATGGAATCGGTCTCCTACACCGCTGCGGCCAGCGCCTTGGGCGGAACCGGGGGTTGCGAGCCGTCGAACATCCGGGCAACCGCTCCCGTCTTCTTCGGTGGCACTGGCGGTTGCGAACCATCCAGCATCAGGGCAAACGCCCCGCTCATCTTGGATGGTACCGGAGGCTGCGATCCGTCTAACATTCGCGCGAACACTTCCATCGCTTTGGGCGGGACGGGGGGTTGCGAGCCATCCAGAAACCAGGCCGTTGGCCGAACTGGAGGTTGCGATCCATCAAACATGGCCGTCAAGTTGTCGTGTGCTAGCGCGTTGGCTGGGGCCGCCCACGCCACGAGGCCTAAAATCACAAACATAAACACTACTGCACTGGCTGTCCGGTTCATCGCGATCTCCTGTTTTTTTGGTCTTGGGCGCGATTAAGCGCGCTGCGACCGTACAGGTCCGGAGCTCATGAAGCGTTGCGTGGCGGGAAATGCTTGGCATGCAAAGCAGGAATCGCGGCAACGCGCGAATCAGGCGGGAAACACCACTGCGGGCAAGCGCGGCCTACTGCCCTATCGCGTCCGTGGCGGCGACTCCAGCGCGTAGTTGCGGCGGAACAAATGCAGGGTTGTTACTCTCGTTACTAGGACTTTATGCTGTTACCACAATGGAACCCCTGCGGCACATACGTATATCCCCTCCTCCCCTGCTCTGGCATCCTGTGTCGAGTCGTGGACCAGCGAGGAACCATGCCGGACACTCATGCTCACACAACGGTGCCCTCTGACCGTCAGACCGCTCCGCATTTCGAGCCGGAGCAGATCCGCGAGCATCTGCATCACTTGGATCGCCGCCAATGGTGGCTGTGGAGTACCACTGTCGCCGTAATTCTGTTGCTCACGCTCGCTGTCGCGTCCTTTGCCTTCCCGGCGATCCTCAATCGTGATGACGCAACGTATTCGTTCTATTTAAATCAGGCGGTCCGCGCTCTGGTAGGGCTCGTTCTGGTCTTCAGCGTGTATTTGGTGTATCAGCAGACCCAGCTCAGTCGGCTTCGGCTCGAGGTCGCAGATCAAATGCAATCCCTCGCCAAAGTGGAAACTCTTGCTTCGGAGGTTTACAAGCTCGCGGCGCTCGATCAGCTCACCGGACTTTACAATCGTCGGTCCGGCGAACAGCGCCTGGCTCAGGAAATCAGCCGCGCGCAGCGCCACGGCCGCCCGCTCACAGTTCTCCTCATGGATCTCGACGGCCTAAAACAGATTAATGACCGCCACGGCCACGCTGCCGGCGATACCGTGCTGAAGGGATTCGCCGATCGCCTGCAACGCGCCATTCGCGGTTCCGATCTGGCCGTGCGTCTGGGTGGCGATGAATTCATGGCGATGCTTCCCGAATGCCGCTCGGAAGAAGTCCGGCACGTTCTGGCCCGGCTGGAAGGCCTGGAGTTCGAATTCGATGACGAAAAGCTGCGCCTGCAATATTCGCGCGGATGGACCGACTATGCTGCCGGGGAAACGTCTCAGGAACTCTTAAAACGCGCCGATACCGCTCTCTATGAGAACAAACGCGCCGGCAAACGCAAGGTGGTAGCACCGCTGCAGACGCCCGTCGCACAGTCCACGATCTAGCGGCTGGGAACCATTCTCAATAGTTTGGTCGGAGTGCCTGCGCGACGGTGCGGTATCTGTCCCGGCGGAATCGTGCCACCAAACGTCTCCGGCGCGCGTTTCACGGCAGGAATGTTCTTGTGAGGAACAATAGTCGAAATATCTCTTGCGCCAATTTGAAGGTTACTCGTAAGATACGCCCTAGTTAGAGGAAAGATACCATGCCCAAAGAGAAACCAAAGGTTAACATCGGAGAAGTAATCAAGTCTTACCGCGCCGATCGCGGACTTTCCCAAGGCGATATCGAGCGCCGCACCGGCCTGCTCCGTTGCTACCTCTCGCGCGTCGAGAACGGCCACACCGTTCCCTCGCTCGAAACCCTTGCCAAGATTGCCGAGGCCATGGAGATCTCCCTCGCTGACTTTTTTCCGGGCAGCGACACGCCCGGAGACCGCGAAACTCGCAAGATGCTGGGCGAACTTTCCGAAGAAGAGATCCGCTTTTTAGCCGACATCAAGAAATATTCCACCACTCTTTCGGACGACGACAAGAAGCTGGTCCTCGCCATGATCCGCAAAATGGCCACTATCACTCCCCCGCCGTCGCGCGTGAACGGCAAGTCCGCCAACATCGGCCGCCGCCCCGAATACTAGATCAGACTCGCGGCGCAACTATCTGCCGTCGTTTTATCAGCTGCCTTGATCAGTGTTCATCTGCGTTCATCTGTGGTGCCTTTGAACTCCGTAACACGCCACCCAACCACCGCTAGCCACTAGCCGCACCAGTTCGCTACAATGGTAGAGACATGACACAGAAGCGTCACAAAACAGTAGGCGTAAAAGTCGGCAAAATCCAAGTCGGCGGCGGCGCGCCCGTAGTCGTTCAGTCCATGACCAACACCGACACGGTAGACATCGCCTCCACCACCCAGCAATGCCTCGAACTAGCTCAAGCCGGCTCCGAACTAGTCCGCATCACCGTGAACATCCCTGAAGCAGCAGCGGCCGTGCCCGAAATCAAAAAACGCTTGCTCGACGCCGGCTGCGAGGTCCCGCTCATCGGCGATTTCCATTACAACGGCCACGTGCTGCTCACCAAGTATCCCGCGTGCGCCAGCGCGCTCGATAAATTGCGCATCAATCCCGGCAACGTGGGCGCCGGCCAGCGCCGCGACGAGCAATTTTCCACCATCTGCAAAGTCGCGCGCGATCACAACAAGCCCGTGCGCATCGGCGTGAACGGCGGGTCGCTGAATCAAGAACTCGTCATGCGCAAGATGCAGGAAAACACGGACAAAGACCTCGGCAAATCGTCCGAAGAAATCATCAACGAGTGTATGGTTTTATCTGCCCTCGAATCCACCGCGCTCGCGCTCGAATGCGGCCTGCGCAAAGATCAAATTATTATTTCCTGCAAGGTCTCCCGCCCGCACGATCTGGTCGCGATCTATCGCGACCTCGCCTCGAAAACCGATCAGCCGCTGCATCTCGGCCTCACCGAAGCAGGCATGGGCGCAAAAGGCCTCGTGTGGTCTTCCGCTTCCATGGGCATTCTGCTCGATGAAGGAATCGGTGACACCATCCGCGTCTCGCTCACGCCGCGCCCCGGCGGCGATCGGCGCGACGAAGTCTATGCCGCCTGCGAGCTGCTGCAATCGCTCGGCCTGCGCTCTTTCGCGCCCAGCGTCACCGCCTGCCCCGGCTGCGGACGCACCACCAGCACCACCTTCCAGGAACTAGCGGAAAGCATTCAAGACTACATTCGCGACAAAATGCCGGAGTGGAAGCGTTACTTCGAAGGCGTCGAGGACATGAAGCTCGCGGTCATGGGCTGCATCGTCAACGGTCCCGGCGAATCCAAAGCCGCCAACATCGGCATCAGCCTCCCCGGCACCGGAGAAGCCCCGCGCTGCCCCGTGTACATTGACGGCAAACATTTCAACACGCTGGAAGGCACCTACGACGAACTCTCCGCAGCATTCCAAAAACTGGTTGACGACTACATAGTCACAAAATACGCAAAGCGCGAACATCCGCTCCCAGAAGTAAACGTCCCAGCGTCGGCCGCAACAGCAGCCGCGAAATCATCACTCCGCGTCCTAGCCTAACTTGGCACAGCTACTCCTGGCTGTGCGGTTTCCGTAGCGCTGACAACCGAGAGCCCTCTCCTCGCGCAGACGAAACCGCTAATTTCCGTAGCGCTCACTCCTGCCTTAGCGCGTTCAACGGATCCGTGCGCATCGCGCGCCGGGCCGGAATATAACTGGCCGCCAGCGCGACGCACGTCAGCAGCACCGTAACGCTCGCGAACGTCACCAAGTCCGTAGGGTGCACGCCAAACAGCAAGCTAGCCATCAATCGAGTCAAAACCAGCGCTGCCAGCACTCCAAGCGCCACGCCCCCCAGCACCGCGCCGAGCCCCTGCCCGATCACCAGTTTCAGCACATCCACCGGCTGCGCGCCCAGCGCCATGCGTATCCCTAGCTCGCGCGTGCGCTGCTGCACGGTGTAAGAAATCAACCCATACAGTCCAATCATCGCCAAAATCAGCGCCAGCCCCGCGAAACTCCCAATCACGAGCGATGGATAGCGCCGCAAAAATACCGACGCAGTCTGATTCGTGAAGTGCTCCATCGTCTGCGGCTGAATCAAAGGAAGCTGCTGATCCATTTGGTGCAGCGCCGCCTGCGCCGATCCCACAAACGCCGCAGGATCGCCCGCCGTGCGCACCATGTACGTCAGATACGTCGAAGGCCCCTGCTCGTTCGCAGTGTAAATCACAGGCGACGGCGGCCCGGCAAGGTCATCCTGCGCGACATTTCCCACTACGCCCACAATCTCGCGGTAAGGTTCCTTCGCATCAAACGTAAACCGCGTCCGTTTCCCCACCGGATATTCGTTCGGAAAATATTTATGCACGAACGCTTGGTTCACCATCACTACCCACGGAGACTCCAGCTTGTCCGTCGCGGAAAACACGCGCCCCGAAATCAGCGGCACTCTCAACGTGGAAAAATATCCCGGCGTCACCGTAATAATGTCGCATTCATCTTCCTGCCCCTGCGCCGTCGGACGCCCCTGCACCACAAATCGAATCGTCCCGCCGCTTCCGCCAATCGGCAGCGCGCTGGTGACGCCCACGCCCAGCACACCAGGCAAATTGCTCAACTTCTCGCCGAACTGGTGCTCGAACAACCGCGCCGCCAGACTGTCGCCGGGATAAGTTTTATCGCTGGGGTAAGAGCTGTCCGGCAAGCTCACAGAAAAAACCAGCAAATTGCGCTGATCGAACCCCGCATCCTGATGCAGCAACGCGCGCAGGCTCTGCAACATCAGCCCCGCGCCCACCAACAGCACCAGCGACACCGCGATTTCCGCCACCACCACCGCATTGCGCAAACGCGCGTGCGCCGTGCTGGTGCCGCCGCGCGATTCGTCCTTCAGCGCGTCGCTCACTTTCGTTTGCGACATGGTAAGCGCCGGCGCCAATCCAAAAAGCACCGCGGTCAGCAAAGTCACGCCGCAAAGAAATGCCAACACCGGCAGATTGGTCCCTGCCTCGCGCAAACTTGGCAGCGAACTCAACACCGGCTGCGGAATCGCCGCGATCAATGCATTCACGCCCCACTGCGCCGCGGCGAACCCCACTGCCGCGCCCAGCGCAGCCAGCAGCACGCTCTCCGTCAGCAATTGCGCGATCAATTGCCCGCGACTCGCGCCCAGCGCCGTGCGTATCGCAAATTCTTTGCGCCGGCCCGCCGCGCGCGTCATCATCAAATTCGCCACGTTCGCGCAGGCAATCAGCAGCACAAATCCCACCGCGCCGAAAATTACCAGCAGCAACGGCTGCACCTGCCCCACGATCCTGTGCCGCAGCGTGCCCATCGCCACAAATACCGACCCATCCTGCTGCGGATATTCCCGCGCCAGTTGCGCCGTGATGCCGTCCATCTCCGCGTGCGCCTGCGCCATCGTCACTCCCGGCGCCAGTCGCGCAAACACATTCATCCAGCGCAGATTTCGCCGCGTCAGCAAGTCCTGCGAAGCATGCATCGGAACCCACAACAGGAAAATCATTCGACGGCGCAAATTGAAAATCGCGCGGCAGCACTCCGACGATTGTCACCGGCTTGTTATCCAGCGTGATCGTGCGCCCAATCACCTTGCGGATCGCCGCCGAAATCGCTGCGCCAGTATCCGTACGTCAGCATCGCCACGTGCGGCCCGTCGCTCACATCCTCGCCATCCACAAACCCGCGGCCCAGCGCCGGCTTCACTCCCAGCGTCGCAAAAAAATTCGGCATCACCTGCGTGGCAAACACCGCCTTCGGCTCGCCATTCCCCGCCAGGGTAAAAGTGTCGAAGCTGTACGCCGTCAACGACTGCAAAACTCTTCGTCGACTTCTGCCAATCCATGAAATCCGGATACGAAGTGTTGCGGCTCACCAGTTCGTTGTCCCGCGTCTGCATGCGCCCTTCGCCCAGCGTCACCAGCCGATCCGGCTGGTAATACGGCAGCGGCCGCAGCAGCGCCGAGTACACCACCGAAAAAATCGCGGCGTTCGCGCCAATTCCCAGCGCCAGCGTCAGCACCGCCACCACAGTGAATCCCGGGCTTTTCGCCAGCACGCGCATCCCGTAGCGAACGTTCTTCCACAGTGCGTTCATCAGCGCGCCCCCAGTATTTCAGCGCTGCACATTTTCAGAAACCTCCGGGTCATTGCGTCCAATAATGTGTATCGGCCGGCCGCATCGTTGCAATGTCATGCGCAACAGCCATTCGCCCTTGATGGCCTGAATGTTCGTCGTTTCCATGTTGGCTCGTTCCGTTGTCCCGATACTTGTGCGCACTTCGCCGGTGGGTCAATCAATTCCCAGCGAACCACTCCGTGCTCGACTTCTGCGGAAACACTCAGATGCACCATGTCCGACGAATTGTCCAAACGGAAGCGATACTCGACCACCTTCGTCTCGTTCGTGAAGCTTTCGTCCTTCTTCAACTCAAGCTGCGCCTCGGCCACCAGGGTCCGATCGGCAGCCGTCGTCGCTGCAACGTCCGATGGAAAATCGATGAGCACGTCGCGCCGCGAATTCGGCGCAGACGCAGCCATGCCGAATACAACTGGTCCCAGCAGGAATACACAAGCGCCCACCAGCCCTACAACGCGCATCGCCGTCCGTAGTTTGCCTGTATCCATTTTCATTGGCACACCTCTCCTGCGATGCTCAAATGCAACCGACATGCCAAGTTCGGCGCGAATCGCAAGCCATTGATTACGCTTGCATTACGCGCCGGCGCTTCCCGATTGCTTCGGCGTGACTGCTCGCCTGTGGGACGCCCCGAACGCCGCCATCGCACCTTTGCATCCGAAACCGTTGAAACCCAACCAAACTCCCGGCAGATTGGTACCAGCCGCCGCCACTCGCGGCCGATTGAAACCCAATCGGCTATGACTCAGGAAAGGACCACGAGACGCGAAGGACAAAATGTCTGACGCCACTTCCACTCCGCCTGCCGAACGCGCAAACAACCGCGCCCTCGTGGCACCAGGCGCCAGAAAAACCTCACTGGCAATTCGGATTCTGGAGCCTGATCGTCACGCAGTTCCAGAACGCCTTCAACGACAACGCCATCAAATTTCTCGTGATCTACCTCATCGTGGCCATGAATTTCCCGAAGGACGGCGCGATCTACTCGTCCTCGATCGTCAGCGCGCTTTTCGCGCTTCCCTTCATTTTCTTCTCGCTCACCGGCGGATACTTCGCCGACCGCTACAGCAAACGCAGCGTCGTCATCGGCACCAAGCTCATGGAGATTTTCGTCATGGGCGTCACCATCCTGGGCCTGTGGCTGCACAATCTGCCGCTGGAATGCGCCGCTGTCTTCCTGATCAGCACACAATCCGCGCTGTTCGGCCCCTCGAAATACGGCCTGCTCCCCGAAGTTCTGCCGGAGCGACGCCTTTCCTGGGGCAACGGCATCATCGAACTCGGCACGTTCGTCGGCAGCATCGGCGCCGTGATGGCCGCCGGCTATCTCGCCGAACATTATCGCAACCACGAAGCGATGGCCGGAGTCGTTCTGCTCGGCTGTACTCTGCTCGGCCTCGCCACCAGTTTCGGAATCACCCACGTTCCCGCCGCCGACCCCACGAAAAAGTTCCGCTGGAATCCATTCGGCGACCTGGCCACGCAAATGAAAACCATCCGCGCCGACCGCATCCTCGGCTGGGCCGTCCTCGGCAACACCTATCTCTGGTTTCTCGCCGCGCTGCTGCAATTCACCATCATCGTCTACGGCCACGACATTCTGCGCATTGACGAAACGCACATCAGCTACCTGCAAGCCGCCGTGGGAATCGGCATCGGACTCGGCAGCTTCGCCGCAGGCTATCTTTCCGCCGGAAAAATTGAATATGGACTGATCCCACTCGGCGCGGTCGGCATGACGCTCTTCGGCGCGCTACTTTACTTCGACCGCCCCGCCGAAGCGCTCGCCGGCTGGCTGCAGCTGACCGCGTCGCATACCGGCATCCCGCTCGCCCAACACGTCGGGGCCTTCATCGTGGACATCGTGCGCCTGCGTATCCCTGATCTCTGGCTTCTGGGTTTCTTCGGCGGTTTTTTCGCCGTGCCGCTCAATGCCCTGATCCAACATCGCCCGCGCGCCGCGGAAAAAGGCGGCGTAATCGCAGCCGCGAATCTGCTTTCCTTCGTCGGCGTATTTCTAGCGGCCGGCGCCTACTATTTTTTCTCCACCGTCCTGCACCAGACGCCCGCCGGCGTATTTCTCGATGGCGCCATCCTCACCCTGGTCACCACTGCCTATTCGATTTACCTGCTGCCCGATTCCCTCCTCCGCCTCGTCCTCTTCATGGTCACGCATTCCATCTACCGCATCCGCGTCGAAGGCCGCGACAACATCCCCGAATCCGGCGGCGCGCTCTTCGTCTCCAATCACATGTCTCTGGTGGACGCGCTCCTGCTCCTCGCCTCCACCGACCGCCCCATCCGCTTCCTCATGTTCAAGGACATCTACGACCAGCCGCACATCAAGCCCTTCGCCAAAATGATTCGCGCCATTCCCATTTCCTCGCAGCTCCGCCCGCGCGACATGATCCATTCCCTGCGCGAAGCCAGCGACGCCATCCGCAACGGCGAAATCGTCTGCATTTTTGCCGAAGGCCAGATCACCCGCATCGGCCAGCTCCTCCCTTTCCGCCGCGGCATGGAACGAATCATGAAAGACGTCGACGCGCCCATCGTTCCCGTAAATCTCGACGGCGTCTGGGGCAGCATCTTCAGCTACGAACGCGGCCGCTTCCTCTGGAAACTGCCGCGCAAAATTCCTTATCCCGTCACGGTAAGTTTCGGCACGCCCATGCCTCCGAACGCCACCGCCTTCGAAGTCCGCGAAGCCGTGCAGGAATTGCAATCCGAAGCGTATCGCCATCACAAAAACCGCATGAACACGCTGCCGCGCTCGCTGATTCGCACCGCGCACCACTACCCATTCCGCTTCGCCATGGGAGACAAGCGCCGCCCGCGCATGAACTGGGGCAACGCGCTGCTCAGCTCCATTTTTCTCGCGCGACGCCTGCGCCGCGTCTGGGCCGGCCAGAAGATGGTCGGCATCCTGCTGCCGCCGTCCGTTCCCGGCGCGCTGGTGAATTTCGCGGCATCTCTCAGCGGAAAAATTCCCGTGAATCTGAATTACACCGCGTCGAACGAAACTCTCGCGTCCTGCGCGCAGCAATGCAATCTGCAAACCGTAATCACCACCAAGCTGCTGCTCGAAAAACTTCCGCTGCAAGTCCCCGGAAAACAAATCCTGCTCGAAGAAATCGCCGCTCGCCCGCGCATACAGCGAAAAAATCGCGGCCCTGCTGCTCTGGTTCCTGCCCAGCCGCCTGCTCGAACGCGCGCTCGGCGGCGGAAAACCGCAATCGCTCGACGATCTCGCCACCATCATTTTCTCCAGCGGCAGCACCGGCGAACCCAAAGGCGTGATGCTCACCCACTACAACATCATGTCCAACATTGACCAGATGGCCCAAACCTTCATGCTCGGCAAAGGCGACGTCCTGCTCGGCGTGCTGCCGTTCTTCCATTCTTTCGGCTTCACCGTCACGCTCTGGCTTCCCGCCGTCCTCGGCGTCGGCGTCGCCTATCATCCCAGCCCGCTCGATCTCACCGCCGTCAGCGAACTGGTGCGCGATTACCAAGTCACTTTTCTCCTCGCGACGCCCACGTTTCTGCAGGCCTACACGCGCCGCTGCCTGCCCGAAGATTTCGGCAGCCTGCAATTCGTCGTGGTCGGCGCGGAAAAATTGCCGGAGCCTCTCGCGCTCGCTTTCGAAGACCGCTTCGGCATTCGCCCGCTCGAAGGTTACGGCTGCACGGAATGTTCGCCGGTGGTCGCCGTCAACACGCGCGATTTTCGCGCCGCCGGATTCCGCCAAGTCGGCGCAAAGCGCGGACGCATCGGCCATCCGCTGCCCGGCGTCAGCGTGCGCATCGTTGATCCCGAAACCGCGCGAGCGCCGCGCAGTCGGCACGCCCGGCCTGCTGCTCGTGCGCGGCCCCAACGTAATGCTCGGCTACCTTGGCAAGCCGGAAAAAACCGCGGAAGTCCTGCAGGACGGCTGGTACACCACCGGCGACATCGCCGCCGAAGATGAAGACGGCTTCCTCACCATCACCGACCGCCTCAGCCGCTTCAGCAAAATCGGCGGCGAAATGGTCCCGCACATAAAAATCGAAGAAAAACTCCAAGAGCTAGCCGACTCCGCAGAAAAGCAATTCGTAGTAACCGGCGTCCCCGACGGCAAAAAAGGCGAGCGCCTGGTAGTCCTGCACACGCTAGCACCCGACGCGCTAAAGCCGGTGCTGGAAAAGCTGGCGAGTTCCGGCCTGCCCAATCTCTGGATCCCCCGCGCCAACCAATTCTTCCACATCGAAGAGCTCCCCCACCTAGGCAGCGGCAAACTAGACCTCCGCCGCATCCACGAAGTGTCCATAGAACGTTCCGGCCCAGCGGAGTGATGAGTGATTAGTGATTGGTGATCGCTGTCCTATCGAACCTGATTGATCCGTCCGCTCGTCATCCTGAGTCCGGCGCCGTTGTTTTATGCCGGGCGAAGGATCTCTCTTCGGCGTGTGGCGCAACCTCGCTGTAAGCGAACGCACCCGCTTTTCGCACTTCACCCCGCGACAAAAACCATCTACCGCGAATTTTTCCCCGTTCAACGCTTTGCCGTTGCCTTCCCCTCCCGCCTCGCGTAAATTCGCGCAAGCTGGAGAAAAACGCTGCATGACCATACGCAAACACAATTTGCAGTTAGCGCTAGCGGCCAAAACGCTGCACAGGGATTGTGGCCGTATGTTCAGCAATCCCTCACGGTAAGTCTCCCGAGCTCTCAACCGCGTACAACGTAACCCGCAGCCGGCACAGTCCCGGTTCCGTAAGCGATTTTTCGCGCCAGTGTCGCGCTCGTCTTGCAACCTGCGTGCCGACGCTCCCGCCGACGTGCGTTCGCACCCGCGGGAACAACCCAAGATTTCGAAGCGGCGAAACTCCCGTTTCCAGAAAGGATCAAACACATGAGCGTTTACATCAAAAAAGGCACGCCGATGCACGGCCCTTCGCTCTGCGAAACCCGCACGCGCGCACAGATCGTGCAAGGCTACCGCGAAAGCGAATCGTTCGCGCTTTGCAAGGCGACGTACGCGCAGCCCATTCGCATCACTTTCGCGGTGCGCGAATGCTCGAGCTACATCAACAAAATCTGCAATACGCTCGACGAGATGGAGCGCATCGCCTGGACCTTGGCCCCGCGCGGCTCGAAACGCCAAGCGGGTTTCCTCGCTCCCGGCGACATAAAGGAAGGCGACCGGGAAATCGAGCTCGTTCTGAACGACGAGGCGTAGCACGGACCGCAATCCGAACCGTGAATGCAGCGCCACGGAAATTGCAATCGAGGACGCGGTGTTTTCCCCGCCCCTCGAATTATAGGCAGCCAATTTCCGCCGCGCAGCCGCCGCACGCAAGCCTTGTGGTCCGTGAATCTACGTGACGCTGCCACGCGCACCGGAGATTTGCAGTACAATCCCGCTTTCTAGGCGCGTCACCTATAGAGGAATGAAATGTTCAGAGGGCCGAAATATCTGCTCGTACTCCTCGCGCTCGCAGCCGCCGCGGCACCGCCCGGCTCCGCGCAGGACAAATCGCAGGACAAAAATAAAGACCCCAGGGTCGTCGTCGAACTGGATAAGCGACCGCCGGCCAACGATGCGAACGCGAAAAAACCCGCCAGCTCAGACGGCGCGACAAACCTGTCACCCGACGAGCCGTTCGGCAAAGCCTGCAGTGCGTTCGGTGCACCGAAGGACGGCTACCGCAACTTTGACAGGCCATTTTCGGTCAATGAATTGCTCGGCGCGCCCATCGTGGTAGTGATCATCCGCCGTCTTGGCAGCGGCCAGGAAAAGCTGGACCACGACGAACTCCGCAAACGCATCGGCGCGGTACTGAGTGCTGAAACCACCGAAGTTTCTCGCTACGTGGAATGGGATGAATTCGTGCCGCTCGGCATCGTAGCCACAATCCAATTCTCCGACCGCACCAAAGGCGTCCTGGAAGAATCCGGCGGCCACGTCTGCTACTCCGACTACGCCGGCACAGTCTGGTGGCTAAGAATTCCCACCGTCACGGCGAAACCGCAACCCTAAAACACCGCCAGCTTCACGTGCAAAAACTTCTTCGGATCCTTGCGGAAATCCCCAATCAGCAAGCGCAAATCCCCACTCATCGCCGTGAGGTTATCGTAAAGGTCCGGATCCGTGAACAATTTTCCGGCCGTCCCTTGATTGGAATTCAGCTTTGCCGACGCGTCGCGCACCTGCGCCGAAGCATCCCGCAAATTATTGTAAAGCGCCTCATCCGTGGCAAATTTCCCCAGCGATCCTTTCCCGGCACGCACGTCCGCAAGCACAGCATTACCACTATCCAAAAACCCCTTCGTGCTGTCGTAAACTGCCGGATCGTAAAGCAATTTCCCCACCGTCCCCTTCTGCTCCTTCACCGCGCCGATCACATCGTTCACGTTATCCACCGTAGCGTTCACCTTGGTATAAAGCTCGTCAGAAGTCAGGAATTTCCCCGCCGTCCCTTTGCCTTCCTGAACCGAGGCAACCATTGTGTTCAATCGCGCCACGGTGGCATTCACGTTGTCGTAAAGGGCCGGATCCTTGATTAATTTCCCCACCGTGCCTTTGCCTTGCTGCACCTCTTCCACAATTCCGCGCAGTTCGACAGACACCGAGTTCAAAGTCGTCATCAAATCCGTCCCGCGCTCCACCATCTCCGTCATCGCCACCGCCGGCGCGGCGGGAATCGTGCTGTTCGGCTTCAAGGGCGAGCCGCTCAATCCGCGCTTGATCGTCACGTAACGGTCGCCCAGTAATCCTTCGGTCACCAGGCTGGCCGTCGAATCCGTCCGCACATCCTCCCTAAATTTGTCGTCGATGCGCAAGATCAACTGGATGCTCTGCGTGCGGTCCGACGGATGCGGATTCAGCGCGACCTTCTCCACGTTGCCAATCGCCACGCCGTCCAGACGCACAGGTGCGCCGCCGGCCACGCCTTCCACCTCCGGCAGATAGGTGTAGAGCCGATATTTCGGCCCCAGCATTCCCGCGCCGGTAATATAGAAGATGGCCACCCCAATTACGAACAGCCCCACCAGCACGAAAAGTCCTACGCGCAGCTCCGTCCACGTTATCTGCTTGCGTTGCGCCATGACCTTGCCTCCTCAGTGATTGCGAATGCTGATCTCATTCCGCCGAAGCCAGAAACTTTTTCAAGTATTCGTCTTTGGTGCGCAGCAATTCATCCGCCGGCGCCTCAAAATAAATTTTGCCGTCGCGCAACACCAGCACGTTCGTTGGCCGGTCTGCGTTGCGTTCTTTTCCGCTTTCCGCGGCTTTCTCGCGTTCCGCCAGCGATCGCGCCAGGCCAGAATTGCCATTGCCAACCAGAGGCATCACGCGCCCGCTGGCTTTATCGAAACGAAAATTCGCGAGGCCAAAAGCATCCTGCACGCGATGCGTCGCCAGCAGTGCCGTCACGTCCTGCAAATCGCGCCCGCGCAAGATTAAATTAATGATCGTCTGCGATGTAACAGGATCCAGCCCCGCCGTCGGCGAATCGTAAAACACTACCGGCGGACGACCCACCAGTGCCCGCGCGATCGAAACGCGCCGCCGCATTCCACCGGAAAGGTCCGCCGGAAATTTCTCCAGCGCGTCCTCCATCTCCACAAAGCGCAGCGCTTCGCGCACTCGCGCTTCAATTTCCGTTTCGGCCATCGCTTCTTCGCGCAAACGAAACGACACATTGTCGGAAACCGTCATGGAATCGAAAAGCGCGCCTTCCTGAAACACAAATCCGATGGATCGCCGAAAATTCAGCAGTTCCCTCTCCGGCATTTCGCTTACATCGTGGCCCATCACCAACACTCGCCCGGAGTCGGGCTGAATCAATCCGGCGGCCAGCTTCATGATCAAGGTCTTGCCCGTGCCGGTTTCGCCCAGCAGCACTTTGGTTTCGCCTTGCGCCACATCGAAGGAGATTCCCTGCAGAACTTCGCGGTCCTCGAAAGCGACATGAATATCGTGGAGGGAGATGAGCGCCTCGCCTGGCACGCTCTGTATTTCCAGCTGCGTTGATTCGCGCGGCATGGGGCGCAACGTGTTCGCAATATTCCGGGCAGGCGGCGGGACGTCGCGCGTCATGCGTCCGATTATAGATGGAAACCAGCAGATTCAAGCGGAGAGTTCCGCGCAAGTCCTGCCATCGGGCTCGAAGCCATCACTGGAAGAGATACAACAACAGCCGCGACAGGAAGAAATCGACTACCAGCGCGCAAACCGAGGAAATCACAACAGCCGTCGTGGTCGCGCGACCCACGCCCTGCGTTCCACCCTTCACGCGCAATCCGCAGTAACACCCCACCGTCGCGATGATCAGCCCGAATGCAACTGGCTTCGCGAGACCCTGCACCATGTCGCCGATATCCAGCGAGTTGATCGCGCGCGTCCAGAATTGCACCGCTCCCAATCGCAACGTCGTATACGCGACCAAAAATCCGCCGCACAGCCCGACAAAATCGAACACCACGGTAAGCAGCGGCACCATCAGCACCGTCGCGATCACGCGCGGCATCATCAACTTGCGAATCGGATCAGTGCCCAGCGCGCGCATCGCGTCCACTTGCTCGGTCACCACCATCGAACCAAGCTCCGAAGCCATCCCCGACGCATTGCGGCCTGATACCAGCAGTGCCGTCACCGCCGGCCCCAATTCGCGCACCAGCGCCAGCGCCACCGCGTCGCCCGTCAACGCTGTTGATCCAAACCGCTGGAATTGCGCCGCCGTTTGCAGCACCAACACGCCGCCGATGGAAAATCCGGCCACAATAATAATTGGCAGCGAGCCTACGCCAATGATGTCCATTTGTTCCAGCGTGTCCAGCCAGTAGTAAGGAGGAGAGAACAAGCACCGCATCGCCTGCACGGTCAGCAGCGCGTAATCCTGCACAGCCGCAACCTGGCGCTTCAAGACGTCAACGAGGACCGCTGTGAGCGATAAGGGGGCGCTGGATTCGGGCATGTTGGGACGCGTGGCGGGCCGAATGCTCCGCTTGCGCCGAGTCCCCGGAAGCGTAACGGCTCATCCGCGCGGCGTCAAGCGAACATCCGCGAAAGAATTCCCTGCGCGTGCCGTTCCAATTCGCAACGTTCGCGCCGCAGACCACTTTCCACGAAACGTGTGAACGGCGTATGCCTTTACGCAAGTGGAAGCGTCCGGTAGAATCTGTCATTCGTGCCTGCATGCGAGGTCTGACCTAAATATGCTGCGATTTGTTACAGCCGGTGAATCTCACGGGCAGGCGTTGATTGCCTGGGTCTCCGGACTCCCTGCAGGCGTGCGCGTAGACCTGGAATTTATTCAGCGCGAACTGCATCGCCGCCAACTCGGCTACGGTCGCGGCGGGCGCCAGAAAATCGAAAAAGACGCCGCGGATATTCTCGCCGGCGTGCGTCACGGTAAAACCATCGGCGCCCCCATCGCCATCCGCATCGAAAATCGCGATTGGAAAAACTGGGAGAAGACTCTGCCTGTGGAAGATGTGGAAGACAGCGACGGCGCAGACTCCAGCGATCCCAAAAGTGCGCAACGCCAGCTCACAGCGCCGCGACCTGGTCATGCCGACCTGGCCGGCGCGCTGAAATTTAATTTCCACGATGCGCGCTACGTGCTTGAACGCGCATCCGCTCGTGAAACCGCCGCACGAGTGGCCGCTGGAGCATTCGCGAAATTATTGTTGCGCGAATTCTCTGCCGAAGTGCTCAGCCACACCATCGCCGTCGGCCACGCGTTTCTGGAACGCCCCGCTACCTGGGAAGAAATCACAACAGTGTGCGAAAATCTGGAATCGCCGCTGCGCTGCGTGGATGCGGCCACCGAATCGCGCATGGTCGCGGAAGTGGACCACGTCCTGCGCACTGGAGATTCCGTTGGCGGCATTTTCGAAGTGGTGGCGCGCGGAATTCCGCCGGGCCTCGGTAGTCACGCGCAGTGGGACGAAAAGCTCGACGCGCGCATCGCCCGCGCCGTAATGTCCATTCAAGCCGTGAAAGCTGTCGAATTCGGCACCGGCGTCGCGAATGCCGCGAGTTACGGTTCGGAAGTGCAGGATGAGATCATCTTCGACGCCGCAAAAAAACGCTTCGACCGTACATCGAATCGCGCCGGCGGCCTGGAAGGCGGGATAACCAACGGCAGCGACGTGGTAGTGCGCGGATATTTGAAACCAATTTCCACGCTGCGCCGCCCGCTTCAAAGCGCTGATCTGAACACGAAAGCAGCGGTGAAAGCTGCATATGAACGCTCTGACGTCTGCGTAGTCCCAGCGGGCGGCGTCGCAGGCGAAGCGATGGTCGCAGTGGAACTGGCCGGCGCCTTTTTAGAAAAATTCGGCGGCGATTCCATCGGCGAAACCCGGCGCAATTTCGACGGCTTCCAAAAGCAGCTCGACGAATTTTAGACCAACGTCGTTGCGTACAAGTTGAAAGTTGAAAGTCGAGAGTCGGAAGTTGAAAGACGAGATCTGGCGGCTGAACCGTGTGTGTGGCGAAACGGGAAACTTTGTAGGTCGTGGCTTTAGCCACGACGTTCCCGCGAGCAAGAATCGAGCGGCTTTAGCCGCTGAAGTACCGCTTTTGCGGCTGTCACACGAACTCTAAACGTCGCGACGAAGGCGAAATCGAGAAATGATTCATCCGATTGTGAAATATGGCGACCCGGTGCTTGAAACCCCCGGCAAGCGCGTAGAAAAATTCGACGAGGACATCCAAAAACTCGTCGCCGACATGTTCGAATCCATGTACGCCGCGAACGGCGTGGGACTCGCCGCGCCGCAAATTGGCGTTGGTCTGCGTCTAACTGTGATTGACGTCTCCAACGGAAAAATTCCCGAAGCGAAAATGGTCCTCGTCAATCCCGAAATTATTTATGCTGAAGGCCAGCAGCGCGAAGAAGAAGGCTGCCTCTCGCTTCCCGGTTTCCGCGGCTACGTCGAGCGCCCGCAGTATGTCACCGTCCGCGCGCAAGACGCCACCGGAACTCAATTTGAACGCCGCGGCGAAGGCCTGCTCGCCCGCGCCTTCTGCCACGAGATTGATCACCTCAACGGCGTCCTCTTCATCACGCACCTCAGCATGCTCAAGCGCGACCTGATCAAACGCAAAATCCGCAAAATGAAAAAAGCCGGCGAGTGGTAGGGCCCCCGTGCCGCCGCTAAGAATTATTTTCTGCGGCACTCCGGCGTTTGCGCTGCCCTACGCTGCGCGCATTACTCGCGCATGCCCGAATTCCAAATCGCAGGCGTCGTCACCCAACCCGACCGCCCGCGCGGCCGCGGCCAAGAAGTCGCAAACTCGCCAGTAAAAGACGCCGCCGTCGCAGCCGGAATTTCCGTGTATCAGCCGCAGAAAATCCGCACGGAAGAAGTCGCTACGAATATTTCCGCAGCGCCGCGCCCGACGTCGTCGTCATCATCGCCTACGGCCAAATTATTCCTGCGCGCCTCATCGCCATCCCGCGCCTCGGATGGATCAACCTGCACGGCTCCCTGCTCCCGAAATATCGCGGCGCCGCCCCGATCCACTGGGCGATTGCCAACGGCGAAACGCGCACCGGCCTCGACCACCATGCAGATTGACGCGGGTCTGGACACAGGCCCCATCCTGCTGCAGTACGAAACCGAAATCGCGCCAGACGAAACCGCGCCGCAACTCTACGCGCGCCTCGCCGAAGCAGGCGCCCCACTGATGGCAGAAACGCTGCGCGGACTCGATCAAGGCGCGATCACTCCAACTCCGCAAGATAATTCGCAAGCGACTCTCGCTCGCCCGCTGAAAAAAGAAGACGGCCGAATCGATTGGTCACATCGCCGCACAGAAAATCTACAACCGCATCCGGGGCTTTCAACCGTGGCCCGGCGCATTCACCACGTTTCGCGGAAAGCAGTGCGCGATCTGGGGCAAGCCCGCGTCAGCGGACACCACAGCTCATTCGTCACCTCATCCCGCGGCCGGCACTATCGCGGCCAGCAGCGGCGAAGTAGATGTTGCGTGCGGCGATGACACTACGCTCCGCCTGGATTTTGTGCAGCTCGAAGGCCGCAAGCGCATTGCCGCGCGCGAATTCGCGAACGGCGCGCGCCTGCAGCCCGGCGAACGATTCGAATCGTGATTAGTCCAGCCAGAAAAATCGCCTACGAAGTTTTGCGGCGCGTCGAAGCCGAAGGCGCGTACGCCAGCGACTTGCTTCACGCGGAACTCGGCGCGCGCGTGAAACCGGAAGACGCCGGCCTCGCGACCGAATTAGTGATGGGCGTGCTGCGCTGGCGCGGCTGCTGGATTTTCTGCTCGAGCGCCAATTGAAGAAGCCAGTCGCAAAGCTGGATCTGCCGGTCGCGCTCGCGCTAAGAATTGGACTCTACCAATTACGATTCCTCGAACGTATTCCAGCGCGCGCCGCAGTAAACGAATCCGTCGAGCTCGTAAAAAGCGCGCGCAAGACTTCCGCCGCGACTCTCGTCAATGCCGTCCTGCGCCGCGCCGCAAACGAAGCACGCGTCCCCGCTGCGAAACTCGTTCCGCAAGACGCTCCGGCCGCAGAGCATCCTGGGCATTCTGCATTCGCATCCCACGTGGATGGTCGAGCGCTGGCTCGCGCGATTCGGCGAAGAGCGAACGATCGCGCTGCTGGAAGCAAACAATCGCACGCCGCGTCTGAGTTGCGCGTTGCACGACATAACGCAACGCGAAGAAATCTTCAGCGCGTTGCGGCACGCCGGCCTGCGCATCGAACCCGGAAATATTCTGCAATCAGCCTTCGCAGTAAGCGGCGGAAGCCCCACCCGCACAGAATCCTTCCGCACCGGCGCGATCTCCATTCAGGATGAAGCGTCGCAAACCGTCGCCGCTTCTCCTCGACGTGCAAACGAACGATCGCGTGCTCGATCTCTGCGCCGCGCCAGGAGGCAAATCGCCGTCCACTCGTCCGCGCCGCAGGACCCGCCGGCCTCGTCGTAGCCGCGGATCGCCACGCCCACCGCCTCCGCGCCATGCGCGAACAATTCAAACGCCTCGGCTTAACACAAGTGCGTTTAGTAGAACTGGACGCCGCGCAAACCGCTCCCCTTCGGCACACTTTTCCATCGCATTCTCGTGGATGCCCCCTGCTCCGGAACCGGCACGCTAGCCCGCCATCCCGAAATTCGTTGGCGTCTGCAACCCGAGCAACTCGCGGAATTTCACGCGCTGCAGATCTCACTACTAAAATCCGCGCTCGAGGGCCTGGCACCGAATGGCCGTTTGGTTTATTCCACATGCTCGATGGAACCGGAAGAAAACGAACAAGTAGTACAAGAAGCGCTGCGCGACACCCACAAGTATCGGCGCGACACCGGTAACGACACAAAGCGCAGTTTGAATAGCAAACTCGTCTCAGGCCGCGAAAGCGCAACCCTGTTCGATCGCGACGGATACTTTCGCACCCGTCCAGACGCCCTCGAAACCGACGGCTTCTTCGCCGCAATCATCAGCAAGACTTAGAACCGCCGGCCCAGTAGAGTTGACCGCAAGAGCGCCAGCCGCAAGCCAACTAAGCCCCGCCACTGCGCGTCGTGCTACGCTCGTAACGCGTCGCCCGCAGTAAAATAAAGTCTGAGGCAAAAAGATGACGTTCCGCGAACGGCTCGAATGGATCTTCCGCATGGCGCTACTTGCCTTCATTCTCATGTCCGTCGCATTCCTCAGCGCGCTCACCGCCATGCGCTTCGCCATTCAAGGCCGAGAAGTCGCCATGCCAGACGTCGTCGGAAAGAAGGCCGTCGAAGCCCAGCAAATCTGCAAGGTCGCGGCGTCGCGTTCAAAGTCGAAGACCGCATGTTCAGTCCCCTGCCCGCGGACACGGTCGTGCGCCAAACTCCTCCGCCGGGCATGAAAGTAAAAATCGGTCAGTATGCGCACGTAGTGATCAGCCTCGGCCCGAAACAAGCCACGATCCCGATCCTCACCGACCACAGCATTCGCGCCGCACGCATCGAACTGTTGCGCTCCGGAATGCAGGTCGGCGAAATTTCTCAGGTCTACGTACCTGGAAGTGAAACCGACGCCGTCCTGCAACAGGATCCCGCGCCGGGAACGTCCGACGTCACCAGCCCGCACGTGGACCTGCTCGTTTCGCTTGGGCGCTCGACCCGCAGCGTACGTGATGCCGGAACTGGTCGGCTATTCGCTCGCCGAAGCGGAATCAAAATTCGCGGGCACAGGTCTGAAGGTCGCGAAGCTCACGTTCGCACCAGTCCCCGGCGGCCTCCACGGAACTGTGATCGGCCAAACTCCGTCGCGTGGCGCCCGCCTTGACGCCAACACCACGATCGAATTGCAACTGGCGGAGTAACGCGACGTCTGGCGCGACACGCAGAGACATAGAAATTGACTCGCGAAGTCCTTCCGCCACGCGAGCCAAACCCGCAAACAACGAACGCCCTGTGCTAGAATTTCCAAGGACTCATGACCTACGCACGCATCGAAATCGCGCCCTCCATCCTGGCCGCGAATTTCGCGAAGCTCGGCGACGAAGTCCGCATAGTCGAAGAAGCCGGCGCAGACGTCATTCACGTGGACATCATGGACGGCCATTTCGTCCCCAACATTTCCCTGGGAATTCCGGTGGTCGACTCCCTTCGCAAGGCAACCCGCCTGCCCCTGGATGTGCATCTGATGATCGAGCAGCCCGAACTATACATCGAGGACTTCATTCGCGCGGGAGCCAGCCGCGTTCTGGTGCACCAGGAAGCCACGGCGCATCTGGACCGGGCGCTCGCGATGATCCGCGAACTCGGCGCGGAAGCGGGCGCGGCGATCAATCCGGCGACGCCGGTGGGGATGCTTAGCGAAGTGCTCGACAAGCTCGATACCGTCTTGGTGATGACCGTTAACCCTGGATTCGGCGGACAGAAATTCATCCCCAACTCCTTCGAGAAAATTCGCCAGCTGAATCAGATACGGGCGCGCTATAATGCACAGCTTCCGGATTGAAGTGGATGGGGGCGTTGAACCGGAAAACACGGCCGAGCTGGCGCAGGCCGGAGCAAATACGTTCGTAGCGGGGACTTCGATTTTCCACACGGCTGATCCAGCGGCTGCAACGCGCCAGTTAAAAAAACTCGCGACTCAAGCTTTGAGCCAGAGGGCATAAAAACCTTGCAAACGTCTAACTGGAATAATCCGATGGCAGCGAAAAAATTGAAGAATTATCGCAGCGCAGCATTGTTGATCCTCGCGCTCGGCGCAGCGCTCCTGGTATGCCCCGGCGCGCGCGCGCAAGTGCCGACGCCGCAGACCGGCGGCAGCGGCGAAAATGCTGCCGCCTCCCACCACCACGGCGGCCGACACGGCGACGGCCAAACCCAAGCCCCAACCCCAAGCAAAAGCCAAGCCTGCCGACCAAACTGCCGCGAACAAGAAAAAGACAGTCCAGAAAAAGCAGACCATCGACGTTAACACCTCCGCCGAACCCGACAAAGTTCTTTACGATCGCGCGCAAGCGGACCTGAAAGCCGGCCGCTACATCGAAGGACGCCTCGCGCTGCAAACCCTGATCAACACCTATCCAGACAGCGAATATCTCGCCAAAGCTAAACTTGCCGTCGCCGATTCCTACTACAAAGAAGGCGGCACCACCAACCTCACGCAATCCATTCAGGAATATAACGATTTCCGCACGTTCTTTCCGTTCCTCGACGAAGCAGCCTACGCCCAGATGCAGATCGGCCTGGCGCATTATAACATGATGGAAAAATCCGACCGCGACAAAACCCAGGCCGAAGCGGCGGAAGACGCTTTCCAGGCTTTCCTGCTGTAGTATCCGCAAAGCCCACTGATCCCCAAGGCCGAACAATATTTGCGCGACGTGCAGGAAGTGCTGGCCGATAGCGATTACAAAGTCGCTTACTACTACTACACCAAGACAGACTATCGCGCCGCCGCCGCGCGCCTGGTGGAAGTCACCGATCGTTACCCGCTCTACAGCCAGAACGATGATGCGCTGTGGATGCTGGGAAATATTTACGAACGCGCCAAACAAGTTTCCAAGAACGAAGACGACAAGAACCACTGGGGCGATCTCGCCAGCAAATGCTACGACCGCATCGTGCGCGATTACCCGCTCTCAAAAAATGCGCCGGGCGCCAAGGCGCGCCTGAAAGATATGGGCAGGCCCGTGCCTTCCGCCGATCCCGACGCCATCGTGCGCATGCAAAAACAGCAGCTGTACGAAAAGACGCATCACCAGAGCATCGTGCTGAAGCTGCCGATGGGAATGCTCAAGGGCAGTCCAGACACATCCAGCGCCGCGCGCGGCGGGACGCCGCAAATGGCTCCGCCAAACGACGCCGTATCTGCGACCGATGTTCTCCGGCCCGGCGCCGCAGGTCCTTCGTTCGGGTTGACCGGCAGCGCAGCCGGAGCGAGCGCGCAAACATCCGCATCTAGCAGCGAAGTGGTCACGCCCGAAGATGCGACCACTGCGCCCGTTGGCTCCGACACCGGCCAGGCCGGCGTGGGCGCTGAAATCCTCACGCCTCTCGACGACAAAGGCCAGCCGACTTCAGAGCAGCCTGCGACCCCAAGGACCCCGGCAGAGACGAGCGCGCCAGCAACAGCCGCGCCACCGCCGCCAAGCACCAACGGCACTGTGGATGCTGGCCTGAACGGCTCGGGCACGGCGAATCCGCCGGCCGATAACGCTCCGGCTGCCGCCGTATCAAGTTCCAAGTCAACCAGTTCCAGCGCTTCCGGCACCACAGGCGCGAGCGCTGCCCCAGGCTCAGCCCCAGCCGCGCAATCCACGGACAAAGCTCCTGCCGCCGCCAAACCCACACCCGTGGACACCAAGGAAGAGTCCACCAGCAAGAAGAAGAAGGGGTTGAAGAAACTCATTCCCTGGTAAGCGCGACTCACCATCCTGTTAACTCCCTGCTAACAACTCAAGCACTCCTGTACTTCGACTTTGTTGACGCCCTTCTCGCGGGGTGCTGCAATAGCTATGTTCAGGGCTAGGCGCGTCTCGTATGGGGCATGCCGCCCGGGGGATTACAGTGCCCAGAATTTTGGTTGCGGACGACAACACCAATATCCAAAAAATGGTCGTGCTCGCATTTCAGGAGCGCGGCGTGGAAGTCATCGCCGTCGGCAATGGCGAAGCCGCGGTGCGGCGCCTGCCCGATGTGAATCCCGATCTGGTGCTGGCCGACGTTTTCATGCCCGTGCGCAACGGCTACGAAGTTTGCGAATTCGTAAAGAAAGATCCCCGTTTCGCGCATGTCCCCGTGATTCTGCTAGTCGGCGCGTTCGATCCGCTGGATGAAAAAGAAGCGCGTCGCGTCGGCGCCGATGGCGTTCTGAAAAAGCCTTTCGTTCCGCCCGATCCGCTGATCGCCATGGTGATGTCCGCGCTGGAAAAAAATCCCAAAGTGGCAGCCGAACTCGCCAAGGCCAAAGAAGTCGCCGCCGAGGCTGCTTTGCCGCCGGCGTTGCCGGAAGTTCCGCTGAAGGCCGAGCCCAAGCCGCTGCCCGAATTCCCCGAGCCTACTGCCGAAGAAGCCGCCGTGATTTATGGCTTCGGCAAGGGCGTGCGCGCGATTGATCTGGACGAAATCGAAGAAGACGACGAGGAAGAAACGCACAAGGCCAAGAAGCCCGTCAAGGCCTCCTCGAAAGATTCCTCCAAAGACTCCCTCAAAGATCCCAAAGCCCCGAAAGAGCCCGCCGCTCCTAAAACTCCGGTAGTCGCGGCGATCGATGATGACGAAGACGAATTCGACAGTTCCGCCACCGCCAACGATTGGCGTCGCAACGCAGCCGACTTCGAAGTTCCCGAAAATGTCGCCGCCGATCCCGTGTATTCCTACGGACGCAATTTCGAGCCCATCACTTTTCCATCGGAGAAAGACGTACCGCCGCGCCGTCGGAAGACAGACGAAGTCGGCGCCGAACAGACCGCCGCACAAGAAACCGTAGCCACAGCGAACGCGCCTGCCCCGGCGCAAAAGCCCGCGGCCAAAATCGCGGCGACTTCCGCGGAACCTGCGGCAAAATCCAATCCCTGGGACGTAAAGGATCAGCCCGAAATCGAGCTCGCTGCCGGATTCGCGCGCGCCGAGGAGCCGGACGCCCAAGCGAAATATTCCGAAGCCGAACTCGCCAAGCCGCTGCAGCCCGAGGTGCGAGTCGAAGTCCCTGCTGCGGCGCAACCGGCTGCAAAACACCACGAAGCCGCACCGGAACCGCCCAGCCGGCCGACGCTCGTCTCACGCATGCGCGGCTGGATGGACATGCTCACGCCGTCTTCGCCCGAACTTGAAGCGAACACAGCAGCGGTCGATTCGGCCAGCGATGCCACCGAAACTTCCGCCGCGAATTCCACCAGCACTGCCGACAATCATTGGATGACGAATCTTTCTGCGCCTGCCGCACTGGCGCATTCGTCCGCGCCTGTCGAAGCCCATGCTCCAGTCGCCGCGTCCCATCCCGCGCCTTTCGAGGCGCCTGCTGCCGCTGTTCCGTACGTGGACCCGGCCGCGGAGACGCAACCCATCATCGAGGCCACCGCTTTCCCGGCAGCAGAGCCGCCATCACCAGCAGGTCCCATCGAAGAATTCGCAGCGACTTCGCACAGCGAAGCGCGCGCGGAGGAAGCAGAGCCGCGCCAGTTCAGCGACGGCAGCGTGAGCGGCGACAAGTTCGGTGGCTCGTCTTACCATTTCTCCGACGACGCGCGCAACGAATCACATGATGCTGTGATTGACGAATTTCACGACCCCGCGCAATCCGCTTCACCAGAAAACCCCAGCGATTATTCCTCCAACGCCACTGTCCCCGCAGACCTCAACGGCGAAGCTGAAGAAGAACCCGAACCGATCACCAGCAGCGCCACGGATTTTTCGTCCGCAGTCGAGCCCGAAACCTTGCCTGCTCCAGCCGACGTGCCCGCAAACGGCGGTGGCCTCTCCGGCATGTTGCCCGCCGAGCCGCTCTTCGGCAGCCAGCCGCTGCACGACGCCGCGGAATATTCTCCGCGCGATGAAGATCAAGTTCCGCCACCGGCCGATACACGCGAGCAGGAAGCCTACGCCGAAGCGACCCATCCCGGCCAGCTACCGCAGCACGCGCCCAGCGAAGAATATTGGGACCGCGAAGCAGCCGCGCGCGATGCAGACGGTCTCGCGCACTCCAGCAGTTCCCTTTTCGCCGAATCCGCCGCCCAGGAACCGCCCGCGGTGGAAAATTTCGAACGCATCCCCACGTTGCCGCCGCCCAATCGCGAAGCGCTCTCTGAAATTCCGTTCCTGATGCCACCCGTGCTGCCGCCGCAAAATTCCGAGCAGCCCGCCGCGCGCGCGAGCGACGCCGAAGCCGTGGACGATATGGTCCGCAAAGTCATGGAAAAACTCGGCCCGCATCTGCAAGAGCTGCTCTCCCAAGGCGTAAAGCCGCTCGTCGAAAATCTGCTGCAGAACGAGCTACACAAGAAAGAGCGCTAGCGAATCCAGCCACAGCGCGATTCATCCTGAGAACCGACAGCTCGGTTCGAAGGGTCGGCGTCGCAACGCCGCGCCAAGCGCCACCTAAGGCCCCGATTACGTCACAACACACTTTTCTTCCCGGAGGCGCGATGCCCTCTCCCTTCGCCAAATTTCTGGACTTCGCCGTCGCCGCTCATTTCCGCAAAGACTCTCGCGGACGCACGGTTTTTCTCCCGCTCATTACCAAGCGCGAAGCCTACTTCATCGACTCCCCGTCCGACGAACAAAAACTCCGTGGGCTCGTCAGGCTCTATCGCGGCTCCAGCGCGGCGCTCAATTTAATGTGGAGCCTGCTGAACTTCATCGCCGTCTGGCCCCTGGTTCCATCAGCTCTTACTACGGCGGCTCGTTCCCGCTGCGCGAAAAATTAGTTGCCATCGCCTGGGTCGCCATTCCTTCCCTGCTCTTCTGGAGCGCTGCGGCATGGATCATCTGGTCCCTGTACAAACGGGCGATCAAGGCCTTCACGCAAGCCTTACCCCTTGCCGGCCCCGAAGTCTTCGCGCAACTCGCTCCCGTTTCGCACCGCCCGCAACGCGTAGCCCTCGTAATCCTAGGCGCCCTATTCATCCTCGTCGCAATCGCCGTCCTCGTCGCGGTGCAACGCATCCATCCGTGAATCGTGACTCGCGAATATTGATTTGTGCCCCGTAAATTGCGCTGCAGCGAAGTTCATCCTGAGGACCGGCAGTGCCGGTTCGAAGGGTAGCGTGGGTGGAGTATGTTTTTACTTGTCGTACGCGGCGCACGGTGATTTCGCGGCGCGAAATTCAAAAGCTGGTATTGCGCGTAGATGGCGTGGGGGCGGCTCGAGCGACCCGGCATCTAAACCCGCGCCATCGCCTGCGGCACGAGTGCGGCACCCTGAAAAGCTAAGGTCTGCGTTTCGGAGTTGTGGAAGGGTTGGCCAGCCGCCTGGGAGTCCACAGGTGCAAACCTGATCCTGCGCTATTGCTGAAATCTCCAGCGATCGTCTAGAAGCGTCACATCAACTGGATCCGCCATGAGGCTCCTGACATGCGCCGTCAATTCGGTTAAACCACCAGCCTGATCAAGCACCGCATCAATGCGATAAAGAAACGTGACAATCCTTTCGATATCCTGGGGGTACGTGGCTACCAAAACGATGCGAATCTTTGGCAGTGCATATCTCAGGATTCCTGCTACCTCGATGCCGTTGAGACCGGGCATTCTCACGTCCAGGATAATGAAATCAGGCGATAGCTCTCTGCCCTTTGAAACCGCATCGGTGCCATCCGCCGCGTCGCCCCAGATTGCGAAGTCCGTGTCCCGCTCCAGTGCCTGACGGATCATGGTTCGCACGAGTTCGCTGTCGTCGGCGATAAGAATTGTCTTGGATTTGTTCAATACCGAAGCGCTGGACACCGCGGGCGTGGTCATGTTACTGGGCTCCCGATGAACCATAAACATTATAGTGCATCGGGGAATACGGTAATCCGTGTAGCGGCGTGTTCGAGGCTTCGCGGCAAGTAGTTTGGAAGGGTGTGCCACCCGCCGACCTTCGATCTGCGAAGATCACGGCGTGTTTACGAGGTTGGTAGGTCAAAAAGTGGAGTCCACCGAAGAAATTGCTTGCGATCGCTAGCGCAGCAGTCGCTGGCAATCGCCAAATGGCTGATTAGCATTGGGATAATTCTTGGCCTGCGTGGAGGTCAAGATGCACGGCTTGGACTTTAGAGTGTTCTAGAGTCGATGAAGTTAGTCGGGCTAGAGCCTCAAAATGTCGTCTAAATTTGATATTTTCAAACGACTTAGAAACGGAACGTCGCTTTGGATAGTGGCCGTTGGAGGACTGGAACAAGCGAGGAATCGGATCGCTCGTTTGGCTGTTGTAGGGTCTGGAGATTATCTGATTTACTCCCAAGAAAAAGGACTCATAGTCGAGCGCATTTCCAAATAACAACCGAGCCATTCGGACTCGGAACGTGATTGGAAAGCATTTTCTCGCGCGTCAATGGTTTTTTGGTTCCCGCCCAGCCCCGCCCGGCCCTCCCCAGGAGAGTGACATGGCGAATCCAAATACCGAGCGGAGAGCGATTGGTTTACTGGTAGTTTTTGCGACTTTATTGACGCTGATAGCGGTCTGGAAACTTCCCGAGATGGACGGCTAGTGCAGTGTTGCGAGTTCCCGATTCTAGTTCGATGACCCAGCGGCGATTCCTTTTTATTCTCTGTTCACCCAGCCGTAATAATGGAGCGCAACATCCAAAGGGTTTGAGCGGTTTTCACTCGATTGCATCTTGAACCCAGTCGGCGGGTGGCCCATCCGCCGACGACATGGTTTCATTCGAAGACCTCCTGTTGCGCGCGATTATGACGGTTGGGCCACCCGCCCATCCGGAAATTCAACGGCTTTCGTTCGGGTGGTAAAGAAGGATCGGCCACGCGACAACCTGCATATTTGCGACATCGAGTTCAACTCTGGTGTTACTATCTCGTCACTTCCATTGAATGCGCGGCCATTATGCCTTGGCAGGCCATTCAATATGTCACGTCGGGACTGACGCTGTGCGCGTTCATCGTTGCGGTCACAGCTTGGGTTTACAAGCGATACAGTCAGGATCAGCGTCTACGCATCGAGTCCGCCCGGCCTGAGGCCAGGGCGTCACTCGTCTCGCCGACACTTGAAGGTTTCCACGTTGATGCAACGAGACTAACGAAAGAACAGCAATATGACATTGTGCTCAAACAAATTGCCGCGCGAATCGAGAGATTTCGCCTTATCGCGAGCGTTGTTGTGGTGCTGGCAATGATTGGTGCCCTGCTTTCCGGGTACTCGGTCTCTAAAGCGTCGGCAAATCGACTAGAGCTTGGGAAAGCAGATGTTAAAGTCACGGCGCCCGATCGGGGAAAAGCGACCTTCGGCGGACCGGCGCCCATGTAAAATTCGTATCGCTGGAACCTCTTCTCGGTCCACTGGAAAAATTGAATCTGCGGGGAATCGATTGGGCAATCGTCGGAGGCGAATCGGGGCCTGGCGCGCGGCCCGTCGAATCCGATTGGGTGACCGAAATCCGCGATCAATGCCTGAGGGCTGGCGTTCCATTCGTCTTTAAGCAGTGGGGCGGTGTGGAGAAAAAGAAAACAGGCCGCACTCTCGAGGGGCGCACGTGGGATGAGATGCCAGTGAAGCGTGAGCTAGTCATTCGATAAAGATTCAAGGACGTAATCCGCGACCTCAAGTCTTCGTTTTCCTGTTACCGTCAGTATCCAATTGCGCTGATGGAACACGATTCGGTAGGCTGTGCGCCATGGGCGAGCGAAACATTGTGAACATTTTGATTAATCGCGCTCCTGTGTTGACGCTGTGGGCTGCGACTGTTGCCGAGCGGCTGGGATTTGACCGGGACGAAGCGCTTTCACTGGGCAAGGCTGTGGCTGGGCTGACGGCGCAATCGAGAGGCCGGCGCCTGGGGATATACAAGCCCGCGTCGCAGGAGATCAAGAAAGCGCGCGCGAGAAAACGCGGGGAAGAATTCTTCGTGGAAATTGCGGGGCGGCAAGTGCCAGCAGTGAATACGGAGGACAGAGTACACGCGGTGAAGAAGGATAAACCGATCGCAGCGCAAGGCCTGGAGCGATACCTGGAGAGCGAGTTTGCTGAGTCGCTGAGGCCTGTGCGCGAAGCGATGCGTGAATTGGCGAAGGCGTTCCGGCCGGAGGAGCTCGCGCAAAAGGTCGGTTGGATATTGAGCGCATCCGCGCGCTGAGGCCGGAGAAGTAAAGCCGGGTGGTTCGCGCTTCCCGATTTCGTTTTGTACGGAAGGCGGGAGCGGCAAAAGTGTGGTACGTTGCGCAGAGCACTGCCATCTGGCGCGACTGCTGCTATGCAGCGGCCCATCGCACGCGATTGCCAGAAACAAAAGGAGAACGCCTGTGAAAAAGTTCCTGTTGGCTGTGCTTTTGGTGGCGGGTATCTGTATCTTGCAAGGGGCTGCTTCGGCGGCCGGTACCACGCTGCAACCCGCAGCTACAACGCCAGCGCAGGCTGCATCGCAATCCCAAGCTTCCACGACTGACCAAAAAGCCACGGCGCAAGACATCGAATTGATGCGCAAAGATATTCGCTCGATGCGCAAACAACTGGTGGCGGCCAATCTGAAACTGACCGACACGGAAGCGACGAAGTTCTGGCCCGTCTACGACCACTACATCGCGGAGCTGGTGAAGATCAACAACACGAAATACCAACTGCTGCAGGAATATTTCAATAGTTACGGGCAACTGACGGATGATCAGGCGGACAACATGACGACGCGCCTGCTCAAGCTGGATGTGTCCGTGGCGGAGCTGCGGCAGAAATATCAGCCGATCTTCCGTGCGGCGGTTCCGGCGAAGGTGGCGGCCACTTTCTTTCAGCTAGACCGCCGCATCGCGATGATGATTGACCTGCAGCTGGGTTCGCAGATTCCGCTGGTACAGGAATAGTTGTCGCGGGGCGGATGGCGGCTGCGCGGCGGTTCCGTGCCGCGCAGTCTAGAGGAGTCGCAGGGGAGTTGGGTGGAGCACGTAGATACCGCGACCTGCAAGATTGTGAAAGTTGCGCCGAAGAGTGGGTAGTAGTGCGCATGGCTCTTACGCGCTTTTCCGCAAAACTACCGCGTATTTCTACGTACTGGAGCGCCTCCGCGCTATTTCTACTCGTCGCAGCGGCGATTAGAAACCACACCTAACTCACTGAAAACAAAAGGAAGCGACCAATTCTAATCGACAGTAATTTTCCTGTTTTCACCCCTCCGCAAACCTCGTCCGTTGACGGCTTGCTTCCCTGCCCCGTATATTGATTAATCCAGTTTCGCAGCACCGTCGCACCGCAACCGTAAAGGCAATTTCACATCGGGGAGTAGATGGCGCGCGAAATACCGAAGGCTTACGAGCCGCAGGAAATTGAAGAGCGCTGGGCGAAGGCCTGGTTCGACGAGAAATTGTTTCGCGCGGAAAATTCGGGGACGCCGGATGTGCCGAGCGACCAGCAGCCGCGTTTTTCAATTGCGCTGCCGCCGCCGAACGTTACGGGATCGATTCACATCGGGCACATGCTGGAGCATACGCAGATTGACATGCTGGTGCGCTGGCACCGCATGCGCGGCGAACGCACTTTGTGGCTGCCGGGAATGGATCATGCCGGAATTGCGACGCAGTTTGTCGTCGAGAGAATGCTGGCCAAGGAAGGAATTAACCGCAAGGACCTGGGGCGTGAGGAATTCGAGCGGCGCGTCTGGAAATGGAAGGCGGAAAGTGGCGGAGTTATCAAGCAGCAGATGATTCGCCTGGGCGCCTCCTGCGACTGGACGCGCGAGAAATTTACGCTGGAGCCGGTGCTGTATCGCTCAGTGCTGGAAGCGTTTCTGCGGCTTTATCGCGAGGGATTGATTTACCGCGGACGCTACATGGTGAATTGGTGCCCGCGCTGCCAGACGGCAATCAGCGATCTGGAAGTGGTGCACAACGAGCGCGTCGGGAATTTGTGGTTCATTCGCTATCCCGTTGCTGGCGCGGCGGCGCAGGAATTTCTGGTGGTGGCGACCACGCGGCCGGAAACCATGCTCGGCGATACGGCTGTCGCGGTGCATCCCGAGGACGAGCGTTACCGGCATCTGGTGGGGGGGCGCGTGTTGCTGCCGCTGATGAATCGCGAAATTCCGATTATCGCGGATGAGTATGTGGACCGGGAATTCGGCACGGGTGTGGTGAAAATAACTCCGGCGCACGATCCGAACGATTTCGAAGTAGGCAAGCGGCATAACCTTGCGCAGATTGACGTGATGACCGACGACGCCCACATGAACGAGGCCGCGGGAAAATATGCGGGGCTGGACAGATTTGTGGCGCGGGCGCGGGTAATTGCAGACCTGGAAGAACTCGGGTTGATGGATCACATTTCCGAGCACACGCATTCGGTGGGAACCTGCGACCGCTGCAAGGCGATTGTGGAGCCGCGCGTTTCGACGCAGTGGTTCATGAAGATGAAGTCCCTAGCGGAGGACGCGCGGAAGGCCGTAACGGGCGCGTTCGGTCCAGCGGCGAAAATTGAAGTGGTGCCGGAAAATCAGCGGACAATTCTGCTGCAGTGGTTTGAAAATATTCGCGACTGGTGCATTTCGCGGCAGCTGTGGTGGGGGCATCGCATTCCGATATGGCATTGCGCGGACTGCAAAGAGATGGTGCCGGCAACAGATTCGAGCGTGGAAATTGTGGATGGACATGCGCGGGCGGCGGGCGTGCCGACGGAATGTCCGAAGTGCGGCGCGGCGGGTGGTGGAAAGCTGACGCAGGATCCAGACGTGTTGGACACATGGTTCAGCTCGGCGCTGTGGCCGTTTTCGACTTTGGGCTGGCCGGACTCGACCGCGGATTTGCGCGCGTTTTACCCGAATAGCTTGTTGATCAGCGGGTATGACATTTTATTTTTCTGGGATTCGCGGATGATCATGATGGGGTTGCACCTTTCGGGTGGTGCAACCGAAGCGGAGCGAATTCCCTTCCGTAGACTGTACCTGCATTCGCTCGTGCGCACCGCGGAAGGCGCGAAGATGTCCAAGACCAAGGGCACCGGCGTGGATCCGCTGAAAATGACCGCCGAGTTCGGCACTGACGCGATGCGCTACATGCTGGCGAGCATGGCTGCGCCGGGTACGGACATTGCGTTGACCGAGGACCGAATTTTGGGCGCACGGGCGTTTGCGAACAAGATTTGGAACGCGGCGCGGTTTTTATTCATGAATTTGGAGAAGGCAGAGGCTGCGGCGGGTTTTACTTTGGAGGAATTGGCGGCGCCGGATGTGCGTGCGGCTGCTCCGTATACGGTGAAGGGCGAAGGCGAGTTGGTGCATCGCTGGATTTTCTCGCGGCTGGCAGCTGCAGCTGGAGAAGCCAGCAAGGCGCTGGATGAATTTCGTTTTCACGAGGGCTGCCAGACGATTTATCACTTTTTCTGGGGCGATTTTTGCGATTGGTACATTGAGTGGGTGAAGCCGCAGCTTTCCGCGCCCGATCGCGAAGTGGCGTTCGCAGCTTGGCGGAATATTTTCGCGGTTTTGGATGCGGCGCTACGGTTGTTGCATCCGGTGATGCCGTTTTTGACTGAAGAGCTGTGGCATCAGTTGCCGCACCCGGAGGGGGCGAGGTCCATTGCGCTAGATCGGTTTCCTTCGAGGCGCGAGGATTGGATTGACACTGGTGCCGACGGCGACATGGCATTGATCCAGGAAATTATCGCTGCGGCGCGAAATATTCGCGCCGAGATGAAAGTGGATCAGAAGAAGAAGGTGGCCGCCGATTTCTCTTCTAAGGACGCCGCGGTGCGGAATCTCGTGGTGTCGAATCTGGAGCCTTTGCTACGTTTGGCGAATCTCTCGGCGTTGCAAGCCGGAAGCGGACATCTCGACGCGACGGGCGCGGCGGTGCGTTCGACTGCGCGATTTGATTTGCGGATTGCGTACGACGACGCGGTGGACAAGCAGCTGCAGATTGCACGGCTAAAGAAGGAGATTGAGCGGCTGGCGAAGGACATTGAGTCGAAGAAGGTGCGGCTGGCGGATGAAACTTTCTTGAGTAAGGCTCCGGCGAAGATTGTGGAAGATTTGAAGACTACGCTGGCGGCACGAGAGATCGAACATCAGAAACTGCTCGATCGCCTGTCACAGCTGAACCAGGCTTAGACGCAGAACAATTCATATGGCTACGAAACGAATGGCTAACTTGCCGGGGACGACCGACCGGCGACTGGATGCGTTGCTGACTTTGCTCGCTGAGAATTCGACCATTGTGATCAGCGGAGCGAAGATCGCCAAAGAAATTGGCGTGACGCGGCAGCAAGTGTGGCGCTGGATCGAGAAATTGCGCGAGCTGGGCGTGCGCGTGAAGGGCCATGCTGCGACGGGATATCACATCGAACGCGCGCCGGATATTCTAGCGGCGCAGCTTTTGAGTCACAGGCTTTACGGCACGCCGTTTGCGAAGCGGATTTATCATTTTTTCAAAATTGATTCGACGAATACTGTCGCGATGCAACTGGGCGAGCAGGGCGAACCGCACGGAGCGGTGGTGCTGGCGGAAGAACAAACTGCGGGGCGCGGGCGCGCAGGCAGAAAATGGATTACGGAGAAATCCGCGGGAATTAATTGCACGGTGTTGCTGCGGCCGCAGATTCCTCCAGCGCACGCTCCCTTGCTGACTCTGGTGGCGGGCCTCGCGGCGCGCGATGCGGCCGCGGAAGAACTCGACGCCGCGCCAGACATTCGCTGGCCGAACGATTTGCTGGTGCGCGGCCGAAAATTTTCGGGAATCCTCACGGAGATGCACGCGGAGCCGGACCGCATGCACTACGCCGTGGTCGGCATCGGAATGAATGTGAATCAAACCAAAATGCCGCCGGGCCTCGAAGAGATCGCGACTTCGCTGCGAATGGAAACAGGCAAAATTCATTCGCGGCTGGAAGTCCTGATACGGTTGCTGCGCCACCTGGACCGCTACTACAATCAGTTCCTCAGCGAAGGCGCGACGCCGATTTTGCGGCGGTTCGCGGAAGTGTCCAGCTATTTTCAAGGGAAACGCGTGCGCATTACGACGGTGCGGGAAACGTTTACGGGAAGTACGGCGGGCCTGGAGCCGAGCGGAGTGTTGCGCGTGATGCGCGACGACGGCGGCGGAATCGAGCTTGTACTTTCGGGCGACGTGGCGGAGGCCGACTGATGCTGCTGACGCTGGATGTGGGGAATACGAATACGGTGCTGGGAGTTTTTCGCGGCAAGGAATTGGTGGCGAACTGGCGGCTGACGACGGCGCGCGAGCAGACGGAAGATGAGTACGGAATCCTGACGCGCGATTTGTTTATTTTGGCTGCGCTGGAACCGCGCGAAATTGGCGGCGTGATTATCAGTTCGGTGGTGCCGCAGCTGAATTCGCGGCTCGCGGGAATGGCGGAGAGATATTTCAGCAAGACGGCGCTGTTTGTAGAGCCGGGAATTAAAACTGGGATGCCGGTGCATTACGATAATCCGCAGGAGGTGGGCGCGGACCGGATTGTGAATAGCGTGGCGGCGTTTGAAAAATATGGCGGGCCCTGCATCATCGTGGATTTCGGCACGGCGATTAATTTTGATGCAGTGTCGGCGCGCGGAGAATATCTCGGCGGAGTATTGGCGCCGGGGATCGGAATTTCGGCGGATGCGCTTTTTGCGCGTGCGGCGCGGTTATTTCGCGTGGAAATTAACGACCCGGGGAAAATTATCGGGACGAATACGGCGGCGTCGATGCAGGCGGGACTTTTTTATGGATACACGGATATGGTGGACGGAATTCTGGATCGCATGAAGAAAGTGATGGGGGCGAAGACGAAAGTGGTGGCTACCGGGGGCCAAGCGGCGTTGATTGGCGGGGCTTCGCGGCATATTGAGACTGTGGATG
The DNA here is from genome assembly GCA_963747605.1 of uncultured Acidobacteriota bacterium. Classification (GTDB taxonomy): domain Bacteria; phylum Acidobacteriota; class Terriglobia; order Acidiferrales; family UBA7541; genus Palsa-295. The sequence goes on along the minus strand of CAVVGA010000031.1, from coordinate 70,242 downwards.
AGTTTTTGACTTTGGAAGGGTTGCGGATTGTTTGGGATCGGAATCAGGAATCCGCGCAGAAGAAAACACCTGCGGCGCGACGAACCTAAACTTTTGTAAAATTCCTGATAGCCGCATCGAGAAAACTATTGGCGGGCGCTGTGGAATCGGCACCCGCAGGATCCTAGTTTTGCCCCCACTCATGGAATCGTTTAACTACTTTAATTATTTTACGGAGATCGAGGAGTATTTTTGGCGGAAGCGCGGGGCGCATCTGCTGGTGTCGCCTCTGGACTGGGCGATTCTGGAAACCTGGCAGAAGGCGGGGATCCCGATTGGAGCGGTGCTCAAGGGGATTGACCGATCGTTTGAGAGTTGGACGCGTTCGCGGAGGGCGGCAGGCGGGCGGCAGCTGAAAAGTTTGGCGTATTGCGTGGATGCGGTGTTGGACGCAGCGGCAGAAGCGGCGGAGGCGGCTGCGGGCACGGGGCCGGAAGTGAAATCGTCGCGCAGCGCGGCCGAACCGTTTTCGCGCGACGAGTTGCGGAAATATTGGGGGCGGAATGCGGCGCGTTTGCGTGCGGCGGCTGGGAGAGTTGCGCGCGAAAGCTGGAGCGGCGGCTGGGGCGGGATTGGCCGCGCGGTTTGATGAGACTGCGCAGAAGCTCGATGACGCTTTGCCGTTGCTCGACGTGCCGGGTGCACTTGATTTGGAAGATTTCGAGCGCCGGATGACGGTGCTGGAGGAAAAATTGGCGGCGGCGTTGGCCGCGGATGCGGACGAAGAGGCGTTGCTTTCGATCCGGCGCGAAATGGACCGGTCGCTGGCACCTTACCGGCGTAAGATGTCTGCGGAGCAATTGGCGCAACTGGAGAGGCAATATACGCAGAAGCGGTTGTTTGAATATTTTGAAGTGCCGCGGTTGAGTCTTTTTTATTTGACGTAGCGGAGCGTTGGAGAATCGAGTGCCGCGGATTGTCTTGAGCGATTCCTGGCTCATCGAATCTTGAGCCGACAATTCTTCCGAAGCATGTGTCGCAACTATGGCGCTCCGGCTTTTTTGCCTAATTTCCCAGGCCTGCCGGCCTGGGCTAACTTATGCCGCGCCTACGGCGCTGGACTGAGGTTCGGCGCGGCCTCTGAGCTGTGCGGCGGTTTCGCGGCTAACGAGGTAATTCGATTTGGACATCACCATTGAAAAATTGATTTATGGCGGCGAGGGATTGGCGCATCACGATGGGTCCACTGTTTTTGTGCCGTTTGTGCTGCCGGCGGAGCGCGTGGTTGTGGAGGCCGTCGAGCAGAAGAAGAAATTTGTGCGCGGGCGGGTGGAGCGGATTTTGCAGGCGGCGCCGGAGCGCGTCGTGGCGCGGTGTCCGCATTTCGGAATTTGCGGCGGCTGCGATTACCAGCACATTCCTTATGAGGCTCAGCTGAAATTCAAGAGTGAGATTTTGCGCGAGACTTTGCGGCGGATCGGCAAGATCGAGTGGGGTGGGGAGATCACGACGCATGGGTCGCCTCCGTGGGCTTATCGCAATCGTGCGCAATGGAAAGTGCGGCCGATGGAAACCTCTGGCGGAGACGCGGCGTCGGAACCTGGCGCGGACGTCGGCGCAAAGTTGGGCATCGGATATTTTCGCGCGAATTCCACGGAACTCTGCGCCGTGGAAGATTGCTCGATTATTTCGCCGCTGCTGCTGAAGACTTTGCTCTCGCTGCGCGCGGTTTTGGCTGCAGGAGGTTTGCCCAAGGGATTGCGGGAAATCGAGGCGTTTGTGGACGCGGCAGATACAAAGCTGTTGCTGACCGCGACATTTGCGGGATTCCCTTCGCGGGCCGCGGAGCATGCGGAGACATTTCGGAAAGCTGTGCCGGAGATTGCGAGTTTGCTCTTTCACGATCCCAGCCGCGATCGCATGGAATTGTATGGGCCGGGATTTGTGGACTATGCCGCGGGCGGAATTTCCTATCGCGTGGGGCACTTTTCATTTTTCCAGGTGAACCGATTTTTGGTGGAAGAACTGGCTCGAGAGGTCGCGGAGCGGGAAGAGGTCGGGCGCTTGGCGATCGATTTATTTGCCGGCGTCGGATTATTTTCGATTCCGTTGGCTAAACGCTTCGCGCGCGTGTTGGCCGTTGAATCGAATCCGGCGGCGGCGCGCGATTTGGAAACGAATATGCGCGGCCAAGGGACGATTGAAGTGCGTTCGGCGGAGGTCGAACAATTCTTGAAGCGCAACAAGGAGCGGCCGGAATTAGTCGTGCTCGATCCGCCGCGGGCGGGGATGACGCCGGAGTCGGTGGAGCGGGTATGCAAGCTGAGGCCGGAGCGGATTACTTACGTTTCGTGTGAGCCGCCAACGCTGGCGCGCGATCTGGCGTTATTTGTGAAGGCGGGTTACGACTGCACAGAAGTGCACTTATTTGACCTGTTCCCGCAGACGTTTCATATGGAGACTGTCGTTCGGTTGCGTAAGCGCGGCTGAACATCGCGCGACTCGCGTTCGCCCCCTGACGCATTTTTGAATGCGGCTTTATAGCCGCCGCAATGAGTAGCAGCCTCCTTTTTTATACCGATTCCCCACGTCCGTATTTCTACGAATATTTCACAACCGCGAAGGGTGTTAGCGTGAGTCGGGGCGCCAGTGAAGGCCCCAAAAAGTACGCAGCTTGCAGAGCTCAGTCTAGCCTCAGACCTCCTAATGAATTTGCCGACATTGTGGATTCTGGCTGGGTTTGCGGCGGGCATCGCGATTGCGGAGCGATGCCCGGGGTCGCTGAGGTTGTGGGCGGTGGCTGCGGCGCTCGGAATTCTCGCGGGCGGGATTCTGGCCGCGGGATTTTTGCATGGCGGCACGCGGTTCTGGTCGCGTGGATTTGCGCGCTCTTGGCGTGGGTCGCGATTGGCGGAGTGGCTGTAAGCGTTGCACGCGCTGCGATTCCTGCGAATCATATTGCGCGCTTTATTGCGGCTGGGCGGGTGACCCTGGTATTGCGCTGCGTTCGCGGGGGCGATTGCGCGAAGATCCATTGACGCTGCCTTGGGGCCAGCGATTCGAGATTGATCTGGAGCAGGTGGAAGCGCAGGGCGCGGTGCTGGGCACTTGTGGCGGATTGCGCGTGAATTTTTACCCGGGGGCGCGAGTGGCGGAGCCGCCTGCCGGGTTGCGGGCTGGCGATCGCGTTGAGGTGCTGGTGAAGGCGCGGCCGCCGCGAGATTATTTGGATCCGGGCGCGTTTGATGTGAAGGCCTTTTTGGCGCGCGAGAAAATTGATGTACTGGGTTCGCTGCGCAGCGGCGAATTGCTGCAGTTGGTTGATCGGCCGCACCCTACTATTTCACCACGATTCGCGCGCGAGTGAAACGCTGCTGGCGCGGCTGGGTTCCGTTTTCGCTGGGCATCCGGAGCGGGGAGCGGTGGCGCGCGCGATGTTGCTGGGCGATCGCAGCTTTGTGGATTCGAGCGTGGTGCTGGCGTATCAGAAAACGGCGGCGTATCACGTGCTGGTGGTGGCGGGGCTGCACGTGGGGGCGTTGGTGATTTTTTGTGGTAGGTGGGGAAGCGCCTGCGGTTTTCGATGCTCGCGATCAGCGTGATGACTTTGTTGGCGCCGACGGCTTATGTGGGGATTGTGCAGGATCGTCCGCCGCTTTTGCGCGCGGCGTTGATGGCGGCACTTTATTTGTGGCGCGCGGTCGCTGTTTCGACGCGTTGAGTTATCGAATACGATTGCTGTGGCGGCGCTGATTTTGTTGCTGTGGAAACCTTCCTCGCTGGGCGATTCCAGTTTTCAACTTTCGTTTTTGGCCGCCGCGGTGATTGCGGGATTAGCGTTGCCTTGGATGGAGAGATCGAGCGTGCCTGATCGCGCGGGGCTGAATCATTTGAGGGACATGACGCGGGATTCGACGCACGCGCCAAAGATTGCGCAGTTTCGGATTGAGATGCGGGAGGCGGTGCAATGGCTGGCTGGTCGGATGCCAGCGCGGTTCGCATCGCATGCTGGTTCGCTGCTGGTGCTGCCGGTGCGCGCGGGATTGCGATTGTGGGAGATTATTTTGCTTTCGGCGGTGATTCAGTGGGGCATGCTGCCGCTGCTGGCGGAGGATTTTCATCGCGTGAGTTTGGCGGGGCCGATGAGCAACATTCCGGAGGTATTGCTCACGGGGATCATTGTGCCGCTGGGATTCGTGACTTTGGGGATCGCGGTGGTGTGGACAAGCGCGGGGCTGCTGCTCGGAAAGGCGTTGAGTTTTTGCATTGGATTGTTGATTGCGACTGTGGAGTGGTTTGCGCGCTGGCCGCGGCTGACCTACCGGATTCCGGGGCCACCGGAGTGGCTCGCGATTTTGTTCTTCGCGGGATTTATTTTTCTGACGGCTGTGGTGCAGGCGATTGCGACCAGACGGCGCGATCCAGCGATGCGACGACAGTGGTTGCCTGTTGCGCATCCTTGGAGTGGGTTGCGGTGCTGGCGTTGATGGCGCTCGCGATTTTGGTGGCGTGGCATCCGTTTGCGCCTGCGCTTTATCGCGGGAAGCTTGAAGTGAGCGTGTTGGACGTAGGGCAAGGCGATTCGATATTTGTGGCCTTCATGGATGGACGCACGATGCTGGTGGATGGCGGCGGGCAGGCTGGAGCGGAAGTGGTGAGCAGCTTCCGGTCCGGGCCGGATGTGAGGGAGGAAGGGGTGTCGCCTTATTTGTGGTCGCGCGGGATCAAGCGGCTGGATGTGGTGGCATTGACGCACGCGCATCACGATCATCTGGATGGGCTGCATAGTGCGATTGCCAATTTTAAGGTGGGCGAATTTTGGATTGGGCGCAGTGAGGAGACTCCGGCATTTTTAGTGCTGTTGGCGGAGGCGCGCGCGCGGGGAGTTCAGATTGTGCAGGAAATTCAAGGGCGGACGTTTGATTGGGATGGGGTACGCGGGGAGGTGCTGTGGCCGGCGGATGTGTTGGAGGTGGACATGGCCGCGAACCATAATTCGCTTGTCATGCGGATACAGGACGGTGAGGAAAGTTTCTTGCTGCCGGGAGACATCGAGAAGAAGGTGGGGAACGAATTGGTGGATGAGCATGCGCCACTGACTGCGAATCTTCTGAAGATGGCGCATCACGGGAGCAAGACTTCTTCGACGGATGCGTTTGTGGGAGCGGTAGGGCCGAGCGTGGCGGTGGTTTCGGTGGGAGAGGGCAACCAGTTCGGGCATTCTGTGGATGGCGTGGTGGAACGTTATGCGCGGGCGGGGTGAGGTTTTTGCGGACGGATCGCGATGGGGCGGTTACTTCGGTTACGATGGGCACGGGTTGGTGGTGCGGACTTTTGTGGAGGAGCATCCGCAGTGAAGAAAACCGCACGTTGTTCCTAATTCGCCGGTCGCGATGCAAGATCGCTCCCGTCAGCCCTCGCCGAAAACAAATCTTCTCTTAACAATTTGCTTTGGAAGTGGTCAGATGGTGGCTTTGGAGGTGAACCGATGACAACTTCTCTGCATTCTGTTCGTTTTCCCGGCGAGAGTGATGCCTACCGAGAGGCGCGCAACGAATTGCTGGAGAGTGAATTCAATCTGCGCAGGCAAATAGAAGCGACGGCGGCGTTGCGGCGTGCGCTTCCGCCAGGCGGCGAAATTCCTGAGGATTATGTGTTCGACGAAGGAGCGGCGGATCTGCAAGATTTGCAAACAGCGCGGAAGACGCGGTTTTCGGAATTATTCCGACCGGGCAAGGATACTTTAGTTGTTTACAACTTTATGTACGGACCGGAGATGAAGTCGGCGTGTACCTCTTGCACTTCGATTCTGGATGGATTGAATGGGGCGGCACCGCATGTGAATGATCGGATCAATCTGGTAGTGGTTGCGAGATCGCCTTTGGAGAGGATACGAACCTTTGCGCGCGGGCGCGGGTGGCGGAATTTGCGGCTGCTTTCTTCTTCGGGCAATACTTACAACCTCAATTACCAAGGGGAGTCCGCTGAGGGAAACCAACGGCCTGCGTTAAACGTGTTTTCGCGGCACGGTGGGAGGATTTATCACGCCTACTGTACGGAGCTGATGTTCGCTCCGTCGGAGCCGGGGCAGAATCCGCGGCACGTGGACATGATTTGGCCGGTGTGGAACGTTTTTGATTACACGCCGGAGGGGCGCGGAACGGACTGGTACCCGAAATTGGAGTATGGTCCGGCTGAAGCGAATGTGCACTTGGGAGGCGCGGCGGCGACACGAAGCGGGGCCGGTGGCTGAGCCACGCGACGGACGGGAGAAAGCGCCTTAGTTGCTGGAATCGGTGGAGTCGTCGGACTCTTCTAGAGACACGTTGTTGGCGGACTGGTATTCTGCGATGATTTTGCGGGCTTCGTCGGCTTGGGATTCGAGGACGAAGATTTCGACGTTGTGCGGACCTTCGGGATTTTCCGGGATGGGAAACGGATCGGTGGAAACGGAGCCCGGGGACGCGATGCCGGCGCTTTGCAGCAAGCCACGAATTACCAGGGCTTCGGTGGCGTTTTCGGCGACGTGGGCGATCACTACCTTTTCGTTCGAGTATTCCTCGGCCATGGTGGGGCTCCTCAAAAACAGTGCGACAGTACTATTGTGCGCTTCCGGGTCTTGGGTCCATACTAGTTTTCCGACAGCCAGGTCAAATATGGACGACCCCTCGGTTCAACCCACGCAGCAAGAGATTGACGAAGAGAGCCGCCGCATTCGCAGGCTGCGCATCCTGGTGCATATTACGCTGGAAACGATTGCGGGTGGAGATTTGTCGCCAGAGGATGCCGCGCAGATGGTGGCGGAGACGCGGAAGATCGCGTTGGATATGTTTCCCGGCAAAGAGCGCGCGTTTGATTTGATTTACCGGCCGCAATTTCAGCGAGTGATGCATGCGGTTTATCGGCTGCAGTAGAGCCTGCCGGTTGGTGCGCAGTTCCCTTCTCACTTAATTAATAGCCATAGCGACGGAGAAGCCACATGCGGAGCCAGACTACTGCGAGGGCGGCTATGGTGCCGATTAGGGCTTTGTATTCGCGGTTGCGGCGATAGAGTTCCCACGAGAATGCGTCGCTGGACCCGGTGTGCTGCGGCTGCATGTAACCCGTGCCAAAAAAATCTGGCAGGAATACCGGGACTTTGGCGGCGTATTCATCGAAGACGGTGCCGAAGCGGCCGTGCAGGTCTTCTTCTTCGTTGCGCATCACGGCGTAATAAAACACCACGAAATAAATGACGATGAGGCTACCGGCCCACCAAGAATGGCCGGCGATCACGAATCCTGCGGCTAGAAATGCGCTGCCCAAGTAAAGTGGGTTACGCGTGCGGGCGTAGGGGCCAGCGGTGGCTAGTTCGCGGTCTTTGCTGAGATGCCCTGCGGCGATCACGCGGATTAGGATACCGAATCCGGCGACCGCTGCGCCCATGGCGATCCAGTGATGCGTGGGTTTGGCGAGGAGCCAGTAGAGGACGGCGACGGGATAGCCGACGCGCACGCGCCAGCGCATCCAGAATTTCCGGGGTTGGGCGGCTACCATTTCAGTCATGAAAAGGTTGTCACTCGCGGGGCCTCACGATTTCGCGCAGCTGATGAGACGTGCTACCGCGTCGGCGACTTGTTCAACGGTGATCGAAAGCATGGGCGAAGAATAGGACGTGCCGCGACGGTAGGTCGTTTCGCTTTTGCTGGGATTGCGGATGACGATATTTTGGCTTTGGGCGCCGTAGGGGCCGTTGCGCGCGGGATCGGTGGGGCCGTAGAGGCCGACGACTGGTGTGCCAAGTGCGGACGCGAGATGCAGCGGGCCAGTGTCCGCCGAGACGACAAATTTGGCGCGACGCATTAATGCCATCAGCGGACCTAGGCCGAGAGGGAATGGCAACGGGCGGCTGAGATCCTGCCGCGCTAATGAGTTCTTGCGCCAACTGTTCTTCTCCGGGACCAAAACTGATTACTGCACGCCAGCCATTTTGCACGGCGAGGCGGTGATGCAGCTCCCCATAGCGTTCGGGCGGCCAACATTTTGAACGCCAGCCGCCGCCCGGATTTAACACATAGAAATCTGCCATGTTGTGACGGGCGAGTTCTTGCGTCACTTGTTTCTCATCTTCCGGGCGCAGGGTCAAAGGAAATCGCGGAGAAGAGGTGCGGGCGCCGGCGGATTCGGCGAGGGTGAGGTTGTGGTCAACTTTATGTGCTCCGCGGGGATTGATTTTATCGGTGTAAAACATCGAGGCCAGACCTTCGCGGGCGTAAGTGCTAGGGAAACCGATGCGGCGCGGAGCTCCTGAGGCGAAGACTGGGAGTGCGGATTTGTAAAGGCCCTGAAAATCTATGGCGCAGGTGTAATGGGCGGCGCGCAATTTGCGGACGGTGGAGATGAGGCCCCCGGCGCTTTTCTTTTCGAGCGAGATTACTTCGGTGAGATCCGGACTGCCTTCAAGCAGGCGGCGCCATTGCGGTTCGATGAGCCAATCAATTCGGGCTTCGGGGAAAGCATTGCGCAGCGCGGAGGCGGCGGGGAGGGCGTGGATCACGTCGCCGAGCGAGCCGAGGCGGACGAGTAGGAAGCGCGCGTCAGGCATTGCCGTCGTGACGCAGACGCGCGAGTAGATCGCGCGTGGAATGTTGCTTGGGATCGCCGACGATGGCTACGCGAATGCCTAGTCGGGCGGCTAGTTCGCGTTCTGGGACGGTATCTGCGGTGTAATCCGTGCCTTTCGCGTGGACATCTGGTTGAAGTTCTTTGAGCAGCGAGTTCACGTCGAGCTCATCGAAGATTACGACGTAGTTCACGGATTTCAGCGCTGCGACCAATGTGGCGCGGGCACGTTCGGTGAGGACTGGGCGGCCGGGGCCTTTCAGCTTTCGCGTAGTGGAATCGGAGTTGATGCCGACTACCAAGAGATCGCCTTCGGCGCGGGCGGCTTCCAGGTAACGGGCGTGGCCGACGTGGAGGAGGTCGAAGACGCCGTTGGCGAAGACGATTTTGCGGCTGGCGCGGCGGTGTTCTTCGAGGATGCCGTTGAGGCCTTGGCGTGAAACAATTTTTTCGCGGGTGTCCATGCTGTTTTCAGCGGTGTTGCGCTGTGGTTGTAGCTGTGGCGTCCTGGCGCAGGGCGGCGGTTAGTTCGGCGCCGGTGACAGTGGCGGTGCGGCGCTTCATCACTACGATTCCACCGGCGTAATTTGCGAGGTGCGCGGCTTCGAGATACGTTGCGCCGGAGGCTAGGGCGAGAGTGAAGGCGGCGATTACGGTGTCGCCCGCGCCGGTGACGTCCACGGGAGCGTCGGAGCCGTAGATGGGAATATTGCGCGGGACGCGGGCGCGTTCGAAGAGGGCCATGCCGTCTTTGCCGCGCGTGACTACCAGGGCTTGCATATTCAGTTCGCGGAGGGCGCGTTGGCCGAGATCTTCGAGTTTGCGAATGTCGGTGCCGACGCGGGACTGGTAGGCGGCTTCGACTTCGGGCTCGTTGGGAGTGGCGGCTGTGATTCCGGCATCGCGAAATTCGAGGAGGCGGTAGCGCGAGTCGAGAGTCAGGAGCTTCGCATTTAGTTTTTTTACTAACGCGGGGGAGGCGGCGCCGAAACCGTAGTCGGAGACGAGAACGGCGCTCGCGCGTTTTGCGATTTGGCGGGCGTTGCTTGCGATTGTGCTTTCTGTGCTCGCGGAAAGTTTTGCGTTCGGCTCGCGGTCCACGCGGAGGACTTGCTGTTCGGTGGTGTGAGTCCAACCGGCGAGGTAACGAGTTTTTGTGGCGGTGACCCAGTCGCGGGCGCGGAGGATGCCGGAGACGTTGATGCGTTTGCGGCGGAAATGATCGAGGAGCCGGCAGCCAGCGGGGTCGTCGCCGACTACGCCGACGGGGAGGACGCGGGCACCGAGATCGGCTAGGTTGAATGCGGCGTTGGCGGCGCCGCCTGGGTAGGATTCGGTGCGGCGGTGGCGGAGGATTAGCACGGGAGCTTCGCGGGAGACACGGGAAATTTCGCCGGAGACGAATTCGTCCAGGACGAAGTCGCCGACCACGCCGATGGTTTGGCGCGGGAAGCTGGCGACGATGTCGAGCAGGCGGGTTAGGTCCACGCTGGCATCGGGTTTGACCTCGGATTTATTGGTCGCGCCGGGGGATGATTTGGGTGGCGTGGAATTTTTGCGCTGCTTGCGTGCTTGAGTCAACCAAGCTCCTTAGTGACTATGTGTTTTATGGCCGCGTCGAAACGTATCACAGGGGCGTCTGGCGCGGCAATTGGACGTGGGTTTGCGTTTTTATGGTTGCACCGGGAGCTTTCGTTGCGCAACGTTGAGCCGCGAAGCGGCTATAGACTTCGCGGTGAGCCAGAAGTCATCGGGGTTGTCTACTTGCATGGAGACGGAGCAGTAGAACGTTCGCAATTTTCCGTAATAAATTGCGTGGAGATTGTACAGGTCCTTCTCGGTGCAGATCAGGCCGCTGGCTCCGGCTTCGCTTGCTTGGCGCAGAATTTCTTGGTCGTCGTGATCGGTGTAACGGTGATGGTCGAGAAAGAATTTGTGGCCGACGATGTCGAGGCCCCAGGTGCGCAGGTCGGCTAGGAATGCAGCGGGGTTGCCGATGCCGCAGAATGCGAAGAGTTTTGGAAGCGCATCGGGGGCGACTGCGCCAGCGATTTGGCCTTCGCTGAAGCTGTGGATGGCGTCGAGGTTTGTACGCGCGTAGAAAATCGGTGCTGCGGAATCGCGGCGGATGGCGGATTCGATAGCTGGGGCGTGGGTGCTGCGCGTGATTACAATGATGTCGGCGCGGGCTAGGGCGGAGCGTGGCTCGCGGAGATGTCCGGCGGGGAGCAGGCGGCCGCCGCTGAAAGGATTTGTCGCGTCAATCAGGACGATGTCAACATCGCGCGCTAGTTGCAGGTGTTGGAAGCCGTCGTCGAGGACAAACCAATTCACACCGTGCCTGGCTAGTTCCCTGCCCTGTTCGTAGCGATTTGCGCCGACGCCGAATTGGACGCGAGGGCCTAGGCGGGATTGGAGGAGGCGGACTTCGTCGCTTGTCGTGCCGCTGGCTTTTGTGGCGGCGGTCGCGGGATTATTTCCGGATAGCCTGGCGGTATTTTCGCCGCGATATCCGCGGGTTAGGATGGCGACGTTTTTTTGTTCGGCCAGGAGGCGCTCGACGATCCAGAGGACCAAGGGAGTTTTTCCTGTGCCACCGGTGGTTAGGTTGCCGACGCTGATCACGGCGCCATCAAGGTGCTGAGATTTCAGAAGGCCTTTGCGATAGGCTCGCGCGCGCAGATGCGCTGCGGCGCCGTATGGTAGCGAGAACGGCCAGAGGAGTGATTGCTTCAGCGTCATGCGGTGCGCTCCTTGCTGGAGCTGTTCTTGCAAACTGTAGCGATGTGATCGAGGGAGCGTTCGGTGGCGCCGCGATTGCGCTCGGTGATCGCGCGTGCGGCTGCGCCCATGCGTTCGCGCATGGCGTTGTCTTCGATCAGCTGAATCCAGACTTTGCCGAGGCCTGGGCCCGTGGTGACTTGGGCCCCGGCGTGCGCGTCGAGAAATTGGTCGGCCATCCCTTTGAAATTTTCCATGGAGCCGCCGAAGACTGGCGGGCGCGCGAACCACGCCGGCTCGAGAATATTGTGGCCGCCTGCTTGGACGAGCGAGCCGCCTACGAAAGTGGCGTCGGCTAGAGAATACAGGCCGGCTAATTCGCCGATGGAATCGAGGAGGAGGACGTCGGCGGCTTCATCGAGCGTGGAGCTGAGGTCGAGTTCGCTGCGGCGGACGACTTTCCATCCGCCTGCGGCGGGAATGGCGGCTGCAGCGTCGAATTGCGCGGGTTTGCGTGGGGCGAGAATCAGGAGCGTGCGGCGGAATTGGCGTTGCACTAGATCGTATGCGGCTAGGACGGCTTCTTCTTCTCCCACGACCACGCTACCGGCGACGAGGATTGGCCAGCGTTCTTGTTGGCGGATTTGCTGTTCAAGCCAGTGGCCGAAGCGGGAGGTGGCGGGAGGCGCGGCGTCATACTTTAAATTTCCGCTGACTATAATGCGGTCCGGCGGGGCGCCCATGGCTTGGAGACGCGCAGAATCTTCTGGTGATTGTGCGAGGAAGAGTTCGGCGTCTTGCATGGTGCGCTGGAAAAACGGGCCGACCAGAAATTCCCATTGCTTGAAGCGCGCGAGAGATTTTTCGGAGATGCGCGCGTTGGCGAAGACTACGGGGATATTCGCGCGGTGGGCCTCGCGGAGAAAATTTGGCCAGATTTCGGTTTCCATGATGATGACGAGAGCGGGTTTAATCGCGCGGAGAGCGCGGCGGACTGGCACGACCCAATCGAGTGGAAAATAAAAGATGCCGTCGGCCGTTTGCAGGCGTTCGTGGGCCAGGCGCTGGCCGGTTTCTGTGGTGGTGGAGACGAAAATTGTGGCGCCCGGGTAGCGACGTTTCAGGCCGTCAATTAAGGGTTGGGCGGCTAGAACTTCGCCGACTGAAACGGCGTGGATCCAGATGGGACCGTTATTCGTCGAGGCGGCGGTGGCGGCAGATGCGGCTGCAGCGCGGGCGGCGATTTCTGGCGGCAAACTGCCGAGGCGTTCGCGCAGGGCGCGGGAAGGTTCGCCGGCATGCCAACCGCGCAGCGCGAAATACGGCGCGAGGAGGAACATGCCCGCTGCGGTGAGGATGCGATAGAAAAAATACATTCCGTGGGTGGCGCGCACAGGAGCCGGGAAAGAGGCTTTGCCGCGCGCGAACCCGGTATTATAGTGGCAGCGGCGAGAAAACGCGCACAACTTCCGGTGGCGCAGAGGCATCGCACAGCAGGATGACGAGAAGATCACTGAGTCTTTTTTTTATCGCGATCCTGGTGCTGTGCGGTGGCCGGTCCGCTGTCGCGCAGAACAATCCTGCGGCGACTAAAGGGAAGCAAGCTACGGCGGATCCGACCGCGGCGCTGGCTCACGATCATCATGATGGATTGACCGTGACGGCCGATCCTTACACGGACAAGGCGCGCAGCAAGGAAAAATTCGGCAAGGCCAATCCGCTGGACGCGGGAATCCTGCCGGTGGAAATTTTTCTGCGCAACGAAACGAATGATCCGATTCAGGTGGACATCAACACGATTCAACTGGAAGTGAAATTGCGCGCGGGTGGGCGGCAGGAGATTGATTGGCTGCCCCCAGAAGACGTCGCTGGATTGGTGGCGCATCCTGGCGGAGTGACTCCTTCGAATCGGCCGCGGGTTGCGGGGATTCCTCTGCCGAGCGGCGACAAGAAGACGGATAAGCTGGCGGAGATTTTGCGTCCGCTGACACTGGACGCGGATGTGGTGCCGCCGATGGGCGCGTTGCACGGATTTTTGTATTTCAACGTGAATAATGAAATGTCGCTGGCGGATACGGCGGTGCTTTATGTGCCGGACGCGTCGGTGGTTGCGGCGAAGAAGCCGTTGATGTTTTACGAAGTGCGGTTTGGTAAGGCTGCGCAGGTTCCTGCGAATCCATCCCAGTAGGAAATTCCCATCGTGAACCGAATCATAACGCAGCGGGCGCCGGTGCGCGTCTGAGTGGCTTTGCACGCGGTATTGTACCAGGACGAAAAAGTGGATTGACAGGTGCGAAGGGTGAGAAGTAGGCTGCAGGCGTAACGTATACTTTATCCAGTGTGCGTGGGGAGGCTTCAGACATGACGAAGTCACTGCGTCGGCGAGACTTCTTGAGGAGCGTCGCTGCTACTGGGGTGCTGGCGGGTGTTTCGCGATCACTGACGGGCGCTCCGCGAATGTCGACAGGTGCGGCGTCATCGCCAGAGTCGCTATCGCTGGCGGGCGGGTCGGCGGCGGCGAGTGCGCCGAACAAAATTCAGACGTTTAATTATGACGGCGTGAGTCTGGGCAAAAGCCGATGGGGCGACCAGTATATGCGGGCGCGCGATTTTTATTTCAACGTTTCGAACGACGACATTCTGCAGGGGTTTCGCGGGGCGGCGGGATTGCCTGCGCCGGGAAAACCTTTGGGCGGCTGGTGCGAGAAGGATAGCGCGACGGTGTTCGGGCAGTGGTTGAGCGGAATGTCACGGATGTATCGCGCTACGGGCGACACGGCGATGCGCGACAAATCCTCTTATCTGTTGGCGGAGTTTGCGAAGACCGTAGGACCCAACGGCGACTGCCGGATGCGGCCTTATCCTTACGAGAAACTGACGTGCGGGCTGGTGGACATGCATGAATATGCGAATGACCCGGAGGCGATGCCGCTGCTATCGAAGGTGACAGATTACGCTAGCAAGACTTTCGATCGTACGCGCGCACCGGCGAATCCGGAGCCTTGGGAAATGCACTCGGGAAAACCGCTGGAGTGGTACACGCTGCCGGAGAATCTTTTTCGCGCGTATGCCTTGACGGGAAATGCGCAGTACAAAGATTTTGCGGATGTGTGGCTGTATCACTCTTACTGGAATAAATTTGCTGCGACGGCCGCGCCAACGGATGCGTCGGGAGTGCATGCGTACAGCCACGTGAATACATTCAGCAGCGCGGCGATGGCTTACGCGGTGACGAACGATCCCACGTATCTGCAAATTATCAAGAACGCTTACGACTATTTGCAGAACACGCAGACTTATGCGACGGGTGGATATGGTCCGGTGGAGCGGATTATGCCGGCGGGCAGCCTGGGCAAGGCGCTGGAGTATCAGCAGAATTGTTTCGAGGCGCCGTGCGGTTCGTGGGCTGGGTTCAAGCTATCGCGTTATTTGACACAGTTTACCGGCGAGGCGCGGTACGGCGATTGGGCGGAGCGATTGCTTTACAACGGGATCGGAGCGTCATTGGAAATAAACGGTCCGGGGCGGCATTATTATTATGCGGATTACCGGATGGCTGGCGGTGTGAAAATTTTCAGCCGCAACGCTTACACCTGCTGCTCGGGAACCTACATTCAGGACGTGGTGAACTTCCACGACTTGATCTATTACAAGGACGATCCAGCGAAAGCTAATGCGGGTTTGTATGTGAGCTTGTATGTGCCCTCGGAAGTTACGTGGAAGCGCGCGGGCGGCGATGTGAAAGTGACGCAGCTGACGCAATACCCGGAGGCGGAAACCGGCACTTTGACGCTGCAGATGGAGCACGGCGCGAAGTTCCCGTTGAGTTTTCGGATTCCAGGATGGGCGCAGGGCGCGTCGTTGAAAGTGAATGGGACGGCGGCGCAAGTGAGATGCACGCCGGGAACCTGGGCGACGATTGATCGGGAGTGGAGCTCGGGTGACCGCGTGGAGATTACGATTCCTTTGCCGTTGCGCATGCTGCCGGTGGACCCGCAACATCCGCACCGCGTGGCGATTGTGCGCGGTCCGGTGGTGCTGGTGCAGGATGGCGGCGTGCACGAGCCGGTGTTTAGACTTCCCTACAATGACGAGGATTTGAACAAGTGGCTGGTCGCGGATGATGATGGGCCGAGCGTCTATCGCGTGGTGCCGCCGGATGAGAAGCATGTGATGGCGAAGTTTCGGCCGTTTTACGCAGTGGGGCCGGATTATTATTACCGGATGTATTTTGATTTGGATTCTTTGCCAGTTTATTTGTGGCAGTACGAGGGGTAGGCGGGTGCGTCAAATGCCATTTGAAAATGGCAAATGGCATGGTAGAATGGCATTATGAATGCCACAATAAGGGTTGATAAAGCCGGACGGATCGTTCTACCGAAGCCGATGCGCGACGAGTTACAGCTGCAGGCGGGAGATTCTCTCGAACTAGAACTTTCGGGTCAGGAAATCACGCTGAGACCTGTCCGGGAGAAGATGCGTCTGCAAAGAATTGACGGAATGTGGGTGTTCACGTCTGATGAACCGCTTCCGGCAGACCTGGTCGAAGATACAATGGAAGCTGTCCGTCGAGAGCGCGACGAACAAATCTTTGGCAAAGTGAAGTGAAATTATTCTTCGATACTTCTGTCCTGGTCCCCGTCTTTCTGACGAAACACATGCACCACGCCGCCAGTAAAGCGGCGTTTCAGCAGGGGCGCCTCGAGCATCGAAGCTGCGGCGCGCATAGCCTGGCCGAGTTTTACGCCATATTTACGGGTTTTCCAAATAGGTTCAGCGCGGACGGCAACGACGTTCTGGTCAGTATGGGCGAAATTCTGGAACGCCTCTCGTTTGTGACGCTGACCACCGACGAATACGTGTTGGCGATTCAGGATGCCGCGAGAGACGGGGTGGTTGGCGCCACGATCTACGACGCTTTGCTGGCCCGTTGCGCGATCAAAGCCCAGGCGGACGTGATCTACACCTGGAACCTGAAGCGCTTCCAGCAAATCCCTGAGGTCAGATCGCGGATCAGAACCCCGTGAGGGTCTTCGGCCGCTAAATCCTTCATTTCTTGACGTACACTGGGATTCCTGATACAAAAGGCCATTCTGGTCTGTAACTTCTCGCTGTCAGCAGGCTCCCCGTTTAAGGAGTCTTCATCCGGAGGAAGAATGTCGGTACAAGTATGGGGTTACATGTGCGCGAAAGTGCGGATGGCGGGGGGCGAATAATGCTGCAAGTGCTGCAAATTCTGGGGAAGCTGGGATGTCGCGCCGGGCGAGTGGGCGCGGCAGGGTGTACATCGATTTTATTGAGCGCGACCGTGGCACAGGCGCGGACCGCGCCGGATACGGCAGGCGGCGAAGCCAATCTGAAGTTGCCCGATTTATCATCGGTAAATTTTCTGGGAATAAATGGGCACAAACTTTTGATGTTTGGGATTTTGTTTTGCGTGTTCGGGCTGGTGTTTGGCCTGGCGATTTACACGAAGCTGAAAAACCTGCCAGTACATCGCGCGATGCGCGAAATTTCCGAATTGATTTATGAGACCTGCAAGACCTACCTGATCACGCAGGGAAAATTCCTGCTACTGCTGGAAGCGTTTATCGCCGTGGTCATCGTGCTGTACTTCGGCGTGCTGCTGCATTACGAAGCGATGCGGGTGATTATTATCCTAGCGTTCAGCATGGTTGGAATCATGGGGAGTTTTGGCGTGGCGTGGTTCGGCATTCGCGTGAATACGTTTGCGAATTCGCGCACGGCGTTTGCGGGACTGCGCGGCAAGCCGTTTCCGATTTATCACATTCCGCTGGAAGCGGGCATGAGCATCGGGATGATGCTGATCAGCGTGGAACTGCTGATGATGCTTTTCATTCTGCTGTTTATTCCGGGTGATTACGCGGGGCCGTGCTTTATCGGATTTGCGATTGGCGAATCGCTGGGTGCGGCGGCGTTGCGCATCGCGGGCGGAATTTTCACGAAGATCGCGGATATTGGGTCCGACTTGATGAAGATTGTTTTCAAGATCAAGGAGGATGACGCGCGCAATCCTGGGGTGATCGCGGATTGCACGGGCGACAATGCGGGCGATTCGGTGGGGCCGAGCGCGGACGGGTTTGAGACTTATGGAGTGACGGGCGTCGCGCTGATTACGTTTATTTTGCTGGGCGTGAAGAATGCGGACCCGGCAGTGCAGTCCACAATTCAGGTGCAATTGCTGGTGTGGATTTTCGTGATGCGCATCGCGATGCTATTGGCCAGCGTGTTGGCTTACTTCCTGAACGATTTTATTTCGAAGGTGCGGTTTGCCGCTGCCGCCAAGATGAATTTTGAGTCACCGCTTACTTCGCTGGTTTGGATTACGTCGCTGGTATCGATTGCGATGACTTATGCGATTTCGTCAGTGATTATTCCTACGCTGAACGGCGATCCGACCCAGTGGTGGAAGCTCTCGACGATTATTTCCTGCGGGACCTTGGCTGGGGCGATCATTCCGGAATTGGTGAAGGTGTTTACTTCGACGGAATCGCGGCATGTGCGGGAAGTGGTGGCTTCGGCGGAAGAAGGCGGGGCGTCACTTGGAATTTTGTCCGGGTTCGTGGCTGGGAATTTTTCGGCTTATTACATTGGGCTGGCGATGGTGTTGCTGATGTCCATCAGCTACCTGGTGAGTTTGCAGGGGCTGGGCGGTTTAATGATTGCGGCGCCGGTGTTTGCGTTTGGATTGGTGGCGTTTGGATTTCTGGGCATGGGGCCGGTGACGATTGCGGTGGATTCTTACGGTCCGGTGACGGACAACGCGCAATCGGTGTATGAGCTTTCGTTGATTGAGACGATTCCGAACATCAAGCAGGAATTGAAGAAGGACTTCAATATTGATGTGAATTTCGAGCGCGCGAAGGAATTGCTGGAGGAAAACGACGGCGCGGGAAACACTTTCAAGGCTACGGCGAAACCGGTGCTGATCGGCACGGCGGTGGTGGGCGCGACGACCATGATTTTTTCGATCATCATGGCGTTGACGAATGGAATTACGGAGAACGTGGATAAGCTTTCGCTGCTGCATGCGCCGTTTTTCCTGGGCCTAGTGACCGGCGGCGCGATGATCTATTGGTTCACAGGGGCTTCGACGCAGGCCGTTACTACCGGGGCTTATCGCGCGGTGGAATTCATTAAGGCGAATATCAAGCTGGAGGGCGTGGAGAAGGCGTCGGTAGAAGACAGCAAGAAGGTGGTGGCTATTTGCACGAAATACGCGCAAAAAGGCATGCTGAATATATTTATCGCAGTTTTCTTTGGCACGCTTTCGTTTGCGTTCGTTGAGCCTTTCTTTTTCATCGGGTATTTGATCTCGATCGCGATTTTTGGTTTGTATCAGGCGATTTTCATGGCGAATGCGGGCGGGGCCTGGGACAACGCGAAGAAGATTGTGGAAGTAGAGATGAAGCAGAAGGGCACGCCGCTGCATGACGCTACGGTGGTGGGCGATACGGTGGGCGATCCGTTTAAGGATACTTCGTCGGTGGCTTTGAATCCGGTGATCAAGTTCACTACTTTATTTGGATTGCTGGCTGTGGAGTTGGCGGTGCAGTTGACGGCTGAGACGGGCGGGAATTTGACGCATATTTTGGCTGCGGCGTTCTTCTTGGTTTCCTTCTTCTTTGTTTACCGATCGTTTTATGGGATGCGGATTAAGGGGTCGGAGTAGAGGGACCGAAGCGACAAGCTTCGCACATTCGTTGCTGTTGTGAGGCGGCCGTAAGCCTTATACTCCCGTTGTTATGAGCCAAAAGCTTCCATGGATGCGAGGCTTGGTTCTGTTTGTGGCGCTTGTCACGGTCTGCGATGCCGCGGGACCAAACGCGCAAAAAAAGCGCGAGGCTGCCTATCAGGCTACACTTCAGTCATACTCCGATGTTCTTAATCCTGGAATGACCCGCAAGTACGTGGAAGACTACCTTCGATCAAAAGGCGTCACGTTGCAGCAGCTATGTTGCATTGACGAGAGGTCTGCGTTTGCGGACCTGTTGAAAATCGGAACGGAGAAACATCCCTGGTACTGCAGCGAGCACGAGGTCTACGCAGCGTTCCAATTTCTCGCGACTGTGGCTCACACGCTTCCGGTTGCGCACGATTCGGACACGCTAAAGAGCATTACCATCCTCCATAAACTTGAGGGCTGCCGCTGACTAAGGCTCTTCGCGCCGCGAACTCAAATACATTTTTGCGAATAGCTACGCTTTTACCAGGCCTAGGAATTGGTGGGGGTCATTGGCGAAGCCGGGGAAGACTGTGCTTAGGTCGCGGTCGCCTAGATGTTTGTTGATGATTTCGCCCAAGACGCTGCGATAGTCCGCGGTGACTGCGAGGTCGCGACCTTGATTTAGCTGGCCTTCGGCTAGGCCAGGCCAGCGCGTGTAGACCCTGCCGCCTTTGATGTCGCCGCCCATTACGAACATGCAGTTGGCGTGGCCGTGGTCGGTGCCGCGGTTGCCGTTTTCGTGCGCGGTGCGGCCGAATTCAGACATGCTGACGAAGACGACGTCGCCCATGCGATCGCCCATATCTTGATTGAAGGCGGCGACTCCCTGCCCCAGATCGCGCAGCAGATTGGCGAGTTGACCCTGCACGCCGCCTTCGTTGACGTGGTGGTCCCAGCCGCTGCTATCTAAGAACGCGACTTCCAGGCCCACATCGGCTTTGAACAACTCCGCAATTTCCTGCAGGCTTTGACCGAAACGATTCTTGGGATACTCCGCGCCGTTTTCGGGCTGGTACTTGTCCGGATTTATTTTTTTGAGCTGGTCGATGGCTTCGAATGTTTCGGTGCCCACGCCGCGCAACGCGTGATCCACCGTTTGCGCGTACATCGCTTCGAATCCGCCTTCGGTGGTTTGTTGCGGGCCGTTCATTTTGAATTGCTTCAGATCCGGGATGGCGACGGCGGAGGCGCTGCCCTGCAGCGTGCGCGGGAGATACGGTCCGAAGGCTACCGCGCGAAACGGTGACGGCTTTTCTTCCGGCATCGTTTGCAGAGCGCGATTGAGCCAGCCGTCGTCGGTGGCTTTGCGGCCGGGGGTGCCGGATTCCATGAAATCTTGCGCGTCGAAGTGGGAGCGCGTGGGATCGGGGGAGCCGACGGCTTGCACAATGGCTAGTTGTCCGTTGCGGAAAAGTGGAAGCATGGGCGCGAGGCTGGGATGCAGGCCGAAGAAACCGTCGAGATCGAGTGCGGCTTCGGCGCCGCCTTGGCGTGGCTGGGGGATCGCGATCGTGGGGCGCATGCGATAGTAATTTGGTTCGCCGAAAGGGACGACGACGTTGAGGCCGTCCATGGCGCCGCGTTGGAAGAGGACAACCATTTTTTTGGGGTTGGGGGCGGGGGTGCCGACTACGGCGCGTTGTAGAAAGGAGGGTAGTGCGGCCATGCCGAGCATGGCGACGCCGCCGTTTTTTAGAAAGTACCGGCGTGAGATGTTCATTGCGATGCTCCTCTGCGGCTTGCGCGTTAACGGCGCTGAAATTCTGGAGTGCCTAGGACCAGGCCTACTATCAGGCCTTCGTTTACTTGCTTTACTGGATCATCGAGGCGCGCTTGCAGAATTTGTGGATCTTTCAGGCGCGCTTCCAGCGTTGATTGCGTGGATGGGGTGATCTGACCATCCAGGAAAATTTGTATCGAACGGGCCAGAGCTGCGTTGGGATCTTTGGCGGCTTCTTCGCCGAGCATAGCGTTTAGGTCTACTGTGGCGCCGCCCATTTTGTCTCCGGCGAAAGCGAGGGAGAAGTTCAGACGGTTCAGCAGCGCGCCGGTGTTCACCCAGGTTTCGGCTCTATCGGAATATCCGGTGGGAGGCTGGCAGAGATAGAGCGGCTCGCCCATGCGTCCCACCCATTGCGACAGCGGCAGAGTAATGGTGGATTCGGCGTTGAGCGCGCGCGACGTGCTGGCTACCAGTTCGAAGGGCGTCTTAACTTTTGAGCGATAGGCGTCTTTCGACCAGAACTCCGGCGAATAAATCATGGTGCGCAGCACTACGCGGATGTCGCCGTTGCTCGAAGTGAAGCTTTTCGCCATGCGGTCCACGAGAGACGCGGGCGGAATGTCCGAAACGAAGTGGTGCGCGAGTTCGCTGGAAATAAAATGCGCGGTCGCGGGCTTGGCCGCGAGCATTTTCAGGGCTTCTTCGCCGTCTTTTTCGCCGCCGTAGTTGAAGGTGCGGCCCATCACGACTTTTTTACCCTGGCCGTGAATCTTTTCGTCGAAAAAGAATTCGGGATCTTTGCGCGGTTCGTGAATGGTCCAGCCCGTCAGGCATTCGGCCATTTGAATTACGTCCTGCTGGGTGTATCCGGCGTCCACGCCGACGGTGTGCAGCTCCATTACTTCCCTGCCATAATTTTCATTCAGGCCGCGCTCGGGTTTCTTGGGAGCGGCGACGCCATTCGCAGCCGGCGGGCCGCTGGTGGCTGGTCCCGGAAATGTGCCGGGAGTGGGCATGGAACCGCCGGCAAACGCGCCTTGATAGTGCGCACGGCGGAGATTCTTCTCTGCTTCCAGGCGCGCGACGGCGGCGGGATCGGCGCTCAAATAATTGTCGAGGAAGAAAAGCATGGCGGGACTTTTCGCCGTGGCCAACAGCAAGTCTGAAAATTTGCCCATGGCGTGCGGGCGGATGGTGTCGCGCTCGTAGGCGGTGAGCAGCCACTTGTCGTCGCCCTTATTCGCGAAGACATTGAAATGATTGAACCAGAAATCTTCCATCACGGCCTGTAGCTGGCGATTGCTGTAAACGGCGCGGTCCACCTTGGCCATGGAAAGTTCAGCGATGATGCGGTTGGGGCCTTGCAGCTTGGCTAGCTGCTTCTGTGCATTGTCGAGGTTGTCGTTGCCGGTGACGATGATTTGCGATTCGGCTGTTTGCTGCTTGGCTTTTAGTTGGTCTTCGTATTGTTGTTTGGCTTGTTCTTTGGTGAGGCCCTGTTGCTTGGCGTTCTGATCGGGACGCGGAAATTCCTCGAGCAGGCGCTTGGAGGACATGGTGATTGTGGGATAGCGCTCTAGGCGCAGGTTTAGGTCCGCGTCGTTGATTGTTTCGGGATGCAGTTGCTGCTCGATCCATTTTTCCAGGCCCATTTGGCGGACTTGGTCGACGTCTCCGGGGCGGGGGCCATAGGCGAGGCGATTCATGGCGTGCAGAATGGCTTCGTCTTCGGTGAGTTCGGTGATGGGGAGCTTGCCTTTGAATTTTTTATCTAGCGCGATGTGTTCGGCGCTGGCGCTGGAATTCATGTTGGATTGGGTGCCTGATGGATTGTCGTTTGAGGCGCTGGCGTGCGGGACAGCCAAGGCAAAGCCAACAACCAGCACGGTTGCGAGGATGGCGGCGCCGGCGGCGTCGAGGCGATTGCTGGACTGAAGGATGCGTTTTTTGTGCAAAGCAGCGGCCTCGGAGCGCACGACGCGCTGAGATAGACCAGTGGGTTTCGTTACTTGCATCCAGTTTAACCCTGGCGGTGTGCAAAAGTTGCAGGTAGGGGCCTAGTGGTCAACAAGCGGCGCAGAATTCGTCGGAGGAACCCTGTGGCTAGGTTTAGCCCAGCAGGGTGTGGCTCAGGCGCTTGAGGGACTCGTCTGAGTGATACGATTCGGCGTTGTAGGCTGCACCGATAAGCACGACTACGGCGGTCAAGTACATCCATAGCAGTAAGCCAATCGCGGCCGCGAGGCCGCCGTAGACGACGTCGTAGGGCATTTTGCGGACGTAGAAGCCGAAGACTACGTCAACGACCCACCAGAGGACTGTGGAAACGATGGCGCCGGGAAACAGGCTCATGAATCCGCGATGGCCGGGGCGGCCGATGCGATAGAGGAGCACGAGAGCGAACATTGAGAGGGCGAATACGACTATTGCCTGGAACACGATCTCCACTTCGTGAATCAGGAGCGGCTGGCCGTATTGGCGGACGAGCCAGGCGCGGGCTTGTTTGCCGAACACGGTGAGGATGACGACGACGACCGTGGGAACGATCGTCAGCAGCAGAAGAAGGAGCGCACGCAGATGGACGCGCCAGTAGCCGCCGCGCAGCGGATCGCCTTCGATGAGGCGGAAGCCTTCGATGAAGCCGACCATGACTTGCGAACCGGCGAGGAGGGTGCCGCCTAAACCGAGCAGGAACCACTTCCAAGGGTGCGTGCCCTTGCGGATAAAATATTGGGTAACGACGTCGTCGCTGCCGGGCGGGAGGATGAGCTTGAGGCGTTCCGGGAATTCGTGCAGCGCGCCATGGAAGGAGGCGGTGCTGCTGATTACGCCGAGTGCCAGCAGTAGCATGGGGAAAAACGCGAGGAACATGTTGAAGGCGATGGCTTGGCTGAGCGTGATGCAGTCTGGAAAGATACGGCCCAGTGCACGGAAGAGATTTTTGAGTATTCGCTCCATCGAGGTTGTCCGCGGGATTATACGGTTAGTGCGCGTGAATCGTGAGCAGAAATATTTAAGATGAAGTGATGGTACGGAAACGACAAGGAAAAAGTAGCTTCCTGTCCCGCAGTCGTGGGATCGGAATGACGACTTTCGTCGTTTGTAGAATACTCTAAAGCGGTGGCGCTCGCTTGCTGCTTTTTGTGGCGCAGAGTAAACTTTGCAGACGAATTGCGCGATTTGCGGCGTGCGGGAGGAATTCGATGTCTCGTATGGTGCGTTGTGGGCTGATTCAGGTGCATTGCGAATGGTCGCCGGAGAAATATTCGATTCGTGATATTTCCAAGAAGATGGTGGAGAAGCACGAGAAGCTGATCCACGAGGCGGCGAAGAAGAAGACGCAGATTTTGTGTTTGCAGGAGCTTTTCAACGGACCTTATTTTTGCGCGGAACAGCAGGCGCGTTGGTACGAGATGACGGAACCGGTTCCGGATGGGCCGACTGTGGAGCGGATGCAGAAGCTCGCCAAGAAGTATGGGATGGCGATGGTGGTGCCGGTGTATGAGCGGGAGATGACAGGACTTTATTATAACACTGCGGCGGTGATTGACGCGGACGGGAAATATTTGGGGAAATATCGCAAGCATCATATTCCGCAGGTGGCGCCGGGATTCTGGGAGAAGTTTTATTTTACTCCGGGGAATACTGGCTATCTTACGTTTCAGACGAAATTTGCGCGGATTGGCGTTTACATCTGTTACGACCGGCACTTTCCTGAGGGGGCGCGAGTGCTCGGACTGAATGGCGCTGAGATCGTGTTTAATCCGTCGGCGACCGTGGCAGGGTTGAGCGAGTATCTTTGGGAGCTGGAACAGCCGGCGCACGCGGTGGCGAACGGATATTTTGTAGGGGCGATCAATCGGGTAGGCAAGGAAGCGCCTTGGAATATTGGCGAATTTTACGGCAAGAGCTACTTCTGCAATCCGCGCGGGAAGATAATCGCGCAAGCTAGCCGGGATAAGGATGAGGTGCTGGTCGCAGATTTGGACTTAGAGGAAATGGATAAGGTGCGACAGACTTGGCAGTTTTATCGCGACCGTCGGCCGGAATCGTATGGAGAGATTACGCGGACCCATGCTGGCTCGAAAGCGGTGGATGCCGCAGACTGAGTGAACCGGAAAATGGAAAAGTGAAATTGGAAAAAACGAACTGCGGACTTCGATGCGGAGCCGGTTTGCCATTTTCAGTTTTCTCTTTTCCATTCTCATATGGAAATTAGCACAACTTTAAAAGAGGCCAACTGATATGACTACTACGCCAAAAGTGGTGCCGACGCGGAGTGAAGAGGTGGTGCGGAAGCATAAGGAGTTTATTTGGCCGTCGGTGACGAACTACTACCAGCATCCTTTGGTGGCGGACCACGCTTCGATGCAATATCTGTGGGACATCGAGGGGAACAAGTACCTCGATTTCTTTGGCGGGATTGTGACTATTGGCGTGGGGCACTGCAATCCTAAGGTGACGGAGAAGATCAAGGCGCAGGTGGACAAGCTGCAACACACCTCGACGCTCTTTCCGAACGAAGCGGTGGTGGCGTTGGCGGAAAAGTTGGCGGAGATCACACCGGGGAAATTGCAGAAGAGTTTTTTCACCAGTTCTGGCACTGAGGCGAATGAGGCGGCGATCATGCTTTCGCGGATGGCTTCGCCTAGTTACGACATTGTGGCGCTGCGGCATGCGTATTCGGGGGGGTCAACACTGGCGAAGTCGGTGACGGCGCAATCGGCTTGGCGGAAGGGCGGAGTGATCAGCGTAGGGATTTCGCACGCGGTGAATCCTTATTGTTATCGCTGCCCGCTGCATCTGACTTATCCATCGTGCAACGTGGCTTGCGCGAATGACGTGGAGAGCGCGATTCAGACTACTACCAGCGGGTCCATTGCAGCGTTTATTGCCGAGCCGATTCAGGGCGTGGGGGGATTCATCACTCCGCCGCCGGAATATTTCAAGATTGTTTATCGGATCGTGAAAAATTACGGCGGGCAGTATATTTCGGACGAGGTGCAGACTGGCTGGGGGCGCACCGGGAAGAAATGGTGGGGGATCGAGCAGTGGGAAGTGACGCCGGACATTATTACGTCGGCGAAGAGCATGGCAAATGGCGTGCCGGTGGGATTGACGATCACTACTGCGGAGCTGGCGGACAAGTTTCAGGGATTGAATATCGCTACGTTTGGCGGAAACCCGGTGACATCTGTGGCGGCGCGGGCGGTGATTGAAGTGATCGAGGAAGAAAACCTGCGGGAAAATACTTTTGTGGTGGGCGGATACTTCCGGAAGAAATTGGAAGAGCTGCAGCAGAAGTATTCTTTGATTGGCGACGTGCGCGGGATGGGGATGATGCAGGCGATGGAATTGGTGAAGGATCGTCAGACGAAGGAACCTGCGCCACAGGAGACTAATCAGATATTGGAACGCACGCGCGCGAATGGTTTGCTGGTGGGCAAGGGCGGGATGTATGGGAACGTGATTCGCATGGCTCCGCCAATGAATATTTCGAAGGCGGATGTGGACGAGGGGATGCGGTTGCTGGATAAATCGTTTGGTGAAGTTCGAATCTGAGGCCAGTGGTGTTATGTCAATACCGGGAAAAATGAAGACCAAGATTTGGGCTGATCCCGAGCCCGATTCTTTGGACATCGTCGAGCGAGTGATGGAAGAAGAACAGCTATGGGCGAAAAATGATTTGGAGCCCGGCTCGCCCGACTGGATTCGTCTCGCGAATATTGTTCTCGTTCTGATATTGGTGTCATTTCTGGTGCTCGCTTGGCACATTCGATGAACGCTCAGAGAATGCGGAGAGTTTAATGTCGACGGCGACAACGACGGGTTTGCTTTGCACGAATTACATTAATGGGGAGTGGGTGGAGTCGAAGTCCGCGAAGATTGTGGAGCGACGGAACCCTGCTAACACTGACGAGGTGGTGGCTCGCATACCGCTTTCGACGCGGCAAGAAATGAAGGAAGCGATTGTGGCGGCGAAGGCGGCCTTTCCTGCCTGGCGCGAGATGCCGGCGCCGAATCGCGGCAAGATACTTTTCGTGGCGACGCGGATCATGCAGGAACAGAAGGAAACGCTCGCGCGGCTGCTGACGCGTGAGGAAGGCAAGGCGCTGAAGGACTCGCTGGGCGAGGTGCAGCGGGCGATCAATATTCTGGAATTTATGGCGGGCGAGGCGCGGCGACTGAATGGCGAGACGCTGACCAGCGAGCTGCCCAAGAATTTTTCGTACACGATACGCCAGCCGCTGGGAGTGGTGGGCGCGATCACTCCGTGGAATTTTCCCGCGGCGATTCCGGTGTGGAAAATCGCGCCGGCGCTGGTTTGCGGGAATACGGTGGTGTTTAAGCCGGCGACTCTGACGCCGCTGACGGCGATGAAAATCGTGGAGATTTTTGAGCAGGCGGGATTGCCGGCGGGCGTGCTGAATCTGGTGATGGGGTCGGGGCGCGAAACGGGCGACGAGCTGGTGCAAAATCCGCACGTGCATGGCCTGTCGTTTACGGGATCGAACGAAGTGGGCTGCGCGCTTTATGCTTCGGGCGCTGCACATTTGAAGAAAATTCAGTGCGAGATGGGCGGAAAAAATCCGGTCGTCGTGCTGGCGGATGCGGATTTGCAGCTGGCGATGGAGTCGGTGCTGTCTGGCGCGTTTGCTTCCACGGGGCAACGCTGCACGGCGACGAGCCGCGTGGTGATTGAGGAGAGCGTGGCGGACAAATTTATCGAGATGCTGACGGCGCGCGCGAAGAAATATGTGGTGGGCGATGGGCTGGAGCCGGGCACGGACATGGGACCGTCGGTGGATGAGAGCCAGTTCAATACGGTGCTGAAATATATTGAGATTGGGAAGGGCGAAGGGAAACTTTTGTGCGGCGGCGAGCGGCTGACGGGCGCGCGCTATGATAAGGGCTGGTTCGTGGCGCCGACGGTGTTCGATCATGTGGCGTGGGACAGCAAGCTGGCGCAGGAAGAAATCTTTGGGCCCGTGCTGAGCGTGATTCGTGTGAAGGGTTTTGACGAGGCGCTGCAAGCGGCGAATTCGGTGCGTTATGGGCTTTCCAGTTCGATTTATTCGACGGACTCGAACAAGATTTTTGAGTTTGTGGATAAGATTGAGACGGGGATGACCCACGTGAATTCGCCGACGGTTGGTGGCGAGGCGCACGTGCCGTTTGGCGGAGCGAAGGATAGTAGCGTGGGGCCACGCGAAGTGGGTCATGCAGCGATAGATTTTTATACGGACTTGAAGATTGTTTACATTGATTACACGGGGCGGAAGCGCGAGTCGAGTCTTTATTAGCGCCGAAACTGCTCCGGGATTTTCAGGATGACAAGCTCGCAGACGTTCGCTGAGCTCTGGCAAGCAACATCATAGGAAACGAGAGGACACTCACCTGGCTGGGTTATTCGATCGCGAGATTTATTTGGACATTGAGACGTTGCGGCTTTCGAGCGAAGTAGATGGCGGATGGGGGAACATTCGCGCGTTCGGGCTGGCGGTGGCGATTACTTGGGACAAGGAGTATGCGTTCCGGCGGTGGTATGAAGAGGATGCGCTCAAACTGATTACGGAGCTGGAGCAGTTTACGCACGTGATTACGTTCAACGGCAATCGGTTTGATATTGAGGTGCTGCGCGCTTACGCGTCGGTGGAGGGCTTGCGCAAGCGGTCGCTGGATATTCACGAATTGCTGCACAAGCAACTGGGGCATCGTGTGAAGCTCGACCAATTGGCCAAGGATACGCTGGGGACTGCAAAGAGTGGTGACGGGCTGGA
This sequence comes from uncultured Acidobacteriota bacterium, assembly GCA_963747605.1. Taxonomy (GTDB): domain Bacteria; phylum Acidobacteriota; class Terriglobia; order Acidiferrales; family UBA7541; genus Palsa-295. Next base: position 41,690 of record CAVVGA010000031.1, on the reverse strand, counting down.
CGCTGTGAAATGGTGGCGCGAGGGACAGAAAGATCGCGTGGCGGAATATTGTGAGCGGGATGTGGCTATCTTGCGCGATGTGGTGGAGCACGGGCGGGCTAAGGGATTCGTGGTGATTTCTTCGAAACAAGTGCGCGTGAAATGGGAATGAATTTGCTCGCTTGCGAGACGCACGCGAAATATTTGCGGCGGAGTACTCGCTGTTCGTTTGGTCGCTTCACGCTACGAACCATAGCGATGATTTGCGCGATCGCGTTCGTGGCTAGCGCTGGGGCCGGCGACACCGAGCGCTATTTGTGGAAAGCGGTGGGGCGCGCGCAGTTGAAGCTTGAGAACAAGACGCCGCTGGCTTGGAACGTGTATCAAACCGATAAGAAAAAACAGACGAACTTGGTGCTGGTGCAGCTGGGGCGGCGATATATGGCGCTAGACATTAAGGGGAAGGTTGCATACTACGTGTTTCCTTCGGACTTGCAGGCGAAGGGGACAGAGTTCGAAAGCGGAGATTTATTTGTGGCGTCGCGCGTGATGCCGACGACTGCGTGGACCGTGCGCGATGTGGGGCCGGCGGAGATGATCAAGTTGACGTTGGGAGATTACGGCCGGGCGCTCGACGTGGAATTGCCGCACATGCCGGATTTGCGCGCGTTCTATTAGCGGGATCGCCGGGCGAGGCAAGCCTCGCCTAGGTCGACCACGACGACTTTTCGGCTGTTACGAAAGCGGCGGCAAGCCGCCGCACTCCATGAAAATCGTATTGCAAGGCGAGCCTCAGGTTGCTCGGCTGGTTCTTTGCTTCCAGGACATCGGCGGCAGGCCGGTGTGGATTTCCTCCATCGTGATGCAGCCGTGCACGGGGCAGACTAACGCGCACAGATTGCAGCCTACGCATTCTTCCTCCATGATTCGCGGGACGTGAACTTCCATTCCGTTGGGATTGTGTTTGCCGTTGGCGTTTTTCTGCGGGGCGCGTTCGATGCATTGGTGCGCGCCGTCTTCGCAGGCGACGTAGCAGAGCTGGCAGCCGATGCAGAGGCCGCCGTCAATTTTCGCGATAATTTTGTAATTGAGGTCGAGGTCGCCCCAATCCATCACGTTCGGGACGGCGCGGCTGCGAAAATCTGCGGTGGAGCGATAGGCGTGATCGTCCATGTAAGCGGCGAGGCCGTCGGCCATATCCTCGACGATGCGAAAACCGTAGTGCATGGCGGCGGTGCAGACTTGTACGCAGGAGGCGCCGAGGGCGATGTGTTCGGCGGCGTCCATCCAAGTGCCGATGCCGCCGATGCCGACGATGGGAATTTTTACTTTCTTCGCGACGCTGCAAAGCAGATGCAGGGCGATCGGTTTTACGGCAGGGCCGCAGTAGCCGCCGTGAGAGGACTTCCCTGCTACGTTGGGACGCGGCGCGAAAGTTTCAAGGTCCACGCCCATCAGTGAATTGATTGTGTTGATGAGGCTGACGGCGTCGGCGCCGCCCCGTTCGGCGGCTAGCGCGATGTGCGTGATGTCCGTGACGTTCGGCGTGAGTTTCGAGATGACCGGAGTTCTTGCGACTTCTTTGGCCCAAGACGTTATCATTTCGGTGTATTCGGGAACCTGGCCGACGGCGGCGCCCATGCCGCGTTCACTCATGCCGTGGGGGCAGCCGAAATTCAGTTCGAGCGCGTCGGAGCCGGCGTCTTCGGCGCGGCGGACGATGTCGTGCCAGGTTTCGCGTTTGGATTCGACCATGAGTGAGGCGATTACGAGATGTTTGGGGTAGCGTTTTTTCACTTCGGCGATTTCTGCGAGATTGACGGCGATGGGGCGATCGCTGATCAGTTCGATATTGTTGAGGCCCATCATTTTCACGCCGTTTAGATCTATGGCGCCGTAACGCGAGGAGGTGTTTTGGATCGGGTCGCCAATTGTTTTCCAGACTGCGCCGCCCCAGCCCGCGTCGAACGCACGCATTACTTGGCCGCCGGTGTTGGTGGGCGGGCCAGAGGCTAGCCAAAAAGGATTGGGCGACCGCAAGCCACAGAAATTGACGGACAAGTCTGACATGAATTACCTCCCAACTGCGTTCTTAGGTGGCGGACGACGTCATTGACGCCGCGCCAGATTAGCCAGATTACTACGGCTAGCATGCCTAGCCAGCCGATTGCGCGGACGGTGCTGGCGATTTGGATGTCGTGTTCGAGAACGCCTAATTTGCCGAACAGATAATTCCAATCGTGGATTACGTATTCGGCGTCGCCTACTGTTAGTAGCGGCAAATCCTGGGCGCGAGCGTCGGCCATGTAGGTGGCGATCGGCAGAAATTGTTCGAAGAAAAAGAACAGACAGAAGGCGACGGCTTGGGATTGGCGGCGGAAGAAAAAATATGTGGCTAGCGCGAAGGGCGCGAACAACTGCAGGAAGGTGCCACCGGCGACCATGATGAATTCACCGCCGAGACGGAAAAGAAGGTGGCCGCCTTCATGGATGGGAACGAAAACGCCGTCCATCAGGAGCAGAAGGCCGGTGCCGCGGGCGCGTTGGTAGAGGAACGACGCGTAGAAAATCAACCAGGCGACAAGAGCCGCGCGCGGGACAGGTTCCCAGGGCTGCTCAAGTTCTTCGAGGGCTGGCAGGCGCTCGGTCCATGATTCGGGGAGGCGCACCGCGGATTAATTCTTTCCGCGCGGCGATTCGAGCCACGCGTCAATGCCGCGAGCGGCGGCCATGCCTTCGGCGACGGCGTCCACGACTTCTTTGCCACCGTTGACGCAATCGCCTGCGGCGAAATATTTGGAGTTGCCGGTTTGGAAGCGTTCGCTGACGGCGATGGTGCCGTTCTCGCGGATGGCGATTCCCTGCACCGCGCGGACGAAGTTTGTTACCGGCTCCTGGCCGATGGCGCGAACCACCATGTCCACTGCCAGCTGAAATTCGCTGCCGGGGATGACTGCGGTTTGGCCGGGTTTATCGGTCGCGCTGGATTCTGTGCGCGTGCGAATGCATTCGATCGCGGCGACTTTGCCTTTGGCATCTGCGAGAATTTTTACGGGCTGCGCGTGCCAGTGAAAACGGACGCCATCGAGTTTCGCGAGATCGTATTCGTAGCGGAAGGCGGACATTTCCCGTTCGCCACGGCGATAAATCAGGTGCACGATTTCGGCGCCGAGACGTTTGGCGGCGGTGACTACGTCTATGGCGGTGTTGCCGGCGCCGACGCAGGCGATGCGGCGACCGATGGTGAGTTGCGCGAAGGGGCGAGCCTTTGTTGGCTCGATGAATTCCATGGCGCCGATTACGCCGGGTAGATTTCGCCGGGAACGCCGAGTTTGCCTGTTTCGCCGAGGCCGACGCCGATGAAGATGGCGTCGAAATCTTTTTCGAGTTGGGCGAAGGTGATCTCGCTGCCGACTGTGGTCTTCTGGCGAAATTCGACGCCGAGAGAGTGGACGAGTTCGACTTCGCGCAGGGTGTCTTTGGCGCGGAGTTTGTAGGCGGCGATGCCGTAGGTGTCCAGGCCGCCGGGGAGTTCATTGCGATCGAAAATCATGGTGCGATAGCCGAGCTTGGCGAGTTCGGTGGCGCAGGCGAGCGATGCGGGGCCGGAGCCGATGAGGGCGACGCGTTTGCCGTTGGGAGAGCCCGCGTGAAAAAGCTGAATATTGCGATCGAGGACGTGGTCCACGGCGTAGCGCTGCAGGCGACCGATTTCGATGGGCTTCTCTTCCTTCTCGTGCATCACGCAGGCGCCTTCGCAGAGGACTTCGGTGGGACAGACGCGGCCGCAGCTGTGTCCCAAAATATTGGCTTCGAGAATTACGCGGGCTGAGCCGCGGAGATTGTCGGTGGTGATTTTTTTTATGAACGAAGGAACATCTATGTGGGTGGGGCACGCGATGGTGCAAGGCGGATCGAAACAAAAGAGGCAGCGAGATGCTTCCACGGCTGCCTGGCGGGACGTCATGCGCGGGGATATTTCCGCGAAATTCTTTTCGTATTGTTCGGGCGAAAGCTTGGGAGCCGTCTCGCGCAGCGTCATGAGCTTGCCGTCGTCTCCTTGGTTGGAAAAGAGACGCCATTCTAGCATCAGCGATTGCGGGGAGGGTCAAGGGATTCGCGGAGGAGTTCGGAACTGAACGTCTTTCCACAGAGGCACGGAGATTCACGAGCCGTGAGCGCAACTGCGACCTCTCCGATATGCCGCTCGCAAGGAGTTGACCATCGCGTGTCAACCGAGCGCTAGAATACTCTTGCGCCCGTTGGAACCCGCTAACATGGAAGTACTGAAATCACATGAAACTTGGCTTGGCCTGACACATTTGACCCAACATGAAGAATTTTTGGTACGTTGCAAACTTTGGTTACCTAGCGCTGGGCCTATATTGTGGGTATTACTCAACCGCACCAGACCGACTTCAGCATATTATCCCCGATCCAGTGGCGTGGCTCGCCATTCTAATTGTCATGCCGCTGCTCGCGATTGGAACCGTTTACTACTCGATTCGATGCTGGCAAAACATACTGCCGCGCCCTTCTTGGAACAGAAACTCCATCAATTGGTGGGAGGATCCTCTACAGTCGTTGTTCATGACAATGTGCACTACAGCGATGATGGCAATGGGAGCCGTATTACGGGCGCCTGCGATAGGCTCAGCGGGCTTTTGGATGTTCGGAGTCTACTGCAGCGTGGCAATTGGATTCGCGGTGGGACAAATGGTGGTTTATCGGATTTATCGGCGGCACATCATCGATGCGTAGTCCTGGGTTCGCTTCCGATGCGGCGACTCATCGTGGCCTGTGAAATCCGCGCTTGAGTGTGACCGCAGCCTTGAGCACACCGAACCAAAAAATCCAATTCCCCGAAAACGCGACGATAACACCTACGGAATCGGATCCTGTCCAATGGTAAATCCACGCACTCACCACAACGCCTGGTAATCCTATAATCGCCGTCCAGATGCCAGGTGTGGAGTGATAGCCGTACGTATCGCCCACAAACTTTATTGCGGCCGCCCATATGCTTGCGGGCATCAGCGCCCACTGTGCCAGCATTGCGGGACTGAAGGTGATCTCTCTGGTTTTTCCGTTCACGAATCGTCCTTGCGCCCTGGCCGGAATGCGCTCGTACCGACCAGGAGTCTACACCGCGCCGACGGGCTCGGTTCAAGAGTGAGTCTTGAGCCCGGCCCGGAGACTGACCGGCTAGGGGTTCGCGCGGGACCTGCGAAGAAATGGGGAAGAGGTGTAAGCTACAACGCTTCGCGGGAACTTTGAGGAGGATAGCGGGTTATGCGCTCTGACACTTTGATTCGCGGCGGGACGATTGTTACGGCTACTGACACTTATGTCGGCGACGTGGGGATTGTTGGCGGGAAGATTTCGGTAATCGGGTTGAATTTGCCGGCGGAGGGCGCGGGCAAAGTGATTGATGCGCGCGGAATGCTGGTGATGCCGGGCGGGATTGATGTGCATACACATTTGGATATGCCGTTCGGTGGAACTACCAGCGCTGACGATTTCGAATCGGGCACGGTGGCGGCGGCTTATGGCGGGACGACTACCCTGATTGATTTTGCGATTCAGTACAAGGGGCAGACGCTCCGGCATGCGTTCGATGCTTGGATGAAGAAGGCGGACGGCAAGGCGGTGATTGATTATTCGTTTCACTGCATCATCACGGATATTGCGGGGGCGCAGCTGGATGAGATGAAGGCGTTCGTGCGCGAGGGCGTGCCCACATTTAAATTGTTCATGGCGTATCCGGGCGTATTCATGCTGGATGACGCTTCGATTTTCAAGGCGATGGGAGTGGCGGCGGACTGTGGCGGGATGATTTGCATGCACGCAGAAAATGGCGGGGCGATTGATGTGATCGTGCAACGGGCGCTGGCCGAGGGAAAGCGCTCGCCGAAATATCACGCGCTGACGCGTCCGGTGACGGCTGAGGCGGAAGCAACTTCGCGCGCGATTGCGCTGGCGGAAATGGCAGGGACGCCTGTGTACATCGTGCACCTATCGTGCAATGAAGCGCTGGAGAAGGTGCGCGAGGCGCGCGATCGCGGATTGCGCGTATACGCCGAGACTTGCCCGCAGTATTTGTATCTCTCGCTCGACAATATGAATGGGCCGGGATTCGATGGCGCGAAATATGTGTTTACGCCACCGCTGCGCGAGAAGTGGCATCAGGACAAATTGTGGCAGGGTTTGGCGAAGGATGATTTGCAGGTGGTTTCTACGGACCATTGTCCATTTTGCATGAAGGAGCAGAAGGAATTGGGCAAGGACGATTTCACGAAGATTCCCAATGGCGGCCCAGGAATCGAGCATCGCATGAGCTTGGTGTACAGCGGCGGCGTCCATGGCGGGAAATTTTCGCCGAACCGGTTTGTGCAGCTGGTTTCCACGGCGCCGGCGAAATTGTTTGGGTTGTATCCGCGCAAGGGGACTGTGGCTGTGGGGTCGGATGCGGATTTGGTTGTGTTTGATGCTGACGAAGAGCAGACCATTAGTGTGAACACGCACCATATGCGCGTGGATTATTCGATGTTTGAGGGGACGCAAGTTAAGGGCGTACCGAAGACGGTTTTGTCGCGGGGGCGGGTGATTGTGGAGAATGGAAAGTTTGTGGGCAAAGTTGGGGCGGGGGAATTTTTGAAGCGGGAGAATCCGGCGCGAGTGTAGATCCAGGTTCGTCGAGCGCTACGATTAATCGCGGGAAACGCCGGTTACCCAGGCGATGCTTACGAGGCCATCTCTTACCTGGACGTCCACTACGTCGCCGGTGGTGAAGCGGTCGAAATCGCTTCGGTCAACCGGGATGCGTTCGAAGCGATGGCCGGCGCGCCAGGAAGTTACGATCAGGCGGCGGCTGGGGACAGGTCCGGTCATCGAAAATCTGCTGATTACACGGGCTTTTTCGATGTGCGTGGGAGAACGATCGAGCGCGCCGTTAGCGTAGAGAAGCACGGCGAGCAGCCAAGGCAGCGGGAGCAAGCCGTAGTAAACGCGCTTCAGGGATTCGACTTCCTGATGACGGAGCGCGCGGCGCTCGACGATGATTGCCAAGCCGAGCGTGAGAAAAAACACTACGCCGATAAAGATTACGATGCCGTCGAGTTCCAGCGCGGGGTAGCGGCCGCTGGCGACGATGAAGGCGATCGCGCCGACAAGAAATAAAGCGGTGCGATTGAGCAGCGAGCGGCGCAGGGAAAATTCCGCAGCGGAAGAACTGAGGCCGCAGGCGTCGCAGATATCGCCGAGCCGTTCAGCCCCGCAGTTCAAACAACGCGTCATCGTGAAGTCCGTCCTCCGTGGTGCAACGGTTTGATGTTATGAGGTGGCTGGTTGAGTGTCAATTCATCCTCGTTCGCGGCACAGTGTGCCCGACTGGGTAGACGCACGTCCGCCACGTTTATTAGACACCGGAGGGCGACGAGTTGACTCTACTTCACCTGGCGCTCGCTGGTCGGCGGCGTGTCGAGGCAGACGATGTTTTCGTCGCGCCCGTTGGCGAGCATCTCGCAGTCAATTCCCTGGGCGCTGCGGATGGCTTCCTGCGAGGTGGCGCCAGAAGCGGTGGCGCAGTGCATCGCGCCTTTGAATGTAACGCAGACTTCGTATTCATTTTTAGTTTGTTGCATTGAGGAATAGAGCAGCACGGCGATGAAGCTGGCGGCGCCCAGGCTGACAATTATGCGGATTTGGGTTTTGCGATTTGGCATGGAGCCTCTTTCCTAGCGCACGATAAAACTGGTACTTCAGCGGCTAAAGCCGCACCGACTCAGTGAAGCAATTGTCGTGGCTGAAGCCACGACCTACAAATATTCTCGCGTTCTTATTTTGCGCCGGACCTCCGGGAAAGTTCTTTTTGAATATAACGCCGAACCTGCGGCGAGATGCCTTCCAGCGTCGCTAGGTCTTTCAGGTCGCGCAGCGTTAGATTCGGCAGAAATGCCAGTACCACCGGAATGGGCGTGTGGGGATTGCGAATCAGCGCGACGCGGACATTGTACTGGACGGCCCAGCGCGGATGCTGCGCAATGGCGGCGACTGCTCGTTCGGGCACACCGGGTTTCGCCAGGACTTTCAGCACTTGGCTCTCGGTGAGGAATGCGTTGGCTAACGCGAGCTTGATCGCTTGCGGCTGGCCTTCGGCTAGGAGCGCGCCGACGACGCGTGCCGGACCGCGGCGCGCGAGCGTCAATTTCTGGCCGATGGGAAGCTGCGGCACGCGCGTGATCATTAATTCTTCGGCGATGCGGCGAATTTCGGCGGGCGTGGAAGGCAGCAGACTCAGGCGAACCAAGTCAAACAAATACAGCTGGCGGAGCAGCGCCATCACAAAGCGGCGCGGGGTGCGCGGATGGCGCGCGAGGCGCAGGCGCACACCTTCGCTCGCGGTCCACTTCCCTTTTTCGGCGATGGCGGTGAGGACGTTTGCGGAAAGATCGAGGCGCTCGAGCATTTGCGAAATGTGCGGTTCTTCGAGCAACGGATTTTCCAGCAGAGCGAGGAGAGTTTCTTCGTCGGACTCGTGGATTAGCGCTTGCAAATCGTCTTTAGGTGCGGACTGCGCCATTTTGCCCGCGCGCGGAAAGTTCATCCGGCATGTGCCTTGCGCTTCCCCAGACCAATCGCCATTTTCGCCGCAGCTTCGGCGGGCCTCATTTGCAGTGCGACGACGCGGGCGTGCGGCGCGAGGTCATGCAAACGCGCGTCAATCGCGGCGTCGAAGAATTTGCTGCGCCCGTTAGTGCCGCCGGCCTTGGCAATGGAAATTTCGCGGTCTTGCATGGCGAGTTTTCCGATGACGCTGGCTGCAAGATCGCCGAGCGATGCGGCAGCGGTGGTGAGGATTTCGCAAGCAACCGCATCACCTTTGTCGCCAAGCTCGCCGACCAGCGGAAATATGCGCGGGAAGACGTCATCCGGATTTTTCACCACCCAGTCGAGGACGCGAGACCATTCATTGCAGCCGAGCCACTTCAGCATTTTTGCGGAGAGAGCGGTTTGCGGGCCGCGATTTTCTTCGGCGCGCACGACAGCGGCGAGCGCGCGACGGCCGATGTCGAAAGCGCTACCTTCATCGCTGAACCAGGGACCGCGGCCACCGGCGCGCGCGGTGTGGCCTTGCGCATCGCGGCCATACGCCGCCGAGCCAGTGCCAACGACCAGGATGATACCCTCACCTTCGCCGACCGCCGCGTTCAGCGTGATCGCGAGATCGGTGGTGACGGTGACTGCGGCTTCAGGAAATGCGCGCTCGAGAAAAGCGGCGATGCGTTTGGCGACGGATTCGCGGCCAGCGCCGCCGATGCCCGCACAGATACCGCGAATATCAATGGCTTTCAGATGATGGCGCTCGAGAACCACGTCGGCCGCATCGCTGAGCGTGAACCAGGCCTTCGCGTATCCGGCGCGCAGCGGATTCGATGGGCCCGCGGTGGCGCGCGCGAGGACGTTGGCATCTGCATCCATCAAAATGCAATCGGTTTTCGTGCCGCCGCCATCGAAACCGAGATAGAAAGAGGTTTCCGGCGCGGAATTTTGCTCAGTCATTCGTTTCCCCATGCTTGACAGTGTTCAAAGCGTGCAGTTAGCATCGCCCGGCCTGCAGCTGCGACCGGAATCTAGATCAGCACAATGCAAATCAGCTCAATTGACTTCGGCATTCTGGTGCTCTATCTCGCGGGCATCACGCTTTTTGGCGCGCGGTTCCGGCGTGGCCAGCGAAATCTGCGCGACTATTTTTTGGGCGGCCGCACGGCGCCATGGTGGGCGCTGGCTTGCTCGATCGTCGCGACAGAGACTTCCACGCTAACCATTATCGGGACGCCGGCGATTGCCTACGGCGGAAACCTCGGATTTCTGCAGCTGGTGCTGGGTTACCTCGTCGCGCGAGCGATCCTCTGCGTGGTACTTATACCACAATACTTCCAAGGTGAATTTTATACCGCATACCAGCTTCTGGAAAAGCGTTTCGGTGCGCGGATGCGGTCGGTGGCGGCCGTGGTTTTCATGGGTACGCGTGCGCTGGCGGAGGGCGTGCGAATATCGGCGATCGGGAAAGTTGTGAGCGTGGCGTTTGGCACTGGAGATCGCGTTTCGATTCTGATTATCACGGTGCTGACGATGTTCTACACGTTCGAAGGCGGGATGCGGGCGGTGATTTGGACGGACGTGGTGCAATTCTTTTTGTATCTGGCTGGATCGGTGGCGGCGTTCTTTTTGTTGTTGCATAAAATTCCAGGTGGTTGGCCGGAGGTGACGCAGGTGGCTGCGGCGAGCGGCGGGAAATTGCGCGTGTTCGATTTTGCCTTTAGTTTGACGCAGAGTTATACGTTTTGGTCTGGATTGCTGGGTGGAACTTTTCTGACGATGGCTAGTCACGGCACGGATCAGACGATGGTGCAGCGTTTGCTCGCAGCGCGGAATGAGCGAGACAGCAAGAAGGCGCTTTTGGTGAGCGGCGCGATTATTCTGGTGCAGTTCAGTTTGTTTCTGGTGATTGGCGTGATGCTTTTTGTGTATATGCGGAATGGGGGGCTGGTTGTGCTGGGAGGCGATGCCGATCGGATATATCCGGCGTTCATTGTGCACCGGATGCCTATGGGGCTGGCGGGAATTGTATTGGCTTCGATCTTTGCCATCGCGATGTCGAATGCCAGCGGCTCGTTGAACTCGCTGGCTTCATCGAGCATGATGGATATGGGAGCGCGTCGTTCGGGAAATGATGCGAGGTCTTTGGCGCGTTCACGGCAGATGACTTTGGTTTGGGGCGTCGTATTGGGGCTGCTGGCGTTGGTGCCTTGGGGGCCAGTGTTGGTGGCGGGGCTGACGATTGCGTCCATCACTTATGGAGCTTTGCTAGGCGTGTTTTTGTTGGGGACTTGGAACGCGCGCGCGAACGAAAATGGAGCGCTGGTGGGATTTGCGGTTGGACTTGTGACGATGGTCGCGGTGAATCGGTTCACGCCACTGGCTTGGACTTGGTATGTGCTGGCTGGGACGGTTGTGACCTTTGTGGTGGGCACGATCGCGAGCGAATTGTCGCGGGGTTCGAAAAATGCTGCGGGCGCCGCTGTGCTTCGTTAGTTTTTGTGCTGTGAGGGAGAAACTTTATCGGGATCTTGGCACAGAAGGGCGACCGGCTTGACCTGATACGCGCGCTGGGGCCTTGGGCTGCGGCGGCCATCGTGATTGGCACGATGGTGGGGACCGGAATTTTTCTGAAGCCGGGCGAGATGGCTGCGGTGGGCGGGTCGGTGAGCATCGTGTATGCGGCCTGGATCGTGGGCGGCCTGCTTTCGCTTTTTGGAGCGCTTTCATTTGCGGAATTGGGCGCTGCGTTGCCAGAAGCGGGCGGGCAGTATGCTTATTTGCGCAAGGGGCTTGGACCAGTGTGGGGATTTCTTTTTGGATGGATGCATTCGACAGTGGGTGAATCAAGTTCGGCGGCGTCCATCGCTGCGGGCTTTGCGCGATTCTCTAGTTTTCTGATTCCTGCGATCGCTGTGCCGATTTTTACGTGGCATCTCACTAGCCCTTTTTCAGGCAAGCCATACGATTTCGCATTTACTTGGGCGCAGCCTTTGGCGGTGGCGGCGATTGCGCTTTTTACTTTTATTAATTATTTGGGCGTGCGGTTGGGCGGGCGGGTGCAAATTGCGCTAACGATTTTGAAGATTGCTTCGGTGCTGGCGATTGTTGCGGCGGGCTTTTGGTTTGGGCATGGAAGCACGGAGCATTTTCATCCGTTCTGGCCGGGTGGTTCCGGCGTTGGCACGATGGCAAAGTTTTTTGCTGCGCTGGCGGCTGCGCTTTGGGCTTACGACGGTTGGGAGGACTTGAATCGTGTGGGGTCGGAAGTGGAGCAGCCGCAGCGCAACATTCCTTCGGCGCTGATCGGCGGAACGATACTGGTTGGTGGCATATATTTGTTGTTCAGCGCAGTGTGTTTTTATGCTTTGCCGTTCGCTGACGTTGCGAGTTCGTTGCATGTGGCTTCGGATGTAGTTGCGGGCTTTGCGGGGCACGGCGCGGCGGGTTGGATCACGATTGCGATGGTGATTGCGGCGCTAGGCACGTTGAACTCTTCGCTACTGAGCGGGGCGCGCGTGCCTTATGCGATGGCGCGAGACGGTTTATTTTTTCGCGTTACGGGAATCGTGCATCCGAAATTTCGGACGCCGGGTGGGGCGCTGATTTTTCAGGGGACGCTTGCGGGCTTGATGGCTTTGACCGGGACGTTCGAAGAGCTGACTTCCCTTTTTGTGTTCGCGGCTTGGATTTTTTATGCGTTGTCGGTGGTGGCGATGTTCCGGCTGCGGCGCATTTCGCCTGAGCTTGCACGGCCTTATCGAACTTGGGGATATCCGGTGGTGCCGGCGCTGTTTGTGGCGGGGGCGCTGGCGCTTACGGTGAATATTTGGATTGAGAGGCCGGTGCGGTCATCGATTGGATTGGCGCTGATCCTCTCAGGGCTTTTGTTTTATCGCGCGTGGCGGGATCGAAGTGCGGAAAGCTCGAATTAGTAGTGTTACTCAAAGTGCCACGTACGTGGCCTCAGACCGGAGCGGCTGCGAACTTTTCGGATGCAGTAGATGCGCCAGAAGTTGCACGCCATCTGCCAGACGCGGGCCTGGGCGCGAAAAATGACTGTTGGCATCAACCGCGAAGATGCGTCGATTGTGGATGGCTGGGAGATTTTCCCAATTTGGCGGAATCTTCGTGGCTTGGAATTCGGCGGCGTTGCGGTTTGCGTCGTAGCCGCAGAGCATAACTAGAATTACGTCGGCGTTGCTTTCTGCGATGTCGTCCGCTGATACCTTGAATGACGGGTGCCCTGACCGGCCGAGTACGTCTTTACCGCCTGCAATTTCGACCATCTCCGGAACCCAGTGGCCGCCCACGTACAATGGGTCGAGCCATTCGAGGCAGGCTACGCGCGGGCGAACGGCGACTTGCGCGTTCGTGGACGCGGCTTGCACTTTTGCTTTCAGTTCGGCGGCGAGCGCCTCGGCGCGTGGGCGGGTGTGGGTTGCTTCGCCTGCGCGGATGATGTCTTGCCAGACGTCGTCGAACGAGTGAGGAGTGAGCGTCAGCACGCGGGGTGGGTGCGAGAAATGCGTCAGCGCCGTAGCGAGATCGTCGGGCGACGCGGCGCAAACGTGGCAAAGATCCTGCGTGACGATCAGGTCGGGTGCGAGGGATGCGAGCAGGTCGGCATCAACCGCGTAGATGCTTTCGCCGCGGGCGACGAGCTCGCTGACTTGGCGATCGATTTCTGCCGGCGCGGCGGTGGGATCGACGCGCGGCTTGATTAGCGCGGGCTTGCCGTGAACTTCGGGCGGGAAATTGCATTCGTGGGTGATGCCGACGACCTGGTCACCGACGCCGAGCGCGTAGAGAATTTCGGTCGCTGATGGAAGCAGAGAGACGATGCGCATTTAGATGTGGTAACGGAACTCAGCGCGGCTCGCGGCGACGCAACGCGCGTCCATCATAAACTATTCAATGGTAAATCAGATATTTCGCGCGCAGGGTGCGGAATTGATCCAGGTCGCTTTTCCAGCCGGCGATGATGCTGGCGGGCGCCTCGAACCGGATGATGGCGTCCACGGTCGCCTGCGATGCGAGCAAATCCATCAGCTTCGTAACCTGGAAGCGTTCGGGATAGAGGCGATGCAGCGCGTCGGCGATTTCCAGGCCGGTGCGGATGGAATCGAACGCATCGCGGTCGGTGATTGCGAGCTTGACGCCGGCGCAGGTCTCGCCTTGGTAGAGACCATCGCTGGGAGTAAAGCTGGCGGCGGCAAAACTCACGCCGGGAACTTGCCTCGAGTTCAGCGAGCCTAGCAAAACATCGGAGTGGATCCATGGGGCGCCGAGTTGTTCGAACGGAGCGTCCGTGCCACGACCGACGGAAACTCCCGCGGACTGCAGGATTTCGGTGCCGGGGTACAGAAACGCTCCGTTGAGCGTGCGCAGATTGGGCGATGGCGCAACCCATGTGAGGCCGGTCTGGTCGAGCGTCTGGCTGCGACGCCAATTCTTCATCGCGATTACGTGAAGCTCGAGACCCATTTTATTTTCGGTCGCGAACATGCGGGCGAGTTCACCGAGCGTCATCGCATAGACGACCGGCAAGCGAAAATACCCGACGAAGGAGATGCGCGAGGGATCGAGCATCGGTCCTTCGATTTTTTCGCCGCCTAGCGGATCGGGGCGATCGAGAACGAAGAACGGAATTTTGTGTTTCGCCGCTGCTTCCATGCAGTAGCCCATCGTGGTGATGAAGGTGTAGAAACGTACACCGGCGCCTTGAATGTCGAAGACGAAGGCGTCGAGGCCTTGCAACATTTGGTCGGTGGGGCGGCGCGCGTCGCCGTAGAGGCTGAAAATTTTCAGGCCAGTTGCGGAGTCGGTGGCGTTGGCGACGTTGCTCGTGTCGAGTTGGCCGGCGATACCGTGCTCGGGACTGAAGAGCGCGACGAGTTTGACGCCGTCGGCGTGAGCGAGGACGTCAATGGCGCGGCGGCCCTGCGAATCCACGCCGGTTTGATTGGTGATCAGGCCAACTCGTTTACCCCGCAGTGGTGCGAAGTTTTGCTCTTCGAGGACGTCAATGCCTGTCTGGGTGTGGTCGGTGGCCTGTGGAGATATTGCTGGCGCGGCCTCGCTATGCGTTTCGTGGAGCGCGAGTGTGCTAACTCCGACGACGCTCGTGAAGATGAGCAAGATCAGAACGAAACCGATACGAAACATCGTGAGGAAGCGTTCGTTGTGCGGCATGATAGCGTGTGTTATATACAGCCGCGGGATGCGAGCGTCAACATGGAACGTTCCGAATGGATGCGATGCGTAAACTCGGAATTTTCACGCTGCTCCTGCTCCTATTGATGACACCCTACGCCCGTTCACAAAAAACTTCCGCCACGAAAGCACGAAGTTCAGCTGCAAAAACCGCTGCTGCTCCCGCTGCTGCAAATTCTGCATGGGTGGAATCCACGCTGAAGAAAATGACTTTGCGCGAAAAGCTGGGGCAGATGCTGATGCCTTACTATTTTGGGGTGTTTACGTCGGCGGAGAGCGCGGAGTACAAGAACCTAATGCACGAGGTGGAAGAAAATCACGTGGGCGGATTTATTGTGGGCACCACGCGCGGGCCGCTGGGGATTGAACGCAGCCAGGTTTATCCCACCGCGGAGCTAACCAACGAGCTGCAGCGGCGCGCGAAAGTTGCACTGTTGATTGGCGCGGATTTCGAGAGCGGTACGGGGATGCGGCTGGATGAAGGGACCTCGTTTCCATCGGCGATGGCCGTGGGCGCGACGGGCGACCCGAAACTGGCTTACACGATCGGCAAAGTGATTGCGCTGGAATCGCGCGCGGCAGGCGTGCACTGGATATTCGCGCCGGACGCGGACGTAAACAACAATCCGGATAATCCGATTATCAATATTCGTTCGTTCGGCGAAAATCCCAGGAGCGTCGCCGAATTTGTGGCGCAGGAAATCCACGGCATCGAAGAAAACGGTGGACTCGCGACAGCGAAACATTTCCCGGGGCATGGTAATGTGAGCGTGGATTCGCACCTGGCGCTGCCAACTGTGCCCGGCGACCGTAAGGAACTGGAGGCGACGGAGCTGGTCCCTTTTCAAGCCGCGATTGGCGCGAGCGTGGGATCGGTGATGCCGGGACATCTGGCCGTGCCGGCGTTTGAACCGGATACGAGCGTGCCGGCGACGACTTCGCGAAATATTCTGACTGGACTGCTACGCGACGAATTGAAATACAAGGGCCTGGTGGTTACGGATGCGATGGACATGGGCGGGGTGACGTCGCGTTATCCACCCGGAGAAGCGGCGGTGCGCGCGGTAGAGGCAGGCGCGGACGTGCTTTTAATGCCGCCGGTTCCGGATGCGGCGATGGCGGGGCTCGAACGCGCGGTGCGGTCGGGGCGAATCACGGAAAAGCGCGTGGACGAATCCGTGCGGCGGATTTTGCAGGCGAAGTCGCGGTTGGGGCTGGATCGTAATCGGCTGGCGGACATCGAGCATTTGGACGAGAAGTTCGCACGGCCGGAATTCGCGGCACAGGCGCTGAATATTGCGGATCGCGGCGTCACTTTGTTGCGCGATACGGTGCATCTGCTGCCGCTGGACGCGACGAAACCTCTGCGCGTGCTGCTGGTTTCGCTTTCCGCGGATGCCGATCCTTATCCGGGGGAGACGATCGAGCCGGAAATTCGTTGGCGCGTGGATTCGCTGAAGGCGTTGCGCGCGGATTTGCAGTTCGCGAACGTATCGACGCTGAAATTGCCACCGGCAGATTCGTATGATGTGGCGATCGCGGCGCTATTCGTGCGCGTGGCTGACCGCAAGGGGAATGTGGGATTTCCGGAGGAACAGCGCGCGTTTGTGAATCAGATGATTGCGGCTGGAAAGCCGACCGCCGTGATTGGCTTTGGCAGCCCGTATTTGATTGCGGGATTTCCGGACGCGAAGACTTGGCTTGCGGAGTTTTCGACAAATTCCGTGTCGCAGGTCGCGGCGGTGCGCGCGCTTTTTGGGCAGGTGGCGATTCAGGGACAGATTCCGGTGACCGTGCCGGGAACGGCGCAGCGCGGCGATGGGTTGCGCGTGGCAGCGAATCCGATGACTTTGCGGCCTGCGTCTGCGGAGATGGAAGACCGGCTGCATCCGGTGTTCGGTTTGCTCGATGGCTTCGTGACGGCCGGAGCTTTTCCTGGTGGAGTGCTGGCCGTCGGGTATCATGATCAGCTGGCGGAGTATCCGTTTGGGTCGCTGACGCGCGATGCGAAGGCGCCTAAGGTGACGGAGAGTACCATTTACGACATGGCATCGCTGACGAAAGTGGTGGTGACGACTACGTCCGCGATGATGCTGGTGCAGCAGAAACGACTGGATCTGGATGCGCCGGTCGAGCGTTATCTGCCGGAATTTTCGGCGGCCGCGAAATCCGATCCCAACCCTTCATGGCGCGCGCGAATCACTGTGCGCATGTTGATGCTGCACGATTCTGGATTGCCGGCGCATCGCGATTTTTACAAGGACGCGAAGGGGCACGATGCAGTGCTGGCGAAAATATTGGCAGAGCCGGTGGTGCATGAGCCGGGGACGCAGGTGGAATATTCCGACCTGGGTTTTATTTTGTTGGGGGAAATCGTCGAGCGGCTGACCGGGCAAACGCTGGAGCAATTCGCGAAGGGACACATTTTCGCGCCTCTCGGAATGAGCGACACGATGTATAGCCCGCCGGTTTCATGGCGCCCGCGGATCGCACCCACGGAACTGGACACGGATTTCCGCAAGCGGTTGTTGCGCGGCGAAGTGCACGATGAGAATGCTTTTGCGATCGGAGGCATATCCGGGAATGCGGGACTTTTTTCGACAGCCGGCGATGTGGCGGCATTTGCGCAGATGCTGTTGAATGGCGGTATTTACGCGCATCATCGGTTTCTGGCAAGCGCAACGATTCAGGAGTTTACGGCGCGGCAAGTGGTGGGCGATTCCGCACGGACGCTAGGATGGGACGTGCCGACGCCGCCGAACTCCGCGGCGGGACATTATTTCTCGCCGACCAGCTTCGGGCACACTGGATTCACCGGAACATCGCTGTGGATTGACCCGGAGCGGGATCTTTTTGTGGTGCTACTGACCAATCGCGTGAACCCAACGCGGACCAACGAGCAGATTCGCCAGGCACGCCCCGTCATTCATGATGCGATTCTCCAGGCCCTGGGCCTCGCGAACGCTTCCACTACTACTCGATAACTCCCTCGTCACATAGCCTGCGGGAATTCATTTCAGGCCCCATACTGGAACTCGCCTATCGGTATAATTAATCGAAGACTGTTTGTAGGCCGATGGACGACTGAGGGCGCGGTGACACCAACCAGGACGGAACAGCGCAACCCGCGGACGCGCGGGCTGGACACCAAGTCCACGATTGAGATTTTGCGCGTGCTGAACCACGAGGATCAGCGCGTAGCGCTGGCGGTACAGCGCGTGCTGCCGCAAATTGCGCGGGCTGTGGACGCGATTGTGAAGAGTTTTCGACGCGGCGGGCGGCTGGTCTATATCGGCGCGGGAACCAGCGGGCGGCTGGCGGTGCTGGATGCGGCGGAATGTCCACCGACGTTCGGCACGCGGCCGAAGATGGTGCAGGCGCTGATTGCGGGTGGGGCGAAGGCGTTGCGCGGAGCGGTGGAGGGCGCGGAGGATTCCGCGTCAAACGGCGCGAGAGATTTAGCTAAGGCCGGGGTTACAAGGCGTGACGTGGTAGTGGGCATCGCCGCGAGCGGTACGACGCGGTACGTGCTGGGCGGAATGGAATGGGCGAAGCGGCGCGGGTGCGTAACGGTGGCAGTGACATCCAATCCTAAATCGCCGCTGGCGCGCATGGCGAAAATTCCCATCACGCCGGAGACCGGGCAGGAAGCGATTGCCGGCTCGACGCGGATGAAGGCAGGCACCGCGCAGAAGATGGTGCTGAACATGCTTTCCACTACGGCGATGGTGCGGCTTGGCCGAGTGTATGAGAACTGGATGATCTACGTGGCGCTGACAAATCAGAAGTTGCACCGGCGGGGCGCGCGGATTCTGACGGAGGCCGCGGGGGTGAGCGCGTCTGCTGCGGCACACGCACTGCGGCAGGCGGGACACGATTTGCCGGCGGCGCTGGTGATGTTGAAGACGGGGGCAAATGCCGTGGCTGCGCGGAGATCGCTGCGCAAGTCCGGCGGAAATGCGCGAATGGCGCTGGAGCTGCATCCGAAGCGGCGAGTGATTTCGAAAGGCCAGGGGAAATAATCATGGATCGGTTCAAGATTCAGGGCGGACGAAAATTGGAAGGGACGGTGCGCATCAGCGGCGCGAAAAATGCGGCCCTGCCGGCGATGGCTGCGGCGCTGCTGACTGCCGACGCTGTGACGCTGCAAAATATTCCGCACGTACGCGACATCATCACGATGGCGAAATTGCTGGCGCACATGCGTTGTCGCGTCGAGAGCCCGGATTTGCCGCCGAGCGAATTTATTATTCAGGCGGAGACGGTATCCATGCGCGAGGCGCCTTACGAGCTGGTGAAAACGATGCGCGCTTCGGTGCTGACGCTGGGGCCGCTGGTGGCCCGTTTTGGCTATGCACGCGTTTCGCTGCCGGGTGGATGCGCGATTGGCGCGCGGCCGATTGATTTGCATATTCAGGCGCTGGAGAAATTGGGCGCGGAAACGACGGTGGAGCACGGATACGTGGAAGCGCGGGCTAAGCGGCTGCGCGGGACTACTTTTCGCTTTCCGAAAATTACGGTTACCGGCACGGAAAATATTTTGACGGCGGCGGTGCTGGCCGAGGGCGAGACGGTGCTGGAAAACTCGGCGATGGAGCCGGAAGTCACCGACTTGGCGGAATTGCTGATCAAGATGGGAGCGAAGATCGAAGGCGTTGGTTCGTCGACGTTGCGCGTGCAGGGTGTGGAGAAACTGCACGGCGCGACGCACGCGATTATTCCGGACAGGATCGAGACGGGAACTTTCTTGGTGGCCGGGGCAATCACCGGCGGTGAATTGCTGTTGACCGATTGCGAGCCGGGGCATTTGAAAGCGGTGATCGAGAAATTGCGGGCTTGCGGAGTGGAGATCAAGTGCGAGGGCGCCGGTAAGTTGCGTGTACGGGCTACGAAGAGACTGGTGGCCGCGGACGTGACGACCGAAGAATATCCGGGATTTGCCACGGACATGCAGGCGCAGTTCATGGCCTTGGCTACGCAGGCGCAGGGTGTGTCGCGAGTGCGCGAGACAATTTTTGAAAATCGCTACATGCACGCCAGCGAAATGGTGCGCATGGGCGCGAACATCGCGATTGACGGCAATGAGGCAGTGGTGACCGGGCCCACGCCGCTGAGCGGTGCACCGGTTACGGCTTCGGACCTGCGCGCGAGTGCCGGGTTGGTGTTGGCGGGGCTGGTCGCGGACAACACGACTTGGATCGACCGCGTTTATCACATTGACCGCGGATACGAGCAAATTGAATTGAAGTTGCAGGACGTGGGCGCGCAGATCGAACGGATCAGCGGCCGCGAAGAATAGAAAAGCAGGCGATTTCTCGCCTCGCGATTTAGAGCCTGGCTGAGAACCGCAAAACCCGTACTGCCGCGGCTGAAGCCGCAATCACTCTGCTGCGTTTATGTCGTGGCTAATGCCGCGACCTTCGAAGACTCGCTCGCCAGTTCCGCTGAAAGCAGACGTTAGGTTGCGGCTTCGGTCTTGGTCGTGGTCGTGGCCTGCTTGTCGCGCAGCACGGCTTTGCGGCTTAGGCGGATCTTGTTACCCTCGATAGCCAGAACCTTCACGAGGATTTGATCGCCTTCCTTCAGCTCGTCGCGGACAGCGCGGATGCGCGCTTCGGCGATTTCGCTGATGTGCAGCAAGCCGTCGGTCCCGGGGAAAATTTCTACGAACGCGCCGAACTCCGCGATGCGCACCACCGTGCCGAGATAGGTCTTGCCGATTTCGGCGGTAGCGGTGACGTCGCGAATCATCTTAAGCGCTTCTTCGGCGGATTTTCCGCTGGAGGCGAAGACGTGCACTTTGCCGTCGTCCATCACGTCAATCTTCACGCCAGTCGCTTCGATAATCCCGCGGATTTTCTTGCCGCCCGGACCGATCAGGTCACGGATTTTGTCCGTGGGAATATTCAGCATGAAGAGGTGCGGAGCATAGAGTGAAATTTCCGGACGCGCGGACGAAAGCGTCTTGTCCATGATGTCCAGAATTTGCAGCCGCGCCTTGCGAGCCTGGGCCAGGGCTTCGCGCATCATGGCGATGCTGACGCCCGCGACCTTGATATCCATTTGCAGCGCCGTAATTCCCTGCCGGGTACCGGCAACTTTGAAGTCCATATCGCCGTAATGATCTTCGGCGCCGGCGATGTCCGTGAGGATGGCGTATTTATCGCCTTCGACGACCAAGCCCATGGCGATGCCCGCGCAGGCGGACTTGAGCGGAACGCCCGCGTCCATCAGAGCGAGAGAGCCGCCGCAAACCGTGGCCATGGAGGAAGAGCCGTTGGATTCCAGAATGTCCGAAACGCAACGCACCGCGTAGGGAAAATCTGCATCCGAGGGCATGAGGTTTGCGAGAGCGCGTTCGGCGAGAGCACCGTGGCCGATTTCGCGCCGGCCGGGTCCGCGCAGGAATTTCACTTCGCCGACGGAGAACGGCGGGAAGTTGTAATGCAGCATGAAGTGCTTGAAGGTATCTTTCTCGAAGAGAAGATCCTGGCGCTGCATATCTTCCTTGGTGCCCAGAGTGGCAGTGGAAAGCGATTGCGTTTCACCGCGGGTGAAAAGCGCGGAGCCGTGAGCGCGCGGCAGAACGCCCGTCTCACAGGTGATTTCGCGAACCTGGTCGAAAGCACGGGCGTCCGGACGGCGCTTGCGCGTGAGCATATCGTCGCGGAAGATGAATTCGCGCAGGCGCTCGAAGGCGCGCGCGGCGAGCTTTTTCTTTTCGACGTCCTCCGGCGGAATGGTCGCGTAGATTTCGGCCTTGATGGCGTCTATGCGGCCGTAGCTTTCCGACTTGGGGTACTTGGCGGTATCGGAGGCGTCGCGCAATTTCTCGCCGTATTGCTGCTGCATCTGCTTGTAGAGCGCTTCGTCGAATGCCGGCGGCGTGAAGGTAACTTTCTCGGTTTTCACTTTGTCGTGCAATTCGCGAATGGCGCCGACGATCTTGCGGATTTCCGTGTGCGCAAATTCCAGCGCGTCGGCGACGGCATCTTCAGAAACTTCCAGGGCGCCCGATTCCACCATGACGATGGCTTTATCGGAGCCGGCCACGACGAGATTCATGGTGCTGGTCTTCTGTTCGGCGACCGTGGGATTCACGACAAGCTTGCCTTCGAGCATTCCGATGCGCACGGCGGCGATCGGCGTGGTAAATGGAATTTTTGAAATGTAGAGCGCGGCAGACGCGGCGGTGACGCCGATCACGTCCGGATCATTTTCGCTGTCCGCGGAGAGCACCATGGAAACGATCTGCGTCTCGTTGGACCAGCCTTCGGGGAACAAAGGCCGCAGCGGGCGGTCAATCAACCTCGAGGTGAGAATTTCCTTTTCCGATGGGCGGCCTTCGCGCTTGAAGAATCCGCCGGGAATTTTACCCGCGGAGTAGGTGTACTCGCGGTAGTCCACGGTGAGAGGGAGAAAATCTTTCTCAGCTGCTCTGCTGTCCATGCAAGCCGTAGCCAAAATTACGGTGTCGCCATAACGCGCCACAACGGCGCCGTGCGCTTGACGGGCCATCTTGCCCGTCTCGAAGGTCAGGGTACGCCCGCCTACTTCCAAACCAACTTGTTCAAACATAACTGCACATCCTTTTTGCCCCGGTTCACCGGGGACGCTTGATTCAGATACGAGACTTCAGTTTCGAGAAATACGGCGAAGGGAGAAAGCAGAGAGGAAAACAGAGCGGAAAAACATTGCACAAGCGACATCGTGCCGCGCGGCCCGCATGTCGCCTGAAAATTATGGTTTGTGCGGTGGATAAAAACGCGGCCGGAATGGCCGCTCAAGAAATCCGCGCTACTTGCGCAAACTAAGTCGTTCCACAATCTCGCGATACCGATCCGGGTCGCGACGATTCAGATAGTCCAGCAGCCTGCGGCGCTTGTTGACCATCATGATCAATCCGCGGCGTGAGGCATGATCCTTTGCGTGGGACTTAAGGTGAGTGGTCAGATAGCTGATGCGTTCGCTCAATAAAGCAATCTGCACTTCCGGTGAACCCGTGTCCTTAGTGTGAACCCGGAACTGCTCGATCAACGCCAATTTGGCTGCGCTCAACTCGACCCCTCCTGAAACGTCGTGCCCTGCTCTATGCTCTTGGTCTCTCTTCGACTTCAAAATGCTAACATACAGTGATTGCTGTACAAAGGAATTTTCGGCGGGGCGAGGGAGTAGGAGTTTCGCCTGATACGGCTTGTGGAGGTCGTCTTCGGCGCGCTTTTACGGTTTTGGCGAGTGGACCAGCGAGAGAAACTCGTCGCGGGTCTGCTTGTTTTCGCGGAAGTCGCCTAGCATCGCGCTCGTGGTGGTGGTGGAATTTTGTTTTTCTACGCCGCGCATCACCATGCAGAGATGGCGGGCTTCGATGATGACCCCGACGCCGGCGGGGTCGAGTTTTTCCTGAATTGCCGTGGCGATCTGGTGAGTGAGGCGCTCCTGAATCTGCAGGCGGCGCGCGTACATATTCACCAGGCGGGCAACTTTGCTGAGGCCGACCACTTTCTTTTTGGGAATGTAAGCCACGTGGCATTTGCCGAAGAACGGCAGCAGGTGGTGCTCGCAAAGACTGTACAGCTCGATGTCTTTCACGACTACCATTTCGTCGTAACACACGTTGAACATGGCGCCATTCAGCAGCTTGTCAGGGTCCTGGCGGTAGCCGCTCGTCAGAAAACGGAGCGCTTTCTCAAAGCGTTCGGGCGTACGGCGCAGTCCTTCGCGGTCGGGGTTTTCGCCTAGTTGCACGAGCATCTCGCGAACGAGCTCCGCGATTTTTCCGGAGACAGGCTCCGGGACTAAGATTTCGGCTGCTTCACTCATGTTTGATTTGCTCCTCACGCAAAATCTTCGGCTCCGATTTCGAAACTGTTCTTACTGGTTTCTTCGATGCGCACGCGCTCAAGCTGCGCGGCGGGAAAATGTTGCAGGCGGCGAAAGATCTCGCGGCAGACGTTTTCTGTGGTCGGCACTTGAGTGCGAAATTCGGCGACTTCCTCGTTCAGGTTTCTTTGGTCGAACGCTGCTAGAACTTCGCGTTCGACGAACGGGTCGAGTTCGCCCAAATTCGCGATCATCCCGGTGGCTGGATCAACCGGGCCTGTCACCGTGACTTCCAGTGCGTAATTGTGGCCGTGGCCGTAGGGATTATTGCATTTGCCGTAGATGCGCTGATTTTCTGGCTCGCTCAATTGCGGCGCGTGCAGGCGATGCGATGCCGCGAAATCATATCGTCGCGTCAGTGAGATTTTCATGCGCGCTTCCCTGCTCCGCTCGTGGATGCGGAGTCGGCGGTGCAATCGGCGAAAAGATTGGGCGATTCGTACACGCGCACGCGATCGAGTTTGCCGCGACTGATTTTTGACGCGAGGAGTTGCCAAATCACCGCGGCGAGGTTCTCGCACGTAGGAATTTTGCCCGCGAGTTCGGGCACCTCGTGATTCAGGTGGCGATGGTCCATTCGATCCATCACTTCGCGCCGCAAAATCTCTTTCAGTTCCTTCAGGTCGAGGACCATGCCGGTGGCGGGGTCCGGCTCGCCCGCGATGGTCACTTCCAGGGTGTAGTTGTGCCCGTGACCATGCGGATTGTTGCACTTGCCGAAGACGCGGCGGTTTTCTTCCGCCGAAAAATTCGGGTTGTGATAGAAGTGCGACGCTGAAAACTCGACTTTGCGCGTGATGCGAATCATTGCGTCCTTTGCGGCAGCGGTTTCTGCGCTATGGGCTGAGCGCCCGACGGATAGCTCCTGCCTTTCCATTGCACCGAACCGCGCGTATTTTTCCACCATGAAGCGATGAGCGCGGCGCTGTAGAGACACATTCCGGGGACGTAGTATTTGATGTACGAAATCGGGTAGAGATTCCGGTAAAGCTGCTCGGCGAAGCGCACGCAACGCCGGGATAGCGCGAGCAACAGCAGAGCCGCCAAGAGCAAGAGTGCTGGCCGATACGTGCCCGGCAGCAATGCCCAGAGCAGGGACAGCACGACGATTTCCAGGACGGGAAAAACTTCAACTAATTCGAGGAACGCCTGCTTAACCCTGCCGCCCATCAGAGGGTAGAGATTTTTCGTCCATCCTTCCCAGAGCGCGGGGAAACTGCGGTACATCCGTGTGCGGACGGTTGCGAGTGGCGCGGTGAAATAAATTTGATAGCCGGCGTGCTTGACGCGGCGGGCTAGGGCTACGTCTTCCAGAACTTCTCCGGCGATTGCGGCATGGCCTCCGACTTTCTGGTAGACATCGCGCAGGATCATCAGGAACTGACCGTTGGCGGCGGCGTCCGGCAACTGCGGATTATTCACGCGCACGAAAGAAAATTTCGTAGAGAGGCGGCAATAGACGAACGGGATGAGGGCGCGCTCCCAGAACGAGCCTAGCTCCTGCTCCGGTGAATAGGAAACGAGCACCGCGTTATGGTCCACGGTATCGGTGAGCGCGCGGCGGGACGAGCCGGGCATGTGGCACGTGTCGGCGTCGGTGAAGAGCAGCCAGTCCCCTTTCGCGATTTCCGCGCCCATAGCGACGGCGTAATTCTTGCCAGCCCAGCCTGGCGGTAACGCGTGCATACGCAGAATTTTTACTTTGGGGATGCGCGCGGCAAGTTCGGCGAGGATCGCGCCGGTGCGGTCGGTGGATTGGTCATCCACGACAATGACTTCCATGATATCGGGCTGCGCAGCGACGGATTCGACCGCGCGCGCGATGGAAGCTTCTTCGTTGCGTGCCGGAATGATTGCGGAAACCATAAATTGGTTGTGGTGGCTATTGGTGCGAAGCCGCTCCGCAGGCTAACGATTGTGGGCTGACTGCCACTCTGAAAACTTTGTTTCCTCGGGCACGTCCGTGGGGCTCTCGAACTCGATTCCGTAGCCGTCCGGGTCCTCAAGGAGCACTACCCACATGTTGTTGCCGACGAATGGCTCGGAGGCGTGGATCGCACGCGCGGTGACGTCCCGATAGATTTCCAGAGCGTCCTGACACTGGAAGCAAATCGAGACGCCCTCGCCGACTTTCCCTGCGGGCGACCAGGAATTGAGACCTTCCTTGCGAAACTCTTGCAGCATCAGCGCCGCTCCTCCGAGCTGCAGCCAGCACCAGCGGAGCTGGCCTTCATCAATCCACTTGTTGGTCATCTGAAAGCCGAGGCCGTCCACGTAATAGCGCACGGAATCGCCGATATTCTTCACGCGGAAAAAGGGCACGGCTTGCTGGACGTTCGCCTTCGTCGCGGTTTCAGTCTTCGTTCCGGCGTTCATGGTGCAACCTCCGGTTCGCGGGCGCGTAATCAGGCCGATTTCGGGGCTGGCAAATCGCTCGCATTCGATTCGCCGATACCGTTATTATAGGGTGCTTGGACAAAGGACTGAAACGGAAACTGAATACTGGGCTGGTGCTCGCGTTCATCGCGGGGCTGCTCGTGCTATTTGCGCATCCGGATTACCGGCAGGGTGAGCCGAGCTTGCGCGGTGCGACGCCCAAGGATTTCACTTTCCCGCTCGACGGCAAACCCACGAGACTTTCTGATCTGCGCGGAAAAGTAGTGCTGGTGAATTTCTGGGCGACTTGGTGCCCGCCGTGCGTTGAGGAGACGCCATCGTTGAACGAGCTGCAGCGGCGCATTGCGGGCCGCGGCGGGGTGGTGCTGGGCGTCAGCGAGGACGACGATCAGCAGGCGTACGACGAATTCCTGAAAACGTATCAGATTCGCTTCCCCGCTTTTCGCGATACTTCGAAGCAGATTCCTGCGCAGTACGGCACGTCTATGTATCCGGACACTTACGTGATTGGGCGCAATGGAAAGCTCGACCGAAAAATCGTGGGACCGCAGGATTGGACCAGTCCGGAGATGACTGTTTATATTGATTCGCTGCTAGACGCGAAGTAACGTCGCGCCTGCAATAATTGCCACTTCGCCGCGTCGGTTGACAATTGTGCCCACTCCAGAGATAATACCCCCTGGGGGTATCTGGACATGAAACGACGTGGTACTGCTGGCCGTGCTGCAGCGGCTTGTGCTTGCGAAGTTGATGGCGGCGCGCGTAAGGCGGCGGGCGTCAGTCCGGAGATCAAATCGGCAAATTTGAAACGATTGAAGCGCATTGAGGGGCAGGTGCGTGGGCTTGCGCGCATGGTGGAGGAGGACCGCTACTGCCCCGACATCATGGTGCAAATTTCCTCGGTGCACGAAGCATTGCGCGCCGTTGGGCGTGGATTGATGCGCAACCATTTGCGGCACTGCGCTACGCAAGCCATCTGCGAAGGAAACCCCGCGCAGGCGGAAGCGACTTACGACGAACTGATGAAATTGATTTATACGCACGCGCGATGACGGGGCGCGACGCGGCGCACGACAAGGTGTCCAGAGATGGTGAAATGATGGACCGTGACCCAGTTTGCGGAATGACGGTGGACCCGGCGCGGGCAGCAGCGCAGATGGTATACGCCGGGAAGACCTATTATTTTTGCTGCGCCCGATGCGGAGACAAATTTCGCGCGGCACCTGCGGAATATTTGAACGCGAATGCCCCAGCCGCGATGCAACGCAACAACGCGCCAGTCTACTTTAGCCGCGCTGGTGCCCCGGCTGCGGCTCCTGCGCTGGCCATCTTGCACGAAAACATGCACGGAACCGAGCGTACTGCGGAGAAGTCCGCGGCGGCGAATGCTTACGTTTGTCCGATGGACCCGGGGGTGCGCG
Source organism: uncultured Acidobacteriota bacterium (assembly GCA_963747605.1). Taxonomy (GTDB): domain Bacteria; phylum Acidobacteriota; class Terriglobia; order Acidiferrales; family UBA7541; genus Palsa-295. The sequence continues at coordinate 14,196 of CAVVGA010000031.1, read as the reverse complement.
AGGATTATCCGGGCGCATGCCCGAAATGCGGCATGGCGCTGGAACCGTCGTTTCCGATCGCTCCTGCCACGCGCGTGGAGTACACCTGCCCGATGCATCCTCAAATCGTGCGACCTGGGTCGGGATCTTGCCCGATTTGCGGAATGGCGCTGGAGCCGCGCACGGTGGTCGCGGAGGAGCCAGAGAATCCAGAACTGGTTTCGATGACGCGCAGATTTTGGACGAGCGTCGTACTGACAATTCCGGTGCTGGTGCTGGGAATGTCCGACATGATTCCGGGCCAGCCAATCCAGCACGTGCTTTCCGCACGCGGGATGGGTTGGATCGAATTGGCGTTTGCAACTCCGGTGGTCCTGTGGGGCGGCCGGCCATTTATCGAGCGTGGCTGGGCGTCTGTCGTGAATCGCAGCTTGAATATGTTCACGCTGATCGCGTTGGGAACGGGCGCGGCGTTGCTGTACAGCGTGGTCGCTGTGATTTTTCCGCAGCTTTTTCGATCGACGTTTCGTGGCGCTGGCGGCGAAGTCCCCGTGTATTTCGAAGCTGCGGCGGCGATCACCACTTTGGTCCTGCTCGGGCAAGTTCTAGAATCGCGCGCACGGAGCCGAACGTCTGCAGCGATTCGTTCCCTGCTGCGGCTCTCTCCGAAAAATGCGCGGCTGGTGCGCGCCGATGGCACGGAGCTGGATGTGCCGCTCGAACACATTCAGGTGGGCGACACGTTGCGCGTGCGTCCCGGCGAAAAAGTGCCGGTGGATGGAATCGTCACCGATGGCGAAAGTTCGGTAGACGAATCGCTGATGACCGGTGAACCGATCCCCGTGGAGAAATCGATCGGCGGCCGAGTGATCGGCGGAACGATCAACGGAACCGGCACGCTGGTGATGCGGGCGGAGCGCGTGGGCAACGAGACGCTGCTGGCGCAGATTGTGCGGATGGTGAGCGAGGCGCAGCGCAGTCGTGCGCCGGTGCAGAAGCTTGCAGATAAAGTTGCAGGATATTTTGTTCCGGCGGTGGTGTTGATCGCTGTGCTCACGTTTGCGGTGTGGGCGGCGGTGGGGCCGCAGCCGCGCATGGCTCATGCTTTGCTGAACGCCGTCGCGGTGCTGATTATTGCTTGTCCTTGCGCGCTGGGATTGGCGACGCCGATGGCGATCATGGTGGGCACGGGGCGCGGCGCCCTCGCCGGCATCCTGGTGAAGAATGCTGAAGCGCTGGAGACGCTGGAAAAAGTAGACACAATCGTGGTGGATAAGACTGGAACGCTCACCGAAGGCCGGCCTAAGGTGGTGGCCGTCATCGCGGCTTCCGGATTTGACGATGTGGCAATACTCAAAATTGCGGCAACGTTGGAGCGCGCGAGTGAGCATGCGCTGGCGGCAGCAATTCTGGCGCGGGCGAAAGAGCGCGGGATCGAGCAGGGCGAGAGCAGCGAATTCCACTCGCGCACAGGCAAAGGCGTCCGGGCGAAAGTTGGCGCACAAGTCGCGGCACTGGGAAATCGCGCCCTCTTCGCGGAATTGGGAATTTCGTTGGACGCGCTGGAGGAACAAGCGCGGCAACGGGAAGCCGATGGCGAGACAGTGATGTTTGTCTCGATCGGTGGCAAGGCAGCGGGACTGATCACTGTGACAGATCCCATCAAAACAACGACGGCGGAAGCGATCAAACAGCTGCATCAGGACGGAATCCACATCGTGATGCTGACGGGCGACAGCCGCGCGACGGCCGATGCGGTGGCGCGCAAACTGGGAATCGAAAAAGTTTTTGCGGGCGTGCTGCCGGAGCAGAAAAACGAAGTCGTGAAGCAGTTGCAGGCCGAAGGACACGTCGTGGCAATGGCCGGCGACGGCGTGAACGACGCTCCAGCGCTATCGCAAGCCGACGTGGGGATCGCGATGGGCAATGGCACCGACGTAGCGATCGAAAGCGCAGAAATCACGCTGTTGCAAGGCGATTTGCGGGGCCTGGCGCGCGCGCGCGCGCTGAGCCGCGCGACGATGCGCAACATCCGGCAGAACCTTTTCTTCGCCTTTGCCTACAATTCGCTCGGCGTGCCCATCGCTGCGGGGGTGCTGTACCCATTTTTTGGATTATTGCTCAGCCCGATACTCGCGAGCGCCGCGATGACGTTCAGTTCGGTCTCCGTAATCACCAACGCGCTGCGCCTGCGCCGGATCAAGTTGTAAACCCGCAGCGCGCTCATCAGCTGCTATAATCCTGCGCATGACACAGATGACGGTTACATACGAACTGCAAGGCCACCTGAAGCCCGAGCAATTCCGCGCACTGGGCGCCTTCGCGAATACTTATGGGCTGAAGGGTTTTCGGCTGGACGAAAAGACTAACTACCTGCACATAGATTACGATGCTTCCCGGTTGCGCGAGAACATCGTGGAGCACGTGCTGCGCGAGGCCCGGATTCCCGTGCTGCGCAAACTAGAACCGAGTAACAATTAGCAGCCCGCCGCCGATTGCGATTAAATCTTCCACCAGCGCCACGCCGAAATCCTTCACCTTCAACTGCGTGACGATTTGGTGCCGAACCTGGTAACCCCCGAACGTTCCGACGAGTGCCCCGACGATTCCGGCGACGAGGCCCGGCGGTATGCCCTGCCCTCCTGCGATCGAAAGCGCCATGCCGCATATTGCTCCCGTCACGATACGCGCGCCCAACGGGAAGGAGGTCGTGCGATTCGGCGTGGCAGGCAGCTTGTCGTTCACCAATTCGGCGGTCGCAAGCAGCGTGAAGGTCACGACGCTGACAGTTGAGCCCATAAAAACCAAATGTGAACCCTGTAGATTGATCCAGCCCAGATGCGCGGCCCAGCAAACGACGGCGGGCGCCGTGAGTGAGCGCAGACCAGCAATCACGCCAATCGCGAGGGCGAGGCACAGGATAAGTAAGGTGTTCATGGCGAGAAACTAACACGAAATGGACTAGAAATTGAAGTGAGACCGTGACGGATTCCACGCAGCAGAAGGACGCAGAAAAAAAGAGGGGCCCCGGCTTGGGATTCAGGGCCCCAAAGATCGCGCTCCGGTGATTCGGCCTCGGCGTGACCGAATCACGGGGTCATCCATCCAGCTTCCCTCTCAGAGGCAGGTGGGAACGACCCATACCGCAAACTACTTCCGGAAAGTGAATACAGTATGAGAATGATGCCATTTTGTTGGGCTTTTCCGGAATCATGCATTTATTAATTACTCATGAAAACCTTGGATTTGGCAACAGTTTGGCAACAGTTGCGGAGCTGGAAGGTTGATATCGCTAACGGCGGACGACAGAAAACGTGACGTTAATTAAGCCTTTGCCGCGTTCTTCCCTTCCCGGAATTTCGCCCAACGTTTCTTCTGGCCGGCTGCGATCTTTTTCTTACCGGAACGACTGATTCTATATTTCTTCTTTCCCGCTTCGAACGCCTTACCAGCTAACTTCTCGAAAGCCACGATCGCGTGATGAAGACGCTCTCTTTCGCCGTCTATCTTCTTCTTCTGTTTACGCAAATTTGAAAGGATCTGATTGGTGTTCATGCGCGGCATATTACGATGGAATGACAGGACGAGCAATGGGCTTTTCTAGAGTCGAGTGCTCTTACGATCCGCCGCTTCTCGCGCCTTTACTTTCTTTTCTTCTGCTTGTCGGCTAACGTGGCCGCCTTAATCCTCGCAATGTGAATAGCTTCCAACCCACCAGAAGTCGTGATGCAGTCGCGCCCTGGCATCGACATACAAGCCGGGCACAATAGGCTCATCGGGCTCGTCGCCAGGAACTCTGATATTTCGCCTTTCGATTTTGCCACCTGAACAGGATTACATCTTTGAGCTAGTCCGCGCTGTTCAACATTAGACGGTCACACGTTGTTTCCCGATTCTACATCGATGCCAGAATCAGCGGAACAATTCGCTGATGAAATCATCCTTCCAGGAATCGTTGATCGCCGTGTGGCGGCAAGCACTCGTGGACGAAGCCGACGTGGTTAAACTAGGCTCGGAGCGTTATCCCGTCGCCAGGAGCAAAGCAAAGCGTCTTCGCCAGGTCGCGTTTGCCTTTGACGGGAATACGATTATGGGCATTGAGCAAAACCCAATGACGAAATCACGCTGGGCTCAATTGGCTCGTTCGGGCAAAAAGGTAAGCAATTTATCCAGGATGGGCGGTACGTTGCGGTTGTGGCTGACGGGAAGGTGACGCTGTACGGCAAGCGTGCGAGGTGAGTCTGACGACAAGCCTATCTCGACCCATTAGCATTGGCGCCTTCGATTCGAACGGGCCCAGCCGAGATTCTTGCGGAGTAACAACTGCTGATGATCGAGGCTGAAGCGTCGTGCCTGCCGGAGAAGCCGTAGCTAGCGCTCGCCTCGAATACACGTGGCAGGTCTTTCTACCTCACAAACGCGTTGCGTTAGTATTCTGGAGCCATGAAGTTCCTTGAAGCCCTACGGCGCCGACAGGTCCCAACAGCGCCCTGCAGTTCGAATCCGTTCGATACTCTTGTGCGGCTGCGAGGAACTCGTCCACCGTCTCATTTAGACCACCGCCGCCCGTTTCCATTGTTCGCTGCAATTTGTCGAGTGTGGCGTCGAGCCCACGTGCTTTTTCTTCAAGTGTGATGTCTTCGGCCATAATCCGGTTCTCCTTCGTGACGAAGCTATCGAGGAATGGTTGCGGAACTATTACAGAGCGAACAATTCAGGATGTCGCGAACGGATTTTCTGAATCGGCAATCTAGATACCGGTGTTTCAACGCCGATCTTCAATAAGGCGTCTGACGATCCAACGCGCCTGCCAAACCGCTGATCTTATCGGTCTCAAAAGGTTATGCAGCGGTCGCGATTGACGAGCACTGAGCCGGACTCGGGATCCTTGGGGCTCTCTTTGGTATTCGTAGAGGAAGTCATCATCATGCCCGTGGAAAGCCTTCATCGATACCGCCTCTGGACGCAGGGTAACGCCGATGTGGTGGGAATGCAACGGATGTATGTGAACTCCGCTCTAGTGGGTCCAATTTGAACGAGAGAATTGCGCGGTGTTGCCCGAGCTCTTCGTCGTCACCCTATCTTTACTTGACAGGAAATTACCCGCGAACTATATAACCTCTCCATTATGTCCCTGGACGTGTCATGCGCCTGACTCGCGCGATTCCCAGTGTGGCGGCAGCGCTTGCATGCTTTTCCGCCATCGTGCTCCTCGCCTGCTGCGGTGGTTCTAACGGCTCGTCGTCCAACACAGGAAATCCACCTCCGAATATCCAGCTTACCTCCCTGGATCCTTCATCAATTCGAGCGGGCAGCCCGGCGTTTCCACTCACGATCAACGGAACAAATTTCGATTCAAGTTGCCAGGTTCAGTGGGCGTGGGATGGCGAAGTCTTGGGCACATTCTCGAATGTCTTCGTATCCGATACCGAACTGCAAGTACAGATTAACGCGTCTGATGCTGCCACCATCGGTCCAGTCGCAGTGATCGTGGGTTGCCACAACGGCGGTGGTTTTTTGGATTTTCAGGTGACGGGATTCCCACGCACCGAGATCGACCAAGCCGCGAATGATCTCGTGTGGGACTCAATCCGCCAGGTTATTTATCTCGCAGTGCCGCCGACAGTTCCGGGTGGCAGCGGCATTGCGGTTCTGGACCCAGTGAGCGGAAAAATCGTATCGTTCCTTCCGCTCGAAAATAATCCGGACGTGCTGGCGATCTCCGACGATGCTCAATACCTTTACGTGGGTCTCGACGATTCTTCTACTGTCGAGCGATTCATCCTTCCTCAATTGACAGAAGATATCGCATTCTCGATTAACCAACCTGGCGATTTTCCGTACGATATCCAGGTAGCGCCCGGGGCTCCGCATACGACCGCGGTCTCGATCGGCATTCCAAACATAACGACGCCGTCTGACGGCGGAGTGACGATCTTTGACGACGGCCAACCTCGACCCACGTCCACTCCCGGTCCGATCGACGGCGGAACCGGTACTTGTTATTGTGGTGCGCTACAGTGGGGGTCTACTAACTCAGCGCTATATTCATCCAACAGCGTTACAACTGGATTCGACTTTTATAGCTTGTCGGTGGATTCCACTGGTGTGGTCTTGGCTCAAGACCATCCCAACGTTTTCAACTCTTTTAATGGGATTTATTTCGGCAACATCCACTATCTTTCTAGCACAGGATTGATTTACTCCGATGACCGCACCATCCTCAATCCCCTAACTGGCACTGTCGTCGGCAATTTCCCACTTCCCGAGGGCGCCATTGATATCAACCGATTGCTACCGGATTCAACGCTGAATCTGGGAGCGTTGCTTTCTCAGATAGATTGCGTAGCTGACGGGAGTAGTGGTACCTGTTTTCTGCTCTCGACATTTCGTATCACTGACTTCAGTTTTGTGAATTCTTTGGAGTTGTCGAACATCAAGAACGTCTACGGCGCGCTCAACATGATTCGATGGGGGCCGACCGGATTGGCATTCAACACGGACACGGGCCAGGTGTATTTGGTGGATATCTCCATGCTTCTTCAACCCGCATCCACGCAAGCGGCCGCCCGGAAGATTTCGCAACGACACGATCTTGTGAGAAATCCTCGCAGAATTGTGACAACCACAAAGCGGCATTGGCACCCGACCGGCTCGAATCAAGCCAGGTGAAGACTGGACCGCGGGAGAAACGAAAGAAGCCTCGCCGCGTAAGCGTGAGGTGTAAAGTATTTCACCGACACTCATCGCGTCGTATTGGGTTGTTCTTCAAGTGATGCAATCACCGCCGCGTTTTTCGCCGCAGTCCCCCGTCTGTGTTTTTCACAGCGCTTAAATCAGCGTCCCAGAAAACCTTTAGGAGTTCAAACTCCTGCGAGTAGACTTCAAGAAAGTGTTGCGTCGACCGGTTGAGCTGGCAGCGTTTACCCGGACTTGAGTCCTACACTGGGAAACGCTTCGCCCAAAAGTCAACAGTAAACCCTGGCCGACTTGAACTCCGTCTGTAAGATTTTCTGTTGAAAGAGGGGATAAAAAGAAAGAGGGTGTCTCCGAACAGCTCTGCCTAGCCGGGCAGAAAGGAGACACCCCATGTCATCTCAAAGCGGGAGATTAGCATTACAGCAAGTGGTGGAGCAAGGCTGGAAACAACTGCAGCATACTTTGTTAGAGCAGTTAAAGAAGACGATCGAGGGGCTGTTAGCCGCGGAGCGGGATCGGCGGGTGGCGCAGTACCGGGAGCGGGGAGAGAAAGTCTACCGTTGGGGTTACACGGTGAGGAAGTGCTGGCAAACGGCTTGGGGAAAGCTGGAGCAGGTGCGGGTTCCGCGGCTGAGGGGCCAGGAAGAGGTGGGGCTTTTGGAGAAATACCAGCGGCACGCCCTGGAGGAAGTGTTGTTCGCCTTGACGGTCGGAGGGTTGAGCCAACGCAAGGTGGTGAGCTGGGTAAAGCGATTTCTGGGTGGGCATCTGTCGCCGGCCACGATCGGGGCAGTGCTGCGCGATGCCCAAGAACAGATTCAAAGACGGCGGGAACAACCCTTACGTTCTGGGATCTATCGCGCCCTGGCCGTGGATGGAATCTATTTAAGGTATCGGCGATCGGCAAAAAGCCCGGCACGAAAAGGAGTCCTGCTGGTCGCCGTGGGTGTGCGCGAGGGTGGAGGGTTCGAAGTATTGGATTGGCTGGCGGCAGAGGCGGAAACCAGCCAAGCCTATGAAGAGTTGTTCACGCGACTCTGGCAACGGGGCCTGGAGCAAGTGGACTTGGTGATTAGTGATGGAGCCGAGGGTGCTGTGAGTGCGGCGGCGGTGGTCTATGCGGCGGCGGCGCACCAGTTGTGTTTGGCGCACTGGTTTCGGAATCTGGAAGGACTGACGCCGCGGCTGCAGTGGTGGCAGCGTCGCAAGTTTCGGCGGGAGTTCTGGTGGATTTTTGAAGCCGAGCAGGAAACCCAGCTGCGGAAATGGGCCGGAAGCTTTGCTCGGCGCTGGCGTTTCTGGGCTCCGGAGATGGTCGAGAAGTTTCAAAAGGAATTGCCGCGCGTGTTGGCTTACTTGCGATTCCCGCGGCACTGGCGACACCGCTTGCGTACGACGAATTTAGCGGAAGGTTTTTTTCGACATCTACGACGCTATCTGGGCCGTTTTCCTGGCTGCGTGGATGCCGTTCAGAGTGAACAAGTCTTGGGCTGCTACTTGCTGGCTGCGGAACGAATGCATGCCTAAGGAAACAATAATGCGAGGCACCCTCTTACCCGGTTTCAACAGAAATGCTGGACAGTGCCCTTGAACTTAGCCGCTGGCGCGGCGGACGCTTCGCGTGCTATGCTCCGCACGTTATGCTTCAACATAGCGCATCCCATTGGGGTTCTCGCACATGCTCATTTTCTAAGTACCGCAAAACCAACAGCTTACAGATGAGCGAAAAGATTGAATTCCCATAGCCGTTAGATCGGGTCCCTTAGCCCGCATCCGCCGCAACCGCCAGCGGCCACCTTCAAGTCGTTGTATCGAAAGCGCGCAAACATACCGTGCTCGTGTGTGCAGCTTGCTCACTCGCGCTTCCGATACAACACTAAGACTTATCAGGACCTGATGATCCTGGATTGCTCCGAATGTGAGCCCTGTTTATACGCCGAACTGTCGTAGGTGATGGTCGACGTGTTTGTACATGAGAATGGCCCACTGCTGCGGTTTGAGCGGACCAAAGAAAGGATGCGGGTGCTGGGAGCAGCGAGCTGAGCCCTTAGTGACAAAACTATCGATCGTTGCGATGAGCTGGGTCCGTTCGCGTTCGAAGTCGCACTGTGTGGGGTCCACCGAGAAGAGTTCCGGTGAGGAGGGTGAGTTGCGGCGCATTGGCTTGTCGTCGCCGAAAACAAGCGGCTTGATAACCAGGCCGATGATGTTGGCGGGAAAGGATGCACGCTTGGGGTTGATGACACCCGTCGCCATCTGTATGCCCGACGTACAGTGGGCCAGGGTCTGGGCAACGGTCATGCTGCCCCACCGCCGCTCACTCTCAGGATCGAGGCGCATGATTCGCTGCTTTATGTCATCTGCCAGAGTGGGGTCAAAGAGATCTTTCATCGTAGCTGCTCTCCGTCTTTGGGTGGATGCTCTGCTACTGTTTCGCGCGCGGCCTCGATCGCGGCGATGTCGATCTTCCGCATCGTCATCATTGCGTTCATCGCACGCTTGGCTGCAGCGCGATCCGGGTCCGTCGTCGCCGTCAGCAGCGCGCGCGGAGTGATCTGCCATGAAAAACCCCAGCGGTCCTTACACCAGCCGCACATGCTTTCCTGGCCGCCGTTGCTGACGATGGCGTTCCACAGTCGGTCCGTCTCAGCCTGATCGTCAGTAAGAATCACGAAGCTGACCGTTTCGTTGGGGACGAACTTCGGACCTCCGTTGAGGCCCATGAAATTACGGCCGCAGACGGTGAACTCAACGATGAGTTCCTGGCCTTCGGGACCGGATGGCGTATCGATGGGCGAGGCGCTGGTCTTCCCGACGTGGCTGTCGGGAAAGGCGGCGGCATAGAATTCGGCCGCTTCGCGTGCTTTCCCGTGGTCGAACCACAGGCAGGTGATCATCTTTTCGGACATCTCTCTCCTCTCAGCTTTTCAAAACTCACCGTAAGTTCTGCAGCCGTTCTCCTAGGAGCGAAGAGCGGCTGCACTGGGCATGACGTACATCGCGGTTACGACTTTGGTCCCTGCATCAAAGCAAAGTGGCCGTTCTGGTCATCTGTAGCCTGCAAGATGCGCGAGCCTCCGGGTACGTCCAGGGGAGGTAGAAGCACTTTACCGCCAGCGTCGATTACACGTTTCTGAGCGGCCTCAATATCTTCGACCGTGAAGTAGAACTGCCAGTGTGGCGGAATCCCTTCAGGCATGCCGGGGCCCTTGCGATTCATCATTCCGCCGGTGTAAAGGGGCTTGTCGGTGCGGATGGTTTGGTAGGTGCCCATGGCGCCCATGTCGTGCGCAAAGTCCTTCTGCCAGCCGTAATGCTTGGAGTAGTAGTCAAAAGCCGTCGCTTGATCATCGGTAAGTAGTTCGTGCCATCCCACATTACCCACCGCCATCTGATCCAGGCGAGGCGGAGCATCTTGCTTACCGGGTTCGAAGAGCAGGTATTTCACCTTTTGTGGATCCAGCACGACCGCGAAACGTCCGACGCCGGGGATATCCTGAGCGGGCTTCACAATAGTCCCGCCGTCAGCAGTTACAGCCTTTAGCTCTTCGTCGAGCTTCGCAGTGTGGATGTGACCCATCCACTGAGCAGGAAGATCAGGCGCGCCAGCGCCAGCCCAGGTCATCATGCCACCGACATCTTTGCCGTCTTTACCGAAGAGCATGTACTTCATGCCCGGCATGCCGGAGTCTTTGATGTCCCAGCCGACTACTTTCTTGTAAAAGTCGACTGCCTTGTCCATGTCATTGGTTACGAGTTCGTACCAGATGAATCCGTCTGCCATTTTTCACCTTCCGTTTAGCGATATGTCGATCTCAAGTAAACACCGTTCACATACGCTACCACCGAAAAGTATATGAGGTCCACATTTAGACTCTCCGCGTTACACTCTTCTTTGAACAGACAATGAAAACGAACGTCACCATCGACAAGCGCAAGACCTTTCGTCATGGCGATCTACGCAATGCGCTCATAGCAGCGGGACTTGAAATGGCGCGTGTCGGAGGACCCAATGCAGTTATTCTGCGACAAGCGACCCGGCAGGCGGGCGTTTCTCTGAATGCGGCATACAGGCACTTTGTCAGCCAGGCTGAGCTGCTGGATGCGGTACGGTCGGCATGTCTGTCGCGGTTGGCCGCGGCAATTGAAGATGAGATGAAGAAGTGTCGTCCGGGACGTCATCCGCAGGCGTTTGCACGAAAGAGTCTACAGGCGGTGGGAATGGGATATCTGGGATTTGCAATGCGAGAGCCGGGAATGTTCCGCGCGGCTTTCTCGGTCCCCCGCCTGTACATGAGCAAAACCCGGCGAACACGGCCTCTATGGGGTTGAATCCGTTTCAGCTGCTTTCGCTGGCTCTTGACCGCATGCTGGAGAGCGGCTTGCTTGGCAAGAAGGATCGCAAAGCTGCGGAGTATCTTGCCAGGTCTACCGTTCACGGGTTGGCACTGCTGGTGCTGGAAGGACCGCTGCATAAGCTGCCACGAGAAATGGTGCTGGCGCTGGGTGAGCGGCTCGTGGTCATGGTGGAACGAGGTCTCGGCAAGCCTGCGCCTATGGCACCTACGGAAGCCTGACTCGCTCGCAGCAAGGAGAGGCGCGATGTCTCCTTGCTGCGAAGTAGCTTTGGTAACGAGAAACGCGCTTCCTCTTCACGTCGAGAGGTTGAGTCAGCTTGAAGCTTAATCTTGTTTCACCCGGAATCGTTATGTCTCGACTACCGGCAAAGGCAGCACCCGCCGTGCATGAGCCGGCACCCGCGCCAGAGCCGATGGCGGCGCCTTTTCCGCCACATGCAATCGCCCCGATCATCGCGCCCGCCGGCAAGCGCTATTTATCGTCCGTGTCGTGGTTGTGATTTCCATGTTTGTCGTGGTCCGACCCATGGTCTCGATCATGGTCGTGGTCTGAGTGGTGATCGTGTTCAACACGCCCGCGATCTCCTTCCCAGTAACCCGTATAGAAGCGTTCGCCGTCGTGGTGCGGCGCGATCCAGCGAGCTCCTTCGTACGGAGGTCGAGTCCAATAGCCCTCATGCCACTTGTAATGCTTTCCCACGGGATACCAATAACCCTCTACCCACATGAAGGTAGGACCTGGACTTGCTGGTACGACGAGAACCGCTCGAGGCGGCGGTGGCGCCTCAATTACGATTCCGACGGAAACCTGCGCGCGAATTGTCGAGCCCGTGTCGAACAGCATGGCAACAAGCAATGTGGCTCTGATGAAGGTTTTCATCTGTCTCAGTCTCCCTGACCCCATCGTACCCACAAAGGGAGGCAATATTTTGGGCGGCGCGACATGCGATTGCGAAAGATATAGCTGGCCGCACGAACAGGTAGTGATCACACTGCCGCAATCGGGGAGAGAACCTGGTTCGTTTAACTCTAAGTCAGTCGGTTTATCTGACAAATGTGTACTTAAACCCGCTTTACCGGTAAGGGCGTTAGAACGGGGTGCGCGACATAGAAGTGGCATTCAAGCTGCCCGGCGCTGCTCCCAGTAGTCTTCAAAGCGACCATTGAGATGAGAGCAGCGCAGAGTCAGGATCGCGTTGGCTCCCGGGACGGTCCAGAACATTCCCGACCGTTTGAGACGCGAAGCGATCACTGTCTTGCAGCCCGCTTCAATGACGCCTGAACCGATAAATAGATGTTGGCGACGAAACTTAGGATATTGCATACGCTTGGCGTTTCTCTCAAAATAGTCCGCCTCGCTACGAATCTTTTCGACAACTTCGGGATGATGGGAATCGCTGGAGCGTAATGAGCTGACCAGCTTTGTGATTTTCCCCTTGTCGAGCAGGCGCTTCTGGTGGACCTTCATCCAAGCTTGCTGTTTTACTTCCTCATGGGGATACAGCTGGCGGGCCACCTCCCACAGATGCTGGCGAGCATGGTAGAGATCGACAATCTGCATCGCGTCTGGAAAGTGTTCGGCGACAAGATTCCAGATCCATTCGGCGCCATCGCCGATGACCACCTTTTTTTGCGCACGGCTCCAGCCACGTTTCCACGCTTCTCGATAGATGCGCTTGCCAAATTCTTCCGCGGTTTCGATGGCCCCAGTGTAGGTAGTGGAATCCGGATCGCGGATAGGATAGCCCTTCCGGTCCCAGGTGGCTTGCGTGAACACACATCCTAACTTGGCTTCACGCGTATGCGATGGTTGACCTTCGGTCTTGCCTTGCCGACCCACCGTCTCTCTCTTCACCACGGGAACTCCGGTGCCATCCATTTGCACATACAGAATGGGAATCGGTGCGCCGGCGATGACGGGCAGATCCAACTGTAGGGCTTTCTGGATCGCTTCCTGCTCCCGCTGAGCAATATCGGCTCCGATGGTCTCTGCCGTGCGCTCGACGGATTTGGTCGTCACCGCCAAGCCGGCCAGGAGCTGCAGCTGCTCGCGGCCGCGATCGAAGGGGGTTTCCTGGCCTACCAGAGCCTGCATGCGGCGCACCCCGGGAGAAAACTCTGTGTTCTCGAGGTCCAGTTCGACATCCACCGGAAACTGGCCGGCGTGGCATCGGGAGCACAAGTAGTAGGGACGGGAGATACGTACGGGGCCTACGATCGTCAAGATGGGTTTGCAGCGGATTTCCTGGTATTGCGCGTGATGGCCACAACCACACGGCAACTGACGCTGCGCAGCGGCGGGGGCTTCGAACTGCAGCAGTTCGGTTAAGGCGGCAGCACCCGCTTGGTGCAGAGCAGCCCGCATGGCCGACTCTACAGCTTCCAGATCCGTCCGGCCGTCCTTCCGGCGTTGCGCAAAGACCCGGCAGAGGAGCTGATTTACTTCCCGCGCCACCTCCTGATGGATCGCAGCAGCCGTTTTTTTTCCTGCTCCGTCCAGCCACCCCGTTGCTGCTCGACCGGGCGGAGTCGACAGATCTCTTCGTTGAGGGTGACCAAGTCCTGGCTGAGCTTCTGGAAGCGGTGAAACTCGGCCACCTCTTGCTGCGCCTTGCGCAGGGCGGTGGGATTGGGAAAGGATTCCGTCACGGTCTTGCCCGCCACGCGCCGAGTAAGACGAAATTGCGGATCATGTCCAGGGTCGTTGTGTTTGGCGCAGTGGCAGGACGGCTTGCCGCAGTGCCGGGTCACGGCGGTAATGGAACCCGGTCGAAGATCACCCAAATCGAGGAACTCCTCCAGGAGCCGGGATCTTTGGGTCTGCAAAGTTGCGAGATCGTTAGGCATAGGGTCTCCTCTCTGTATCGCATCTAATCTGTACGTATAGATACGCTCAGAACAATGCCATAAAAAAAGAAAACCTGCCACATGTCACTTCTAGGTCGTACACCCGTTAGAACGCCGTCGCTGGCGCGACGGACGCTTCGCGTGCTATGCTCCGCACGTCATGCCGCAAGGTAGAGCTTTTAACTGCGATTTTCGGTTTTATCTGATTTTCCTAAGCCAAGCAAAATCAATAGGCTGCAAACGAAAAACGATTCAATTCCCATAGCCGTTAGATCGGTGCAGCCACTAGCCCGCATCCGCCGCAACCGCCAGC
>CAVVGA010000030.1:0-3877 GCA_963747605.1 uncultured Acidobacteriota bacterium | reverse complement strand
TATGACGCTGTGGTATTCACGCTCGACAAAGACTTTTCTCATGTTGCCCGGATCACGAGTCTTCGATTACACGAGATGGCCGATGACCGGGCTACTTAGTGTTCGACCAAGCGAGTCGAATTTGTAGAGTAGTCGTAGCGTCTCGGAAACCCTGCGGAACGTATCCCAAGCTCATGCCAGCTGGAAGTGGAGCGAATAGTCAGTAGAAACGCGGCTCGCTCGCGGCTCCCGCGGTCGGCAGCAAATCGGTCAGCACGTGGTCCAATCGGTCCGTGGCGATATCCAGAATGCGCAATCGCTCGCCAGTGTCTGGCGAGGCCATCACCAGCGCGAGCGGCGTCATGGCGTTGCGAATGTGGTGGTTTACCTCCGCCACAATAATCGCCCGCTCTTTCGCCCGCGCCACAATCTGATTCTTGTGGCTCTGCACCAGAAAAAATACTAGCGTCGCCGCGCCACTCAGGGCGATGGCGAGATCGTCAAGGATCGTTGCGGTCGCGGCGATCCCCAGGTAATACAACACCGCATCCGCGACATAAGTGATAGCAAATAGCACGAGACCGGCCACCACCGCGGCCTTCATATTGTATTCATTTAGCCAACCGGACCAGCTCGTCATTCGCTGCATCAACCGCCTCCAACATTACATTGCGTTGAAGCATAGAACAACGGAATGCAACCCGCCAGTGCCAAATGGCTCGCAGCGCGCATCGCGTGGACTCGCATCGCTCAACCGCTATGGAATTTCGACCACCACCAGCGACATATCATCGGCGGGAGGACCGTGGCGGAACGCCGCGACGCGTTCCACAATTTCCTGCGTCATCGCCGGCAGTGGCAGCTTGGAGGTTTCGCGCACGATTTCCGCCAAGCCTTCCACGCCCAGCATATCGTCGCGCGTGTTGAAGCTTTCAGTGAACCCGTCGGTGTACAGAATCACGCGATCCCCCGACGCAACAGGAATTTTGACGGCAGCTCCAATGTCCACTGCGTCGGGCATCAGGCCCAGAATCGCGCTGCGCGATTCCAGGAGGATCGGGACCTCGCCGGGCTTGACGATCATCGCGGGTGGATGTCCGGCGCCGAAAAATTCCAGGCTGCGCGCGGCGAGATCCAGTCGCGCCGCGACCACCGTGAAATAGAAAACCGAGCTGCGCAAGCTGCCAATCACAAAACGATTCAGATGCTCCATCATGGGCGCAAGCCCGGCGCCGCGCTCGATTTGCGACATCGTTTCCGTGTAGATGCGATTGGCCACCAGCGCCGAGCCGATACCGTGCCCCGAGACGTCGCAGATCATCAACGACAAATGATCGGGCCGCGGCGCAACCAGCCCAAAATCTCCACCGATGGAGCGCACCGGTTGGTAAAACGTTTCGACCGCGGCGCCTCCCCACACCAGGCTTCCCGGCGCCAGGCTCTGCTGCACGCGAGCGGCCAGCAGCAAATCCTCTTCGATTTCCCGATGCCGCTGCTCCAGCTGAATGTTCACTTCGCGCAACGCGTTTTCGGCGCGCTTCTGCGCGGAAATATCCGTGAGGGTGACGATGGAGAAAATTCCGCCGTCTGGATCTTCAATCTGCCGCGCGGTGATCACTACCGGCAAGTGCCTGCCATCGCGGCACGGCACGTAGAATTCAAAAAGGTTGCTGCCTTCCCTCTGGCGGCGCTCGATTTGCCGCTGCAGTTCCTGCGCGCCTTCGGGAGAATACCAGCTGGTGATTTTCGAGCCGACGAATTCGTCCGCGGAATATCCGGACATCTTCAGATACAGAGCGTTCGCGTAAACAACCTCGCCACAATCGTTGTTGATCAACACGCCCTGATTGAGCGATTCCAGAATGCCGACAACTCCGTCCAGCCATTCATGCGGTATTTCGACCACAGGGAATACCTCGGCGTGCGAGCCTGAAAGAACGACTCGAGAATGTAAATCCAATACTGCAGACCAATCATACCATTGGCGAAACATAAGATGCCCGCCACGGCCTGAAAGTCGCGCCTAAATGCGACCACCGCAAGATCGTTTTGAGTCCCAGGTCGCGTAATTCCTTTGGAGGAAGCCTGGATGTGTGGATACTTGATGAATACGAACTGGGGAGAAGCTGACGTGAGCGATATTTCTACACCGAAGGGGCTCGCGGTTCTGGGCGCGGGCAAGATGGGGGGCATTCTGCTCGAAGCGTTTTTGAAACATGGGCTGGTCGCGCCTGTGCAGGTGTTCGCCACCGTGCGTCAGACCAGCTCGGAGCGCCGCAGCATCTCCAGTGCGCAAATCACGCTGGGCACAGACAATCGCGCGGCGGCAAAAGACGCCGACGTGATTTTAGTTTGCGTGAAGCCGCTGGCAGTGGGCGCAGTGCTCGACGAAATCCGTACGGAGCTGAACGACCAGAAGCTTGTGATTTCGATCGCCGCCGCAGTTTCCACCGAATACATGGAAAAGCGCATCGGCGGAAATGTGCCGGTGTTGCGCGCCATGCCCAATACGCCTTCGATGGTCGGCGAAGGCATCACCGCGATCTGCAAAGGCAAGCACGCGACGGCGAAACATTTGGAACTCGCGCGCAAACTTTTTGACGCAGTGGGCAAAACGGTGGTGGTGGACGAAAAGCACATGGACGCAGTCACCGGACTTTCCGGCAGCGGCCCGGCGTTTCTCTACATTATTTTGGAATCGCTGGCGGAAGGCGGCGTGAAGATGGGTTTGTCGCGCGAGCTCGCAACGTTGCTTGCTGCGCAGACGATGCTGGGCGCGGCCAAAGTGGTGCTGGAGACCGGCCACCATCCGGCGCTGCTGAAGGATACGGTGACGACTCCGGCGGGATGCACAATTGACGGGATTCTGGAACTCGAAGAGGGCAAGCTGCGCGTCACGTTGATCAAGGCAGTGGTGAAGGCATCGCAGCGTGCGAAGGAGTTGTTGTTCACCGATAAGGAGAACTGACAGCCTGCAATAACGACGTGAAAAAGCCAAAAAAATTAACACGGAATTCACAGAGAACGACGTCGACTGCACAGAGAAAACCTGAGATTGTCTCTGGCGCTGGAGAATCTTTCCGCAGATTAGTGTACGAGCGGGTCCGGCGTAATCTGAGCCGTCGCTTGGATTTCGAGGTCCACAGTGTCGTTCGCGTGCAGCAGGAACGTGCTGGCGTCTTTCATGCCCCATTTTGTGTAGGGGATGGTGAAGTGCGTGACGCACGGAAGCTCCCCGCCCGAGGCCGGTTGGACGGCAATCGCCATGGTGAGATTGTGGTCCTGGCCGTGAATGCTAAATGTGCCGCTGACGTCCACCTGTGACGCCTTCTGCGGATCGAATGACCCGTGGACCTGCTGTGGCGTGAAAACAATTTCCGGATATTTTTGGCTCTCGAGAATTTCCTGATGCATCTTCTTGTCCCGGGATTTGTTGTCGGTGTCGCCGGTGCGCGCGTCCACGACGATCGCGCCGATGGTCTTGCCAGTGGCCGCATCAAACCGAATTACCCCGCTTTTTAGCTGGAAAGTTCCGTGCACGGTGTGTAGCGTAGTGTCGAGCGTGAATGTAATCTTCGTCTGCGCGGGATCGAAGGTGACGACGTAAGCCTGCGCGTGCGAAGGCGGCGCGAACCCGAGCGCGCTGCAACACGCGAGCGCGAATGAAAACGCGGCTCGCAAGATCCACCGCAACTCCGCTGCAGGCCGGCCGGCGCGCCGGCTTGCCTTCATGATCCGCCGTCCCACCGTCACGCGCGCAAAACCTGCCATCCGAGATCGAACATTTCGCTCGCACGGATCGGCCGCAGGCTTAGAACAATTCGGTGCGAGGAAATCATTCGCGCAAATAATTTTGGATTCTCCCGCGAACATCCGGAGCGCCTTGCGCCGCAGCCAC
>CAVVGA010000029.1:0-6311 GCA_963747605.1 uncultured Acidobacteriota bacterium | reverse complement strand
GCAACGCCCTGGAGCTGATGCGCTTAATCGGCCTGAAAGTCTAGCGCGAATCCTGGGAGCGCCAATCTGGCGATTGGCGCCTTTGCTCCACGGGATCCGGGCGCCAACGCTACGCCCTACGCGTTATCAATCTGCGCCCGCTGCAACCGATCCGAATAATCGATGTAAACCGTCTTCCACTCGGAATAAAAATCCAACGCCGCCTCGCCCGATTCGCGATGGCCATTCCCCGTATTCTTGATTCCGCCGAACGGCAGATGTGTCTCCGCGCCAATCGTAGGCGCATTCACATAAACAATCCCCGTCTCCAGATCGCGTTGCGCGCGGAACGCATTGTTCACGTTCCGCGTGTAAATCGCAGCAGACAATCCGTACTTCACGCCGTTCGCAATCCCCAGCGCTTCGTCAAAATCCTCGAACGGAATCACCGCCACCACAGGCCCAAAAATTTCTTCCTGCGCGATGCGCATCTTCGGATCGCAATCCGCAAATACCGTCGGCTCGTGGAACCAGCCGCTTCCCCACGCGCCGCTTTCCAGCCGATGCCCGCCGGCAGCGAGCTTCGCGCTTTCGTCCTTGCCGATTTGCACGTACTTCATCACCGTGTTCAGTTGCTGCTCGTTGATGCACGGTCCCATATCGGTGGAAGGATCCAGCCCGTCGCCAACTTTCAACGCTTTCACGCGCGCCACAAATTTCTCGACGAATTCCGCGTACACTTTCTTGTGCACCGCCACGCGGCTCGCCGCCGTGCAGCGCTGCCCGCTGGTCCCAAATCCGCCCCACACCGCGCCGTCCACGGCCAGATCCAGGTTCGCGTCGTCCATCACGATGATGATGTTCTTGCCGCCCATTTCCAGGTGGCATTTCTTGAACGTGGGCGCGCAAGCCGGGCTGACGATCCGCCCGACTTCGGTGGAACCCGTAAAACTCACCAGGCCCACATCGTTATGATTGAGAAGTGGCGCGCCCGCTTCCGGCCCATCGCCGAACACCACGTTCATCACGCCGCGCGGCAACCCGCCTCGCTCAGCACCTGCATTAAATTGTAGGTAGACAGCGGCGTGTCCTCCGCCGGCTTGATCACCACCGTGTTGCCGCGTCACCAGCGCCGGCATCGCTTTCCACGACGGAATCGCCATCGGAAAATTCCACGGACTGATCAGCCCGGCGACGCCAACCGGCGTGCGCACGGACATCGCGAACTTATTCGGGCAGCTCGGACGGCGTGGTTTGGCCAAATTGCCGCCGTCCCTCCCCGGCCATCAGGTAGGTCATGTCGATCGCTTCCTGCACGTCGCCGCGCGTTTCCGCCAGCACCTTGCCCATCTCGCGCGTCATGTCGCGCGAATAATCTTCCTTGCGCTCGATCAGAATTTCCGCGGCGCGATACAAAATTTCCGCGCGCTTGGGGCAGGCGTCAGCCGCCATTTTCGTAAGCGCCCTTCGCCGCGTCCACGGCCACATTCACGTCCTCGCGGTGGAGGCCGGAAACATCCCGACCAGCTCGCCGGTATTCGCAGGATTGCGGTTCTCGATGGCCTTGCCGCTGCGCGCCTCCACCCACTCACCATTGATGAAGTTCTTGAAAACCTTGGGCCTAGCTGGCGTAGCCATGCGCATTCCTCCGTAAGATCGATATCCCGCGAGCACAATTTTTTCGGTATGGACATTTGATGCGGCACAATTCCCGGAGATTCAGAGTAGCAAGCCCCCGCGCACCCCGTCAACGCACCCGCATCCCTCGCTCACTCTCCCCGCCGAGTGTAAAGGATGTCCCGATAACGCTGTAAAGGATGTCATGAGCCTGAACAGACTCCTGGATGTGCTCTTGCTTCGGGTGCTGCCGTTCACAGGTCGCGGATCGCAGCTAGCGATTCATAGCGCACCAAGCACCGGTCGCTGGAGACCACTCGCTAAAGGAGCCCCTAACTCCCACGTCTCCCACACTTTGCTTCCTCTTCGCCACAGCGCAACTTTCCGCCAGCAGTCGTGTTTCACTATCAGATGCCAACGAAAGCAACCGGGGGCGTCGAAAAGCAGTAATAGCCAGAAAGGCTCTACGGGCTCAGAAGGGGCCGAAAATGAAACACCTCGTGAAATATTTGATGGTTTTTGCGGTACTTGGAACTGCCTTGGCCTTGGCACCGAACGCTAGCGCCCAACGCGTTGTTGTGGGCGTAGGCGTAGGACCGGGGTACGTTGGTCCAGCTCCCGTTTGCGCCTACGGCTACTATGGGTATTACCCGTACGAGTGCGCGCCGTACGGATACTACGGCCCTAGCTACTTCTCCGGCGGTGTCTTCATCGGCGCAGGTCCTTGGTTCCACGGCGGCTGGGGACGCCCAGGCTACTGGGGACGTCCCGGGAACGGCTGGCACGGCGGCGGGTACGGCTGGCATGGTAACGGCTACGTCGGGCGCGGTGCAGTTGGCGGCTTCCATGGCGGCTCGTCGCACGTAGCGGTCGGCGGTGGATTCCACGGCGGCGCAGTGCGCGGCGGTGGAGCGGTGCGCGGCGGCAGCTTCCACGGTGGTGGTGGTGGTGGTGGCTTCCACGGAGGTGGCGGCCACGGTGGCGGCCATCGCTGATCCGCAACCGTAACGGCAAGGCTCGAACGGCACCAAGCACGACACAACGCCCATCCTTCCCAAAGCTACTCCCAGGAAGGATGGGCTTTTTTTCTGCCGCGATTCGAATCGGGTCTCCGACATCTGGTCCGCTCGCTAATTCGCGGCGGCGGAATCTCCTTCGAGCGCGGCGCGGGGCCAGCCAGTGGCCCAGTCGATTGTTGAAATTTGCAGGAAGGGGTGGCCGGTTTTGCCGTCGTAGGCGTGGAACACGATTATGTCACCGGTCGGTTGCAGCAGGATTGATTCGCCGCCCGGGCCGAGCCAACGGGCGTTGCCTGTTAGTAGCGCTGAGCCGCCGCCGTGCAGCATGGGTTTCCCGTCGGCGTCCAGGTAGGGACCGGTTACGTCATGCGAGCGGCCCACTACGGTGCGATAGTTGCTTTTCACTCCGCGGCAGCAGAGATCGAAGGAGACGAACAAATAGAAGTAATCGCCGTGATGCACCACGAACGGCGCTTCGATCGCTTGCCAGTCCGCGGGCAAGCCGGGCGGCGCGGGCGGAGGATTTTCTGGGCGTTCGCGGCTCGCTAGTGAGTAGAGCTTGCCGTCTTGCGGTGAAAGCTTTCCTGTGGCGGCGTCGAGGCGGCGCATTTCGATGCCGCTCCAGAAACTTCCGAAGCCTAGCCACGGCGTGCCGGTGAAATCGAATACGATGTTGGGATCGATTGCGTTGAAATCGTCGCTGGCTAGGGATTTCAGCACTAGGCCTTCGTCCACCCAATGATAATCCGGGCTGGATTGGTTGAGGGTCTTGTTGGTTACCAGAGCAATACCGGAGGTATTTTTTCCGAAAGCAGAATATGCGTAGTACACGTGATATTTTCCGTTGAAGTAGGAAATATCGGGCGCCCAGAGGTCTTTGGTTTCCGGGCTCTCTTTCTGGATCCAGTCGGGGATTGAGGCGAAGACGGCGCCGCAGCGCTTCCAGCGCTCAAGATCGTTTGAACAGCGCATGGGGAGCTGGGCGTGCTGGCCTTTCTCAGTGGCCGTGCCGAACAGATACCAGGTGCCGTCTTGAGCGATGATCGAAGGATCGTGGACGCCTTCTACGTCTCCTTCGACATGATAAATGTGGGGCGAAGGAGTGTCCTGCCCCGCAGTCATCACGGAGGAAAAGAGCATCGCGCTGAATGCCAGAAATCTCATTCCGCCGGTCCAGTTCTTCATAATTTCGGCGCACCTTCGAGCTTTGTGCGTCTCGATCGAGCAACTATATATCACATGTCACGCGCGGATCCGATTGCGGTCGTTGCAAAGCCGTCGTGAGTCCGCGTGCATGCCAAAAACACGACAAAAACTAGCGATGGATTGAGGCAGTGGCGGGTGATTGGTAATGAGTGATGAGCGGATGCCGGCGTGCGATTCGTCACGGGTGAATTGGGATTCGCGACGCCTGGCCCGCGCTTCGCGAACGGCGCCGATTGTTTGGGCGAGGTTAGCGGCGGCGCCATGACGCGGTCTGAATGTCGCGATTGTGAGCGCGATTTCACATTTTAGTTTCCGTTTGGAAATAACATGAAGGGCATGCGGAAACAGCTGTAGCTGTGGGCAGACGTGGTACAGAACCAGTACTACCTGTCCGACACGCATTTGATGAATTTAACGGTGATGTCGGTGGAAGGGGTGACACCCACCATAATTTGTGCGGAATCGGGCCAGGCCGGAATGTTGCAATAAGCGAGTGGTGCAGCTTGGCGAACGTTCGACGAAGAAGTCACGCGCTGCAGTTGATTGTTACGGACGGGGTGAGGCGAAAATACGGGACGCGGCTGTAAAAGCACGTATTCTGGGCGTGGAGCGGCTCAGGCTCACGCCGGTAACCGAAGGCCGTGCCACAAATTCATTGGTGACTCGCGCTCTGTACGTTACGACCGAATTCGAAGATTGAATCGAGTACCGAGGAGCAAGAGGCATGAGCAAAATTTGGGACAAGATATCGACGATGGGACAGAACGCAGCGCCGGAAAAAACTGAGGCGAAAGAAATCGTCGCGCAACCAGGCGACAAGGTGATGCACCGGGCTTCTGGTGCGCACGGTGTGGTGACGGCCGTCGAGACCATCGGTGACGCGCTGACTCTCTCGGTGGAGTGCGCTAACGGCCGCATGCTGCGCGGACTGGATCGCAAGGAATTCGCGTTTGCTGGCGATGCAGCGTACACGGCGCCACCGGTAGCGGTGGCTCTGGCGCCCGTTGGGCAGGCCGCCGAACCGATGCCGAAGATCGAGGGCGAGATTTCGTCCGAATCGATTTTGGAGAAACTTAGTTGAGTAAGAACACTGTTAACCGACGCGTGTGGTAGTCAGTGAAAGTGTCGTGCGAGTTCGACCGAATCGGGACTGGACGAATCCGTGCCCAGAATAATGATCGCTCCTTCTGTGCTGCGAGCTATATCCGCGGTCGTCACCGGGCTGACATTCTTTGCGATAACAATGTCTTATACGACCGGTCAGACGCGGGATGACTCAGCCACCAGATGGACCACTCAAAATATGAGCACCGTATTAGCGGAGTTATTGCCCACGGGCCGGCCCGATCCCGATTTTCCTGACCAGGATTATATAAGTTACAGGCACAGCAATGGAGCGATCACAACGTCGCGAGAATACGCTTTCTCTCTAATACGGCGATCCAATGAAGGTCCAGGACCATTGCGCTATTACTGGGTAGCGAAAGTTCACGTTGCCGACAGCGTTCCGATTTTCACTCAGCTAGAGCGACTGCACAAGTTACATCCAGAAGCGACGCTCGCTGAAATTGAGCCTCAGGTAAGAATTAAAACGTGGACGATCAATGGGAACCG
Source organism: uncultured Acidobacteriota bacterium (assembly GCA_963747605.1). Taxonomy (GTDB): domain Bacteria; phylum Acidobacteriota; class Terriglobia; order Acidiferrales; family UBA7541; genus Palsa-295. The sequence goes on along the minus strand of CAVVGA010000029.1, from coordinate 876 downwards.
GTGTTCTGGAATCCGAGCAGAGGCAGACAAGATTCTAGCCCTACGATTCACAGCGCCGTTTTCTGGCGATGTCGTGTTAGACGCGCCTTCAGACGAATTCGAAGTCGGCAGCCTCGCTGGTCAGCTGAAGATCTCGATGCGGGACCGAGAACAAGAGCTTGTAGCGTGGGCGCAGGAAACACGGGCCGTGCTGGCAAAATGCGGAGCTGAGGAAAGCGCCGCGGTAAAGGGAAAGGATTAGCGCAAATCCAGTGAGCGAGTAAGCAGACGTACACGGGAGCGGAAGAGCCGCGCCAGAGAGCAGTCGATAGTCTATCTGATTCACCGGTTTCAACTGCGCGTCGTTCGCTGCTCGTAAGCACACCTTCAACAGAAAGAGCATAGGCAGGATTGATTGCCTATGCTACCGCGCTAGAGCATCCAGCCGCCGGTTACGTTTATTACTTGGCCTGTGATGTAGTCGGCGGTGTCGGAGGCGAAGAATTTGACGGCGGCGGTTACGTCTTCGGAGCTGGGAGGGCGGCCCATGGGGGAGCGGGCGTCGCGGATGCGGCGGGCTTCGTCGGCGGTTAGTTCGCGTTCGTCTATGTTGGAGGGGTTGATTACGTTCACGGTGATGCCGGCTTTGGCTTCTTCGATGGCTAGGGAGCGGGAGAAGGAAACTACTGCGGCTTTGGCGGCGGCATAGGCTGAGATGGTTCCTTGGCCGAAGGCTCGTTCGGCGCCTACTGCGCCTAGGTTGATGATGCGGCCCCAGTGCTGGCGGCGCATGGCGGGGAGGGCGGCTTTGCTGGCATGGAAGACGCTGTAGAGGTTCGAGGCGATTACTTTTTGCCATTCGTCGGCGGAGGTATCGGCTACTAGTTTCCAGTTAAA
>CAVVGA010000028.1:0-27008 GCA_963747605.1 uncultured Acidobacteriota bacterium | reverse complement strand
GCCGTTGCGCGACTGAGGGCCTCAGGGTTTGAACCGCGTTCACCCACCGCCTTTCGCCGCCAGAGCAGCTTGGAAGTGCTTGGCGTCAACGCCTGCCTTTGCCCGCAGGCAGCACACTGTAGATTTGCGCTTACCCGAAAACCGATGCACAAATGCTCAAGACTAAGACGACAGCGCCGCCTCCACTTCAAACTGAAACTTTTTCATCAGCTTCCGAAACTTAGCCTTGCGAGTGTTTTTTGGTCCACGCCAGAAGGACTCAAACGCAGTATGCTGATTCAGACGATAGAAGAAGTTGGAGATGTCGATGGCGTGAGGACCACTGCCTCTCTTCAGTTTGAAGAATTCCAATAGACCCCGATAGACTTGGTCCGTCGCAGCGTGGAGCGGTGTAGGCCATCGGTACCGTTCGCAGGACGTCCTGAAATGATCTGCAGCAGCTTTGCTCCGAAGTAATGGACCTGTATGCTGCCAAACGAAATGCATCGCATACCACTTTGCATAGGCTCGATCAGGATAGCCAGCGGCTTCGTATTTTACGATTCTCCCTACCCAGTACATCGATAGGTATTCGCGAATGGAACGCCCATCAAAGATCCGATCATAATATGGTGGTTTGAACAGCCCTTCCTTGCCGCTCCGAACGGTAAGTGGATCGAACTCGCAGGATGCTACTAGCTGAGCCAGCTCATCCTTCTTGATCCAGAACCAGTGGCGATGCCCGAGCAGTCGTTTTGCCTCCTTCTTGGTTTGTCGTTTTCGCAAGTATTGATAACTTAACTTTGCGAGTTCTCGTTGAAGTTGAACTTGTCGTGAGTCATTGGACCGCAGGTCAGAAGGAAGAATCGCGTTCTGCCGGATTTGTCGCGGCGACAATGTTTGAGACAAGCTGTTCAAAGCGACTCTGCCCGCTGTCGCCGCTGCGCGGAACACTTATCACGCGAACGATTGTGGCCGCCTCTTTGGCACGGGAAGTTGGGGCGCCGAATAGGACTCTTGTCGTTTGCTGACCATTGATAACTTGCGGATTGGTCACCCGGAGCACTGCTTGGCCTCGCTCCGCAGTCTTGCGTGCCGAATCGCAAATTAAAGTCACGCCGTTGTTGAAGTACCAAAAATGATCGGCCTCTGCGTCGGCGAGTAGCGTGGTCCGCATGCCTTCGTTGATCGCGGTATCACCGAGGAAACCACGAATGTTACGGGCGAACAGACGATCTCCCGCCTTGCTGTAGAGGCTCGCTAGGTCTCGCCCAGACATGCTTAATATCCAAGATTCGATCCCACTCACTTGATCGTACCGCTGGATGACGCCATCGGACCCCACAATGCCCCGTGCATCAATCGGCAGGTCAAGGAAGAACAGGCGGCGTCGCCCACCGAAGTAATCGATCAGCAAAGAGAGAATGTCTGATCGGTCCATCACACTGATCGAAGCAATGGCGCTTGCTTGGGCTACCTCTGATTCGGCCTCTGACTTCAACGGGGCACTACAGCGTCCGGTCGTCACATAGTAAAGACGCACCTCGAAATGCCGTCGATGGATTCGTTGACGGGCCTCCGTCAGAAGCTTGGCGACACTTGGATCGATGCCCGATAAATATGTGTCGAAGTCATGTTTCGGTCCAGTGAGTTTGCGAGCCATTGGGCGAAGGCGATCACGTCCGGGCGGGACTCAAGCGGTGCCTTCGGCCCCTGGCGGAACTTTCCTTGCAGCACAAATACTTGTCCGAGTGATTCGTCGATATAAACCCCGTCGACCCCCTTGTCGTGACTGACACCCGTAACAGACCGAGCCGCCATTTCTGGGTCGGACACGAGAAAGGCTTGCAGGAACCAGTGAACGAAGGCGTTGTCTTGGGTCCAAGTCGGATAGTGCTCGTGCACTTCCTTGATCTCTTTAGCTAGAGTTGCGATGTCGACTTCAGCAGCCATCTATAAGGTCCTGATAGGGCGCTTGCGTACGACACTGTACGCTGCTGCTGTGCTATTTGACAACATTCGCGGTCTAAACTTATTGAATTGGCTAAAGGAGCTTCCATGCCTCAAACCAAGCTACAGCGGTACCTTCGGAAGAAAGAGCGTACGCTCAACGAAACGGAGAGGTCGCAGATCCGGGCACGTATCGAGCGAGGTGATGGAGATGTCCATAAGCTCGCTGAGGAGTTTCACTGCGTTCCGACTCAGGTGGCGGGGATCAAGGCTCGCATGAAATTCTAAGGCTTTGAGTACCGTTCGCAGCCCAAAGCGAAACGCCCATGGCCTCAAGAGCTAGGGCACCGGGCGTCGCAAACTAACTGGGCGGGTTGGACCTGTTCACTTTGCGTCTGCCGATTTCTCGCTCTCCACCAATTCGGCCCACGACTTCTTGACTCTGTTGGGGTCTGCTTTGAATCGGTCGCACAGTTCCTCTGGTGTGATGCCGAGACGATCCGCCCTTGCAACCCACGATAGCGCATATCCGGTTTTGCCGAATACGGCGGTCACGGCTTGCTGCGACGGACGCCCCGCGAGAACCGCGTAAGCTGCCCCTTTAGCCACTGCAGAAGCATTCCTCTTGGGGAGCTTCTTGCCGTTTGTTGCGGCCTTTCCAACACGGACCTTGCGTGATTTCTTTGGCATTGATTGTCCTCCTTTTAGGACGTTGGATACCATACTTGTACGTCCTTGATAAGTAAACTACCGGAGGAACCACTCTTGTGGGTACCCCGTGAAAACCACCAGTCCCTAGCTTTACTTTTTCACAGAGGTGGGGTATTACCGGTTACGACGGTTACGATTTTTGGTGCGTGGCGAAACGTCGGGCAACGCGGCGCAACGTCGCCGACGAATAATCCGTTGAGATTTCAGGAGTTAGCGATTTAAGTTTCCTGTTTGCAATGCGATTCGGAGCGGAGGTCTAGAATCCCCCCCTCTCCGCCAGAACTCACAAGGTCCAGCCCGGACACATGGGTGACACAACGTACCTAAGACATAGGTAACACTTTTGGGCCGAACGGATTTTCGAGCGGTTCGAGCACCCGAGTCTCCAGATCGAAGTACCCCAGATCATAATCCATAAAGCTCACCAGCCAGATATCGTCGTGAACTTCTTTGATGCCGACGGCCTGCCCCGCAAAGACCTGGCTGAAATTGATTTTTTTGCGACCCAGGCAAATTCTACCGCTGTCCCTCGCCAAAATGTTATCCACGTCGAAAATGGCGCGATTCGCCTTTTCTCTCGGATTGAAAACGAAGCCCGTACTCGATCAAGATTTGCTTTTGGGAGCGCCAAGGATCTCGTAGGCAGAGACTTGGGCGCGATGCGGCTATAAGGATCGGCGAAAATTGGTCCAGTTCAGGCAGCCCGATCGTAACGATGGTGCAGCCCGCCGAGTCGCTCATGACAGAGGACGCCGCCGGAACCTACGGAGCAAATCCTCCCAGCCGGCGTTCCCTTCCCGAGTCCCAGATGCGTGCGGTCTTCGTGGTAGTAGCCGACGTATTCAGAAAGCAGTCGTTTCAGATGGCGTTCGTTCACGGCGATGATGTGATCCAGCAGATCCCGCCGACAGCTTTCCACCCAGCGCTCCGCGACGCCGTTCTGCCAGGGACTTTCGAACGAAGTTTGCACAGGCTGCATCCCCAGGCATCGAACAGCTAGGGGAACCTCGATTCCATACTTCCCGTCCCGGTCGAAGATCAGAAATCGGGAAGCCGATCCGAATGGAAACGCTTCCCGCAACTGCTGAACGGTCCACAGGCTGGTCGGGTGCTTGGTCACGTTGCAGTGCAGAATCCTCCGCCGGTCGTGGCTGATGACGAAGAAGCAGTAGAGCACACCAAACGTGATCGTGGGCACGGTGAAGAAGTCCATGGCCGCAACCGCTTCCCTGTGGTTTCGAAGAAAGGCCAGCCACCGCTTGGCTGGCTCGGGATCTCGAGTCGCTCGGCGCATCCAGCGGGAAATGGTTCGCTCCGAGACATCAAGACCCAACATGAGCAGCTCACCGTGTACGCGGGGTGCTCCCCATGTTGGATTCTCGCGCACCATGCGGAAGATCAACTCTCGCACTTCCTGCGGGGTTTGTTTCCTGCCCATCGGCTTCTTCTCCATCGAAATCAGCTTCCAATACAGCCGGAAACCAGCCCGATGCCAGCGGATCACCGTTTCCGGAGTGACCACGATGAGCGACTGTCGCCACTGCGACCAGAATCGACGAGCGGCAACCCAAAAGAGCTTCTCCAGAAACCCGAGGTGCGGCCGTGGATGGCGGCGCTTCAGAACAGCCAGTTGCTGGCGAAGAACCAAGTTCTCCAGAACGACGCTCCCACGGTAACGGAATAGACGGACGAGCGCCCCGAAGCAGAGCGAAAGCAGGCTAAGCATGCGTTGAGTTATAACAAAACGCTCGCGGCAGAGCAGCTGCTATGTTATTGATTTCAATGTCGGTCAGAGTTTTGGCGAGGGACAGGGGTTCCTTGGAACAACAATAACGCCGAGCATGCCGTCAAGGCGTTGGTGAGACTCCGGAATAGAATCGCCCGGAAGAGTTCAGCCAAGGGCATGCGTGATTACCTCGTGCTGCTAAGCATCTGCGAAACATGCAAGTGCAAGGGAGCGAGTTTCCTCGATTTCCTGCGATCAGGTGAGATGGACGTCAACGCCTTTGCTGACCGATCGTGAGAGTTGGATCAGGATTGAGTCGCCGAGCACACAAAACACGAACTGAATCGCGTAAGGATGCTTAAGCCGGGGATGTGAAAACCTGCATCTCCGATTCAATACACCCGCATCATTCCCCTTAAACACGTACAGGTGAGGGCTATTTCTCAAGAGCTGCTTTGGCGCGTTTGGACTTGCCAGCAAGTCTAAAGTAAGGGATAATCGCCATGTAAGGAATCAACGACTAAGTAAGGATGCTATGATGCCGCATTCCACGGTAACGAGAAAGGGGCAGACGACGATTCCAGGAAAGATCCGCAAGGCTTTGCGAATCAACCCGGGCGACACGCTGGAGTATGTGGTGGAGGGAGACCATGCCACTATTCGCGTGCATCCGGGTACGCGGTCACTAAAGGGTGTGCTCGCCAGCAAGAAGGGTAAGGGGATGTCCTTCGCCCAAATCCGCGAGGCAGCAGCGACGGCTGCCCGCAATCGCGAGGGCATCCGGTGAGCAAGCGGAGGCTTGTCGACACCAATCTGATCGTTCGCCATTTAGTACAAGACCATGAAAAACATGCCAAGGCCGCTGGAAGACTGTTCGATGCCTGCGACCGCGGCGAGGTAGTGATCGTGGTGTTGCCCGCTGTTCTGGCTGAGTGCGTGTTTGTACTGGATTCTTTCTACGAGCATCCACGTGGAGATATCGCTTCGGCGCTAGGCACCCTCATCTCTAGCCCTGGTGTTGAGATCAACGAGGAGGCAATTCATCTCGACGCCTTGGACCGCTATCGAAAAACGAAGGTTCATTTCGTCGACTGCCTGATTGCCGCAACCGCTTCGGCCGAAAACACGCCTGTGGCCACCTTCGATCAGGATTTTCGAAAATTTGCCGACGTGCGCGTAGAAACCCAATAGTCTTCTCTTCGAGTACCGTTCTCAATCCTCGCATGGTCAGCCGCAAGGTCTGGAGTGAACCCCTATTTTGAGACAGTTTGATGATGCACACCGGGAGGCGATTACTTCCGGATAGTCCGTTAAGGGAAAGCGGCTGTCTGTAAGCCATCCTTGAGAATATTCAAATGAAATTCGTCCCTTGGCGTCGTGTACGGCAACGCCAACGGTCAAGTCGTCATGGATGGCGATTAGCTCTTGAATCATTAATTGGCTCGACGCGCTTTCTCTATAATCTCGTCAATATCTATGGACGAGCGACTCTCTTTGTTGGCTGCCTTTTTAACCTTGGCGATGCTCTTTCCGGTCATTTCTGCGCCAAGACTAATTTGGAGTGCATTGAGAGTGCGTAGAATCAAGCCAATCTCCGCGCGCGGCTTTCCCTTTTCAATCTCTACAAGCCACCAACGGCTGACTCCGACCTTCCGTGCAAGATCCGTCTGGTCCATGTCGAGGCGCTTTCGAGCGCTGCGAATCATAGCGCCCAAGTCTGCTGGCGTCCGAATTACCATAATAAAGCTCCGTATAACATAAGTTGGCGAACGCCTACATTCTAGCAAAGTAAGCGAGTGCCTACACACCCTAAATGTAGGCGAGTGCCTACACAAGCCGCTGAGTGGACTGCGAGGTATGCGAGGGCTCCACGAATCGGGCGTGCTGCCCATGATGGTGCCGGTGGCCGTGGGAGTGTCGGTGGGCATGGTGGTGGGAGTGGGAGTGGTGTACATGGTGGTGGATGATTATGTGGACGTGATGGTGGTGGATGTCTCACTTCCCCAAACTTTGCGCCCGCCGTCGCCATCATAAATGTCAAAATAGAACCCTGTGAGCGCCCAGGCCCCTCCCATCCATCCTCCGCAGCGCAAACTCGCCGGCATTTCCTACGCCTGGCGCGCCCTGCGTCACAGAAATTTTCGCCTCTACTTCGGCGGGCAAAGCATCTCCCTCATGGGCACGTGGATGACGCGCCTGGCCACCAGCTGGCTTGTCTATCGCCTCACCGGCTCCGCGTTCCTCCTGGGCGTCGTCGGCTTCGCCGGACAAATTCCCACCTTCCTCTTCGCCCCGTTCGCCGGAGTCTGGGTGGACCGCCTCAATCGCCGCAACGTTCTGCTGGTCACGCAAGCCCTGGCGATGCTGCAATCCTTCGCGCTAGCCGCACTGGCGCTCAGCCACCACATCAACATTCACGAAATCATTTGGCTCAGCGCATTTCAAGGCACCATCAACGCGTTTGACATGCCCGGCCGCCAAGCCTTCCTGGTGGAAATGGTCGAAGACAAGGCAGACCTCGGCAATGCCATCGCGCTGAATTCCTCCATGGTCAACATGGCGCGCCTCGTCGGTCCGTCGCTCGCCGGAGTAGTCATCGCCATCTCCAGCGAAGGCTACTGCTTCCTGGTGGACGGCATCAGCTACCTCGCTGTCATCGCCTCGCTCTACGCGATGCACCTCCACTCCGCTGCCATAAAACGCACCACGGACTCCGTGCTTATGCAGCTGAAGGAAGGCTGGACGTACGTTTCCGGCTTCGCGCCCATCCGCACCATCCTGTTGCTTTTCGCCGCAGTCAGCTTGCTTGGCTGGCCCTTCACGGTACTTATGCCGGTGTTCGCTGGAACGATTCTGCACGGCGGCCCGCACACACTCGGCTTCCTGATGGCCGCGGTAGGCGTCGGCGCGTTAGTTTCAGCAATTTCTCTCGCCGTACGAAAAACCGTCCTCGGCCTCGGCAAAATGATTCCGCTTGCGACAGCAGCCTTCGGCGCCGGCCTCATCTTTTTCGGAATGTCGCGCACTCTCTGGATTTCGCTCTTGTTAATGCTCGTCTGCGGCTTCGGCCTGATGCAACAAATGGCCGCCAGCAACACCATCATTCAAACCATCGTCGAAGAAAGTAAACGCGGCCGCGTGATGAGCTTCTACACCGTCGCTTTCGTAGGCATGGCGCCCTTCGGCAGCCTGCTAGCCGGAACGCTAGCCCACGCCATCGGCGCCCCACGCACCGTGATGCTCAGCGGAGCCTTCTGCATCCTCGGCGCTGCATGGTTCGCCAGCCGCCTCCCCGCCATCCGCAAACGAATCCGCCCCATCTACAGAAACCTGGGCATCCTCCCCGCAGTAAACGCAGTAATCCAGGACAGCGTCGGCCGCTGAAACAACCGTGTCAACCTGCATCTGCATTCTCAGAATGCTAGCAAGCAGTGAAACGTTCGGCCGGGGGCGCTGCTTGTGGATTGTTATGCGGCGAAAACCGAGAACGTGGATTTGAAACCTGCGTGACGGGAGAGACCACCCGTAGTCAGCTCAATGCATGCGTAAGCAAGCCGGCGACCGTGCCGAGAGCCACGACGGTAGCGTAAGCCGCTACGGCGACTTTCCAGGAAATGGTCTTTCCGATCACAGAAACCGAAAAAACACTGATGATGCCCAGCGTGCAAAGAATCGTCACGACGTAAGGCAGCGGAACACCTTTGGTCAGGGCAATGTACGCGATGGCCACGTCAAAAGTCAGCGGAACAGGGAGGAAAGCTCCGACCAGCGCGACAACAATGGTGCCGCCGACTGTGACTGGCGCATTCAGCGCTTCTGGGGGAAGAAGTTCGATCACTAGTGCGCCCAATACAGCAGCGAGAATCATCAATGGAAACGCAACACGGAAAACATACCAGAAGCTCCGTGCGAAACAGCGCGCCGTGGAAACCAGCGCTTGAGTCCAGGTCTCTGAAACGGGTATTTCGATGGAGCAAGTAATGGCAGGAGCGGATTCTCCCTGAGGTGAAGCTGCAGCTGGCGCAAATACAAAAATAAGAAAGAGAACCGTGGCAAGCTTCAGCAGCGCGATCGACGCGGGAAATAGCGCGAAGGTCATTGCCAGGACCACGATGTTAAGCGCAGGCGAAGCAAACATAGCGGCGAGCACGGATTCGGTGCTCATACCGGAGGCGTAGAATCCGCGCGCGATCGGAGCGACACAGTTGGAGCACACCGCCAAAGGCGCGCCGACGACCGCGCCGACAAGCGCATTCCGATAGCGCGAACCGGTCCGTCTGCGACGGCTCATAGCGAGGGAAGTAAGCGCCGCCGGACCGAACAGGAAGGCGAACGTCATGCCGATGCGATTGGCGTCGAGCCAGTTGATGCTAGTGTGCCATACGCGAGTCGAGAGCGGCATTGCGTGATCCACTGGATAAACGGTCCCATACGTCAGGGCGCCAGCAGCCTTCACTTGTGTCCCGGCGTGGTAGCGCTTCACGAGAGCTGGATAGCGTGAGTCCACCCAAAAAATGCTGGCGATGGCGAGCATCAGAATGACGGCAAGCATGCGGCTGCGCCAAGCGTTGCTGCTGACGATCGGCGCCGGCTGGTTGAGCGTGGAAGCTTGAACGGACATGAGACCCCTTATCGCCAGATTGGAAGGCGAATCGCCGAAATTTGCAGGACTGTATAAGGGCAGCGGCAGTGGGGGAATAGTGCAAAAGAATTAGTCGCACGACGTACCACCAAGCGACCCATTGAACACCCACCCATTCCCGGGAACTGACAAACTACGCGAAAACCCATCTAATTTGCCGTGCCTCGTGCAAATCCTCTATAATCGTTGGGTTAACGTATCCAGCAGAGTGGGATCGAGCCCGCTAAATCGACCCCTCCAGGCGCCCTGAAAAATGGTTGATCTAGCCGAAAAAATTAAGAAAAAACTCACTGACGAAATCGCGCTGCTCGAACATGAGCTGCACACCGACCTGCCCAAGGAAATCAGCGTCGCGCGCGCCCACGGCGATCTGAAGGAAAACGCCGAATACAAATACGCCAAGGAGCGCCAATCCTTCGTCTCGGCGCGCCTCGGCCAGCTGCACCAACGCATGGCCGACCTCTCCATGTTGAATCTGAGCAATCTTCCGAAAGACCGAGCTGCTTACGGTTCACGCATCACCGTTTTGGACGTTGCGAAGCGCTCTAAAATCGAGTACAAACTGGTGACTGTCGAAGAGGCCGACGCCGCCAAAGGCCTGATCTCTACCAGCTCGCCCATCGGCCGCGCCCTGCTCGGTAAAAAAGTCGGTGATGAAGTGCAAGTCACCACTCCGGCCGGTCTGAAAGATTACGAAGTCGTGGAACTGTTCACCATCTACGACGAGGAATAGCAGGTGAAACTTTTTTCATGCTGACGCGCACTATCGGCCGGCTCTTGGTCTGGCCCATCGAACGTCTTGCAGCCCTGGTGGCGGCTACCGGCATCCCTCCCAACGTAATCACCTGGTCGGCGCTGATTCTAAATTTCTGGGCCGGAATACTTTTCGCTGCCGGGCGTTTCGCTGCCGCAGGCGGCATGATGATTCTTGCCGGGCTCTGTGACCTTCTCGATGGTCCGGTCGCGCGCCGCCAAGGCCGCGTCTCGATGTTCGGCGGATTTCTGGATTCGATTTTCGACCGTTACGCTGATCTGATCTTGTTCCTCGGCCTGCTCGTTTATTACTCGCATGTGAACCGCTTCGGTTACGCCATGCTCGCAGGCGCGGCGATGGCCGGCTCCGTAATGGTCAGCTACGCCAAAGCTCGCGCCGAATCTCTGGTGCCCTCCCCCGAAGTTGGATTTTGGGAGCGCCCCGAGCGCCTGGTGCTGATGATTTTGGGCGCCCTCGTGAATCGCATGGACGTGGTGCTCTGGATCCTCGCGATCGGCCCGAACATCACCGTCATTCATCGCATCGTGCGCACCTGGCAGCAAACCAAAGTGGAATCTCACGCGCCCGCGTCTCTACAGCGCACGCCCGCACGCCCAGGATCGCGCCCGTCCGGTTTGTCGGCCGGCGCACCCACCTCACTACAAGCCAATATTCCCAGCGACGTCCACGATTCTTCACCACTGCTCACCCGCACAGCCCGCCGCGGAGGTTAGTCGTGCCCAAGCTTTTCGGCATCATCGGCCTGCTGGTCATCTGCGCCGGGATCGACCTGCTCTGGCAATCACGCCACGAAATTCGATTTTGGATGGTCGCGTACCTCACATTTTTCCGCGCCCTGCTGCACAATCGCGAGGCCGCTCCGCCCATCTTTCCTTCCAAGGAAGCCGTCCAAAAACGCCAAGGCGCCGTGCGCTTCCTCCTGGGCGTAAGTTTCGTCTTCCTCCTCGGCCCCCTCCTGATCGCCATCGGCATTACCCTGATTTTCTTCCCGCATCTCTGACTCTGGCTTTTGCTAACTCCTTTTCCGCCTGCCGCGCCAGTTCGAATCTTTTAACCTGCCATTCACATTTCTGAGATATGGTCCAGCGCGACTTGCGGGCCCATGCCGCGTTCGTGATATATGTGGCGCTCAGATACACAGCAACTCCTGAAACAAGCACAAGTACGTAATCCGCTCACTGCTGTCACACCCTGCAATTAAAGCGAGGAGAAAAAATGCCCACACCACCGAGCCCGGACCCACGCACGCCTTCCTCAAACGCTTCCATCTGGAACCGCGTCGCGCAAACCGACGACTTCAAGAAACTCCTCGCCGCCAAAAAATCCTTTGTCCTCCCCGCCACCATTTTCTTCGTCCTCTATTATTTCGCGCTCCCGATTTCCGTCGGCTATTTCCCCGCGTTCGTGCAACGCAAAGTCTGGGGCCCGGTGAACATCGCCTACCTCTTCGCCCTCTCGCAATTCATCGTCGCGTGGCTCATCGCGTATCTCTACGTGCGCGCCGCCCGCGTATTCGATTCGCGCGCCGCCGCCGTCATCAAAGATCTCGGAAACCTTGAAGCGAAGGGAAACTAGCCGATGAATACCACGCTCATTCTTTTTCTCGCCTTCATCGCCGTCACTCTGGGAATCACTGCATGGGCCTCGCGCCTCTCCGGCTCCTCCGCTTCTTACTTCGCGGCCAATCGCCGCGTCAGCGCCTGGCAAAATGGCGTCGCCGTCGCCGGGGATTACATGTCCGCCGCATCGTTCCTCGGCATCGCCGGCCTCATCGCCTTCTTCGGCTACGACGGTTTCATGTACTCGGTCGGCTTTCTCGTCGCGTATCTCACCGTGCTGCTCGTCGTCGCCGAACCGCTGCGCAACACCGGCAAATACACCATGGCAGACGTTCTCGCCTACCGCCTGCATCCCCGCCCGGTTCGCGCCATGGCGTCGCTCAGCACCATCACCGTCAGCACCTTCTACATGATCGCGCAGATGGTCGGCGCCGGAGCGCTGGTCGCCCTACTGCTGAAAGATTCTCACATCAGCTTTCGTCTGGCCGTTTCAAGCGTCGGGGTTCTGATGATTGTGTACGTCGTCTTTGGCGGCATGATCGCCACCACATGGGTGCAGATCATCAAAGCGATCCTGCTGATCTCCGGCACGATCCTTCTCAGCTTTCTGGTCCTTGCGCATTTCGGCTTCAGTCTCGGCGCGTTCTTCACTGCCGTCAGCCAAGTGCATTACCACGCGGCAGACGGCAGCGAAGTCGTGAAAGATTTCCTCACGCCCGGCCTGCGCTACAAACCGCCGTACGGCGCGCTCGACCTTCTCTCGCTCGGCATGGCTCTGATTTTCGGCACCGCCGGACTGCCGCACATTCTCGTCCGCTTCTACACTGTGCCCGACGCAAAAACCGCGCGCTTTTCCGTGGTCTGGGCCATGTGGCTCATCGGCATCTTCTACATCCTCACTACGTTCCTCGGCTGGGGCGCCGCCACCATCGTCGGCCGCGACTTCATCGCCAAAAACGGCGGCAACAATATGAGCGCTCCGCTGCTCGCGCAAAACCTCGGTGGTCCCGTTTTCTTCGCGTTCATTTCCGCCATCGCCTTCGCCACCATTCTCGCCGTCGTGGCCGGACTCACCATCAGCGCCTCCACATCTTTCGCGCACGACGTTTGGACCAACATCATCCGCCACGGACAGGAACACAATCCCGGTGAAGAACGCCGCGTCGCGCGCATCGCCGCATTCTTCGTCGGCGCGATTTCCATTGCCATCGCGATCGTCCTGGGCCCCACAGCGAACGTCGCGTTCCTCGTCGCGCTCGCTTTCGCCGTCGCCGCTTCCGCGAATCTTCCGGTGATCCTGTTCTCGATTTTCTGGAAGCGCTTCAACACCGTGGGGGCCGTCTCCGGACTTGCCACGGGCCTGCTTGGCGCGATCGTCCTCATCTTCCTAGGTCCCAGCATCATGACCGTGGACGCTCCCACCGTCGCGGCCTCGGCGCGTCACATAATTCAGCACGCCCCCATCTTCCCGCTCGAAAATCCCGGCATCCTCAGCATCCCGCTAGGATTTCTCGGCGCGATTCTTGGCACGCTCCTCAGCCAACGCGACCCAGCGGGCGAAGAAAAATTCGCCGAACTCCAAGTCCGCGCCAACACCGGCCTGGGCGCAGAAAAAGCCGTCGCCCACTGATCGTGACACAGCCACACTCTTGGCTGTGCTCCTCGGTCGCAAACAATTTTCTCGCCCGCGCCTGCATTCCGCTCCTCGCCTCGTGCCCCGCACTTCGCCCCCGCCTCTTTTCCTCTGTTCACCCATGCGTACACACGCCACGCCTTCCTCCTCGCCTGTTCGTCTCCTGGCGTTATCATGGCTTGCGAACAATTTCGCCGACCCTTGAAGCCTTCCCTGATCATCCACGGCGGCGCCTGGAACATCCCCGACGAATCCGTCGAAGACTGCCGCGCCGGAATCCAACGCGCACTAGAAGCCGGATGGAAAATTCTCTCCTCCGGCGGCGCCGCGATCGACGCCGTCACATCCGCGATCGTAATTCTGGAAGACGATCCCACTTTTGACGCCGGCTTCGGCTCGCACCTGAATTCCGACGGCCACGTCCAGCTCGACGCCATCATCATGGACGGCGGCTCACTGAAAGCCGGAGCGGTCGCCGCCGTCGAACACATCCACAATCCCATACGCCTCGCGCGCAGCGTCCTCGAGCATAGCGAGCACATGATGCTGGTCGCCGCCGGCGCGGAAAAATTCGCAACCGAACACGGCATCGAACTTTGTCCGCCTGAAGACCTGATCCATGAACGCGAACGTATTGCCTGGCGCCGCTGCCGCAGCGATTCGCACGCCGCCGAACATCATCTCGGCCACGAATCCGGCACCGTGGGCGCTGTCGCTCTTGATGATCACGGCCAGCTCTTCGCCGGAACGTCCACCGGCGGCACTTGCTGCAAACTTCCCGGCCGCGTTGGCGATTCTCCGCTCATCGGCTGCGGTTGTTACGCTGACGCGGAAGCCGGCGGGGTTTCCTGCACCGGCCACGGCGAAGGCATCATGAAAATTGTGATGGCGAAGATGGCCACCGATCTTCTGCACGATCAGCGCGTCCTGCTCTCGCATCGCAAGAAAGCCGGCCCCCTCTCGCTCGCGCAAGCCGTTGCCGACGCCTGCGTGCGCAAGCTCGCGCATCGCGTGCACACCACCGGCGGCCTGATCCTTCTCGACGGCCAGGGCCGCCCTGCTGCGGCGTTCAATACTCCGCGCATGGCCTACGGCTACCTGGAAGAATCCGGCAAATTCCGCATCGCCCCGTAGCAACTTCTCGCGCGCTCGCTCGTCCAATCCCGGTTGAGGTAAGATGTGCCGAACGAAATCCTCCCTAAGGAGAAACCATGGCCATACGCGACGCAATGCTTGCCGAATTCGACCACGAAATGATCAGCACTCGCCAAACTCTGGAGCGCGTCCCCGAAGGCAAACCCGACTGGGCGCCGCACGAGAAATCCATGAAAATGGGTCGCCTTGCCGGACACCTCGCCGAACTTTCCGGCTGGGCTGCCACGATTATTAATCAGGATGAATTGGATTTTCGTCCGGTGGGCGCGCCGCCGATGCAGCCGCTGGTGATGACTTCGCGCCAGCAACTCCTTGAAACCTTCGACAAGAAAGCCGCGGAAGCGCGCGCGGCGCTCAGCAGCGCCACCGCCAGCGACGAACACCTGCTGAAGAACTGGAAGCTTCTGGGCGGCGGCCAGACCATCATGGTTATGCCGCGCGTCGTGTTCTTGCGCGGCTTCGTGATGAATCACATCGTCCATCACCGCGCGCAGCTGGGCGTTTATCTCCGCATGAACAACGTCCCGGTCCCCAGCGTCTACGGCCCCTCTGCCGACGAAGGCAAGATGTAACGCGGGCGTTTCGGCAGCGTTCGTCATCACCCATCATTATCATTGTTCGCTGCGCTCCGTTCCGTCGTCGTCCTGAGCGCAGCGAAGCCTGCCCGCCGCAGGCGGGGATCTCGCTGCGCTTTTCTGCCGCGCCGCGATCGCTCGCGCCTGCTGCACCCTACCCCGCCGCCTCCAGCGCCTCCGCCATCTCCAGCAGCTTTCGCACCGTATTCCAATTTCTCCCGGTGAACGAAATCTTCAACGTCCGCTCCACCGTCGCCAACGGCAACGTCGGCCGCGCCATGCCATCCGGATAATAAATAAAAAGCTCCCGTCCGCTCACGCGCAATTCTTCGGGCTCGCACTTCATCTTCAGCACTTTATCCAGCGCATCCGCCGCCGGGCTGCTCGCCAGAAACGCCACCAGCAATCTGCTCGCGTCAATCCCCGAACGCTTCGCGAACGGATTGCGCACCATTACTTCGCGCAATTCCGGCGCCGTGCGCACAATCACACTGGGCCGAAATCCGAAATTTCGCTCGATGCCCTTTTCGATACGCGCGCAGACGGTCGCAAGATCGCGCTTTTCCGCGCGGCAGACCACGTTGCCGCTCTGTATGTACGTTTGCGCGTCGCGCAATCCCAGCGACTGGTACACCGCTCGCAGTTGGTTCATCTTGATCTTGTTGTGGCCGCCGACGTTCACGCCACGTAGCATTGAGATAATCACGCTCATCGTGCCGCGCAGTATAACGCAGGTTTTGCCCACTAACTTTCCACCTGTGAATTGCACCTCGCTGCTAGAATATGGGAGACGCACGGCAAAAAGTGCCGAAAAACCACCGCTTAGAAAATAGTTTCTCCTTTGTTTTGAGTAAGTTAGTGCTATTTCGAATAATGAGCGACTACCGATTCGAAACAGCTTCATGGCGGACAGAGCTGCGCGAGTTGTGAGGCTTGCGACGAGAGTAGGAGCGATCCCGGACGGTTGCGCATAGCGGGGAGCGGATTTTTTTCCTGCCAGGTCCGCCAGAACCCGGCGCCATCGCGCGGATATGGAAAATGATTCATTTTTTCGTTCCCGCACCAAGCTAACACGCGCGAGCGAAGAAAACAGCTGCGCGTAAGGACAGACGAGATACAGAAATGCTACTGAACTAGTACTGACTGGAGGAAAACGGTCCGGCACCTGTAGGAAATCTGTACTTGTTGGGACACTGAGTTGCTTACATGGGAGGATTTACCATGCTTTTCGATTTCGCCACGATTCCTGCGCGAGAGCGGTACAAATTGATGGTTTCGACGATTGTGCCGCGGCCGATTGCCTGGGTTGTGACGCAGGATTTGCAAGGGCAACTGAATGCGGCGCCATTTTCTTTTTTCAATGCGCTCGCAGGCGATCCTCCGGTGGTGGGAATTGGAATTGGGAGTCACGATCCGGGGCGGCCGAAGGATACGCGGCGGAATATTCGCGACACGGGACAGTTTGTGGTGAACCTGGTGTCGGAGGAGGCTCGCGAACGGATGAACATTACGGCGATCGAGTTCGAGCGCGGGGTAAGCGAGCCGCACCAGGCAGGCCTGGCGACCGTTGCGAGCGTGCATGTGAAACCGCCGCGCATTGCGGAGAGTCCCGTTTCGATGGAGTGCGAGTTGATACAGATTGTGGAGTTGGGAAAAGACAGTGGGCTGGTGCTGGGCCGAATACTGGCGATGCACGTGCGCGACGACATGGTGCTCGATCCCGTGCAGCATCGTATTGATACGCCGGGGTTGCAGTTGATTGGCCGCATGCATGGAGCGGGGTGGTACGCGCGGACGTCTGATTTGTTCGAGATGGAGCGAATCCCGCGCGATGCGTGGAAGCTGCGGAACACCAAATTGGAGAATGAATCGTAGTCCTGGCACGCAGCTGGTTGCGGTTGAATGTGCGGCGGGGCGTGTGCTAGCATCCGGGTTTCCGCAGGGTCATGCGCGCAACCGCCGGGGGGCGGCGCCGTGATGAAGTTCGCCTCGCATTACAGCTCGAATTGGACGTCGGTTCTATCCCCTTACGAAATGCCTATTCCGACCGGTCCTGGCGCTAAGTCGCGCGCGGCCAGCGCATTTCCCTTTTCCAATTTCGTTTTCCCGTTTTCTGCTTTCAATTCCTCCGAGGTGAAAAATGAAAAACTACAACACTGAATGGATCCGCAATGTTGGCATTGTCGGCCACGGCGACACGGGGAAAACCCAGCTGGTGTCGTCGTTACTGCATACGGCGGGGATGACGCCGCGGCTGGGAAAAGTCACCGAAGGTTCCACGATCACGGATTGGGATGAAGAAGAGGTGGCCCGGAAGATATCGATCAATACCGGCGTCGCGTATGCGGAATGGCAGGCACCGGCGCAACCTGAAAAGACCAAGATCAATCTGCTGGATACTCCGGGCTATTCGACTTTCATCAATGAGACAAAATCATCGCTGATTGCCGCCGACGCCGCGCTGATTGTGGTGGACGCTGCCGCGGGAGTGCAGGTGGTGACGGAGAAAGTGTGGGACTACGCCACGGAGTACGATTTGCCGCGCGCGTTTTTGCTGAACTGGATGGACCGCGACCTGGCGAGCTACGAGCGCGCGCTGGATTCCGTGCAGCAGGTTTTCGGACGCGGCGTGGTGCCGATTCAATTGCCGATCGGCTGGGAAAAAGGATTTCGCGGCGTGGTGGACCTGATCACCCTGAAGGCGCTGATTTATACGCCGGACGGGAATGGCATCGCGAAGATCGAAGAAATTCCGCAAGCGCTGGCGGACGAAGCGAAACTGGGGCACGAGACGCTGGTGGAAATGGTGGCGGAAGGCAACGACGCGCTCATGCAGGAATTTTTCGACCAGGGCACGCTGCCGGTGCACGACCTGGTGATGGGCTTGCGCGAAGCCGTGCTGGCCAAGCGGCTGTTCCCAGTGATGCTCAGCTCGGCGCTGCACAATGTCGGCAGCGACGCGGTGCTGAATCTGATGGTCGCGATTTTTCCTTCGCCGGCAGCGCGCGGAAAGATTGTGTGCCACAAAACGGCCTACCAGAAAGGGGATCACAAAGGCGAGACGGTCGAGCGCGCGATCAGCGACTCCGGGCCGCTATCCGTATTTGTGTTCAAGACGCTGGCGGATCCCTTTGCCGGACGCATCACTTATTTCAAGGTGATGTCCGGCGTGCTGAAGAATGATGCGACGCTGACGAATTTCAATCGCGGCACGCAGGAAAGATTTCAGCACATCCAGGTGATGCAGGGAAAAACGGGGACGGAGGTGAGCGAGCTGCACGCGGGGGATATTGGGTCCATCGCGAAATTGAAGGAGACCACCACGGGAGAAACGCTGGGCGACAAGAACGCGCAGATATTTTGCGCCCCGGCGCGGATTCCGGAGCCTTCGATCACATTTGCGGTGGAACCGAAAACGCGCGCGGACGAGGATCGCATTGGAGTGGCGATCCACAAAATTTTGGAGGAGGATCTGGCGCTGCGGTTTGGGCGCGATCCGCAGACCAAAGAATTTCTGCTCAGTGGCGCAGGGCAGCAGCACATTGAAGTGGTGGTGGCGAAGCTGCGCAAACGCTATCACGTGGAATTGATGATCCATCCGCCGAAAGTTCCCTATCGCGAGACGATTCGCGCGAAGGCGGACGCGGAAGGCAAACACAAGAAGCAGACAGGAGGGCACGGGCAGTTCGGGCTGTGCCGCATCAAGCTGGAACCGCTGCCGCGCGGCAAGGGAATTGAATTTGTGGATGATGTTTTCGGCGGAGCGATTCCCAAGAACTGGATTCCGTCGGTGGAGAAAGGCGTGCGGGATTCAGCCGAGCGCGGGTATCTGGCGGGATTTCCGGTTGTGGATTTCCGCGTGAGTTTGTACGACGGAAAATATCACGACGTGGATTCCAGCGACATGGCGTTCAAGATTGCGGGGTCGCTGGCGTTCAAGGAGGCGATGAAGCAGGCGCGCCCGGCGCTGCTCGAGCCGATCATGCAAGTGGAGGTGTACGCGCCCGATCAATATTCGGGCGACTTGATGGGACATCTGAGCGGACGACGCGGAAAAATCAGCGGCAGCGAAGCGCGCGCGGGAAATGTGGTGATCAAGGCGCTGGTGCCGTTTTCAGAGATGCTCAGCTACGCGAATGAATTGATTTCGTTGACGCAGGGGCGCGGAAGTTATGCGATGGAATTTTCGCATTACGATTATGTGCCTAATGAGATCGCAGAGAAAGTGATCGCGGCGCATAAACCGCATCACGCGGGCGAGGAAGTGGAGGAGAACGGAAAGTCGGCTTCGGCTTAGAGTGGTGGGGAAAGAAGTCAGAGGCACCACAGATGAACACGGCTCAAGGCTGATAAAACGAACGCGAAGGAAATTCGCGATTGGGGAGTGGTGGTCGATGGAGTTTCATCTAAATCCCCAACCCTCGGAAGGCGAATGGTGGGGCACCTTCTCGCGTTGCTTGGATTCTGCGAAAATTCATTGGGCGTACGGCTTCGGCTTAGTCGGAGGCGCCGGATTTCGCGCCGGAGTTGTGGTGCGGAATCAGCCGCGCGAAGAATTCGCCGATCGAATGTAGCGGTGACGATTTCGCTTCGGAGCTGGCGTCCTGCGCTGCTACCGGTTGCGTGGCCGCGGCTTGGGCGTTGGGAACCTGCGCGCTGTCGGCTCCAGCGGATGTAGTTTGCGCAGGTGCGTTGGGCTGAACGGTATTGGGTTGGCCGGGTGCCGACGCGGTTTGAGCTGGCGCGTTTGCGGATTGTGCTGGTGCTGATGCAGTTTGCGCCGGAGCAGGAGCTGGCGCGGACGCGTTTTGCGCTTTGGGGGCTTCGCCTGGTTTGTATTGGCCATTCCGGCCTGCGCTGCCGCCCGGGCAGCCTACGCCGTAACAAGGTCCGCTGACCCGCAGCAGGTCGCAGCCCGCCAGGCACGTGGTGGATATCGACAGAATCAACACAGCGCTGAGCTTGTTGCTCATCGTTTCCTCTCACGAATTCTGCTAGTGCGCGACGCCAAGGCCGGAGCTGTAGCTTGATGATGGCACGGAAAGGCGGCCGCCAAGAAGATTCCAGCGGAGCTGTAGGCGAAAACACCAGCAAATAGAAGGCGAAACCTGCGGGACGCGCCGGAAAAGGCCGCGTTTTCTCAGGTAATGCGGGGTAAAAAGAACCCCGTGTGGTGGCGATGTTCGTCGAACGCCGCCCCGAATTCGGCCGCCAGGAACGATTCTTCCTTGCGCGCCTTGCGAGTGAATCCGATGAGAAACATGACGTTGGCGACGAGGCCGCGATATTCGCCGATGACGAGAGCAGTGCCGAGCGTCGCGAGCAGAATGCCGGTGTAAATCGGGTGGCGGATGCGAGCGTAGGGGCCGGAGCGAATCAGCTGGTGGCCTTCTTTGATTTGCACTTCGGCGCTCCAATCTTTGCCAATGGTGCGGCGGGCCCATACGGCGACGAGAACTCCTGCGGCGCAGAGCGCGCTGCCGAGCCAGGCGATCCATAATTTATTGGGGAGAAAACGATGATTCAATGGGCCCCAATTGGGATTTTCCTGGTAGAGGAGGAAGAAGCCCGCAGCCATGAAGACGACGTAGAGCAAGCGCTCGGAGGGATTCTGGCGCTTGGCGGTTCGTTTTAGGCCGATGGCGGCGATGAGCCAGTAGAGCGCGAAGAGCGTCCAGGAAGCGATGATTACTTGCGAGGGCGTTACCTGCATCGGTGCTTGCTCCGGGAAATTTACGCCGGCGAATGGGCGCCCCATTGCACGAGACTGCGTGGCATGAGACTGCGCGGCGCGAGACATTGTTGCGTACTCTGGGCGCTTTGCCAACGGCGCTGTTGCGCGGAAGCGGCGGCATATTGCGCTACGCCAAATTGGAGCTTGCGATAGTTCGCGCTGGTGCGGCAAGCTGGCTCGCCATGAAAAAACCTGTGAAGCGCCGCCGGTTGGCGGATGCGACGATTGCGATTCACGCTGGCGAAGACAAATTCCACCGTAGCGCGCCGGTGGGAACTTCGATTGCGCGGAGTGCGAACTTTACCTTTGCAAACACGGAAGAAATGAGGCTGTGGGCCGAGGGGAAAAAGCCGGCGTACATCTATACGCGTTATGGGAACCCGACGCTTTCGGTGGCCGAGGAGAAAATCGCGGCGCTGGAAGGCGCCGAGGCGGCGATCGTGACGGCTTCGGGGATGGCCGCGATTTCCAGCGCTTTGCTTTCGGTATTGAAGGCCGGCGACGAAGTGATTGCGACGCGCGCGCTGTATGGCGGGACGTACCGGCTGATGCGCGACGTGTTTCCGCGGATGGGGATTGTGGTGCGTCATGTGGATACGGATTTGGCGGGGATTGAGCGGCTGGTGAACCCGCGTACGCGAGTGCTTTACATCGAGACGCCGACGAATCCGACGCTGCGTTTGGTGGATTTGCAGAAGGCGATCGCTTTCGCGAAAGAATGGGATTTGATTTCGCTGATTGATAACACGTTTGCCACTCCGGTGCTGCAGAAGCCTCTGGCGATGGGATTTGACCTGGTGATGCATAGCGCGACGAAATATCTGGCGGGACATTCGGACGTGATTGCAGGGGCCGCGGCGGGCAGGCATTCGCTGATCGAGAAGATTCGCGACATGATTATTTACCTGGGCGGCTCGATGGATCCCGAGGCGGCGTATTTGTTGATTCGCGGGATGAAGACTTTGCAGCTGCGTGTGCGGAGGCAGTGCGAGACGGCGCTGGCGATTGCGCGATTTCTGGAGAAGCATCCGAAGGTGGCGCGGGTGCATTATCCAGGGCTGGCTTCGCACCCGGATCATTTGCTGGCGCGACGGCAAATGAAGGGATACGGGGCGATGATGGCTTTCGATTTGAAGGGCGGGCTGGCGGCTGCGCGGCGTTTCTGCGACCGGACGCGCGTGTTTTTGCTGGCGGTGAGTTTGGGCGGCGCGGAATCGCTGGTGGTGCTGCCGATGTATTCATCGCATTATCGGATGTCAGTGGCGGAGTTGCGGGCGGCGGGCGTGGAACCGGGGACGGTGCGCGTTTCGATTGGGCTGGAGGATGCGGCGGATTTGATTGAGGATTTGCGGCAGGCGCTGGCCTGATCATTTTCGGGTCGCCTGCATCAATGCAAAAGATTTACCCCAGAGAGGCAGAGTTCACAGCAAAAACGAATTGGCGCGGTGGCCGTGGGACCGCCGCGCCAATGGCCTGAATTCTAATGCAACCGGCGAGATCAGAAGTTGAACTTGGCGCCGATTTGGACTTGGCGGGCTCCTGTGGTGCCGTCGTTCTGGCCTACTTGCGAGGTGGAGTAGCCGAACAGGGAGTCCTGAATGTTGGCGTCCGGCTTCGCGAACTGGGTGCGGTTGAAGAGATTGTAGAACTCGAAGCGCAGTTGGAACGTGTATTTCTCTTTGACCACCGTGTTCTTGATCAAGGCTACGTCCCAGTTATTGATGCCGGGGCCGGTGAATTGATTGCGCAGGAGATTCGACGGGACATCGAAGGGGATCGGCATGATGGTGGCGTCGTCGGGATTAAACGCCGCGCGATTGTATCCTGTAAAGACCGCGGTGCTGGGCATGACGCTTCCGCCCGCGGGTACGGTCTTCAGAGCCGAGGCGTTTATGACAGTGACGCGATCGGCGAAGTTGGTATGGAGCGTGTCGGCCACTCCGAAGATGTCGTAGGGGAGCCCGGTTTGCCACGCGGCGATTCCGCTGATCTGCCAGCCTTCTAAAACGCGTCCGGAGACGCCGTCGGCGAAATGAGCGCGGCCTCGGCCGATGTTTGGTTGATAGACAAAGTTTATGACACCGCGTTGACGGGTGTCGAAGCCCGAATTTCCTTTTTCACGCCGCAGATTGAAAGAATCCACGGGGAAATTTCCGTTAGCGACGGTGGGAACTAGGGGATCGGAAGAATCATCGAGCGCGTGGGCCCAGGTGTAGGAGCCTTGAATCTGCAGGCCATGGAAATTCTTTGCGGTGACTTGCACTTGCAGACCGTCGTACCAGGAGTGGCCGGAGGTCTGGTCGGTAAACGCGTCGAAGAAGGCGTTGTTGTTGACGGCGTCGAAGGGCAACACCGGCAATCCGGTTACGGGGTTCGTAGATTCAGCGCCGAAATAAAGATTGCCGAACTGAAGAGTGGATTCAGTGCATTGGTTCGGGTTGGGAGCATTGCAGAAGGCTTCCAGTTGGGAAACCAGGGCGGGTTGCGGCGGGGCGCCATCCACTACGCGAAGAATCCGCGTAGCGTGGTTGCCGACGTAGTTCACGTCCAGGTTCAGATTTTGAGTCAGCTCACGCTGCACGCCGATGTTCCAGGTGACGACCAGCGGCGGCTTGATGTTCTGGTCGAAGAGATCGGGGAAAATCCCGGCGCCGTCCGGAACGACGGGAGAAGGCGTCAAATTTCCGGGAGCGACCTGCGCCTGGAGTTGCGCGGCGGCCACGGGGCCGATCGACGGCGCGGGTTGGTTGAAGAGGCTGGGTTGAAACGGCGGATTCCCGCGAGCGTCTGAGACCAGGTTACCGTAGATGCGGTCGCTGAATACGCCGATGCCGCCGCGCACAGAGGTGCGTCCGTTCTTGAAGGGATCCCAGGCAAAGCCGAAGCGGGGCTCAAAGTTCTTGTAGTAATCGTTGAAGAGTTGATGGCCAGTGCCGGGACCAACGGGCTGGAAGGTGAAAGGCGCGAGACCGCTGCTGTCCTGGAAGAGCGTAGCGAAGTTGCCGTGGGCTTCATAAGGCACGCCGTACCATTCGTAGCGCACGCCGTAGGTTAGAGTGAGGTTGGATTTTATTTTCCAGCTGTCCTGCACGAAGCCGCCGACTTCGTGCTGCACGAAATTGAGTTCATCGGTGGAGTGCCGATCACTTGCGCGGTCGAAGAATTGGGTTTGCGCCCTGAGAATTCACGAGGCCGAGCAGGGCGCCGACGGTGTCTTCCAGTTCATTGGAATCGACGCCGGTTCTGGAGGTTCTGCAGCGTGGAAACGCCGTTGGCGGTGAAAACGTTGAAGGTGAAAGGGCGCGGGACGAGAAATTGGTGTTGTTGTTGGAGTAGACGTCGCGGACTTCGGCGCCCCACTTGATGGCATGGGATTTCACGACTTTGCTCATGGCGTCGTACCACTGATAGGTACCTTGCTTGCTCGCCTGGCTATCGGCATCGCCTAAGGCCTGGCAGCCGAAGCCGAACGGGCCGCCCTGACCGCCCTGGAATATAGGGAGCTTAAAGTCGGCTCCGATTCCTTCCGGGTCGATGTATGCCGAAGCTGTCAAACGTGGGGACTCCGCCGCAGCCGAACAGATTCATTGATGCGATTGGCGCCGAAGCGAAATTCGTTGATGAGCTGTGATCGAAAGTGGAGGTGAGGCCGACGGAGAGGCTTTGAATCTTGTTGATTTCGCTGACGTCTCCGAAGCCGCCGGGGAGAAAATCGTTGTGGAAGGGGTTGGGGTCGCCGAAATAATTGTAAGTGTAGCGGGCGTAGAGGTTGTTATGCTGATCAATTTTATGGTCGATCTTGATAACCGCGTCTTCGTCTTTTTCGCGCGACTCGCTAGGAAAGAAGAGCTGGCCGGTGATGCCGTCGGAATTGACCTGGTTGGGCGCGGGATAGAGCGCCAAGATTTGTCTCATAACCGGATCCAGGCCGACGCCGGTAGCGTTGTTGCCAGAGCCGGGAGTGGCGACGTTGATGGCTTGGCTAGCACCGGTTTGCGGGTTGGTGTAGGTGAAGATGCCGGATTTGAAGGCGGCGGTGGGCACGACGGTGCTGTTGGTTAAGGTGGTGACGAAGCGATCGCCTTGATAGTTGAGGAAGAAAAATGTCTTGTCTTTGATGATAGGACCGCCGATGGAGCCGCCATAGAGGTTGCGCACGTAGGGATTCTTGGCTGCGACGTCTCCAGTGATAGGATCAATCTGGTGATTGAAGTAATCGCGGGCGCCGAGTGCGTCCCAGCGGCCGAAATAGAACACATTGCCATGGAATTGTTGGTGCCACTTCGGGTGACGACGTCGATGATGGCGCCGTTGTTGCGGCCGTATTCGGGCGCGAAATTGTTGGTGAGAACGCGGAATTCTTCGGTGGCATCGGGATTTTCGGTGATCAGGCCGCCGAGCGGCCAGGCACGTCGGCGTCGTTGTTATCGGCGCCGTCGAGGAGGAAGTTGTTATTGCGTTCGCGTCCTCCATTTACGGAGACGCCGCCTTGGCCGTCGGATTGCGTGACGCCGGGACCGAGGAGGACGAGCTGATAGGGATCGCGCAGGATGAGCGGGAGTTCGTCATCTGGGTGTGTTCGACTACGTTGCTGAGTGTGGCGTTTTCGGTGTCAATTTGCGCGACGTCGGCAGCGGCGACTTCGACGGTGGAGGTAACGGCGCCGACTTCGAGCTTGGCGTCGAGGGTCATGGTTTGGTCGACCGTCAGAGTGATTTGCGCGAAACGGGCGACTTTGAAACCGGTCTTGGTAAAACTGAAATTGTAGATTCCGGGCGGCAGGCTGGGGATCGTGTAGGCGCCGGTTCGGTGGAGGTGGTGGAGCGCTCGATGGAGGTAGCGGCGTTGGTGGCCGTGACGGTGACAGCGACGACGGCCGCTCCGGAAGTATCGAGGACCGTACCGGTGACCTTGGCGGTCTGTGCGCGCAGTATGGACGCCGCCGAGAGAATTCCCAGAACGATGAAGAAAATCCCGATCCCGCGAAAAGCGATACCGAAAATTCATGCCGATCCCCCTGTTGAGACACATCCCCGAGAAGCACGCTTACTGCGACGTGCGATCACTGAACTGGCAAGTGCATCTGGGTAGCCAGAGGTTGTCAAAAGCTTGTCACCGCTTAATCGCATGAGTACATAAGGAAATAACTGGAAAGCCGATGCGCCGCTGTCGGAGTTCATCCTAGCGTTGGAATGAGCCATGACCGAGCCGTATGGGTTTTCGGAAGCCTGGAGTTTCGGTTGAGTGTTCCTCGCCCACAAGTTTTGGATTCGGAATGAGCTGGCGCGCGGCGAGGGTGGTATAAGGTTGCATTCAGACTGGCACGGCAAACCGATCAGGGACGCGGAAAGAGGGGCGGCATGCGATGTCCTGATTGACAATGGCTGGTACGGCAAGACCATTGACCGGGGCGGAGGTAGTCTGTAAGATTCCCGTTACCCCTACGGGGGTGAACGACGCGGCGCCGCGTTGGATGAAGCTTGCTACGGACCCGAAGCTGCTCCGTAGAATCCTGCGGAGAGGTATCGCGCGTCGCAAGGGTGGACGAAGACGATGAACCTGAGGGTCGTTTTGAGGTTCGTTCGACGAAGCGCGCCGTGCGAGATTGTACGGCTGGGCGGGGATCGCTGCCGCTCGGGATTCTGTCGCTGGCCGCCTGCAACGATACCGTATCCAGCAAGCAGGTGAAGGCGCGGCCGCCGGCCGCGACGCCTGCGCCGGTCGCTGCGTTCCGTGTATGAACCGCTGCCGTTTCCAGAGCTCACCGTTTCTTTGGCTTCGTTGTACGACACCCGCCCCGCCATTGACCTCCTGATTGACAAAGTGCAGGTGATCTTCAACACCGCGCAGAAAGAGTACAAGTCCGGCGATTTCGACAAGGCTCGTGCGGATTACGATCGCGCGGTCGCGTTGATGCTCGCGAGCGGCTACCAGGTGGATTCCGACCCGCGGCTTTGGATCTTTTCGATCAGATTGGCGAGACGTTGCATTCCTATGACGTCAACGCGCAGCAGAACGGCGAGGAAGAGGAACGGGAACCAGCACGCCGGCACCGATTGACGAGTTGGCGGACTTGACTTTGCCGCAGGGCGATCCGCGGCTGGCCGCGCTGGCCGAAAAAGAACTGATGCGCGTGCAGCACGACCTGCCGCTGACCGTGAACGCGGCGGTTCTGCGGTATTTGAGTTTTTTCTCGACGTCGAAGGGCCGTGCCACCGTGGCCCACGGCCTGGGTCGGTCCGGCCGATACAATGAAATGGTCCGGCGGGTTCTGAAGGAAGAAGGGGTGCCGCAGGATCTGATGTATCTGGCGCAGGCCGAGTCCGCGTTTCAGCCCACTGCCATTTCAAAAGGCGGTGCGCGCGGGCTCTGGCGGTTCATGCCGTTTCGCGGCGAAGAATACGACCTGGACCGGACATTCTGGGTGGACGAGCGTAGCGATCCTGAAAAAGCGACCCGTGCGGCGGCGCGCCATATGCGCGACCTCTATGACATGTTCGGCGACTGGTATCTCGTCATGGCCGCATATAACTGCCGGGCCGATGAACGTGGTGAAGGCTGTCGAGCGG
>CAVVGA010000027.1:0-123100 GCA_963747605.1 uncultured Acidobacteriota bacterium | reverse complement strand
GCGATGCATCTTCGGGCGAGGTTGTCCTCAGAATGGGCGGAAATTCCCCTGCTTGATTCGCATCTCACGCCCGAGTCACTTCCCAGCTAAACCGCACTCTATCGCGTCCAGCCAGATACAGAAATCAGGCAGATACAGGATTCAGGGTATTCTGTAGGGCTCGCTTACTTGAAACAATCGGCGCAGGTTGTCTTCCATCTCCCGGCAGAAGGCGGCTGCCTTTGACCACCGTTGCCTCCTGCGGCGGGACTTATCTCAAGGAGCATGCCGATGAGCACGGTGAACGCTTTCGGATCCAACCCATCGGATCCTGTGCCGGGCGCGCCTTGGCATGACCACGAACCTTGCGGACACACTGTCCAGTTCTACTCGGAAGATCACTCGCTGATCGTTGGGCTCAGCCGGCTGATCGCCACGGCCCTGGTGACTGGAAGTTCCGCCATCGTGATCGCGACCAAGGCTCACCGCGATGCTCTGACGCTGGAATTGCAGGCCGGCGGTTTAGATACAATGGCGGCCGTGTGGCAGGGCCGCTTCATCCTGCTGGATGCCGCACAGACCTTGGCGAAATTCACCGTGGATGGCTGGCCAGACGGGGCGCTCTTCACGGAATTGATCGGCGGCTACGTCGCTCGAGCCCAAGCGGCAGCGCCCGGCGGAAATTCGCGCGTGGTCGCATTCGGCGAAATGGTCAGTCTGCTGTGGGCGCAGCGAAAACCGGACGCTGCTCTACGGCTGGAGCAACTCTGGAACGATTTGGGCAAGACCCACGATTTTTCTCTCCGCTGCGCTTACCCCATCGGGGGCTTCGCCCGCGAAGAAGACGGCGAGCCGTTCTTGAGAATCTGCGCGGAACACTCCGGAGTGATTCCCGGCGAGAGCTATACGGATCTGGCCACCGAAGCAGAACGCCTGCGCAATATCTCCCAACTGCAGCAAAAAGCGCGCGCGCTGGAGACAGAAAAAGCAGAGCGCAAGAATATTCAGCAGTCCCTGCAGAGCCGGGAATCCGAGCTGGCCGATATTCTGGAAAATGCGGTGGAAGGCGTGCAGCAAGTCGGTCCGGATCAGGCCATCTTGTGGACGAACAAGGCGTTGCTGAAGCTTCTGGGCTACGCGCCGCAGGAATATATCGGACACCCGCTTGGCTCCTTCCACGTTCACCAGCATGTCTTCGAACAGTTCTGGGCGAAGTTGATGCGCCGGGAGGACATCTATAACTATCCCGCGGAACTGCGCTGCAAGGATGGTTCCGTCAAGCAGGTGGTGATCAATTCGAACGGCCTCTGGGAAAATCGGAAGTTCGTGCATACGCGCTGCTTCGTTCGCGATGTGACCGAACAGAAGCGACTGGAGCAGGTTCTGCGCACCGCGGAGAAGCAGGCGGCGATGGGCCGCGTCGCCGCGGGCATCGCGCATGAAATCAACAATCCGCTGGAGACCGTGACGAACGTTTTTTATCTTCTACGCGACCATCCGTCGCTGGATGCGGATGCACGTGAGCTCGCGCGCGTCGCGAACGAAGAAATGGAGCGCGTGCGCCATATCGCCAGGCAGACCATGGCGTTCTGTCGCGACTCCGAAAGCCCGGTCACCGTTTCGCTGCGCCTGATCCTCGACGACGTGCTGGAAGCATTTCGCCGGCAGATACAGACGAATCGCGTCACGGTCGAACGGAATCTGGACGCCGATGGCTTGGTGCTGGCATTTCCAGTAGAGCTCCGGCAGATTTTCATCAATCTCATCGCGAACACCCTGCAGGCGATGCCCGAAGGCGGCACGCTGCGCGTCAGTCTGCGCCACAGTTCGCAGTGGTCGGCGGCTGGCGTGCGCCCGGGGATTCGCGTGAGCGTCACCGACACCGGCGTCGGGATTCCCGTCAAGCACCGGCACAAGATCTTCGAGCCATTTTTCACCACCAAAGCGGAAAAAGGGACGGGCCTGGGTCTGTGGGTGAGCCGCGGAATCGTTCAGAAACTCGACGGCACGATACGGTTTCGTTGCGCCCAATGGCAAGGCCGCACGCTCACCACGTTCGCCGTTTTCATTCCCACGGACGGGATGGGCTTCGCCGTCTCATAATCCACGGGCGCGATCTTGAACAGGCGTGAACGCAGCAGCTTTGAGCGCGTTCAAAAATGGCGAAGATACTGTGCATTGATGATGAATCGGCCGCGCTGAACATTCGCAAGCGCGTATTGGAAACCGCCGGTCATGACGTGCTGACCGCGCGCTCCGCTGACAGGGCCATTCAGTTATTTCAAGCCGAGCCTTTCGATCTGGTGCTGCTGGACTATTGGATGCCCGGCAAGAACGGAATCGCCACCGCCCGCGAGCTGCAGCGCATAAATCCAACCGTGCCGATGATTATTCTGTCTGGGCTCTCACAATTGCCTGACGAAACCATGGGCGTAGTGGACCGTTGGATTCTGAAGGATGAGGGTCCGCAATTCCTGTTGAATACCATCAGGAACCTGCTCGAATCCGCTTCTCGACCGCGGCTCTAGGAAGTCTTCTCCGGTAGCTACGCACCAGTGGTCCAGGCGCCGTTCAGCGATCTCTGCGTGAATCTCAGCCGCTTAAGCTTTGTGAGAATTCCAAACGTACAAGAAAGTCTCATCCGTGGCTGTCGCCACGCTTCGACTGCTCTTGCGCGTCGCGCGATTTAGCGCCGAACGGACGTTCTGTTTCGAGTCGCCCAGGTCCGCCAACGGAATTTTGATGGCCGCGCCTTCCTTCAGCTGGTCCAGGTCGCGAAGTATCAGCATGACGATCTTCTTGTGTTTTCCGTTCCGCGAGTTGGGAACATCCAACTGCGCGACGGTTTTGAAGTGAGCTACGGGTCGAGTTGCGCTCATAGCGCCTCCTTCTAAGGCTAACGTATAACTAACGAATCGCTATCCTAAGCAACCGCAGCTCTGCGTGTCAAGAGAGATTTTTTAAAGTACGGTAGAGGGATTGCTAAAGTACGGTACCGTGCAATTAAACCCCCCGTTGCCCGTGCTCGCGACACTCGCGCTATCCCCCGGAGAGTTACGCTATCGCCGCACCGGTCACGCTATCGCCGCACCGATCGCGTTAAACGACCTACTCCCCTTACCTAAGCTAACCAAAAGATTCTCCCCGTATGTTTTGCGCGCTGTTACGGTGCTGTGCAGGGAAGGAGGCGCTGTGATGAGAGGAATCGCTACGTACTTCGAACAAGTTCCTAAAGCAGTTATCGAAAAAATACTCGCGCAACAATTTCCGCCGCCCGAAGACGATCTGGCTGGCGATGCAGTCGTCAACCGACAGGCCATCAGCAAGGCTGCAAGCAAGACGCCGAGCGGGATCAAGTCCCGCAAACCAAACAATGAGTAGCGGCAGCAGAAATTCCACCCGCCGTCCGGCGGCAGAAGTTACGCAGAAAAGGGAGCCGGCTATGCACCTAGCAACGACCGCAGATGATCAAGGCCAAAAATCGGTGACCACTGCAGCTTGGGAGAAGCGCATGGACATTGCGATGCAAGGAATTCTTGAAATTCTCGGAGAGAATGTCAAATGGTGGGAACAAGCGGCCGTCACCTGCGAACACACCGCCACTCGTTTACCCGCAGGCGTGAAGGAAGGATGGGAGCTGATGGGCGCGGTATATCGGGAGCGCGCGGAGAAACACTCCCGGCTCGTCGAGCAATTGCGCCGGGAGAACAGCTCGGCGCACCGTTAACCTGGCGTCAAAACAATCCATGGATTCCGCTCGCAATAAATGCCAGCGACGCCAGCAGCATTACCACCGTCGCGGCCCAGCCAATTACACGCAGATGCATCGGGAGTGAAAACTCCTTCACGATGGCGGCGTTCGCGGACATGATCATCAGCATCAGCATCAGAGGAACCGCTACCACGCCATTGATCACCGCGGACCAGTACAATGCGCGTATCGGGTTCATCCCCAAAAAATTCAAAGCGATTCCGATGATCGTCGCCGCCGCGAGCACCGCATAAAATCGCGGCGCCTGGCGCGCCCTGCATTCCAGGCTGGCGCGCCAGCGGAACGCTTCCGCCACGGCATACGCAGCGGAGCCCGCCAGCACAGGTATGGCGAGCATGCCCGTGCCGATGATTCCCAGCGCAAAGAGCAGGAACGCGAAATGTCCGGCCAGCGGCTGCAATGCTTTAGCAGCGTCCGCAGAGGTCTCGATGCCTTTGCCGGCGCCCGCGGCGTGCAGCGTGACGGCAGTGGTGAGAATAATGAAGAATGCCACCAGATTCGAAAATCCCATGCCGATCCAGGTGTCCAGCCGGATCCGATGGAATTGCGCCAGGGCTTGTTCCGGCCGTCGCTTCAGCGCGGATTCTCGCCTGCTCATGCGTACGTCTTCGGCCTCTTCGGACGTTTGCCAGAAAAATAAATAGGGGCTGATCGTGGTGCCCAGCACCGCCACCAGCGCCATCCAGTATTCGGCCGTCCACGAGATCGAAGGGACTAGCGTCGAACGCAACGTGATTTTCCAGGGGACGTGCACGACGAACGCCGTCGCCACATACGCGAACAGCGCCAGCGTCAGCCACTTCAGGTAATGAACGTATTTTTTGTACGGCACGTAGACCACCAGAAAAAGTGACAGCAACCCGAACACCAGCACATAGGCGTTGACAGATCCTCCGAACACCAGCTGCGCCGCCGCGCCCATGGCCGTGACGTCCGCGCCAAGATTGAAAATATTCGCTACGCACAGCAACAAAACCAGGCCGTAGAGAACCGGCTTCGGATAGTTCTTGCGCAGGTTTTGCGCGATGCCCGCTCCGGTAACTCGCCCCAGCCGCGCGCAAATTTCCTGCATCGCAGACATCAACGGAAACGAAAACAGCATGGTCCACAGCATGCCCATGCCGAACTGGGCGCCCACCTGCGAGTAGGTTGCGATGCCGCTGGGATCATCATCGGCGGCGCCGGAGATCAACCCGGGCCCGAGCCGCAGAAGGAAATGCAGATGCTTCCCGGGACGGCTCCGGTGCCCTTCGGTCGTTTCCGCTTCTAGCAATGGTTCGGACAATCTAGACTCCGATAATCGAGACGACAGCACGCCGCCAGCGCCCGCTGGCCAGAGCTTCGGTCTCCATTCTTCCAGAAGCAAACAATCCAGGAGCTTCGCGCTGCCTGAGTGCTCCAAGTGTTATACGCCGGTCGTAAGAGCCACAAAATCAGTGATTCACGGTAGATAGGGCTGCGCGAAACCGCAGCTAAGGCACTTTATCTTCGCAAGCGCGGCTCCTGTCCCTCCCTAACGCCTGCCTGTCCTTGTTGCCAGCTTTACGCAATGCCGCTCTTACGTAACGCTTTCGTATGGATTTTGGAAGTTGGCCGCCGCATCTGCCCAGCCTGCGCTAAAATTTATTCTGGTGCCCCTTCGATGAAGGTTTCTCGTCTAGCCGTACTGATCACTTGCGCTTGGGTGTTTTTTGTCGGCGGTTACGCGGCAATCATGTTGCTGGCCTCTCGCGACACCACGGTCGCCGGCCTCAGTTATTTCCTCGCGTGCATCGTCCCGTTGTTCGCCAATACGTGTCTGTTGTGGAACGCGGCGTCTCCCTACCGGCGCCAAAATGGATTTTGGATGCTCCTCGCGCTGGGCTGCACTTTCTGGCTCGCGGGAATCCTCGTGCTGGTTTACACTCAGTTTAGCCTCCACCAGGAATCCCAAGTTCCGTTTATCGCCGACCTGCTCTTTTTTCTGCATACCGTTCCATTCATAGCCTCGCTGGCGCTGATGCCTCATGCCAGAAAGATGCGCGAAACCCTGCGCTTCGGCTTAATCGACCTGCTCCTTCTCGGAATCCTGTGGCTCTACGTCTATATATTTGCGGCGATGCCTTGGAAAGTGGTTTCGCCAAATCCTGAATTATTTCATTCGCACGACTTCACCAGCTATCTAATTGAAAATCTGGTCGTGGCACTCGGCTTTGGTCTCCTGTTCCTGCGCACCCGTGGCGCTTGGCGCAGGGTGTACGGCCATCTTTTCGGCGCAGCCTCCTTATATGTAACCGGAATGACGTTGTCCGTCATGGCCATGCATCACTTGCTGCTTGGCGGCTTGGGCGGCTTGATCCGCTTGCCCATGCTGGCTTCCTTCGTCTGGATGGGATCGGTGGGAATTATCGCGCACGGCTTATCGTTCGAGCCGGAAGTGCAACAACCGACCGTGCAGCGCGACACTCAATGGCCTGCTCGTCTGGCGATGTGGGGTGTGCTGGCTGCGCCGGTCCTGGCCGCTTGGAGCGAGTTTGCAAGCACCGCGCCGGACGCCGTGAAACAGTTTCGTCTGATTGTCACGCTGGTGGCGATTTTCGTTGGAGCCGCTCTGGTATTTCTCCGCCAGTATCTGGTATATCAGGAGCGCACCAGGCTGGTGCACGAATTATGGGAGTCGCTGGAAAACGTCAAGCGGTTGCAAACGCATTTCGTGCAATCCGAGAAATTGGCCTCGCTCGGCCAGCTCGCTGCGGGCGCCGCGCACGAAATCAATAATCCGCTCACCGCGATTCTGGGCTATGCGGACGTGCTGACTATCGAAAACGCCGCCAATACCCGCGCGCATTCGCTGGGAGACAAAATTCGCGAGCAGGCGCGCCGCACCAAGGACCTCGTCAACAATTTGCTGAGCTTTGCGCGGCAAGTTCCCGCCGAAAAACAATTGCTGGACCTCAATAGCGTGCTTACCGGTGCGGTGCAGCTGCGCAATCTGGATTTGCGCGGAAAAAATATCCGCATCGAGCTGGAAAATCGCAGCATTCTTCCGGCCGTGCGCGGCGATCCGAATCAATTGCTGCAGGTCTTCTATCATTTGATCAGCAACGCCGTGGATGCCATGGAATCGGCCGGCGGCGGAGTGTTGCTCATCCGCACTTTGCGCGAACGTGGCAACGTCGTCATCGAATTCTCAGATACTGGACCCGGCATGAAAGAGCCCGAAAAAGTGTTCGATCCGTTCTACACCACGAAGGAAGTCGGCAAAGGCACCGGGCTCGGACTCAGTATCTGCTACGGAGTGATGGAAGAGCACGGCGGGCGAATCAGCGGATTCAATCGGCCTGAAGGGGGCTGCACGTTCCGCCTGGAGCTGCCGGCGATTCTCGCGGTTTTTCCGCAGACATCTACGTTGCCCGCGGCTCCCGTCAATACGCGCTAGATTCTTAGCGCCGCATGGCGCATATGCTAGAGTCTGAAATTCCATGAGCACATCCGCCACGCAGGCCGCCCCGGCGATTTCCACCGAACATCTCACGCGCCGCTTTGGCGACCTAGTGGCCGTGCAAGACGTAAACCTTCGCGTGGCTCCCGGCCAATTTTTCGGATTTCTTGGCCCGAACGGCGCGGGAAAATCCACCACCATCAAGATGTTGACCGGTCTACTAGCGCCTTCGTCCGGGCGGATGCAGATCCTGGGTAGAGATCTGACGCAGGATTCCGTGGCAGTGAAACGCCAGATCGGCGTCGTGCCCGAAGGCATGGCCGTGTTCGGCCGGCTCACCGGCTCCGAGTATTTGAATTTCGTCGGACGCATGTACGGACTCGACCGCTTGACAGCCGCAAAACGCACCGCGGAGCTGCTCGACTTCATGCAGCTGGTGGATCAGCCCAAGGCCCTGGTGACGGATTACTCCCACGGAATGCAGAAAAAACTCGCGCTGGCCGCCGCAGTGATCCACGGCCCGAAAATTCTTTTCCTCGACGAGCCCTTCGAAGGCGTGGATGCAATCGCTTCCAACACGCTCAAATCCATGCTGCAAAATATGATCGCTCGCGGCGCTACCATCTTCCTCACTTCGCACGTCCTGGAAATTGTCGAACGTCTCTGCAGTCACGTGGCCATCATTCATCGCGGCCAGCTCGTCGCGCAGGGCTCGTTGGAAGAACTTCGCGCAGGCGTGGAGGCGCAAGCGGCCGCTACGCTCACCGCCTCGGGCGCGCCGCATGACGTTGGCACTGCCGCTCCCGGTGAAAAGCTCACGCTCGAACAGATTTTCCTGCGCATTGTCGGCGGCACGCGCCGCGCCGATCAGGAACTCTCGTGGCTGGGCTGACTTTTTCTCCCGATATGCGCGGCCAGTTTGCCGCCATCGCCCGCGTGCGCTGGCAGCTTTTCTTAAACTCCATGCGCACCATTCGCGGCCGCATGGAAGTTGTCGCGCGCGGGTTTACGTTTCTGGTTTTCGGCATGGGCGGCATTGTGGGTTCGATCGCCATCGGCATCACCGCGTGGTATTGCGTTTACAGCGGACGAGTGGCTTGGCTTCCCCTATTGCTCTGGCCCGTATTTTTGTTCTGGCAATTAGCTCCGGTGATGGCCAGCGCCTTCACCGAAAATGTGGACTCCTCCAACCTGTTGCGCTTTCCGCTCACTTTTCCTTCCTATTTTTTGATTCGAATTGCTTACGGCTCGCTCGACCCTCCTACAGTGATGAGCAGCCTGTGGCTGCTAGGCATGGCCATCGGAATCGGCTGGGCCGCGCCGCTTCTTTTCCTGCCTGCCGCTGCGGTTCTGCTGCTGTTTGCAATTTTCAATATCTTGCTGGCCCGCATGCTTTTCACTTGGGTGGAGCGCTGGCTCGCGCAACGACGCGCTCGCGAAATCCTCGGCGTGTTGTTTCTTTTCATGGTGATCGGCTTTCAATTCATCGGGCCGCTGGTTCGCCATTTCGGCAACCGTTCGCAGCCCGCGGTGTCGCGCGTCTTCCTCGAAGCTCTGCCCATCGAACGCCTGCTGCCACCGGGCGTTGCCGCGCAGTCCATCGCGGCCTGCCTGCGCGCCGAATATGCGTCGTCGTTTGGATCGTTCGCGCTGCTGTGCGCTTATACGCTGGTGGTTCTGTGGCTGTTGCGTGTGCGCTTGCGCGCGCAATATCGCGGCGAGAACTTAAGCGAAGCAGTGGCGCGAACCGCCGCCGCGCCCGCGGCTAAGCAAAAAATTCAGCTCGGCTGGAACATTCCTGGTGCCTCCGGCGCGGTTTCCGCCATGCTCGAAAAAGAAATACATTATCTTTCGCGCAGCGGCCCTATGCTTTTCACGCTGGTAATGCCTGTGGTCGTGCTCTTGATTTTCCGGATGTCGCCGGGAAAAACAGACAGCGCCGGGGGCCTGTTGGGCCATGCTTCGGATCTGGCGTTTCCCGTCGGCGCCGCTTACACCCTGCTGGTCTTGACCAATCTGGTTTACAACAGTTTCGGCGCAGACGCAGCGGGCATTCAGTTTTATTTCGTCTCTCCAGTGCGCTTTCGCGAAATCCTGCTGGGGAAAAACCTCACGCACTCTCTCATCCTCGTTATCGAAATGGTCTTGGTCTGGGTTGGAGCAAGCCTGCTGTATCGTCCGCCTTCGTTCGATATCCTGCTCGCCACAATCACCGGTGTGTTTTTCGCGCTGGTGGTGAATTTGACGGCGGGGAATCTGTTCTCCGTATACACGCCAAAAAAAATTGATCTCGCCACCCTGGGCCGTCAGCGTGCCTCGCAGGTTACCGCGCTGGCAAGCCTTGGAATCCAAGCGGTAGTGCTCGGGCTGTGCGCGCTGGCGATCCTGGCGGCGCGCGCGTCCCACCACATCTGGCTCGCAGCCATCATCTTTGTCGCCCTGGCCGGTATCGCCCTGGTGATTTATTTCCTGGTCCTCAATCGCATGGATGCCATCGCCCTGCAACGCCGCGAACCAATGATCACCGAACTTTGCCGCGCATGAAGTGGATTTGAGTTTGTGCAACTCCGCACGCCGCGATACATTCGCACGTTGCGTGCAAACTGTCATGGTTGCGAAAGGAACTCAGAATGAATCGTCGCTTCGTCTTTCTATTCTGGCTTTTAATTCCCACTTTTCTTCTGCATGCTTTTCCCGCCGCCGCGCAATCGCCGAAACCTGTCAGCTCGTACGGCGAGCTTCCTGATCCGCTTGAGCAACTCGTTAGCACGCCAGCCGTTTCGGGCTACGAAAATCAACTCGCGGAAAAGATTCGAGTACAACTGAAACGCCTACAGCCCACGACCGACAATCTCGGCGACGTAATCGTCACCATTGGTAGCGGTGCGCCGCATCGCCTGATCGCAGCGCCGATTGACGAGCCCGGCTTTGTCGTCAGTGACATCACGCCCGACGGCTACTTGCGCGTGCAGCGTTTGCCGCAAGGCAGCCTGCCTCCGATTTTCAATGAACTGTATTCCGCGCAGCCCGTGCGCATTCGAACCACTGCCGGCCAATGGATAGACGGCGTTGTCGTAGGGCTGTCCGTTCATCTGCAGCCTAGCCGAACAAATCCGCCGCAGGCCGCAGACCTGGAAAATATCTACGTGGATATTGGCGCAACCAACGCAGGCGAAGTTCGCAAAGCGGGCGTGAACATTCTGGACCCCCATTGTCATCCATCGCAGATTAATGAACTTAGCCGGCGAAAAAATGGCCGGCACTTCGATCGGTGATCGTTTCGGCGCCGATGCACTCGTCGAAATCCTCCGGCGATTGGACCCCGCAAAGCTCAAAGGCACTCTCACCGTTGCGTTCGTCGTGCAGCAGCGCACCGGTGCCCGCGGCTTGCTGCGCATTCTCACGCAAACCCAAGCCGATGAAATGATTTACGTCGGACGCCTGCTTCCCGGCGCACCCATTCCGGAAATGGAGACGCTGCACCGCGCGCCGCGGCGCGAACCCGGCGGTGGCGTGTTAGTCGGCGTGCCGCAAACCGATGGCTCGCTCCCTGGATTTGCTGCCGAACTAAAACAGCTCGCTGATGCTAACAAAATTCCCTTCGCATCCGACTACTCCGCGAATATTCTTCCCAGAAGCTACTTGCCCTGCCGCAATTTCCGGCGAAATGGGCCCATATCGGCATCGCTACTTCGTGGACCGACACTCCCGCCGAACTGATCGATTCGACGATCTTCATCACCTTGAAGCATTCCTGAATATATATTTCGCAGCTACCCGCAACGGGGTTATGGCATCGGCTCTGCAGCGGTGGCAGCGGTGGCAGCGGTGGAGCGGCTTCGGGCTAAGTACACCTGGCAAACCGCCCGCCACGACTGCTGTCCTACGACTCTCGTTAAGGAATACGGCGTCAGCTATCACGAAGGTCCGGTGCGCGACCCGTCGAAGCGCCTTCTTCCCGCGTGGGCCAAGCCCGAAACCGACGACGCCGGAAACTTAGTCCTCCATCTTGGCACCGCCGCCGCAAACTCAAAAACGCCACGCATCCTCGTCGTCGCACACATGGACGAAATCGGCTTCACTGTGAAATCCATTTCCAAAGATGGCCGTCTTGAAGTCGAATGGCGCGGCGGCGGCGATCTCAGCTTTTTCGCAGGCCATCCCGCGCTGGTGCACGCTGCAAAGGTCGACCTCGATGCGATCGTCGAGCTGCCCAACGGCTGGGACACCGCGAATTTCAAGTGGCCCGCAGACGCGGGAGCGCCAGGCTCGACCAATCCCATTCGCGTAGATGTCGGCGCGCGCACTCCCGAAGAGTCGCGAAACTCGGCATCAATCTCGGCGACACCATCACCATTCCGAAAGCCTATCGCCCGCTGCTCGGCACGCGCGCCAATGGACGCAGCTTCGACGATCGTGTCGGAGACACCGCGCTGATTTCCGCCGTGTGGGCGCTCGGCGCTCCGTTGAAAGATCGCGACGTCACGTTTGTGTGGTCCACCGGCGAAGAAGAAGGCCTGGTCGGCGCAGCGAAAGTGGCCCAGCGTCTCGCCGCCGAAGGTCACGCGCCCGATTTCGTTTTCGCCGTGGACACTTTCGTCAGCGCGGACTCGCCGCATCGAATCCAAGCGCTTCGGCGATGCGGAAATCGGCAAAGGCTTCGTGATTCGCGCCGTGGACAATTCCAATATCGTCCCGACGGATCTGGTCGAGCGAGTCATCAAACTCGCGCGCGCCAATCAAATTCCCATTCAGTACGGCGTCACCGGCGGCGGCAATGACGGCTCCGCTTTCGTCCGCTACGGCTCGGTGGACATCGCGCTGGGCTGGCCCCTGCGCTATTCGCATTCCCCTGCGGAAGTGATTGATACGCGCGACGTGGATTCGCTCGCGCGGATCATCACCGTGCATCGCCAAGAGCTGGTAGGCGCAGGCATGACACCGGTGCAATTTATCGCAACGTGCATCCGTGGATGTCGCCCACTCTTTGCTATAATCACGCGCCGTGAGCGACCCAGCTTTCAAACCGCCCCGCCATATCGTCATCGAAGGTCCGATCCGCGTCGGAAAATCCACTCTGGCCAAAGTCCTGGCCGAACAACTGCACGCCCGCCGCATCTTCGACGCCGACGACAATCCCTTCCTCACCGATTTCTATGACGAAAAGCCCGGCTCCGCCTTCCGCGCACAAATGTATTTCCTCTACGAACGCCATCGCCGCCTGCTGGACACGCGCCCGGAAACCAATCCCGCGCCGATCGTCAGCGATTTCCTGTTCGAGAAGGACAAAATTTTCGCCTACCTGAATCTGGACAATGAAGAACTGAAACTCTACGAGCGCTATTTCGAAATGCTCGCGCCCTCGGTTCCCCCGCCCGATCTGGTGATCTATCTGCAAGCCAAGCCCGAAGTCCTGCGCAAGCGCGTCTCGAAAAAAGCCGATCCCGCGGAAACGCAAATTTCCCCGGAATACGTGGAAGCCGTAGCCAACGCCTACGAGCACTTTTTCTTCCGCTATTCAGGCGCAAACTTGCTGGTGGTGGATACTTCAGAAATTGATTTCGTGGAACGCAACCAGGACCTGCAGGAACTGCTCCGCCGCCTGCGCCAGCCCGTAAAGGGCACGCAATATTTCCTGCCGCTCGGCCAGGGCTGAAAGCCTCGCTTCCAATCCTCCGCAATCTCTAAGCCTGCGGAATTTGCGAAAATAAAAAGAGGGGGACGGGACGGGCGGCCCCGCCAGGCTACCCGTCCCGCACTGCGCACAGGAGGAACTCAAATCCAAAAACGGCGCTCAACGTGGGCCGACGCAGCCACGATCAAGCGATCAAGCTAGGCGGCTTTGTGCGTGCCAGTCAGCCGGTGACGCAATCTTCCCAACGTGCGATTCACCGGATGGCTGCGATGCAAGAAACGTAAGCACCGGCATGCGTCGCACGCCTATTTTTTCCAGCGCGCGCCGGATGCGGAAATCTCTTCCCGCCGACACCAGCCCTTTTTCCAGAGTGGTGATCGCGTCCGAGGTGCGTCCGGCCTGGTAGTAAACTTCCGCCAGGTTCAGATACAGCTGGGCGTGATTGTGCTTCATGCCCAGCGCTTCGCGGCACAGCGATTCCGCGTCGCCGAATCGTTTTTCAGCCAGCGCGGCCAGCAGTCCTGTGTAGGAAAGATAAAATGGATTCTTGGGAGCAATGCCAAGCGCGCGCCGGGCGTGTTGCAGGGCTTCTTCGGACTGCCCGTCGCGCAGGTTTTTCAGGCACTCTTTGAAATCGTTCATTCCGGCATCTGAGGGGGATGTGGTTCCTATCCAGTGGGACATAGGCTCCTTCCTTCCCCTGCGGGCACCAGCAGGGTGACTGGATGCAGAGTACCGATTGGCTACAAACCTGGAAATAGAACGTACGTACAGCTTTTGGGCTACTCCCTTTTACTGGCCGGAATGACAGGCAAACATTCTGGCAAGTAGGGGGTGGCAAGCTGGCCCCTGCGTGGTGCGGACTGTGTCTGTAAGTCCTTGTATTGCTGAGCCTTATGTGGA
Organism: uncultured Acidobacteriota bacterium; assembly: GCA_963747605.1. Lineage (GTDB taxonomy): Bacteria > Acidobacteriota > Terriglobia > Acidiferrales > UBA7541 > Palsa-295. The sequence goes on along the minus strand of CAVVGA010000027.1, from coordinate 109,390 downwards.
TGTCGAACAAGGCTCGCAGGAAACCCAGAGATGTGGCGAATCGCGCCCCAGCACCATTCCATTCACTGTCGAATTCGATAATCTTCCCAGGTCGTCGCTTCAGTCCATCCAAAGAGCCAGCCGAGGGCAGGATCTCAGCTCCCGAACCCAAACCGCGCGAATTCGCATCCAGTCTCCCTTGCGACCAGCCTCGCACGCAGTTATGCTGCGTCCTGAATTTCGGGGAGTGACATGGAATCAATCCGTATGCGGGGAATCAGACCTCGGGGCGGAGCGCTATTTGCATCTCTGCTTCTGCTAGCCCTCGCCAGGCCACTTCCTTGACGGCCTTCGCGGCAATCCCCCGCACCGGCAGCGAACCAGCCGCAATCCGCAGCCCGCAAATTCAGGCTCCGTGGAGCATGGGAAAATTCATCCTGCACAAGACTGAGCAGCCCATCGGCGAGGAAACCTACCGGATCACGCGTGACGGCGATTCGCTGAACGTAAAAATTGACTTCAATTTCACCGATCGCGGCACCGCCGTGCCGCTCACGGCTACATTCCGCTCAGCGAACGATTGGACCCCTCAGTCGTTCGAAATCAAGGGCAAGAATTCCCGCTTGACGGACATTGATGAAGCCGTCGAAGTGCAAACCGAAAAAATCCGCCTGCGTGATCGCGACAAATGGACCGAAACCGCCCGACCCGCACAGTTTTTCACCATCGCGGGCTACGCGCCAACGACCATGCAGATGCTCATGGTGCGCTACTGGGCCACGCATGGCTCACCCGCGCAGCTCGCCACTCTGCCCAGAGGCCAGGTAAAAATCGAACCGCGCGGCAGACGATACGGTCAGCATTGACGGCAAGCCGCAGAAGTTCGATCGCTTCACCGTCGCAAGGGCTAATCTGGGGCCGCGAATCGATTTGGTTTGACGCGAACCGCAATCTCGTCGCAGCCGTCACCACCGACGCGGAGTTCGATCATTTCGAAGCGATTCGCGAGGGATACGAAAGCGGCCTGGGAACATTTGTTGGCCTCGCCGGCTCGGACGGCATGGCCGCGCTCGCGGATATCTCCAAGGGTATTTCCGGCAGCCGCGCCGAAAAAATCGCGCTCGTCGGCGGCACGCTGATTGATGGAACCGGGCGCGATCCAGTCCCCGATTCAGTTGTTGTGATTGAAAAAGGCAGGATTGTGGACGCCGGACCGAAGTCGCGCGTCAAAATCCCCAGCGGCGCGCAAAAAGTGGATGCGCGCGGAAAAACGATCCTTCCCGGGCTGTGGGATATGCACGCGCATTTCGAACAAGTCGAGTGGGGCCCGATTTATCTGGCGGCCGGCGCAACCACTGTGCGCGATTGCGGCAATGAATTTGAATTCATCACCGCGGTGCGCGATGCCATAGCCAATGGTCGCGGACTAGGTCCGCGTTTATTGCTCGCCGGAATTGTGGATGGCAGCGGACCGAGCGCCATTGGCGTGGCGCGCGTGGATACGCCTGAGCAAGCGAAATTGTGGACGGACAAATACCACGACGCCGGTTTTCAGCAGATGAAGATTTACAGCTCTCGTGAAGCTTGAAGAAATCAAAGATGTCGCGGACCAGGCCCACCGCCTCGGCATGACGGTCACCGGGCATGTGCCGATCGGTCTGAACGCGTATCAAACGATAGAAGCGGGCCAGGACCAGATCAATCACATCACCTACATCGTGGACATCATGGTTCCGCCGCTTCCCGCGGATGCCAGCCGTCTGGATCGCGCCAACGCGCGAGCGAATTTAGATCTGAATTCACCCGATGCGCAGAAAGCAATTGCCTTTCTGGTGCAGCACGGAACAGTGCTCGATCCGACTCTCGCGACTTTCGAGTATTCCAACGCCAGCACCGCTAAACCTGCGGCCAGCATCGAGCCAGGAGTCGTCAAGGTAGCGCCGGAGCTGCAGGCCATTTTAACGGACGTTGGGCCGCCTTCGCCCCGCGCGGAAATCAACGAACAAGTTTTTGCGAAAGAAGTCGCGGCTGTTGGCGCATTGCATAAAGCAGGGGTGCCAATTGTAGCCGGAACGGACCAGACAGTTCCGGGGCACAGTCTGTACCGCGAAATCGAGCTGTACGTGCAGGCTGGGTTCACGCCGATGGCAGCGATTCAGGCCGCGACGATTGTGCCCGCGCGCGTGATGGGGCTCGACAAGGAAGTCGGCACGGTCGAACCGGGCAAGCGCGCCGACGTGATTCTTCTCGACGGCGATCCGCTCGAATCCATCCACAATATTCGCAAAGTAGCATTCGTCATCAGCAACGGCACGATGTATAACTGCGCGGAGCTTTGGCGCAGTGTCGGCTTCCAGCCGTAGCACAAAATGATTTGTAGGTCGTGGCTTCAGCCACGACATCCACGCGCGTTCGTGCTGCGGCTTTAGCCGCTGAAGTACCGGTGTTGATTTGCCGTTGTAGCGGCCGCCTGCTTTTCAGGCGGGCGCAGTTGATTTTTGATGATTGTTCGCCGAATGCGCGCGGAGCTTCTTCAGCGATCGCATTCATAGTGCTCGGCGCGAACGGAGAGGCCGACGAATGGACAAATGGACTCGAAGACGTTTTTTTCTGGCAACGCTGACGGGCGGAATCGCAGCGAGCACGCGGAGGCTTTTTGCTGCCGGTCATCCACCACGCAAAATCTTGGCGATTTCTGATGACGCGGCGGATGCTGCGGCAGCAGCGCAAGGCGTTCGTCCGCTGATTATTTCTTCCGCCAACGGCTTGCAGCATCTCGATGACGGAATGGAATTGCTCAAATCCGGTGGCGATACGCTGGACGCCGCGCTAGCGGTGGTGACCAAAGTCGAGGATGACCCCAACGACGATTCCGTCGGCTACGGCGGCCTGCCCAATGAAGACGGCGTGGTCGAGCTGGATGCCAGCGTGATGCACGGCCCGTCGCGCCGTGCCGGAGCGGTCGGGTCCATTCAGAAAATCAAAAATCCTTCGCTCGTCGCAAAAACGGTGATGGCAAAAACCAATCACGTTTTCATCGTAGGCTCGGGCGCGCAGCACTTCGCCGAAGACGAAGGCTTTGCGCCCATGAATCTTTTGACCGAACGCTCGCGAATCGCCTGGCTCGCTTGGAAAGCATCCATTTCCGAAAACTGGCGGCCAGGGCTCGACAGTCCGGAATGGAAAGAGAAACTTGCGCAGCTTCTGGACACTCCCGAAAAGCTGGCGTGGCGCGCTCACATTGAAGAAGTGGTGATGCATCCGCCTACGGGAACCATCAATTGCCTGGCGGTGAACGTGAAAGGCGATGTTTCCGGAACGACTACGACTTCCGGGCTCGCCTGGAAAATTGCCGGGCGCGTGGGCGATTCGCCGATAATTGGCGCGGGGCTTTTTGTGGATAACCAAGTTGGCGCCGCCGGTTCCACAGGGCGCGGAGAGGAAGACATCAAGATCGCCGGCGGCCACACGATCGTGGAAATGATGCGACGAGGATCGTCGCCCACCGATGCGTGCATGGAAGCGATCGATCGCGTGGTGCGCAACTACAAACCGTTTCCTGATCGGCTGAAGAAATTCCACATTCAGTTCTACGCGGTAAACAAGAACGGCGACTACGGCGCCAGCAGCCTCTGGGGCAAACATAAGGACGGCAAGCCGATGCAGTACGCGGTGCACGATGGCACGAAGGCGCGGCTCGTGCGCACCACGCCGATGTTTGACGAAATCGGTGGCGACTACTAGAAATCACACGGCCGCGCGTCCAGCCGAACTTTTTCAAACCGCATAGCTGTTCGAATACGAATATTCCGCCTCGCATGGCCACGCCTTAGTGGACTAGTTCGGATGCGAAAACCAGATGGATGCCGCGGGCTTCCAGGGCCGGGACGCCTTCGGCGAGCGCCGCGATGGTGGCGGGGCGCGGATGGCCAATGGCAATCGTGAATCCGTCGCGCTGCGCGTCGCGGGCGGCGAGGTTGAGCTGCTTGAGGATCGCTTCGCGCGAGGCGGTGTCGTCGAGGAAAACCTTGCGTGACGCGGCAGGGACGCCGGCGCGTTCGGCCACCTCGTAAGCGACCGTCTTTGCGTCGGTGCGGCTATCCACGAAGAAGAGTCCGCGTTGGCGCAGCGCGGGCATCAGCGCCTGCATCAAGGCCGCATCGGCGGTGGCGCGCGAGCCTTGATGGTTGTTCACGCCGGCCGCATGCGGAACGGTTTCCAGCATTTCCGCCAGAGTCGCGTCCACTTGCGCGGCACTCATTCCCACGCGCAGCTCGATGTCTTCAGGTTTTGCTCCGTCCGCTGCGGATTCCATCGGTAGATGCAGCATCACCTGATCGCCGCGGCGTTGCGCTTCTTCGGCGAGTTCGCCCGAGAGCGGCAAATGCGGCAGCACGGAAACGGTTAGAGGAAAGCCGAGTGCGAGCACGGCATCAGCAGCGGAGCGGTCGTAACCCAGATCGTCAATGATAATGGCGAGGCGCGGGCTTCCGGCATTGGTGGATTGCCGCGTTGGCGCTGATGGATGCGCTGCGGCGCGCGCCGCGAGCGGAGTGACGAGGTGAATGCTGTGGGTGCGCGCGCCATGGAAGGTGCAGTCGAAGCGGATCACGCCGCTGGACGCGGTTTCGTTGATGGAGAGATCGTGTTTGCGCGCGATGACTTGCAGAGCTTGCGCGAAGGCAGCGGTCTGCGATGGATCGCTTAGCGAGATGTAGATGTTGTCAGCGGCGAGAGCGCTCGCGCCGCCATGCTTCGCGGGCTGCAGCTCAGGGCGAATCGCGATTTCGGATTTGTGGCCGTTGATTTTCTGCGCGGCGCCGACGATTTCGCCGGTGATCGCGCGCAACTCGGATTTCGAGAGAGTTTTTTTGCCGCAGCCAGCGAGAAACAGAAGCATGATGGCGGCGCATGCCGCGCAAATCCGCACCGCGCCGCGCGAATTCAAATTTAGGCGGCCAGTTGCTGCCAGCCGTACATCAGCTGGGCTGCTTTCTTGTCGGCCGCAGGAGCGCCTTGCAAAATTTCGATGGCCTTCTTTACGACGGGATCATCCGGCGAAGAGCTGGGCTGCGCAGCAGGCTGCGTGAGGTCCGCCTGGGCCAGAAGATCGTCAATCGAGGGATGCACTTCCGCGGTGGGCGGCACGCCTTCGGTGGGAATGCTCTTGTTGCCAGGCGTGAAATAATTCGCGACGGTGAGAATCAGCGCGGAGCCGTCGTCTATTTCGATCAGCTTCTGCTGCGAAGCGGTGCCATAGGTGCGTTCACCGACGGTGCTGCCGCGCTTGTTGTCCGCGATGGCCGCGGCCAGAATTTCGGCGGGCCCGGCAGTGCCGTTGCCGATCAGCACGGCGACGGGTTCGGTCCACACAACTTTCGTGGCATCGGCGGTGGAGACGACGGGCGTAACCGTTTGGCCTTTTAGCGTGGCCATGGTGCCGGAAGAAAGGAAAAGTTGTGCGGTAAGAATTCCTTCCTGGTCGTCGCCGACGCTGGAGTCGCGCACATCAAGAATCAGTTTCTTCGCGCCGGATTTCTGGAATTGCACCAGCTTCTCGCGGATCTGCTTGGAAATTCCGGGAGTAAATTCTGGCACGCGAAGATAAGCGACGTCGCCGTTTAGCCGGTCTTCCACGAGCTTGGGCGCGGTGAGCTTGGCCAGTGTGATGTTCATTTCCTGCGGTTCGGCTTTGCCGCGGCGAATCACGGAAAGCTGCACGGTAGTTCCCGGATTACCTTTCAGCAGGAGTTGCGCCTGGTCAATAGCCATCTGTCCGGTGGTGAATCCGGCAATTTTTTCCAGGATGTCGCCGATGCGCAGGCCGATTTTCGCGCCGGGGCTATCGGGCAGCACGCCGATCACGCCGATGTAACCGAAGCGGCGGGTGAGCGTGAGGCCTGTTTCCGCCGGCGGATTGCTGGCGCTCTTGTCCTTGAAATCTTTGTATTCCAGCGGGCTCAGATACGCCGATTGCGGATCGAGCGAATCGAGCAGGCCGTGGAGGGAGCCATTGGTGACGGCGTGCATGTTGGGATCGTCCACATAATCGCGCTGGATATGTTCCAGGACTTCGCTATAGACGGTGAGCGCGCGGAAGGCTTTGTCGTCGGAAGAACGGCCGAGCATGTATCCGGTGGCGGCGTAGGCGACCACCAGAACTGAAATCCCCAAAACAATTTTTTTGCCGAGCGGGCTCATGCGTTGTCCTTTTTAGTGCGCGATATCAGTGCCGCAATATTAGATGACCGCAGGCCGAAGCCGGTTTCGTGCCGCGCCGGTTGCCTGCTGCCGGCCGCGCTGCGGGGCTTTTGGTTAGACCGGCCCGGGGCGCGTAGGAAAGCACGATTATACCGTGTCTCCTGATTGGTGACTCGTGATTTGTGGATCGCGATTAAAGATTGGTGGGTAGTGATTCGTGGGCTGCGGTGGCGGTTTCGCGTGCCCCGGAAGCGGGTGGCGAGCCCGCTCAAAACACGACAAAAACTAGCGATTGCTTTGAGTCGCTGTTGTTTGTTTTCAGTCACTTGGATCGGCTTTCGCTTTTGTTTCGCTAGCGATTGAATGAAGCAGTGAACAGTGGCGAGTGATGAGTCATGAGCGAAAGGCCGGGCGTGGTTGGCGCCCCGGGTCTCGCGATGGGCACCGAGGGCTACGCGGATTTTCGGCCGCGACGCTCGGTGAGGCCAGGAATTTCGCGATTGTGAGTGCGATTTCATATTTTAGTTTCCGTCTTAGGTTAGCACTCGCGGAATTGGAAAACAGCTGGGCGAACGAAAAGACGTAGTACAGAAATGGGCCAGAACCAGTACTACCTGGGCGAAAATGCGCCGCGACCTGTAGTTTTCTGCGATGCAGGACCATACAGCTGTACGATCATCAGCGTCGGCGGTCGAAGGCTTGGCGCGCGTGTAGTTCGTCCGATGAACGAGGACGTTTTCAATACAGACGGGGATGCTCGCCGAGCTGTCGGTGGATGAAGAGTTTAGCGTACAGAATATAAAATATGCGGTGTAACCGATTGATTGACGGGGCATCCAAGCTTATGTTGGGGATTGCTGCTCTTGCTGTGAATTGTGGCGGAATACGGAGGCCCCTTTTTCGCTCCCATCTCCAACCGCTATGCCGTAGGAGGGATCCTATGCGCCAGCTTAGGCCGGTACTTTGGCAGGAAGCTTTTATCAGGGCCGTGGACGAGCCGGACAGGGAAATTTTGGCGCGGCTGATCCGTGAAGCGGAGTTCGCGATCGTTTTTCGACGGCAGCAGCTGGAAAACCCTGCGAATTATCGTGACGAAGTGCGCGCGATGAATCTGGCGACGCTGGCTATGAATTCAATTAAGGTTCAGAAACTGGGCGGCGTGAGGAACGTGACGTTGTTGAACGAGTGCTGTTCGTTTCAGAAATCTGCTTGACGGCTTGCCAGCCCCGTTTGCCACAACTTTTCAAATTCCCCAAGCTCCTCAGGCTCTCGAACGCGAATTCGCGAAATTCGATTTAGCAGTGCTCTTCATCCATGACCGTTGTTCGCATCCACAAAATCACAAGGAAAGCGCGGCGCTGTGAGGACTGAGAGATGACATTGTCCGGGAAGGACGTACTGCTGGTGGTGGGGCGGAGTTTTCAAACGCCCAACCGCCTGACGAGCTGGCTGCGGCGGCGAGGATTCCACTGCCACTTTGCGCGCAATATGCGGACGGCGCGCGAGTCGTTGAGCTCGATGCGCGTGGATGTGGTGCTCAGCGACATGCATCTCTCCGACGGAACCGGCGTTGCGCTGCTGCGGATTTTGACCGGCCTGGCGGTTACCGCGTTCCTTTGCTTGCCCATCGAAACCAGCTGCTTCTGGTTGCCCGCCGTTGACGCCGGAAAAAAATGCCTGGGACTGCCGGCGCTACGGCCTGCGGAGTTTGCGAAAACGCTGGAAGAAATGGCCCGGCATTTGGGAAGTGCGGCGAGGGGTTGAGTCTTTTGCGGCGTGAGACTGTTTCGAGATCGATCGCGCGTGCGTGCGGCGCTAGGATCTGAAGTCGATGGACCAGAACTGGGGAGCCGGACTAAGGAATTCGAAGCCGACGAGCGTGTGGCCGGCCTGGGTTTTTATTACACGGGCGATGCGACAGGGGAGCTCTTCGTTGGTCTGCGTGTTGGCGATCAATAATGCGCCGGACGGCGCGACTTCGCGCGAGAGTGAGAGCAGGCCGCCGCTGGCGCTGACGTTTAGCGTGACGGCGTGTTCGGCGAACGGCTCGTCGTGCGAGTGAGCGTAGACGAAGACCGGAAGAAATGCGGCGACGCGATGATCGCGGCGCCTGTTCGGCTTTGACACTGCGGACGCGACAGCCGGATCGCGACCCGAGTGAACCTTTCCTGTAAGAAATAATTTGCGCCAGCCCATGAAGTTCCTTTTTGCAAAACCGTACATCGCATATCGGCAGGTTCGCCGAATTCTTCACTGGGCTGAGGGTAGTTTACACCTCGCAACCCGGGGAAAAGGCGACGCATGCGCGTTGTGTTGCGTAGGTGTTTGCAGACGAGCAACAGCGGGCTGGTTCGGGTAAGCTAGCGTGCATGAAGCGATGCAGTGTGGCGCCAGTGGAGCTATGGCGATGACGGCGGAGGATTTTCGTCGGCTGGCGCTGGGCTTTCCGGAAGCCAGGGAGGGCGCGCACATGGATCATCCGGATTTTCGCGTGCGCGGGAAAATTTTCGCGACGCTGGGTTATCCGGATGCTGGCGTGGGAATGGTGAAACTTTTCCCCGACCAGCAGAAGGATTTCGTGGGCGCGGAGCCTGAGGCGTTTGCGCCGGTGAATGGATCGTGGGGAAGGCGCGGGGCTACGTACGTGCGATTGAAAGCCGCGAAGAAGGCGAGCGTGAAGCGGGCGTTGGCGGCGGCTTGGCGGAACACGGCGCCGAAAGGGCTTGCCGAAAAGTTCCAGATGGCCAGCCGAGGTACAGGGCGGCTCTGAGAACCGCACCTACGGATCGCAACGCGACGGCCAGCGGCCGCGGCACGATTGCACGGTTGGGTGCAGGATTTGGGCATGAAGGCCGGATCTGCGCGTCCGCTCCAATTGACGCCGCCGAGGTCTATCACGAAATTCGATGAGATGAGCGCTCGGCCTTTTTCCTGCACACAACTCGGCGCGGCACTGGCGGCGGGGCTGGCTCTGCGTTTGTTCTTCATTTGGCGCTTTCCATTTTATTCCGGAGACACGAAATTCTACCAGGAGCTGGCGCGGAATTGGTTGGAGCACGGCGTGTACGGCCTGTATGTGCGCGGCGCGCTGACTGCGGTGGATATGCGCGTTCCGGGGTATCCGGCATTTCTGGCGGCGATTTATTTTGCGATCGGGCGGAGCGCGCGGGTCGTGATGGTGGCGCAGGCATTGCTGGATTTGGGAACCTGCGTGATGGCGGCGCTGATTGCGTCGCGGCTGGCGCCGGTTTCGCGACGAGTGATCGCGGGGACGGCGGCGCTGTGGATGGCTGCGCTGTGTCCTTTTACCGCGGATTACACGGCGGTGGTGCTCACGGAAACGCTGGCCACTTTTTTTACGACTGCGGCAGTATTGGTGTTTGTTTATTTTGTGACCGAGCCGACGTTGGATTTTCCGCAGGATGCGGCGAGTGATTTGTCGGCGCGACGGGGGGTGTTTTCGTTTGCCGCCTGGTTCTTGCTGCTGGGAATTATTGTGGGGCTGGGAACTTTGGTGCGGCCGGAGACGCCGCTGGTTTTGGCCGCAGCCGGGATTGCGCTGTGCGTGCGCTGGTGGCGGCGGGCGAATTGGCCGAAGTTGATTTTGGCGACGTGCTGGATGTGCGTTGGGCTGCTGCTGCCGCTGGCGCCGTGGGCGGCGCGGAATGCGCGGACATTTGGACGCGTGGAATTTCTGGGGCCGCGTTATGCGCAGACTTATGGAGATTTCATTCCGCGAGGTTATTTTGCATGGTCGCAAACGTGGATGACGCGATTTGGCGAGGCTTATCTGGTGACGTGGACGCTGGGGAAGCAGCCGATTGATATTGCGACCGTGCCGGGCGTGGCGTTCGATTCGGAAGCAGAACACGTGCGAGTGGCGAAGTTGCTGACGCGATACAACAGCGATTTACAGATGACGCCGGTGCTGGATCGAGAGTTTGCGATTCTTGCGGCGGACCGGACTGCGCGGGAGCCGCTGCGCACTTATGTTTTTGTGCCGGCGGCGAGAATTGCAGCGATGTGGTTTACGCCGCGGATTGAGTTGCTGCCTTATTCGGGCAAGTTGTGGCCAGTGGGTGAGAAATGGCGCGCGAATCCGGCGGATTTCAGGGTTACTTTTGGATTTGGAATTGTGGGATTGGTGTACTTGGGACTGGCGGCGGTTGGATGGTGGCGATGCCGGGCGCAGTTGGCGGCGGCGTGTCTGGTTTTCTTTGTGGCGATCCGCACCGTGGCGATGACGCAGCTGCAGACGGTGGAGCCGCGGTATGTGATTGAATGTTTTCCGGTGATTGTGGCGTTGGGCGCGTTGGTTTGGGCCATGCCGGCGCGCGGTGAAAAATCGAGTTAGGATTTGTCGCGTGCGCCTACCGTCGCGGGTTCCTGCGGATGAACGAAATTGGCGGCGGGCGATGCGGTCGTTGCGACTGGCGGGGCTGCTGCGGTCGTCGCGGTTGCGCCTTCTGTCGGGGCGGGCGCTTCAATTTCCCAATCACAGCCTTCTTTGATGCAGGTGCGGAAATTACCCTGTTTGGTGTGCTTTTCGACGATGAAGGGCGCGGCGCATTTCGGGCACGGCTCGTTGATCGGCTCGTGCGGCGTGGTGAAATCGCAATCGGGATAGCGGCTGCAGCCGTAGAAAATGCGGCCGGCGCCGCGGCCGCGCGAAATGCCGCGACGCACGAATTCGCCTTCGTTGCATTTCGGGCATTTGATGCCGAGCGTGATGGGGCGCGTGTACTTGCACTTCGGATAATTGGTGCAGCCGACGAAATCGCCGAAGCGGCCCTGGCGGCGCAGGAGCTGTGCGTCGTCGAGCGGGCATCTTTCATCGAGCGGAACATCGGGCTGTCGCGCGATGCGCGTGCCGCTCACCAAGCGGCGCGTGGTTTTGCAATCCGGGTAGCCCTTGCACGCGAGAAACACGCCGAAGCGCCCGCGCTTGATGACCATTTCCTTGCCGCAGTTATCGCAATATTCGATTTTCGCGACGCCGTCCGCTTCAGCGGGCAGCTCGGGCGAAAGATCCTTGATGTAATCGCAATCCGGGTAGCGATCGCAGCCGAGGAAAAATCCGTGGCGCGAAATGCGTTCGAGTAATTCACCTTCGCCGCATTTTTCGCACTTCAGCCCGGTGGGGATGCCGGCTTTGTAGGAGAGCATCTGCTCGTCGGCTTTATCGAGATCCACGACGAAGGGATCCCAGAATTCCTTCACGGCCTGACGCCAGGGAAGTTTGCCCTCTTCGATTTCGTCGAGCTCTTCTTCCAGGCGCGCGGTGAAGCCCACGTCGAAAATATCCTCGAAACTTTTCACCAGCAGAGACGCTGACGCGTTCACCGAGCATAGTGGGCGAAAAGCGGCCCTGATCCTTGGTGACGTATTCGCGCTCGACGATGGTGGAAATGATGGCGGCGTAGGTCGAGGGGCGGCCGATGCCTTTTTCTTCCAGCTCTTTCACCAGCGTGGCGTCGTTGTAGCGCGGCGGCGGCTCGGTGAAATGCTGGTCTGGGCGAATCTGATCGAGGCGCAGCGACTGGCCTTCGCGGACTTGCGGCAGCGAGCGGCCCTCGCCTTCGTCGTCCTTCTCGTCGTCTTCGCGATCGGCGCCTGCCACGGGGGTCTGGTAAACACGCAGGTAGCCGTCGAATTTCTGCACGGAACCGGTGGCGCGGAAAGTGTAATCGCCGGCGGAAATGTCAATGGTGGTCTGATCGAAAATCGCGGGCAGCATTTGCGACGCGACGAAACGCTGCCAGATCAGCTGATAAAGCTTGAAGAGATCGTCTTCCAGAAACGGGCGGACGTCTTCGGGCGCGCGCAGCACGTCGGTGGGGCGCACGGCTTCGTGAGCTTCCTGCGCGTCCTTCTTCGATTTGTAAAAATTGGGTTTTTCCGGCAGGTAGCTCGCGCCGAAGCGTTCCGGAATCATGGCGCGAACCTGATCGAGCGCGTCGTTCGAGACGCGCACGGAATCGGTGCGCATATAAGTGATCAGCGCGATCGAGCCTTCGTTGCCGAGCTCGATGCCTTCATACAAGCTTTTGCGCCAGGGACATGGTGCGCTTGGCGGTAAAGCGCAGACGATTGTAAGCAGCCTGCTGCAGCTTCGAAGTGGTGAATGGCGGAGGAGCGTTGCGCCGCTTTTCCTTCTGCGCGACGGAGGCGACTTGCCACTTGGCCTTTTGCACGGCGGCGACAACTTTGTCCGCAGCCTCCTGATTCAGAACTTCGATGTCCTCGCCCTTGAACTTGCTGAGCTTGGCTTCGAAGAGCGGCGGCGTGCCGGAGTCGAGCAGGGCATGGATGGTCCAGTATTCCTTGGGGATGAAGGCGCGGATTTCCTGCTCGCGCTCGACGATCAGGCGCAGCGCAACGGTCTGCACGCGTCCGGCGGAAAGGCCGCGGCGGACTTTGTTCCAGAGCAGCGGCGAAACTTTGTAGCCGACGATGCGATCGAGCACGCGGCGGGCTTGCTGCGCGTCCACCAGATTTTCATTTACTTCGGAGGGATGCTCGAACGCGGCCTTGATGGCTTTCTGCGTGATTTCGTTGAACATCACGCGATAAATTTTCGGAGGCGCGCCGTTGGTCTTGGGCGGCTCTTTCTTGGCGGCGGGCTTGAGAGCTTTCCGCTCGCCTTCCTTTTCTTCGTGCACCGACCAGATCCGCGTATTTTTTGGGCTTGCCCAGGATTTCGGCCAGGTGCGCGCAGATGGCTTCGCCTTCGCGGTCCGGGTCGCCCGCCAGGTAGATGGCATCCGCTCCACGGGCGGCCTTTCTGCAGATCGTGGATAACCTTAATCTTGCCGGGAATTACCTCATAAGTCGGCTCAAAGATGTTCTCGGCGGTCGACGACTACCGGCTTGACGGCCTTCTTCTCGGGCGCACCGGCCTTGGCCTTGCGCTTCTTCTTCTTTTTGCCGTTTTCCTGGCCGGGCAGAAGAATACCGATCGTTTTCTTCGGCAGGTCCATCACGTGGCCATAGGAAGCCTTGACCAGGTAATTGCGGCCCAGATACTTGTTGATTGTTTTCGCCTTCGCCGGCGATTCGACGATTACCAGTGATCTTGCCATGCTGTCGTTTGTTCCCTCATGACCACATTGGATGCTTCAGGCTATCTTGCGGACTTCTTATCATTATATACAAGCGTTTTTATGCGCCGCGGTTCTCTGCTTCCGGGCGAGGTTCCATCCTAGCTGCAATTGCCCCGGGCTGGTTACAACAGGACTTTGAGGAATTGCTTCCCTGGCAACTGAGGTACCACGCCTTTGAGCTCCAGGTCAAATAGGGCGGCCAGCACTTCGGAAGATGCAAGCCCCGAAAGCTCGACCAGGTCGTCCACGTGCCGGGATTCGTCCTCGGCAAGCAGGTGGTACAAAGTGCCTTCCGCCGGAGCCAAATCTCTTCTCGATCAGTCGGGCCCTTTCTTCGCTAGTGGCTGTTTCGACCGACAAAAGCTCGGCGCGGATGGGCGTGGGAAGCTCTTCGATCACATCATCTCAGCTGGTAACCAGCTTGGCGCCCTGTTTGATGAGCTGATTGGGGCCAAAGCTGATGGACTCAGTAGCGTTCCCGGAGCACCCCATAGACTTCGCGGCCGAATTCCATGGCGAGCCGCGCGGTGATCAGGGAGCCGGAGTATTGCGCGCCTTCAACGACCACGACGCCGACGGCCATTCCCGAGATGATACGGTTCCGAATCGGGAAGTTCTGCGGGCCGGGGAAAGTGCCCATCGCGGATTCGGAGATGATCGCACCGCGATTTTCCATTTCTGCGAAGAGCTTTTTGTTCTCCTTGGGATAAATAACGTCAATCCCGCAGCCTAGGACGCCAATTGTGGCGCCGGGCGGCGAACTGAGCGCACCTTTATGAGCGCAGGAATCAATGCCGCGGGCCAGGCCGCTGACAATCACCAGACCTCTATCAGCCAAATCCCTTGCCAGTTTGTCTGTCATTTGATTCCCGTAGAGGGTAGGACGACGCGAGCCGACGATGGAGAGCAGATGACGATTCAAAAGTTCAATGTTTCCATGAACATACAGGAGGGGCGGCGGGTCATAAATCTCGAGCAGGCGCTGGGGGTATTGTGGTTCGTCCCAAGTGAGCAGACGAATTGCGGCGGCCTGGGCTTGGGCCAGTTCCTTGGCGGCTGCGGCTCCTCGGCTGGCGGGTATGGATAGCCTGGGCGACAGCTGCGGGCAAGCGGTGGGATTCCAGCTCGGTGAGCGAGGCGTTGAAATATTGCTTCGGGGCTGCCCGTCGCGCGGAGAAGCTTTCCGGCCATGCGCGCGCCCAGGCCAGGCGTCAAGGCTAGAGCCAACCATCCCAGGTATGGGTCGGAGGGCATCGAAGGTGCGGCCAGCGTACGTAGGCAGCGTAAAAGGTGTCAAAGTAACTATATGCTTATCCTCGCTGAGGTCGGCGCGATTGATACGCATACGGCAGCTCGTATGATTCGCGGGACAGATTAGGTCCGGAACGGTTGAATCTTGTAGACTCGGCGCTGCACGAACGAGCTGAAAATGCGCGGGAGGCGCGCTTTGAAGACCACAATCTCTGTGCTGGCAATTTTTCTGGGATTTATTGCTGGCGGGCCGGCGTGCGCGGCGCAAACCATTCAGGTGGATATCACGCCGGCGCACGCGACGAACCACTTCGCGCCGAATCAAGCGCTAGGCGCGGGCGTGGACCGCATCGCGCAGGAAGCGATCGATAAGGACCTGGTGCAGCCGGCGCTGGATCGCGCGCTGAGTTCGGGCTGGCAACCGGTGAGTTTTCGCCAGAATACGGAACTCGCGGTGGAAGCATGGCATTGGAATCCGCAGGGAACGTGGAGCGATGCGAGCGGCAAAGGATATTTTACCGGCTCGGCGAATCCCACGGAATTTCTGCGCTATTCGTACGGCTACGCGCTGCCGCATCGCGGATTCACGCGCAATGATGGCACGGACAACTCCGGATTTTCGCGGCTGACGGATGGAGACGCCAGCAGCTACTGGAAAAGCAATCCGTATCTGACGCAGCGATTTACCGGTGAAAGCGATTCGCTGCATCCGCAATGGATCGTGGTGGACCTGGCGCAACTGCAGCAGATTGACGAGCATCCAGATCGAATGGGCCGAGCCGTACGCGATGCATTATATCGTTCAATATTGGACAGGCGACGATCCCATCAAAGCTGCCGACGCGCGGCGTGTGGCAGACTTTTCCGGGCGGCATGATCGCGAATGGCCAAGGCGGCTCGGCTACTTTGCAGCTGAGCGTCGACTCCGATTGCCGGTGCGATTTTTGCGCATTCTGATGACGGAATCGTCCAACACATGCGATTCGCACGGCTCGAGCGATCCACGGAATTGCGTGGGCTATGCGATCTACGAGCTGTATATCGGAACGACCACGGCGGACGGAAAATTTCATGACGTGCGTGCGGCACACGGCCGACCAGGAACAGACCACCACCTACTGCTCGTCGGTGGATCCCTGGCACGAGCCTTCCGATCTTGCGTTCGACGAAGCAAGCGCAGGTGGGATTCGATTTATTTTTTACCAGCGGCGTGACGCGCGGACTGCCGGCGATGATTCCGGTGGCGCTGCTTTACGACACGCCCGACAACGCCGCCGCGGAGATGGCGTACCTGCAGAAACGCGGATATCCGGTTTCTTACGTGGAAATGGGCGAAGAAGCCGACGGGCAATACATGCTGCCGGAAGATTATGCGGCGCTTTACGTGCAGTGGGCGACGGCGCTGCATCGCGTGAATCCCGCGTTGAAGCTCGGCGGGCCTTCGTTTCAGGGCGTGAATCAGGGACATTGAGGTTTGGCCGGATGCGAACGGCAAAGTTTCGTGGACCGCGCGTTTTGTGGATTATCTGAAGCAGCACCAGCGGCTGGGCGATCTGGCGTTTTTTTCTTTCGAACACTATCCGTACGATCCCGTGCCGGATTCCCTGGGGCAGTTTGTATGACGAGCCGGAGCTGATGAACCACATCATGCAGGTGTGGCGCGAAGATGGCGTGCCGGCGAACATTCCGATGTTCATCACCGAAGGAAATCTCTCGTCGGCGGCGAGCGAGACGTACATGGACCTGTTCTCCGGGCTGTGGCTGGCGGATTATGTCGGATCGTTCCTGAATGCCGGCGGCAACGGCATGTATTACTTCCACTATTTGCCGCTGCAGATGGAGCACGGCTGCAACGATTCTCCGGGAACGTTTGGAATGTTCACCGTGGACGCGGATTACAAAATCCAGCAACCGCTGGCGCAATTTTTCGTGGCGCAGCTGATCAATCTGGAGTGGGTGCAGCCGGGAAGCGCGGAACATCGCGTGTTCGCGGCGAAGGGCGACGTGGATGATGGCGCGGGTCATGCGCTGGTGACGGCTTATGCGTTGCAGCGTCCGGACGGGCAGTGGTCGTTGCTCGTCGTCAACCGCGATCAGCAGAACGCACACACGGTGCGGATTTCTTTTCGCGATCAGGCGGCGCGTGGCGCGGCGTCGTTTGCTGGGCCCGTGCAGATTTCGACTTTCGGGCGCGAGCAATATCATTGGCAGCCGGCGGAGACGCGATTCATGGCGCATGATGAGCACGCGGCGGAGCGCGCCGGTGGTGGTGAACACGAAAGGATTCGCCGATCCGGACGGACCCATCAAGCACTCCGAGGAAAATGCGACGCGGGAAACTTCTTACGAGTTGCCTGCTGCGTCGGTGACCGTGATCCGCGGGAAAATCGGGGCGAATTGAAATCGCCGGATGAGAAGGCGCGGGTTCGAGTGATGCTGCGACGAGATGTGTGGGTTCCGCGTCAGGAAAGTTGCTAGAATGCGCGACATGCGAAGCCACCTGATGCGGTTTCTCATGCTCCGTTTTTATCGTTCTCGTCGCGGCGATTTTCGGTCACGCCGGCCGCAGCGGCGATTCTTCGATGGTGGACCGTGCAGACCAGCGGGATTGACACGAATTTGCGCGGCGTGAGCATCGCGGTGTTCACCGATCCCCACCGAGCTCCTGCGCCGGTGGTTTGGGCTTCCGGGTCGAATGGCGTGATTCTGCAATCGAAGGACGCGGGCAAGATATGGAACCGCCTGCATGTGCGAGGCGGCGAGACGCTGGATTTTCGCAGCATTCAGGCATTTGATGCGCGAAAGGCTTACGTGATGTCGATCGGCGACGCGGGCAATTCGCGGATTTACAAGACGACGGATGGCGGACGACTTGGAAATTGCAGTATTCGGACAAGCGCAAAGAGTTTTTCCTCGATGCGCTGGTTTGCGTGTCGGAGATCGAATGTTTCGCTGTCGGCGACCCCATTGATGGAAAATTCGTGATTCTGCGCACGCGGGAACGGCGAAACGTGGGAACAGCTTCCCACCGACCAGCTGCCCGCTGCTCTTCCCAAGGAAGGCGCTTTTGCCGCCAGCGGGACGTGCCTGGCGGCTTACCACGACCACGACATCTATTTCGTTACGGGCGGGCCGGCGGCGCGTCTGTTTCACTCAAGTGATGCAGGCAACACGTGGATGGTGAACAACACGCCGATCGTCAGCGGCAACGCTTCTTCGGGGATTTTTTCGATCGCCATTCGCGATAAGGCTATGGTCATCGTGGGCGGCGACTACAAGGACGTCGGCAATGCGAACCGCGTGGCAGCTTATTCGCAGGACGCCGGAAAAACTTGGACACTGGCGGCGCAGCAGCCTGGCGGATTTCGTTCCGCAGTGGCCTGGGTTGATGGAGCGACGCTGGCCGCTGCCGGGCCGAACGGCGAGGACATCAGCGAAGACGGTGGCATCCACTGGAAGCACACGGATTCCCTGAATCTGAATGCTCTGGCCATTTTAGACGTCGGGCACGGATGGGCCGTGGGACCAAAGGGCGCGATTGCGCAGATGGAGTATCGCAAGAAATACCAAATTCGCGACCAGCGTGAGCCTGGAAACAACGCGGCCGCTCAGCGGGGGCACTAAGTTTGCGGACTGCGGAAGCTCTTACCGCAGTGGCGCAGAGTCCGCTGAGAAAGATGGATCGCGATCCAACTGCTGGTCGAAGGATGCACATGAGAATTCCAACTCGAATTATTTTGTTAGTTGTTGCCGCGCTTGGTTCTTTGTGTCTCGCTGGCGGATTGTTCGGGCAGACTGCGGAATCCGCGAGCGCGATTGAAGGCGTGTGGGCCGGGGTGCTTGGCGAGCAAGCTGCATTTGGTGGTGACGATCACGAAATCCGGCAGCGGCGAGCTGGGTGGGACGATGAACAGCGTGGACCAGCACGCTGTTCTGGCGTTGAGCAATGTGACGCTGCACGGCGACGCGCGTGCGGTTTGAAGTGCCGCGCGTGGGTGGCGTGTATGAAGGCCAGCTGAAGAAAAACGGGCGCGATATTTCGGGAAGTTGGACGCAGACGGGCGAGGCGGCGCAGGCGCTTGATTTTACGCGCAGCGCCGAACCTGGCGCAGCGGCGGACGCAAGCGGCTGCCGCGAAGGCCGAGCACACGCCGAAGCCCTTGTTGCTGGGGATTCAATGCCGTGATTCCCATTGCGCCGACGGCGTTCAAGGCCGGATGGGAAGTGGCATCTGGTGTACGAGCTGCACATTTCGAATATGGACAAGTGGGAGTACGCGTTCACGCGCATCGCAGTGGTTTGCCACGGATGCGGCGCAGAAAACGCTTGGCACTTTTTCCGGCGCGGACCTGGACGGAATGTTTATCGCATCCCGGGGCTGCCCAACGCGGAAAAAGTTTCCAAGCTTGCGCCGGGAGAATTCGGCGCGGTATTTCTGTGGGTGACCTTCGATAAGCTCGAGGATATTCCGGCGGCGATCGCGAGCGCATCAGTGTGAAAGTCGGCGATTATCCGGAGGCGCTTTCGATCGTGACTCCGCCGACCAGCGTGGACAAGAATCCGGTGGTGGTGATCTCATCGCCGCTGGCGGGAGAAGACTGGGTGGCGGCAATGGGCCGTCGAATACTTCGCTGCATCGCCGCGCGCTGATTCCCATTAACGGGCACGCGTATATTTCGCAGCGCTTCGCGATTGATTGGGTGCAGGCGTATCCGGACGGCAAGACTTACACAGGGCGATCCCAGCGACAACAAGAATTATCGCGCGTACGGCGCGGAAATTCACGCGGTGGCGGATGGAGTGGTGACGCAGATCAAGGACGGCATTCCGCAAAATATGCCGGAAGCAAATTCGCAGGCCGTGCCGATCACGCTGGAAACGATCGGCGGAAATCACGTGATCATGGATATCGGCAATGGGCTGTTCGCGTTTTACGCGCATATGCAGCCGGGCTCGCTGCGCGTGAAAGTGGGAGACAAGGTCACGCGCGGGCAGGTGCTGGGCCTTTTGGGCAACACCGGAAATTCCTCGGAGCCGCATCTGCATTTTCACATTTGCAACGCCAATTCGGAATTGGCGTCGGAAGGGCTTGCCGTACGCGTTTGCGTCGTTCGAAGTCCAGGGGAAGGGCGAGGGCAGACGGCGTGAAAATGTTCCCGGCCGGCCCGGTGAAGCACGAGATGGAAATTCCGACGGAAGATGAAATTGTGCGATTTCAGGACGGCGGAAATAGCCGATCTGGAAAAGTGAAAATGGAAAATGCGGAATCTGCTGCAGCGCTTTGCTGGCGCTGCAGAAGCCAACGACCGCTTTATGTTATATTGGCGATTCGCAGAGCTTGTGAGCCGCTGAATGAGCAAACTTCGCATTTCGATTGTTGAATATCTGAATACGGCGCCGCTGGTGTGGGGATTCACGGACGGGCCGCTGGCGGGGAAGTACGATTTGTCGTTTACGTGGCCGTCGCAGTGCGCGGAAGCGTTGCGCACTGGCGCCGCGGACGTCGCGATCATCCCTTCGATCGAATACCAGCGCATGGAAAACGTGGTGGCGCTGCCGGGAATGGCGGTGGCGGCGAAAGGCGAAGTGCGCAGCATTCTGGTGGTTTCGAAGAGGCCGATCCAGCGCGCCAAACGCATCGCGCTCGACGCGAGTTCGCGCAGTTCGCAGGCGCTGGTGCGGATTTTGGCCGCGGAGCACTGGAACATCGAGCCGGAATTCGTGCGAGACAGCGCCGGACGCTTCCGAGATGCTGAAAAATGCCGACGCGGCGCTGGTGATTGGCGATCCGGCGCTGCGCATCGCGCTGAAGATGGAAGCGCTCTCGATGAAAGTCGCGAGCGGCGGCGATTGCTGCAAAGGCGATCCGGAAGATATGCCGGTGCCGGGCTTCGAAACGATTTTTGTTTACGACGTGGCGTACCAGTGGAGCGAAATGACCGGCAAGCCCTGCGTGCTGGCGATTTGGGCGGGACGTCGCGACGCGATCACGCCGGAAGTGGTGGCGGATTTTCAGGCGTCGAAAGCGTATGGGCTGGAGCGCGTGCGCGAAATTTCCGAAGCCGCGGCGATCAAGCTGGACATGCCGCCGCGGGCGCTGGAGCGCTATCTTGCCGACAACATTCATTTTGGCCTCGAGCCGGAATATCTGGCGGGCCTGAATCTCTATTACGAAAAGGCCGCAGCCGCCGGATTGATTCCGCGCCATCGTCCGTTGGAATTCGCCGCCGCTCAAGCCGCGTCCGCATCATCGTCCACGGCCCACCACGGAGCGTGATGGATTCGTGCGGGCGGGCGATCCTGTATACTGGATTCGAGAAAAGCTGGGAGACGAAACCGGAAATGGGAATCACGCAAGCAGAAGCGCTGGAACTTTTCAATTCCGATGACCTGATTGGCATCGGCATGGCCGCGAACGAAGTGCGCCGCGCAGAAAACCGACCCGCGCGTGGCGACTTATCAGATTGACCGCAACATCAATTACACCAATTTCTGCACGGAATACTGCTCGTTCTGCGCGTTCTACAGGCCGCTGGGCGCGAAAGACGGCTACATCCTGCCGCTGGAAGCCATTTACGAAAAAATCGAAGAGATGATCGAGCTGGGCGGCACAGGCGTGCTGATGCAGGGCGGGTTGCATCCGGACCTGCGCATCGAGTTTTACGAAAACATGCTGCGCTCGATCAAGCAAAAATTTCCGCACATACATTTGCACTGCTTTTCGGCGCCGGAGATCGGCTGCATCGCGGAAGTTTCCGGATTATCGGTGCGCGACACGATTGCGCGGCTGCGCGACGCCGGCCTGGATTCGATTCCCGGCGGCGGCGCGGAAATTCTGGACGATGAAATTCGCGCGAAAATTTCGCGGTTGAAGTGCCGGTCTGAGGAATGGGTGAGCATGCATCGCGACGCGCACCAGCTGGGCATGCGCACCACGGCCACCATGATGTTCGGCTGCGGCGAGGAATATCGCCACCGCGTGAATCACCTGGAAACCATCCGGCAGCATTCAGGAAGATACCGGCGGGTTCACCGCGTTTATTCCCTGGATTTTCGCGCCGGAAAATACGCCGCTGGGAAAGAAAATTCCCGAAGCGACGGCGTTTGATTATCTGAAGACGCTCGCGATCAGTCGGCTGTACCTCGACAACATCGATCACATCCAGTCCAGCTGGCTCACGCCGGGAATCAAAATCTGCCAGGTGGGTCTGCAATTTGGCGCAGACGACGTGGGCAGCATCCTGATCGAAGAAAATGTGG
Organism: uncultured Acidobacteriota bacterium; assembly: GCA_963747605.1. GTDB lineage: Bacteria > Acidobacteriota > Terriglobia > Acidiferrales > UBA7541 > Palsa-295. The sequence continues at coordinate 87,596 of CAVVGA010000027.1, read as the reverse complement.
TGTACGCAGCCGGCGTGCGCAACCGCACCAACGAAGCAGAGCTGCGCCGGATTATTTCTGATGCCGGTTACATCCCCGCACAACGCGACACGCTCTATCGTTCGTACTCGCTGAAGCCAAAAGCAATCTGCGCTTAGGCGCCCGCAGATCAATCCTTCCCTAAGGCTGCCAATTTCTGCGAACGACTACGCGGAGAGAAGTACTGCGGGTTCGGCTACGGTGGCGGGGAATTCCAGGCTAACGCTGGCGCCGAAGGGTTGCTTGTTGCTTAGGACAATTTCGCCGCCGGCTTCCTGAATAATTCCGTAACAGATGCTGAGGCCGAGGCCGGTGCCTTTGCCCACCGGCTTGGTGGTGAAAAACGGATCGAACGCGCGGTTCAGGTCGCTGAAGCCGGGGCCGGAATCGTCGAAGCGGATGAAAACGCGATCGCCCTGGCGCGTGACGGTTATCGAAATCGAACGCTGCGCGCTTTCTTCCACCGCATCAATCGCGTTATTCAAAATATTCAGCAGCACCTGCTTCAGTTCATCTTCGCCGATCGCGATGCGCGGCAGTTGCGGCTCGATGTGCAGGTCCATGCGTATGCCGAGCTTGCGAATGTGAAATTCGCGCAGCTGAATCACATCGTGCAGCGCGACTTCAAAATCAGCGGCGCGCGCGGCGGGATTATTCTGGCGCGCAAAACGCAACAAGCCATCGACGATACGTTTCATGCGACGCGCTTCGGCGCCGAGTTTCTCCACGCGTTTCGCGGCCTTCTGGCCTTCCACTTCTTCGCTCAGCAGATCCGCGTAGCCCAGAATGCCGGTGAGAGGATTATTTAATTCGTGCGCGACTCCGGCCACCAGCTGGCCCAGCGCCGCCAATTTTTCCGAACGCACCAGCTGATGATGGAGGCGCGAATTTTCGATGGTCACCGCCAGGTCGGAAGCCAGCACCTCCAGCTTCATGATTTCGGCGGTCTCATTGGTTGCTCCGTCTTCGGTGGTCGGCGCAGCGCTCAGGCACAGGCAGCCCAGGTGCGAGCCGCGCCACGAAACCAGCGGCACGAGCACTTCATGATCTGTCGTCAAAGGGCGGGAATCTGCGGCAGCTTGTGTGGAACGAACCAGGAAGGAGTTATTTCCCAGCTGCGTGCCTTGCTTGCAGAGGTCCTTCAATTTCTCGATCGTCCACGCTTTGCTTCGTTCTTCGAAGCGCAGTTTCTCCGCCGGCGAAAATCCGGTGCAACCGCCCAGGCGCAGAGAACGATCGTCGCGCGCCAGGAACAACGCGGCGCGTGGGAAACTGGTTGCGCCGGTTACCGCGGCGGTAATTTCTCCGCACAAATCGGCAGGGTCGCTGCCGGCCAGCAGGCGCGAGGTGATTTGCGAAAGCTGCAACAGTAATCTGTTCGCGGCGCGCTCGCGTTCATTCGAGCGCTCGATCACGCCGGATTTATCTTCGATCAGCGCGAGAATCATTCCAAATGCCACGAAAAATTTGGGCACGTTCCACAACTCGGGGTTCAATTGCAATTTTGGTGCATAGTGGTCGAATAGCGCGCCGGCCGGGAACACAGCGCCCCAGGCGACGAATCCTCCGGTGACGGTGATCACGCCCGGAGAACGCCGCGGAAAGCGCTTCCAATACAGAATGCCGCAGAGGGCGAAGCTGAGCGTGAGAATGGCATTGATGCCCACGTCGGCGCTGCCGTGCAGTTGGTCGTGCATCGTCCAGATTCCGGTGATGGCCAGGATCACGGCGATGCCGATGGCGTAAGGCTTGGTGCGCGGAAAGTTGCGCAGAGCGAAAGCTGCGCCGCCGAAGAAAATCGTTCCCAGCGCAAGGGCCATCAGAACGTAAACGTGCCAGTCGAAAACCGCGGCGACGGCGTGGAATGCGGTGGGCACGGCAAGAACCGCGAGCATCTTCAGGCGGTTCTTGCGGTCTTCGACGGCCAGCGTCATCGAAACCACGAAGACCACGCCGGAAAGTTCCAGCGAGCCGATGTCTATTGATTCCAGAATGTTTTCCAGCGTGCCGCTATGCGTTTCGAAAGCTTGAATGAAGAAGTGCAGGAAAATCAACGCCCAGGCGTATGTCCACAGGCGGATTCGCGCAGAAGGAGCGTGCCTGCGGAGCGAGAGAAAAATCCCAACCAGGACGAAAAGGACCAAAATCGTGGGAAGCTTGTCGAGCACTGAATTCACTGGTTGCCTCTCAGCAGGGAGTACTAACGCTAGGGGTTGCGGGCAGACGGAACAATGGAACCTCGGTACCAAGGATTGCGGCAGTTCCACTACGGGAATGCTGGCGTTTCCAGCGTTAAGGTCTATTGTTTCAATGGTATGCGGAGGTCGAGGGTAACTTCGCTGCCTTCCGGCAGGTCGACTGGATCGGTTGGCACGAAGACGCCTTGGACAAATCGCGCGCGCAGGCTGTGTATCGGGTTGGCACGCGGCGGGGCTGGAGCTCGCCTCCGAGGCGTGGCCGCGGGCGCGACTTCGTTTGCGAGCCGGGATTTGCGGTCTTCGAATTTAGGGACGCCCGCAGAATCGAGCGCGACGTTGGCTAGCGCGTCGGCGTCGCGATTCAGTTCGCGGCGGACGTGCTCGATCGCGAAATATTGCAACCGGCGGCTGAGTTTCGCGGCGCGTTCGTGCAGCGGCTTCAGGTCCACGCTTTTTACTTTGTAGCGGCCCTGCATCTGACGCACCAGCAGTTCGGAATCGCTGCGCACGCGCAACGCCGCGATATTGTGGCTGGCGGCGTAATCCAGCGCGGCCAGCAGCGCGAAATATTCGGCGACATTGTTAGTTTCGCGGCCGATATTTTTCGCGAGCTCCAGCGCAATTTTTCCTTCGGGATCGCGCAGCACCACGGCGTAGGAAGCAGGGCCGGGATTGCCGCGGGACGCGCCATCAATATTCGCGACGTACACACCGGCGGGCGGCGCCGGCGCATGCGAGTCCGCGAATAAGCGCGCGCTGCCTGGCGGAGGAACTTTGCCTGGGGGATTCACTGCGCCGTCACCTTCTTGGGGAAATTTTTCGCGGGTAAGCTGCGCGCGGTTTGCCGGTTCGTTGCCATTTTCGAATTAATTTTCACTGTGGGAGGGCGTGGAGCCGGAGGGATCGCCTGCCGGTCCGACGGCAGCCGCCGAAGCTGCCGGTTCCAGATAATAGAGGATGCGCGTGCAGGTCTCGCAATGAAACATTTCGTGGCTGGTGCTACGGCGCATTTCCTGAAATACGTGCGGGCGAATGCGCATGCCGCACGCGCTGCATTTTTCGTCGCGCACTTCGGCCAAGGCCACGTTGTCGTGCTTCTTCATGATGCGATCGTAGTGGTCCATCATGTCTTCGGGAATTTCGGCGGTGGCGCGGGCGCGTTCGGTGTTGCCTTCGGCGAGCTCTTTTTCCGCTGCGGCCTTTTCCTTTTCGATTTCAGCGCGCTCGCCGCGAGCGACGTCTTCCACTTCTTTCAGCGATTTTTCCGCGGCTTTGATCTTGCGGTCGTATTCTTCGCCGGCCACCATTTGTTCGAGCAGGCGGTCTTCGGCTTTGGAGATTTCGTCTTCGGCGTTTTGCACTTCGTGCTGCAGCGCTTTGTACGCTTCGTTGGTCTTGACCTGGGAAGTTTGATCTTTGTATTTGCGGACGCGGTCTTTCCACTGCTCCACGTCCAGCTCGTATTTCTTGCGGTCTTTTACGGTGGCGAGCTGTGCGGCCTTGCTCTTGTCCAGTTCCGCTTTGGCGGCGGCGACGCCTCTGTCTACTTCCGCGGTTTTCTTGGGCAGCGCTGCGAGGCGCGCCCGGACAATTTGTAGGCGCGTGTCCACGCTCTGCAGGTCGAGCAGGTTCTGTAGGACCTTCAGCACTAGAAGCCCATTCTAACACATGCCGCGCGAGGCTTGTCCCGCGTGGAGGGCGCGGGACATCGGTGGACGACGCTGGCGGCCGCGGTCGCGGGCGGACTACAGATTGGCGCGCAGGAAAGCGATCGCGCGGCGCCAGGCTTGTGTTTGCGCTGCGGCGTCGGCTGCGGGAGTGCCACCGAAGGAGAAACGCGCGCCGCGCAGATGTTTATTGCGCGAGTCACGGGCGGTGACGGGCAGGTGAGGATAGCGCAGCATGTGGCCAGCGTGCGCGAAGTGCAGATGTTCGGCGGCCTGGGTGCTGCCGTGGCGCTGCAGGCGCGCGACGATCGCCTTGCTCATTTCCGCGGCGGGCCAGAGGTGATCATCGCCTCCGGAAATCAGCAGAATCGGGCCGCGAATATTTTCCACCTGGATTGCGGCGCGCTCTACAGCCTCGCGGTTGCGCAATCCGGCGTGAAATAGATTGCGAAACATTACTGCACGCTTCAGCGCCACCACCGGGAACGCGGAGCGCCACATGAATCCGCGCAGAGGCAGAGGCGCGAATGGCACGGGCTTCCCGCGCCACGTCCAGCAGGGAATTAACTCGCCGGTGGCTTGGTCGCGGCCGCTGGCGGCCCAAACTACGCTGCTGGGTGCGTATGCAACGACGGCGTGAATTTGTGGGAATGTCGAGCCAAGCAGCAGCGCCAATTCCGCGCCGCGCGATATGCCCAGAATTCCGGTGCGTTGCGAATCAATCTCGGGCTGTGCGTTTAGCCATCCCAGAGCCGCCTCGAAATACTCCAGCGGGATGCGATGCAGCCATGTGGGCAGCGGCGCCATGCCAAAATATGCCAGCGCGAGTGTGGCAAAGCCGTGGCGCGAGAGGACGGCGGCTTTGTCCAGGTCGAATCCTCCGCCAGAGCCGCTCAGAACGATCACCACGGGATGGGGCCCGCGACCGGGCGGAATGAACAGTCGCCCGACGGTTGTCTCGCCGACTGCAACACCCGCGCCTGCGCCGTCCACTTCGTTCGGGATTTTCAGATCGCGCGTCACAGTTCCCGGCGCGAGAAAATTGCGGGCTAACCTGGCGCGCGCGATGACTCGACCGTCGAGCTGCGCTTCGAACTCGACGCAGTCCGGTGACGTGGTGCTCTTCGCAAAACTCGAACTGCCATCCGCGCTGGCCGCGGCAGATTCCATCGACCAGAAAAGCCCCATCGGCGCAACGCCGCGATAGCCGCCGTCCCAGGACTGCTGCACGGAAGCATCGATCACGCCGGCCGAATCCGCGCGGAAATGCGCCTGCGAAATCCAGCGACGCCCCTGGTCATCTTCGGTCGCAGCTTGTATGCAAATCGGCGCTGAAGCGGGCAGCCCGCGCACGCACACGCGCACATCTTCATCCACAAATGCAGGATTGCGTGAAATCTCGAATTGGTCAGCGTTGCCGGCCGGGGAAGCACTCAACGCAGTCGAAGCCTTCGCTGAACCGCCATAAATCATTTATAGCACAAGACTTGCCGGAGCCTCCCGACACTGAGTCTTTTTCGCCTGTTCATCCGTAGTATCGATATGACGGGCGGTTCAACGGCTTACAGTGCGATGATACGCGGCATAGCAGCGGCGGGCCGGGCGGGCTCAGCGGCAATTTACTGGGAGGGGCGGGTGGCTCTGGATAGCGAGGTGGCGCAACTTCGGCGCGGCGATCTCGATGCGCTTTCGACGCTTCTGGCGCGCTATCAGAATCGCCTCTATCGTTATCTGTTGCGCATGGTGCGCCAGCCTGCCGAGGCCGAGGACCTGTTCCAGCAAACCTGGCTGCGCGTAGCGGAAAAAATTCAGCAGTACGATCCGCGGCGCAGTTTTGCGGCGTGGCTGTTCACGCTGGCGCGCAATCTAGCGATTGACCATCTGCGTCGGGTGCGTCCTGAAAGCCTGGACGAACCGATCGGCGACGCCGCACCAGGCGAGACTGCGGCGACGCGTTTGCCGTCGCGCGAGCAGCCGGCCATCGAAGGAATTCTGCAGCGCGAAAGGTCGCAGCGGCTCGGCGTAGTGCTGGAAATGCTTCCGGTGGTGCAGCGCGAAGTGCTGACGCTGCGCTTTGAGGAAGAAATGAAGATCGAGGAAATTGCCCAAGTGCTGGGCGCACCGCTTTCCACGGTGAAGACGCGCTTGCGCCGCGCGCTGGAACGCTTGCGCGTAATTTGGGAAACAAATTATCCCGGAGAGAGCTGGCAATGAACGATCACGACAAAATCCGGGCGTTGCTGGCGCTGGCCGCGGCGGACGTGCTGGAGCCCGGCGAAGAAAAGCAAGTGATGGATCACTTGCGGACTTGCGATTCGTGCGGCGTAGAACTGGAAAAATGGAAGTTGTTGGCGGGCGGATTGCGCCGTTTGCCGACGCCGCAGCCGCGTTCGATTGTGGTGGAGCGCGCGCGAGCGCAGGCGCAGATTCGGCTGACCGAGGAAATCGAGCACCGCTGGAATCGCAGCGTAATCCTTGGTCTGCTGGTATTCGCCTGGATTTTGACGCTGCTCAGCTGGCCGCTGGTGCGTTTGTTCACCGGCGGCGTACTGGGAATGCTGGACCCAAGATTCAACCACGCCTGGATTGTGTTCGGCGTGTTTACGACAACCGTATGGCTGGCAGGAGGCGCGGCGGCAGTGCTGCTCTCTCTGCAGCAGCGGCGCGAAAGGAGATTGGCATGAGCCGATTCAGACAGGAATTAAAAGTGATTCCGGGCACGGCGCGATTTATCGCGGTGCTGATTTACATTCTGGCCGCAGCGGGAATCGCGTTGTTCGTGGTGTTTTCACACGATCAGGGGCTCGCCCACACGCCGCAAGTGGGAAAGCTTCTAATGATCCTGGGCGTGGGTATCGTGCCTGCGATCTACGTGCTGCTCCTCGGTTACGTGTATGCGGATGCGAAGCGCCGCGGTATGCGCTACGTGCTGTGGACTCTGCTGGCGATTTTCATTCCCGATGCGATCGGCGTGATTCTGTATTTCATCCTGCGCGGTCCGCTGATGAAGCCGTGCCCTGGGTGTTCGCAAGTGCTGAAATCCGGGTACACGTTCTGCCCGCACTGTGGCACGTCGCTACTGCCCACTTGCCCGAACTGCGGACGGGGCGTGGAACTGGGCTGGGCGAATTGCCCGCAGTGCGGAACGACGCTGCCGTCGGCGACACCGCGCGCGACGTAAGGAAAGAAACCGCGTTCCGCCTTTGTCGCGGTGGTCGCGCGACCGCCATCGATCCGCGACGTAATATCAATCGTCCCACCACCGCGGGACAGGTACAAAACCTCCGCGTTTTTCCTCCCGGTGATATCCAAGTAGAATGTCTGCGAGTTTTGAGGAGGCTTGCGATGCCGTACGTACAGGTGACCTGGGTTGCCGGGCGCACTACCGAGCAGAAACGCATATTGGCAGAGCGCATCACGCTGGCGTTGATTGAAGACGGCCGCGCCAAGCGCGAAAATATTCAGGTGACATTCCTGGATTTGCCGCCGACGGATTACGCCGAGGCGGGCGTGACGGTCGCGGATCAAAAGCGCACGCCGTAATCAGCGTTGACGTGCGCCGCGAATCTTGCCGGCTTGCGCTCGATTGACTCTCTCAGAGCGCTTACTGCGCAGCTTTCACTTCCATGGACTCGTCTATCTCGAGGTCCGTGCAGCCTGGACGGGTCGTCGCGGGGCAGTGCGCGATGGCGCGAAATGTCTGGTCCCCCGTTTCCACGGAAAATGTGTATCCATTGTGGCTGGTGCTCTTCATGATCAGTTGGTCGCTGGAAATGAGTTCATCCAGGGAAGCATAGGAACCGTGTTCTGTCGAATATGCGCGCTCCGCCTGCGCGATGCCCAGCAAATCATTTTTCACGCCGACGATATCAATGACTTGCGCAGGGGTGGCACTGCCCGCAACATTCAGGTTTGCAAAATAATATTTGTACAGCAGCCCTGCGAAAAGCGCGACGACTAAAAGACCGGCCAAGCTTCTCATCGTTCACCTCGGGCACGTTGGGCACCTCAGTCACCTCGGGGTGCCTCGATTTTCTATTCCGAGAATCAGCATACATTGCGCAAAGTCGCTCGCAACCTCATGTAATCCTTTGTGTAATCTTCTTGCTACTGCACGCGGCTGATATCACTCGTGACCTCCGCCTTTATAGATAACGCCCTTTCGTCACGGCGTGCGTCTAACCGGAGTGCGAGGAGAAGTGCGAGCGGACGCCTCTGGATGCCCCGGACTTTTCAGGCCGCCTGAATCACAGCAAGTGCACAGATTGAATGGGAAACACGGGTCGATGGGAAACCACTGGGTCAACGCGAAATCGCGGGCTGCGGGTTTGACTCCCATGCGCGGGGTCATTGATACTAAGCACTTCGCTGCCGGCCAGCCGGGCTTCGCGCGGTAAATTCCCTCGACGGGAGCAATTGAGAATGACGATTCAGCATGGTTTCCGCGTGAATCTTGCGGGCGTTCGTGGCGCTGGCGATTTGCGGCGCGCTCTGCGCCACGTTATTCAGAACGCCGCTGGCGCCGCAGGAATATACCCAGCAAGTCCGCCCGCCGAAGCTGAACTTCACGACGCAAACGCTGCCGAACGGCCTGCAAGTGATTCTGCTGGAAGACCACGACGTGCCCATCATCAATCTGCAGGTCTGGTATCACGTGGGCGGGAAGGACGAACGCCCGGCCGCACCGGTTTCGCGCACCTATTTGAGCACTTGATGTTCAAAGGCTCGGCGCATGTGCCAGCCGAAGAGCATTCGCGGATCATTGAAGCCGTGGGCGGATTCGACAACGCCGAAACCGGCGACGACACCACGAATTTCTTCGAGACTTTCCCCAGCAATTATCTCGAGCGCGTTCTGTGGCTCGAAGCCGACCGCATGGGCAGCCTCAACGTCAGCGACGAAAATTTTAAATCCGAGCGCGAAGTGGTGAAGGAAGAGCGCCGCGTGCGCATCGAGAATCAGCCGTACGGCTATCTGCAGGAAGATTTGCGCGCCGCCGCCTTCACCGTGCACGGTTACCATCACACGCCCATCGGCAGCATGGAAGATCTGGACAAGGCCACGATTCAGGATGTGCGCGATTTTTTCAATACATTCTACAAGCCGAATAACGCGACGCTGGTGATCGTGGGCGATTTTGATTCCGCGCAGGCCCTCGCGTGGACCAACAAATATTTCGACGGCATTCCCGCTTCGGCGAAACCGATTCCGCGCCTCAATAATCCCGAGCCGCCGCAGACCGCTGAGCGCGTCGCGAAAAAATCGTATTCCAATACGCCGCTTCCCGCCGTGGTGATCGGCTACAAAATTCCCGCGCGCTACTCGCCCGATGCCTATCCGCTGGATCTGGCTTCGAATATTTTGGCGGGCGGCGAGAGCAGCCGCCTGTACCAGACGCTGGTGTACAAGGAGCAGATCGCGGTGCAGGCCGCGGGATTCGGCGCGTTTTCCGAGGACCCCAATCTTTTCTGGGCCTACGCCATCATGAATCAGGGCCACACCGCGGAAGAAGGCGAAAAATCTCTGCTGGGCGTGCTGGACGGATTGAAAACCGCGCCGGTGGAAGCGCGCGAACTTGAAAAAGCCAAGAATCAGGAAATCGCCGGGTACGTGCTGGGCCGCGATACGGATGAAGAAAAGGCGGTGGCGCTGGCGTCTGCCGCGGTCATCGGAAAAGATCCTGGCCTCGCGAATACGGAGCTGGATCACTACCTCGCCGCTTCTGCCGCGGACGTCCAGCGCGTGGCCAAAGATTATTTTCAGTCCGCGCACGCGACGGTGCTGATCGTCACGCCGGCGGCGCCTGGAACGCCTGGTGCGCCCGCGCAACGATAATGCCAGGCGCGATGCGAAGAACATCTTCAGGAGCAACGATGAAGCGGGTTATGAGCCGGTCAATTTTTCTGATTGCAGCAAGCATATTTGCAGCTGGCGACCGCGGCCGTCGCGCCAATTGCAAGCGCACGTCCACAAGCAGGGACGTCGCCGGTTTCGCGCAGCGAAACTGAACCCGGGTCGTCACAGGGACCTCAGAAGGCTTCCGGTATCGTGCCGCCAGGCGTGAAGCTCGCGCCGGAAATGCCCGCTCGCAGGCGCGCCGCGTCCATTTGAATTTCCCAAAGCAGCCATCAAAACCCTGCCCAACGGCCTGCGCGTTTTCGTAGTCACCGACCACACCGAGCCGGCCGTCGCCGCGCGCCTGGTGATTCTTTCCGCGGGCAGCATTCAAGACCCCGCGGGAATGCCGGGCGTCGCGGGAATGACGGCTGGCCTGCTGACGCAGGGAACCGCGAAGCGCTCCGCCAAGGAAATTGCCGAAGCAATTGATTTTGTGGGCGGCACGCTCGAAGCGAAGGCCGGCCGCGACGCGACGACCGTGACGCTCGACGTGGTGAAGAAAGATTTGGGCGTGGGAATGGATCTGATGTCCGACGTGGTGCTGCATCCGGCGTTTCGCAGCCGAGGAACTCGACCGCCAGCGCCAGCAACTGCTTTCTGACCTGGAAGTGCAATACTCCGACCCGAATTATCTGGCGACGCTGGCCTTCGCGCGCACGTTGTATGGCTCTTCGCCCTATGGTTTGCCGCGAAGAAGGCACTCCGGCCACGGTGAAAAAACTTCAGCGCGAAGATTTCGTGAAATTTCACGACGCGAACTACGCGCCGAATCAAGCGCTGCTCGGTTTTGCGGGAGACATCACGCCGGAAGACGCCTTCGCCATCGCCGAAAAATATTTTGGCGGCTGGCCGAAAGTTGACGTGGCCGCCGCCGCAGCGCCGCAAACCCCCAGGCCGCTACCGGCCAGCCACGTCTGGCTGATTGACAAGCCGGACGCCGTGCAAACGCAGATTCGCATCGGCAGAATCGCCATTCGGCGCGCCGATCCGGATTTTCTGCCGCTGGATGTGACCAATCATATTTTCGGCGGCAGCTACAACAGCCGACTGAATACCGAAGTGCGCATCAAGAAAGGCCTCACCTACGGCGCCTCGTCCGTCGTTTAGTCCGCATCGCTACACCGGTTCGTTTATCGGTGGAGACGTACACGCGCACCGAAGCCACCGTGGACGCAACGAAGCTGGTGGTGGACTTGCTGACCGGAATGTCGCAGGGGGAAATTTCGCAGAAGGAATTGGATTTCGCGCGCGACTATCTGGCGGGCGTGTATCCCATCGAATCGGAAACCGCCGAGCAAGTTGCGGACCGCGTCGCTCACCGTCGCGGCGTTCGATCTGCCCGCCGACTACAATCAGACTTACCCCGAAAAAATTCGCGGCCACTTCGCTGGAACAAGTGCAGGCCACGGCGCGAAAATATTTCACCACGGGTGACCTGGATATCGTGCTGGTCGGCAACGTCAGCGCATTTCGCGACGCGCTGAAAAAACAATTTGCCGAGCGCGGAATATCACCGAGATTCCATTCGGGCAAGTGGACGTGCTTTCGCCGACACTGCAAGCTCCGAAGCAGGCCGCCGCGCGATCGCGCCCGCCGCCACGCCGGAATCGCTCGAGCAGGGCAAGCAAATCCTGCTGGCCGCGGCGCAAGGCCGCCGGAGGCGATGCGCTGCAGTCCGTCGCGACCTTGGGCTTCAGCGAGAACGGAACTCTACACAATCCGCGCGGCGATCGGCAGCTCGGCGTCACCTGGCAAGTCTCCTACCCGGACCGTTCGTATGGCGAAGTGAGCCTGGGCCCCACGATGATCGTGCAAGTGTGCGACGGGACATCATCATGGCTGAAATTTCCAGATGGGGTCCGCGACACCACGGACATGATCAGCGAATTCAAGCGCGGTATCACTCTGTTTGGCGGCGGCTGGGGACTCTACCGGCAGGCGCTCGCAGGAAAAATCACAGGGCAAGCGATCGGCGAAGAAGAAATCGGCGGCAAGAAGACTGCTGGGCGTCGCGGTCAACGGCGCGTTCGGCGCCGTGAAACTATATTTCGATCCGACCACTCATTTGCTGGCGGCAGCGCGCTATCAGTCGGCCACGGACCACGGCCCGAGCGACAACGAGCAGCATTGGAGCGACTATCGCAACGTGGAAGGCCGCCAGTTCGCATTCGCCACTGACACCTATCGCGACGGCGCGAAATTATTCGAATCCACGGTGCAGACGGTGCAGCGTAAATCCGAAACTGGACGACGCGCTATTCGCGAAGCCAGCCGCAGCGCCGCGCCGTGACTCCGCACCCCGGCACCAGCTCCTGCGCCGAAATGATGCAGCGCCGCTCACTTCACCGTCAAGATCACCTTGCCGATGTTCTTCCGCGCATGAATGTATTGGTGCGCCGCGGCGGCGTCGCCCAGCGGAAACGTTTTGCCGATCACCGGCTTCACTTTCCCGGCGGTGTACAGCCTGAAAATTTCGTCGAGCTCTCCGCGCAGCAGCGAACCGCGCGCGGGCATGCGTCCCAGATTCACGCCGATGATCGAAATATTCCGCGCCATCAGCTTCAGCGGATGAAATCGCGGCGTCTGCAGCAACGCCTTCAGGCCCCGAATCGCATTCTTCTTTCCGTCCGCGCCGGCCGCGGCGGAAAAGCCGTACACCACCAGCCGTCCGGTGGGCCCCAGGCATTTGTAGCTATCGGCGAAAGGATTTTCCGCCGATCGCGTCCATCACCATTTCAATTCCGTCGGGCGCGAATTTGCTGCACCACGTCCACAAAATTGCTTTTCTCGTAGTCAATCGCGTGGTCCACGCCGATTTTGCGCAAGTACTCCTGTTTTGCGGGTCCGGCTGTGCCGTAGATTTCCAGCCCGCGCGCCCGCGCCAGTTGCACCGCAGCGATACCCACGCCGCCCGCTGCGCCGTGAATCAGGATGCGGTCACCGGACTGCAGATTTCCCATCGCGAACATCGAGTGATAAGCGGTGAGGTAGTTCACCGGAATCGCCGCTGCGTCGTCGAACGGCATTCCCGCCGGCAAACGATAGACTCGCCCCGCCGGCACCGCCACCCACTCCGCGTAAGCATTGAACACGGAAAGCGCGGCCACGGCATCGCCGATGTGCAACGGCTCGCCGTCGCTGGCCTTGCCTCCTTCGGCAACTTTCTCCACCACCCCGGAAACTTCGAATCCGGGAACAAACGGCGGCTTGGGCGTGCCCGGGATAAATTCCCATGCGTTGCAGCAGGTCGGCAAAATTCACGCCGACGGCCTTCACGCGAATCACCACTTCGCCGGGCTTCGGTTGCGGGTCGGGCACTTCGCGCGATTCAAAAACTTCCGGAGGTCCGTACCTCCTTACCACCATCGCGCGCATCTAAATCTCCTTCTGCCGAATGCAGCTCAATGTCCGTGAATCTATCACATGCTCACTTTTTGATGCTGCAGCGCTGCCCGGGCCTCACCCGCACCAGGCTTTTCACTTTGGGTTCAAAGGCATCCTATCTTAAACTGTTAGACTTTGCGCAACGATGAAAACCACACATAGACCACGAGTCCTCATTACGGGTATCACGATTTTAGCCGCGGCCTTTGCCACACTGGCCGCCGCGAAACCCACACAGGCGCCAATGCCCTCGGTACTCACGGCCATGCAGGACGAGCTCGACCGCTCGATGGCCGCCATGTCCAAGGGCGACCCCGCGGACTACTTCATCAGTTACACCGTCGCGGACCGCGAATATTCCGAAGTGTCCGGCTCCAATGGCGCGCTGCTCACCAGCGGAGAGACGCGTGCACGTTGGCTGGAAGTGCAGACGCGCGTCGGCACCTACCAGCTCGACGACACGCACAAGCTCGCCGATCGTCAGCCCAGCTGGACCAGCCCCGGCATGACCGTTACCGTGGATGACGACATTCCGGTGCTGCGCCGCGAAATCTGGCGCGAGACCGACCGGCAATATCGCGCCGCCACGCAAGCGCTCATCAAAGTAAAAACCAGCCAGGAAGTGCAGGTGCAAACCGCCGAAGGCAGCGCGCCGGATTTTTCGCGTGAAGCGCCGCACACTTCTATCGGTACGCGCGTGGAAATTAAAGTGGACCGCAAGCCGTGGGAAGAGCGCGTCCGCAAATACACCGCCGCGTTTAGCAAGTCGCCGGAAGTGCTGAATTCCATCGCCACATTCACCGCGCTGGGCATGAATCAATATCAGGTGAATACCGAAGGCACCAAGCTGGCTTTCGGCCAGGTTCATTACCGGCTCGAGCTGTACGTGCAAAGCAAAGCGCCGGATGGCATGGACATCAACCGCTACGCCAATTTCGATTGGCTCGATCCCAAGGACGCTCCCTCCGACAAAATCGTCTTCGATCGCATTCAAGTGATGATCCAGGAAACCGAAGCGCTCGATAAAGCTCCGCTGGTGGATCCATACGCCGGCCCTGCGCTGCTTACCGGACGCGCCGCTGCTGTTTTCTTCCACGAAGTTTTCGGTCATCGCGCGGAAGGCTTCCGCCAGAAGGACATCAACGAGGGTCAGACCTTCACCAGCAAAGTCGGCGAACAGATTTTGCCTGACTTTCATTTCTATCAAGGACGATCCCACCGAAGCAGCGCTCGGCGGCCAAATGCTGCTGGGAAATTATGCGTTTGACGACGAAGGCGTGCCGTCGGAAAACGTGCAGCTGGTGGATCACGGCGTGCTGAAAACTTTTCTGATGTCGCGCTCGCCGCTTGTGACCATTCCGCAATCGAACGGCCACGGCCGTCGCCAATTGGGTTACGTCCCGGTGGCGCGCCAGGGCAACCTGATCGTTTCCAGTTCGCATACTGTGACGAACGACCAACTTCGCCAGCAACTTATCGCGCTGGTAAAGCAGCAGAACAAGCCCTTCGGCCTGTTGATTGACGACATCGCCGGCGGCTTCACTTTCACCGGCCGCCAGCAGCCCCAGGCGTTTCAAGTTCTGCCGCTGGTTGTTTACAAAGTATTTCCCGACGGCCGCCCCGACCAGCTGGTGCGCGGCGTGGATATCGTTGGCACGCCGCTCGTGTCGCTGACGAAAATCGTCGCCACCGGTGACACGCCTGATATTTTCAATGGTTACTGCGGCGCGGAGTCCGGCTCCGTACCGGTATCCGCCGTGGCACCCGCCATCTTGATTTCAGAAATGGAAGTGCAGAAGAAAGAAACTTCCACCGACAAGCCGCCGATCCTGCCGCCGCCGGCACATGATCCGCAAGCAAAGGGGCAAGCCCAGTGAGGACCTTCGCAACGATTGCATTGCTCGCGGCCTGCGCGCTGCCGCTTTCCGCCGCCACCGCTAGGAACAGAAAAAATACTGTGCCCGCTTTGCCGGGGTCGGCGGACGCGTCTGTGCCTTCCCCTGCCGCCGCATTGCAAGCAGCCGTACCGGAATCCGAAAGCGACAAAACCCTGCACGCCATGCACGACGAGCTGGAACGCAACCGCACCCGCTTGCAACTCCCCGGCGTGGAAAAACCCTTCTACTTGGAATACCGCCTGATGGACCTGGACGTGCGCACCGTCACCTCCTCATTCGGCGCGCTGATCTCCAGCTCTACCACGCGCAATCGCTTCATGAGCGTAGACGTGCGGGTCGGCGACTATCATCTGGACAGTTCGAACTTCATCAGTGAAGACGGCTTCCAGGGTTTCCTCGGTTCCACCGGCGAAGTCGGCATTGATCGCGATTACAATTCACTGCGCCAGGATTTGTGGCTCGCGACGGACCAGGCTTACAAGCAAGCCGTCACGCAAATGTCGTTGAAGCAATCTTTCCTGCGCAGCCTCACCAAGCCGCCAGAAATTGACGATTTTTCACAGGCCGCGCCGCTGGTGAAAATTGACGCGCACGCCGAACCCGACTGGACTTCGCGGAACTGGGAAGACGAATCACGCGCTTCTTCCCTGGCATTGACGAATTTTCCGCACCTCAGCGGCGCGCGCGTGAATTACTACATGATTTACGTCACCTACTATCTGATGAACAGCGAAGGCACCACGATACGCACCGCGCGCAGCCTCGCCGCCATCGAAGCCGCTCTGGATACCACGGCCGACGACGGCATGTCTCTGCACGATTATTACGCGGTGTACGTCGCGAAGCCGTCGGAGCTTCCCGATCCCGCCGCGGTTGGCGCTTCGCTAGCGCAGACCGGCACCGAATTGATGACGATGCGCCAAAGCCCGCTGATGCCGGATTTCACCGGCCCGGTGCTGTTCGAACCGCCGGCTGCTGGCTCGCTGCTCGCGCAGGCTCTGGCGTCATCACTCTCCGGCGCGCGTCCGCCGCTTTCCACCATGCCCGCTTTCGATGAAATCATGGAGCGGATGGGCGGCCGCAGCGAATGGTCCGGCCGCGTGAATACGCGGGTGCTACCCGCGAACGTGTCGCTGGTGGATGATCCTACGCTGAAAGAATTCAATGGCCAGCCACTGCTGGGAAATTACGAAATTGATGACGAAGGTGTGAAAGCTCAGCGCGTGCAGGTCGTCGAGAATGGCTCGCTGAAAAATTTGCTGATGTCGCGCCGCCCTGGCCCCGATTTTTCCACGTCCAACGGCCACGCGCGTTCGGCTCTGCTTTCAGATGCTCGTCCGCTCGCCAGCAATTTGTTCCTGCAAGCCAATGGCGGCTTGAATTCCGCCGACCTGAAAAAGAAATTTCTCGATGCCTGCCGCGACGATGGCCACGAATGGTGCCTGGAAGTGAAGCGCATGGATAATCCCGCGCTTTCGTCCATCCGCCAGGAAGATTTCAGCGATTTTCTCGGAGGAATTGCCGGCGGCGTCGCCAGCGGCGAACGCATTCCGCTCGTCGTCTATCGCGTGTGGGTTTCCGATGGCCATGAAGAAATGGTTCGCGGTGGTCACATCGAAGGCCTGCAACTGCGCGCCATCCGCAACATTATGGGCATTGGCGACGATGAAACCGTGTTCCCCTACATGCAAAATACCGCCGGAGGCTTCGCCGGCACCGCGCTCGGCGCCTTCGGCTCCGCTCAGGGCGGCATCCCCAGCACGGTGGTCACACCCTCGCTACTGCTGGACGAAATCGAATTCCGCGGCTTCCACGGCGAACCCCGTCGCCTGCCCCTAGTCCCAGCCCCACCACTGAAATAACAGCGTTCTGTAGGGGCCCGTCCAGCGCCTGTCGGCCCCCGCCGCCGCAGTAGCTGCAAGATGCACCATCCACATGGACGCCGAACGCAGCACGACTGCGCCGTTTAAGCGAACTGTCCCAGCACAAGTCCTTGAAATCATAGGAGTACAAGTCCATCGCAGTGGCCCGACGGCTGCAACGCACTCGGCTGTAAGGCAAGAGTGGCGATCTGAAACTGCGCGTAGATATGTGTCAACAGCGTCTCAATGATCGAGTGCTTGTCCGTACGGTTGGCCCGCTGCTTCTGTGTGCCTCCCTGGTTTGCGTGCCCGGGCTGCGAGCACGGACAAGCCAACCCCGTCTCTCGCAACAGGCGCCCCTTTGGTCTGCCAAACCAAAACAGGTCGGTTACACGTTGTCGGCGTCTATAAACTTTCGCCCGACGGTCGGAACCGACAGGGTAAAAATTCAGTTCCTCGATGACCAGCGGCTCGCGCTGGCATGGTTGACGCCCGACGAGATTCCTCAGAAGCCAGTCGGACCTGGAAATAACGTCCCATCCCATTTACACCTTGCCATTCTTAATTCCCGGTCCGGTCAGCGAATCGCAAGCCACGAATGGCCGTGTTCATCGACAGGAGTGAATCTCGCATACACTGCGGCGGGCCAATGGCTTCTGTCGAGCGATCAGACGGTCACACTTTATTCTTCGTCGTTCGATAAAGTGAGGGATTTACCAGACGTTAGAACCGGGGGGTCTCACACTTTTATTTCGCCAAGCGGGCGTACTTTTCTTTCGCACGTCTCCGATTCTCACGGAGAATGGTCTACGCAATTGAGGGATTCGGCCACTTTGGACGTGCTAGATTCTTGGAATGACGTTCGGGTGGCGAAGGCTTATTTTACGTACTCAGATCATTTCATCCTGGCCCAGACTACCAATCCGCGAACGCTGTATTTGAAAAAAGTTGGAGGTGATTGGAATCCATATTCGATTTCGCTGCCTGACTCCCAGCCACCGGGGGAGATTGGCTACCTATTCGTGAACGAAGGCACGATTGCGGGTTTCGCTGGCAACAGATTGACATTAGAAACAGTCGAGGGCACGGAGTTATTCAACTCGACGCTACCTGAGGCTAGCCTCTACCTTTCGCCGCGGTTAATGCCAGCGACCTCGACACACGGAGAAAGATTTGCCGTAATCTTGGGCCGATTGAGGGGCCTAAGTAACCCCAATCTTGATCTGTATCCAGTGGAAGCGGATGATCGCGCTGTCGTTTATAGCACTTCGAAACGGAGCGCGATTTTCAATATAAGGGTTAAGGGAATTTCGCCGTGGCTAACTCAGCCGCACGAAGTCTGGAACGTAATAGAGCTTTCGCCTGATGGGCAGCTACTTGGAATTGTCTCTGACCAAGGTGTGCGGGTTTATGTTCTCCCTCCCACTCTCGAAAGTCTGCAGTGAACGGTTCGCGACAAGGCAGCAGCTGTTCACGGCAACGCCGGCGCAGGCCAACTTCGTCGCTGACCGCCAATGTATTCGCATCAGTTGCACCCGCCACAAATTGATGCGCCGGAGTATAATCGCGCTGACAAATGGCACTCACCTCCGGCACCAAGCTTGGTCCCTACCAAATTGAATCGCTCCTCGGTGCAGGCGGCATGGGAGAAGTGTATCGCGCGCGCGATACGCGCCTGAACCGCACAGTCGCCATCAAAATTCTCACGCAAGGTGTAGCGGACACGCCGGAAGTTCGCCAGCGATTCGAGCGTGAGGCCCGCGCCGTTTCCAGCCTCAGCCATCCGCACATCTGCGTGCTCTACGACGTCGGCAATCAAGACGGCATCGAGTACCTGGTGATGGAATATCTGGAGGGCGAGACACTCGCCGCGCGAATCGCGAAAGGCTCGCTCACAACTGCCGAGCTGTTGCGCTACGCCTCGCAAATCACCGACGCTTTGGATAAAGCCCACCGGCAGGGAATCGTGCATCGCGACCTGAAGCCCGCCAACGTGATGCTGGCGAAGACCGGCGCGAAGCTGCTCGATTTCGGCCTCGCGAAGGACCAGGAAATTTTGCAGGGCGATCCCGGCTCCTCACCGACCATGAGCCGCCCCCTGACCGTGCAGGGAACGATTCTCGGCACGATGCAATACATGTCGCCGGAACAACTGGAAGGCAAGCCAGCGGACGCGCGCAGCGATATTTTTTCTTTTGGCGCAATTCTTTATGAGATGGCCACGGGCCGCAAAGCATTCGAAGCCAAGAGCCACGCCAGCTTGATCGCTGCAATCTTGAAAGAAGAGCCGAAGCCCATGCGCGAATTGCAGCCGCTGACGCCGCCGGCGCTCGAGCACATCGTCAAAGCGTGTCTTGCGAAAGACCCTGACGAACGCCCGCAAAGCGCGCACGACCTGAAGCTGCAACTCGAGTGGATGCGCGAACCCAGCGGAATATCTCAGTTGCAGTTGGCGCAGTCAGAGCCAAGCGCTTCAGCGACAGGAGCATCCCTATCCCGCCAGAAGACCGTGAGCATCATCGCCGCTTCCGCAGTTTGCACGCTTCTGGTGGTGGGCGCGCTCGCCTACTTTTTCAGGTCGCAGCCCGTCCCAGCAGAGCGCCTCGAATTCTCCATCCCCCTGCAAAATGAAATGAGCCATCTGGCGCTTTCCGCCGATGGACGAATGCTGGCTTTTGTCTCGCCCGATCCAGTCTCCGGCGCCAACATGGTCAGCGTGCAGCGCGTCGGCTCTCCGGCAGTGTCCGTTGTGCCAGGAACTGCAGGCGCGAGCTATCCGTTCTGGTCGCCCGATGATGCCTACATAGGATTTTTTGCCGATGGCAAATTGAAAAAAGTCGCGCTGTCCGGCGGAGCTGCGCAAACCCTGGCCACTGCCACCAGCGGTCGCGGTGGCGCCTGGGGACGTCGTGGCGTCATCGTCTTCTCGCCCCAGGCCGCGGGCTGGCTCTGGAAAATAAATGCGGATGGCAGCAATCTGGCCCCGCTCACGCAAAAGATATTCGACGGCACAAAAGTTGTTTCGCACCGCTGGCCCGTCTTTTTGCACGACGGCGAACATTTTCTGTTCATGACTCTGACTTTCTCGAACACCGAGGACAATTACAAAGGGATCTACCTCGGTTCACTGGCGGGCGATTCGAAATTGGTGGCGCCTTTGGGCTTCTCAAACCCGGGCTACGCCAACGGTTACTTGTTCTATCTGGATGACAAGAAGTCGCTGCGCGCGACCCTGCTGGACGCAACCAAGGGAGCGGTGGTAGGCGATTCCGTGGTTATCGCGGATCGGGTCGGTTTCCAGCCGTCCATATACTGGGGCGCGTTCTCCGGGGCAGAAAACGGCACCATCGTTTACAACCCGGACGTCGGGGCCGCGCTCTCCGTCTTCACCTGGTATGACCGCGCCGGCAAAGAACTGGGCACGGTGGGCGAGATCGGGGTTCTTTCCAATCCCGCGTTATCGCCCGACGATAGCCGGCTGGTCATGGACGTCGCGGACACTAAGGTGAACAACGTCAATATTTGGTTGCATGACGTCAAGCGTGGTACCAACTCGCGTTTTACCTTCGATTCCGCCGAAGATGTCGGAGGTGTCTGGTCGCGTGACGGTTCCTTGATCGCCTATCGCTCTTTCCAAACGAACGATACAAATGTCTTCGTCAAACAGGCATTGGGCCTGCAGCCAGCTAAAGCAATTATCTCCCTCAAAGAAGCTACTCAGGCAACCGATGATCTGGAGCCGAACTCCTGGTCGCTCGATGACCAAGAGATCCTCTGCACCTTGCAGCCCGGTGCGGGAGGATCTCAGTTGGTGCTGCTCGCCGCAGCGGGCAATAAAATGACGCCATTTCTCAGCACCAAGGCCAGCGAGTCCAACGGCATGATTTCTCCGGATGGCAAGTGGGTCGCGTACGCGTCGAACGAGTCAGGCGACTGGGAGATTTACGTCACCACTTTTCCCACCGCCGCGGGGAAGTGGCAGGTTTCCCGTGGTGGCGGCACCGAGCCTCGTTGGCGCGGCGACGGCAAAGAGATTTTCTACATCGGAGCCGGCAGCACATTGACAGCAGTGTCGGTCAACAGTGCAGGAACTTTCGCCGCCGGCAACCCCACGCCATTGTTCCGCACGCAGCTTCGCGCGCAGGTTTCTTCCACCGATGAGTTTTCGTATGACGTAACCAAAGACGGCCAGCGATTCCTGGTGAACCGCTACGCCAAGCCCGCGCAGGTCGCTCCGTTGCACATAATCCTAAACGCCACCGCCCCAGCGACGAAATAGCGTCACCATTGATGCGTCCTGCGCCCGGCAAGTCGCGTGACCGTACTAGTTTTCGCCATGGCAGCGGTATATTGAATCCGAACCTCTAATGAAAGAGGCCAATCCAACGGGAGGGAGACAATGGGGAAAAAGTCTGACAACAAATCGGTAACGCGCAGGGGCCCTCATCTCGCCAACGCCGAGCAGCGCCTGAAGGAACTCGGCATCAAGCTCCCCGTGCCGCCGGAGCCATTCGGCGTCTATGCCGAGGCCGTGCAAACCGGCAATTTGCTTTTTCTCACCGGGATGCTTCCCACCGAAGGTCGCGCGGCAAAATTTATTGGGCGCGTTGGAGCGGAGCTGGACGTGGAAGCGGGGCGCCAAGCTGCTCACCGCGCGGCGCGCAACGGCTTGGCTGTTGCGCGTGAGTATTTAGGATCGCTCAACAGAGTTACGCGGGTCGTCCGCCTGGGCGTATCGGTGGCCACTGCGGGAGATTTCCGCGAGCAGCCGAAAGTCGCGGACGGAGCTTCGCAGTTGCTGCAAGACGTCTTCGGAAAAGAAAAGAATCCCAGCCGCATGGTCTATGGCGTCGCCAGCCTCCCGCTCGGCACCCCGGTCGAGGTCGAACTCATTTTCGAAGTGGTCGCGTAACCGAACATCTGCTTTCGTAGTCCGCGACATTTCCGATGAGCATTGCAACAGCGAGTTGATCGTGGTTCCGCACTGGGCATGCCCCGCGCTTTACTCCAGGTGGTGCACGCAACCAGTTCGATTCATGCGCCTTTTCGCGCGAGTTTTCCTGAATAATAGAGAGCGAGCGACTGGCCAGGGCTTCCCACCATAGACCCAGTAAATTTGTAGGTATTGACAGTATCCATTTCCCGCCGGCTGAGACAACATCGGCCTCCGCTCGAAGAATTCTCGGATCCAACGCGTTCCTATCAATCAGTGGACAAGGAGAAAAAGCATGCTTCCACAGTGCGCACGTATCTCACGAGTGGGCTGCGGCCAAGGTTTCATTGCCCCGGGCAATCTGGCTGCTGCTCGGCGGAGTCGTGGCGGCTCAAGTCCAGGCTCCCGTGACGGCGGGTTCAGAACCGTTGCTGCCGTCCGCGATCGCAATGCCATTGAGGGTTTCATTCCCGCCCGTTCCTGGTGGCGGCAAAGCCGACGATTCGGTGCAGCCTGCGAGTAGTCGTGACGCTCAGGCCTATAAGGGCGGAACCTCCTCTGCGCCGAGCACGGGCAATGCTCCAGCAGGCGTGCGTCGCATCAGGCTGGAGCAAGCACAGCAGTAGGCAGGCTCTGCGAGCGACAATCCGCTCGTCCGCCTCGGCCAACTTCAAGTGGAAGTAGCCAGGCAGAATCGCTTGGGTGCGTTCTCCACTTTCTTCCCGCAAATTGGATCCGGTTTCGAGAACATGCACTTCAACAAGTTCATGGGCCAGGAACTTCAGGTTGCCAACAGATCCCTGCGCCTGCCGCTGGCCGGGAGAAAATCAAACCTTTATTGACGTTACCGTAACCCAGCCAATCACACCGCTGTTCCAAATTTGCCAGCTCTACAAAATAGCGCAGGCCGACGAAACAATCGCCAGAGCGAAAGCAGGCTTGCCCCCTTCGCAGGTCGCCGCCAACGGGGAGAAGAATTTCGACCCTCTGCTCGTCGCGCAGAGGATGCTGACCGTGGCCGAGGCGAAAGCCAAGCTATCCGAAAATAAATGGTTACTGGCCAACAATTCGTCAGTGCCGCTCGGCTCGATCGACGGTGACCAAGCGCTGATGGGAGCAACCACACAGTTAGCGACCGCAACGTCGAAGGCGAAAGATGTAGCGGCTTCACTCGATGAGCTACTCGGTTGGCCCGACGACACGCAACTGGAGCTGGTGCCTCCGGAACCTCGTTTTGAATACATTCCACTCGGCCAGGCCACCGCAAAAGCTTTGGCGGCGAATCCCGAAGTGATCGAGACGGAACTGACCGTGCTGAAGGCGCGAGCCGCTGTAAAGGCACAGAAATGGAACTAGCTGCCTACTATCGCGGTCATGAGCGGATACGCTTACAACAACAACGCGGTTCCGCTCCTGCCAAGCGACTTTTCATTCATCGGAGTCGTGGGCACCTACAATGTCTTCGATTTTGGCAAGCGCGAGCACACCATAAAAGGCGCTGACGCTCAGGCCGAAATGGCCGAGCTTGGCTTGGAACTGACCAAGGCCAAAGTCGCCGGCGCAGTCAAGAGCAGCCATTTGGAACCGGAGCGCATGCAACAGCTCAGCGAACTGACTCGCCGCTTGGCTTCAGGGATTGAGTTACAGAAGGCCCGCTATGACGAACCTGGCGCCGACCTGGCAGCGGCAAGAAAAGCCAAAGTGGAGGCGGAGATGTTTCATGCCGATCGCGACTACTGTCAAGCTCTGGCCAATTTGAAAACCTTGATCGGCGAACGCTGACCGTGACGGGCTCGAAGGGAATAGATAAACCAGCTCACTCTCGATACCCGGATGGTCCAAAAACTGGTTATGTTGGCCGGGACCCTTCAACTTCTCTTTCGTTCCACCTGGGCATCGAACCTATGATGCTTTGCAGCCGGGCGCAGCAGAGAACAGGCGCAAAGCTTGTTTAGCCTCGAGCGGGGCCACTGGCGGACCAAGAATTTCCGCCGACGGCTGGCGTGGCCCTGCCTCTAATGCCGGATACAAAGGCCTGCTGAATGCGGTTGAAGCTGCGTCCACGCAGGACAGCGGTGACGATCGTTCGCGTCGCCTGAGAATCACTGAGGCGCACGTAGCGGCAGGCGACGTTGCGGTCGATGGCCATTTCAGGAACCAGCGAGACGCCGACGCCGGCCGCAACCATCCCCAGTAGACTGCTGAACTGTCCGCTTTCAAACGCGATGTGGGGCGTAATGCGGGCGCGCGTGCAGGTGTCAATACTGAGATCGCGGAAACAGTGGCCATCGCGCAACATGACGAACGATTCTCCGCGGAGGTCTTTGAGGCAGAGCGATTTTGCGGAGGCGCGCGCATGGTCTATGCTCAGCGCCGCAAAGAGCGGCTCGGTCCGGATGGGGAACAACTCCAGATCTTTGTGGCGCAGGGGGAGCGCAAGAATCGCCAGGTCGATCGAGAGGTCGCGCAAACCTTCTACCAGGACTGAAGTGGTTTCTTCAACAATGCGCAGTTTCGCGTCGGGATATTTTTTGGCGAAACGGGCCGCATAGTTTGGTATCAGGTAGGGTGTGACCGTGGGAATGACTCCGACGGCGACACTGCCGCGAAGATCTGTACTCTGATCGGCCGCGGTGGAGCGCGCTGCCTCCATCTGCTCCAAAATCGTGCGGGCGCGAGGAATGAAAGCGCGACCCGCTTCGGTGAGGCGAATGCTGCGACCCAGGCGGTCGAAGAGCTTGGTGCCCAGCTCTTCTTCGAGTTTCAGCACCTGCTGTGAGAGCGAGGGCTGTGCAACCTGGCAGCGTTCGGCGGCGCGGCTGAAGTTGCCGGTGTCCGCGATGGCGCAAACATATCGAAGCTGGTGAAATTCCATAGGGTATGCCTATACCTAAAATGGGAGTTTGGTATTGGAACTATGTCCCATTTGGATGTTAACGTAACTTCCTGGAAATCGCTGTATGGATTTCAACGAGTTTATTCGGCTGAATTTAAATGTTCGAAGGAGAATACGCATGGCTTCCGAAGCGAAGTGCCCGTTCCATCACAGCAGCGCCGCAAACCCGACAAACCGTGACTGGTGGCCGAACCAGCTGAATCTGAATCTGCTGGCACAGCACTCATCGCTGTCTGATCCGATGGGCAGGAGTTTTAATTATGCAGAAGAATTCAAGAGCCTGGACTACAACGCGCTGAAGAAGGATCTTGCGGCGTTGATGACGGATTCGCAGGACTGGTGGCCTGCGGACTTCGGTCACTACGGACCGCTATTTATTCGCATGGCGTGGCACAGCGCCGGAACGTACCGCATTGGTGACGGCCGTGGAGGGGGCGGGCGCGGTCAGCAGCGTTTCGCTCCACTCAACAGCTGGCCGGACAACGTGAACCTGGATCGAGCGCGGCGGCTGCTATGGCCAATGAAACAGAAATACGGCAAGAAAATTTCCTGGGCCGATCTGATGATTTTGGCGGGCAACGTGGCGCTGGAAACGATGGGCTTCAAGACTTTCGGATTTGCCGGCGGACGTCCGGACGTGTGGGAACCGGATCTGGACGTGAACTGGGGACTGGAAACGACGTGGATGGGAACGGAGAAACGTTATTCGGGTGATCGCGATCTCGCAAATCCCCTGGGCGCTACGACGATGGGGCTTATTTACGTGAACCCCGAGGGCCCGGAAGGCAAGCCGGATCCGCTGGCGGCAGCGAAGGACATTCGCGTGACTTTTGCGCGGATGGCGATGAACGACGAAGAAACCGTCGCCTTGATTGCGGGCGGCCACACCTTTGGGAAAACCCACGGAGCCGGACCCGGAGCCCACCTGGGTAAAGAGCCGGAAGGCTCGGCCATTGAGGAGCAGGGGCTGGGCTGGTCGAGTGCCTACGCCACCGGGATCGCAGGCGACGCAATTACCAGCGGCCTGGAAGTGACGTGGAGCAGCACGCCGACGAAATGGAGTAACAGTTTCTTCGAACACTTGTTCAAGTACGAGTGGGAACTTACGAAGAGCCCGGGCGGCGCACACCAGTGGAAGCCGAAAGGCAATGCAGGCGCGGGAATGGTTCCGGACGCGCACGATCCATCGAAGCGTCACGAACCGGCGATGCTGACGACCGATATTTCTTTGCGAGTCGACCCCGTGTACGAAAAAATATCGCGGCGGTTCTACCAGAATCCAGCTTTGTTGGCCGATGCGTTCGCGCGGGCGTGGTTCAAGCTGACGCATCGCGACATGGGACCGCGCGCACGCTACCTTGGTCCGGAAGTTCCGAAGGAAGAACTGCTTTGGCAGGACCCCATCCCGGCCGTAAATCATGCATTGGTTGACGACAAGGATGTCGCTGCTCTGAAGGCGAAAATTCTGGCTGCGGGGCTGGCGGTGTCGCAACTGGTTTCGACCGCTTGGGCGTCGGCGTCAACTTATCGTGGGTCCGACAAACGTGGTGGTGCAAACGGCGCGCGCATACGCCTCACTCCTCAGAAGGACTGGAAGGTCAATCAGCCCGAACAACTGCAGCAGGTGCTGAAGGTACTGGAAAAACTTCAGCATGAGTTCAACGGCGCGCAGTCTGGCGGGAAGAAGATCTCGCTTGCCGACTTGATCGTGCTGGCCGGTTGCGCAGGTGTGGAGCAGGCCGCGAAAAATGCGGGCGTCAGCGTGATCGTACCCTTCGCGCCAGGGCGCATGGACGCTTCGCAGGAGCAGACCGACGTGCAATCTTTCGCGGTGCTCGAGCCGGTGGCTGACGGCTTCCGCTCTTACTTCAACCGGAGCGCCGAAGCGCCGGCTGAAGTGGAGCTTCTGGATAAAGCACAACTGCTCACGCTGACCGCGCCGGAGCTTACGGTGCTGATTGGCGGAATGCGCGTGCTGAATACCAACTTCGGGCAGACCAAGTTTGGTGTCTTCACGAAGAAGCCGGAAGCGTTGACGAATGACTTCTTCATCAACCTGCTGGATATGCGCACGGCGTGGAAGGCGACCTCAGACGCGAACAACACGTTCGAAGGACGCGATCGCAAGACCGGGCAAGTCCGGTGGACGGCAACGCGAGCCGATCTGATCTTCGGGTCGAACGCACAACTTCGGGCGCTTTCCGAAGTGTACGGAAGCTCGGACGCGCACACGAAGTTCGTCCAAGACTTCGTTGCAGCCTGGACCAAAGTGATGAACCTCGATCGCTTTGACCTCGGCGCATCCCGGCGCGCGGCCTGAAGGCCATGAATCGGCTAACGCGTCCAATCTAGTTTTCGGTTTGCGCGGAGGCTGATGCACTTGCCTTTAGACGATCTGTGAAAGCAAATCTCGGGCTATTTGTGGTTGTACTGGAGCTTCGGGTACCAGTCGGTGCCGCGACCTTCTGGCGTTAAATCCAGCATCAGCCAGAGAGGGTCGAGGTCCGGAGAACCGCGCGGGTCTTGGCCCGGGTCGGCCATCGCGAAGAACTGGAATTTCGATTGACCACGTGCCTGAGAAAAACGGGTGGCCGATGGCTCATTATGCATGAGCATCATTCGCTGTCTGCGGAGTAGCAAGGGCCTACGCCGAGCCGCGCTTTGCCCACTTGCTACGACTCAGCCTGTGAGACACTTTGCGCGTGAAAAGCTCAGTCTCCGGATGGATGACCGTCAGCTGGACGCTTGTCCGGGTAATCTTCGCGATATTGCTTATGCTTTGGTGTGTTTTGCATTTGAGGTTACTGGATCATCTCTTCGGTTTCGAACTGCCTTACCTCCTGAGGATTCCGGGATTATTTATGATCGCATCGGGAAGCTGCTTGGTCTTGTGGTGCGGGGGGAATTCTGGCGAGTGTGGGAATCTTTGAATCGGCAGGGAACCGCCTGTTTCCCCGCGAGTTCGTCGCGATTGGGCCTTTTCGATCGATTAGAAATCCGATGTCATTCGGGGCAACGGCGCTGTTTGCCGGGGTTGGGTTGTGGCTGCGCTCAGTTTCAGTCTTATTATTTTCAGCGCTTCTGTTTCTGATATTTCATTTCTTAGCTATACGCATCGAGGAACCCGGACTGGAAAAGCGGTTCGGCAGCAGCTATTTGGCTTACAAACAGACGGTGGGAAGGTGGATTCCGAAAATCGGGAATTCCAGAAACGAACACGCACTCCGGAATTCGGCCAACTCCCGGTACGTCGCGCCGCGGGATGCCTGGCGCGCCAAGTCCGGGTCTTCTTTCTGCTTACGGTCGCATCCGGCGAGGGTTATTCGTGTCTATGCTGTAGCAGGTTTCTGCGGACTTCGGTTTTCCCTTTTTGTCGGCAGTCGTGAACGGAACACAGATAACGCGCAAACCTTCTGGCGTGGTGATGTAATCCCGATAATTGAAATGGGTATCGGTCTCTCGCACGAGGCCCTCAAGCACGGCTGGCGCGAATGCGTCATGGTGTTTGTCCATAAACCGCGAAGCAAAATACATCGGGCCTTCCGGCGCTAACCTGACATACGTCAGGTAAGAGACGGGGTTGTCCGTGCAACTCAACTTTCCCGCATCTGCGTCACAAGCCCACTGGTAGTGCCCACCGATGGAATCCACGCGCTGGGTGTACACGTAGTGAGTTGGCACCGCAATCGCCATGCCTTGTTTGTCGTAGGTCATGGCTGCTGAATCGTGCTTCTTCGTAGGGGCAGTGAGCGCCAACGAAGTGACAAGTGCGAAGGTAGCTGCGACCTTTCTCATGACATCACCTTTGTGCGGCGGATTGGTTTGGACGTGAGCACGACTCAGGGATTTCCAGCACGAAGTGTTTCCTCTGTTTCATCCCCATCGCGCCCAGCAGCGTACGGATCGATTGAGCCGCGGGCCCCTTTCGCCCAATTACTTTTCCGAGATCGTCGGGATGGACCACCAACTCGAACACGGTCACTTGTTTGCCTACGACCACACGGACCTGAACATCGTCCGATTGGTCCACCAGCGCCATTGCCATCGCCTGTATTAGTTCCTTCATTGGTGCACCTCCGTGCACAGGCCAGTATCCGCATGACGTCCCGCTGGTGCGTATGGCTTCACGCGGACAAACTCGGGCCTGTTACTTCATTTGCTTGCATGAAACGCACGAGCCTCACGATAAGAATCTGCAGATGGGCTCGCGCTTCCCCACTCATCTCGGTGAATGCAATGGACCGATCTGTCGCCGTAGTCTCAAAGGATCGGTTTTCGGCCGGTCGTCTTTGCGGCGTCCAGGAGTGATTTCAGTTTTTTCACCAAGTCCCGGGACTCTCTGTTCCTCACGCAAAGGGATTTGCACCAAGTAAACCTGAATCTCCAGGTCTTTCAGCGTCTCGGAGCAGTCGTCCCGCGGCATCGCATCCCTCCGGTCCAATCGCACCGGCTCCGCGCACAAGTGCGAAGTGAGATCTGAAATTAGTCTCCGCGCGACAGAGCAAATACTGTCGGCTATAGTTCTGCTGGTGGGGAGGCCCCTCCCCAGTTCTCCCCCACATAGGCGAAGGAATTAGTGGAAAGCCGCGGTAATTAGGAGTGGTGAACTTCGGAAGGAGGAGCACGCCCGGCGTAAGACGTCTGGAAGGGATCGCGAGGAAATCCTCCAGTCGAAACCAGGATCAAACTCGCTGGCGTTCGGTCACACCCTGAATCGCTTTCGCCCGGGCAAATGCCAAAGCCCGGTTGTGGCGATATGCCATGAGCATCCGTCCCCGGATTCGGCGCGGGAACTAAATTTGTCTGGCATTCCCTGAACGCTCCGGGGAATGCAGCGACTTGCACCCGCGAAAAACTGCCGTGGCCGTCGTTGAGAAATATGGCTACGGGCTGATTGCGCCATGCGGTAGAGACGACCAGGTCAATCGTGTGATCCCCATCGACGTCCCGGGCCTGGATCAGGAGGCCGCCTACCGGGGCGACAAGGTGAATCGATTGCCGTCCGAGCTCCGAAAGATGTATTTGAATTGAGTAGTCCGAACTGCCGGACCTGTTTTGTCTACCTTGAATACTAGCCAAATCTGGACGACGGTCGCCGTCGAAATCGGCGATCGCAAATGTTAAGCCCGGTCCAAGCGAAGTAGCAGGCGGCACGTCAGCATATGCCAGCGCCGCCGTCCCGCCATCGCCAAGGCCAAAAAACAGAAATGAAATTACAAACCGAAACAACGCGTGCGGTCTTTTTGCAAGCCGGTTCCTCACCGTGAAGGG
This sequence comes from uncultured Acidobacteriota bacterium, assembly GCA_963747605.1. GTDB lineage: Bacteria > Acidobacteriota > Terriglobia > Acidiferrales > UBA7541 > Palsa-295. The sequence goes on along the minus strand of CAVVGA010000027.1, from coordinate 57,571 downwards.
AACACCAAGCTTGCCAGCGGAGTTGTCCACGACTCTTATCATTCGCTTCTTCGGCTTGACGATACCATTCGTTTGTCCCCTTGGGGAACGAGAAATTCCGCCGTCGTTATACTGAGAACAAGCCGCATCGCTGCGAAAAGATTCTCCGCCAAGGACAAATTCCTGATGGGTGGCGTTGGCGGACATTTGAAGCAGCACTTCTCCGGTCACGGCGCAGATTAGCACTGAGCGACTGGCCACGGCCTCCATCCCGCGTGGCTGCTTGAGAAGCGCCACATGCGGAAGCTCGACATCGGGGATGGCGGTATACTGTTGCAGTCCGGCTGGCCAAGATGCGCAAAGCACGCCCCCTGCCCCTTCGCATTGTCATTCGCGACGCGCTCCGCATGCGCTGCCCCTACTGCCAGCAGGGACGGCTGCTCGCTCGCTGGCCGAATAAAATCTTCCCGGAGTGCTCGCGCTGCGGCCTTTCTTTCTTCCGCGAGCAGGGCTACTACATCGGTGGCATGATCATCACGTATGGACTCACGCTTGCGCTCGTCATCCCCGTATTTCTTCTCTCCCTTCTTCTGCCCGACTTGAAAACTGTCTCCGACAATGCTCGCTTCGGGCTCTGGGTCCTGTTTGGTGTCCCACTTTCGTTCCTCCTCATGCCTTTCGCCTACAGCCTGTGGCTTCATCTCGATTTCTGGCTCGAACCTTGGAAGCCGCCACAGCGGTCCTAGTTCTGCTTAAATCGGCGCATCGTGATCGGCGGAAATGCATGGTTCGATGCGCGGCCAAATCAGCGTCACAGCGTATAATCCCCCGATGGCTTCTGACCTGCCCGAACACGCATCGCGTGAGAAAAATCTGGCGGCGCTCGCCTCGGTGGGTTCGGCTGTCCTGCTGGTGTCGTTGAAGATATTTCTGGTGGTGCGCACCGGCAGCTTAGGCGTTTTATCGGAAGCGCTGCATTCCATTCTGGATTTTGTGGCCGCGGTCATCACTTATCTTTCCGTGCGTGTCGCCGATAAGCCCGCCGACGCGGATCACCTCTACGGCCACGGCAAAGTAGAAAGCTTTTCTGCGTTTGTCGAGACCGCGCTGCTGCTCTTCACCGCCGTGTACATTATCTGGGAAGCTTTTCAGCGTCTACTCTTCCACAGCGCGCACATGCGTCCTAGCTTGCAGGCGATCTTGATTCTGGCGCTATGCATGGGCATTGATTTCGTGCGCGCGCGCGGTTTGAATCGCGTGGCGAAAAAATATCCCAGCGAAGCGCTGGAAGCAGACGCGCTGCATTTTTCCACCGACGTGTGGAGCACTTTCGTCGTCATTCTCGGCATCACCGGCGCGTGGCTGGGCGCGCGCTACGGAATTGCCTGGCTGGACATGCTCGACGCCGTCGCGGCGCTCGGCGTCGCAGGCGTGATTATCTGGATCGGCTCGCAGCTCGGCAAACGCACCGCCGACGCGCTGCTGGACGTTGCGCCGCACGGTCTGCGCGAACGTATTGAAACCGCCGTGGACAAGACCGAAGGCGTGCTGCAGTCCGAACGCGTGCGCGTGCGCCGCGCCGGCCAGCGCTATTTCGTGGACGTGACCATCAGCGTTCCGCGCACCGCCAGCCTGGAGCAAGCCCACTCAGCCAGCAACGCCGTGGAAAAACGTATCGGGCAGATTGTCCCTGCGGACGTGGTGGTGCATGTGGAACCGCGCGCTAAGACGGACGAAAATTTGTTCGAAACGATTCGCGCCATCGCGCAGCGCCGCGGCCTTGCCGTCCACGAACTTTCCGCGCACCAGTTCGATCATCGGCTCTTTATTGAGCTGCATCTGGAAGTCGACGAAGGCGCCAGCCTGCGCGAAGCGCACCGCCGCGCTTCCGAGCTGGAGGAAGACATCCTGAAGGAAACCGATCCGCGCGCGCTGGTGAATATTCACATCGAGCCGCTGGGCGTGAAAATCGGCGGGGCTGAGGAGATGAAGGAACTTTCGCGCACGGTGCAGGAATTTCTGAATTCACTGCAGTCGGAATATCATGAGCTCACGGACTGCCACGAAGTGCACGTGCGCAGCGTAGATCACAAGATATTGGTTTCCTGCCACTGCGCCATGGACGGCAGCCTGCCCATCACCGAAGTCCACGACATCACCGCCGCGCTGGAAGACCGCGTGAAAGAACGCTTCCCCCAGATTTTCCGCCTGACAATTCACCCCGAGCCTGTGGAAGAAAGTTAAGCGCTCGCGCGTGAAACGAAAACCTGTGCGGCAAGCGCAATGACCGCGGGAAAACATTCCAGTACGTATCGCGGCTCAGGCGTTTCCACAAATTTCACGAAAAATAGCGTGCGCACCACGCAGAACAAAATCAGCAGCGCCCAGCCGGGGCGTCGCCGCGCCAACCAAGCACCAGCCAGCGCGAGCGCAATATAAATGATGTTCACGACGCTCAGTCCCAGCGCAACCAGAAAATCCGGCCGGTCGTCTTGCCACTCTTCGCGCAGCGGCCAGAGATGCCCCGACGAAGGTAGCAACTCGACGCGCGGCGTGAACCACAGCGTCAAAGTGCGCAGCAGCGGAACTTTCACGTAGGTCCGCAGCGGATGCCGCTCGGTGCGCTCGCGCGCAATCTCGCGGAATTCCTGGTCCAGCGGCGGATCAATCGTCAACGCTTCGTTGTATTCATCGAGCAAGTCCGCCATGCGCTCCTTCTCGTCCTGCGAATCGAACGCGTACGCCGGAAGCTCGTCAATCGCGATCTCCTCTTCATTCACTTTCCATTGCGTCAGGTATACGTCGCGGAAGCGCCACATCCAGGTGTTCGTCCACGCGGTGAAACCGAGCGGCGTGTATTCACCCGGCAATTCGCTGTAGCGCGGCGCAAGAAATTGCACATCGTGCAAAGTGCGCCAATTGCGCGCAGCCCACGGCAGCAACGGAATCAGCAGGCCCAGCGCCATCAGCAATCCCGCGCGCACTAGCTTCGTCCAATCCGCCGGCCGCCACCATTTCGCCAACAGCACCAATCCCGCAGCAAACAACACGAGCGGAGTTTCCGGCCGCACCAGCGTGCCAAATCCCACCACGATCCCGGCAAGCAGCCACGGATTTGCAAGAAACACCGAAGCCCGCGCAACCCTCGCGCCGCCAACATCCGTTTGCAGCAGCACCAGGATCGCCAGCGCAGTCAGAAATATCACCAGCGTTTCGGTGAGCACCACCGCCGTGTAGTTCGCCGTGAACGGGCACAGCGCCGCCAGCCACAATCCCGCCAGCGCCACACGCCGCCGCGAACTTTCCGGCGCTAGCCGCGCGGCAATCAGCGCGATCACAAAGCACGTCGCCAAGTCCACCAGCACCTGCGCCAACATCGCGGCGCGCGGCGACTGCCCAGCCATTACAAACACCGCCGCCAGCAACGCCGGATACCCCGGAACGCGCATATCTACAGGCGTAAGCTGCCCATGCACCGCAAACCCGTACACGCCGTTCTGCAGCCAATTCCACGCCAACTCGATGTAAAATGGAGCGTCGCCCGTATCCGTGACCGGAAATTTCAGTACCAGATAAACCCGCAGTGCCAGTCCAGCACATACCGCTGCGGCGACGTTTGCGCGCATCTTATTGCTTGGAGTCATTGACACCGTCTCAAGGGACAGCTAGCTTGGATTGTCTGAATGCCTGAACGCAAGCCAATTTTCTACGATCAGGAACGCCGTCGCTGGCGCCGCACACGCCGCGTACTCGAAATTACGGGCGGGCTTTTCACGCTCATCCTCGTCGTTTTTGTGGTCAACGTTTTTCGCAAGCCGGAGTTGCCGGACATTCTTTCTGCGGCCACCCACTGGAATATTCACGCCCTGCCCGCGAAACTGAGGCCTAAGCCGGTGACGCGAGGGCGCAAACACAAAGTCGCCGCGCTGGGCAAGCTGCCGCAGAATTACGATCCGCTGCGCGCCGCATTTTATGTGGCCGACGATCCCACTAGCCTCGCTTCGCTGAAGCTTCATTATCACGATATTGACTTGCTGATCCCCGAAGCGCTGCATGCCTCTTCGGCGGACGGCCGTCTGGATATCGAGCAGGATCCCAAGCTGTCGTCGTGGATGCAGACCGGCACGATCGAGCTGCCGATCATGTCCATGGTCAACAATTACGACGGGAAAACCTGGGTCACCAAAGAAATGGCGGAAATGCTCGCGAATCCCGCGGCGCGCGAGCGTTTATCGAAATCGCTTTCCGATTTTGCCAGTGCGCAGCGCCAGTCCGGCATCGTGGTTGATTTCGAGGGCGTGCCGCAAACCAGCCAGCCCGATTTCGCGCGCTTTATCCACGATCTGGCGATCGCGATGCATGCCGCAAACCTCAAAATCATGGTTGCTGTCCCCGCCGCGGATTGGAGCTACGACTACAAGTATCTGGCGACACAAGCCGATGCCATTATCTTGATGAATTATGACCTCCACTACCCGACCTCGGACGCCGGGCCGATCGCGCCGCAGGATTTCTTTGAACGCAATATCGATAACATCGTGAAGATTGTTCCCGCGGACAAAATCGTAATGGGCATCGCGAACTACGGCTACGACTGGCCGGCGAAATCCAAAAAAGTTCCGCACCCCATCGCGCAGCCGCTTACATTCCAGCAGGGAATTATCACCGCGGTCGAATCGGAATCAGACGTCACCTTCGATCCCGACTCGCTGAATCCTCACTACTCCTACGAAGACGAGCAGAATCAGGTGCACAACGTCTGGATGCTTGATGGCGTCACGGCCTACAACGAGTTGCGCGCCGCGGAGCGCGCCGGCGTGCGCGGCACAGCACTGTGGCGCCTGGGCATGGAAGATCCTTCCCTCTGGTCCATCTGGGATGCCACGCATTCCACCGACGCGATTCGCGCCAAACTCGAGGAAGTTCCCCCCGGCTACGATTTGATTCTGGAAGGCGCGGGCGATATCTGGCGCATCACCGCGACGCCGCAGAGCGGCCGCCGCACTTTCGATTACGATGCCGCCAGCGACGTGTTCGATGACGAGTCCTACCAGAGTTATCCGCTTTCGTGGCGCGTCGAGCAGATGGGCGCGGCGCCGCACAAAGTCGCGCTGACGTTCGACGACGGTCCGGATGAGACTTGGACACCGAAAATCCTCGATATTCTCGAGCAGAAACATGCGCCCGCGGCATTTTTCGCTATCGGCGAATCCGCCAATCAGAATCCGCAACTGGTGAAGCGCGCCTACCAGCAAGGCAATGAAATCGGTAATCACACTTTCACGCATCCGGATTTCGAAACCATTTCGAAGTCGCAGCTGCAGATCGAACTGAACCTGACGGAGTTGCTGATAGAAAGCAACCTGGGCGTGAAGACGCTGCTTTTCCGTCCGCCATACGGAATTGATCATCAGCCGGAAACCGCCAGCGAAATTCAGATGCTGCCGATTCCGCAGGCAATGGGCTACATCATCGTCGGCGCGCAGATTGACCCACACGATTGGGGCGAGCCGAACGGCGGCGCTCCGCCATCGACGGATGTGATCGTGCAACGCGTGATGCACGACGCAACGCTCGGCCGCGGCAACATTATTCTGATGCACGACGGCGGCGGAAATCGCGCCAATACCGTCGCCGCGCTGCCGCAGATCATTGCTGGCCTGCGCGCCAAAGGCTACGAATTCGTTTCCGTTTCCGATCTGCTGGGGCAGACGCGCGCGCAGGTGATGCCGCCACTTTCGCACCAGGAATGGCTGCTGGTTCGCGCCGACGCTTTTATTTTTGAAGTGTTCCGCTGGTTCCGCACCGGAATTGCATTCATCTTCATCGCTGGGATTCTGCTGGTCAGCAGCCGCGCGCTGATTATTGGCTTGCTGGCGCTTATCGAAAAATTGCGGCCCGCGCCCGCTGACCATCCCGAGTACAAACCCAACGTCACTGTCCTGGTTCCTGCGTACAACGAAGAAGCCGCCATCGTCAATACCGTGCAGTCGGCGCTCGCTTGCGACTATCCGAAGCTCGAAATTCTGGTGGTGAACGATGGTTCCACGGATCGCACCGCCGAACTGGTCAACGCAAATTTCTCGCGCGAACCCCGCGTGCGCCTCATCAGTCAGCCCAATCGCGGCAAACCTGCGGCGCTGAATCACGGCCTGGCCGAAGCCACCGGCGAAATCATTATCTCCATTGACGGCGACACGATCGTTGACCCGGAAGCGATTCCGCGTCTGGTGCGCCATTTCGCAGATCCCAAAGTGGGCGCCGTTGCCGGCAACGTGAAAGTAATGAACCGCAATCGCTGGCTCACTCGCTGGCAAGCGCTGGAATACATCACCAGCCAGAATCTGGAAAAGCGCGCGTTCGATTTGCTGAATTGCATTCCGGTGGTCCCCGGCGCGGTGGGCGCGTGGCGCACCGAACTGCTTCGCGCGAACCAAGGATTTTCCGGCGACACAGTGGCCGAAGATACCGACCTCACGCTCACCATCCGCCGCAACGGCTGGAAAATTCTCTACGATGAAGACGCCATCGGCCGCACCGAAGTCCCCGAAACCGTCGAAGCGCTGATTCGCCAGCGCTTTCGCTGGACGTTTGGCACCATGCAGGCCGTCTGGAAGCATCGCGACGCGGTGGGCAAACCGCGCTACGGCACGCTGGGCTGGATCGCCATCCCCAACATCGTTATGTTTCAGATCATTTTGCCGCTGGTCTCTCCGCTGATCGATTTGCTCTTCCTGCTCTCAATCGCGTTGTGGGGTCTGGCGCAATTGCGCATCGCGCAACTGCCGCAATTGTGGACGCTGCAGGACGTCGAGCGCTCTTTAATTTTCTTCGCTCTCTTCATGTTGATCGACCTGTTCACTTGCGTGGTGGCCTTCGCGCTCGAAAGGCACGAGGACTGGACTCTGCTCGCGCCGCTCATCCTCCAGCGTTTTTATTACCGCCAAATGATGTACGTAGTTCTGTTCCGTGCGCTGAAGGAAGCGGTGCAGGGCCGGCCGGTAGGCTGGCGCGGCGTCGAGCAGCACCCGCCCGTGCCCCTAGCAGCGACTTCCAGCGTGAAACGCGAGGCCTGAAGAACACGTCCAGGCCGCGTGTTCGTTCGCGCCCGACGTTAACCAGTCTGCACACGGCAGTTTCGCGCTCTCCCGCGCAATACTTTTGCGGAAACCGTCGGCCTTCTGCTAACATCAAAGCTCTTGATGGGCTGCATCCCGATTTCCAGGAGCGGCACCGGAGGATCAAATGAGTGTTGCACCGCGTGCGGGCAACGGCAAAGTTACCGTGCCTGACATACTTTCCCGCAAGACGCGTTCCCTCGCAGGCCATTTCGAAACCAAGCAAAAAATAACTTGCCTCACCGCCTACGACTATTCCACCGCGCTGCTTCTCGATGCAGCCGGCGTGGACATCATTCTCGTCGGCGATTCGCTGGGAATGGTGGTCCTCGGTTACGAGAACACGCTGCCGGTGACGCTCGATGAAATGGTGCATCACACGCGCGCGGTGCGACGAGGCACTCATCGCGCCCTGCTCGTCGCCGATATGTCTTACGGCAGCTTTCACGTTTCGCTCGATGAATCCGTGCGCAACGCTGTGCGGCTGGTGAAAGAAGGTGGCGCCGAAGCGGTGAAGGTCGAAGGCGGCGAACGCCGCATCGAATTGATCGCGCGCCTGGTCGAATCTGAAATTCCAGTGATGGGCCATGTGGGACTCACGCCGCAATCCATTCACGCGCTCGGCGGATTTCACGTGCAAGGCAAAACGGCCGACGCCGTGCGCCAGCTCGAACGCGATGCGCGCGCCGTGGAAGCCGCCGGAGCGTTCTCCGTGGTGCTGGAATCCGTACCTCGCGATCTCGCCGCGCGCATTACTGAAAAGCTGCACATCCCCACCATTGGCATCGGCGCAGGTCCTGATTGCGACGGACAGGTGCTGGTATTCCACGACCTGGTGGGTCTTACGCCGGGTCACCAGCCGAAATTCGCGCGGCAATACGTAAATCTGGCCGCAGAAATTTCTCGCGCGGTCACCAGTTATTGTCGACGATGTCCGCTGTGGCGACTTTCCGTCGGATGCCGAATCGTTTCACTCGCCTGCGCAGGTGCGCGAACAGTTGCTGACGCGCCAGCGAACCTGACGCGAGCCGTGCGCCGCTCGGCTCGGCGCTAAATCAATTCATCGGGAGCGCTTTCAATGAACGCGGAACATTTTCGCCTGCAGTACGATTACAACTCCTGGGCCAACCATCGCACGCTCGACGCCTCCGCGTCGCTCACCCCGGAGCAATTCACGCGCGACATGGGTTCCAGCTTTCGCTCCGTGCGCGATACGCTGGTTCACCTGATGCTAGTGGAATGGCTGTGGCTGGAGCGCTGGCACGGCCGCTCCCCGAATTCCTTCGCGCCCAGTTCGGATTTTGCAACGCTGGAATCCGTGCGCGCGCGCTGGGCGGAAATTGACCGCGACCTGCTGGATTACATTGCGTCACTCACGCCGGAGGATGTGCAGCGCGTGGTACATCACACTACGACGGCCGGCGTTCCGCAAGCGGCGCCGCTCTGGCAGATGCTGCAACACCTGGCGAACCACGGCACCTATCATCGCGGGCAGATAACCACTCTGCTGCGGCAATTGGGCGCGAAAGCCACTGGCACGGATCTGATTACGTTTTATCGCGAGCGTGCCGCGCAAGCCGCCGCTAAATCATGACGCACGCTAGCTGGTGCGCTCGCGTGCGGAAATCTCGTCCGCATTTCGTTTGAGCGCGCACGTCCGCCCACTCGCCATGGAAACCATCCACACCATCGAATGGATGAAGCAAATTGCGCACGAAACATCGCGCGCACGATCGCATACTCGGCCTGGTGCCCACCATGGGCGCGCTGCACGAGGGCCATTTTTCGCTGATTCGCGCCGCGCAGCGCGAATGCTCTCCGGTAGTCGTGTCGCTCTTCGTCAATCCCAAGCAATTTGGCCCCGCGGAAGATCTCAGTAAATATCCGCGCACGCTGGAAGCAGACCGCGCTGCGCTGGAAGCCTTGGGCGTGGATTATCTTTTCGCGCCTTCTCCGCAAGACATGTATCCGGCGGGTTTTCGTACTTCTGTTGTCGTGGAAGGATTGAGCGACCGGCTCGAAGGTCGTTCGCGCCCTGGACATTTTCGCGGCGTCACCACGGTGGTGCTGAAACTTTTCGAAATCGTGCAGCCACGCTTCGCTTATTTCGGCCGCAAAGATGCGCAGCAGGCGCGCCTGATCCGGCAGATGTCCGCGGACCTGAATCTCGATACCAGCGTGGTCGGTCTGCCCGATCGTGCGCGAAGCCGATGGCCTGGCGCTTTCTTCGCGCAATGTATATCTGAAAGGCGAAGACCGCCGCGCCGCTGCGGCGCTCTCGCAGTCACTCGCAGCGGTGCGCGACGAAATCGCCAAAGGTGAACGCGACGCGGGCCGCTTGCTGGCCGCTCTGCGCCGTGTGATCGCACAGAACCACGCGTCGCGCTCGGACTACGCAGAAATCGTAGATAACGAAACGCTGGAGCCAGTGCCAAACCTGCGCGGCACATGCTACGTCCTGCTAGCCGCCAAACTGGGAGACACGCGCTTGATTGACAACGCGCTGATCGAGCCGGACAGCCATTCCTTCCGCGTTACGGTCTAACAAATCCGGAGTGTTGCCAGATTCGTCTCAATGCATTCGCGAGTAGCGTTTAAGCCAAACAAGTTATAGTACGCTTAAGGCATGGGCATCCCCTTGAGCGTGATATTGTTCCTCATCTTGCTTGCGATTTTTATCTCGGGACTCCGCATCGCTCGCGAGTACCAACGAGCAGTCGTATTTCGGCTGGGGCGCTACAACAGTCTGCGTGGACCGGGTCTGTTCTGGCTGATTCCACTCGGGATTGAAAACGAAACACGCATTGATCTCCGCATCGTCACCAATCCCATCGAGCAACAGGAGACCATCACACGCGATAGCGTCACCGTGAAGGTAAATGCGGTGCTGTGGTTTCGCGTCAGTGATCCTAAGAAGGCCGTTCTCACTGTCGAGTACTTCCGTGCGGCCGTCCAGCAGGTGGCGTTGACCAGCTCTGCGCAACGTGATTGGACAGCACGATCTCGACGAAGTACTGAAGGAACGCGATAAAATTAACGCGCTGCTGAAGAAAAACGTTCTGGAAAATACCAACGCTTGGGGAGTGACGTCGAGTTGCTGGAAATGAAGGACGTGGAGATTCCTCAGGACATGCAGCGGGTGATGGCGATGGAAGCGGAAGCCATGCGCGAAAAGCGCGCGCGCATCATCAAAGCGGAAGCGGAATTGGAGGCATCGCAGAAGCTGGCCGACGCCGCGCAATTGATGGTGGGAAACCCGGCCGCATTGGAATTGCGGCGCATGCAGATGGTCGCCGAAGTGGGCGCGGAGAACAACAGCACCACGGTGATTATGATGCCGGCCGACTTTGTGCATTTTGCGGGAAGTTTGTCGAAGTTTCTGGAAGGGAAGACCAGCGCTTAACCCGTCGCAACTATTCTGCGCGCAACGCTGTCAGCACTTCGCTGGCGTGCCCTTTGGGCGTCACTTTGTCCCAGATGGCGCGAATTTTTCCGTCCGGACCGATCCAGTACGTCATCCGCACAATCCCCAGAAACGATTTTCCCAGGAAACTTTTCATCCGCCGCGCGCCGTACGGCTCGATCACTTCGAATTCCGTATCGGCCAGCAGCGGGAAAGTCAGTTTGTGCTTCACCTTGAATTTTTTCTGCGCTTCCACGGAATCGCCGCTGCAGCCCACGATGGCGGTGTTCAGTTCTTCGAATTGCTTGAGTGCGTCGCGAAACTCGGACGCTTCGTTGATTCAACCCGGAGTATTTGCTTTCGGATAAAAATAAAGAATCACGTTTTTGTCGCGATAATCCTGCAGCGAGACCTTTGCGCCGCTGTCGTCGGTCACCGCGAAGTCGGGAGCCTTGTCGCCTGCCTTGAGCATGTGCATTCTCCCCGCCGGATACGAGCTAAGGCTCCGTGAGTGCGCGCTGCATAATCACGCTTACGATTTACTCGTTGAGGCTGCCGCCGACGCCGCGTCGTCGCTTCTCGCCCGTCGACTCGCCGCCGCGCAAGGCCGTCAGCACTTCGTTGGCATGCCCTCGGGGCACCACGCCATTCCAAATTTTCACGATCTTGCCGTCCGGCCCGATCCAGAAAGTGGTGCGCACGATTCCCATGAACGTCTTGCCCAGAAAGCTTTTCATGCGCCGCGCGCCATACGCTTCGATCAATTCGAATTCCGTATCCGCCAGCAGCGGAAAATTCAGGTTCAGTTTCTTGCTGAATTTCGATTGCGCCTCGACGTCATCGGCGCTCACTCCGGCGATCTCCGCGTTCTGCGCTTGGAAATCGGCGAACATGTTGCGGAAGCCATTCGCTTCGTGAATGCATCCCGGCGTATTCGCCTTCGGATAAAAATACAGAATCAGATTGCTTGCCGCGATAGTCGGCGAGCGTTACTTTTCGCCCGTCGTCCGCCAGCACTTCAAAATGCGGTGCCTGATCGCCTTCGTTCAGCACGATGTTTCTCCTTCCGCCACTTCAAGCATCCTTGCTACGTTTTCGCCGCGCTGGGTAACGCGCCCGCACCGCGGCCTTTACGCCTCCGCCAGCACGCGCTTCAGAATTTCGTTCACGATCTGCGGGTTGGCCTGCCCGCGCGTTTCCTTCATCACCTGGCCCACGAAAAATTTGAAGACGCCTTCGCTTCCCGCACGATACTTCGCCAGATTGTCCGGGCTCTTTGCAATCACGGCGCGCGCAATCGTTTCAATCGCGCCAGTATCGGAAATTTGCGCCATGCCTTCAGCGGCGATAATGTCCGCGGCTTTTTTCCCGCGTATCGAACATCGTGGCGAACACTTTCTTGCCGCTCGCCGCCGTGATTTCGCCGCGCTCCACAATCGCCAGCAGTTCCGCCAGCGCCGCGGGCGCCACCGGACAATCCGCGATCTCCTTCCCGGCATCTTTCAATCGCCGCAGCAATTCCACCGAAATCCAACTCGCCGCAGCACGCGCCGGAGCGCCCGCGCGCGCCACAGCTTCGAAATAATCGGCCAGCGCGCGCGTGGCCGTCAGCACGCCCGCGTCGTACTCGGCAATTCCATATTCGCTGACGATTCGCGCGCGCTTGGCATCCGGCAATTCCGGCATCGCAACCCGCACCTGCTGCACCAGCGCCGCCGAAGCCGTCAGCGGCAGCAAATCCGGATCCGGAAAATAGCGGTAATCGTGCGCGAATTCCTTCGAGCGCATCGCCTCGGTGCGTCCACCGGCCACATCCCACAGCCGCGTTTCCTGCGTCACCGTGCCACCGGCCTCAATCACGCCGATCTGCCGCTCGATTTCATATTCCAGCGCGTGCGCCAGATAGCGGAACGAATTCAGGTTCTTGGCTTCCACCTTCGTTCCGAATTTCGGCGCCCCGCGCAGTCGCACGCTCACGTTGGCGTCGCAGCGCAGCGAACCTTCTTCCATGTTGCAATCGCTCACTTCCGTGTACTCCAGCACCTGCTTCAAGGTCGTCAAATATGAATACGCTTCAGCGGGTGTGCGAATATCAGGCTCGGAGACAATTTCTATCAGCGGGGTGCCGCAGCGGTTGTAATCAATGTAGCTCCAGCGGTCGGAGTCCGCGAACCCTTCGTGCAGATTCTTGGCCGCGTCTTCCTCCATGTGCACGCGCGTGATTCCGATGCGCTTGGCCGCGCCTTCCGCTACGATCTCCAGCGAGCCCGCCAAAGCCAGCGGCGACTCGTACTGCGAAATTTGATAGCCCTTCGGCAGGTCCGGATAGAAATAATTCTTGCGTGCGAAGACGGAGCGCTCCTGAATCTTGCATTCCAGCGCCAGCGCCGCACGAATCGCAAGCTCACGGGCCCGGCGATTCAGCACGGGCAAAGCTCCCGGCAATCCCAGACACACCGGGCAAGTATTGGAATTCGGCGCGTCACCAAACCGCGTCGAGCAGCCGCAGAACGCCTTCGTACGCGTTTTCAGCTGCGCATGCACTTCCAGGCCGATCACAGCTTCGTACTTGGCCATGATCTCGGGGGTCACTAGATTTGCTTCCTGAGTATCTCGGGTCATGTTGTGCCGTGCACAGCGAGGCGCTCGGCGCGCCGCGAACCCAGAATTATAGCATCCGTCACAATCGTTGGGGTTGTTCTGAGGAAAAACCTGCTTTCAGGCCCGCCCATCAGCTGTTCGCGACGCGACCCGTCGCGCCAGTTCTTGCAATGAATCCTCAATCAGCCCGTCATGAAACGGCCGTATAACACGCCAATAATTCCGCCCCTGCCAACCCGCAAAGTTAGCCAGGGTCACGTTAAAAACTTTCGTACCGTGCGGAATTTCCTCCAGCACCCAGCACATCAGCGCCGACGTGAGGCGATTTCGCACGCCCATTCCCGCTTCGCGTGGCGCGTCCACCCATTCGATCGCATAAAACGCGAAGTGCTTTCCGGCTTGCAGAGATTGCGGTGGGTGCGAAACCACGCCGCGATCCCAACCGCACAATTTCCCGATCGCTCGCCGCACTGCGAACAATAATTTCCAACGCCGCGCCGGAAGCAGAAGTCCCGGCGCGCCCAATTCAGGGAAAATCCGCTCCGGCGGCGCAGGAATTTCCAGCGCATGAATATTCACAACAGAAAAGTCCGGCGCTCGCCGCGCGGTCCAGCTCTCACCATGTTGCTTCAGAAAATCCGATTCGGAAACCCTCAATTACCCCTCACATTTAATGATCGTCGTCTCAGTTATCCCCATGGCTCCCTGTAGTCGGGATTTGAAATTTGACCCCCGCCATGAAATTCAGCCGCAAAGCTGGAAACCCAAAAGCCTCCTCATATTTCTGATTCAGGAAATTGTTCAGCCGACCGTAGATTTCGATGCCCTTGGGCAGCTGATAGGCGAACCCCGCGTTCATCAGCTCATATCCGGGATTCCGGAACAGGCACGGCGGCTCAAACGTCGCAAGCAAAAGTTCCATCGTTCGGCTCGACGTCCAGCACCGCGCCGCGAATCGTTCCGTTCATGTTGAGCATCAACCGCTTCTTCGTCCAAGTCGCGTTGAATCCAGCGGCGTTGCGCGGACGGCGAAGCAGTGGCTCTCCGACGGAGAAGGGATCCACGGGCTCCGTGAAGCCGTCCAGCGCCAGGATCGCCGTATTCATCCAGGTGTACGAACCTGAAAACTCCAACGACGGAATCGGATGAATGCGAATAGTCGTTTCCAGGCCCCAGGCTCGCGACTTTCCGATGTTCTCTGAATCGAAATTGGTGGGCAAGTTGCCGGTGGTCACGATTTGATCTTTGAATTTGTTATAGAAGTAGGTGACGTCCAGAATCGCGCGGCCCTGCGCCATCCGTTGTTCGACGCCCGCATCGTAGCTGATGCTTTCCTCGGGCTTCAGCGCCGGGATTGTTTGTAAACGCGAGTTCGAATCCGTCCGGCGCGCGAAAGCCGGTTCCAAAACTGGCGTGCAGCCGCGTCGCGCCGAAAAATCCGTCGGCATCCGATTCCCGGGCGAGATATGCGGCGGAAATCCGCGGAGTGACCTTGGCGAGGGTATTGGCGGGAATCCCGGGCTGGCCGGTGTCGTATGTTGGCCGGAACGGAATCGGTTTGAATGTCGTCCACGCGCACTCCCACATTGATGAACCAGCGATCGGAGGGAGTCCAGCGGTTTTCCGCGAAGAACGCGTAGCTATTGCGCCCCAGCAGAAACGGCAAATCGCCGGCCCCTTCGACAAATAAATTCTTGAACGAGTCGCGGTCGTATTCGAATCCCGCTACCAGCGTGTCCTCGGAAGAAACCGCGATCTCGCTTCTGGTGTTCGCGACGATCGCGCAAATTGTTCGTGAATGAATTTCCTCCGAACGGCGAGATGAATGTGATCCGGTCCGTCGAAACACTTACTGTCGTCACCTGCTGGAACCGGGACGAAAACTGCTCGGTTTCCTGCGCCTGGTAGCCGAAAAGATTCTGGTTCTGGTGCGTGGACGGATCAATTCCCGGAAATAACCCGTCCGGGTCCGAGCCCCACGGCCCCGGGAGTCCGACGAGGCCAGCGTAACCGAAAAAGTTCACATCGAATTTGCGGCGCGGCGAGCGCGAGTAACCTAGGCTCACCGTCGAAGTCTGACCGCGGTAAGCATCATTCTGGACTTGGCCGTCGGTTTGCAGCCGCGAAAGGCTGTAGGCCCAGCTAAAGCCCCGATTGAGTCCCGCGCCGGTCGTCCCCAGCCGCCACGCGTACAGACTGCCGCCCTCTCCCACGAACGAAAAATGCGGCGGGCCATCTCCGTGAATCGTCTCAATGTTGATCACGCCAGCCATGGCATTTGATCCGTAAAGCGCACTCTCCGGACCGCGTATCACTTCTACTTGCTGGACGCCTTCCGCCGGCAGTGGCGATAGATCGAACCCGCCGCCGAAATCGTTCAGCTCAATTCCGTCGATCATCACCAGGTTGTAGTTCGAATTTCCGCCGCGAATGAAAGCGCTGGTAACCGTTCCGCGGCCTCCGGACTGATTGATTTCGACACCGGGCAGACCCCGCAGCGCATCCACAGCAACCTGCGCGCCGCGATCGTCAATCTCGTCCGCGGAGACAACGCTTACCGAGGCCGCAATTTGCGAAGTTAACGCACCGCCCGGCGCAGCGGAGACGACCACCTTGTCGCGCAAGGCGCTCAACTGCAAATGGAGATCACTGACGCGTTTTTCACCGGCCGGCAAGTCAATATCCACCGGCAATTGATCGAAGCCCGAACTCGTGGCCACGATTTGGTATTTTCCCGCGCGCAAACGCGCGAAGCTGTACTGGCCTTGCGCATTCGTGTCGCGCGCTTCCAGTTGGGCCATCGCGTAGAGAAGGGTGACGTGAGCTCCCGGCACGGCTTGCCCGGCAGGATCGAAAACCGTGCCGGAAATCGACGGCGTCTTGCTGGTCAGGTGTGGACCCAAGCGCGTAAGCGGTCGCGATCGCAGAGCCTGCTGCGGAAGTATTAGGAGTTTGTGCGTGGGAGCTGCAGACGAAAAGCAAAAATAAGGAAGCGAAATACAAAACGGCGGAGCGTAGTCTCATTTTTCCTCCTCTCCCTCTCGCGCGGGAGTTGAAGGTTGTCCAAATGACGCGCGCGCCTCCTCAGGCGCTTACGTATCCGGATTGAGACTCCGCCGGTCTCCTGGCTTGGCGGCTTGCCCCGATTTCATCCCAAAAACAAAGATGAAATCGCGGCACCAGCGCGGCCTTCCCATCCTTCACTCGGAATCGCGGGCTTGCTGCGATTCTTTGCTTCAGACAGTGGTACGCGCTGAAAAATTCCGCCTTACAGTCGCGCGGCGGCGACGGTTTTTCACCGTCTTCCCGTGCGCGGAGTCTCTGGTGATTGTGTACGGCGCGGTGAAAATTTCACGCACGCCGCTTCTTACTAGGAATTCGCTAGTGGCTCCCGCGCAAAATCACGCGCGGACGCCCGCTGGAGCGCATCTCGACTTCCAGCGGCGCTTCGAACACTTCTTCCAGCACTTCCTGCTGATACACTTCCGCAGTTCTCCGATGCGCAGGCATTTGCCTTTGTGCAGCAACGCGATGCGGTCGGAAAATTCCGCGGCCAAATTTAATTCGTGCGTCACCACCACCACGGTGTAGCGATTTTCATCGGCCAGCTTGCGCAACCGCCGCAGCAATTCCACTTTGCCGCCGATATCCAGATGCTGCGTAGGCTCATCGAGCAGCAGCAGGGAAGGCTGCTGCGCCAGCGCGCGCGCCAGAATCACGCGCTGTTTTTCGCCGCCGGAAAGTTCCCCCATCCAGCGGTCGCGCAAAGCGTCTGCGCCCACCTGCGCCAGCGCGTTTCCCGCCATCAGGCAATCTTCGTCGGACTCAAAGCGCAATCTTTTGCCGTAGGGATAGCGCCCCTGCAGCACGTATTCCCACACGCGCAGGGGAAACAGCAGCTCGCTTTCCTGCGACACTAGCGCGATCTGCTGCGCGCGCGTACGCAATTCCAGCTCGCTCACTTCCGTGCCGTCCACTTCCACGCGCCCGGAGAAGCGGCTTGATCAATCCCGCGAGCAATTTCAGCAGCGTGGATTTGCCGCTGGCATTCGGCCCCAGAATCGCCACCAGCTCGCGCTGCTGCGCCTCGAAACTCACCGGACCCAGCGTGAATTTCGGCGCTGAGCGATCCGTCGCCGAATAAGCGTAACTGGCCTGTTCCACTTTCAGACGCACGCGGTTCGGAGGCGCGAACGGCACCGGATGCCGCGCGACAGGAGGCTCCGTTTTCCGCGCCGGCGTTCATCGAATTCTCCTGCGCATCAGGTAAATGAATACGGGCGCGCCGGCCAGCGCCGTCATCGCGCCCACCGGCAATTCCGTTGGCGCGACGATCGTGCGTCCCAGCGTATCCGCCAACACGATCACAATCGCGCCGCCGATCGCAGAAGTCGGAATCAGCAGCCGGTAATCCGTGCCGAAAAGCATGCGCATCACGTGCGGCACCAGCAGGCCCACGTATCCGATCGCGCCGCTCACCGAAACCGCCAGGCCCGTAAGCACCGACGCCGCCACGTACACCACCAGCTTCACGCGCGTCACGTTCACGCCCAGGTGGCCCGCTTCCTGCTCGCCCGTAAGAATCAGATTCAGATCGGAGGACGTGGTGTACATCGCTCCCGCCGCCACCACAAAAACAAAATAGAGAAAACTAAACCACCCCACCACATTCTGGGTCGGCGGCGGCGCCGTCAGATCGCCCATCAGCCAGAACGTCATGCTGCGCAGCCCTGGGCCATTCACCAGCGTCAGCAGAAAAATAATGATCGCGGAAAGAAACGAAGCCGCGACAATTCCCGCCAGCAGCAGCGTCGCGCTGTCCAGTTGCCCGCCGCGCCGGCCCAGAAAATAAACCGCCGCAATCGTCGCCGCCGCTCCGATGAACGCCGCCAGTTGAATCGCGCCCACCATGTGCGGCGCGATAATCAGGCTAAGCATCGCGCCCAGCGCCGCGCCGCTGGAAACTCCCAGCACGTAAGGATCGGCGAGCGGATTGCGCAGCAGCGCCTGAAATCCAGCCCCGGAAGTGGAGAGCGACGCGCCCACCAGAATTCCCAAAGCAATGCGCGGCAATCGCAATCCGAAAATCACCTGGCTGAATTCCGATGTGTCGCCGTTGCCGTCGGCGCCGTTGTACAAGGTGACCACGATATCCCGCATACTGATGGGATAAGCGCCCACGCGCAGCGAAATCACCACCACCACAAAAAGAATCGCCGCCAGCATCCCGCAAATCGCCAGGATCCGTTTCGGCGTCAACGGGCGCATGTGCCGCACCCCTGCTCAGTGATTCCGCCGCAGCTGTCGCAGTCGCGTAAAATTGCGCGCGCTGTCCTCCATTCTCACTTTTCCATTTTCCGCTTTCGGTGCGGAAAGCTTCCGGATGCAATTCGTGCGCCAGGGCTTCGATCGCATCCACTAATCCAGGCGAAGGCCGCGTGAATTCGTCGCTGGCCATCACTACGTGCCCCATTTTCACCGCGCGCAGCTCGCTCCATGTCGGCCGATCGCGCAAATTGTTAGCTTGCTCGTGCGTCTCCGCCTCCAAATGGTCCGGCGACAGGATGACGTATTCCGGCTGCAGGCGCACGACTTCTTCCATGCTCACGTGCGGCCAATTTTGGCTGGCTACGATAATGGATTCCGCCCCCGCCCAGCGCAGCGCATCCGCAATAAAAGTATTTTGTCCGATTGAGATCAGCGGATCTTCCCACACCACAAACAGCACGTGCACCATGGGCCGGTCTTGCAACGCCGCCTGCAGCGCGTCCAGGCGTTCCTGCGACCCCGCCATCAGCTTTGCGCCATGCTGGCTCGCGCCCAGCAAATCCGCCATCGTTGCGGTGGAACTCAACATCCCGGTCATCGTGTGTGGATCGCTCGTGTACACAGGCACGCCCAGCTTCAGCAGCGCGTCCGCTGTTTCGGCGCGGTTGATGGACGTTGTCGCCAGCACCAGGTCAGGATGCAGCGCCACAATCGCTTCCAGGCTCGGTTCCTGCGGCGAGCCGACGTGCGGTTTTTCTTTCGCCGCAGGCGGTATGTCGCAATACGTCGTATCGCCCGCGAGCTTGCCGTCCAGGCCCAGCGCGTAAATTGTTTCCGTCAAGTTCGGCGCTAGGCTCACTACGCGCTGCACATTCAGCGGAATCGCCATGCGCCGGCCCGTTTCATCCGTCACTTGCTTTACGGCGCGCTTGTTCGCGGCAGTTTGCGCTGCGGGATCCGCCGGCGCGTCGCTGTTCTGCTGCTGACGCGCGTTGCGCGGCGCCGGCTGTTACGCATGCCGCAGACGAACACACCACAAGCCAACGTCAGCGCGATTACAAAAAACCGTTGCCGCGTTTTGGTCGCCGTCAAAATATTGCCCCGTGCAATAAAAAAGCCTCGCCAAAAGAGCGAGGCGTCTCGCCACACTCTCTCGCGCGGAGAGTGTCAGCTTCGACCAGTTCGGGTAGGTTCCCTGACTTTCGTTTACTCTGAGAATCCGCCAGGGGCGGTTTCGAAGAGCCTGCCGCCGGGCACGCTGCAAAAAACCAGCGTGATTCCCAGCGACAGCCGATTACAGTGGCGGGACCGTGGCCGATTTTCACGGCCTTCCCTAAAAATTGAAATCCGTCCTCAGCAATTTCAATTTTTACCTGCGAGCACGTTGTCGCGCCCGCAAGGCTACCCCGAGCCAGCTAAGTTGTCCTCGGCGAGTGTAAGCGCCCACGCTTTTGCTGTCAATGAACTGGCAAAATGGCACGATGTCGCGACCGGAATTGTGCCGAATCGGGGTCACACGAACTTGGTAGTCGAGCTTGCTGCAGTCCGCAATGGTGGCAATTCCGCCAATTCTTCTGCCTCTCGAGCGCGCCCTTGCATTCCAATCTCCAGTCGTACAACTTGCCGCATCGAGGACACCGCAATCGGTTCAGCCAAATTCCAACAAGGATGTATCCAAGAAACCACACCAGGAAAGCCAGAGGTGCTGGTGACATCGACCGCTGGCCAGCGCATGGATTCTTCGAGGATATGAACCGGGCGCCGAGAACCATCGGGAAGAAAAGAAACTGGACGGTCTTAAATACCACCATCCGTCGTTTGCGGTCACGCCATCCTGCCGAATAACGCGACGCCGCAGTTGTCTCCATGATCGAGCGCATCCGCCTGCTGAAGCTACGTCACCAGCCGAACCGGAGCCCAAGCGAAAACCAGGAGTATATGAACACGACGCAGCTGCATTCAGTGCGGGCTCGATGCCCACCCGGAACGCGGCAGGACCACCGCTACCGGTTCTTCCACTTCGGCGCGCGTTTTTCCACCAGCGCGCGCAAACCTTCCTGCGAATCTTCCAGGTCGGCCAGCTCATTCAAGAATACCTTCATCGAATTGCGCACGCCCTCGCGCAGCGGCAATCCCAGGCTGCCCAGAATTGCTTTCTTCGCCATGGTCAGTACCGGACCAGACTGCGCCGTCACGCGCCCTATAATCTCGTTCACCTTCTCCACCAATTTGTCTTCCGGCACCAGAAAATTCACCAGGCCCACTTCGCGCGCGCGTTCCGCGGTCATTGCTTCGCCGGTCAGCACCAGCTCCATCGCCATCTTAGGCCCCAGAATGTACGGCAGCACGGCTGCGGCGAGTGGAGGAAAAGCTCCCAATTTAATTTCCGGCTGCGCAAACTTCGCGTTGGGCGTCGCGATCACTAGGTCGCCCAGCGCCGCCAGTTCCGCGCCGCCGCCGTACGCCGGCCCATTCACCACCACGATCACCGGTTTCGACGTATCCATCATCGCCGCAAACGCGCTGTGAAATGCGTCCAGCAATTGAAACACGCGCCGCTGCGTGTATTCGCCCAGCTCAATTCCGCCGGAAAAAGTCTTGCCCGCCGAGTCCAGCAGCACCAGCTTCACTTGCCGCTTTTCGCTGACGGAATTAATCCCCGCCGCGATTTCCATCAGCATCCGCTCGTTCAGCAGATTCTGGTCGGGGCGATCCAGGCGCAGATGCGCGACCTCGCCCTCCACGCGGAATTTCACAAACTGAAACTCCTCGATCAAAGGCGCGTGCGTCGCCAGCGTGCCCAGCATTTCCGGCGTGCGCACATCCACTCCCCGTCCCCCGCGCGCTTCTCTGGTCGTCTGCATCGGTTTGGTCCTCGGTTTCCTCGAACCCCGCCTGCGTTAGTCGGCGATTCGAACGTGCTGCTACTGCTCCGGTGGCACGATGCCGGCAGCCTTCATCCACACACGCGCGCGCTCCGCCAGCACGTGTCCGTAGCCGCCTTGCAGCACAAATCTCACAAAGCTCGCGTAGAACAGGAAACCCATTTTTCGCTTCTCTCGCTTATTGGCAGGAGTTCTGCTGCCAAGTCTTGAAAGCCCGCTGCCGGCCAACCGCGAAGCAAACCTGCGGCACACAATCAACTCTATGAGCCTAGACTATCTCGCGACCCGCCGCCACGCCGGACACGCTGGCCTGCGTACAATCCGCCACGGCCCCGTTGCACAGTCCCAACCTGTACGGTCGTACAGGTCTCGCGACGCGTCATTGCTATCCACTGTTCGACAGGATCGTAGCGCCACTCAACGGGCGCGATTGTTGCCAGTGGCCGGCGCAATCTTGTGTTAGGTTTTTCATTACCGAAATGCGCCATCACGCCACGCTCGAAAACGAAATCCGCTGGCCCAGACCCGTCCTCACGCTAGCCGAAGCGGTAAAATTCATAGATGCTACCGGCTACTGCATGCTATTCCCGGTAAAAAACACGCCTCTGCCGTCTCTCTACTACGCCGTCACGAGGCGCGGCCTGCACGGTAAATGGAAGTGGGACAAATATTCGAGTATGGTGTGGCGATGGAAAGACGAACTGCCACGCTGCCGCCGCGCCTTCTACGCCAAATATTTTCGCGGGCGCGGCACGCTTATTTCGCTCAAACTCCTGCCGCATTTCCTGGCGATGCGCGACTCCGTTGTCATGCCTGGTGATTACGCGCGTTTTTATTCCGAGGGGCGCATCCGTGATGACGCGCGCATCATCTGGGAAGCGCTGGAAGAGCACGGCCCGCTCGCAACTCTGGAGCTGCGCAACGCATGCAAAATGGACACCAAGGCGGGAAACATCCGCTTCAAGCGCGCGATTCTGGAACTGCAGTGCATGCTCATCGCCGTCCATTTCGGCGCCGAACAGGAAACCAACGCTTGGGCCTCCGGGCGCTACGAATTAACGCACCGCGCATTTTCGAAGCAGACCGCCGCGGCGCAGCAGATCTCACCAGAAGATGCGCGCGCCAAACTAGCCGCGAAATTCTGTGAATGGCATCCAAACTCGCTGCCAACTCAACTAGCGCGTCTTTTCGGCTGGCCTAAGGCTGAAGCCGTAGCCGCCTGCGAGCAGATGCCGCGCACCGCTAAGCCGGCGATCAACAGCAAGGGCCCACGATGAAATTAATCCTCGCATCGTCTTCGCCGCGCCGCGCCGAAGTGCTGCGCAACGCCGGCTTCGTTTTCGAAATCCGGCCCGCGGACGTGGACGAAACTCTCCAGCCGCACGAAGCCGCCGAGGATTACGTCCGCCGCGTCGCGCAAGCCAAAGCGCACGCCGTCGCTGATCCAGCGCGTGTGGCAGGTGAACGCGCCATCGTAATTGCTGCGGACACAATCGTCCTCGCGGAACAACAAATTCTCGGAAAACCGAAAGACGCCCCCGACGCGCGCCGCATGTTGCGGCTATTCAGCGGCAAAACTCACGAAGTGCTCACCGCGCTCTGCTTGATAAATATTCCCGCCTCCAAGGAAGCTCTGCACGTCGAAAAAACGCGCGTGGAATTCCTGAAGATGTCGGATGAGGAAATTGAAAACTACATTCAGACCGGGGAACCGTTCGATAAAGCCGGAGCCTACGGGATTCAAGGCATCGCCGGAAGATTTTCGACGCGCATCGAGGGCTGCTACTTCAACGTGCTGGGTTTGCCGCTCTCGCGTCTCTGGACCACGCTGCACGCTCTCGGCTGGAAAGAGTCCGGTAAAGCCTAGCGGCCGCGGTACGCCACAAAAAAGGAAACGGCGATCCCGCAAAGCGGGACCGCCGTCAGAAAACCTCTACAGGCAAATCTCGCGCCATAAAGCTGCGCGGTTACTTCTTATCGTCAGTCGCAGCCGGCGTCGGCGGCACAGTGGGCGCAGCAGCCGGAGGATTCGCCGGCGGGTTCGCACTCGGCGACGTCGGATGCGGAGAATTCATGCCATCCTTGAAATTGCGGATGCCTTCGCCCAGTCCGCGCATCACTTCGGGAATTTTCTTGCCGCCGAAAAGCAGCACGATCACCGCGAGAATAATAATCAAATGAAACGGGCTTAATGCTTCCATGACTCACCTGCCTTCCAGACTTTTCTGGATGCCAAATCGCAGCCCACGACCCCGCGGCTGCCTCGAATTCCCCAATAAGACTCCAATCCATCAAAGTATAACACGCTCGTCCCCCGCCCGCCGCGTAACCTGTTCCCGGTCAAGGTGCTCCAGCAGCGGAATGGCATATTTGCGCGTGATGCCCGTAAGTTCCTTGAATGCAGTGATTGGCAGCCGCGCGCCGTGTTCCTTGCGATATTTTGCCAGCATTTCGCGCAGGCGCTGCAGCGTGTTGCGGTGAAACACCAGGTCGCTGGAAATCTTCACCAACACTTTTTCGCGCAGCAGAATCTGCAGAATTTTCTGCGCGCGCGCCGCGTCCACCGGCAGCTTCGCCAGCACGCCGGCAAACCCCGGCACGGTCAATCCCGCGCTCTCGAATTCGCGCTCGATCAATTCCTTCGCGCGCGTTTCTTCGGTCGAAAGCGTGATTTCGCGCCCAGCCTGGCTCACCAGATCGCCAGCCGCCACCAACGCGCGCGCCGCCACCAGATCACCCAGTGCCGCTTCAAACATTTCCACTCGCGCTCGCCCTGCCCGCGCG
Source organism: uncultured Acidobacteriota bacterium (assembly GCA_963747605.1). Classification (GTDB taxonomy): domain Bacteria; phylum Acidobacteriota; class Terriglobia; order Acidiferrales; family UBA7541; genus Palsa-295. The sequence goes on along the minus strand of CAVVGA010000027.1, from coordinate 33,533 downwards.
CGCAATTCTTGTTTCGGAATCCCCGGCAGCAAAGGATTCGCGCGATGAAAAGTTTCCACGCTCTTGCGAATCGCCGCGGCGCAATCGGTGACGGCCTGCGCCGGCGCCACCACGATCGGCGCCCCACTCAAAATCCTCACGCGTTTAGCGACTGCCAGTTTTTCGGCCGTCGCGCGCGCCTCCGACTCGATCCATCCCGTCCGCGCCACGAGCTCCGCCAGTGTCAGACCGCGCGGCGTCGCCTCCAGCAGCGCGCCCAAAATTTCTTCCCGATTGCCGTGCTCGGTAACATTCAGAAACGACACCACCGCTGCATCATTAAGTTTGTGCCGCGGCGCACGCGCATCGAGCACCGCGCCGCCGCCAATCGTCACCACCGGCGAAAAACGCCGCAGGATGAAACGGTCGCCCGGCAGCAGCAGCAATGGCTTATCCAGCCGCAATTGCGCGAACGTTGATGCGCCCGCCGCAAGTTCGCCACCGCCATTGTTCAGCAGAATCACTTCCGCAATCGCTTCCGCAGTGCCTTGATGAAAATGCACGCGCGCGCGATTTTTCAGCGGCGGCGCGGAACCGAGCAGCATCACACTCGCATCCACTCGCTGCGTCGCTTCGAATAAGCCCGCCGGGGCCAGCACCATCCCGCGCGTGATTTCTTCGTGCTCGATTCCCGCTAGATTCACAGCCGTGCGCTGCCCGGCGACGGCGCGCTCGATCTGCTTTCCCCCGGAGTGCAGCCCGCGCACGCGCAGCCGTTTCCGCGCAGGGTACAGCTCCACTTCGTCTTCCACTTTCACCGCGCCGGAAATCAGCGTCCCGGTGACCACCGTGCCAAATCCCTTCATCGCAAACGAGCGGTCAATCGGCAAACGAAAGTGTTGCGTCGCATCCTTCGCCGCCGCAGCTTGCGCTGCGCCGCGCAGCACATTCTTCAACTCATCCAGCCCCTCCCCACTGCGCGCGCTCACCGGCACAATCGGCGCGTTTTCCAAAAACGATCCGCCCACGAATTCTTCGATCTCCATGCGCACCAGTCCCAGCGAGTCGGAATCCACCAGATCGGATTTCGTAATGGCAATAATTCCCCGCGGAATTCCAAGCAAGCGGCAAATTTCGAAATGCTCGCGCGTCTGCGGCTTGATCCCCTCGTCCGCCGCAATCACCAGCAGCACCAGGTCAATCCCGCCCGCTCCTGCCAGCATATTGCGCACGAAGCGCTCGTGCCCCGGCACATCCACCAACCCCAGCCGCACGCCCTCTAGCGTAAGAAAAGCAAATCCCAGATCCAGCGTGATGCCCCGGCGCTTTTCTTCCTCCAGCCGGTCCGGATTCGTCCCAGTCAGCGCTTCCACCAGCGAAGACTTGCCGTGGTCAATGTGTCCGGCGGTTCCGACGATAACGTATTTTATGGATTCCATGGCGTGGGCGTGCGCGTGCGCGTGCGCGCAAACGCAGTCATGCTAGCGGAGGAATCAACACGCGGTCAAATCGCATGTCAGTTCATATTTCCGAGTAGCAGCACAAAGGTAAGGATTACCTTCCAAATTAAGTGTCCGTTTTCGCCACGCCGCGTCTCGGAATCGCCCATAACGCACGCTCGAAGCTCCTACTCATACGCCGTAACTCGCTTCTCCACATAGAGTTCGCGACCACCATCCGAGGGACAGACACGTGCATATCTATCATCAACGCAAGAGGAGGACCGCTTCATGGCCACGCTCTGGCAAGACGTCGGTTACGCCTGCAGAATGCTCGGGAAGTCGCCGATGCTGACGATCATCGTGATCCTAACGCTGGCGCTGGGCATTGGTGCCAACACAGCGATCTTTGGCTTGGTAAATGGGATTCTCTTCCGGCCCCTGCCCGTGAAATCACCCGACCAGATCATGGTGCTGGCCGCGCAGGTGCAGGGCGACACACTGGGAATTTTCACGCTTTCCTACTCCGAGCTTGTTGATCTTCGCAAGCAGGCAGATGCGTTTTCCGATGTGTTTGCCTCACAGGTGAATCTCGGCGGGCTCAGCTACGCAGGCAAAGCAAACCAATTCGTCTATGGCGATGTGACCGGAAATTATTTCTCGGGCCTGGGCCTGCAGCCGGCGCTCGGACGCCTGTTCCTGCCGTCGGAAGGTGAAGTAGGCGGCAAAGATCCTTACATCGTGCTGGGTTATGACTTCTGGCAAAGAAGGTTTGGCGGCGATACCGGCGTCGTGGGTAAGCAGGCGTTGATTGATGGCCAAGAGGCCACAATTATCGGAGTGACTCCGAAAGGATTTCAAGGCACAAACTTCGCCCTGAATTTGGACGGCTATGTCCCTATCAACATGTTGCCCGTGCAAGATGCAGCGACGTTCTGGAGCGACCGCAGCGCTCGCTCCATGATTGTGATGGCGAGGCTGAGACCGGGCGTGAGCCTGCAGCAAGCGCAAAGTTCGATGGACGTGGTGATGGCGCGGCTGGCAGAGCAATATCCTGCGACGGACAACGGAATATCGGCCCGTGTGATTCCGGAGAGACTGGCGCGCCCGCAACCGTTCCCGAACAATATCGTTCCGTTTATCGCTGGCGTATTTCTAGCACTGGCAGCGCTGGTGCTGCTACTGGCCTGCATGAACGTCGCGAATATTCTCCTGGTGCGCGCTACCATGCGCCAACGCGAAATGGCCATCCGCGCGGCCATGGGCGCGAATCGCTGGCGGTTGATCCGCCAGATGCTCACCGAGAGCATCCTCCTGGCTCTTTTCGGCGGGGTTGGTGGACTGACCCTGGGAGTCTGGGCCAGCAGCGCGGTTGGCACACTCCTCCCGTTTGGTAGGTTTCCCATTCGGCTGGATTTCGGCTTTGACTGGCGGGTATTTGCATACGCGATGGCGGCCGCGCTGTTCACCGGCGCGATCGTCGGTTTGTGGCCGGCTGTGCGTGCGGGACGAACCGAGGTGAACAGCGTCTTGCAGAGCGGCGGCAGAAGCGATACGGCAGGAGCGGGCCGTCACCGTCTGCGCAGCGTGCTGGTGGTGGCGCAAGTGGCAGGCTCTCTGGTGCTCTTGATCGTCGCTGGACTATTCGTGCGCAGCCTCATCCGCGCGCAACATACCTACATGGGCTTCGACGCCGACCACGTACTGAATCTGACGCTGGACCCGCGAGAAGTTGGCTACGACGACGCCCGCACCAAGACGTTCTATCACGACCTCGAAGCCGGAGTCCGCGCTTTGCCCGGAGTAGAATCAGCAAGCCTGGCGTTCAGTGTGCCTATGGGAGCCGTGCAAGACGGCAGCTCGGTTTACATCGAAGGGCAACCGCCCACTCCTGGCCAGCCGCCTCCGGTAGTGATTTACAACCATGTGGACGAATCTTATTTCGATACCATGCGAGTTCCGCTGTTGCGCGGGCGTGCATTCCGGGAAAATGACAACGACAAAGCCCCGCTCGTTGCCGTCGTGAACCAGACCATGGCCCAGCAATTCTGGCCCAATCAGGACCCCATCGGGAAACGCTTCAGCCTGAAGAGTTCGACCGGACCCTTCGTCGAAGTCGTGGGTTTGGCCGCCGATGGAAAATTTATCTTCATCGGCTGGGACAAAAAGCCGTATTTTTTTGTTCCGGTCGCGCAGAATTTCTCCGCATACCGGACCTTGCAGGTTCGCTCTTTGCTGCCGCCGGAGAGCATGATCGCCCAAATGCAGAACCAAGTTCGCGCGCTCGATGCCAACCTGCCGGTGTCAGACGTGCAAACGATGCGCCAGTCGCTCGCGGGCGGAAACGGATTTTTCATTTTCCAGGTTGGTGCAATCCTCGCCGCAGCCATGGGCCTTCTGGGACTCACCCTTGCCGTCGTCGGCGTCTATGGAGTCGTCTCGTTCGCCGCCAGCCAACGCACGCGTGAGATCGGCATACGCATGGCCTTAGGCGCCGGCCGGCCCGATATCTTGCGTCTGGTGCTGCAGCAGGGATTGGCGCTCGTGATTGTAGGCGTGCTATCGGGGATGGTGCTGGCGTGGGCGCTGACGCGCTCGATGGCCACAATTCTGGTGGGAGTCAGCCCCACCGATGCGCTCACCTACGGCACGGCAACCCTACTGCTCGCAGCGATTGGCTTCTGGGCCTGCTACGCGCCCGCGCGCCGCGCCATGCGACTCGACCCAATGGTCGCGCTGCGCTACCAGTAGCATCCATTTCCTTCGTCCGGGCCATCCAAAATCTCAAACTTGGATCCCTGCGCGCGACCCCAACAAAAAACTTGAGCGTATCCGCTGTTGCAAGCAATGGTCTTACGCGCTAATTATCTTATGACTGCCAAGGACAACCTCGTGCGACGACTGATCGGCATCGCGCTTCCGTTCCTGTTACTCATCCCGGCTATGGCCTCCGCGCAAACCGAATTACCGAAAACTCCCGTGCGCCCGATCACCGACGATTACTTCGGCACCAAAGTTGTGGATCCCTACCGCTGGCTGGAGAACACCTCCGACCCCGAAGCCATCGCCTGGATGAAAGCGCAAAACGATTACACCCGCGCCGTGCTCGCCCGCATTCCCGGCCGCGATGAGTTGCTCGCGCGCATCAAATCACTCGACAATGCCGGCATCGTCGTCTCCGGCCTGCAGGTCTGGGGCGGCCATTATTTTTATTACAAGACGGAGCCCGGCTCCGACAATCGCAAGCTCTTCACGCGCGATACTGCCACCTCGCCCGAACGCCTGCTGGTGGATACCGAAACGATGACTACCGCGGACGGCAAGCACTACTCGATTGATTATTACCAGCCTTCTCTCGATGGCGTTTATGTCGCCTTCGGAATTTCGCTGGGCGGCTCGGAAGATAGCGTCCTCCACGTTTTGCAAAGTACCACTGGCAATGTATTGCCCGATCGCATTGATCGCGCCGAGTTTGCTTCCCCCAGCTGGCTGCCCGACGGTAAATCTTTCTTCTACACGCGCGCGCAAAAACTTGCTCCCGACTCGCCGCCCACCGCGAAATATCAGAAGCTGAAAGTGTACCGTCACACTCTTGGAGGCGATCCGGAGACCGAGCCACTCGTCTTCGGCTTCGGTGCGAATCCCGCCGTCCATGTGGACGAGAACGATTTTCCGACGGTACCCTTTTCGACGGGCGCGCCGGGATATTTGGTCGGGCTGCTCATCCACGGCGTGAAACGTGAGTTTGATATCTATGCCGTGCCCTTCGATCCCAATGTCGGCGCGAAGACGGCCTGGAAGAAAGTCGCAGACCAGTCCGATGACGTCACTGCCATGGATGTGCACGGCGCTGAAATTTACTTGGTCTCCCACAACAATGCATCGCGCTTCAAGGTCCTGCGCACGAGTCTGAGCGCCCCTGATCTGGCGCACGCCTCGGTTGTGGTGCCCGCAAGCGAAGTGGTGATCACCGGCATCACCGCTGCCGGCGACGCGCTGTACGTTCAAGATCTCGACGGCGGCATCGGCCGCCTTCGTCGCCTCCCTTACAGCAACGGCAACATTCAACCGATCAGCTTGCCGTTCGACGGCGCCATTCAATCGCTGGTCACCAATCCCACTGAATCCGGCGCTTGGCTCGATCTCACTTCCTGGACCCAATCACCTCTGTGGTATTCGCTCGACGCCAAGACCGACAAACTCACCGATACCGCGCTGGTTCCCCCATCTCCGGTTGATTACTCTCCAATCGAAGCCGAAGAAGTGAAAGCCAAGAGCGCCGACGGCACCATGATTCCGCTTTCGATCATCCACAAGCGCGGCATCGCACTCGATGGCTCGCATCCCACATGGCTCACCGGCTACGGAGCGTATGGCATCACCTTAGATCCCTCTTTTAATCCAACGCTGCTCGCGTTTCTCGAGCGTGGCGGCATCCATGCCATCGCGCACGTGCGCGGCGGCGGTGAGTACGGCGAAGACTGGCACCTCGGCCGGACAAAAGCTTACCAAGCAGCACACCATTGATGATTTTCTTGCGGGCGCGGAATACCTGATCGAACACAAATACACTTCCGCCGGCTCACTTGGCAGGCGAGGGAACCAGCGCCGGAGGAATCACCATCGGCGGCGCCATCACCCAACGCCCCGAGCTGTTCGGTGCAGCCCTCATTCGCGTCGGCGATTCAAACGCGCTGCGCGAAGAAACCCAGGCCAGTGGCCCAGCAAATATTCCGGAGTTTGGCACGGTGACGGAACCGGACGGATTCAAAGCTCTGTTTGCGATGGACGCGTATCAGCATGTTAAAGCCAATACGCCGTATCCTGCAGTGCTTCTGACTACGGGCGTGAACGACCCGCGCGTCGCGCCTTGGGAAGCCGCCAAGATGGCTGCCCGCCTGCAAGCCTCGACCAGCAGCGGCAAGCCCATCCTGCTGCGCGTGGACTACGACGCCGGCCACGGCATGGGTTCAACCAAATCCCAGCACGACATCGAACTAGCCGACGAACTTGTCGTTCCTCTTCTGGCAACTAGGCGTCACCGGATATACGCCAAACGCCGCGGCGCATTAACCCGCGACGCACACCGCCAACACACAAGCCGATTAGAACGGGCTCGCCGCCGTCGCTCCCTCGTCCCGCAATTGCGGCGCGGTCCTTGATCCCTGGAATTTCGGCTTGCCCAATTTCACGATCCAAATCCCGCTGTTGATGTCGTTGAAAAAAATCAATCCATTGGCAGGCTGCGCGCCCCATGTGAACGGCAAATTCGCGCGATATCCATTCGGATCGCCCGGGAAAAAGCTCGCGATCTCGCGTCCTTGCTCATAAAGGTTCCCGCGCAATTCGCCCGAAATATCCACCGCGCGCCCGCCGCCCGCGTAATCGCCCAGGTACAAAATATCGTTTTCTGGCCACACGTTGTGCATCCCGCCTTCCGGAACTTCGTAGTTAGCCACCTCGCGCGGATGCTCGATATCCGACACATCCATCACGTGCAAAATCCCGCGCACCGGAATGCGTTCCTTCGTGCTGATTTCGAAATATCCCGGAAACACTTCATCGCCCACAAACACGTAATTCTTGTAACGAAACGCCGTATGCGACCCCGCCAGCCAGCCGTCGCCATACAATTCGTAATGATTGAATTTGTACTGCGCCACCAGCTTCGGATTTTCCGGACTTCCGCCCTTGATTCCGTTCCCTACGTCCAGAATCACCAACCCGTCGCGCCAGTAAGCCAGGTAAGCCAGTCCATCCTTCACGTACAAATCATGCAGATAGCGGCCCGCGCTGATCATGCCCTCGCCCAACGGCGACGCGATCGTCTGCTCCTGCGATTTTTCCGTTTGCCAGCGCGCCACTTCTTTCGGATGCGCCGCGTCCGCAAAATCAATCACGCGCAAAGAACCCGTGGCATCGTCCGTGATGTACGCATAATGGCCGTTGATGAATGCGCTGTGCACGCCGCCCGTCACCGTCTCCGTGTATTCCGAAATCACTTTCAAGTGCGCCGGGTCGGAAGCGTCAAAGAACACGATTCCATTCTTGCGGTTCGACGCGCCTTCGCGCGTGAACACTCCCACCTTTTCGTCCGGCGTAGTGCTCACGTCGTTATAAAGCCGCGCATCCGCCTTCAAACTGTCCAGCGCCTTGGGATGTGCCGCATCGGAAATATCGTAGGCGTACAGCCGGTCCCCCATCGTCGCCACATACAAATGTTTGCCGACGACCCATTCTTCTGTGGTTTGCACTACCGTGCCCTCAGCATTCTTCGTCGGGATGTGCGCCACCACGTCTAGCCCGCGCTGCACGTTGCGCGGCACCACCACGATTGAAGCACTCGCCGTGTGCCCGCCGATCGCCGCCGTTACCTCGTAGCGCCAGGCAAATTCGCGACGAACGCGCCATCTTCATAAATCCTGCCCTGCGGCCCGCTTACGCTCCAGCTCGTCAACAGGTCCTTGAGCCGTCGTCGCGCCCTTCGCTGCTACCGGTTTCGCCGTGAAATGCACCACGTCGCCAGTCTTCGCGTCGTCGCCGCCGGCTCCAACGAAATTTTTTGCAGTGTATCCGCTACCACCTGCACCGTAACCTCGCCGCTCACCGGTCCGCCGTCGCCACCAGCGTCGCTGTCCCCGGAGCCAGCGCCTTCACCAGCCCGGAATCATCCACCTTAGCGATTGCCGGCGCCTTCGAACTCCAATGAATCGCCACGTCCGTCCGCGGGTCTCCATTCGCCGAGCGCGCGCGTCGCCGTTAACACGGTTGACCCGCCCACCACCAGCGCTTGTGTCACAGGCGTGACCTCCACCGCTGCCGGAGGAGGCGTCCCCACCGTCACCGTCGCGAATCCTGGCTTGCCCGCCACTACCGCGCCCACGGTCACTTGCCCCGCCGCGCGAAAAATCACGTTGCCATCGTCATCCGCTCCGGCGATGTCCGGCGGCAACGCGATCCAGATCGTCGGCTTCACATCAATCGTCTTCCCGGCGTCGTCCTTCGCCACTGCCGTGAACTTGACCTTGTCGCCGACGTGCGCCTGAATGTTCGTTGGCGTGATTTCCACCGTCTTCGCCTTCGGCGGTGTCGCCGGTGCGCCCACTTCTTGTCCGCAAACGACCGGCGCGCACACCAGCGCGGCCACAGCCACCCAACCAGCTGAGCATTTCGACGCGATTCGCATTCAGAACTCCCCTCTCGTGCCAGAAAATCTCGGAAATTACCGTGTGAGAACTTGAACCGACGGCGAGCTTTGTCAATAGCAGCAGGCAAAAATGATGCGGGGTAAACCTCGCGCACACAAGAAAGTCGGGGGCAGCGCATGTTGCACGCTGCCCCCAAACCATCCATTCTACATTTCTACTTGCTGCCGATAGGCGAATCGGGGCGGTCGCGCCGCCCGAGCCGCCCGCGGGCACGCAGACCGGGCCGCATCTGTTGGGAACGTATCGTTGTTCGAGAACCACCCGTGGATTCCAGTCGACTTCGAGTGTAAGAACCACGAAAAGAACGCCAACTCCTGCAAGTGATAGGTGAAACCATTGCGTCCGCCAATCGGCGAGAAATTGGTCCAGCTCAACGGATCACCCACCTCCAGATTATTCTGGCAGAACCCCGGCGGCACCTGCCCAACTCCGCCCCACGTGGGCGTCGGATTGTTGCCGAAGGGATCGTTGATGAACTCACCTGCCTCATGCGACAGCGTATTCGAATCCCCCGCGGTAGGCCCGAACAGGCCGGTGGTATCGAAGTCCGTGGGTGAATACGCCTGCAGCGGCGTGAAGTTGGTGGTGCCGTGGTAGCCCAGGATGCAGCAGCTGCCCAGGTTCGTTACCGGGCCGGCCATCACGGTGTTGTACATCATGAAGAATGGAATGTTGCCCGCGTTCACTTGCGGTTGCAGCGCCGGCAGCACATTCGTGTTGAGGTAGGTATCGAGCCAGTCCACGTCCACGATTCCGAACGGCCCGCACGCCGGGAAATCCGCTGGAGGAAGCGTGGTGCTGAAAGCTGCCGGAACGTTGATCACGATCGGGGATAGATTTACGATCGGACTGAAAAGGACGTGATAGTCATCCTTATCCTCTATGACGTTCCAGAATTCGCGCGTTGATCGCGTCCTCATATTGGGTGTGGCCCATATCCGTGCCGCCGACGAGATGTCGTAGGAGTCAAAAATAGGCGAGTGTTGGAACAGCTTCAGCGGATTGTTGTTCGGTGCGGCCAGGCATGCGTTGTCGTTTTTCGTAGGGTCGAACACTGTGACGCCCGGCGCGGTGGTGATAATCCCCGTGCTGGGATCAAACGCCGTGCCCACCGTGTTGGTGACGATGATCAATGGGACGATGAACGTCTTCACTTGCGTGTTCTTGTTTCCCCATGGCGTGAAGGGGTTGGCGCCGACGATCACGCCCGTATATTCGTTGCCATCTCTGTCCGAATTCACGTTGTATGTAAACAACGGCAGCATCGGAGTCTTGTTCATGCTCCCCGACTCCACTGCGCTTTTCACCTGCTCGGCGTCAGCGGTCTTGGCGGGCTTGATGGCATGTCGAACCTGCAGCTTTGGTTTTGCCTGTTGTTGCTCCTGCCCCAATGTTGCGTTTGCCGCAACGCTCAGGCCAGCCACTGCACAAAAAACTACTGCCCATAGTATTTTCCGATTCATTGGTGAACCTCCAAATAGACTGAGAGTAACTTTATCCAAACATGGGCCGGGCCCGCTCCGCCTGGTTACCGGCAGAGTTCGGACGTATCGCACATTCTGTTTCTGATAAACCTCCTCGCAGGTTCTTCGGAAACCACCGCCGTCCGCGAATCGCTCCGATCTTCCTGCGATTCACAGCATGTCTCGAAAGTAGGCATCCTCATCGCTTATTTCTTCACGCTGAGCGCACACCTTCCTGTCTCCAAACGACGGGGCAATCTAGCTCGAAAGTTTCCGGCGAACGACGAGGCTTTGTTCCGCGCGGGGATGGTTGCCGCTAGCCCCGGCAGCTCGCGTGTCATATCAGATTTGCGTCGGAAAGTCGTCAAAAACTTGTAACATTTACGGTACCGGTACGGGGTGCCTTTTGTGCATATCCAAGCGCGGAATGTGGCAGCTGTGCCCGCGGATCAAGCGTCACGTCTTCGAGGCGCCGACGCCGCTCACTCCGATGTCCAAGCATGACGGTTTTCCTTGATGTTTTACGCATAGCTTAGCGGGTGTTGTCCACAGCCGGCAGACTCCGACAGCGGTAAGCGAAATCCGACGGCGGGATGGACCGAGCAGGTACTAGTAGCATGACGATAAGGTGGGGGCTCGGATGAGTCTTGCTTCTTCGAACTATCGCCGAGAGAGAACCCGGCTAGCAGCTAAGATCGGCGCGGCGACGTTGCTGGTGCTCTTCGCGGCCGCTCTCTGCAACGCGCAGGACGTCATCGTCGGCGTGACCTACGTCTGCAATGGCGAGCACATCTACCTCGAAAGCTGCAATATTCGCGACACCTCTGACACCTCCACCTGCATGGTCGCGCATCCCGACCATCTCACCCCCACGGGCCTAAACACTTACACCTCCATGACCCGCGGCGCACTGAAAAAACTTCTGCCCACCTGCCAGCAGCCCACCGCAAAACAGGTTGCCGCGGCGAAGGCTTCTCAGAAGAAGCAGGACGACATCTACAACGCCAACGCGCAAAAAGCCACCGAACAGCTCAACGCCGCCACGCAGCCCGCCACTTACGGACAGCCACAAAAGCCTAAGACCCCCGAAGAGCGCGCCATCACGCGCTGCGTCACCTCCGGACGGCTTCCCGCAACCTGCACCGGCAATTCACTTCTCGGCGCCTTCAGCCAGATGGTTGGCCAGGTTATGCCGTCGCTAGCCAAGGAACCGCCGTCCGGGTCCGAACATGGCCGGCGTGTTTGAAGGCCCCGGCAAATGGCGCCTGGATTTCATTGACGGCGGCGTCATGGTCAACTGCTCCTTCCTCTCTCCCGATCAACACAACTACAAAATCGAGTTCAAGAACGATCGCACCGCCCTCGTCATTGACACCACCCCGAAGCCGCTGGTCCTCACTATCAGAGCTGATGGCACCATCGTCGGCCCCGGCCCGCTGACGATAGACGGAGTTGTTGCCAGTGGCTACACCAGCGAGGGACCAGACCCCAACGCTAGCAGCGGATACACAGACAAGTATGGAATGTCCCTCTCGAATCAACAGGCTTCTTCGACTTCAGAACTCTACAAGGCCGGCCAGCCCTACTACGGCCACGTCAATTCCGGCGGCGGCCACACCACTTTCGCTTCCAAGACGGCCACCTGCCCCGCACATAAACCTCTCTTCGAAGGGAGCCGGCGTTGGCGTGCAGACCATGCAGACCGATCTTCTAAAGACGATGTTCGGCGGCGACAAAGGTCCGCCGACTCCGCCCGGAATTCGCATGCACGGCATTTACGCAGCTGCAACGGGATTCAGCGTCCAGTTCTTCCCCGAGTCCGCGGTTCTGGGCTGCGGTCCCGATGCCGCCCGCGCCTATCCCTACACCGTCGTGGCGGAAGGAACCAAGGCCGTGATCCACATCACTGCGCCCGATCACCCGCTCACTCTCACCTTCAATCCTAACGGCTCGCTCGATCCCGGCGCCATTGGCCCGTATCAAGTACACGGACGCACAGTTACCGGTCAAAACGACGACGGCGACTTTACCTTTGCTCCCATGGAGCAGTCCTGCAACCTGGCCGTGCTCACCCCCAGCGCGACAATTCCCGCGGGCGGCGGCACGGCTGCAGCGACGAATGCCTCCGCCGGAAATCGCGGCGGCGCGCCAGACAACTTGGGCGGCAGCCTTTCTACTCCGGACAAGCCCCTGGGCAACGCGATTCTCTCCATCGCCTCGAAATTCCCCTCGCAACCAGGCGCTGCGAATCCCCTCGGCGGGCGCCCTTACGTGCTTCTGCGCCACAGCTACGCAAACGCAATCGCAAAAGGTGGAGTGTCTGTCCCAGCAGGCATGTCGGTGTACAAATATGTGGCCAGCATCTGCACCAGCAAGACGCCGGATTGCCAAAAAGTCACGGACGCGATTAAAGCAGACGCTGCCTCAGCGGTCCGCGCCGACGCCAACGGCAACGGAATCTTTCCCGGCGTGCCCCCAGGCACCTACTACCTGATGATCTCCACTCGCTACAACAACCAGGCACTCTACTGGGGACAGGCCGTGCAACTCAAATCCGGCCAAAACTCCATGGCGCTAGATCAAACCAGCGCCACCCAAATAAATTGAAGGAAGCAAGCCGTCAGTAACCACTCACGCGTTAGCGATGTTGCGAAATCGCCAGTACACGCAGTAGCGCTGGTCGAACAAACGGTAGAAGGGACTGAGAGTGACGTCTTCAGGACGGCCGGCACCCACCGTGCGAAAAGTGAGCGGCTTGACCTTCGAAGTGTCATTCCGCGCTAACCGGTTGAATCCATTTGTCCAAGGCATCCCGGTCGCCGGCGAGTTCCGGCACGGCTATCTGCGGGAAATCCGCCGTGCAGAATCTTGTCGTCGGAATAAATGCGCTTGGGGTCGAGATTTTCAGTGCCGAGTTCGCCGGCAAGCACCACCGGGCCATACATGAATCGCCGCTAAATTCGCGTCATCGGGAAGTGGCTGCAGCTGCAAGCGCATCGGTAGCTTCACTTCCACGAGCGTCACCATTCTTCCAGTTGCGCTCGATTTTCGCGTAGCTCGATGGCGCCAGCTTTTCATTTGGCTGGAAGCGCTTGCCATTGATCGTCACGCTGGCGTTCTCAGCCCAGTAGGGAATGCGCACGTTCAAACTAAATTCGCTGGGCGATTTCGCCTGGATCATCAGGCGCGTCCCGGCTTCGTCAGGAAAACGCGTTTCCTGCCGAATAACGACGCCCTTTTCCTTCCAATTCACTTCGGACGCGAAGAACTGATTCACCCACAGCGACCTCGCATCGTGAAAATAAAATCCCTCGCCGAGCTTCGAGAAATTTTCCAGCCCCGAGCCGCAGCAACAGAAAAATCCCTCGTGCGGCACGAAGTGAACTTTCCACTGGCCCGATTGCATTCCCAGGTAATAAAGCGGCGAACCCTCCGCTGGATTCGGCGTGGCCAGAATGTGATTCAGGAAAGCGCGCTCATAATAATCGGCGTACTGCGGCTCGGGCTGCCACATAAACAGATGGTTGGTCAGCTTCAGCATGTTGTACGTGTTGCAGGTTTCCTGCGTCAGGTCCGTGAGTGCGGAGGCGAGCACGTCCGGCGGCGTCCGGAAATGTTCGTTGACGCTGTCGCCGCCAGTGACGTAGCTGCGATGCAGCGCCACCTGCTGCCAGAAAAATAGCGCGGCGTCGCGGTAGTACGGGTCGCCCGTTAGCTCAAATTCCCGCGCGGCCCCAATGAACTTCGGAATCTGCGTGTTGGCGTGCAGTCCGGTCAGCGTGTCGCGCCCCTGCGCGGCAGGGTCCATCACCATGTGATGATCGAATCGTTTCGCGACCACCAGATAACGCGGATTTCCTGTGACGGCGGAGAGGTTCGCCAAAACTTCGTTCATGCCGCCGAATTCCGTCTGCAACGTGCGCTGCATCTGTTCTTCGGGGATGCGGCCTGTGCGCCAGTCTGTCCATGCCGCCATTCCTTCGAGCACCTGAAGCGCTTGTGCGATTCTGCCAGAGCAGGTACAGATCGAGCAATCCAGCCATGATTTTGTGCAGCGCGTACCATACGACCGCCGCAGGACGGCCCGGCTTCCAGGTCGTCGAAGCCGATTCAGGGAACGCCGAAAGATAGCCCTTGTCGCCCAGCGCGCTTCTGGCAGTTTGCGAGTTGCGCCACCATCGCGTCGGCCTTCGTCTTGATGCGCGCATCGCCCGTGGCGGCGTACATTTGGCCGCTCGCGGAAAGAAAATGCCCGACATAATGCCCGCGCCATCCGTTGGCCGGCGACTCGCGGTTGTAAAGTGGCTCGGCAGAAGTCGGCAGATTCGCGGTCACGCGAAAGTTATGCAGCAAGCGATCGGAATCAAGCGCCAGCATGTACGCAAGTGTTTGCTCGCGCATCCGCAACAAGTCCGGATCGAGAATTTTTACATCGCGAAGGGGAAACGGACTGGCGCTCAACGCAGGAAGCGCTTGTTTGACCGGCCCGTCCGATCCCGTGAGATGCAGCGGCCCGTGCGCAAGCGCCGAACCATCATCGCCCAAGGACGCGCCAATCACTTTGCCGCTCGCGCGCGATGCAGCAAGCGCCGTGCCTCCGAATAGTATGCTGCGCAGAAATTCACGGCGGATCATGGAAACGTCCCCCTGGCAAAAACTGCGGGAATCCTCGCTGGCTTAAAATCAATCAGCCGCATCATCTTAGACGTTCACGATAGTGTTCGAGGTTACGCAGCTCGTGCAGGATAAAAGCAGTATTTGCGAATTACGCCAGCCGCCAGAGATCTCGATGCCTTCGCCTCCGAACTACGCCACAGTCCTCTGCCGTTCCGCTCCGGCAATCTCCGCCGCGATCTCCCGCGCCGCCACCCGCGGATCCGCCGCCGCAGTAATTGGCCGCCCCACCACCAGGTAATCCGCCCCCGCCCGAACCGCATCCCCCGGAGTCGCGATGCGTGACTGATCGTTCGTCGCAGCCGAAGCCGGACGCACCCCCGGCACCAGTATCTTGAACTCAGGCCCAAGCTCCCGCCGCACCGCCCCAGCCTCCAGCGCCGAACAAACCACCCCGTCCATCCCTGCCGATTTCGCCAGCCGCGCCAATGCCACTACCCGCAACCCCAGCGAACCCTGCATCCCGATCTCCAGCAGCGTCGGCTCATCGAAACTGGTCAGCACGGTCACCGCAAGCAGCGCCGGACGGTTCTTCTTCGTCCCAGCAGCCTCGCGCGCCGCCCGCATCATCGCCAGCCCGCCAGACGCATGCAAAGTCATCAACCGCACACGCGGCAGCCGCACCGCAGCAGCCACAGCATGAGCCACAGTATTCGGAATATCGTGGAATTTCAGGTCAAGGAAGATGTCAAAGCCCAGGTCCGCGAGTTTCGTAACCGCTCGCGGACCCTCCGCCGTAAAAAGCTGGCCTCCGACCTTAAACATCCCGGCCGCTCCGCGCAGTTTCCGCGCCAAAGCAGTCGCTGGACCAAGCCGGTCTAGGTCTAAAGCAACAATCAGTTTCCGGGATGAGCTGTTGCGGGGCGTGCTGGCACCTTTAGGAGTTCCAGCCGGACTTTGGCGAGCCCGTGCTGATCGAATCCTAACTTACGAGCCACTTCGTAGGAAACATCTAATTCGCGTCCTTCCACGTAAGGTCCCCGGTCGTTGATCCGGACCACCTGGCTGCGATGGTTCCGCATGTTCACAACGCGCACGATGGACCCCAGCGGAAGCGTGGGGTGGGCGGCAGTGTCCGCATACATATCGTAGGTCTCGCCGTTAGCGGTCGGCAAGCCGTCGAAATCGTCTCCGTACCAACTGGTGGTGCATTCCCACACGGCTAGCGGCTTCTCCTGGTGATTGGCCTGGTTCAGGGGGTTCGGTACAGCTGGAGTGATGTCGAGCGCGGCCTCTGCAGGAGAAGGGTTGCCCGGTTTTCCGGCGGCCGCAGGATTCACGGACGGGGTAACCGCGAGCAGACCCAATCCTAAAAACACCGACTGCAGAATCACGAAAATCTTGCCCTTCATATTCACCTGACCTTGTTTGAAACCAGCTTAAATTCTACCTGTTCGGGGGTACAGTGGCAATCAGTTTAACGCTGTAGAGCTCCCCGTAACTTGCTGATTTCAAATGTATTTTCGTCCCGGCACCACATTTCCAGACCGCTTACGAGCCGTTCAGAAGCCCGCGGGTCTATAAAGTGGGCCGTACCTACTTCCACCGCTGAGGCGCCCGCCAGCACGTATTCAGCGATATCTGCCGGTTTTTCAATGCCTCCGAGCCCGACTACCGGGATCTTTACAACTCGGCAAGCCTCGTAAACCAGCCTCATGGTTATAGGTTTAATGGCCGCGCCCGACAACCCTCCCGTCGTACTACCGAGACGGGACCTCCGGTTGTGTGCGTCTATACACAGTGCAGGGTAGGTGTTCGCGATTACTACAGCATCTGCTCCTTCCGCTTCGGATACCTTTGCGCTAACTCCAATCATATTAATGTTCGGTGAGAGCTTTACCCACAAAGGCCGCTTCGCCGCTGCTCGCGCGGCTGCCACAACGGCACTGGTGAGGGCGGGGTCAGTACCATATTCAATGCCCCCGCGTTCCACGTTGGGGCAGGATATGTTCAGCTCATAGCCAGCCAGACCCTCGGCATCCTCTAGAACCCGGATCACCTCCACGTAATCCGCGATGGTATGCCCGAAGACGTTGGCGATCACCGCAGTGTTGTAACGGCGCAACAGTGGCAGCTTATCGGCGACAAACGCCCGCACCCCGATATTCTGCAGACCAATGGCATTCACCATCCCGCTGGCCGTCTCGCAGATCCTGGGTGCCGCCGCCCCCTCCATCGGTTGTGCGGAAAGTCCCTTCACTACGATTCCGCCCAGGCGGTTGAGATCCACCAGATGCGAGAACTCAACTCCATACGCAAAAGTGCCGCTGGCGGCGATAATCGGATTTTTTAGGGTAAGGCTGCCAATACTGACGCGGAGGTCAACTGAAGCGGGCCGTTGAGGGCTGCGTGCCGGCGCCGGCGAACTCATAACGGGCTCAGTCTAACACGCCGGTCAAGATTTCAGCGCGCCGGGAGTGGGTCATCTTCCGATTGCGCCACGCTGGCCAGTTCTCGCAATCGGCCTGGCCGCAGAGCTAGTCGGCTGACGGAACAACCAGAAACCCGTAAGCCGCGATGCTTCCGATCAGGGGGCTGCTTTGCGCTGCCGTGATAGTCGAGGTTGCTTGCTGGCCGACGGTGGCGTACGCGTAGAGGATGTGGAACCCTGGGAGGAGCGCCGGCGTGATGCCTTGAAAATTGCCGCTACCTTCGCTGGTGGCCGCGGTCCAGATGCCTCGCCAGGAGTCCACTTGGAACAGCACGCCGGTTGGCATCGTATCGTACGGCGCGAAGGTGCTGGAAGCTTGGAAGCCGAAGGTGGGAGTTGCGAGGGTGGTCACATTGCCCATTAGCGAAGAGATGGCCACCGTGAGCGGACTTGGTTGCACGCTCTGATCGCTCAGGACAACGATGCCTCCGCGAAGTCCCAGCGGTGCGGAAGCGGCATTGGTCAACAGATTTAAGGCGGGCAGATATGCGCCCGGCACCGTGGTGATAATGCTGCTCTCCACGCCGTCGATGACCTCGAGACTGTACGTTCCCTCGCCGTCGATACTGCCGTATTGCGTGAGGTAGATTTTGCTGGTCGCAGGATTGACAGAGACCGCCGTTGATTCCTGCGCAGTTAGCGAACTGACCGTCGTGATCGCGTTGGTCGCGCCGTCGAGTACCGTCATGTTGTTGCCGTAGAAGTCGGCAATGTAGATTTTATTGATTGCTGGATTTACCGCCACAGAGTACTTGGTGGACGGTCTCGACTGGATCGGGAATTCGGATTGGGCATTCGTGGCACCGTCCATAACCAAAACGGTATAGAAAGCCGCTGCATAGATCTTATTAGTAACCGGGTTCACGGCCACGCTACCCCAAAAACTTCCCGCACCGACTCTGGTGTAGGCGTTCGTGACGCCATCGATCACCGTGATTCCGCCGGTCAAATTGTTCGAGACGTAAATTTTATTAGTCGCCGGATTGACGTCGAGTGAATAAGCCGCGTCGGCGAAGATCAGCGTGACACCGTTCGTGGCGCCGTCGATTACCTGTAAACCGCTGCCGCTATACAATGCGATGTAGATTTTGTTGGTGACCGGATTTACGGCCGTGCGCCCAGCGCCCGCGCCCGGAACCGTGGTCGAGGTGCCGGTCGCCCCGTCAATCAGGCTAGCGGTATCGTCGCGAAAGTTAGCGACATAGATCTTGTTGGTCACCGGATTTACGACCACGTCGATCGGCCCGCCACCGGTCGGAATCGTGGTAGAGGTACTGCTTGAGCCGTCAAACACGCCGACGGCGTTGCAGCAAAACTCCGTGAAGTAGCTTTTGTTGGTGACCGGATTTTGTGCCGCGGCAAAGGCACCGCCGATATTCGAGGGTATGCTGGCGACATTGATCGCGCCATCGATCACGACGAGATTGTCCTCGATGACATCTGGGAACTAGACGCGGTTGGTCACCGGGTTGAGGGCAACCGCAGAGGGTGCAAAGCCGGCGCCGGGTTGACCGGTAATCAGAGGAGTGACGACGTTGGTGGTTCCGTCGATCACCGTGAAGGGGCCAATCGCGGGTCCTTCCGAGTCGTAAAGCTTGTTGGCGACGTGACATACTCCCCGGGCGGAAGCCCGGGGCTTCTCATGCAACGGTAGCTAATTGCCTATGCGTTGACGCATGGAGGCTCAGTCCGAGCCTTTGAATCTCTAATGCTGAAGCGTGGTCGCGCGTTGTTACCAATCCGCATTCGACGCAGACGTGTTCTCTGTCGGAAAGTTTCTTCCGATTGTCCGCACCGCATGGACAACGTTGACTGGTACCGCGTGGGTCTACCGGAATGAACCTTCTACCAGCGTTTTCGGCTTTGTAGGAGAGCTTATTCAAGAAAGATGCCCACGACGCATCGTGAACTGATTTTGCAAGAATGCCTCGGGAAAGCCCCTTGATATTCAGGTCTTCCACGAAGATGGTTCCGTACTGCTGAATGATTTTCCGCGATTCCTTGTGCTGGAAATCATTTCGCTTGTTGAAAATATCCCGGTGAACTTTGGCGAGAATCTGGACTGCTTTCCGTCGTCGGTGTGAACGTTTGTTGAGGCGACGGGAAACTTTGCGTTGTGCTCGACGCAATTTTGCTTGTGCCTCGCGATACCAACGAGGGTTTGGAATCCTGTCGCCGTTGCTCAACGTCGCGAACGTCTCCAAGCCGACATCGATTCCAGTGGAGTTGTCCAGACGTGGCAACGGCTCCGGGGCAACAACGCAACTAAAACACGCGTACCAATTGCCGTTTTCGCGTTTGACCGTGAGCGTCTTGACTTCGCCTTTCCGTTCGCGATGCAGCTTGATTTTGACATTGCCGACTTTGGACAACTGCAACTTGTCCGCGAGTTTGAAACCTGCTTGCGGGTAGGTGAACGAATCATACCGATGTCTTCCTTGGAATCGAGGAAAGCCCGGTGTTTGGTGACGCTTGACGCGAAGCAAAAAGGATTTGAACGTTTTGTCCACGCGACGGAGAACGTCTTGCAACACTTGAGAGTGAAGGCTGGCAACATCGGGTCTGATTGCTTTGATTTCGCCAAGTTGGTTCGCTTGGGAATAGTAAGTGAGCTTTGCCTTTGCGATTCGGTAGCCGTCCCGACGTTCTTGGAGCGCGGCGTTGTAGATTTCACGGCACACGTCGAGTGTTGTCTGCAATCGCTCCCGTTGCCGGCGATTGGGATAGAGTCGGTACTTGAAGGTCTTTTTTGACATGGCTCCTATTCCAATACTACCGTTGGTCTATGCTCATTGCAGGTGAAATCCGACACGGTAGACATTGCGTTTTCCAGTTGCACGTTCATTTGGTCTTCGTCACCAAGTATCGAAGACGGATATTTAACGGCGATGCGATCGAACGACTTCGCGCTATCTTCACCAAAGTTTGCGCTGCTTTTGAAGCCCAACTTGTTGGTATGGACGGCGAAGACAACCACGTTCACCTGCTTGTGAACTATCCACCCAAGCACTCTGTTTCATCACTGGTGAACAGTTTGAAAGGTGTATCCAGTCGATTGCTCCGACAGGCCCGCCCTGATTTAGCACAACGCTACTGGAAAGGTGTTCTCTGGTCGCCGTCGTACTTTGCCGCGTCTTGCGGTGGGGCACCGATTGCGATTCTGAAAACGTACATCGAGCAACAACGAACACCGGATTAACGGGCCTTATATCCCTGCCCTGAAGGGCGAGGTTTTACGGCCCGACCGATAAATTTGGTTGGTGGCGGGATTTACCGCGACAGCGATGGGGCAAAACTGGCCGGGGACGGATGTCGTGGCGTTGGTGGCGCCGTCGATTACGGTGAGGTCGTAGCTAAGGTAGTTAGCTATATAGATCTTGTTGGTTACCGGGTTCAGCGCTACGGCGGCGGGCCGGGTCCCGACGGCCGCGGTGGTGGTGGCGTTGGTCGATCCGTTCAGGACGGTCACGTTGTTGCTGTCTCGGTTGGCGATGTAGACCAGATCGGTGACGGGATTCACGGCGAGGGAGTATGGGTATTCGCCACTGGCAACCGTCATCGTTGTGTTCGTGGTGCCATTGATCATCGTGACGCTGTTGCTGCCCGCGTTGGCCACCTAGATTGCGCCAGTTACGGGGTTGACGGCGACCGCGTGGGGCTGGCTGCCGGTGAGTATCGTGGAGGTGGTATTCGTTGCGCCGTCTATTATTGTTAGGCTACCGCCGTCAAAATTGGCTGCGTAGATTTTGTTGGCCACCGGGTTGACGGCCAGGGCGATGGGTCTGCTGCCGACGGCGATTGTGGTGGTGACGTTGATCACGCCGTCGATTTCCGTGACGCTGTCGTCGAAGATATTCGCGACGTAAATTTTGTTGGTGACCGGATTCAGCGCTATTGCTACTGGAGTGTTTCCTGCCGCGACGGTGGTGGTGAGGTTTGAGGAGCCGTCGATCACCGTGACCGTATTGCCTTCGCTGTTGGCGACGTAGATCTGGTTGCTGACGGGATTCACTGCGGCGGCGACGGGCTGGCTCCCGGTCAAGACGAATCTGGTCACAGTCTGGCTTTCCGCAGAGGCAGCCAGTGCAAAAACGAATATCACCAAAGCCGCAGGACGTGGCAGGGCGCGAATCATGGGAGTAGCTCCTCTCTTGTGCTGATCTTGAGGCCATACGAGTACTCATTACCGATGAACCGAGGGTAAAGCGGCAATGAATATTGGGACGAGACGATTACGGGAGACTGTGCAATTCGGTGTGCGGCCTGCGCTACAATCATCGTTTCCCTTGCAAGGGGCTTCAGCCCCGGAGAAGCAAGGTCTAGAACATCCGTCGTGCGACTAGCCAAGAGCTCGAATCGGTCCCATCGGAATTCTCACAGGATTCCTCCGCTGCGAACTTCCCGCTGTCTATGCTAGGATGATGCGCCAGATGCGTGTCGTTGAAAAAAGACAGCTCCTCTCCGCGGAAGAAATCAGCCGCACGCTCAACCGTTTAGCCCATGAAATCGTGGAAAAAAGCGGTGGCACGAACGACCTCGCGCTGATCGGAGTCCGCCGCCGCGGAGTGCCCCTGTCCGAGCGTCTCGCCAAAACCGTCAAGGATTTCTCCGGCGTCGAGATCCCGGTCGGCATGATTGACATCACCTTGTACCGCGACGATCTTTCCACGGTCGGACCGCAACCTGTCGTCCACTCGAACGAAATCAGTTTCAACGTGGATGATCGCGACCTGGTGATCGTAGACGACGTGCTCTATACCGGCCGCACCATTCGCGCCGCCATGAACGGTCTCTTCGACCTCGGCCGCCCCAAGCGCATCCGCCTCTGCGTCCTGATTGATCGCGGACACCGCGAAATGCCCATCGAAGCGACGTTCATCGGCAATTCCGTGCAAACCAGCGACACCGAAATTGTGGAAGTTCACTTGAAAGAAATTGATGGCGATGAACGCGTCGTGCTCGTAGATCGCGTTCCCTGAACCTGGCAATCCTCGCGGAGGCCCGGAAACAACCGCATCTAAAGGGAAAAAGTGCTGCAGCGCCTGGAACACCTGCTCGGAATCGAAGACCTTACCCGCGAACAAATTTCTTTTATTCTCGACCAGGCCAAGCCTTTTCAAGAATTTCAGCGTCATCCTCTAAAGAAGTTAGCCACCCTGCGCGGCAAGACAGTCGCAATCGCTTTCTTCGAAAATTCCACGCGCACGCGCATAAGCTTCGCCACCGCCGCCGCTCGCCTGGGCGCGGACACCATGAACCTCCAGGCCGAAGCCTCCAGCCTGAAGAAAGGCGAATCGCTTCTCGACACGGTGCGCACGCTCGAAGCCATGCGTCCCGACGGCCTTGTCATCCGCCACAGTTCCTCCGGCGCGCCGGAATTCGTCGCCGAGCGTCTCGGCGTCCCCGTGATCAATGCGGGAGACGGTACGCACGAACATCCCACTCAGGCGCTGCTGGATGCGCTCACGATTCGCGATCGCAAGGGCCAGCTCGAGGGTTGGAATCTCACCATCCTCGGCGACGTTCTGCACAGCCGCGTAGCTCGCTCCAATATTCACCTGCTCAGCAAATTCGGCGTGCGCACCACGCTGTGCGGCCCCGCGATGTGGATTCCGCGCGAACTGGAAACTCTCGCGCCCAACGTGCGCCGCGTCACGCGGATCGAAGAGGCGCTCGATGGTGCGGACGTAATCATGGCTCTGCGCGTGCAAACCGAACGCCTGCACGAACCCGCGCTCGCGGCCGAGGAATATATCCTGCGCTATCAACTCACGCCGCAGCGCCTGCAACTCGCCCGTCCCGGCGCTCTGGTGCTGCATCCCGGCCCCATGATTCGCGGCCTGGAAATTGACGGCGCGGTTGCCGACGGCCCGCAATCCTGCGTTCTCGAACAAGTCACCAACGGCCTCGCCATCCGCATGGCCCTGCTCTACCATCTCGTCGGTGGCGCCGCCGTCGAACCACCACCGGCCAAACCACCGGAAAAGGCGCAATGAGGCCCAACCATGCCAACCGCTAACGACCGCTTGCTGCTCATCAAGAACGGCCGCATGCTCGATCCCGCGACCAATACCGATGCACGCCACGACTTGCTCGTGCACGGCGCGCGCGTCGTCCGCGTCGGCCCCGATCTCACCTCATCCGCTGCCGAAGTGTTCGACGCCACCGATCTGATCGTCGCGCCCGGCTTCATTGATCTGCACTGCCATTTGCGCGAGCCCGGCCAGGAAATGTCCGAAACCATCGAAACCGGCACACGTTCAGCCGCTCGCGGCGGATTCACGGCCGTCTGCTGCATGCCGAACACGCAACCGGTAAACGATAACGCCTCGGTCACGCGCTCGATCGTTGAACGCGCCGCCGCTGCCGGAACCGTGCACGTCTGGCCCATCGGCGCAGCGTCCGTCGGCAGCAAAGGCGAGGCCCTGGCGGAAATCACCGCGATGAAAGATGCCGGAATCGTCGGCGTCAGCGACGACGGCAAGCCCGTCGCCACCGCGCGCTTGATGCGCCAGGTGATGGACTACTGCAACTCGCTCGATCTGCCCGTGATTGACCACTGCGAAGATCCCTCGCTCTTCGCTGGCGGCGTCATGCGCGAAGGCCCGCGCTCCATCCGCCTCGGACTGCAGGGCATCCCCGCGGAATCCGAATCCATCTGCGCCGGACGCGATGTCGAACTCGCCGTTCTCACCCGCGCCCGCCTGCACATCGCGCACCTGTCCACCACCGGCGCGCTCGAATACGTCCGTCACGCCAAAAAGCTCGGCGTGCGCGTCAGCTGCGAAGTCACGCCGCACCACTTTACTCTCGGCGATGAAGACGTCCGCTACGACACCAATTACAAAATGAATCCGCCGCTAGCCTCGCGCGCAGACCGCACCGCGCTCATCGCCGGAATCGCCGATGGCACCGTGGACGCCATCGCCACCGACCACGCCCCGCATCACGCCGCCAGCAAAGACGTTGAATTCGATCGCGCGCCCTTCGGCATCATCGGCTTCGAAACCGCGCTCGCCCTCGCGCTAAGCGAGCTAGTTCACAGAGGGAAAATTCCGCTCACGCGCGTCGTCGAACTTTTCACCTCCGGCCCCGCGCGCGTCCTCGGCATCGAACGAAAAATCGTAGTGGGCGGCCCCGCCGACCTCACGATTTTTTCCACCGAGCACGCCTGGACCTACCACGCATCCGAATCCCCCAGCAAATCCCGCAACACGCCCTTCGACGGCCGCACTTTCCGCGGCGCGCCGGTTGCCACAATTGTGGGCGGCCAAATCGTCTATCGCCGCGAACCAAGCGCCTCCGCGTAGTAATTCGCGCGCGCCTTGCAAATCTCGACGTCTCTTTATCTTTGGAATTGAACGGTGAGGACCATGTGCGTCGCGGTGGGTTTACCGTCCGTCAGCGCAGGCTCAAATATCCACAGCGCCACGGCTCGTTCCGCTTCGTGTTGTAGCAAGCGCGGACCAGACAACGCTTTCGTTGACCGCAAGTTTCCCTTTTCATCAATCAACGCATCAACTTTCACCACGCCATCCGTGTCCAGCCCCTTCGCCCAGGGCGGAATCGCTGGCGCGGGTTGCGCTAAAATCCGCGCCGGAATCGTTTCCCCGCCTTTTGCGTGGTGCCGTTTTGTCTGTGCTGGATCTTCCTGTTCAGCGCCAGACCCGCTCTGGCGAGCCTCAAGTTTCGGTGCGTATGAAGCTTCGGCCGAAGGCACCACCGACGGTGTGCTCGAGGATGTTCCGGAAGTTGCACCAGACGCCGAGACGGCATTATTAGCCGCCACAACACTCACGCTCGACGCGCCAGTCTGCTGCTGAATCTTCTGCGCCGCTTGCGCAGGCGTTGCTCCGGAGTTGTTGCCATGCGCCGGCGCTTCCAATCCGGCGCCCGACTTGCCCGCCGCTACCGTCGCTGGAGCCGGAGCTGACTGCGCCGTCGCAGCCGCCGCATTCCGTTTCGTCTGAGCAACCGCGGCAGCCGCGCGATTTTTTCTGAGCGTCGCAGCGTGGTGCGAGCGCCAAGCAAATCCCAGCGCCACCACAATCAAGAGCGACGCGGCGATTCCCACGCCCATCGCGCCCTTCCCGTACGTAAGTCTGTGCAGCTTGTGACCCAGCGGCGTCAACTTTGCAACCAGTGTCGCCTTGAACCCGCCCGCGGCTTCAGTTTCGCCCTCACCCGCGGCGTTCGCGCTCGTCTCGCCGTGTTCCGCAGCGCCCTCGGATATCGCAGCTAATTCAGATTCATTCGTTTCCGCCGCAGCGGATTCGCGCTTCGGTTTTCGCTTGGGGTCGGTGGCGATCAGCTTCGCCAGCAGCTCCGCGTCTTTCGTGTCGTCGCGCTCAGCGTCGTGTTCGGCATCTTCTTCGGTCCCAGCCAACGCCTCTTCCGCTTCCTCCACCTCCTCCGCCGTATGATGCGCAGGAGGTTCGCCTACTCCCGCCGCGGGATTTTCAGCGGACGCGGCAGCATCCCCTCTGCTCGTCGTCGTGCCAGCGCTAGCCTCAACGGTCGGCGTGCTCGTAGGAGCAGGCGCGGACGCCGGAAGCATATCCAGCGCCTCGACACTCCTCGGCGAAACAACCGAGACCGGAGCCGGGGGAACAACCGCTGGAGCAACCATAACCTGTGCCGCCAGCGCGTCCCAAAAATGCGGATCGCGCGTGGTAAATTCCAAATCCACGTAACCGGAGTCCGCCACCTGCCGCCACTCCAGCACCTTGCACAAAATTTCTCGTCCCGTCTGTTCGTTGCGCAGAAAAACGCACTGCCCCTGCGTCACTTTCGAGCTCAGATTCACCACCGCGCCGTTGCCAAAGACGATTGTCGTCTTGGTGCTTTCCGTAAATATCTGGCGCTGCTCCGATCCCTCGACGTGCTTCGCCCCTTGAACCGTTACCGGGACCACCCGCACGTCCGCGTTATCGTGTCCCGCGGAATCAGCCATGACTCTTCACATCATCGATTGGAATTTGTTGCATTGCCGCTGTGCCCCCCGGCGTTGGATTGCTGCCGTTGCCCGCTGCTCTACGCGCGCCGGTCCCATGTCCGGCGGCCACGCCTCGGCCCGGCTATGTCCAAATGGTGCCGTCCGCCGCCGTCCGCCGCAATAGCCGGGAAGTACCAATTGCCCTATTACTACCGTCGCATCCGCCAGTTACAGGTTTTTTGGCCACACACCACCACCCAAGCGTGTATCAATTCGACATCTACCGCTCGGTCCCCCGCTCAAACCCACGTGCCCCTGCGCAAATGTAGCCAGTCAGCAGCACGTTGCGGAAAGCCCACGGTTTAGGGTCTTCTCGGACATAATTGGGGTTCCACACGAATCGCATTAACGGGAGCCTCGGCATCGGCCCGCAAGAACATCCGGCCGATGTCCGTCAAGCAATCGGGAGTTACGCGAAGCCGTCTGTATCGCAAACCGATGGGCCAGTGAAATGTCACTTCGAAGGGTTGCGTAGCGGCAAGATACGCGGTTCTGGTGATGGCGCCGCCCGTTTGTAATTGAATCTACCAAGATTTGCATCAAGCAGGCTGCGAAACTCAGCCTCCCGGCCGTCAAACGCCCTTCTTGGAATAATTCTATAAAGTCGAGGATGGTAGTACAGAAGGAAAATATGATCGTCCTCCAGGTAGCCGACGAACTGCGTCCATGCATTTCGTGCAACAGTGGCGGAATCCTGAAGATGCAGCCCCTGCTCACTGAAGTAGATTTGTTGTGGTGCTAGATCGTGCCTTCGCTTTGCACGCATGGCGCGCAAGAGCGGAACTCCCGACACAACCCCGACCAGTCCGCAAAGGATGGCCGGATCACCTTGCGAACTAACATAACGCCAGATCACATAGGCTCCGGCAGCTGAAATGCAGAAGGTGGCCCATGATTTCGCTAAGTGTCGCCAACCGCCCGCATGGAACAGGTGAAGAAGGCGAGCATCACGAAAGTCTTGTGGAATGTAAGAAAACTTGATGGATCTCGAAGGGATCGGACGATCAGCATCGAGCCTTTCGAAAAGTAGTGCACGAAACTCCGTGATCGCGCCTTGGGAAGGGAAAGCCGCCTTGGGAACCAATTGTGCGTCCGTCTTGGTGCCAACGATAAACACGGACTCGTTTTCAGAAAATCGCACCAGCTCGGTCCACGGACGGGTCACGGAACCGCAATTGCAAGTTACAGTGAACCCGTTCTGATCGAGCTCGAGAGTTCTCTGATCGCGGCAATGCATCCGCTGATAGGCAACTGCGCAATTCCTGAAATATTTGTCTTTAATCCTCGCCACAGACCGTTTGTCATAGAAGTAAGCAACCGCCGCGGAGCAGATTCCTAAGCCTATAAGGAAACCGCCAGTTGAAATTCCTAAGCCTTGAAAAATACAAAAAAAACCGAGCCAGACCATCAACAGGCAGACGACTAGCACTCCCTTGAAACCAGCGTTGTGACCAGGCCGGACGACAAACTGCGGCTGGACAGTGAGAAACTCTTCAAACGAAATAGCGTATGCGACTTTCATGGCACAGTAACGATGCTATAGGAATTGGAACCGAACTACTGTCCTCACGGGCAGTTTCCAAAAGCGGTTGGAACCCGCAAGCGTCGGGCCCAAACCTTCCGTCAGCATCTCCTAGACCTGATTCGCGCCACAAGCCGAAGGTGACCCGCCGCCGCAGACAGCGGACTACAGGGCTGTCGCGCAAACACCCTGTGATACATTCTTTGTCATAAGAAATTAATCCTGAGGACTTGCAAAAATGGAAAAGCGTCCATCTCCTGCTGTTCGTGTAAATCGTTTCGCCCTACTCGCTCTCCTGCTGCTGGCTCCGGTGTGCGCCGTCGCGCAGAAAACCGCGGCCCTGTCATCATCCACGGCGGAAAATCGCACCGCGCATGCGCTCGATCTCGCCCGCACCGATCCGCTGAATCTCTACGCATTCCTCGCACCCATGCCCAAGGGCGCGGACCTGCACAACCACCTAACCGGCGCGGTCTACGCGGAATCCTGGATTCGCTTCGCCGCCGCGGACAATCTCTGCGTGGACCTTGCAACTCACTCTTTTTTCCAGTCGCGCGCCATGACCGACAGCCTCCCGCCGCAACCGGTCTGCGGCGACGGCAATCTTCCCGCTGCTCGCGCCAATCAGGACCAGCATCTCTACGACGCGCTCATTGACGCATTCTCCATGCGCAGCTTCGTTCCCTCCACAGGCGTCAGCGGCCACGATCACTTCTTCGACGCCTTCGCCAAATTCCACGGCGTTTCGCACGCTCACACCGGCGAATTCCTTGACGAAGTGGCCACCCGCGCCGCCGCGCAGAACGAGCAGTACATGGAACTGATGCTCACGCCGCCATTCGACCATACCGCGGCCATCGCCAAAGAGCTCGGCTCGCACGTCAATCGCAGCTTCGGCGAGATCCGCGATCAGCTTTTCGCCAACGGTTTGCGTGACGATGTCGCCGTAGCCCGCACATATTTCGATGAAGCCGAATCCGTCCGCCGCGAGGCCGAACGCTGCGACCAGCCCAATCCAGCCGCCGCTTGCGCCGTGCAGCTGCGTTACATCTACCAGGTTCTGCGCGGATTTCCCTTCGAGCAGGTCTTCGCGCAAACTCTGCTCGGTTTCGAAGTCGCCTCGGCGGATCCGCGCGTCGTGGGCATCAATCTGGTGATGCCGGAAGATGGCTACGTCTCCATGTCCGATTACGCGCTGCAAATGCGCATCGTCGGTTTTCTGCATGGCCTCTACCCCAAAGTGCACATCACTCTGCACGCCGGCGAACTCGCTCCCGGCCTCGTCACCTACGAAGGGCTATCCTTTCATGTTCGCCAGGCTGTCGAAGTTGGTCACGCCGAACGCATCGGCCATGGTGTGGACGTGATGTACGAGGAACGGCCCTACGAACTACTGAGGGAAATGGCTGCGAAGCACGTAATGGTGGAAATTAATCTCACCAGCAACGATTTGATTCTCGGCATCAGCGGCAAGAATCATCCGTTTCCCATCTACCGCAAATTCGGCGTCCCGGTCGCGCTCTCTACAGACGACGAAGGCGTTTCGCGCATAGACTTGACGCACGAATATGTGCGCGCTGTCGAAACCTACGGCCTCACCTACGCGGACCTGAAACAACTGGTCCGCACCGGCCTGGAACACAATTTTCTACCCGGCCCCAGCCTCTGGCGCGAGCCTGATAGCTTCACGCGCCCCGTCACCGCTTGCTCCAGCGAATTCCTAGGCGCCGAAAAACCTTCAGCCCATTGCGCCGCCTTCCTCAAATCCAGCGAAAAAGCCCAGCAACAATGGGAACTCGAACGCCGCTTCCGCGCCTTCGAATCCACCAACTGACGCGCGCCCGTGGCACAGCTACTGCTGTGTTCTCTCGGTCCTCTGCGGTAAATCTTCGGTCCCAAACGCCCGACAGTTTCTGCTGCAGCGCGCATCCCATGCCGCAGCTGTCACTCCGTACGCCATGGCGAGCGCTCCGGCCAACGCCGTAAAGCCTGCGTGGCCCACGCCGTGGTTTTATCCGCATGACAAGTGGTGCAAGGATTCGGGATCTTATATTTCGTCGGTCATCGCGGGCGTAATGAATGCAAACGTGTGCGCTCGCACCTTCACGTCCGCAATGGTCGTCTCGATTTTCGGCATATGGCAAGCGACGCAACTGCTTCCGGCAGACCCTTTTTTGTGATGAGTGTGCTCTTCCAGCGTTCCCGTGCGCGGGCCGTTCAACGAAAGCGGACCATGACAATCCAGGCAAAGTTGGTCCGCGGGTTTTCTCAATTGCGCGTAGTTGTTTGTGCCGTGCGCATCGTGACAACTGAAGCAGGTCACCCCGCGCCGGTACATCACGCTCTGCACAAAATCGTTGCCTTGCATGCGGTTTTTGTGTGCGGTGCCGTCGGGGTAGTGCGTAAACGTCGTCTCGCCCAGTTTGTGTTCCTCCAGCTGCCAGAAATCTTTCAGTTGTAAACCCACGCGATACCCAACCGGCCAGTCGTAGTATTTTCCTTCCATCGGACTCGTCAGCGGCCGTCCTTGCGAGTGGCACTGGATGCAGCTGTCGCTCGCCTGCACATAATCGAGGCGCGCCGGATTCAGAATGTTCCCGCGCGACGGATGCTCCCCATGTTCGCTTCCCGGTCCGTGGCACTTCTCGCATCCCACGTTCCACTCCGTCACTTGTTTCGTGTGCACGTTGTAATCCACCGAATGGCATCCGTCACAGGTAGGGCCGGTAGGCCGCTGCATATTGTCCGGTGGATAAAACGGCTCCCACCAGTCTGTACCCTTGGCCACGAAATATGGCCGCCAGACGCGATGCGTCACGTCCCACTGCGCGGGTTCCGGATAATAATCGTCTCCTCTTTTTGTAAGGTAACGCTGCTTCCAAACACTCCCGTAAACCAGCGCGACATCATCCTTGGTAAATTTGGCCAGGGGGTTTGTCGCCAGGTCGGGAATAATCGCGTCACGATGTTCACGCGGATCGCGTACCACATTCGCCATCGGTGTCTTACGCCAGTGTTCGTAGATTTGCGCGTGGCACTTCTGGCAGGATTGCGAACCGATGTAGTGCGCCGCCTGTGCTGCGGCCGCCTGTTGTTGCTGCTCCAGTTTGCTGAAGGGCCGCAGACTGCGGATAAACAGGACCAGCTTCCAGCTATCATCGCTCTCGTCGTCGTGCGGTTTCGCCCACCCCGGCATGCCGGTCAGCCGCACGCCATTCCGGATGATATAGCGAATCTCTCCGTCCGTCAGGTTCTGCGTTTCGCGCGAACGCAGGTCCGGCGCTTTGGGATAAAGGTTACGGCCATCCTGGGTTTCTCCTGAGCCATCCGGTCCATGGCACACCGCGCAACGATCTAGGAAACTTTCATGCGCTTCTTGCAAAATTTCCGGCGTGGCTTCAAATGGATTTGCTTCCAGGCGGGCTTTTCGAGGGATGGCCAGGTTGCGCGCCGTGCGTGCCACGACCGTCTCGAGGTAGGACGGTTCACCGGCAGTGCTGAGGCCATGCCTAAGCAGCCGCAATCCGTAAAAGCCGATCGCCGCCAGCGCCACGCCACACAGTAAAAGAAAAAGTTTCCAGGCTTTCATAACCGGAGTATTACAGCGCAGCATTTCTTGGAAAGCAAATCCGAAGCCGTGCCAATCGCTACGCCGTTTTTCGGGGAACCTCGCGACCGCAGCGGCCAGCAAAGCTTACGGCGTCGAATGGCTCGGCGAACGGAACACAAATGCGACGATCACATTCGCGTTCAATTTCTTTTCATTTAGCGTAGCTGGATTGATCGTCCAGTTCTTCACCGCAGCGGTTGCCGCCGCCGTCAAAGACGGCACGGAGCGGATCGGCGTCACCCTCTTCACTTCGCTGAACTTGTTTATCACCAGCGCGAGCACCACGGTCCCCGTCCCCACGCTGTTTGGAGGATAAACCGCGTACGACGCTTGAGCCATCTGCGGCGGCTCGTATCCCGCGGGAACCGGTGGCGTAACCAGCGCCCCAGGCTGCAGCGGTAGATTCTGATTCTGCAAGGTACCGGGATTGAAAATTATTTGGACGTTGATTGTCGAAGGGACTGCGACCCCGTCCAGCTTGCCGGGCGTGAAACTCCATGTGCTCACTGCGTTCGTCGCTACCCCGCTCAGACCCGAAATGCCGCGCACCACTTCCACGTTCTGAACCTGGCCTCCCGCGCTCACTGTCACCGCGAGTGACACGACCCCGGAGGCGATGCTGTCGATAGGGTAGGGAATGTCGCCCGCCGTGGTGATGTCCGGCGGATCAAAATGGGAACCGGCCGAAACTTCGCCGCTTGTTGCAGCGAAACCGACATAAACCAGCAACAGCAAGGCCGCTATCAATTTTGAGTTTCGCTTCATACGCCCCTTTTTCTCCGCAGCCATGAATGGATTTCGCCTCGGCCAAACATTTCTGCAATTCGTTCTTGCGAGATTGTGCGGCCAATCAGAGACGAAGACTCCGGCATTTGGCGCTTATCCTAGGTTGAGCGGGAAGGTATGTCAACGAATCCGGAATGTTCGCAGTCAAAGGCCGCAGAAGATTGGGGATTCGACGTTCGTTTCGCTGGATACTGCGTCGCGCAGCAGCTCTAATGCGCGGCGGGTTCTGCGGCCGGGTGCATGCCGTGCTGCGGCACTTCGTGAACTCCGCGCAGCGGCTGTTCCTGATGAAATCGGTAAAGTTGATTCAGCGGTCCGGCGCCCTTGCCGATCGCGTACGACTTTTCGATCGCCTTCGTCACGTAAGCCTTCGCCAGAATCACGGCTTCGCGCAATTGCTGCCCGCTCGCCAGTTGCGCCACGATCGCCGATGAAAATGTGCAGCCTGAACCGTGCGTGTTCGGACTTTTCACATGGTCGCCGCCGAAAGTTTCCACTTCTGTGCCGATGCACAGCACGTCAATCGGTTTTTCCAGATGTCCGCCGGTAACCACCACCGCCCGCGCGCCCATTTCCACCAGCTTCAGCCCCGCCACCTTCATCCCTGCGAGGTCTTTCACTTCCAGGCCGGTCAAAAATTCCGCCTCGGGCACGTTCGGCGTAATCACGCTCACGCGTTTCAGCAATTCGTCGCGCACGAATTTCAACCCGGATGTATCCAGCAATTCCGCGTTCCCCGCCGTCGGACGAAACACAGGATCCAGCACCACGTGCGCAAATTTGTGCTTATCCAAAAATTCCGTCACCACGGAAGCATTCGCTCGATTCGCCAGCATCCCGATTTTCACGCCCGCGATCTCGATATCTTCCACCAGCGTGTCCAGCTGCGCGCTCACTCCAAGGAGGCGATGAACAACCTTTCCGCAGTCCTGACGCGGATGGAAGCGATGCCGGACATGGGGAACGGGCACCGGAAGGGCATGGTGCCCTACTACCGCGCCAAGCTGCCGACCTTTTACGCGCTTGAAATGCGGGACTGGAAGACGGCTGCGGCGCTGGAGCCGGCGCCAGGGGCGACCGCCGGACATCGCGACGATGACCTATTGGGCGCGCACGATCGGCGGCCGGCCGGCTTCGCGATGCGAACCAGGCGAGCGCCGATCTGGCGAAATACGATGCCCTCATCAAGGAGGTCAAGAAGGGCAAAGACGCTTACATGGCCGAGGGCACGGAGTGGAGATCGAGCGCGATGAGATGGTGGCCTGGATTGACTTCGCCGGGGGCAAGCAGGACGACGCGCTGAAGCACATGCGCGAGGCCGCCGACCTGCAGGACAAGGTTGGCCAGGCTGAGGTCGATATCCCGGCGCGGGAGATGCTGGCCGACATGCTGCTGGAGCTGCATCAACCGCAACAGGCGCTGGCGA
>CAVVGA010000026.1:0-164300 GCA_963747605.1 uncultured Acidobacteriota bacterium | reverse complement strand
GCCCAGCGCTCCTGATGCTGCCGCAGTGAGGAAAAGCTTGGCGGACATCGAAGCCCAAAACCCGAAATAAGCGGACCATTCGTTAGACCTGCCCGCACCAAAACGCGTCATCTGGACCGGCTTGGTTCACGACGAAACTTCTACAATCGCCGATCTGATTGGACGAGCCGATTTGCCACTGAGCCGGGAGTGTGGACGAAAGTTACGCAAGCTATTCCAATCGCAGCGCAAACATCGGATCCATGCGCATCGCGCGCCGCGCCGGGATATAGCAAGCCAGCAGCGTGACGATCGCCATCACGCTCGCCGCTCCAAAAAACGTCACAGGATCGAGTGGTGACACTCCGTAGAGTTCGCTCGAAAGCAGCCGTGTGACTGCCAACGCAGATGTCATGCCGATTGCGATCCCTATTATCGAGAATTTCGCGCCTTCCTTCATAACCAGCAACAGGACGTCGTGGCTCTGCGCACCCAGGGCCAGTCGAATCCCAATTTCTCGCGTGCGCCGGAAACGAGGAATGACAACACTCCGTAGATGCCGACCACTCCGAGCACCAACGCGAGAGCGGCGAACGCCGCAAACAAGAATGTCGTCGACCCGGGCGTGGAGACCGATTCGGACACAATGGCATTCATCGACTTCACTTCAACTATAGGGACTTCAGAATTCGAACTTTGAATCGATAGGCGCAGCACGTCGCGCACTTGCGATTCGGCTAGTCGCGTTTGAATTGCGAGCGTCATGTCTGACGGTACGCGCCCGCCTTCCATTGTCGCCTTCGGGCCGTAGGGCACGTAAATCGTTCCGTTGATCCATTCCGGGACGTCCCGCTGCAGATCGTACGCGCGCACGTCGGCCACTACACCCACAACGGTCACCCACTCCTTGTCACCGCTCAGTCGCAGATGTGAACCGATAGCGCTCTGCCCCGGCCAGAAGCGCCGCGCAGTTGCCGCCGTGATGATCGCAAAGGAGCATTTCCCGTTTCGTCCGCAGAGGTAAAGCTCCGGCCGGAAACAATCGGAATTTTCATCACGTGAAAATAATCAGGCGTCACCACATCCATCCAGAAAAGCGGCATCGGCTCGCTAGCGGGCACGGGTTGATTTTCAATTTCGAGCGAACGCTTGGCTACACGTCCATCCAGCGGCAGCGTATTCACAAACGCAGCGGATGTGATCCCTGGGACTGCCTGCATGCGGCTAAGCAGTCCCCGGTAAAACGAAATGCATCGCAACGAGTCGTTGCAAAAATCTTCGTTGGGAGTGACGCGCGCGGTCAAAATCCGCTCGGCGCTAAAGCCGGGATCCACATGCGACAGCGCATAGAAGCTGCGAACCAGCAACCCCGCGGCGATCACCAACAACATCGCGAACGCGACCTCGGCAACAGCAAGTGCGCCGCGCAAACGCTGCGGCACAGATTTCGCCACGCCGCGCCCCGCCGAGTTTAGTAAATCACCCAAAGCTGTGCGTGAGGAGTGAATCGCCGGTGCCAGTCCAAAGAGAAAGCCGGTAACGATGGCGAGCCCGCCGGTGAAAGCGAGCACGCGCCAATCAATTTGCGCTTCGGCCAGGCGTGGCGTTTCCGCCGGAAGCGCGAGTTTCAGAAACTGCAGTCCTTCCACCGCGAGGATAATTCCGAGTCCGCCTCCGAAGGAAGCGAGCAGAACACTTTCGGTAAGAAGCTGGCGGATCAATCGCCCGCGATCCGCGCCCATCGTCGTGCGCACTGCAATCTCCTTGTCGCGCGCCGCGGCGCGAGACAGCGCGAGATTCGCGACATTTACACACGCTATCAACAAGATAAGTCCACAGCTCCGAGAAGAAGCGCCAGCCGTCCGCGGACGTCCGAGACCATGCCGCTTCGCAACCCAACCACGCTCACATCGGCGTTCCAGTCGGTCGGCATCGGCCAAGGAAACAGTTTGGCTACCCGTGATTGAAAGACGCGAATTTCAGCGCGTGCGCCGTCTATCGTCGCCCCCGGACGCAGCCGTCCGATCACCGGCATGAAATCGCCAGCCCAGTAAACAATCGAGTCTCGTGGATCGTTGTGGAGCGGAATCCATACCTGCGTTTTCGGAGACGGAAACCGAAAATCCGCTGGCATTACGCCAACCACCACCCGGCTCACTCCTTCCAGTTTGATCGGCCGGCCAATGATCGACGGATCGCTTGCAAAGCGCTGTTGCCAGAGCGCATGACTCAAAATTACGAAATTGTCCTGCCCAGCTTTGTCGTCACCAGGGTGAAACGCTTGACCCAGCGCTGGCCGCGTGCCCAGTGCGGAGAAAAAGGACGCGGAGACGACAGTTCCAGTCAGTCGCTGCGGTTCGCCTTGTCCGGTTAGATTAAACTCGTGACCTTCAAAATACGCGGCACTCTCGAAGGACTGTATTTGCTCGCGCATCGCGGCGAACGCTCCTTTCGGATACGTGCCCGTTACGCTCACAAGCTCCTGCGGTTTCGAAAACGGCAGTGGCCTCAAAACAATTCCATCGACGAGGCTAAAGATCGCTGTGTTTGCGCCGATGCCGAGTCCTAACGTCAGCACGGCTACCGCCGTGAATCCCGGCGCCTTCGCCAGCATTCGCACTCCGAAGCGCAAGTCTTGCCAAAACGTTTGCATCGAAATTGCCCCTAAAACCGATTGACGTGATAGCACGTAACTTTCCGAACCTTGTTCCGAGCTAAGCATTTGCGTTATAGATGCTTATAAGTTTGTCGACAACCAGCTTCGATGGGGCAGCGTCCGGTTACGGGAGAAAGCTGGTGCGAAACCGGACATAATCACACGCTCAGATTCCGGTCTTTGGGCAACGCGGAGACAAGGCGCCGGAACGAATTGAACACGGCGACCAGCTGATGAGCAGACACATTACCGTTTCCCCCCGGCGAAGCAGCGGATCGCCTGGCAATCCGCGAGCTCGTCGAGGGCTACGGGCATCGCGCCGATCGTCGCGATGCGAAAGGTCAGATGTCCCTCTTTACCCCAGACACCCATTTCGTAGTGTACATGGACGCCAAGAATTCCACGCCCTCACAGGAGTTGCCTTCACGCGAGGCGCTCGCTCCAGTGTTCGCAGACCTGAACAAGTACGCCGCCACGATGCACTTCGTCGGACAGAGCACAATATTCAGCCTGACGGGCGACCGCGCCACGGGAGAGGCCTACACGTTGGCCCATCACCTGACGAACGACGGCGGAAAGCGACGGCGGATCGTAGCCGCTCTCCGCTACGCGGACACGTTCGTGAAGATGGACGGCGCGTGGCTATTTGCGGAGCGCCTGCTCTACGTCGACTGGATTGAAGAGCGCGCACTGTGACGACAACGCCTAACCTGATTTCTTCAATGAGCGTTTTTGCAGCGCTTCGGGGGCCGCGCATGACCGTTCCGGCGGAAAGCCAAAAGCGCCTTGTAATCGTGGGCGCGACAGGAATGGTCGGCGGATACGCCCTTCGCTACGCGCTCGGGAACTCCGCCGTCGGAAGTGTGACGTCGATCGGGCGCAGGAAGCTCGGCATCTCGCATCCCAAGCTGAAAGAGGTTTTGCATCCCGACTTCGCGGACTGCTCCGCACTCGCAGGACGCTCTCGGGTCAGGACGCAGCGGTCTTTTGCCTGGGCGCATATACCGGGGCGGTAACGGACGCGGAGCTCCGCACGATAACCGTGAACTACCCGGTTGAGTTCGCGCGGGTTCTCCGCAGCAGCAGCCGCGGCGCGGCGTTCTCATTCTTGAGTGGAAGCGGCGCAGACCCGACGGGACGAAGTCGGATGCCTTTCGCGCGCTATAAGGGAGAGGCCGAGAACGCGCTACTCGCGGCGGGATTCACTCACGCTTATCTTTTCCGGCCCGCGTACATCTATCCGGTGGAGCCGCGGAAGGAACCGAATTTCGCCTACCGCCTGCTGCGAACGATCTACCCCGCGTTTCGGGCGCTGTTCCCGAACCAGGTGATTCGGGCGGACGACTTGGCCCGGGCCATCGGTGGATGTCGTCGTAAGCGAAACGGGGCACGCGGCGGCCCGGTTTTCGAGAACCGCGACATCCGGGCCATGGTCGAGTCGCTTCATACTCACGAGTGAAGGGCTAATGAGACGATGAACGAACTTTTGCGTAACGACATCCTAGCTGAGGACTTCCACTTGCATCGTCAGGTACAATTCACGGCGCGGTTCAAAGTCCCAGCACTGCAACTAACGGTCTCCAACCCGAGACCGTGCTGTCTGTGAAGAAGGCGCAGGAGTTTCTGCGCCTTCAGGCAAAATGATCCACGGAACCGTAAGATTTTGTGCGAGAGGAGCAAGTCGAAATGGACATGACGCGCCGGCAATTCGCCCTGGCTCTTGCAGCCAGCACCTACCTGCGACCCTCCTTGTTTGAGCCGCTTTCCCCATTAGGAGTTCCCCGCGGCGTCGTTCCCGGCCGAGTCACTTGGGCGCACGATCCGGCGGCTGTGACCTGGGATGGCACAGGTTCGTGGTGGACCGATGCCCACAATGACCAGTCTGTAATTGACCGCATGGTTTCCCGGTCCATTTGCGGTCTTACAAATCAAAAAAGCGACGCCCAGGCATGGAACTCCATCTTTCAGTACTTCAATCGCACTCACGGGCGCGGCAAAGCCGGATACAGTGCTGGGGAGAAGATTGCGATCAAGGCGAACCTGAACAACACAACGGACCATGGCACGATCGAACGCCTGAACTCCTCGCCCCATTTGATCCTTTCGCTCGTGCGACAGTTGACCGGCCCGGGACGAGTGCCGGAATCATCGATCACCGTCTTCGATTCCAGCCGGTTCATCCCGGGCAATCTGTACGACAAGATTCACCATGAATTTCCCGGCGTCACGTTTGTGGACCATATCGGGGGGGATGGACGAGTAAAGGCCGAGTTCAAACCCAACGCGATTCCTTTCTCAGTTGAAAGCCACAACGCCACGGGACTCGATACCACGGTGGTTGAGGCCGCCTACTTAATTGATGCTGCCGTGTTGAGAGCGCATGTGAGTTCAGGGGTGACACTTTGCGCGAAGAATCTGTTCGGCGCTACGAGTATCAACCCCGACTGGCGCAAGAACGCGCACGACGGTTTCCATCACAACAGCGATGGTTCGGCAAGTTACTCCGCGTTCACGGATTATCTGGGTCATAAAGACCTCGGCGAGAAAACCATCCTTTTTATTATTGATGGGCTCTATGGAAACGACAACGTGGATGGTCCGCCTCATCGCAAGTGGAAGATGGCGCCATTCAACGATGCTTGGCCGAACAGCATTTTTATGTCGCTTGACGGCGTAGCGATCGATTCCGTCGGCTTCGATTTTCTCACTTCGGAATGGCCCGATCTTCCGGATATTGCGAATGCCGATAACTACCTGCGCGAATCTGCCCTGGCGAATGATCCACCTTCGAAGACTTTCTATGATCCGGAACGCGACGGCGTCCGATGCCGCAGCCTGGGCGTACACGAACATTGGAACAATGGCACAGACAAGAAGTACTCGCGCAATCTCGGAAAAGCGCAGGGGATCGAACTTTTCCAAGTCTGAAGTGCGGAACATAGTCGAGCAGTCGCTGCCGCTGATTGGCGGAGTTGCGCAGCTGCCGATAGGTTATCGGTACGGAGGGAGGCAGCATGAGCCGGAGAGCGGTTTCCTTATGCTTCGTAGCGGCATCGATGCTACCGGCAATTGCATTCTCCCAATCATTCTTGAGCCAGTATAAAGGCTTGCCTTATCACGACACTCGATATAGCGGCGGTCCACAAAAAATACCGGGAAAGGTCTTGTGCGCTTACTATGACTTGGGCGGCGAAGGAGTTGCGTATCATGACAGCGATCCACAAAATCACGGCAGCGGAGAGTTGAATCCGGCCGATGGGAACTATCTCAACGAATTTCGTATGCACGAGGGAGTGGATACTTCATATCACGAAGTTCAACCGGAAGCCGGATCCGATTGACGACAACCCCTTCGACAAGGTCGTGCCTCCTGCGGACCTGCTCTATGTTGGCTGGACCGAACCCGGAGAGTGGTTCAACATCACTGTCGATGTGACACACGCGGGAACATACGCGGCCGATTTCCTGTATACATCGAATCGCGGCGGCACAATATCAGTCGATGTGAACGGAAAGGACGCAACCGGACCCCTGCAGATCGCCACAACAAATGATCCTGCAGATTCGGTGGCCTGGCGTCAGTGGCACCACTGGAATCTGGCGTCGCAACTTTTCAAGGCTCGCCTCAACAAAGGGAAAAACGTTCTCACCGTACACATATTGACCGGCGGCAACATGAATCTCGCTTACTTCGACTTCAAGCAGGCCCACAGATGAATGGATCGTGCCGGCGTCTCAAGTCAGCGTCAGACGTAATCCCGTTGCGTGGGGAACAGTGACGGAGCACTTGCCTTGCTTGAGCGAGTCGGATTTTCGTTGAGGTTGTGATATGCGCTTCGCGGCTGTCGAGTGCCGGCGCGTGTAATATTTCGGTTTCGACCGCTCCGCTGATGCCTCGGCCGAAATCGAGTTCCACCTCAAGGTCTGCTCGCCGCGTCCTTGTTCAGAATGATCACGGATGTGTGGCCGCCAGGCAGCTTTGCGGCATAGGCGGTTGCATTGACTCCTGCAGCCTGCAGCTTCGTCAAGAACTCGGTCTTCAACAGTGTTCC
Organism: uncultured Acidobacteriota bacterium; assembly: GCA_963747605.1. Lineage (GTDB taxonomy): Bacteria > Acidobacteriota > Terriglobia > Acidiferrales > UBA7541 > Palsa-295. The sequence goes on along the minus strand of CAVVGA010000026.1, from coordinate 157,613 downwards.
CCCGCTGAACAAGCCTGCGAACTTAAGTCCATACGCAACCGGCTCAAGCAGATAGTCCGATCCAAACGTTGCAATCGGCGTATAGAACGGATGCGGATGCGCGGCAATCTGTTCGGGGATTTCACCATTTGCTTGCAGAAGCGCGTCGCCCGGCAGAGATCCGCCAACGGAATTGGCCACAGATTTGCCCGTACCACCGTGCAGATTGACGCCGGAATAGTTATTACTGGCAAGCAGCAGCGAATAGTCGGCTGACCAAAGCGCAGCGGCAAACACGTCGGAGACACCCGGCTTGCCTCCGCGATAGCAAGTGTTGCCTTCGGTCATGCGTACGCGCGCACCCATCTTGCTGGCTGCGGCCGATGCGATATTCGCCGTGTTCTGCACCCTTTCCATCGTCGCAGGTTTCAGCAGGTTCGGAATGTTGACCTCGGGATTCGTCGCCGGCCCACCAAAGTAATAATGATGAGTCAGTGTGGTTACGTGGGGCGGACCCTGGATGGAAGGCCATTGATCGGCAATCTCAGTCAGCCATGACGCGTTGCTAGCGACATCAGGCATCCCGAACTTTGCTGCGGGCACCCGAGCTGCGATAGCGCGCGCCAAGTGCGAGCCATTCTTCCAGGTACGCCTTGGCCGACCATGTCTTCGGATCGCGCAGGTGATGGCTAAACAGATCCGCCTCGTTTCCGATCTGGAAGTACTGCAGGCGGTCGCCGAGCGTCGTTGCCACAAAATCCGCCTCTTCGGCGGCGCGTGCCGGCGTATTCGTGCCCATCCCGATGCCGTACACGCAAGTCCAACCAGTGGCTCGGAGGAATTCCGCCAGGTTTCTGACCGCCTCGACCGTCACCGCGTAGTACTGAGCTTTCGGCTCGCCCACGACCTCACGCACTTGAGGATGCTCTGGTTCGGGAGAGTCAGGCTTAGGTTTCCAGTAAGCGAACTCGCTGGTGTTTCCCCCAAGACGCAGAACCCCGGTTGACGACAGTGCTTTGAACTCGCGAATCAAGCCGCTGTTCTGCGCCGAAAAGAAACTCGGATCCGCGAGTTGCTGCACCTCATAAGACAGACCGACGAAGTCGATAGGCATATTAGGACCAGTCGCTTCGCTGGGAATGGCGAGGACGACCCGGACTTGCTTTGGCCCTGCGCGTGAAGACGCGCTGCAGCAGCAGTGCAGGCCGCGGTGACAAGAAATTTCCGTCGTGTGAGCATCGAGCCTCCCGATTCATTGCTGCTGGGCCTTAAGCACCCGCAGTTTTCGGTGAGAGAGGATACGACAAGTTGCGGTAATTCCACCTGAGTCTTTTGTCGCGATCGCCGCCCGTGCCTGTTTTTACGATTTTCGGCTTAGGGATGAAATAGGCTTCGCCGCAGCTTTGTTCGCTTCGTCCGGTCTGCGCACGCAACTAAACGGACGATTGTTCGCAAGAGTCCGACTGCATTTATGTCGTGAGAAAAGGCTTCCAGCGATCCAACATAACCTTTAATTCGGTAACGTCTTCGGGCCGAAGGTTTGGAAGTGGCGGACGTACTGGACCTGCAGCCATTCCAAGTAAGTTCATCGCCTCCTTCATGACGGAAACCTCGTACCCTTTGCGACGCGCCCGCAGCTCGTAGAGCGGGATCACGTAGGTGTTCATCAGCTGCATGAGAGCCGAGGAATCTCCTGCCGAAGCGACCTCGTGGAGTCTTAGAGAAAGCTTTGGCGCAACCGTCGCAATGCTGGACGTGTACGTCCGGATGCCAATGCTGTAGTAGCCTGGGACACAGTCATCGCCAGCTCCGCCAATCCAATAGAGCCTGTCTCCGACGCGATTCATAATCCGCTCGTACCGGCGCAAGTCGCCTTGGCCATCCTTCCAGCAGACGAGCGTGGGAATTTCCTCCGCTAGATGTTCCACCCACGCCGGTTCAGGGTTTACCCAGTCGCGGCTGTACACCAGCATTCCCAGCCGGGTCGCCCCACCGATCGCTGTGTAATATTCCGCGAGTCCCTGTTCATCGGCGTTTGGATAATAGGGCGGCAACGCCAGAATGGCATCGGCACCCGCCCTCTCGGCTTGCTGGGCAAACTCGATTGCTATCGGCCAGTTGAATCCGACGCTCGCGATTACCGGAATCCGGCCGTGCACTTCCTCCACCGTGGCCTTTACAACCTCTAAATGCTCCGCGGAAGTCAGCGAATACATTTCGCCCGTCCCGCCCGCGGCGACGATGGCAGCAGGTGCATTCTCCATGAGCCGTTGAAGATTCTTGCGAAGTCCAGGGATATCCAAGGACAAATCCGGCTGCAACGGTGAGATCGGAAATGCAATCACTCCTCGAAGTTTGGCACGGAGTTCTTCAGGCTTCATTTGCTCACCCACGCGAACGGAACCAAAACGTAAAGTTGACGGCGCAAGAACCGCTGAAGTCGCCAGCACGCCCGCTCCATCAAGGAACTTCCGGCGCGAAAAATCTAAAGACATCTTCCCTTCCCTCGCTAACTTATTTGGCCACCGTAATGCCTAAAGTCATTTATAGCGTGGCGCGCGCCGTCCATTAGAACCGCCTGCCTTTGAATGCAACAAAGAGGCACAGCGGCCCCACGACTATGGCAAAAGGTGCGAATACGGGGGCGCACCACCAATTCTGATAGTACAGTTTCCCTTGGAGCAAAGTCATAACACCCAAGCCCATCACCAATGCCCCAGCGAATCCGAGCAATGCTCGTTCTTTCAACGTCCATTCCCGCGACTTCGCTCGTGCGTCTTTCATTGCGCAACAAGATACCAGAATGGCAAGCCTATTTCGCGGGATGCTACTTCGTCTCGGTTGGAATTATTCTTCGATTGGTTCGTGGATCAGCCGGCCTGCCGAGTCATCGTCTTCTAAATCCACGTCCCGTCCGATAAAACGTAGTGTGCCTCGCTTGTCTACGATTGCAACTACCGGGAAGGCCTTTACGCCGTAACTCGCGAGTGTTTCGTCGGACGTAATTACAAAGCTTATGCCAGGCGCCTTCTCAAGCCGGGCCTTTTCAAGGGATGCTTCGACCTTGGCTGGAGTGGAAGGCGAAGGATACCAATTTACTTTGTAACTCGTGATATCTGTAACCAAGAGCTTTTTCTTTCCATATCGCTGTTGAAGAGCGTCTAAATCCAGGAGTTCCCGCATACACGAGGAGCATCCCAAGAAGAAGAACGAAATAACCTCGACTCGGCCCGGCTGAATCAGGCCGGAGGGAGAGTTCCCGCCCAACATCCTCAAGACAGCGACCGGAGGCGCGGGATGCATCTCCAGATTTGCCCAATGCAGGTCCTCAGCGCCCCAACCTTTTGCTTCGTCGGGATGGGATTTCACGAAGCTGTTCATTTCTTCCAGAACTTTTGTCGCCTGTTCGTTCTCTCCAGCTAGATCGTATCGGTGCACGAGATCGTACCCGGCATCCAGCACGAAGCTATATGAAACGGACGACACGCCAGGCTTCTCAGCTTGGCTGCGGTCGCGCAGAATTGCGTAGCGCTCCTTCGACCATTCGCGCCCCTTCTGCGGATCGTCACGCGCTTCATCGTCAATGGCAACGGCAATCTGTCCGTTGACCGGCTCGAGGGGATCCTCTTGCAAGATGGTTTGGATCGTTCCCCATGCCGTTTCCCAGTTTCCGGAGGTCCGCATTTCCATCACGGCGAGAAGCAGGCGCGCGTCCGGTCCATGCTCCAATTCGCTTCCCTCCAAATAGCGGTTTACAGCCAGAAGAGCCTTCACGGGCTCTGGCCTGCAGAGTTTTGCAAACCAGTACAGTTCCTCGCCGGATACGCTCTCCGGCGAGAAGGAAGGACATAAGGCCTTAGATCGCTGCCACAAGACGTCGTCGGGACGAGTTTTGGTGGCGGGCATTCTGTGTTCATGCAATGCCGTCTCCCATTCGATCACAGGACGGCTCGCGTATTCATATGCGTCTGAAGGTTTATCGAAGGTTAATTGAGCAGAGGAAAACTGTCCGCATAGGAGCAGCAACCACAATGGCCGCAAGGTATTCACATTTGGTAACCCTGGGTGACATCAAAATACTTCAACGCCGGATGTCTGTCAACGAATTGCCGTCACGAACTACAACTCGAAGCGAGCGTCTACGCGACGAGCCCGCACGACATATCGGGAGTTGGCCCCCTCTTGTCAGCGGTGCCATGTCGCGGACCCCGGCAGGCGATCTGATTGCCGTTGGAAATTTGAACCCGATGTGTTACAACCTGTAACGGTCGACGGCATGACGGAACATTTCCTCGCGCGCTAGCGTTCTATGTTCAGGGGCGGCATTATGCGCAGCGTTTGGTTGGACTATTCCAAATAGCTCTAGCTCCAGGAGCTTAAGGACTCTGGCATGAACAATCTCTGGCGTGACTTTCGCTTCGGTTTCCGGCTGCTCCGCAAAAATCCCGGTTTTGCCACGGTCGCCGTCCTGGCGCTGGCGCTAGGCATTGGCGCGAATACCGCGATTTACAGCATCGTGCACGCCACCCTGCTCGAGCCCTTGCCTTACTATCACCCCAACGAAATCGTGATGGTGTGGTCGAAAATCCAGGGACAACGCAACGGGGTTGCTGCCGGCGATTACCTCGATTGGAAGCACGACAGCACTGTCTTTCAAGGATTGGCGGCGTGGACCGGCGCCGGCGTGAATCTCGCGACCGCCAGCCACCCGGAGCAAGTGCAAGCTTGGAGGGCAGCACCGGGATTTTTCACGGTGATGGGGCAGTCGATCTTACTTGGCCGCGATTTTCTGCCGCAGGAAGGCGAGGTCGGCAAGGACCATGTCACCATCCTCACTTACCGGTTCTGGTTGGATCGTTTCGGTGGCGACCGCTCGATCGTGGGCACGACCATCCGGCTGGATGGCGAGCCGTACACAGTAGTCGGGGTCCTCGGTCCCGGTCCGCTCGATCGCGGGCGAGAAAAGCTCGGTATCGCGCTCTCTTTCAAGCCCGAGCAGATCAACCACGATTTTCACTGGCTGCTCGTCATGGGACGTCTAAAGCCCGGGGTCAGCGTCGAACAAGCGAATGCGGACATGGACAGGGTGACACAGCACATTGCGGAGGTTTACCCGAAATCGGATAAAGGCTGGGGCGCGATCGTCTCGCCGCTGAAGAACGATTTTCTCGATCGTGACGTGATTCGCGCGCTGTGGTTGCTGTTGGGTGCTGTGGGATTTGTGCTGCTCATCGCGTGCGCCAACGTGGCAAACTTGCTGCTGGCGCGCGCGACCAAGCGCCGCAAGGAAGTTGCCGTGCGCGCATCGGTGGGTGCCAGCCGTTGGCAGCTTTTTCGCCAATTTCTTGCCGAGAGTCTTGCGTTGGCTTCGATCGGAGGGATCTTAGGCATTGCGCTGGCATGGGTGCTGTTGAAAGTCATTTTGCTGATGATGCCGCCTTTCACTCTGCCGTACGAGGCGAATGTCCGCCTGAATCCTCCAGTGCTGCTTTTCACTCTGGCGGCCACAGCCCTCGCGGGCGTGCTTTTCGGTTGCGCTCCGGCCTGGCAGTCGTCGCACCTGAATCTAAACGACGTGCTGAAGGAAGGCGGCCGCACCTCGTTCGGCGGCGGCCGGCATGGGCTGCGCCGCGCACTTGTGATTGCCGAATTCGCGCTCGCGCTCAGCTTGCTCGCAGGCGGCGGAATGGCCATTCACAGCTTGTGGAACGTCGAGCACGTGGATCTCGGGTTTCGTACCGACCATCTGCTCACCTTTGACCTTCCGGTTCCGCACGACCAGCTTACTTCCGCGGACGAGATTAATCCTTTCTATCGCCAACTTCTCGACAAAATCAAAGCTCTACCGGGCGTTTCGGCAGCGTCGATCTCCACCGGCATGCCGCTTCGCGGCACGGGTTTTGGCATGCCTTTTCAAATTGTCGGGAAAACAGTGGACGATCCTTCCAAGCGCCCCGGCGCCGGATTCAATATGGTCACGCCAGAATATTTTCGTACGTTCGGCATCCGCTTAGACCAGGGGCGAGAGTTCACGGATCAGGATTTGGCCGGCGGCACTCCAGTGGCTCTGGTGAACGAAATATTCGTGAAACGCTATTTCGCCGGCGTCAATCCGTTGACCCAGCGCATCGCCGTCGAACAGTTGATTCCCGGCGTCACCAAGTTGGGGCCTTACATCGAGTGGCAGATTGTAGGGGTCTACCACAACGTACATAACGGCGCCGTGGGAGCGGAGGGATTCCCGGAAATTGATGTGCCGTTCTGGCAGAGCCCATGGCCGGGGTCGAGCGTCGCGGTTCGCGCCTCGGTCGATCCCGCCTCTTTGACGAAAAGCATTTCAGAGCTCGTCCTTTCCATGAATCCGAATCTTCCGCTTGCTGAAGTCAAAACCATGGATCAAATCAAGGACGAATCGATGGCTGGCGATCGTTTTAGTGCTTTTCTGTTCGGAAGTTTTGCGAGCTTGGCCCTACTGCTCGCTGCGCTGGGGATTTACGGCGTGATGTCCTTTGCCGTGGCGCAACGAACGCACGAAATCGGATTGCGCATCGCCCTCGGCGCCGGTCAAAACCGGGTCCTGCGATTGATAATCCGCGAGGGTATGACGCTTGCCGGAATCGGATTGCTGGTTGGGCTGGCGGGCGCCTATCTTGTCGGCCGCGTGATGCACAGTCTGTTCACCGGGGTGGCGCGCTGGACCCTGTGGCATTCGGCGGCGTTGCGGCTCTGCTGCTGCTGTCGGCGTTGCTGGCATGTTATGTCCCGGCGCTGCGCGCGGCAAAAGTTGACCCGATGCAGGCTCTGCGTGAGGAATAGCGCCTTTGTGTCGCGCTTCGTCCGGCGACCATCGGAGCCGGCAAGGTTATCGGACTTCTGAACTGTTACTTCACGTCTCCGGTAACGCGCCTTCTCAGGAGTTACGTCTGCGTACGTTGTTGAACGGCTAATACGACCTTTCCTCGGGCATGGTGTTCTTCAAGATAACGGAGAGCCTCAGCCGTGTCGCTTAACGGGTAGCGTCGATCGATGACCGGTACGACCTTCCCGGTTTCAAGAAGCTCTTTCAGACAAACCAAATCTTTATGGTTAACATTCGCCAGAAAACAACGAATGTTCTTGTCTCCAATTCGCGATAGCAATGGTCCCAGTAACAGCGCTTGGAGCATCTGAGGCACGCCACCTCCGGCCACGACACAAATTCCGCCGTGCTTTAGCGCTCGCCTGTAATCGAATACCGCATGTTGAGCGTTCGCACTGAGAATCAGGTCGTATCGCGTGCCGTTTTTTGTGAAGTCTTCAACCGTGTAGTTTATAACGTGGTCTGCGCCGATAGATCGCGCAGTCTCCAAATTTCTCGTGCTGCAAACCGCAGTGACCTCAGCTCCAAACGACTTGGCAATCTGGACCGCGAACGTGCCCACACCACCCGACGCCCCATCAACCAGAACTTTCTGGCCTCGCTGGATCTGCCCCTTGTCACGGATACCCTGAAGCGCGGTGATTGCCGCGATGGGCACGACCGCTGAGTTCTCGAATGACATATTGTTCGGCTTCAGGGCCAACTTATCTTCAATTGCACACGCAAACTCGGCGAACCTTCCGCCTGCCAAACCTGTGACGCCGAACACCTCGTCACCTGGCCGAAACCGCCTTACATCCTTGCCCACTGCTTCGACTCGGCCTGCGATGTCACAACCAAGGATCTCCTGCTTTGGTCTGCTCGCCCAGCGAATCAGTGGCGCACCTCTCATACAATACAAGTCAACTGGATTGACCGATGCGGCGCAAACGTGAATTAAGACCTCATTGTTCTTCGGTACGGGTTTTTCCACTTCGGCGAACCGCAACACTTCCGGCGGCCCGTATTGCGCGCGTACAATCGCCTTCACGAAGTAATCTCCCAGAGTGCCGCAGTCGCGTCATACAGCGGAAGTAGCGCACGATGAGCGCCACCGCGGGAAGTATAAGGCACACTCAGCGACCAAGTCCCGATGAATGCGCTTACCCGACTTGCCCGTCTCATCAGAGATTCGATCAGCAAACAACCGGAACAATCGTCGGGTCGGCGTCGTATCAGAACAGAGAGCCCTACGACCCAGTGATCGACGCAGACTGCGTTCGTCCCTCCTTGGCAGCCCGATTCGATGAATGGGCGGATTGGATCAAGACTCCTAACACAGGAGAATTACGATCTCGAAGGCTCTGCGGAACGTCGTATCGCTCACGATACCACTACTGATCGCAGCAACTGCAAACCAGAGGCCTATACCCCCTGCTGGACGTTTTCACCATTCGGGTGTATACGACGAGACCTGGAAGCAGTTTCTTATATATGGCGATTTCACATGGGATCAAGGAACCAAGAGGGTCGGTGATGTGTGGGGACCGGACGGTACTAAGTGGCAGTTGATCGGCGACACAGCCGTCCGCAAGATCGTGGCGCCACTCGCATTTGATTCAAAGCGACAACGAACCATGATGTTCGGCGGTAGCGGGGACTCAACCACGGACGGCAACCTGAGCAGCCTGAACGGAGGCGCTTGGCAACTTGTTAAGGATCTCCCTTCCCTCGCGCGTATGGATGCCAGGCTTGCTTACGACTCGACGCGAGACCGCCTTGTGCTTTTTGGTGGATTGAACGAGCAAGTTTTCTTCGTCGATACGTGGGAATATGACGGTAGCGACTGGAAGCCCACCTTCATGCCGGGTGCGTCCCTCCGTTCTAGCGCTGCCATAGTGTATGACTCCGCACGTGGAGTAACGGTTTTGTATGGAGGATTTCGCCCCTTGGGCGACACTTGGCGATACCTGGGAATGGAACGGCGAAAAATGGAAGCTCGTCAGCGAAACCGGTCCCGGTCCCCGCAGTTGGCCGGGGCTTGCGTACGATTCGAAGAGGAATCGAACAATACTCTTCGGCGGCGAGGATGAAAGGGGACAGTTCTTTTCGGATACCTGGGCATGGGATGGCAAGGTCTGGACGCGCCTGGCCACGGGCGGGCCGCCCGCGCGACTACAGTTTGTGATGGGATACGATCTGCTGCGAGACCGAATTGTGTTGTTCGGCGGCGTGAACAACAATCCGCAGCGCATACTAGGCGATCTCTGGGAGTTTGACGGAACGCGATGGACGGAAAAGCATCCCTGACCCCAACGATTGCACCCACACTTTGCATCATCGGTGCAGCGCAGGAAGTTCCGTCCGAGGAGGAATTTGAAACTTCCAGTGTTTGGAGAGTATCCTTCGCTCGGAGCGGGACCCGAAAAAGCAGTCCCTATCAAACCACCACCGAATGAAGACGAAGGCTCTTCTGCTCAGTTCTTATAGGCGGTGCATTTGGCGAATCGCCGTTCTGGGTTTCGCCGTCGCATTGTCAATCGCCGCAGCAGCCTCTCCGAACCGACGACTCACTCCAGCGGATGTTCTTTCGGTCATGGAGCGCGTGGCGGATTGGCAGCTCGCGCATCCTTCGCAGCACCCTACGACCGACTGGACGCAGGCCGCAGGAGACGCGGGGATGATCGCTCTGGCCGGCATCTCCGGTGACCCGAAATATCGTTACGCGCTGCTCACGATGGGCGAGGCCGACGGCTGGAAACCCGGACCGCGCTTGTATCATGCCGACGATTTGGCTATCGGCCAAACGTATGCAGGCCTTTATTTTCTTTATCGCGACCCGAAAATGATTGCGGCGTTACGGTCGCGGCTCGATGCCATTCTCTCCGCGCCACCGGACGTCGAAAGTCTGGATTTCCATCAGCCTTACGACCAGGTGTCCCAGATGTGGTCCTGGTGCGATTCGCTGTTCATGGCCCCGCCCGTTTGGATGCAGCTCTTCGCCGCCACTGGCGACGAGCGCTATCTCGATTTTGCGGTCAAGAATTGGTGGCGTACGACGGACTATCTTTACGATCCCAGCGAACATCTCTACTTCCGCGACAGCACCTACTTCGAACGGCGCGAAACCAACGGCAAGAAAATCTTCTGGAGCCGCGGCAATGGTTGGGTCATGGCTGGGTTAGTCCGCGTCCTGCAGTTATTGCCGACAAACCATCCGAGCCGCGTACGGTTCGAGCGATTGTTCCAACAAATGGCGGATACGATTCGCGGTGATCAGCAACCCGACGGCCTATGGCATTCGAGCTTGCTCGACCCGGACAGTTATCCGCTCAAGGAGTCGAGTGGCTCGGGTTTCTACGCCTACGCGCTAGCTTGGGGCGTGAATCAAGGTTTGCTCGACGGCGGAAAATTTAAGCCTGGGGTCCGCAAAGCGTGGACAGCCCTTGTCGACAGCGTGGACCGCGATGGCAAATTGACGCATGTTCAACCCATCGGATCCGACCCGAAAACCTTCGCGGATGATTCCACCGAGGTATATGGCGTCGGCGCGTTTCTGCTGGCGGGCAGCGAGATATACCGCATGGCAGTGTTTGAGAATGCCAAGCCGCTCGCGATCGAGGTGACCAATCCGGCCCAATTCTATCGCCACTGCGAAACGGTGGAAATGAGCCTTCCTCGATTGGCCGCCCAAGGACTGCGTTCGACACACTTGGCCGTGATGGACGGCCTCGGGTCCCGCATTCTCGATTCGCAGACTTACGCCAGCGAACTAGGGCGGTCGCTGGACACCTTCATTTTCCAGGTGGATCTGGCTCCGAGGGAGACGCAAACCTACTACGTCATGGACGTTGCCGCTTTGGCCGCCGTGCCGCAACCGATTGCGAAAACCTATGCGCGCCAAATCGGCGAGCGCTACCGCGACATGGCCTGGGAGAGCGATCGAACCGCGCATCGTGTGTACAACCTAGACTTGATTCCAGCTGAGGGCACGGTGAGCAGTGGCGTGGATGTGTGGGTCAAGAGCACGCGCGCCCTGGTGATCGACAAGTGGTACAAGAACGGCGATTATCACAAAGATCATGGCGAGGGGTTGGATGATTATCGCGTCGGGCGCAGCCGCGGTTGTGGTGGCCTCGGCATTTGGGACGGTCACAGCTACTACGTGTCGAGCAATTACCGCAGCGCGCGAATCATCACGGCAGGACCGGTCCGTTCCGAATTCGAGCTGACCTACGATACCTGGAACGCCGGAGAAGGAAAAATCTCCGAGACCAAGCGCATCCGCATCGACGCCGGCTCCAACATGACTCGCGTCGAGAGCCAGTTCGGAGGAAGCCATCTCGCGAGGTTCGAAGTCGGGATCGGCGTCGCGCAACGTCCAGGCAACGGCGCGATCGCCAAGAACCAAGAAGAAGGTTGGATGAGTTATTGGCAACCCGCCGACCGGGACCGCGGAAACATAGGATGCGCGATCGTGCTACCGGACAAGATCGAAAAATTCGCGACCGAAAGCGCCACGCTGCCCAAGCTGACGCAAACGGAGCTCGTTACCCCCAGCGACGAGGGCCTGCCGCCAGTCTCCAATTTGCTGGCCTTCACTCCGGCGGAGGCAGGCAAGCCATTCCTGTACTATCTCGGCGCCGGTTGGAGCAAGAGCGGCGATTTTACCGCGGAAACAGACTGGGAGAATTACGTGCGACAATTCGTCGCGCGGCTTCATGCACCTCTGCAAGTGAATCTCAAAATTAAATAGCTGTCTCGGCCGCCGGGCAGAGGCACTACGCATGGCTGCCTCACCTGCTCTCGGCGCTCGGAGTAAAGGAGGACTCAGGAACTAACTCGTCCCAATCAATACCGCTCGACGGATACCTGCGTGTCAATCCGAACCATCCATAGCGGTTGCCTGCTCGAAGTTTTCTTCTTCACATTTGGCCGATTGACTTAATCCGGCCAAACTTGGTCGAGCTTTCTTAACGTGGATGACCCGGCACCGAGACGTGCCGTCAATCGGATACCTCGCCTTACGAGTCAAGCTGTCGTCACCTATGGGCAAGTCCCGAGCTGTCCACGACTGCTCGCCCAAAAAATCGCAGGACTGCGAGCGCTGAAGAATGAAACATTTTCACACTGCACCTCGTCCTGTACCAAGGTCTTCACTCTGTGGCCACGCACTTGGCTGAAAGAGAATGCGATTCTTGAACCGAAACCCCGAATGCAGCGGCCACAAAACAACCAAAGCGGGCGGGAGCGGGACCCCACTTTTTCGGCTTTCAGCCGCCCAAAAAGTTCGTGGGGTCGCTCCCGCCCTCTTCAACAGGACGCGACAATTGCACTTTCGCGTCCAAAACTAGAGGTAGTGCGTACCTATCCCACGGGTGTTCCTAACCATTCCTCGCCCTGCTCCCAGTTTTTGTTGGGTTGTCTGACGAGCGACCGTAGGGAGCATGCCGGATTTTGCGGCGCCTCGCGTAAAGCGGGGCCGCGTTTGGCGTGCGAGTGCAAGCCCGGGCTCCGACAAATAGCCTCCGACATGTTCATCGAGCTATTGTCGGCTACCTTCGCACCGTCAGGTGTGTTTCGCTCCAGTACGTAGCGGGTTCGCGAGTTTCGGTGCGCGCTTCTTTGACTTCTTTCGACGCCTGTTGGCAGCGTCTTTTTTCTTCTCAGCCTCTTCTTCTTCGTAGCGTTCCCGTCGTTGTAGTCCCAATCGGGAAGGATTACTGCGCGCGGAGGAAGTCCCTTAGCTGTGCGTGCTTCCTCGCGCTGTTTGATCTTCAGATAGATATCGTCGGGGTCCGTAACCCTCTTCCTGCGGTCGCGCAGAAATTTGTATGCCCCAATCGCATCGTTCTCGACGATCGCGTCAAACTCGTCGAAGAACTGTCGATTCGCTTCCACTTGCGCGCTCTCTACGTGAGCCTTGGCCCACCGAATCATCTCCTTCTTATAAGTTGGCTCCTTTTCCATGCGCTCAAGGCCATGGATGACGTGACCAAACTCTTCGTTTAACGCAAGCAGTTCCTGGAAGAGACGGAGTTTCATTTTTTCCTCCTCTTCACCATTCTCTTGCGTGAGGAAACTTGTTTGCGTTTCTTCGCAACCTGCGCTTTCTTCGCAGCCAGGAGCTTCTCTTCCTCCTCGGCGGACCAAGGCAGGACAATGATCCGCGGTGAAAGGCCCTGCTTCTTGCGTTGCTGATCGCGCTCCTCGGCGTCCAAGAATACGTCGTCCGGGTCTTTGAGCCACATTTCGTACTTGTGGTGGATGCGGGACCAATGGGTCGCCTGGTCTTGCTCGAAATCGCTGGCTTCGGTGGTCACTTCGAAGCCGGCCTGTGCCCTCACGTATTGAATCTCGTTCGACAAGGGCGTCAGCACGTCGGACCTCTGTCCCGGACACTCGGCAAGCTGTTTGAAAAGGTTGACGGATTCGCGAAGGTTGCGGTCGAGTAGGGCGAGCAGCTCGTAAGCAGTTTGCTTCACGTCGGCGAACCTCCTTCTTGGTTTTCCTGTTCGCCATCGCCTAGGGGGCGCGCCAGCGATCACGTGGTCGCGGATAGAGTTTGAAAAAGAAAGATTCCAACTTCGGATCGAAGGCAACCAAACCAAGAATGAGGAGCCGATTCTGCTGCCCTTGCCGCTTGAGCTGAATGAAATTCTCAAGAAAATGTCGCGCAAGGGACGGGTGTCTGATGCAAGAAACTTGCGAAAGTCTTTTCAAGCTGCATGCGTTAAGGTAGGATTGGGAGTTAAGACCGGGCCCAAAGTTTGGCAGTACAAGGGCCTGCTGCTTCACGACTTTCGCCGGAGTGGTGTCAGGAATCTGATCCGGTCAGGGGTTCCACGGAGAATCGCCATGAAGATTTCGGGGCATCTGACCGAGTCCACATTTGAAAGGTATAACATCGTGGACTCGTCGGATTTGCACGAGGCAATGGCGAAGGTCGAGAAGTATTTTGATGGCAATTTGATGGAAGTTGAGGAAAACCAACAACAGGTTCGTCAACAAATGCTTTCTTTTCAACAAAGCCGAGGTAGCTCAGTTGGTAGAGCAGCCGATTCGTAATCGGCAGGTCCCCGGTTCAAGTCCGGGCCTCGGCTCCAACCCCTTTCAAATCAATACTAGGTCGGTTCGCCAAGCTCGGTTTGGTAACATCTGGTAACAACTGAGAAGCAATTTGATCGAGCGGGCCGCGAAAGTCTTCAGTCACAGTATGCTGATCGACTTTCATGGTTGTTACCACGCTTGAGTGGTCGAGAATGTCGGAAACAACTTTCGTCGGCCGTTGCTTCAAGGAAGTTGTTGCTAGCGTGTGCCGGAAATCGTGCTATCAGCCGATTTTAATTTCTAGTTCTTTCAAGACTGGCCGAATATTTCGCTTCAACATGCTTCCGGGATTTACGGGAGTATCCGTGCCCGAACGAAATATCCATTCGCCGTCGCCCAGCAATCGCATTCGAGCCAACAGCTTTGCCGGAATTGGCAAACAGCGTTCGGACCCCGCCGTTTTTGTCGTGCCCGTTTTGCCTTCGTAGATTCGTCGGCTAATCCGAAGCACGTCTCCGTCAAAGTCTGACCACTTGATCGCGATTGCTTCCCCGATGCGTAAGCCGGTGATCGCCATGAATAAAACGAGCGTCGAATACGGCTCGCTCAATTTGCCGGCAATCGAGACTGTTTGATCGGGAGTAAGAATCGTGCGTTTAACCTTCGTACCCGCGAGCGGCAATTTCACGCCAGCACACGGACTTTTCTCCAGCCATCCGCAAGCGACTGCCCACGACAGAACTCGGCCAAGTGACACCCGCATCCCGCGAAGAGTATTACGGCAGTACTTCTGCGCTCGTTCAGCCAGAAAGGTCTCAATGTCGTACCGTCCAATACTTGAGATTTCTCTTTGACCGAAAGCAGGAATTGCATGGTAGCGAAGCTGTTTTAGGTAATAGGCAGCCGTTGTCGGCTTGATCGTTGGCACGACTGCCGATTCCCATTTTTCGGCCAACTCCGAAAATCTAAGTTGCACGGTAGGCTTTGCTCCCATTCGTCGTGACAGTTCCTCGTAAGCAGCCGAAGGGGTAGGGAACTCGCTCAACGTGCCCAGCCTTTCCTTGCGCTGGCGTCGAACAGCCTGACCGTCGGGTTGAGGGACATCTTCACGCCACATGCCGTACCACACCATTGCGTGCTTTCCTGGTTTGTACAGATAACCTCTTTGGTATCGCCTAAAACCCATAACGCGTTTATCGGAACTTGAGTCCGATACCTGGAAAATTCTCCTCCCAAGAGCAATCAGTAAACGCTACGCAATTCGCGCTCGCACGCGGGTGTCCGACGCAGTTTGATTGATTGCAGCGCACTTGCGGATACGCCGGATCTGTAACAAGTTTGCGTCAAGTTCACTTGCTTGCATCCACCATCGGAATCTGGTCGGCAAACTGCACGTCGATCAGCAAATCCAAGCGGCGTTCGATTTGATACCACCTTGCCGTCTTTTTGGGCGAGATCACCTTCTCGAAGATCGGCACATATTTCGTTAGCAGAACCGAAAACTGCCCGTCGATGGCCGTCAAGCGGTTCATGAAATCATTCGCCTGGGCATCGGTCATAGTGTCGTAGCTCTGCACGTATTGCTTGATCAGGGCCACGCGGGCATCGCCGATCTTCCAGGCTTCGGCTGAGTATTGGTCATAGATAGGCCAGAACTTTGTAGCTTCCATGTCCGTCAGCGGCAAATTGGCAGCGACGAGCTGCTTCCTTTCCGAGCGGACGTCTTCCCGCAGTAGTCTGATGTCTGTGTCGATGGCGGTGTTCGCGCCGGGGTTGGCAGCCTGGTCGGCCTGGGCAAACAGCGGTACGCTGGACAGCAGCAACCCGCCCACCACAGTAAGAACGGCTACTACGCTTCTCTTTTGCATTGCTCGCTCCCTGGTACTGATTCCCGCGCGGATCCGAGCCTATAAACATTCCTGGTCCCGCTGCGCGAACAATACCTACTTTTTGTTAAGGTCGTCGTCCTTGTAATACTTCGTACCTTGCAGGGTCAATTGAAGGGCGAGGCCATTCTTGGTGATCTGGTAGACCCACACTCCCGGCGCAACTTCAGCCGCTCCCGAGTAAGCTCCACCCTTCTCGCCCACTTTGGCAGCAGCGTCCGCTTGCCCTGAACCGGACCAGCCGGAGTCCAGAAACTGTGCCAAGACCTTAGCGTTCTCGAAGACGAACACCGCGTCATAGTCTTTCACTCCCATGCCCAGGCCGGCGCCGGCCGAAGCCATCTTCATGAAGGTTTCTTGCTTGGTCTTGTTGTTGACGGCAAGTCCTGAACCGCGTGCCGTGCTCAACAGCAGTACGTTCACCCCCATGTTGTCGAAAACAGCGTATCCCGCTGCTTTCTGGATAGCCGCTCGGGAAGGAGGGTCCAGCTTATACAAATCCTGCAAGGCCTCGG
Organism: uncultured Acidobacteriota bacterium; assembly: GCA_963747605.1. Lineage (GTDB taxonomy): Bacteria > Acidobacteriota > Terriglobia > Acidiferrales > UBA7541 > Palsa-295. The sequence goes on along the minus strand of CAVVGA010000026.1, from coordinate 141,345 downwards.
CAGCCATCTTGCGGGTTTTATCCCTTTTTTTCTCGTTGTCATCTGCGGCGATGCATAGACCTGCGGAGAGCATCGTCATGGCCAGAATCGAGGCGATCATCTTAACTTTCATCGGGATCCTTCCTGCCCGGAGTTCGGCGGCAACGTTCTGAGGTCGTTCAGCCCCACAGACGCCATAAGGCGTCCTGCGGACGACTCAAACGAAAACTCCAAGTCTCTCATGTAGCTGATTCCCAAATCGGGGACAACTAGGGCTTTCCCTAGGAGCGTGTTTGAGAGTTGGCTTTGAGGACGATCCTTGGCGCGAACCTGCCCAGATAGGGCTAAGGGAGCACGCGAGTACGGCGACCAATTGATTTTTGCACCGTCGACGGCGTTCGTTGATATTCCGAGTGACGTGATCGTCGCGTTGCGTGAGATTGCCCTGTAAACAGCCGCATCTAACCGCTACCCATTTCGCGGTTCGCGAAAACGTCTGGCTCATGGAAAAACAAGGGTCAGCTCCTGATAAGGGATGCCGCGACATAAGTGAACTCAACCCTCTAATTTGGAAATGCACTAACCCCGCCAGGGTCAGTAGCAAGATGCGAAGCGCAGCGGGTTCTATAGCAGAAACCGCACAGTCTCCTCCCAACTGAGTTCGGTCAACTCCCGGTCAGCACCTACTGAATCAAGGACACCCACCTTTTACCGAGCGAATATCGCTCACCAAAGCGTGCGAATGGAAGGATGGCGACAGGTGCGGCTTAGCTGAATGGAAACAGACTGAAAGAAAGAAGAAAGCAAAAGTGTGCCTTGACATCAACCGGCCTTCTCATGGAAGGAGTTAGGCTGCGGTGCGAGCTTTCCGGCGGTCATTGATGGAACGTCAGAAAGGTCAGAATGCCGTCTAAACCGGATTGTAATTCTAATGCCGTTATGTCGAGGTCGGCAAACGTTCTCGGAGCCGTGCCTAGAAGAAGGTAGTGATCAGAGGCCAAGTGGGCCAGGAGCCTGGCTGCGGGCAAGGAAAGTTCACATGTGGAAGCTGAAAAAGAGAAAGCCAAGCAGCGTGAATATCAGCAAAACGACAAGTGGGCAACATATTCCGGCGCCAAAGGCAAATCGCAGTTTCCCCATCCCCTTTGCTTCGTGCGCCATCTTCTGAAACGCGACAATACTGCTTAACCCGAGCATTGCCGAAGAGATACTGAAGAGCCAACCGAGCAACGCCCCGAGTGTGGATTGACCCATCATAAGAACAAATGGTGGCAGAACCAGAATAAGCATTGCTAAACCCGGGGCATCCTCATTGTTGACGCAGGGCGGCGGGAGTTTCGGCTAATTTATTTCTGTCACTGTTTCAAGTAATGAAGCGCAAGACTTGCTGATGACTTAAAGATCTTGGACTCAACAAGTTTCAATTGTAATTTCTCCGGCAGGCTAATACCTTCCAGCAGCCGTCTCCCTGCTCCTACAATTATTGGCTGAAACGACAAAACGAAATTCGTCAACCAGACCAAGCTCTATAAGTTGTGAAGGAATATCTACACCGCCGACTAGAATATTTTTGCCATGCTCCTGTTTCAATTTAAGTATTTCGTCTTGCAGTTTCGTGCGAACAATTCTCGTATTTTTACCTTCAGCGCTCGCTAATGATTGTGAGAAAACAATTTTATTGGTGGAGTCAAATGCGTCAGCAAACTCGTTCTCTGCTTTTGTCTCAGAATGGCTTTTTGCGATATCGGGCCAATAAGGAACCATCAATTCATAGGTTTTACGCCCAAAGACGAGCAGGTCAGCATCCCGTACGAGGTTTGTATAATATTCAAGACTTCTTCATCGGGAACTCCATTGGTGTGGTCGAAGCAGCCATCCAGGGTGAAGTTGATCGCGTAGATCACATTTCTCATTTTCGCCTCCGATTAAGAAGCGAGGGTCATCGTCATTCCGCTATTCGTTCATCGATACTCAAGTCAAACGCCGCTCAGTCTAAAACATGAGGCGGCCAAACAACAACTGCTGACTTGTCGCGCGCTGGAACGGTTTACTTGCGCGCGGCGCACCACCGGACCTGCGTCGGCAGCGCAACACGCAGAACGGTTCGCCAGCGCGCAACGCGCCGCTTTGCACCACCACGGAATTCTTCAGCGCGAGATCGGGTACATCATCCAAGCCACGCCTACGCCAATCACCACGAACAGCGCGAACGACCACAGCGCGTACTTGACGCCGCCCGAGCTTCTGCGCTGCGTCAAGCACGCCAGCACCAGCGAAACCGGTAGCGCGAACAGCAGCATCGCGCCGAAGTGGCTGAGGCGCAGGGCACTGTTGATGACTATCGCCGCGCCGGAATTCAATTAGGTTCTCCCACCCGTAGCAATCTCGATTACATCCAGCACCGCCAACACGTTCACGACACCCGCGGCGGCGATGAAACGCGTGCCGTAATCTCCTGAGGCGCGCGAGACGTCGGGGCCGGCAGCTTCAAAAAAGCGCGAAAAGTAATAGAAAGCACCCGTGCCGGCGTCCGCCAGAAAACCGAGCGTGCCGAATGGATCGCCGGAATGAGGGGGGAACACGTTGCCCCGGAGCAAATAACCGGTCACCACCAAGCCACCCACCGAGCCGAAAAATACAAGCGCTCGGCCCCAGCGGCCCAGCAGCAGATGTCCGAGGCCGGGAACCAGCCATGCTGCGATCGCTGCGAACAACGCAAGCGCGGAACGACCGACAGTCGCTCCGAAAGAACGCCGAGCCGCAACGGTGCTGTCGCCAAGAGCGTGACTCACGAGAGATTGTTCGGCGGGCGTGTCGCTGCCAGCCGGGATGCCGGAATGATGCTCGTGGGCGGTTTGGCTGCCTGATTCCTGGCTGACCCGCGCTTCGCCGAACACCGCTTCGTTGCCGGGGACTTCGTTCACGGTCACCTAAGCCAGTAACGGAAGAATTTCTTCCTGGATGGCGCCGGTAACGCGCGCTTCGTTCTCGCTGACGTACACGTTCACTTCGCTGCGCATTCCGAATTCCAGCATATAAATTCCCGGCTCGACGGAAAAGCAGGTGTGCGGCGCGATTTTTCGATCGTCGCGCGTTTCCAGGCCGTCCATGTTCGCCCCGTTGCCGTGAACTTCCTGGCCAATGCTGTGTCCGGTGCGATGCAAGAAATATTTTCCGTAACCGGCTTTGCGAATTGTTTCGCGCGTCACGCGGTCCACTTCCCAGCCGTGCACGGCGCGCTTTTTCGCCACCGCATCCTTGACGAATTCAATCGCGGCGTCGCGCGCATTTTTCACGATGCGGAAAATTTTGGCGTAGGAATCCGGCACGCGTTCGCCGAGATAGCCAACCCAGGTGATGTCGTAATACACGCTACCGGGCCGATTTAGCTTCGCCCAGATATCGAGCAGCAGCAGATCGCCCGCGCGAATGGGCCGCGAGCCTTCCGCTTGTGGTTCATAGTGCGGGCTACCGTTGTTCGGTTGCACGGCGACGATAGGCGGCTCGGCGGTCGTCAGTCCGCCCGCGCGAAATTGTTCGACGATCCACTGTTGCAGCTCGTATTCGGTGAGCGGCTTCCCTTCCCGAACAAATTTCGCGGCGCGCTGGAAAGCCTCGCGGGTGATGCGGTCCACGATTTTGCCGGCCTCGCGATGACCCTGGAATTGCTCTTCCGACCAACTGGCTTCAAATTTCTGCACCAGATCCGCCGAGCTCACTACTTTTTTCTTCAGCTTGCGAATCAGCTCGATCGTTCCGGCGTCCACCAGACCGATGTAGGGAATATTGTTATCCGGCGAATATTGCATGGCGATAGTCTTGCTTCCGGAAAGCACCTTCGGCAACATTTTGTGCAGCTCTTCCCAGCCTGCGTACAGAAATTTCTTGCCTTCTAGAGAGTCCAGCGCACCCTGCTCAATCTTGTGCACCAACTTGCGCGCTTCGCCTTTCGCGGGGATGAAATAAAACCAGCGCCGCGTGACCATAGCGGCCGGGTCAAGCCCGAGGATACTTCCGGCGATGGGATCGCGATGATGATGATCGCAGAAAAGCCAGCCGTCGAGCTTAGCGGCGCGCAATGCAGTTTGGATGGCCTTGATATCGGGCATTTCGCCAATCCTTGGATTTCTTCGCCGGGCGTTTGACTGCTGACAACAGCGCCAGCACCTGCTCGCGCCGCACACCTGCAACCTCCACGCGCTTTCTGCGGCTCTTTTCGCCGGCTACGATTCTAACAGCCGCCAGCGGCACGTTCAAACGCTCCGCGAGCAATCGCGTGAGAGCTTCGTTCGCGCGATCGTCCACCGGCGGCGCGGTGAGCCGAATTCTCAACGCGTCCGCATATTCGCCTGCATCGAATTGCGGCTCGCGCGAGGCTGCACCTGCACGTAAAATGACACGCTTCCGGCACTCGCTGCGATTTCCATTTTGTTCGGCGGCTCGCCGGGGGACTCACGCCGCCACGCGCCCACGATCTCCGTAATTTATAACTACTCAGAGACGAGAAGTAGAGGTATGCTCGCGGCCTTCCATACCGGAATCCTCGTCCGCAAAGGAGGGCGCCACCTCATGTCCAACACCGGTTTTGCTTTTGCCAATCCCCAGCCGTCTCCGGATGACTTTAACACTTTCGACCCAAAGGACGTTTACGCCGATTCCGCGGTGGTAGCCACGCCGGTGATCGAAGCGATTCCCGCGCCGTGGAAAAATCCGCCGGTCATGGCGCTGGCGGATGTTCTGGGAAACGCCGCAGTTCAGCAAATTCAGAACGCGGGACAAATCGTGTTTCACTCCGTCGGCGATACCGGCGGCGTCAAGGAGCCATCGCACCAGTTTGCCGTTGCGGACGCGATGACGGACGATCTGACGGGAAAAGATTACGGCAGCGGTCGACCCGCGCTCTTGTTCCATCTGGGAGACGTCGTCTACTTCTTTGGCCAGGAACGCTATTATTACGATCAGTTCTACGATCCCTACCGCGACTACGCCGGCCCGATTTTTGCCATCCCCGGAAATCACGATGGTGTGCTATTTCCAAGCGAACCGGTAAAATATTCGCTGCAGCCGTTCTACGAAAATTTTTGCTCGAAGACGCCAACGAAAGATCCTTCCGCCAAAGGATTCGCGCGCACCACCATGACGCAAGGCGGCGTTTACTTCGACGCTGAATGCCCCCTTCGTGAAAATCATCGGCTTGTATTCGAACACCAGCGAAACAGTGGGAGTAATCAGCGGCGGCGTGGTCGGTGAGCAACAAACCGCGTTCCTGCTGTCGCAATTACAGGCCGCCGCCGCGCAACGCAAACAGGCAGGCAGCGCTCCATTCGCGCTAATTATCGCCGTGCACCATCCGCCATTTACCATCAGCAGCGAACATTTTCCCAGCCCGCAGATGCTGGCGGAAATTGACTCCGCGTGCCAGACAGCGGGCATCCGGCCTGACCTGGTGCTTTCCGGCCATGCACACCTCTATGAACGATACACGCGCGTGATGAAGTCGGACGGACGCCAAATCCCCTATCTTGTCGCGGGAAATGGCGGCTACTTCAATTTGAGCAAACCCAAGACCGGAAAAAATGGCGCATTGCCGCAGCCCGGCGCGGTCGGGAATGACGGCAAGGGTAACCAGCTCACGCTGATCGCTTACAACGACAACGTGTTTGGATTTTTGCGACTTACAGTCAGCGCCAAATCCATTCAATGCCAGGCGCTGGGCGTGGACGAAACCACGCGCGAGAGCTCGGTGATGGATCAGTTCACTCTCGATTTGACGAAGCACGTCGTTAGTAGTGGCGCTTCCGCTCGCAAACCCGGTAAGAAAACAAAATCGGTGACTGTGTTGAAGAGGAAAATTCCGCGGCCTGCGGTCCACTCGCGGATGGGTAGAAAGTACAGTAAGGGAGGAAAAGGATAACCACAGATCGCTCTGACGCATTGTCCTCCCAGCGCAGAATACGAGCGAGATGGTCCGGTGCCGAGCCAGTAAATCAGGCCGCGGATCCGCGCGGACCGAACAGCGCCGTTCCAACGCGAATTTCTGTGGCACCTTCTTCTATCGCGGATTCCAGGTCGTGGCTCATGCCCATGGAAAGCACTGGCAATGCGCGGCTAAGCTTGCGGCTCAGGTCGTCGCGCAATTCGCGCAGCTTGCGGAAATACGGGCGCACGCTCTCCGGCTCGTCGAAGAACGGCGGAATCGTCATTAGACCGGCGAGTTCCAGATGCGCGAATGGCGCAATGCTCGTCGCCAGAGAGAGCAAATCCGCTTCGGGAACGCCGCTCTTGGCTTCCTCGTCGCCCAGGCGCACCTCGATCAGCACCGGCAAGCACTTCCCTTCCGCGTCCGCCGCTGCGTGAAGTTTTTTTGCCAGCGCCAGATCGTCCAGCGAATCCACACGACGAAAAAGGTGCGCGGCGCGCCGGGCCTTGTTGCTCTGCAAGTGGCCGATCAGATGCCACGTCGCGTCCAGGTCCGTCACCTTCGGCTGCTTCGCCTCCCACTCCTGCACGCGATTTTCTCCGAAGTGCCGCAGCCCCGCTTCATAGGCCGCGACGATCGCTTCGACCGATTGAGTCTTCGACACCGCCACCACGGTGATTTCATCCGCGCGACGTCCGCAGCGCCCGGCAGCACGCGCGACTCGTTCCTGAATTTGCGCCCAATTCGCCGCGATCACTAAAGACTGGTTTGCCATCGCCGCGATTCTAACATGGCAAAAACCCATTTCTGACGCCTGGGCACGGGCCACGCCTGCCGAATCGCGTCCCTATGCTAGACTGTGGTTCAAATCAATGCCTGCCCGCGGCAAATTCATCGTACTCGAAGGAATTGACGGCTCGGGGAAACGCACGCAGCTGGAAATGATTGCGCGGGCGTTCTCGTCACGAGGAATCGCTTTCACCCCAGTGAGTTTCCCGCGTTACGAGGGATTTTTCGGCAAACTGGTTGCTCGCTTTCTGAATGGCGAATTTGGCCCGCTGGAATCCGTTGATCCGCATTTCTCGGCGCTGCTCTACGCAGAAGACCGCCACGAGTCGCGTCCGGCGCTGGAATCCGATCTCGCAGCGGGTAAAGCACTGCTCGCGGACCGTTACGTCGCATCAAATCTGGCGCACCAGGGCGCCCGCGTTTCGCCCGAAAAGCGCCGCGAATTTCTAACGTGGCTCAAAGAGCTTGAATATCAGGTCTACGCGCTGCCGCGCGAGGATTTGGTGATCTACCTGCGCGTGCCCGCCGAAGAAGCGCATCGCCTGGTGGGAGAAAAAGCCAAACGCCAGTACACCGAACTGCGCCGCGACCTGCAGGAAGCGGATCTGGCGCATCTACGCGGCGCTTCGGTGGTTTATGACGAGCTCATGCGCCAACCCAACTGGGTGACGATCGAATGTTACGATGCGCAAGCCCGAGCCCTGCGCGCTCCGGAAGAAATTCACGAGGAGATTTTGGCGGCGATCGAAGCGCGCGTATTCCCGGCGCTTCACGCCAACCGCTGATCCCATGGCGTTCAACGAATTTCTCGGCAACGAACGCATTGTCACCGCGCTGCGCGGGATGTTGCGCCGTGACCGGGCACCCGGCGCGTTGCTTTTCACCGGACCGCGCGGAATTGGCAAATACACTCTCGCGCGCATGTTTGCGCAAGCCGCGAATTGCGAACGCCTGCAGGACGATTTCTGCGGCGAGTGCGAATCCTGCAAGCGTATGGCCCCGCTCGCGAATCCCGCCGCGCTGATTGCAGCGGGCCTCACGGAACGCGGTGAATCGGCGGATGCCTCGATGGTCGAACGCATGCCGCTGATCATCGAACCGCATCCGGACGTGTGGCTGCTGGTGCCCGATCCAGTGCGTCGCCTCGCGCCCGTCGCGCGGCCGATGATTCGCGTGGGCCAGCTGCGCGCAGTGCAACGTGCCGCGTACTTCAAACCGGAGGGTCGCCGCCGCATATTCATTCTGGACGACGCGCACACCATGCGCTGGAACGACGCCGACCTGTTCCTGAAAATCCTGGAAGAGCCGGCGGAAAGCGCGACGCTCATCCTGCTGGCACCGACGCCCGATTCCGTGCTGCAAACAATCCGTTCGCGTTGCCTGCATTTCCATTTCGCGCCGGTCGCGGTGGAGCAAATCGAAAAGTTTCTCGGCGAACGCACTGAGGCCAAAGCGCCGGAACGCAAACTTGCGGCGCAACTCTCCAGCGGCAGCCCTGGCATGGCTCTCGCGCTAAACCTGGAAGAATCCGCGCGCCTGCGTCGCAGCGTCCTGAGCCTGCTCGAAAAAACAATCAACGGCGGAAAAACCGCGGAGATTTTTGCCGCCACCACCCAGCTCGCCAAACAGGAAAAGGAATCGTTTGAAAATATCCTGACGCTGTTCTATAGTCTGCTCACAGACCTTCTTGAACTTTCCCAAGGTCCGAAGAGCAGTCTCGCTCGGAATCCCGATTTACGCCATGAACTGGAAGCTCTCAGCAGGAAAATAGATTTCGCGTGGGTCTCGCGGGCTACCCAAGGGCTCGATCGCCTGGAAAATCGCCTCAAGCGGAATATTAGCCGCCAGTTGGGGCTAGATGCGCTTCTGCTTTCCTTGAGCAATCGCCAGGACGACCGGACGATTTAACGTTTTTTGCAAAATGTCTGCAACCGAAAACGTTTTCCCGCAGTCATAAGAGGGAGCAGTCATAGGAAGGAGCACTTATGGTAAACCGTAAACTTTTTCGTCCTACCCTTACCGATGTGAAAGAACAATTCCCGGCGCGTCCGATTCAAGCTGTTCCGGCGCAGGGCCCGCAGCGCAAGAAGCCTGCGCCGCCTGAACAGACTCACGCAGAAAATTTTTACTATGTAAAACAGATGCAATCACGGACTCCGGTGGCCGTGGTGCTGACGGACGGTGAAATCCTGCGCGGCAGCGTCGAGTGGTACGACCGGGACTGCATCAAGCTCACCCGTTTCGGCAGCCCCAACCTGCTCGTTTACAAGCACTGCATCAAGTACCTTTATAAAGAGGGTGAAGACGCAGCGCAGGGCGGTACTAACGGATCGAACGGATCAGGCGGGTCTGACCACTCGGACGAATAGAAGTTTGTAAATAATAATTTGCGAAGAACGACTTGTGCCGTGGCGCGCACAGGACGCTGCATGGGCTTCTGTGCGCGCTACGCAGGCAGCTTCTTGCGGTCCTTCCGGAAGGGTCCCACAAAAAATGTCATTAGCGCCTTGCCGACCAGGCGGCGCGCATCGTCGTTGATATCGCAGTCCACCACAGCGACGTGCCGGCCAATTCGCACCACCTTAGCTACGGCGGTGACGCTGCCACCCTCAACCGCTTCCAGGTAGTTAATTTTCATTTCGATGGTCGCGACGCGTGTGCCGCGCGGAACCGTCATATATGTCGCGAGGCCTCCTGCCGTATCCGCCAGCGCCGCCAGCACGCCGCCGTGGACCACGCCGTGCACTTGCAAGTGTTTCTTACCGACGCGCATCCGCAGCACCACTTTGCCACGCTCCGCCACGACCAGCGCAAATCCAAAATGTTTGGTCGTCTGGTTCTCGCGCAGACGCCAGCGCATCTCTTCGGCGGCCAGGCGTTCTGCGGATTTGCACTTTAACGATCGCGATTGAGGTGTAGATTGCGTCATATCAATATGCGGTCAGGCCTCCATCGAGCGGAAATGACGCGCCGGTTACCCACAACGCCTCATCCGAAGCCAAATAAACCGCCATCATAGCTACGTCTTCCGGCTTGCCGAGCCGACCGATGGGAATTTCCGCGATCCGCTTTTGGATTTCTGCGGCCGCGTTCCCGGCCAGCTGAATTGACTGCATGCCCAGCTCGGTTTCCACGATCGTGGGGCAGATGCAATTCACGCGGATTTTCTCGTGCGCGTGATCGAGCGCCATCGCCCGTGTGAGCCCGGAGACTCCCGCCTTGGCTGCGCAGTACGCGGCGCGGTCCTTGCGTGCCACCAAGCCGAGCACTGAGCCGATATTGACGATCGAGCCGCCGCCCGCCCTGCGCAACGGCGCCAGCGCGGCCCGTGAGACGAAAAACGTTCCGGTCAGGTTTGTGGCGAGCACCCGGTCCCATTCTTCATCGGAGGTGTGCTCCACCGTCGCAACCACCACGGCGCCTGCGTTATTCACAATTGTGTCCAGGTGCCCAAAATGCTTTTCGGCCTGCGCCAGCGCGCCTTCCACCGACAAGCGCTTCGTTACATCACAAGATAGCGCGAGCGATTTTCCGCCCGCCGCGGCAATTTCCTCCGCGACTTTGTCAAGAGGGTCCTTCCTGCGGCCAGCGACAGCCACTTCCGCGCCAACCCGCGCAAACGCCAAAGCGCAAGCCCGGCCGATCCCGGTGCCTCCGCCGGTTATGAACGCCACTTTGCCTGAAAGTCGCAGCATCGAGAAGGCCTGTTGCTCCGTCTAATGCCAGACCGGAAGGCGCGAATCTAGCATCCAGCCGCCCCCCCGTGCAAGCTGACGGAAGCCAACGGCCGTTTTTGCTAGTGATAAGCCAGCGCACCCGGACGGCCAACCCGGACGGCCAGCCTTGCCGCTCGCGCGGGATGGCTGATACAGTGCCGAGAGGTCCCATGAAAATCGGAATCACTTGCTATCCCACGTACGGGGGCTCTGGTGTCGTTGCCACCGAGCTGGGCATCGAACTGGCCGCGCGCGGGCACGAAATCCATTTCATCAGCTATGCCATGCCCATCCGGCTAAGCTCCGCGCACGAGCGCATCCATTTTCACGAAGTGGAAGTGACTTCCTACCCGCTTTTCGACCATCCGCCCTACACTCTCGCGCTGGCGACGAAAATGGTGGAAGTGGCCGAGCAGGCGCAGTTGGATTTGCTGCATGTGCACTACGCCATTCCGCATTCGGTGAGCGCTTTGCTGGCGCGCATGATGGCCATGCCGAAAAAGTTGCCGTTCATCACCACTCTGCATGGCACGGACATCACGCTGGTGGGAAGTGACCGCAGCTATTTGCCCATCACGCGATTTTCCATCGAGCAGAGCGATGGCGTCACCTCCATATCGAACTACCTGCGCGAGCGCACCATTCGCGAATTTGAAATCAAGCGCCCCATCGAGGTGATTCCCAACTTCGTGAATTGCGATCAGTACATGCGCTGCGCGGACCAATCCGCGCGCAAGCAATGGGCCAAACACGACGAGCCTATCCTGATGCACCTTTCGAATTTTCGGCCCGTGAAGCGCATTACAGACGTTGTGGAAATTTTCGCGCTGGTGCGCGAAAAGATCCCCGCGATGCTGGTGATGATGGGTGATGGCCCCGACCGCGGCGCGGCAGAATACATCGTGCGCAAAAAGAGCCTCTCGAAGGACGTGTTTTTCATGGGCAAACAGGACAACGTCCAGGAAAAACTCGGCCTCGCGGATTTATTCCTGCTGCCCAGCGAAGAGGAATCATTCGGCCTGGCAGCGCTGGAAGCAATGGCCTGCGAGGTCCCCATAATCGCGACGAAGGTCGGTGGAGTGCCGGAAGTGGTGACCGATGGAGTGGATGGCTATCTAATCGCGGCCCACGACGTGGAAGCCGGCGCTGAACGCGCCCTGGAAATTCTTACGCGGCCGGATCGCGGACGAAGCATGGGCAAACGGGCGCGCATACACGCCAAAGCGAAGTATTGCGCGAATGACGTGATACCGATGTATGAGGCTTACTACCGGACCGTGCTGCAAGCTGCGGAAGTAACGGCTGGCGCAGTCAACTCCACGCGCTGAACACAGATGCACAGGATGCCGTCGCTTTGAATGCCAGCGTTCTGGACACCAACACCCCGAGCTTAGCGATCGATAAATGGCAGGACTTGTAACGACTGCAGCACCGAGTTGATGTCGTTCTGCGTGATTTTATCGGCTGCTGCGTTTGCGGCGGTGAAGATAAACCGGAATTGATGATCGCGATCGTCGAATGCGCGAACTGCGACTGGAACCTTCTTGTCGGGATTGCCGAACTGAAAGCCCTTGGCGTTGCTCCAATCGAAAGAATAGAACTCGCCATCGCAAGGCAGGTCCAGCCCGAAGGAAAGCTTCCACAGCAGCAGCACATTCATTCTCATCGCGTCGGAAGCGCTCGCAAGCGGCGATAGCTGCGCAGGCGTCGTCTGGTAAACCGCTTGATACATTTCAAAATTCGTATTGAGCGGCTTATCCGCAAACACGGTCGCAAATTTTTGATATTCAGCGGGGTTGGAGGTTTTAAGTGTGCGCATGGTGTCCACTTGCGAATCGGGATCGAAAAAGACGATCACCTGCCCCGAATCGAAGTGGAACTCCGTGTAAGTCAGCGAACCCTTAGGCGCAGCATTCCCCGGCCAAGGAGATTTGAATTCATAGTTGTAGGCCCGCAGCTGCGGGGGAGGCGCCGGCTTCCCGGACTTCCCGGGCTTAGCGGTCATGGCGGTCATGGCCATCATCGCCATCGGCGGGGCGGTGGCAGCAGCCTGTGGCAAAGCCTGCGGAATATTCGCGAGCCACGGATTGTCGGAAGTCCATAGCTTCCCTTCGATCCACGTCATCGTCTGCAAGCCGTATTTCACGCTGAAGCCGGCAACCACGAACACCAATATCAGCAATATGATTGCAGGCCGCGCGCTGCTTTTTTCCTGGTCGTCGTCGATCATGCCACCTGTTCGCTTAAAGGAATTTTGGCCTCGTCATTCTACGCTAACCCTACGGCGCACCGCAAAACTTACCGGTCCTACAATCCCGCGAAGGGCTCCGCTGTGGCAAGTTCGGGAATCTCGATGTGAATCTGCGTTCCTTGCCCTTCCTGACTGCGTATGTCCATCCTGAATTGGTCGCCATAAAGCAGCCGCAGGCGCTCGTGCACGTTGCTGATGCCGATTCCTCCGCCGTACACCGCGGCCAGGCGTTCCGGCGAAATTCCCATCCCGTTGTCTTCGATTTCGATCAGCAGGCGACCGTTTGACTGACGTGTACGCAGGTGAATCTGCCCGCCTTCCAGACGCGGCGCCAGTCCATGCTTGATGGAATTTTCCACCATGGGCTGCAGCAGCATGCTGGGCACGAAAGTCTCCAAAGTTTCCTCGTCAATTTCCTTGAAGATCTGAAGCTTGTCTCGCCCGAAGCGAATCACTTCGATATCCAGATAATCGTCAATGAATTCCAGTTCCTCGCGCAGCGGCACAAACGTCTCGTGCTTGCGCAGCAGCCGCCGCAAAATATTCGAAAGCTTCAGCACCACGCCGCGCGCCATGTCCGGATCGAAGCGAATCAGCGAAGACACGGTGTTCAAAGTGTTGAACAAAAAATGCGGGTTGATCTGGCTGGTCAGCGCGTCCATGCGCGCCTTCAGCAGCAGCTGCTGATTTTGTTCCAGGTTCATTTCGATGCGCGTGTTATTCCAGATCTTGATGGCCATCGCCACGCACATCATCGAGGACATCACCACCAGCAGCGAGTAGCCCCAATTGCTGGGATGGAAAGAAAAAAGCCAGCGTTCCGGCACGCCGGGGGCATCCGCCAGTTCGATCTGCCCCACTGTCACCGCGACGCATGCGAACAGCGGAAACATGGCCCAATTACCCTTGCGATAGCGAATTAACTTCCAGATCCATTCCGGAACACTCAGAAAAAGAAACGGCCCGAAATGCCAGATGTCTTCCTTTTCGGGCATGGTCTCCCGAACGGTTCCTGCGATCAGGCCCACTAGCGCTGCGAAGGGGCTGGAAAGCCATTCGTGATTTCCAAACGCGGGCAGGCTGATCAGCGAACCACCTAGCAGCCCGACGATCCGTCCGCCGATCAGGCCCATCAGGAACGAGCCTTCCAGCGTGAGATCGAAAAACCGATAACCACCGAGCAGCCGCAGAAACACACCAATCGCCAGCGGCGGTGTTAGGAACAACAGCAACATCACTTTTTGATCGGAATCGCGGATTTCAGTGAAAAGCAGGTTGCGGAACGAACGGAACCGCACCAGCAGCGCCGCGAGCGATGCCGCGAAGCCAACTTTCAGCACCAGCGCGAATATCAACTCTTGTGCGCCAAAAAATGTATTCATTTAGCTCGCGGAGCGCCGTCTGCACAGCGCACCGACTAAGTTAGCCAAAGCAGCCAGGGATGTAAAGGGACGCGAGTATTCGTTGCGCTCGTGATCCGCGCCGCGCTCTGAGTTGCATTCTCGCGAGTTCGGGCAGTCGGGTTGATTTTGCGGATCCTGCTATAATCGGGGTTTCTCATGCCACGCAAAAAACAATCCGCGAAGTCCGGCAAAGCGCGCGTCGTCGCCATCGCGCAATTGCCCACCGGTTTCGGCCCGTTCCGAATTTTCGGTATCGAAGGCCGCAAACCTGGCGAAGAGGCTGTGGCGATCCACCACGGCACATTGCAAAGCGCCTCGAACGGCACTTTCAACAGCTCGTCGCGCGCCGCTGCACAATCCCACAAGGCGCCGCTTGTGCGCGTCCACTCCCAATGCCTCACCGGCGACGTTTTCACCTCCGAACGTTGCGATTGCCGCGCGCAGCTGGAATTTTCGCTGCGCAAAATCGCCAAAGAGCCGTTCGGCGTGCTGCTGTACTTGCCGCAGGAAGGCCGCGGCATTGGCTTAATCAATAAATTGAAGGCTTACGAGCTACAGGACGGCGGTTTGGACACTGTAGAAGCCAATCGCCAACTCGGATTTGCCGACGACGCACGCGACTACGAATTTGCCGCCGAAGCTCTGAAGGCGTTGGGCATTCGCGACGTGCGCCTGCTATCCAACAATCCGGACAAGGTCGCGCAACTCGAAAGCGCCGGCATTCGCGTAGTCGAGCGCGTTCCCTGCCGTCCGCGCACCAGCAAACATTCAGCTGCTTACCTACGCACAAAAAAAGACAAGCTCGGCCATCTGCTCGCCGGCCTGTGATTCCAATCGCAGCTCGCCTTCTCTGCAAACTTTTCCTTGACAAAATTCGGCGCCGCACCAATACCAAACTATATGGTTAACTATTCAGGCGTCACGCTCGATTCTACGTTTGCCGCGCTTTCGGATGCGACGCGCCGCGGAATTCTGGCTCGTCTCGCACAACAAGGTGAATCGTCGGTGAGCGACCTCGCCGCGCCCTACAAGATGTCGCTCCCAGCAGTGTCGAAGCATCTGCGGGTGCTGGAGCGCGCCGGTCTGGTCTCGCGCCAGAAAGATGGCAGGGTGCATCGTTGCCGCCTGCGCGCGGAGCCGATGAAAGATGCGTCCGCGTGGATCGAGCACTACCGCCAGTTCTGGGAAGCGTAACTCGATTCCCTGGCCCGCTATCTGGAAAATTCTGCGTCCGCCAAAGCCATCCGGAGCAATCGCGGTAAGCATTCGGCGAAGCAGCTGCATTCAAAGTCGAGCGCCGATTCCAAGCGGCGCAGGAAATAATCCGCGTTGAGGGATGCCTGCAGAGATTCGAGGAGGAAACACCATGACATCAGCAACTCCGGGCCCCACGAGCAAGGTCGAAGGCCGTCGCACCATCGCCGCACCGCGCGAAAGAGTCTTCGAAGCGTTCGCGCGCCAGGAACAGCTGGATCGCTGGATGTGCCGCGATGCCGCCAGTCACACCATCAATTATCTGCAATTCGACTTCAGCGTCGGCGGAGGCTTTGCGTTGGACATACGCACGCCGGATGGCCACGTCTACCTTCACCGTTCTACCTACGTTGAGATTAAGCGCCCAGAAAAAATTATCTTCACCTGGAAAATCGAGCAAACCGACCCCGCCGGTCGCAAAGTAATGGACCACTCTGAAGAATCCGTCATCACCATAGAATTATTGGAACGCGGAAAATCAACAGAGGTCGTGCTGATCCACGATCTCGGCGCAGCCGCAGCGAAAGAGCGCGGCGATTACCAGCGCGGCTGGACCGGATGCCTGGAAAAACTTGCCGAAGCTGTGGAGAAGTAGGAAGATCTGAAAATTCACAATCGAGACCGTAAGGAGGGTGCAGTGCGCAAGCTAATCGTCATTTCGGCCGCGGCACTTTTGGCGCTGGGAGCTATCGCCAATCGGGTTGGTTCACAACTGGTGCCCGCGAACGCGTTTGACCGGTTGAAAACGCTGGTCGGCGAATGGGACGGCACGGACCCCACAGGTAAGCAGGTCGAGGACACGATCCGGCTGGTCTCGAATAACACCGCGCTGCAAGAGACATTTCAGAGCGACAAAGACAATCAAATGGTGACGATGTACACGCCGGACGGAAATCGCCTGGCGTTGACGCATTATTGTTCGAAGGGCAATCAGCCGCACCTGGAGACTCCCGCCGTGACGTCGAGTTCCAATGAGTTTGCGTTCGCCTTCACGGGTGCCGCGAATCTGGCCAGCAACGACGATATGCACATGCACGGCATGAGGCTGAAGATCGAGGATAACGATCACTTCTCCGAGACCTGGACGTTAATGGCCAACGGAAAGGAACAGACCGAAACGTTTCACCTCACGCGCAAGAAATAGCAGCGCGCGGCCACGGGCGACAGGCTCTCCGCGGCACAAACCACTAGCTCTTCGTTCGCCATTTTGGATATGCTCACGCGCGGAACACAATTTCAATGCGAGGGTTGTACGCTGTGAACCGACCTAGATCAGCGGACGTAGCCATGGCATTCGTCGCCAAGATAAACGCGCACGATGTGGACGGCCTGGTGGCGCTGATGACGCCCGACCACCTCTTCGTGGACGCTCTGAACAATTCTTTCCGCGGCGCCGAACAAATGCGCCAAGGCTGGAAGTTCTATTTCGGCATGTTCCCTGACTACGCCATCGAAGTGACGGACGAATTCAATCACGGCGAACTCGTGGCCATGTTCGGAAAAGCGCGCGGCACGTTCGCGGTGAACGGCAAGTTACCAAGAGAAAATTCCTGGGAAATTCCAGCGGCGTGGAGAGCCGTGGTGAAAGATGGACGCGTGGCCGAATGGCGCGTCTATTGCGACAACGATCCCGCGCGAAAAATCATGGCGGCGAATTCCCCGGCCAAGGACTCCGCCAAGCCAGCCCCAGCCGCTAGCTAGCCTCCGCCGACAAAGTGCACGATCTCGAAACTGTCGTTCGGCTGCACTTGCGTCTGGTTCCAATCCGCGCGCGGCAAAATACTCAGATTGCGCTCAATTGCCACGCGCTCGCGCGGCATCCCCAGATGTTCCAGCAGCGCTGTGACCGCGACGCCGTCGGGCACTTCGCGGCGCTCGCCATTGATCGTCACCGTCATTGCGCCGCGCCAGCAGTGGGATTCTTCGCGCGAGTTCTCATCGCGAACCGAATTTCATCCTTCGCCGCATCGGCCTGCGCCTGAATCACCAGCGCCAAGTCACCCTTGCCCAGCGGCGGCAATGGAAAATGAATATGCACACGGCCATGATCGTCGCTCGTGCCCGAATGCGTGCCGTCGGCGAGGGCGCCTTCGATCACCGCCTTCACCGCGGCTCCCGGCTGCGGCTGGCGATCCGCTTTCCGCGAAACTTCCAGCTCCAGAGAAACTTTCCCCGCCGAAAGCCACGATCCGGGATTCAGCAGTTGCACCTGAATACCGCCGGGATGGGTCGCCTGCGAGGCCTGCGTCGCCGGTTCCGCCGAAGCAATCTCCGCGTCCAACGCGCCCGAGCGAATCGCTTCAATCACAGCGCGATGCTGCTCTTCCACACGCCGCCGCAGCTCTTCAGCGCTATAAGGCACCGCATCGGCGTCCTGTTCGTAGTTCGACGCTCGCCGGTGCAGAATTCGCCCCTGCTGATATACGACGGTATCGATAACAGGATGATTCGGCCCGCGGTCTTCAGTCTGAACGTGGAAGAGGTGCTCTCCCACCTTGACGTCCGTATTGAAGCCAGAGCTCATTGACCGTGATTCCCCGCGCTCCTCGCGTGCCCAAACGGAACAAAAGAAAATCGAAGTAACTGAGAGTTCATTTGACCGGCTGCTCTCGGGTCGTTATTATAACAGCGCCACGAAAATGAACAGCAACTACCTCGACTACTATGGCCCGCTGTTGCTGATGTTTATACTCTCCTGCGGATTGGCCGGAGTGCTGGTACTGGCGTCCGCCATCATAGGCAGACACAAGCGTTCGCGCGAGAAAGATCAGCCGTATGAATGCGGCATGCGACCTACCGGAGACGCCCGCCAGCCCATCTCCGTGCAATTCTACATGGTCGGCTTGCTCTTCATTTTGTTCGACATCGAGGCGATATTTCTTTACCCCTGGGCGCTGATTTATAGCGATTTGAAGGTCTTCGGCTTTGTAGAGATGCTGCTTTACATTATAATTCTGCTGGCTGGTTACATATTCCTCTGGAAGAAGGGCGCGCTCGACTGGACTCATTAACCTGCCGCCCTCGGGAACCGAACTCATAGTGGAACCACAGGACACTGACAAATATCCGGTAGTGCATAAACTCAGGGAATGGAACGCCTCAGCGGTCGCCGAAGTGCTGGAATTTCGCGGCGAAATTACGGTGGTTGTGCCGCGCGAACATCTCTTGCGCACCGCCGAATATCTGGCGACGGAACCGTCCCTACGCTTTTCGTTTCTTTCGGACATCACGCCGGTGGACCGCTTTCCCATGGAGCCGCGCTTTGAAGTGAACTACCACTTGGTTTCGCTGGATCGCCGTGAGCGGCTGCGCCTGAAAGTCAAATTAAGCGGCAGCGATCCACTGGTCCGTTCCGTCACAGGGGTCTGGCCCACGGCCAACTGGCACGAACGCGAAAATTACGATCTCTTTGGCATTCGCTTTGACGGCCATCCGGACCTGCGGCGCATCTTGATGCCGGATGATTGGGAAGGTCACCCGCTGCGCAAGGACTATCCCACCGAGGGCTACCGATGAGCACCACGATCGAAACACCTATCGGCGCTGCTGAGACGATGGTCCTGAACATGGGGCCGCAGCACCCGTCAACGCACGGAGTGCTCCGCGTGGTTCTCGAGCTCAACGGCGAAATGGTGGTGAAAGCCGAGCCAATAATCGGTTATTTGCACACTGGCATCGAAAAATCCTGCGAAGCTAAGACGTATTCGCAATGCATCACCCTCACCGATCGCATTGACTATCTTGCGCCGCTCTCGAATAACCTGGGCTTTTGCCTCGCGGTGGAAAAAATTCTCGGCCTGGAAGTCCCCAAGCGCGCGCAGTACATTCGCGTGCTGCTCACAGAATTGACGCGCTGCGCTTCGCACCTGGTCTGGGTAGGCACGCACGCCATTGACCTGGGCGCGATGACCGTCTTCCTCTATAGCTTCCGTGAGCGTGAGGAAATTCTGAAAATTTTCGAATATCTATCCGGCCAGCGGATGATGACCAGTTATTTCCGCGTTGGCGGCCTCGCGCTCGAACCGCCTCCCGGCTGGCTCGATACAGTTCAGCGCGTCGTTGATTCTCTGCCCGGCCACATTGACGAATACGAGGATCTGCTCACCAAGAATAAAATTTGGCTGGGCCGTACTCAGGGCGTCGGGATCATCAGCGCCGCCGATGCCATTGCCATGGGTTGTTCGGGTCCGATGCTGCGCGGCAGTGGCGTCGCTTACGACGTGCGCAAGGCCTTTCCGTATTCCAGCTACGATGAATTCGATTTCAACGTACAAACGCAGACCGCCGGCGATTGCTACGCGCGCTATCAGGTACGCGTCGCCGAAATTCGCGAAAGCATCAAGATAGTGAAGCAGGCCATGCAGAAAATCCCGCCCGAAGGGCCGTTCCGCGCCGAAGTGCCCGGAATTATTCCTCCGTCGCGCGAGGAAATGAAGACGTCCATCGAAGGCCTGATCTATCACTTCAAGATATTCACCGAAGGATTTGCGCCGCCGCCGGGCGAAGTCTATCAAGCCATCGAATCGCCGCGCGGCGAGCTGGGCGTATTCG
The DNA here is from genome assembly GCA_963747605.1 of uncultured Acidobacteriota bacterium. Lineage (GTDB taxonomy): Bacteria > Acidobacteriota > Terriglobia > Acidiferrales > UBA7541 > Palsa-295. The sequence goes on along the minus strand of CAVVGA010000026.1, from coordinate 121,482 downwards.
TGGCCAGCGATGGTTCGGCTAAGCCGTATCGCGTTAAGTTTCGCGCGCCGTCGTTCGTGAACTTGCAGTCGCTGCCGAAGCTCGCGGAAGGCCGCCTGATCGCCGACGTGGTCGCTTGCATCGGCACAACCGATATCGTCCTGGGAGAAGTAGACCGCTAGGCTCCAGCGGAAAAAGGGATTTATGCAATTGCCACCGGCACTGGAAGAAAAATTCACAACTCTGCTCGGACGCTACCCTGTGAAGCGTTCGGCGCTGATCCCCATGATGATGTACTCCCAGGATTATTTCGGCTTCCTCAGCGACGAACTGCTTACCGACATCGCGCAGCGTCTGGACTTGAACATGACTGAGGTCACCGAAACCCTGGCGTACTACTCGATGTTGCGCCGCAAACCGGTCGGCCGCTATCACATCCAGATCTGCACCAACATTTCCTGCATGCTACGCGGCGCGAACGAACTGTACGCGCATGTGCAGAAGCGCCTGGGCATCGGCAATAAGGAAGTCTCCCCCAGCGGCACGTTTTCCCTGGAAGAAGTCGAATGCATCGGCGCCTGCACTGGCGCCCCGGCCATGCAGGTGAATTTCGATTACTACGAAAACCTCGATCCGGAAAAAGTGGACGTGATTTTCGAGCAGCTGCAGGACGGCAAGAAGCCCAAGCCCGTGCCGGTGATTTCCGGGGCGCTGCACGAGCGCAATCCGAACGAAGTTGTGGTCATCAGCAAGAATTTCGGCATTCCGAATTCGCGCTCCATCGAAACCTACATGCAGCGCGACGGCTACAAGGCGCTTGGAAAAAGCGCTGAAACAGATGACGCCCGACCAGATTATCGACGAAATGAAAAAGTCGAATCTGCGCGGACGCGGCGGCGCGGGATTCCCTGCGGGAATGAAGTGGAGCTTCGTTCCCAAGGACCTTCCCAAGCCGAAATACATTCTGGCCAATGGCGATGAGAGCGAACCCGGCACTTCCAAAGATCGTCCGCTGCTGGAAATGGACCCGCACCAGTTGATCGAAGGAATGGTGATCGCCGGACGCGCCATCGGCGCGAATCAAGGCTACGCTTATATCCGAGGCGAATATCGGTACATTATTGACATCCTGGAATCCGCCATCGCCGAAGCCTACGCCAAGGGCTTCCTGGGCAAAAATATTCTCGACAGCGGATTTGATTTCGACCTCGCAGCCCACACTGGCGCCGGCGCCTACGAATGCGGCGAAGAATCCGCGCTGATGGAATCGCTCGAAGGCAAACGCGGCTATCCGCGCATTAAGCCTCCCTTCCCCGCCGTAGTCGGGTTGTATGGCCGCCCCACGGTAATCAACAACGTGGAAACGCTCAGCACCGTCCCGGCAATCATTCGCGGCGGCGGCGATTGGTACGCCAACCTGGGCACTCCGAAAAATGGCGGCACTCGGCTGTATTCAATTTCGGGGCACGTCAACAAGCCCGGCATCTACGAGCTTCCGCTGGGATTCAATCTACGCCAGCTAATCGAAGACGTAGCCGGCGGCGTGCGCGGCGGCAAGAAGTTGAAGGCCGTGATCCCCGGTGGCAGTTCCTGCCCGCTGCTTGACGCCAGCGAAATTGACGTCAGCATGGATTACGACTCGGTCGCCAAGATCGGCTCGATGCTCGGCTCCGGCGGCACCGTCATCATTGATGAAGACACCTGCATGGTAGACCTAGCGCGCCGCATCATGCATTTTTACGCGCACGAATCCTGCGGCTGGTGCATTCCCTGCCGCGAAGGCACCACCTGGCTGCGCAAAATGCTCGATCGTTTCCACGATGGCGGCGGCCGCGCGGAAGATATTCCGCTGATTGACGAGCTCTCGAAAAATATGCTCGGGCGAACTTTTTGCCCGCTCGGCGATGCCGCGGCGCTGCCCACCATTAGCATCGTCAAGAAATGGCGCAACGAATTTGAAGACCATCTGCACGGGAAATGCGCGTACAAATCCGCGGAAATGATTCTGGGAGCTCACTAGGAAACGCATGGCGGAACAAAAGCAAGTCACCTTCACTCTTAACGGGCAGCAAGTCGTCACGCTCGCCGGCACGCTGGTAATCGAAGCGGCCAAGAAACAGGGCGTCGAGGTGCCTTCGTTCTGTTATTACCCGGGAGTCACGCCCGCATCCGTGGCGGCCTGTCGCATGTGCCTCGTCGAAGTGGAAAAGATGCCCAAACTGCAAACCGCGTGCACTCTCGTCGCCACCGAAGGCATGGTCGTAAAATCGGACACTGAGCAAGTTCACAAAGCACGCAAGGACATGATCGAGTTCCTGCTCTCCAATCATCCACTCGATTGCCCGGTGTGCGATAAGGGCGGCGAATGCGAACTGCAGGACATGACTTTCCGTTACGGCCTCGATCACAGCCGCTTCACCGAAGAAAAGCTGCATTATCCGGAAGAAAAATGGTCGCCGCTGGTTTATTACGATGCGCCGCGCTGCATCATGTGTTTCCGTTGCGTGCGCGTCTGCGATGAAGGCATGGACGTAAAAGCGCTGGGTGTCGGCGCTCGCGGCGTCCACTCCGTGATCATTCCCAACGAGCCCGGCCAGCTCGCCTGCGAAGAATGCGGCATGTGCATTGATATTTGCCCAGTCGGCGCGCTTACCAGCGGCACCTATCGCTATCAGACGCGGCCGTGGGAGATGCAGTACGTTCCGAATCCCTGCACGCACTGCTCGAATGGCTGCAAAACGACGCTTAGCATCCGCAACAACGAAATCCTGCGCGCCAATAATCGCGACCCGTCCGGCGTAAATGGCGAATTCCTCTGCGGCAAGGGCCGCTTCGGTTTCGATTTCACCAGCCACGCCGAGCGCGTTCGCCAGCCTTTGATTCGCCGCAACGGCAAGCTCGAGCCGGCAAGCTGGGAAGATGCGCTCGAAGAAGTCGCGCGACGCCTGAAGCAAGTGCGCGACAAGCACGGCGCGAATGCGATTGGCGTGATCGGCTCGAACCACACCACCAACGAAGAAAATTACCTGCTCAATCGTTTCGCGCGTGCCACGCTCGGCACCAACAACATCGATCATCATCGCACCGCGGATTACGCCGGACTCGCCGCCGCGCTCGGCCCGGATGCCGAAACCGCGCTCGCCGCAATGGCGGACATCTATAACGCGCCCGCCGTCCTGCTGGTCGGCAACGATGTGACGCAGCAGAATCCACTGGTCGCCTGGCAGATTCGCACCGGCGCGCGCCATCACAAGCTGCGCCTCTACATCATTAACGGCGTCGAAAGCAAGATCCATCGCCAGGCCACGCAACTGGTGCAAACCGCGAATGGCGGCGAACGTGCCGCAGTACGCTGGCTCACGCACGGTGAAGGCACGTTCGACGCGCCCACCGCCGAAGCACTCGGAAAACTGAAAGCCGCGCTCGAGGCCGAAAAAGACGTCGTGATTCTGTTCGGCGCGGAAATCCAAGGCCCGTCGCTGCGTGATCTGGTTTCCTTCGCGGCGCGCATCGGTGGCCAGACCAAGATTATGGCGCTCGGCGACTACTCCAATTCGCGCGGCGCTGCGGACATGGGCGTGCTGCCCGATCGTTTGCCCGGATACGCATTGCTGCACGATACCGGCGAACGCGCCCGCTTCGGAAAAATTTGGGGCGTGGAGATTCCGTCCGCACCGGGCATGGCCGCGCGCGCCATGATGGACGCAGCCTTAGCCGGAAAACTGAAAGCTCTGTACGTAGTCGGCGCCAATCCCGTGAAAACTTTCCACGTGGCGGAACCCGACAAGCTCGGCAGGCTGGAACTGCTCGTAGTCCACGAGATGTTCTTGACCGAGACAGCACAGCGCGCAGACGTGGTCTTCCCGGCAGCGTCCTCTTACGAAAAAGACGGCACGCTCACCAACACCGCAGGCGAAGTGCAAATGACGCATCGCTCCATTGACCCGCAAGGTCCGCGCAGCGATTTCGACCTGATCCGCATTCTTTCGCATCAGCTCGGGATGTTGGGAGTGGGCGCCCCCATTCGCCTGCGCACGCCCGAAGCTGCTTTCGACGAAATTCGCCAGAACGTCACGGGCTACGACCTGCCGGTTTCCAGTCTGCTCGGCGGCGGCGCGCCGCAATCCGCTGCAACGTGCAAAGCGTCCGAGCCGTCGTACGATGTGCCCGTAGGAAATATTTTTTCGGCCAACGATTTTCTCTTTACCAGCGGCTCCCTGGGCCGTTACTGTTCGAAGCTGACTTCTACCAAAGAGGCCAAAGATACGCCGTGGATTTCGTCACCCAACATCCAGTCCTGGTGGTATCGCTAGCTAAAATCGTCGGTCTGATGTTTTTGTTGATGACGACGCTGGCGTACCTGTCCTGGTTTGAACGTAAGGTCATCGCGCACATTCAGTCGCGCTGGGGCCCGTACTACGTCGGCGCGCATGGATTGCTCCAGCCGCTCGCCGACGGCGTGAAATTTCTATTTAAAGAGGACCTCACGCCGCCAAGCGCGGACCGCTTTGTGTATATCCTCGCGCCGATGCTGGCGCTTACGCTTGCAATGACCACTGTCGCGCTGATCCCCTTCGGCCCGCCCAGCGTGCAATGGTTGGGTCAGTCCACGCTCATCGTTGCCGATAGCAGCATTGGCCTGATGCTCGTCTTCGCGATTACGTCCATGGGCGTGTACGGTGTGGCGCTCGCCGGATGGTCTTCCAACAGCAAATATCCCCTGCTCGGCGGATTGCGCAGCTCCGCGCAAATGATCAGCTACGAAGTTTCGCTCACGCTTGCTGTCGTCGGCGTCGTGCTGCTCACGGGCACGCTGAATTTCAACGAGATGATCGCGCGACAGAGCGGCCCCATCTGGCACTGGAATATTTTTTATGCGGGGCACGGCTCGTTCCCGCAAATCGTTGGCTTCCTTTGTTATTTCATGTCCGCCGTCGCGGAAACCAATCGCGCGCCCTTCGACCTCCCAGAAGGCGAAACCGAACTCGTCGGCGGCTTCCACACCGAATATTCCAGCTTCAAATTCGCCATGTTTTTCATGGCGGAATACGCGAACATGATTACGGTATCGTGCCTCGCGACGATTCTTTTTTTCGGCGGGTGGCTCTCGCCCTTCCCGGAATCCTGGACGTTCATGCGTTACCTTCCGGCCGTGGGGCTGCTGGCGCTGGCGGTCTATCTAGCCTACGACACGGTAGTCCTCGCGCGCGGCATCGCGCGTATCCAGCTGATCGTCGTCACCACAGGCGCGCTCATTATCGGCCTCGCCTGCCTGCATCCGGTAGTGCTCGCCATCATTCAAGGGCCCTTTTGGTTTCTGCTGAAAGTCGGCTTGATTATGTTTTTCTATGTGTGGACGCGCGCCACGCTGCCGCGCCTGCGCTATGACCAGCTGATGTCCTTCGGCTGGAAATTCCTGCTGCCGGTCTCACTCGCAAACCTGGTGATTACGGCGCTGGTAAAAGTCTGGCCGCTGCTGGTGAACCACGGATGACCCTGCCCTTTATCGTGTTTTTCGTTTGCGCCGCCCTCGCCGTAGTGGGCGCGTTCACGCTGATCTTCGCTCGCGAGCCGATTCACAGCGCGCTCTCGCTGATTCTCGTCATGGTTTCTCTTGCCGTGCTCTACCTGCTGCTCGGTGCGGAATTCATCGCCGCGGTGCAGGTCATCGTCTATGCCGGTGCGATCATGGTGTTGTTCGTCTTCGTGATCATGCTGCTGAATGCCGGCGTCGAAGAACGCACGGACTATAGCAAGCTTGCGAAGTATGCCGGGCTGCCGCTGGGCATGTTCCTGCTGCTCGCGCTCGCGCATTGGATGTGGAATTCCTTCATCGGCAGGCAAATTGCCAATGGCGTTGGTGGCACCAATGCGTCGGTTTCCACGCGCGAACTTTCCGCGCAACTCTTTCAGAAGTATCTGTTCCCGTTTGAAGCTACCTCAATCCTGATTTTAATTGCCATTCTCGGCGCGCTGGTTCTGGCAAAGAAGGACGAATGAGCATAGTTCCCATTTCGTATTACCTCGTATTGAGCGCTGTCCTTTTCGGATTTGGAATCATCGCGTTTGTTGTCAAACGCAACATCATCACCATCTTCATGGCCATCGAGCTGATGCTCAACGCCGTGAACCTGGCCTTCGTGGCCTTTGCGCGCGCGCATAACCAACTCGATGGTCTGGTGTTCGTCTTTTTCGTAATCGTGGTCGCCGCCGCCGAATCTGCGGTGGGCCTCGCCATCATCATCACCGTCTATCAGAATCGCCAAACTTTGAACATCGAACGGATAAATCTACTTAAATTCTAATGTTCCTACTCGATCATCTCTGGATCATTATCGCCCTGCCTCTAGTAGGCGCAGCCATCAACGGCCTTTTGGGCAAGAATTTTTCCAAGACCATCGTAAATTCGGTAGGCATCGGCTCCATCGCGCTGGCATTCCTTTCTGTCGCAGAAGCGGTGCGTGAATTCACGCAGCTTTCCGCCGACCAAATCCCCTGGCTGAAGACCTACTTCACATGGATCACCGCCGGCCAATTCAAAGTGGATTTCTCGCTCCAGCTGGACCAGCTAACCATCATCATGCTCGGCGTCGTCACCTTCGTCAGCCTGCTCGTGCACATCTATTCCATCGGGTACATGGCGCACGAGGAAGGCTACTACCGCTTCTTCTCGTACCTGAATCTGTTCGTCTTCTTCATGCTCACGCTGGTCCTCGCTGCCAACGTCGTCCTGATGTTCGTCGGCTGGGAAGGTGTGGGGCTCTGCAGCTACCTGCTGGTCGGTTTCTGGTTCCTGAAGCAGTCCGCTATCAGCGCGGGCAAAAAAGCGTTCATCACCACGCGCATCGGCGACTTCGGCTTCACCGTCGGCATCCTGCTGCTTTTCTGGACGTTCAAATCCGTGGACTTCGGCACCATTTTCAAACAGCTCGTTAGCGGCCCGCCGGAAGCCTTCGTCCCCACCGGCGCTCTCACAGTGATCAGCCTGCTGCTCTTCGTCGGCGCAGTCGGCAAATCAGCACAGCTACCTCTATACGTCTGGCTGCCAGACGCGATGGAAGGCCCCACACCCGTCAGCGCCCTAATTCACGCGGCAACGATGGTCACCGCCGGCGTGTACATGATCGCGCGCATGAATCCGCTTTTCTCGCGCGCGCCGTTCGCGATGTTCGTCGTCGCCCTCGTCGGCGCGCTCACCGCGTTCTTTGCCGCCACCATCGGCCTAGTGCAGACAGACATCAAGAAAGTTCTCGCCTACTCCACCGTTTCCCAGCTCGGTTACATGTTCCTGGGCCTCGGCGTCGGCGCCTACGCCTCCGGCGTATTTCATCTGATGACTCACGCGTTTTTCAAAGGCTTGCTGTTCCTCGCGGCCGGAAGTGTGATTCACGCCATGGGCGGCGACCAGGAAATGCCGCACATGGGCGGCCTGCGCAGCAAAATTCCCATCACGTTCTGGTGCATGTTCATCGCCACATTCGCCATCACCGGAATCCCGGGCTTTGCCGGTTTTTTCAGCAAGGACGAAATCCTCGAAGCCGCGTGCGCCAGCAATATCTGGCTCTGGCTGCTCGGTCTCATCGGCGCGGGCCTCACGTCGTTCTACATGTTCCGCCTGATTTTCCTCACGTTCTTCGGCGAGCCGCGCTACGACGAACATAAAGTGCACGTCCACGAATCGCCGTACAACATGACGGTGCCGTTGATCCTTCTTGCGATTCTCTCGACAGTCGGCGGATGGGTTGCCGCGCCGCATCTGGTCGGCGGCCCGGATCACTTCGAAAAATTCTTGCATCCCGTCTTCACCATGTACGCGCCCGCAGCCGCTGCTGGCGCAGAAGGCGCCACAGAAGGCGTGGAAGCTCCTGGAATGATGCTGCTGCACGCGCTCGCCGGCTGGCCCGTACTAATTGCGCTCGCGGGATTACTTCTGGCCTGGTGGTTCTACATCAAGAGCCCGCAAACGCCGAAAAAACTGGCAGACAGTCTGCGCGCACCCTACACGCTGCTGCTGCACAAATATTATGTGGACGAACTCTACAACGCCGCGATCATCCAACCGCTGCTCTGGATTTCGACAAACGTGCTCTGGCACGTCGTGGATGAAGGCGTGATTGACGGCACGGTGAACGGTGTCGCCCGCGTCGCCCGCGAATCCGGCAGCCAGCTGCGCGAAATTCAATCCGGCAACGCGCGCAGCTATGCCACCTGGGTTGTAATCGGCGCCGTCGGCGTCACCGTGCTGATGTTCGGACTCTGGGAGATGGTGCGCTAGCGTGGAAATGCAATCTCATCTACTTTCGGTGATCGTCTTCCTGCCGCTGCTGGGTCTACCGGCGCTACTGATGCTGCGTTCGGACGATCACACCTGGATCCGCCGCATCGCGCTGGCCGTCTCGCTCGCGGAATTCGCGATTTCGCTCGCGTTCTTGCTGCCCACGTTCGATTCCGCGAATCCCGGCTATCAATTCGTTGAAAATCACCGCTGGATAGGCAACGCCATTCAATATCACATTGGCGTGGATGGCATCAGCCTGTTCCTGGTACTGCTCACCACTTTCTTGACGCCGCTCGCGATTCTCTGCTCCTGGAATTCAATCCACGAATACGTGAAAGGCTTCTTCGTCTCGCTGCTGGTCATCGAAACCGCCATGATCGGCGTTTTCGTTTCCCTCGACCTTTTCCTCTTCTTCGTCTTCTGGGAATTGACGCTGATTCCCATGTATTTCCTAGTCGGCATATGGGGCCACACTCGCCGGATCTACGCCGCCGTGAAATTTATTCTCTACACCATGTTCGGCTCGATCCTGATGATGGTCGCGATTCTGTGGCTCTACAATCTCAGCGGCACGCACGGCCTCGTCCGCACTTTCGATTTGCCCGAACTCGCCGCGCGCCTGCAACGCGGGTACATCTTGCTTCCGCCGCACACCGAACTCTGGCTCTTCGGCGCGTTCTTCCTCGCGTTTGCGATCAAAGTCCCGGTCTTCCCGTTGCACACATGGTTGCCAGACGCGCACACCGAAGCGCCCACTGCCGGCTCTGTGATTCTGGCGGGCGTCATGCTGAAGCTCGGCACCTACGGCATGATGCGCTTCTGCCTGCCGCTGTTCCCAGACGCCGCGCATCGCATGGCTCCGCTCATCGGCGTGCTGGCAATTATCGGAATCGTGTACGGCGCGCTGGTTGCCACCATCCAACCGAATTTCAAGCGGCTGATTGCCTACACCTCGGTCAGCCACTTGGGATTTGTGGTGCTGGGAATTTTTTCATTCACGACGATTTCATTTCAAGGCGCGATTTTCCAGATGATCAGCCACGGCGTTACCACCGGCGCGCTCTTCCTCGGCCTCGGTATGATTTACGATCGCCGCCACACCTACGAAATCAAAGAATTCGGCGGCCTGGTGAATCCCATGCCGGTGCTGATGGCTTTCTTCCTGTTCATTTGCCTCGCGTCGCTGGCGCTGCCGCCGCTCAATGGGTTCATCGGCGAGTTCCTCATCCTCATCGGCGTCTTCCAATATCACCACGCGTGGGCTTCGTGGGCGGCCAGCGGCGCAGTGCTCTCAGCGATCTATTTGCTGTGGTCTTACCAGCGTGTCGCGCTCGGTGAACTCACCAACGAAAAGAATCGTACGCTGCCCGATGCTTCCGGCCGAGAACGCGTGATTCTCGTCACCGTCGCCCTCGCGATTCTCTTCATGGGCGTCGCTTCGCCGCTCTTCACTCATCGCATGCAGGCGACAACAGCTAGCCTCGTCCAGCAATCGCTGGGCCACGCAGAAAATGCTACTACGCGGCCGCAACAGCCTCCCGCACTCGCCGCCGGACAAACGATGCTCCTGGCGCAACCGCAGCCCCACCCGCAACCGCTGCCACCACTGCTACACGACGGCTCGCTCGCCTCCATCGCCGCGCGGACGGTGCAGCCGTGATCCAGTTCCCCGCCGAGCAGCTCCAGAATCTGCATCGCCTCGCGCCGGAAATTGTGCTGTGCCTTTTCGGCATTGTGATTATGATCGCGGATCCGATCCTCGGTCCTGCGAAACAGCGTGCACTGGGATGGGTCGCATTCGTCGGCACGCTCCTAGCGCTCGCCGCAGTTCGCCTGATAGCCCTCGATCCGGGCATGGCTTACAACAGCCTGATCAGCGCCGATGCCTTCAGCGTTTTTTTCCACGTCGTGGTAATCGGCTCGGCGGCGCTCACGATTCTCGGCTCGATGGAGTATCTCGAGCAGGAAGGCATCCAGCGCGGCGAATATTACTCGCTGGTGCTGTTCGCCGTGGCCGGCATGGGCATTCTTGCGGGCGCAAACGAACTGGTCACCGCGTTCATCGGCCTGGAGATGAGTTCCATCTCCACCTACATCCTCGCTGGATTTCGCCGCCGTGCCGTTAAATCCAATGAAGCCGCGCTGAAATATTTCATCCTCGGTTCCTTCGCCACCGCATTCTTTCTCTACGGCATCGCGATGGTTTATGGCTCCACGGGCACCACACGAATTGACCAGGTGCAAGCCGCGGTGGAGCATTTAATCACTACGCAGGGGCGTCTCGATTCGCTCTCCATCATCGGCCTGTCTCTGATCTTCGTCGGCCTCGGCTTCAAAGTAGTCGCCGCACCCTTCCATATTTACGGCCCGGACGTTTACGAGGGCGCGCCCACGCCCGTCACCGCGCTGCTAGCCTCCGGGCCTAAAGCCGCCACCTTCGCGCTGATGCTGCGAATTTTCTACGTCGGGTTCGGCACCGCGAACAGCTTCTGGTTCTGGGCCATATGGATTTCCGCCATCCTCACCATGTGCATCGGCAATTTCGCCGCGCTGGTGCAAACCAACGTCAAACGCATGCTGGCTTATTCCTCCATCGCGCACGCCGGATACATTCTGGTAGCGTTCGCCGCCGCCACCGTTTACGGCGTCGCCGCGGTTCTTTTTTATCTCGCGGCCTACGCCCTGATGAAAATCGGCGCGTTCCTGGTGATCGCGCACCTGGGCCAGCGCGATGAGCAGCGCCTGGAAATCACCGATTACGCCGGGCTAGGCACAAAACAGCCCGTGCTGGCTGCCTGCTTCACCCTATTCCTGTTTTCGCTGCTGGGCTTGCCCGCCACCGGCGGCTTCCTCGGAAAATTTTTCGCGTTTCAAGCCGCGCTCGATTCGCGCATCGTCTGGCTGGTGGTGATCGCCGCGATTAACAGCATCGTCGGGGCTTACTACTACCTGCGCGTGATCATCGCTATGTATTTCTGGGAGCCATCGAAAGACTACACGCCATCGAAAGTCGCCCCCGCGCTAGTCCTCGCCCTAAGCATCGCCGCCATTGGCACCCTGTACCTTGGTATCCTACCAAGCCGCGTCCTGGACTTCGCCAAGACCGCCGCCGACTCTCTCTCCCTGCATTAAATCACTGCCGATCGCAGCCATCCGCGCAGATTTTGTGCTGTAGGGGCGGGTCTCAGACCCGCCAGCGCGCCCATGCGCCCGCCGTCGCCTTCGCATCTGTACCGGCCGTACCGCTTCGCGGGACGGGCGTGGTTGACGTTGACTTGCGTTCTTGGAACCGCCGCCGACTCCTGCGCGAGAAAATTCGCGAACTGACCCCAAAAAACAAAAAGCCCGGAAGCTCGCTCTCCGCGAACTACCGGGCCCGAAATTCCCCCCTGAATCTTACTTAACTTTCAAGAATACGATCGCAAACGTATACAGCGCCATCGACTCAATCAGCACCAGCGCCAGAATCAACGCGAAACGAATCGCCGCTGCCGCTCCCGGATTGCGCGCCAATCCTTCGCAAGCCGCCGCAGTAGCTTTCGCCTGTGCGTAACCGCCCGCCGCCGAAGCAATCGCCATCGCGAAACCCGAAGTGATCGCGACCCAATTCGTCGCCACAGCTTCTCCCGCCGTGCCTTGCGCAAACGCCACCGGGGCAAACATGATCACTGCGACCACCCCCAGCAGAAACAACGCGTACCTCTTCATGGTGTTCTCCTCGTCCTCGCTATGAATTTGCCGTCAGGCGGTGGCTCCCGTCATCCCCATGCAGCCGGGATCACATTGACAGCGATGATGCCTACCAACGAAAGTATAAATCGGTGCCGCGAATTAGTGCTCTTCGGCCACTGCGCCGGCCACATAAATCACGGGGAGAATTGTAAAGACGAATGCCTGCAATACCGCCACAAATATGTGCAGCAAAATAAATGGCACAGGTCCCAGCAGCGGGATAATCGCACTCACATAGCCCAATTTTCCAAGGTGCCCCAGAAACAAATACATCTCCAGCATCAATCCGAGAAACAGCACGTAGAGCGTCTCGCTGACAAACATGTTCACCCAGAGACGCACGGTGAGCGAGAGCAATCGCGCCAGATTGCTCACAATTTCGATCGGCAGCATGATCGGCGACATCGCCAGCACCGGACCCAGGAAATGCTTTCCGTGCCCCAGCACTCCGTGCTTCACCACACCGACCCAGTTGTAATAAATGAAAACCACAATCGCGCAGCCCAGCGGCACGGATACCACCGCGGTCGGCGACATAAACGTGGGAAACAGCCCGATCAAATTGCAGATTAAAACGAATATCCCGATGCTGCCGAGCATCGCCACGTACTTCTGACCGTCCTGGCCCACGTTGTCGTCCAGCAGGTCGCGGATTCCCACGCCCATCGAATTTGTCAGCAGCGCTTCCATGCACTGCTGCGTGCCTCCGGGCCGATCCGATGAAATTCTGGATCTCAGCCACAAAAAGAAAATCGCAGCGAGGGCAAATGCCACAATTTGCAAAACTACGTGGTTGGGGATCGGATATTCAGGATTTGCCGGATGAATATGCAAAGCGTCGAGCAACACGGCGACCGGCTTGCCTAGCAAGCGGTTCACCGCGATCGTAACCCAAAGTATTCGCTCTCCCATTTCCACCCTTTCAAGAACTCGCGTCTGGAGGCGCACTACGACGGAAAAGCTGCCCCACCATTTCCACCAGCACCGCGGCAACTACGGAAAAAAAACCGGCCAGCAGGCTCGCTACCGGAGGTCTAAAGGCCCGCAGAATAGCATACGCAGCGACGATCAGCAAAGCGTAGCGGCCAAGAAATTTCACATACACACTGGCCGGAACCTGCGCGCGTTGCGTTCCCGCCTGCGTCGTCGAAAGCCGCGCCAACGTATCCACTCCCTGTTTCATCCAGCGATAGTTAACCCAGGAGAGGATCGCACCGGCAGCCAGTCCCGCAGACGCTCTGCGGCCCCATACGAACCACGTCGCGGCCGTTGCGACCGCGCCGAGCCCCACAATCAACCACTCGATGCGGCGTTCTGCGGCGTTGTAGAATTCCTCATCCCCCGCCATTGCCGCCGCCGTCGGTCTTCTCGGCCCGTGAGAGCCGGCGAATCACGTTCCACACACCCCCGCCGAATCCGAGAAAACCAAGAATGAGCGTAAGCAACGGCGAAGTGTGCAGCCAGCGGTCCAGCAAATATCCCGCGCCACCGGCAATCACAATGCTGGACATCAGAATGGCCGGCAGCTCCATGGCCATCGCCACTTGCGTGGCGCCACCGGTGGGCCGTTTGCGAGGAGCTGGATTGGGGGAGAACATTACGCGCTGCCAGTCACTGGGCGCCGACTATCATTGGCCAAACGGCGTAAGGATAGAATACGTCGCCAATCGCAGGAATTGCTCCGGAAACATTCCGGCGGCGAGCGTCACAATCACCATCGCTGCCAGCGCAAATTTCTGCGCCAAGGAAATCACCGGCTGCACCTTGTCGCTCGATTCGCGAACCCACATCGCCGCCACCATCCGGAAATAGTAATACACCGCGGGTAGAATATAGAGCACCCCCAGAACCGCGAGCACCGTGTGATGCGTTTCAATCAATGCCCAAAAAATCAAAAGTTTCGCCACAAATCCGGCCGTAGGTGGAATCCCTGCCAGAGACAGCAGGAAAATCAACATCAACACCGCCGCGCCCGGACTGCGCTCAATCAACCCATTCAAATCATCAATCTCGTCGCCAATGATTCCCTTCCGCCGCAACAAAATCACCACCGCGAACGCTCCGGTGTTGAAGAACACATACACGAATAAGTAGAACGCCATCGCCTGCAAGCCCCGCTCATGCAAAGTTCCGTCCGGATTCACCGCCGCCACAAACCCCAGCAAAATGTATCCCACCTGCGCGATCGAGGAATAAGCCAGCAGCCGCTTGATATTCGTCTGCGTGATCGCCGCCAGCGTGCCCACCGTCAGCGACAACACGCCGACCGCCTCCATGATCCGCACCCAATCCAGATTCACCGGCCAGAACACCGTCAGGAACAAACGCAGCAGCAGCGCGAAGCTCGCAGCCTTCGAAGCGCCGCTGACGAACGCCGTGATCCCGGTCGGCGCTCCCTCATAAACGTCCGGCGCCCACTGATGAAACGGCACCCCGGCGATCTTGAAAAATATTCCGGCAGCCACGGTTCCCAGCGCAAGAAAAGTCAGCAGATCGGTCCCCGGAGGTTGCACGTGCCGCAGCCGAATCGCTTCCTGAATCACTGCCAGGTTCGTCGAGCCGGCCAGCCCGTACAAAATCGAAAATCCATAAGCCAGAATACCGGAGCTGAACGCGCCCATCAGCATGTACTTCATCGCCGCTTCGTTCGACCGCCGATCGCGCCGCAAAAATCCGCTCAGCACGTAAAAACTCAGGGCCATCGTCTCCAGGCCCAGGAACAGCACCACCAGATCGTTCCCGCACGCCAGAAACATCATGCCCACGGTGGCAAACAGCATCAGCGCATAATATTCGCCGTGCTGCTCGTCCTCAATCTCCATGTAGCGCACCGAAATCAAAATCACCAGCGCCGTGGACGCAAGAAAAAGAAACCCAAAGAAAATAAAAAATGGATCAATAACGATGGAATCGGAGAAACCCGGCGCCGGACCGTAGGGCGGCGAGGCATACGCCCGCAGCATATACAGCGATCCGCCGCTGAAAACCACACCCAGCATCGCAGTAAATGCATTCCAGCCTTTCTGCGGCTTGGTGAGCAGGAAATCGCTCAGTAAAATCGCGAGCCCGAAAAATATCAGCATCGCTTCCGGCAGCACCAGAAAGAAATCCCCGCGCGTCTGCTCGAAGATCTTCTGCCAGGGCATCTAATTCACCTCAGCCTGTGCACCAGTTGGCACAGCCGTCGGAGTCGTTGCGTGAGATTCCGCGGCCGCAGCCTTCTCGCCCGGTGTGTGCGTTTCCGCGTAGTATCCCGGATGCACGCATTCCACCAGCCGATGAACCGGCTGCTCGACCACCTTGAAAAGTGGCGCGGGATAAATTCCGATCCAGAACGCCAGCACCACCAACGGAATCAGCGTCGCGTATTCGCGCGCATTCATATCGGGCAAACGCTCGTTCGCCGGATTCGTCACCGAGCCGAACATCACCCGCTGGTACAGCCACAACAGATACGCCGCGCCCAGAATTACCCCGAACGAGCCCCACGCCGCCCACTGCCAGCTCACCTCAAACACGCCGCGCAATATCGTGAATTCACCAATAAATCCATTCAGCAGCGGCATGCCCAGCGAGCTTAGCGTCACAATCAAATACACCGCCGCGAAATTCGGCATCGGCGTCGAAAGTCCGCCGAATTCCGAAATCAGCCGCGTATGCCGCCGCTCGTAAAGCACGCCCACCAGCAGGAACAGCGCGCCGGTAGAAATTCCGTGATTGATCTGCTGAATGATGCTGCCGGAAAGCCCCAGCGGCGTGAGCACGAAAATTCCCAGCGTACAGAAACCCATGTGGCTCACCGACGAATACGCGATGAGTTTTTTCATGTCCTTCTGCATCATGCAGACGAGCGCGCCGTAAATAATTCCGATCAGCGAGAGCACGATCACGATGCCGCGGTACTTCACCGTCGCATCCGGAAACATCGGCAGCGAAAATCGCAGAAACCCGTACGTCCCCATTTTCAGCAGCACGCCGGCCAGTATGACGGAACCAGCCGTCGGTGCCTCGGTGTGCGCGTCCGGCAACCATGTGTGGAACGGGAACATCGGCACCTTGATCGCAAACGCGAAAAAGAATCCCCAGAACAGCCACTTCTGCAGCCACCCATCCTGCGATGTGAAGGGATGCTCCAGAATTTCGCGCACATCGAAAGTATTGCGGTAATAATAAATCGCCAGGATTGCCAGCAGCATCAGCACCGATCCAGCCAGCGTGTACAGGAAAAATTTGATCGCCGCGTATAGCCGTCGCTCGCCGCCCCATACGCCAATCAGGAAATACATCGGCACCAGCATCACTTCCCAGAAAACGTAGAACAGCACGAAATCCAGCGACATGAAAACGCCCAGCATGCCCGTCTGCAGCAGCAAAAGCAGAATGTAATATTCCTTTTCGCGCTTGTGAATCGCCGACCAGGACGACAAAATCGCAATCGCGCCCAGCACGGTGGTCAGCATCACCATCAGGAAGCTCAATCCGTCGATGCCCAGAGTGAAATGCGCGCCGATCGAAGGAATCCAGTTCGCAGTTTTCCACGAATTGGAATTGCGGCGCGCCCACCCCGGATTGAAAGCGCCAATATCAGCGGCAACGAGACCACCAGTCCAAGAAACCCGAAGATATTGCCCATCCAACGATGCAGGTCCGCCCGCTCGCGCGGAATAAAAAGCATCAGGATCGCGCCGATCAGCGGCGTGAACAGGATCGTGCTTAAAATGTGGCTATCGGAAAAGAGCATCCGTTCCCTCGCGTTCTTCTACTGCAATTTGCAGACCGTGCCCGCCGCATCGAAATCTCAGTGCACCGCGTGATGCGCCAGATAAAAGTAATATCCCAGGAACCCGATCAAGCCGATCACGATGAACAGCATGTAGCTCTGCACCAATCCGTCCTGAATCAAGCGCACGGGAAAACTAAGCACCCACACAATTCGCGCGCCGAATTTCACCGAGCCGTCCACGATCCACGTGTCCCACCACATCGAAACGCGCGAAATGAATCGGGTCAGCCATCCCGCGCCGTCCACGCCGACGTCCATTGATCACGTGCGTATCGAACCAGCCCAGCGCCAATCCCAAATCCTTCGCGCGATTCACAAACAGCGCGTCGTATAGCTCGTCCACGTAATATTTGTGGTACACCAGCTCGTAGAAACCGTTCAGGCTCTTCGCGATATTCGCCGGCAGTTCCGTGCGCTTGATGTACAGATACCACGCGAACAAAATTCCCAGCACCACCAGCCCTTCGGACATGCAGCATCAAATTAATCTCGCCGATGCGCGAACTCGGCCCCTTCAGCGGCTCGATGCGCGCCTCGTGCGCCACCCCCACGACCGGCTCCAGAAAATGCACGAAGTGGCTGTTGCCGCCCAGAATTTCCGGCCAGCTGACCAACCCGCCGACAATCGAAAGCCCCGCCAGCATTACCAGCGGCACTAGCATGGCCTTCGGCGATTCGTGAATGTGGTGCTCTACTTCGTGATCCACGCGCGATGTGCCGTGGAACGTCATGAAAATCAGCCGGAACATATAAAACGCCGTCATGCCCGCGGTGAAATATCCGATCGGCCCACAGCAGCACATCTTTTTCGTATGCCTTGCCGAGAATCAGGTCCTTGCTCACAAATCCGGCAAACGGAAAAATCCCCGCGATCGCCAGCGTAGCGATCAGCATCGTCCAATACGTCACCGGAATTCTCTTCGATAGCGCGCCCATCTTGCGCATGTCCTGCTCGCCCGAAAGCGCGTGGATCACGCTGCCCGCCGCAAGGAACAGCAACCCTTTGAAAAACGCATGCGTCATCAAGTGAAAAATTCCCGCGGTGAACGCACCCACGCCGCAGGCCAGGAACATGTAGCCAAGCTGCGAAACCGTCGAATACGCCAGAACTTTCTTGATGTCGTTCTGCACCACGCCAATCGTCGCCGCGAAAAGCGCGGTAAGTGCGCCCACCAGCGCGACCACACCCATGGCCTTCGGCGCCAACTGGTAAATCGCGTTCGTGCGCGTCACCATATACACGCCCGCAGTTACCATCGTCGCCGCGTGAATCAGCGCGCTCACGGGCGTCGGCCCTTCCATCGCGTCCGGCAGCCACACGTACAGCGGAATCTGCGCCGACTTTCCCGCCGCGCCCACAAAAAGCAGCAGCGCGATCGCCGTCAGCCACGGATCGCCCTTCTGAAAATGTCCTGCATGCAGCGCCGGGCCGATATCGCTGAAGCGCACCGTCCCCAGCACCGCGGAGCATCAGAAAAATTCCCAGCAGAAATCCCGCGTCGCCCACGCGGTTCACGATGAACGCTTTTTTCCCCGCGTCCGAAGCCGACTTGCGATGAAAATAAAATCCGATCAGCAAATAGCTGCAAGTCCCGACGCCTTCCCAACCCACGAACATCATCAGGAAATTATTCGCCAGCACCAGAATCAGCATCGCGAACATAAAAAGATTCAGATAGCCGAAAAACCGGTAATACCCGCCTTCGTGCGCCATGTATCCCGTGGAATACACGTGAATCAGAAATCCCACGCCGGTGACCACCAGAATCATCACCGCCGAAAGCGGATCAATCTGAAATTCCCACCCAGCCACGAAATTCGCCAGCCGCGCCGTCGAACATGTGATACGGCACAGCGGGAACCCACTCAAAAAGCATCTTCGTGAAGAATCGCTCGCCTTGCGGCATAGCGACCAGCTGAAAAAACGCGCCCACCGAAAAAATAAACGAAACGAACACGCTCCCCGCGCACAAATAGCTCACGATGTTGTTCGCGAGGCGCCGCCCATAGAACAGCATCGCCGCCGCCGTCAGCAGCGGAAACAGCGGGATCAGCCAGATATGCTCCAGAAAATACGGCGCGTTCATCAGGAAGCCTTCACCATTTCATGATGTCCATTTCATCCGCCAGCACCGTCTCGCGGTTGTGGAAAAACGCCAAAATAATTCCCAATCCCACCGCAGCTTCCGCGGCGGCATCGGTAATAATAAAAATCGCAAACACCTGCCCATCCACCGCGCCCCACATCCGCGAAAAAACCATCAGATTGATGTTCACCGCGTTCAAAATCAGCTCGATGGACATCAGCATGATGATCACGTTGCGCCGCGTCAGCACCCCGATCACGCCGATCACAAACAGCGCCAGGCTAAGAAACAAGTAATAGTCCACCGGAATCATCCAACTCTCCGCTTGGCCATCACCACCGCGCCAATCATCGCCACCAGCAGCAAAATCGAAGCAATTTCAAACGGCAGCATGTAATGGCTGAACAGCGCATCCGCAACCCCTTCGGTATTCTTCGGCGAAATATCCGCAGCCATCGCCGGCAAACGCAGCACCCCTGGTCTCCGGACCGCCCATATCGCGAACAAAAATTGCGCCGCCAACACCAACGAGAGCGCCCACGCCACAAACCATTGCCGGTTGAATTGTACCTGGCGCATGGAAACGTCCAGATTCACCAGCATGATCACGAATACGAACAGCACCATGATCCCGCCCACATACAAAATGACTTGCACGATGAAAAGAAATTCAGCCTCCAGCAGCAGGAAAATCCCCGCCGTCGCCAGCAGCGTCGTAATCAAAAATACCGCGCCATGAACGATGTTCCGGCGCGTCACCATCAAAATCGCGGAAGCCACCGCCATCACTGCGAAAAATATAAACAGCGCCTGATTCAGCGTCTTCATCTATCTATTCACCGTCCGCCATGTGTGCCGCAGAAACCGGCGCATCGTCCTTCGCCAGCAACATGGCCACGCCCAAAGTCCCGAGCGTCGTTGGAATCAACGACACGATCGGCCCCCATGCGAATTGCTGCCGCAGGGCAATCGCCACGCCCACCCCGATCACGTTTACCAGCGCCAGCGGAATCAAAAATCGCCAGCCCAGCCGCATGAGCTGATCAAACCGATAACGCGGAAACGTAAACCGGATCCACAAGAATGCGTAAATGTACACGAACACTTTCGCCATGAACCAGAAGGCCCCATGAATTCCCTGCATCACCGCAGGCGGCGCAAACAACGCTCCGGCCAACACGCCGGCCATGCCCAGGCAGAGCAGCGCAACCAACACCATCACGATTTTCTGAATTTTCACCGGCTGCTTCGGCGCCAGCGACAGCGAATACAACGCCACACCCAGCGTCAGCAACGCAGGCAGCGCATCCAACCACTCGATGCCCGTTCCCGGAATATGCTCGTGGTAACGCGCGCCCGGCCGCAACCATCCGCCCAGAAATAAAGTCGTCGCGATGCCCGCAACGATCACCATGTTCGCGTATTCCGCCAGAAAATAAAGCGACCAGCGAAACCCGCTGTACTCTGTCATATATCCGGCCACCAATTCCGATTCCGCTTCCGGCAAATCGAATGGCGCGCGATTGGTTTCTGCAATCGAGCCCACCAAATAAATGAAAAATCCGAATGGCACCTCGAAACCGAACCACACGCCCTGGTCCAACTGCGCCTGTACAATATCTTTCATCGAAAGCGAGCCCGCCAGCAGCAGTACCGAAATCAATCCCAGTCCCGCCGCGGTTTCGTAGCTCACCAACTGAGCCGCGCTCCGTAAAGCTCCCAGCAGCGAATAATGGCTGTTCGAAGCCCACCCGCCCAGTACAATTCCGTAAATCCCCAGCGAGCTGACCGCCAGAATGAAAAGCAATCCAATATTTAAATCCGCAATCTGAAAAGCCGGACCAATCGCCAGCGCCGAGTACGCCAGCAGCGCCATCGTCACGCTCACCAGCGGCGCGAACCAGAACATCAGCCCGTCCGCCTTGTCCGGAATAATGTCTTCTTTCAAAAGCAATTTCACTGCGTCCGCGATCGGCTGTAACAATCCGTGCGGCCCCACGCGCATCGGACCCAACCGCGCCTGCATGTCCGCCATTACTTTTCGTTCCATCAACACGATGTAGCCCGCCAGCAGCGGCAACACCGCGACGATCACCACGCCATACACCACCGGTAGCACAAACGGCACGATCGATTGTGGAATCAGATGTCCCATCGTTTAGCGGTCCACTTCTCCCAGCACGATATCAATCGTCCCGATGATCGCCACCACGTCCGCAATCAACGAACCTTTCGCCATTTTGTCGAACGCCTGCAAATTAATGAATGACGGCGGCCGCACGCGCACGCGATAAGGCTGCGTGGTCCCGTCGCTGACGATGTAATACCCTAGCTCCCCCTTGGGCGCCTCGATCGAGTGATACACCTCGCCCGGCGGCGGCTTCAGCACTTTGCCGATGCGCGCCATGATCGGCCCCGTCGGAATATTTTCCACCGCTTGCAGGCAGATGCGCCGCGACTGCCGCATTTCTTCCATGCGCACCACGTACCGGTCGTATGTGTCGCCTGTCTCGCGCGTGGGGATGTCGAATTCGTATTGGTCGTAGGCTGCGTAAGGCTGCGCTTTGCGCAAATCCCATTTCACGCCGCTCGCGCGCAGCACCGGCCCGGTCACTCCCAACGCAATCGCATCCGCCGCGTTCAGAATTCCCACGCCTTTCGTGCGTCCCACCCAGATGCGATTTTCCGTCAGCAGCGTTTCGTACTCGTCAATCTTGTGCGCGAAATCGTTGCAGAAACGCTTGGTATCTTCTTCAAAGCCGTCGTACGTCTCATACTGCAATCCGCCAATGCGAAACGCATGAGTTGTCAACCGCGCGCCGCAATATTTCTCGAAGATTTTCAGAATTTCTTCGCGCTCGCGAAAACAGTAAAACACCGGCGTCAACGCGCCGATATCCAGTGCATGCGTCCCCAACCACAGTAAGTGACTCGCGATCCGCTGCAGTTCGGTTAGAATCGTGCGCACCACACGCGCGCGCGGCGGCGCTTCGGTGCCCAACAACTTCTCGACGGCCTCGCAATATCCCAATCCGTTCGAAACCGCGGCTACGTAATCCATGCGGTCCACATACGGCGCAAATTGTTGATAGCTGCGATGCTCCGCGATTTTCTCCACGCCGCGATGCAGATAACCGATGATGCATTCCGACCCCGCCACGCGCTCACCATCAAGCTTAAGCTTCACGCGCAGCACGCCATGCGTCGAAGGATGTTGCGGCCCCATATTCAAAATGATTTCGTCCGCGCCCAACACCGTGGTGTTGACGCTATCCATCCCCGAAATCGTTTTTATGGTGTGCTCGTTGCTCATTCGCTCGTGGCCGTCGCGCGGCGCTACTGACCGCTCTCGATTCCCAAATTTTCGCGCACCCAATCCGTGTCCTGCTTCAAAATGTCGTAATCCTTGCGCAACGGATGGCCCTGCCACTCGTCCGGCAGCAAAATGCGTTTCAGATCCGGGTGCCCTTCAAAAATAATCCCGAACATGTCGTAACACTCGCGCTCCATCCAGTTCGCCGAGGGCCAGATTTCGCAAACGCTCGGCGCAGGCTCCGTTTCGCCTGCGTGCGCCTTCAGCCGCAGCCGCTCGTTCTTCGCGAAAGAATAAAGATTGAGCACGACGTCGAATCTTTTTTCGCGCTTCGGCCAGTCCACGGCGGTCAAATCCACAAGCATGTCGAATTTTTCCTCATCGCGGCAATAACGCGAAATTTCGCGCAACTGCTCCACCGCAATCAGCACGATGGGCTGCTTCCGATCCAGCGAGGCTTCGCGAATCGCATCGCCAAAGCGCGCCTTCAGTCGTTGCACCAATTCGTTATCCAACGGAACAGGCTTCGGTGGCGCAGGAGGAGCAGCAGGCTTGGGCGGCGCGGCTGATGCCGGAGCACCGGGAGTTGTCGGCGTTGACGCAGCAGCGGGAGGCTTTGGCGCAGTCGGCGCGACAGGTGGTTTCGCTGCAACCGGTGCCACCGGTGGTTGGGCAGCAACTGGTTCAGCAGGCGTCGCAGTGACCGTCGGTTTCGTTGCAGCAGGCTCAGCAGACGCAATAGGAACCGCTGGCGTTTCCGGCTCGGAAGGAATAGAAGACTTTTCCGCCGTGCCATCCGGCGGTTTTGCAGCTGGACCTTTTTCCGAAGGGTCGTTGACCATCGGTTCGATCGGCTGCCCTCGCTCGGTACGCGCCACAACACGCGCCCCGCAATCGGATCGCAGCCCGCCTTTTTAACACACTCCAAAAAACAACGTCAATTCCACGCTCTCGCTGCTTCCATAGGGGCGGGTCTCAGACCCGCCCGCAGGATCTAACCTCAGACGCCCGTCTCACACCCAGTCCAGCGCGCCCTTGCGATACAGCCACACATACCCGATTAGCAAAATTCCCAAGAACACCAGCATCGTCACCAAACCATACACGCCCAGCTGCCCATACTTGATCGCCCACGGAAACAGAAAAATCGTCTCCACATCGAAAATCACGAACAGAATCGCCACCATATAAAACCGCACCGAGTACCGCCCGCGCGCATTTCCTTCCGGCGGCACGCCGCACTCGTACGGCTCCAGCTTCGCGCCATTCGGCTTCATGTCCGGTCGAATAAATTTGAAAACAATTAGCGTAACGGCGGGGAAAGCCGCGGCAAGCAGCGCGTAAATCAATATCGGGATGTATTGGCTCGGCATCGCCGGATCAACGTTGACCCACGAACAGCGCATCCTAGCACAGCGGTCAAGTCTCAGCCAGCCTCATCCGCCACAAAAATTTCGCGCATTCGGCCACGCGCAGCGCGCAAGCATTGCAGTTGAACGTGTAGCGGTCGCTTCGTCCCGCGTTTTTCGCGACGAAGCGGGCACGTTGGCATCCCGGCGGTCGGTCCGTCGTTTAAATTTGTGGTTTTGTATTAGTGACGTGCGCCGCGCAGCACATCCACGGCGTGAGGAAGCAAAGCAGCAATAGCATCCAACGATTCCACAGCCCCCTGCGGACTCCCCGGCAGATTAATGATCATCGTAGTCCCGCGAATCCCCGCAGCCCCACGCGACAAAATCGCCCGCGGCGTTTTCTTCAAACCTTCCGCGCGCATCTGCTCTGCGAATCCCGGAATCAGCCGCTCTGCCACAGAAATCGTAGCTTCCGGCGTCACATCCCGCGGCCCCACGCCAGTGCCGCCAGTTGTGAGTATCAAATCCACCACTTTCGCGTCAGCCGTTTTCCGCAAAACCTCAGCGATGCTCTCGCGCTCGTCCGGCAACACTGCCTCGGACACAATTTCCCAATCGAGTTCCCTACACCGGCCCGCAACAGCCGGCCCGGAACCATCTTGGTGCTTTCCGCTCGCTACTGAATCGCTGATTGTGAGAATGGAAACCCGCATGGAGTGGTGTCGCAATTAGCGAACGACTATCCTTCGGTGACTTGTGCGTCTTCGCTTTCGCCGTCGCGCTGCCCTTCATCCACCAAGCGCAGCGCTTCCATCAGCAATCCGGTAGTAGTGCGCGAAATCGTGTCGCGCGTGGGCGCGCGATTGAAATCGATTTCGAATTCGCCCTCGGGCCAGCGCACAGCCTCGAACACAGCCGCTTCACCTTCGAGCGCTCCCAGCCGCGCGTCTTTGCATTGCCCTGAAGCAAAAAACAGGTCGCCGCTCTCTTCCCCGCGGCGAATCGTCAACTGGCACGACTTCTGCCCCATCTCCAGCGACTGCATCAAGTCCATGATGGACATTTCTTCCAGCCGCCCTTGCACCACTCCCGGTCGCACCTGGCGATTCTGCAATTTCTCCAGCTGCAGCCGGTCCACCACTTTCTTCGCGCGTCGCACCAGATCTTTCAAAAAAAATGGCTTGGGAATAAATTCTTCGACGCCCTCTACAATCGGCCTCAGTTTTTCTTCGATGTCGCTGCGGCTAGCCAAAAAAATAAATGGAATCGCTTTCGTCTGCTGCCGCCCGCGCAGCTTTTCGTACAACTGTCGCCCATCGAGCCCCGGCATGCGGTAGTCGCAAACCACCAGATCCGGCGGGTCGTCCACAATTTTCAGCAGCGCATCGGCGCCATCCGCAGCCGCGCGCGCATCACAATGTGGCAGCAGTCCCTTCATCAAAAGATCGAGGATCAGCGCGTTATCATCCACGACCAGGACTTTGACATCCTTCATCGGCGTCATCGCTTCACACGTTTCCCAGGACGCACGTACGTGCCGCTTCGCCCGCCCGCTTTCTTCACCACGTACACCTCGGTAATTTCCATGCCGCGTTCCAGCGCTTTGCACATGTCATAAATCGTCAGCGCCGCAACCAACACCGCCACTAAAGCCTCCATCTCGACGCCGGTCGGGCCGGTAGCCGTCGCCTCCGATGTCAGCTCAATTCCATTCTGGCACAGCTTGGCGCTCACATCTACGTGAGTCAAAAAGAGGGGATGACAAAGTGGAATCAGCTCCGCCGTGCGCTTGGCCGCGCCAATTCCGGCAATCCGCGCGATTTCAAGTGGATTGCCTTTCGGAGACTTCAGCCGCCGCACGCTACTAACAGTTGCTCGCTCCA
The DNA here is from genome assembly GCA_963747605.1 of uncultured Acidobacteriota bacterium. Taxonomy (GTDB): domain Bacteria; phylum Acidobacteriota; class Terriglobia; order Acidiferrales; family UBA7541; genus Palsa-295. Next base: position 96,075 of record CAVVGA010000026.1, on the reverse strand, counting down.
TGCAAATAAACGCGTGCGCCTGCGCAGTGCGCGTTGTGGCCGCCTTCGCCGTAACGTCCACCATCCGCACGCGCCCTTTTTCATCGTAGTGCGAAAGCTTCGCCATGAAATTCGTTCAGAACAATCCCCGCCGCGGCAAAACATCCGCCATTTCCCCCGCCGCGTAAACCAGCTTCGCCTCATTCACCACCAAAAAACAATTCCCTTTCACCACGGACCCAATATCGCCCGAGCCTTCCCAATGAATCGCTTCCACCACCGGCTCCCCGTCCGGCCAACTCACACGCGCCGGCAGAAAATGTGCCAGCGGCGGCTTCTCATTCAAGGGATGTGCAAGCTTGGCCTTCAACACCGCCAGAGCACCCGGCTTGTGCCCGCTCAGCAGTTCAATCGCTGGCGTCACGAACAATTCAAATGTCACCATCGTCGAAACCGGATTTCCCGGTAGTCCAAACACCGGCTTGCCCTGGCAAAAACCAAACACCGCTGGCTTACCCGGACGAATGGCCACCGTGTCGAAATGAAACTCCGCGCCCATTTCGCGCAATACCTGCTCCACCAAATCGTATTTCCCTACCGATACGCCGCCCGTCAGCGTCACAATATCCGCATTCAGCGCTTCTTCGATGTGCGTGCGCAATTCCGCCAGATTATCCGGCGCGGTCCCTAGCATCACGGGTTCGCCACCCGCCACCAACACCTGCGCCGCGAGCGACACGTTATTACTGTTGCGAATCTGATATTTCGTCGGCGTCTGATCCATCGCGACCAATTCATCGCCCGTGGAAAGAATCGCGACGCGCGGCTTCTTCGCCACCACCAGTCGCGTGCGCCCCACCTGCGCGGCAATCGCCAGCTCCGCATAGCTGACCCGCTTCCCGCGCGCCACCACGCTCTCTCCTACGCGGGTTTCCTGCCCCTCGAGCACGAAATGCGCTCCCTCGCGCGCCGCTTCGTCCATCACGACGAACTCGCCTTCGATCCGCGCATGCTCGTTCATCACAATCGAATTCGCGCCACGCGGCATCGCAGCACCCGTCATGATCTGCACGCAAGTCCCCGGCTCGACCATGCCACCGAACGCCACGCCCGCGCGACTCTCGCCAATTAGCCGCAACTTCGCGCCCGGACGCGCCGCATCCGCCGCACGCAGCGCAAATCCATCACGCGTCGAGCGATTGAACGGCGGATAATTGCGGTCGGCGCGCACGTCTTCGGCCACGATGCGTCCGAGTGCTCGCGTGGGGTCTTCGGCAAATTCGACGGTTTCTGTGGGAGGAGGAGGCGCACAACGCCGCGCGCAGATTACTTCAATCACTTTTGCGCGGGCTGCTTCGTAGGAAAGCATGGCGCCTTAGAGCCAGGACGCGAGTTTCGTCCCTCGCGGAACAATCGTTGCGTCGCGCTCCGGCCCGGTGGAAATCATGCCAATTTCAACCTGCAATCGCTCAGAAATAAAATTCAGATAATTGCGCGCCGCTTCCGGCAATTCTTTCACGTCGCGAATCCCCGGCGTCGGTTTCTGCCATCCGGGCAAAGTGACGTACACAGGCTCGACCTGCATCAGTGTCTCGACGTCCGCCGGCATATTCTCCAGGGTCTTGCCCTTATATTTGTAGCCGGTGCAAACCCTGATCTCCGGCTGCGTGTCATACACGTCCATCTTGGTCACTACCAGCGAATCAATGCCGCTCAGCATTTTTGCGAACTTGAGCACCACCAAGTCCAGCCACCCACAGCGCCGCGGCCTGCCCGTCACCGCGCCGAATTCCTTGCCGCGCTCACGCAACGCCTGAGCGTCCAGGTCCGGCATCTCCGTGGGAAATGGCCCGCTGCCCACGCGTGTGGTGTAAGCCTTCGTCACGCCCACCACTCCACCAATCCGCGTCGGTGCCACGCCCAGCCCCGTCGCCACGCCGCCCGATGTCGCATTCGAAGACGTGACGTAAGGATACGTCCCATGATCAATATCCAGCATCGTCCCCTGAGCGCCCTCGAACAGCACCGATTCGCCGTTATCCAGCGCGCGATTCAGCAGCACTCCTGTGTCCGTCACCAGGCCGTGAATGTGCGCGGCCAGTTCCATATATTGATCGTAAATTCCCGCGGTTTCCAGAAGATGCCCATAAGTCGCGCGGCTGATCGCGTTTTTTTCCGCAATCACGCGCTCCAATTTTTCCTTGAAGCCCGCAGGATCGAACAAATCGCATACACGAATTCCGCGCCGCGCCATCTTGTCTTCGTACGCCGGCCCGATCCCCCGCGAAGTTGTCCCAATTGCCGCCGCTCCGCGCGCTGATTCCGCGGCCTTATCCATCTCGCGATGATAAGGAAAAATCAAATGCGCGCGATCGCTCAGAAAAAGCCGACCGCGCACTTCAATCCCGGACCGTTTCAAATTTTCCAGCTCGGCCACCAGCGCCGCCGGATCCACCACCGTCCCCGCACCAATCACGGCCTTCTTCTCCGGCCGCAGAATGCCGCTGGGAATCAATTGCAGAATGTATTTGTGATTATTGAAAATGACGGTGTGCCCGGCATTGTGCCCGCCCGCGTAGCGCGCCGTGTAGTCGAACGACTGCGCCAGGTAATCAACCACCTTACCCTTGCCCTCGTCGCCCCACTGCGCCCCAACCACGCAGATCGCCTTCGCTCGCGCCTTCTCAGTCACCGTCGCCGCCCCACCCTTCGTCAGGCCGCACCTTGCCCCTGTCGTTGACACCAGAAGCACTACAGGCGGGCTAACACAAATACAAGTACGACTAATTCTAGCCTCCGCCTGCTCCCGACGCAAGCGTAAGGGCGCGAGATGCACCAAGGGGAGACCGGAGGCGCTGCTTGCTGCGCCCCAGTTTGCCACGGCTTCGGACTCAAGCCCGCTCGTAGGGGCACGGCATGCAGTACCCGCTGTTCAAGGTTGGGTTCAGCACCAAACAGCCGATAAACTAACCGACGGATTTATAGCGGAAACAATCGCGCGCATGATCGTTGACCATGCCGGTGGCCTGCATGAACGCGTAACAAATGGTCGTGCCGACGAAGCGAAACCCGCGAGCTTTCAAATCCTTGCTCAACGCGTCCGATTCCTCGGTGCGCGCGGGAATCTTCCGCGAAGTCGCCCAATTATTTTTCTGAGGGCGCCCGCCCACAAACTGCCAGACGTAACGGTCAAACGATCCGAATTCCTGCCGCACCGCCTGAAACGCCGCAGCGTTGGAAATCGTCGCCGCAATCTTCAAACGATTGCGCACGATCCCCGCGTCGCCCAAAAGCGCGCGCACTCTCCGCTTGTCATACCGCGCAACTCTCTCCGCATCAAATCCGTCAAACGCCCGCCGGTAATTCTCACGCTTGTTGAGAACGATCTCCCAGCTCAACCCCGCCTGCGCGCCTTCCAATATCAAAAACTCGAAAAGCACCCGGTCGTCGTGCACCGGCTTGCCCCACTCCTGGTCGTGGTACTCGACCATTAACGGCGATTGCGCCCAATGGCATCGCCGCTGCTCTTTTTTCGTTTTCACGCTCATAGGAGCTGTTACGGCAGAATGTTACGCCCAGTAGTTTCTGACTCCGCACGCGAAACGCTCAAAGCTGACGACGGCGCCGCGGCAGCAGCAGCCGCCGAAAGACACCGCCGGCACAAACAATCCGAGCGACGCGCCCGCAGCTCAATCAACACTTCGCGCGGGACCGATACTTCTTCGCACCAACAACCTGTATCCGGCGCTCCGCAAGAAAATGAATCCCCGCAAGCCGCGCAGCTCTTCAAAGTCGGCGCGCTTCCCAGCAATGTCAGCTCTGCGTCGCCGCTGTTCATCCTCACCTGGCTTGAATTCGCGCCCAAGATTTACGAAATATGGCGCTGGATGACTTTCTCGATCGACTCTTTCGGCTGAGCCCCGACGAGCTGGTCCGCCACCTGCCCGCCCTTGAAAATCAGCAAGGTAGGTATCCCGCGAATATTGAATTTGCCCGCCGCGTTGATGTTCTCATCCACGTTGAGCTTCACTACCTTCAGCTTCCCCGCGTGTTCTTTCGCGAGCTCTTCCACCGTCGGTGTCAACATATGGCACGGGCGACACCAATCCGCCCAGAAGTCCACCATCACCGGCTGAGTCTTGCTGGCTTCCACCACATCTGCTTCGAAATTCGCGTCGGTCACCGCTTGGATGTTTTCTGACATGTTGTCCCTTATTGTCCCTTGTAGCGCCGCACCACGCCTCCCAAAAACCTACAGGAAACGCTTCCAGCGCTATCCTTTAGATGTCCCAGCGACCCGCGGGATTCGTGCCCTCTTAGCTGCTTCATACAGTGTGACATAAGCCGCCGCCGAAGCCTTCCACGAAAAATCCTTGGCCATGCCGTTCCTCTGCAGAGCCTGCCAAGCCTTCGCATCTCGCTGCAATTTCAACGCCGCGCGTAACGAGTCCAGCAATGCCCGCCCATCGTACGCGTCGAACTTAAACCCAGTCCCGTGATGCGTTTTCGCGTCATAGTTTTGCACGGTGTCATCCAGGCCGCCCGTGGCCCTCACCACCGGCACCGTACCATAGCGCAAGCTGTATATCTGGTTCAAGCCGCACGGCTCGTAGCGCGAAGGCATCAGGAATATATCCGCTCCGGCCTCAATCTTATGCGCCAGCGGATTGTCGTACCCGATCTTCACGCCCACGCGCCCCGGATATTTCTCCGCCATGTCCTTGAACAGTTTTTCGTATTCGGGCTGGCCCGTGCCCAGCGCCAGCAGCGTCAGATTTTCCTTCATCAAATCGCCCGCGATCCGTGCGATCAGATCAAAACCCTTTTGATCCGCGAAACGCGACACAATCCCCACCACCGGCCGCTCCAGACACTCCGGCTTGTCCGCCGGCAGCTTGAACTGCTGCAGCAAATCCTTCTTGTCGGCCTTCTTCGCTTCCAGATTGTGCACCGAATAATTCTGCGTGATGAAGGTGTCCACCTCCGGACTCCACACCGAATAATCCACGCCGTTCAGAATACCGATCAGCCGGTCCGCACGCCCGCGTATCACCCCTTCCAGTCCATTACCAAATTCCGGCGTCTGAATTTCCTGCGTGTAGCGGCGGCTCACCGTCGTCAGATAATCGGCGTACAGCAGTCCGCCCTTCAGAAAATTTACCCGGCCATAAAATTCCAGTCGGTCCATCGTGAAAAAAGTGTCGGGCAGACCGATCGTGCGCATCACCATCTGCGGAAATATTCCCTGGTAACCGATATTGTGAATCGTGAACACCACCGGCAGCCCGCGCGTCACCGGATCTTCGGCGTGCTGTGTGCGCAGCAGCACCGGCACCAGCGCCGTCTGCCAGTCGTGGCAATGAATCACGTCCGGGAGCCACACGCGCTTCATAAACTCGATGGCCACGCGCGAAAATTCCGTGAAGCGCTCAGCGTTGTCCGGATAATCCGCGCCCTTCTCGCCGTAGAGCTGCTCGCGGTCGAAAAAGCCGCGGTCGTCCACGAAAAAATAACGCACGCCCGCGACCGCCACGCCTTCGCCAATCGCCGGAAAACGCAGCTTGTCGCCCAGCGTCACCGTCACGCTGGAAACCAGGATCGAAGTGATCTTGTTTCCGCGATAGCGCGGCAGCAGCACGGCCACCTCGTGGCCCATCTCAGCCAGCGCCTTGGGCAGAGCTCCCACTACGTCCGCCAAGCCGCCGGTCTTCGAGTACGGCAAACCTTCCGATGCAATGAACAAAATTTTCATAAGCGGTCAGCAGAAACGGGAACGGTAACGGAACGCCGCAGCTTCGTCAAGCTCGCACCTTACATCGTGGCACGGGCACTCCTGCCAGTGGTCCTTCTTTTGACTTTGTAGCGACTATTCCGCCGTCGCGGGATGGCCGCCTTTATTTTAGTTTTTCCGTTCGCGTTGCTACACTCGCACCACACATGTCACGCCAACGTCTAGGTCAACACTTCCTCCACGATCTCGGATGGCGCAAACACATCCTAGCCACCCTGCCCCTCGCCGCCAACCAAACCTGGATCGAAATCGGCCCAGGCCACGGCGAATTGACCCAGCTCCTCGTCGGCGACAACCGCCGCATCATCGCCATCGAAACCGACCCGCGCCTAGCCGAAGGCCTAACAGCCGCACGCGACATCGATCCCGCAAAATGGCCCGGCCTCGAAATCGTCACCGCCGACGTCCTAGCCACCAACATCGGCGATCTAGCCGCCGGAAAAATTCACGTCTACGGAAACCTCCCGTACTACATCACCTCACCCATCCTGCACCATCTCTTCCGCTGGGCCGCCCAAATCACTTCCATCCACATCGTCATTCAATTGGAAGTAGCCGAACGCATCGCCGCGCATCCCAACGTGCGCGACTACGGCTACCTCTCGGTGCTCTGTCGGTTTTACGCCCAACCCAAAATCGCCCTGCGCATTCCCCCCGGCGCATTCCGCCCGCCGCCAAAAGTAAAATCCGCACTGGTAGCCATGACTCTGCCGGGCGAACAAGCAAACCTCAACATCACGGGAGTACTCGAAGAAAAGAATTTCCTGGAGTTCGTTCAGACCTGCTTCAGCCAAAAACGAAAAACCCTGCGCAACAATCTGCTAGCTATCGCCGCCGACAACAAAATCCACGAAGCGCTAGCCACCGCCGCCCTTCGCCCCGACGCCCGCGCCGAACAACTAACCCTACCCCAATTCGCCGCGCTCTACAGTCAACTCGATCGGTAGGGCAATACCCTGGGAACGCCAATCCCGCAAAGCGGGATTGGCATTTTTGAAGCGCAGAAACTACGTCTCTTCGAGAACTGTCTGCAACCGATCAGGGAAATTGCTCATAATCCCATCCACGCCCGCCGCGGCCACCGTACGCATCACTTCCGGATCATCCGCGGTCCACGTAGCCACCTGCAAATCCAGGCGGTGCGCATCCTCCACCAACTTCGGCGTCACCAGATTCACCTTCGGACAAAGTTGCCGCACGCCCAGTTCGATCGCCACCTTCGCGAAATCCTCACTCGGCTGATCCACCAGCAATCCCATCATCATCGTGGAATCCACCTGGCGCAGCGCCATAAGCGTGGACTGGTCGAACGAAATCACGATCGAGCGCGCGGTGCTTTGGGATTTATGCAGCTCCGCCACCAGCGAATGATGCATGCCCCACGCAGCGTCATATTTCACTTCCAGATAAAAAATCACATCGTGCTCTTTCCCGAATTGCAGGACTTCTTCCAGCGTCGGAATGCGCTGCCCCATGAACTCCCGGTCGAACCACATGCCCGCATCCAGTTGCCGCAATTCCGCCAACGTGTAATCGTGGACGTTCCCGCGTCCGTTGGTCGTACGCTCCAGCGTTGCGTCGTGGATCGCGACGAACCGCGCGTCGCGCGTCAGATGCAGGTCCGTCTCGATGAATCCCGCGCCCAGCTGCACGGCACGTTCAAACGCCGCCAGCGTGTTTTCCGGCGCGTGGCCCGAAGCCCCACGGTGCGCGATTACCCAAGGTTTTCGCATAGCCACGGCTATCCTAGCAGAGAACCCAGACCCCACGGCGCTCTGGTATTCGCGCGGGTGATGGAAGTTGCACCCCAAAGCACCTCGATAATATTGGTGGCTCGAGCCCGCAGTTCATCCTGGAAACCTGCCGACGGCAGGATTGAAGTGCCACAACGCAAATACAATAAAACCCGACAGGTTCAGCCGCTGAAGTACACACTTTCCATTCGCGATACACACTTTCCAGTACGCAAATCGTTTCCTAAATTGGACAATGGGTTGACCAGCGGGCAAAATCTCACGATGGAACCGCAAGCGTTCTGGCGTGCTCAACAATCCCGAACTGGGAAGCCCTAGCTATCCCTAGTCACTGTAATTACTTACGCACGCCCTCGCGATTGCCCTCCGCGCTATCCCTTTGGAAGCCTGATTGCCCCTTCATCTTCGCCTTCTCCGCGGCGTGGCCGTGTCCTTTTTCCACCCAGGATGCAGCCGCGATCTCAAGTTTTGCATCAAGAATGGCATCAGCGGTTCGCTAAACGCAATTCGCGCGAGCGCGAATCAGAAGGAGCAGTTTTCGCATCTATGGTAAGCACCAGAGCCGAATTGAGTCCCGAACTCGAGCCCGTTCAAGCTGTCAATACCGCACCCAGCGGCTTTGACCCCGCGCGCGACCTCCCCGCCGGCTTCATTGAGTTCCTGCTGCCCTTTCATCGCGCCTTCACACCGCGCCAGCGGGATCTGATCGGCCGCCGCGCCGCTTCGCTCGAGGCGTCTCACAAGGGCCAACTGCCAAACTACCTGGCGTCTTCCCGCGCCACAGCAGACGTTTGGCATATCGAATTGCCGGAATGGTGCCAGGACCAGCGCAACCAAATGACCGGCCCATCCGATGACGCCGAGCTGGTAGTGAAGATGCTGAACTCCGGCGCTCCCGGCGTAATGCTCGACCTCGAAGATTCCATCGCCAACACCTGGCTGCACCTGACCCAAGGCATCGCCAACATTCTCGCGGCACTGCGTGGCGAACTCAGCTATTTCGATCGCAAGCGCAACCGCACGGTGACAATAAATCCGAGCAACACCGTGATCTCAGTCCGCCCGCGCGGGCTGCACCTGCGCCAGGCTCGCGTCCTCAATGGCGAAATGATGCCCGCGTCCGTCTTCGATGTCGCGCTGACTGCCTTCCAGCTCAAGCCCGAAGAGCTGAAGCACGCGCTCACTTTCTACATCCCGAAATCCGAATCCGCCGAAGAAGCGCTCTGGTGGCGCGATCTGTTTCGTTCGATCGCCCGCGCCAAAGGCTGGCCGCAAGATTACATCAAGTGCATGGCCCTGGTGGAATCGCATCCGCTCGCTTATCAAATGGAAGAATTCGCTTACAATCTGCGCGAACACTTGCTCGCGCTCAACCTGGGCCGCTGGGATTACATGGCCAGCCTGATCCACTTCAACCTGCACGATCCCAATTGGGTGCTGCCGGATCGCAACACCATCCCGCACGATGTCCCGTTCTTCCAAAATTTGCGCAACACCATTCCCGAGATTTGCCACAAACACGGCATGCTCGCCATCGGCGGCATGACTGCGCTGTATCCCAGCCGCGAGGACGCCGAACTAAATGCCCGCGCGCTGGCCATCTTGGAAAAGGACAAGAAGAATGAAGCCACCTCTCTGATGGACGGCGCATGGACCGGCCATCCCGACCAAAACGAAATCGCGGTGATGCAGTTCCCTGCTCCCAATCAATTGCACGCGCGCCCGGCAAACCACGAAACCCATTCTGACCTGCGCCCGGTTCCCGCAGGAGTCGGCCAGCACACGGTTGCCGGCACGCGCGCGGCAGTGCGCACCGTGATTCGCTATCGCCACGGCGTGCTCAGCGGCCGCGGCGCCAGCCTGCTCGATGGCTACATGGAAGATCTCGCCACCGACCGCATCTATCGCCTGATGGTCGCGCAGCGCATGCGCCATCGCGACGTGACCCGCGTTGTCAACGAACATGGCGAGCCCGTCGTCCACACGCCCGAATTCGTTACGCGCCTCTTCGACGAAGAGCTGAAGCGCATACTGCACGAGCTTCGCGCCGGGTCGCCCGAGGAAGCCACCGAGCGCTACACGCAAGCGCGCATTCTGAGCGAAAGAATGATTTTGACGAATGAGTTCAATCCGTCGTAGGCTGGCGGCGAATTCGCCGAAGTACGCAAGGGCGGGGATTCAGCCCCGCCGTAGATTTCGCGAACGAGAAGGGCTTTAGCCCCTGAAGCTGTGATTTTCGATCATGGCTGAGTACAGGAGGAGATTTGGCAATCGCACCGAAGGGCAGCATCGTAATTCAGGCCATGCCAAGGCGCTTGGCGCAGGCAGAACTTGCTTTACAAGAAGAGCATTGCAAGAGGGTAAAAGCAACGGGGTCTGTCGAAGCAGCAAAGCCGCTACAGGCAAACGCGGCTGCGTACTGAGGGTGTGATTCGGCAGCAACGGCCCTCGTATCGTTTCGGCTCCAGGTCCGGCAACGGAAATTTCGCTTCGCAGAGCGAGCCGCCTCCGGTGTCGGGCAGCTGTAAAAGGGCAAAAACGGTGCGCGCTTGGGGAGGGGGACGTGGCGCTGTTCGTTTTGATGGTTGCAGCATTGGTGGTCGCGCAGACGTGGCTGGACTGGCGCGACACGAAAAAGGACTGGGTTGTGCCGGAGTGGGCCAGAGGCCTGGCGCTCGCGGGCTGCGTGGCCGCATCGCTCACCGCTGCCACTTCGTTCGCGTCCTTCTGGCTTCAGGATCCAGCCAACGCTTCGAATAACACATTCAACTCCGCCATGTTTTGGCCGGAGCTCGGCTTCCTGCTTTGCGCCATGGGCGTGATAATCGTAGCCGTGCGCAAGAAGCGCTTGCGCCTGATGCTGCTGCTGACCGGCATCCTGACCGCCGCCTTCTGGATCGGGATGACGCTGTCGTAGCTGCGCATATTTCGCGATAGCGGTCTCGGATGACGTAGCGCGCGCGTAGCGTGCGCTACGGTGTTTCTCCGTTTCTTTGCCTCCTTGCCTCCGTTTCTCTCGGCGGCTCTTGCCTCTGTGGGAGATTTCCTCTTCCACCTCCAATGCCGCGCCGTTCACCGGCAACCACCCGCCATTCGCCGATTAATACAAGACGCCCCGCCTGCCGTCCTCTATTCTCGCCTCATGAACGGCAACGCAATCCGAATCGGAGATGAGAACATGACCAGCACAAACGGCCAGTCGCCCATGACTTCCCTATTTTCCAGCGCGCGTATCCCCGTGGTGGGCGCGGGCTTGCTCATCCTCCTGGGCATCGCTTTCCAACTCGGCGAACTCGGCTATGGCCATCTTCGCTTGGACAACCTCTGGCTCTTTTCCATGATGCTCGCCGACATTTGGAATATCCTCTCCATGCGCCTGAATCTTCCCAGCGCGGTAGAGGTGCTGCGCTACTGGCCGCTGATTCTCGTGGGCCTCGGTCTCGCAATCTTGCTGGCAACACAGGAAAATCGCTTCTCCGCATCCCGGAGGGGTTAACAGCCATGGGCACCAACCGGTCCTACAGTTGGAGCTTCATCTTCGGCGCGCTGATCGTTGCCGCCGGAGTCGTGCTCCTTCTCGATCAACAAGGCCTCATCAACGCCGACCGCGTCTTCAGCTATTTCTGGCCGGTGGTCCTGGTTGGCGCCGGTACGACGATGCTGATTGATTGCCGCGGTCGCGGCGGACGTGGTATCTGGGGCATCATCCTGCTCGCGATCGGCGGTCTTCTCGTGCTGGAAAATCTCGGCTTCGCGCACGTCCGCTTTGACACGATTTGGCCCCTCGTAATCATCGGCGTCGGCGTGCTGATGATCTGGCAAGCCGCCGGCCCGCGTACCCGTCCCGATGGCACCACCAGGCCCCCATGGCCCGAGATTTTCAATCGCTGGAGTCGCGTTGGTTCTCCGGACGCCGATTTCAACGGCGTCGCAATTCTCGGCGGCTTTAAACGCCGCATCACCAGCAAGAAATTCAAAGGCGGCAGCGTCTTATCTGTCATGGGGGGCTTTCAAATTGACCTTCGCCAAGCGGACATGGAAGGCGATTCGGCCACCATCGAAGCCATGTCCTTCATGGGTGGCGGCGAAATCAAAGTTCCCGATGGCTGGCTGGTCTCGATGGAGGGCATCAGTCTGTTCGGCGCCTTCGTTGACGAAACCGATCAGCAAACGCCCGCTGTCGACGGCACGCAAAAGCGTTTGATCATGAAAGGCGCCAGCCTGATGGGCGGAATCGTCGTAAAGAATTAACTCGCGATCATGCATCCTTTACTCAGCCAACTGCGACGCGTCATCATTTACCTCCTCGCATGGATTCCCATCGCCGGGCTGCTCGCCTATCTACTCACTGTTTCTCACGAGATCAGCGCTCACGAAGCAATAGTGCTCTCCGTGCCGCTCTGCCTTCTGTACGCATTTCTCTGCCTCACTTCCTGGTATTCCTGCCGCGGCAATCCGCTGGAAAAATATGGACTCGGCCGTTTGATTGCCACGCATCTAACTGCGGCGCTTGTCGCCAGCATCATCTGGGCTGTCGCCGCGGAAAGTCTCGCCAGCACCCTTTCGAAGATGCAATACTTTCCAGGCCTCAGCCACCGGTTCCGCCCGGAAGTTCCGCTAGTGATCGTCACTGGCCTGCTGCTCTATCTGCTCTGGGTCACCTTGTATTACGTCATCATTGCGGTCGAAGCCTCGCGCGACGCCGAAGCGCGCGTGATGAAAGCCAGCGTCCTCGCTCGCGACGCTGAACTCCGCGCGCTGAAAGCTCAAGTGAATCCGCACTTCCTCTTCAACAGTTTGAATTCCATCAGCGCGCTCACCAGTTCCGACGCATCCAAAGCGCGCGAAATGTGCATCCTGCTCGGAGATTTCCTGCGTCGTACGCTCGGCCTCGGAGAAAAGGCCGCGATACCGCTGGAAGAAGAGATTTCCCTCATCCGCGCCTTCCTCGCCGTAGAAAAAGTTCGTTTCGGCGCGCGCATTCAAATGGAAGAAAATATTGATGAGTCCGCCCTGCACGTTCCGGTCCCGCCGCTGCTGTTGCAACCACTCGTCGAAAACGCGGTGGTGCACGGCATCGCTAACTTAGTCGAAGGCGGCTGGATCCGCCTGGACGTTCATGCGCAAAATGGCACTCTGACTATCAGTGTCGAAAACAGTTTCGATCCTGATGCTCCGCCGCGCCGCAAAAGCGGCGTAGGTCTGGTGAACGTCCGCCAGCGCCTGCAAGCGCGCTACGGCAATCAAGCCAGTTTCGCCGTCAAAACAGAAGGCGATCGTTACCGCGTGGCATTGACTTTGCCCACAGAAAGCGAGGCGCAATCCGCATGAACCGCGCAGCCGCAGCAAAAATTCGAGCCGTAATTGTGGATGACGAAGAACTCGCCCGGCAAGTTCTGCGCGAATTCGTCGCCGCGCACAACGACATCGAAATCATCGCCGAGTGCGCCAACGGTTTCGAAGCCGTCAAAATCGTCACCGAACAAAAGCCCGACCTGATGTTTCTCGACATCCAGATGCCCAAGCTCGACGGCTTCGAAGTTCTGGAGCTGATCGGCAACGACACCGCCGTCGTCTTCGTCACCGCCTACGATAGCTATGCCATCAAAGCCTTTGAGGTCCATGCCGTGGACTATCTTCTGAAGCCTTTCGGCGCCGACCGCTTCGAAGCATCGCTCAAACGCGCCAAAGAGCGCCTCGCAGGCAAACTGCCGGAGCCGACGCCGTCTGCAACAGAATTGGCCGTAGCCGCGCGGCCCCCTGCGCAATTCCTCGATCGCATCGCCGTGCGCGACGGCACCCGCGTGTACATCATCCCACTCGCCAAGCTAGATTACGCCGAAGCCCAGGACGACTATGTCGCCCTAGCCGCCGAAGGCAAAAAGCACCTGAAGCAGCAAACCATCTCCAGCCTGGAATCCGCGCTCGACCCATCGCGTTTCATGCGCATCCATCGCTCCTACATCGTCAACCTGGAACGCGTGGCCAAGGTCGAGCCGTACGGCAAGGACAGCCACATCGCAGTGCTCGCAAACGGCACACAACTCCCAGTAAGCCGCGCAGGCTACGCCCGCCTTCGCGCCTTCCTCGACCGAGCTCAAAACTAACGCCATGTCACGCGCCACCGATCTGGCAGCGAAGGATCTCTCTGATTTTGTGCTTTGCAACCCTGGCGACCCATTTTCGAGTTCTAGAACTTCTACTACTCGCCGTTCGTCCTGTTGTTGACCACCTGTATATTGCGGCACGCGTCCATTCGTAGTAATGTCCCGCCCATGCCCCGCCCTTCCTCGCGACGGTCCCCCCGGCATCGCAGTAAGGGCATGCAAAGGAGAGGTAGGAAAATGGCATCCCCGGCGGACGCAAAAATACCAACAATTCATCCGCCAAGGAAAACGCGGAAGGCGCGAATGTAGACAAGATCCGCGACATCTTATTCGGCTCGCAGATGCGCGATTATGAAAAGCGCTTCGTCCGCCTGGAAGAAACCGTCACCAAGGCGGTCGAGACCCTGCGCGAGGACATGACCAAGCGCCTCGATACCCTCAGCAACTACATCAAGGAAGAAACCGATTCCCTGGGGCAGCGCATCAAGACCGAAAAGTCCGAGCGCGGCGAAAGACTGAAAGAACTCACGCGCGAAATGAAGGACACCGCGAAAATCGTCGAGAAAAAACTTTCGCAGCTCGAAGACCAGATGTCCGACGGCCACGCGGAACTGCGCGCCAAGCTGCTCGAACACTCGAAGTCCGTCTCCGCCGAAATTGATAAGTTGCGCCGCGATTCCACTGCGGCCCTGAACCGGGAAGTCGAAGTCTTGCGCGACGAAAAAACCGACCGCGCCGGCCTCGCCGACCTGTTCAACGAATTCTCGCTGCGGCTGAAGAATAAATTCGAGCTGCCCGGAGAGTAGCCGAGATTGCAGAATACTTGCCGGAAGATTGCCGCAAGTGCATCGGTAACGCGCGGATTCAGCGGGTTGCAACGTGAGCCCGCCGGCGAAACCTTCACCCTCCCAATATGGCCGAGCAAGCGCAACGCCGCGCCTTCGAGGCGCAGGCCCAGGAAAAACCGACGGACAACAACCACGCGTACGAAGAGCTGCGCCACTTAATCGTCGCGCCCGAACAGGAAGGCATCGCGACGATTCAGGACCGCCTCGATAACCTGGAAAAACGCACCGAAGACGTCAGTGTCGTCGTCGCCGAAGCCATTCAGATGCGCCGGGAAAAAGGCGATGACCTCGCTCTCGCCGCCGCTCTCGCTCCCACCATTCAGGAAACGCTGCGCGAATCCGTGCGCCGCGACCCGCACGTTCTTGCCGACGCGCTTTTCCCTGTGATGGGCCCGGCCATCCGCAAATCCATCACCGAAACTCTGCGCGGCATGCTCGAATCCTTCAACGAAGCGCTCGAAAACAGCCTTTCCTGGCGCGGCATTCAATGGCGCGTCGAAGCTATGCGCACCGGAAAACCTTTCGCCGAAATTGTCATGATGCACAGCCTGCTGTATCGCGTCGAGCAGGTTTTCCTGATTCATCGCGAAACCGGCCTGGTTCTGAATCACGTCGTCGCGCCGTCCGCTCCCGCGCAGGATGCCGATATGGTCGCGGGCATCCTCTCCGCGATTCAGCAATTCGCGCGCGATTCCTTTCAGTCCGGGACAACCGAAAATCTGGGCAACTTGACGTTCGACGAATTGCAGATTCGCGTCGTGAGTGGGCCGAACGCGGTTATCGCGGCGGCGATTCGCGGCCACGCGCCCGAAGCCTATAACCTGGCGATGAACGAAACTCTGGAAGAAATCCAGCGGCATTACAGTTCCGCGCCTGGCCCATTTTAACGGCGATCCCGGCCCGTTCCGCGCGGCGGAACCGCAGTTCGCGCGCCTGCTCGAAACGCAATATCGCGAGAAGCCGGCCGATCAGAAAAAACCGCGCGCAGCGATGATCGCAGGCGCCATCGCCGCGGTGCTGCTGCTCGGTTGGGCCGGCTACTCCACGTACCTGCTGATCGAATGGTCGCGATTCCTGTCTGAGATGCGCAAACAACCGGGCATCGTCGTGGTTTCCTACAGCAAAGACGGCCGCACGTTTCACATCCAGGGATTCCGTGATCCCCTCTCCGCAGATCCCAAGAAACTAATCTCGCAAGCCGGCCTCGATCCCGAACACGCGGACCTGCAACTCGCGCCCTATTATTCTCTGGACGACGCGATCGTCGCCAGGCGCGCCGCCGCATTGCTCCATCCGCCCTCAGGCGTCACGCTCACCGCGAAAAATGGCGAACTAATTCCCGAGGGCACTGCTCCGGAGAAGTGGATCGCGCAGCTCGAGGAAAAAGCCCCCTGGATTGCCGGCGTCAGCAGCGTGGACGAATCTCATTTGCAGAATTCGAATTTGCAGCAACTTGAATGTGCTGAAGAACTACGCTCGAATCCGTCACCCTGCTGTTTCCTCTCGGCCGCGCCGAGCTGGAAGCCGGCCAGGAAACCAATCTCGCTCAATCCGAAAAGAATATTCGCGAACTCATCGCGCAGGCCACGCCTTTGCATCAGGCCGTAACCATCGAACTGGTCGGCCACACCGATATCACCGGCGTCGAAGGCCGCCAATCTTCCTCTTAGCCGGCAGCGCGCCGAACAAATTCGCGCCGCGCTGCTGCGCAACGGCGTGCAATCCGCCGAGTCTGCTGCCGCGCGGCGTCGGCACTTCCCAGCCTCTGCGCGATGAAGCCACCGAAGAAGGCCGCCAGCTCAATCGCAGCGTCACGTTCAAAATTCACTCTTCTCCCCTGCCTGCCGCTGGCGCTGTCGCCGCTGAATTCCGGCGCTGCTCCCGCTAACTGAGCGAGACATCGCGATGCTCCAGAAGAAAGTCTGCATGCTTGGCTCCTTCTCCGTCGGCAAATCCAGCCTGGTGCGGCGCTTCGTCGAAAGCATGTTCGACGAGCAATACCACACCACCATCGGCGTGAAGGTGGACAAGAAAGTGGTAAACGCCAACGGCGAAGACCTCACGCTGGTCCTCTGGGACATTTACGGCGAAGATGTGTTTCAGAAAATGCGCATGTCCTACTTGCGCGGCATGCATGGCTACATTCTGGTCGTGGACGGCACGCGCCGCCAAACTCTCGACGATGCGCTGGCGCTAAACGATCGCGTTGTCGCCGGAATTCGGAAAAGTTCCCGCTGTGCTGGCCTGAATAAATTCGACCTTACCGACCAATGGGAAATCGATTCGGCTCAGGAAACGCAACTGACCGCGGCCGGCTGGACGCTGGAGCAACACCAGCGCGAAAACGGGCGACGCTGTCGAAAAAGCGTTTCTGCAGCTGGCGCAAGCGATGCTGGCCAAATAAATGCCCTGCGACATTCCATCTTCGAATCTTTCCTCGCCGGCCAGGGATACGCGCTTTTTGAATATCTCGGCGATGGCGAGTTTCGCCTGATCGGGAATGGCCGGACTGGTGCGCCAATATTTGGGGCGCGCAGCCCGGCGGCGACCAACCGATCGGCATCGGCCGATAAATCGCCTTTTCTCGAGAATTTTCTTGTTGATGCCGAGGAATTCTGGCGCGCGCAATCGCCCGGCTCGGCCAATTCCGGCAATTGGATCGAACGCGGCGCGGACGGCGTCGAAATTCCGCTCGAAGCTTCCGCCCGTTCGCTCGACGGCAAACGCATTCTGCTGATCCGAAACCTCTCGGAAACGTTTGGCCAACAGCAGAAGATGGTTTCAGACCGCGCGCAATTCCCTGCTCGAACACGAAAAACTCCTGAAAGAAATTCAGAAGAAAGAAATTCTGCTGCACTGCATCGTGCACGATCTCACCCAACCGCTCAGCGCCATGAGCGGCGTGTTTCATCTGCTCGAGCGGGAAAATCTTCCCGGCGCAGCTGCGCAAATACGTAAAGGCCGGCGAACGCGAATCGCAGCGCCAGGAATTGATGATTCGCGGAATCCTCGAAGCCTTTTCCAGCGATCTCGGCCGCGCAGCAAGCGCGCGAAACCGGCGCCCAGAATCTCCGGACCTGCTCGCCTGCGCCCAGCAAGCAATCGAGGAATTCTCTCCCGCCTTTCGCGAGCGGCACATTCGCCTGTCGTTTGGGTCCGCACGCGGCGGTTCCCACGACTGGCGCGTGGTTGGCGATGCCTCGCGCATCGACCGCATCTTCGGCAATTTGCTGGAAAACGCCATGCGCTACGCGCCAAAAGGAACCGCGGTCACGATCGGTTTGCAGGAGCAGGATGGCTTCGTGTTCGCCTTCGTTGACGATGAAGGCCCCGGTTTGCCGCCGGATCAGCCGTCCCGATCAATTGTTCGCGCTTTTTTCCAAGGGCAAGTCGCACGCGGGGAAAGCCGGCCTCGGACTTTATTTCTGCAAAATCACCGTCGAGCGCTGGGGCGGCGCCATCGGCGCGGAAACGCGCGAGCGCGGCGGCTCGCGATTCTGGTTCCGCTTGCCGCGCGCCGGGCAAACCGCCGAGAGCAAAGCAACCGCCGCTGGACGGGAAAAATCCGTGGAGCATGTAGAGAAAGAAAAACCTCACAAGAATCAGAAGGCCGAAAAATCGCTGCGCATTCTGGTCGCGGATGATGCGGAACTCAATCGCGACCTGATCATTGAACTATTGAAGAAGCGCGGGCACTTCGCCGAAGGCGTCGCCGACGGCCGCCAGGCCCTCGCCGCACTTGAAAAGCACGACTTCGACGTCGTGCTGCTCGACGAAGAAATGCCGAGCATGACCGGACTGCAAACCACCGCCGCGATTCGGCGCGCGAGAAGCCACCACCGGGAAACATCAGATCATCATCGGCATCTCCGGCCACGCCACCGAAGACGACGAACACCGATTTCGCGCAGCTGGCATGGACGCATCTCTGGCGAAACCCGTGGAAGTGAAACGCTGTACAAAGCCGTCGAATCCGCGGCGCAGAGCCTCCATCGGATTGCCGGCATACTCGGAGCACGCGGCAGAATCTGCTGCTGCGGCCGCGCCATCCGCAGCGCCACGCACGGGCGCCAATTGCGCCGCGGACTCCCCAGCGAATTCTCCTGCGGATTCCGAAGATGTCGCCACGCACTTGCGTCGCACCACTGGCGGAAACGAAAAACTGATTCGTTCGCTTGCCGCGACATTTCTAGCCGATGCTCCGAAAGCGCTTGCGCGAATCCGCGGCGCGATCGCGAAGAAGAATGCCGCGGAACTCGCCGGCGCTGCACATCTGCTGAAAGGCTCGCTCGCCATTTTTGGTGCGCCGAAAGCCGTCGCCGCCGCGCGCAATCTCGAAGCTCTGGGCCGCGCGGACAGCTTGCGCGAAGCCTCCGCAGGATTGCGCGCCCTCGAATCCGAATTCGCACTCCTGCAGCAGGAACTTCGCGCGATAAACCCCTCGCCGCAACCAAAAACCATATCGCGACCCAAGCCAAAGGCCGCTCGCAAGCGCAAACGCGCACACTAGTCGCACGATTTTGCTCCGCACTAGCCGCGCCATTTGCCGCTTCGCTCGCACAACATAACTCTTGCTGACTAAACAAGCAACCAATTCGCGCGCACGCTTGCCGCCCGCCCGCTCCAGCGCGATACTCGAACGCATGACTCGAAGGATCGCATCCGTCGCTAGTCTCGCCGCGCTTGGACTTCTGCTGTCGACTCGCAGCGACGCGCGCGGACGAGATCAAGCTAAAGGACGGCACGAAGATCATCGGCACGATCGTCGGCTTCGAGGACAATTCCTTCAAGGTGAAGACCAGCTACGGATTCGCCGTGGTGCAGAAAGATCAAGTCGTCTCCATCACAGTAACCGGCGACGCAAAGCAACCGGAATCTGACAGCGCGAAAAACCGGAGCCCGCAAACGCGAAGCAGCCCGATGCAAACGCGGTGAAACAGTCCTGAGCATGCGGCCGCGAAAACGCCCGTTGCCGCGCCTGCTCGGCCAGCGGTAAAAACGGAAAAGGTCGAGCGTTCTTCCGCACCAGCGTCGCAGACCGAATACTCCAGAGCCGGATTCCGGATCTTCAGCGGACAGCTCCGTCGTCGAATATCCGCACAGCGACGCTCCAAGGACTCCGGCTAAGAATTCTGCCGCAACCGCGACGAACGCATCGAATGCACCAAATGCATCGAACGCGCCAACATCAGTCGCAGCGTCTGCGCCGCCGCGAAGCCCGCAGCGCCGGAACCGATGCGCGAGGAAGTTAGCGGCAACCTCTACACGAACGACACTTATGGTTTCCACATGTACAAACCGCCGACGTGGAAACTGATCGAAGGCGCGCGGACGATTCTGCCGGGATCGATTACGGCGTTGGGAACGGACGATCAGAATACTTATCTGTTGATTGGGCAGGAACCCAGCGGGAAATCGCTGGCGAACGACATCGCTGCTACTGAACAACGACTGCACGCGCTCATGGATAATTTCCGGCCGCTCGGCGAGAAGCAAGTGATGATTTCAGGAGTCTCCGCGACGGAGCGGCGATTCCGCGGCAGCGTGGATTCGCGCGACTGGTCAGGAGTTGTGGTTTACATTCCGCACGGCACGCGCGTGTACACGATCTTCGGAATGACGCTCGCGGACACTGACCTGGTGCAAATTCAAGAAAACGTAATTTCCCGCGCCATCACCAGCCTGCAGTTCACCAAATAACAGCGGCGGTTTTCATTCGTGAAGATTGCTTTCGCTCGCGCTTCCCTTCTGGGAAACGCGGTGCGGCCGCTCGTCAGAATTTTGTGACTTCGCTGAAGTGGAAATTGTTGATCTTCATGCTCGGGACTACCATTTCGAATGATTCTTCGCCGGCGGCGCGCACGGCGGGGCCTAGCATCTCGACGTTGGCGAGCACTTCGATGACGCTTTGATTGAAGCGGAAATTGCGGATTCCGCCGGCAACGCGGCCATTTTCCACCAGGAACGTGCCGTCGCGCGTCATGCCGGTTAAAACTTTTTCGTAGGGATCCACTTCGCGGATGTACCAGAGGCGCGTGACGAGGATTCCGCGCTCGGTGGAGCGAATCATTTCATCCACGGATTTATCGCCACCGGAAAATACCAGGTTCATGGGCGCTTCGCCGAATTCATTGGGCAACGTGAAGCCGTGGCCGGTGGGCTTTGGTTCTCATTTTTTTCGCGGTGGCGCGCGAATAGACCAGATTCTTGGGCACGCCGCGATCCACCAGCAAAACTTTCTGCCGCGGCACGCCTTCGCCATCCCACGGCGCGCCGATTTGCAGCGGATGATAGACGTCGTCCCACAGCGTGATGTTTTCGCCGAAAATCTTCTTGCCCATGCGATCGTTCAGGCAGGAACGTTTGTCGAGCACGCCGGTGCCGGCAAAATCGTAGAAAATCGAGCCGACCAGATCGAGCACGGCGGGCGGTTCCAGAATCGCGGTGTAGCGTCCGGGCGCGAGCTCCTGCGGCTTGCGCGAACCTGCCGCTTTTTCGCTGGCGCTTTCGAATAAAGCGTCTGGATCAATATTCAAAATGTCCGCGGAGTTCGCTTTGGCCCAGCCCGAAGAATTGTTCTCGAGAATGGTTACGGAAAATTCCGCGCGAGTGTGGTCGTGTCGCGCGGAAAGCCCTTTGGAATTCGCCAGTACGGTCTGCACGAACCCGGTGGTGAAAATTCCAGCGGCGGTTTGCTTGGCCGCGTCCGCCATTTTGCAGACGCGCGCCACGGCGCGGGCGCGGTCGTGCGGAGTGGCCGCCACGGTGGAGCGATAGAAATGCGAGACCTTCTGATATTTCTGTGGCCCGAGCATGGGTAGCAGGTCGGGATTTTCCGGTTCGTTACGCGCGAGGCTCACGGCGGCTGCGATTACGCGACGGAGAGATTCTTCGTCGGTCTTGTTGGTGGCGGCGCGGGCGGTTCGGCCGTCGACTACGGCGCGAACGGAGATGCCCAGGGTGTGTTCGGCGACGTTTTGATGGATGGTGTTGTTGGCGAACCGGGTTAGCGCGTCGACCGTTGCGTCAATTTCGACTTCGGTTTCGTCGGCGTCGCTCCATTTGATGATGCGTCCGGCGATGTGCTCGAGTTCGGCGGCGGTGAAACGGGCGCCGCTGGGATGGTTTGAGGACTGCGGGGCGGCAGCCTTCCGCGGTTGCTTGGTTGCCGATTTTTTCTTGGCTCTTGCCATTTTTCAGTTCTTGATTTTGCTGTCAGTGACCCCATTATTATTTCGCAAACGCCACGCCTACTTTAACGTTTCTAAAACGCGCGGGCGACGCGCCGTGCCCTGTGCCCATGGTCTGCATGGGCTGGCCTTTGCCGCAATTTGGCGTGCCCCAGAGCGTCCAGTGATCGCGCGAGCAAATCGCGTCGCAACTGTTCCAAAATTCGGTGGTGATGCCGCTGTAGCTGGGATTCTTGATCATGCGGCCCAGCTTGCCGCCTTTCACTTCCCAGCCAATTTCCGTGGAGAATTGGAAATGGTAACGGCGATCGTCAATGGACCAGGAGCGGTTTGTCTCCATTAGAATCGCGTCGTCGGTATCGGCGATCAGGTCGTCGTAATTCCAGGTGCCGGGATTGATGCTGATGTTGGTCATGCGAATCATCGGCAGGCGATTCCAGGATTCGGTGCGCATGGTGCCGCCGGAGCGCGCCTCGCCGATAGCCGAAGCCAGCTCGCGATTGCTAAGGTAGCCGGTAAAGAGGCCGTCGGTGATGATCGGCGTGCATTGCGCGGGAACGCCTTCGTCGTCGTAAGCAAACGTGCCCAGGCCCGGACCGTGTTCGAGGCGTGCATCGGCGACAACGTTCACGATGTCCGAGCCATAATTCAATTTGCGCAATTTTTCGATGGTGAGAAAACTCATGCCGGCGAAATTTGCTTCCTGGCCGAGGACGCGGTCGAGTTCGATGGGATGGCCGATAGATTCGTGAATCTGCAGGCCGAGCTGCGAGCCGCCGAGAATGATCGTTTTGGTGCCTTCGGGACATTGAGCGGCGGAGTGTAGCGCGACGGCTTCTTCCGCGGTGCGCTGGGCGTTGCCTACTAGATCGAGCGCTTCGACCAGTTCGTACCCCTGCAGAGCATGCTGTCCGCCGAAGCTATTTGGATACGAGCGCTTCTGAATTTCGGTGCCCGCAAAACTCGTCGCGACAATTCCCGCGCCGGAATGCATCTTCACCTGATGAATCACCGAACCGATGCTGGAGACGAAAAGCTGGTCAATGCGTTTGAAGGACATCGAGCCTTCGGCGAGCGTGACGCCTTTGACGCGCATCATTTCTTTGTCGGCCGCGAGCAGCACGGCAATCTGGCGCTCGACGGGAATGCGGAACGGATCTTTCAGGAAAGGATTCTGCCAGGTGTCCACGTGCGGGTCTTCGGGGGCGAGCGCAACGTCGGCGCGTTTCGCGAGCGCTGAAGCTTTCGCGATCGCAACTGCTTCGGCGGCGCAGGCTTGAATGCCTTCGCGCGTGAGGCGGTCGGTGGAAGCGAAGCCCCAGGCTCCGCCGGCGATGATGCGAATGCCGATGCCGAGCGTTTCGGATTCGACTAGCGTGCCGACTTCACCTCTCTTGGTGCCGATTTCGCGCTGGCGGATGTCCATGACGCGCGCGTCGGAGTATGTGGCTCCGCGACGCTTGGCGGTTTCGATGGCCCAGGAGGCCCAGTCTTGCATCATGCGCGGGGGATCCGGAGGGCGGGGATGGAGGTGAGATTTTGCTCTGAGCTAGTCATGTGCTGGGGGCTGAAAACACGAAAATACCGTCGATTAGAAATTGAGTAGGTGCTTTTTTTTGTTTTAGTTACGGACGTTTCTAATCGCCTGAGGTGTCGATTAGACATTGCGAGGCGTGAGGATAAATGCGCATCGTATAAATATGATGTTGCGCGAGAAGTGCCGAAAAAATAGCGATTAGGACAGGGCGCCGTTGTTTGTGTTGAGTGAGTTGCGATGATTTCCAATTCCGGGGCAGTGGCGACTAAAATGGGCTCCAGGGCGCGCACGTGGGCGGTGGGAGCGTGGCTCACAGCCAGGGCAAGGATCGGCGCCGCAACCGATTCGTGCTGCCCGTCGTCGCGCAAAAAAATCATCTGCGTATTTTAGAGAGACAGCGGTCAGAAAGCAAACGATGCTGTGTGTACATTGATCTGCCGAGACAGATAAAGGAGTTGGCGCGGGACTACTCGGTTGGCGGGGGCTGGGTAAGGCGGGCGGCGAAGTCGGGGTAGTCGGCTTGAATTTGGGCCGCGAAATCGGCTTTCTCTTTTGCGCGGGTGGCTGCAGGCCAGAGGTCCAGGTCGGCGATAGCGTCGTCGTATTGATGGCAGAAGACGTGTTGGGCGGCGCGGGCCAGCACGGCGCTCGCGATCTCCTCGGTTTCGGCTGGCTTGTCCGGCTCTGGAGTCGCTGCGATGCTCGGGAGATTTTCCGACGTCAGTACGCCCGTCCAATGGCGGAAGTCGCTGTTCTGGGCGCTGAAGATCCTGGCGCAGAATTCTGGAGTGGCGTCGGCGAGTTGGCCGTCGCGGACGCGATAGACGCGCTTGGCGAACGGGCGCGAGGCCATCGAAAACGCGCCGCCCGGAGCTTGCGTGCGGACCCAGATGATCGTTTACCCTTACGGGGCTTTTTCGAATTGGACGAGGCCGTCTTGCGGAATGTCGAAGAGTTTGTGCGACATCGGGTAGAGCGAGATTGCGTTGTATTCCCAGCAGCAGTGATTTCCGCCACCCGTGTCGGTCATGAAGACGACTTCAGGATGGCCGTCGTCGTCAAAATCCTGGCCGGTCATTTTTTCGTCGAAGCTGACGTTGAATCCACTCGTGTGGTAGACGACTTTTCCTTCTTGTTTGTAGACGGCGGCGCTGCAGACGAATTCGGTGGGCTCGGCACTGTGAACCGGACCCAAGGAGATTTCGTAGCCGTCCCAGAGTTTACGTCTGAAGGGGTCGGTGCTGACCGGATAGGCGCGGCAGGCGATTTCGGGTTGCGAGTTTTTGACGATGGTTTGCGGGAGTTCGGCGGAGGTGGCGGCACTCGACGCGAGGGTCGCGGCTAGGATGGTTAGTGGTGCGATGCGAAGGGAGCGCATGTCAGTTGTATGAGGCCGGGCGATTGCGGCTGCGCGGGCGAGTGACGCGAAAGCAACAGGCAGAAAAAAAACGCCGGTCCCGTCCCTACGAAAACATTGGGCGCGCGGTAGACGTGGCTATCGCGCGGATAAAATGTCCGACACGCAGACTACGCGCCTTACTGCGAACTGCACAGCCAAGAGTGGCTGTGCCACGAGAGGCTACGTGCCTTCGGACCAGCTGGCGAGGTAGTGCTCTTGGTCGGCTGTTAGTTTGTCTACGTGGACGCCCATCGATTCTAGTTTTAGCTTGGCGATCTGGCGGTCGATCGGCTCCGGCACTGAATAGACTTGCGGCTTCAAGTCCTTGGCGTTTTTTACAATATATTCGGAGGCCAGGGCTTGGTTGGCGAAGCTCATGTCCATCACAACCGCGGGATGGCCTTCGGCAGCGGCTAGATTGATGAGGCGCCCTTCGCCGAGGAGATAAATCTTGCGGCCATCTTTCATGGCGTATTCGTCCACGAAGGGGCGGGCTGGCTTTTTGGAGCTGGCCAACTTTTCGAGCGCGGCAATGTCAATTTCCACATTGAAGTGGCCGGAATTGCAGATTACCGCGCCGTCGTTCATTTTTTCGAAGTGTTCCTGGGCGATGACGGACTTGTTGCCCGTGACGGTGACGAAAATTTCGCCGATTTTGGCGGCATCGGCCATGGGCATCACGCGGAATCCGTCCATGATGGCTTCCAGGGCCCGCGTGGGATTGATTTCGGTGACGATCACGTCTGCGCCGTGACCTTTGGCGCGCATGGCGACGCCGCGTCCGCACCAGCCGTAGCCGGCGACGACCACGCGCATGCCCGCGAGCAGCATGTTGGTGGCGCGAATGATGCCGTCGAGAGTGGATTGGCCCTGTGCCGTAGCGATTGTCGAAGAGATGCTTGGTGAGCGCGTCGTTCACGGCGATGACGGGATATTTCAGTGTGCCGTCCTTGGCCATGGCGCGCAGGCGGATGACGCCGGTGGTGGTTTCTTCGGTGCCGCCGATTACGTTCTTGACCAGCTCGGGATGCTTGGTGAGAAGTTGGGTGACGAGGTCCGCGCCGTCGTCCATGGTGATCTGCGGCTTGTGGTCAATTGCAGCGGCGATGTGCGCGTAGTAGGTAGCGTTGTCTTCGCCTTTGATGGCGTACGTCGGGATGCCATAGTCCTTCACCAGTGATGCGGCCACTTCGTCCTGCGTGGAAAGCGGATTCGAGCCGCAGAGGACTACGTCGGCGCCGCCGTCACGGAGTGTGATCGCGAGGTTCGCGGTTTCGCTGGTGACGTGCAGGCAGGCGGACATGCGGATGCCCTTTAGCGGCTGGTCTTTGATGAACTGTTTGCGGATTAATTGCAGGACGGGCATTTGTTGATTGGCCCATTCGATTTTGCGTTTGCCTTTTTCCGCGAGGCTGATGTCTTTTACGTCGCCGGCTAGCTTCGTTGCTGTTTCCACGGGAGACTCCCTTTAAGTTTCGAGTTCGTTTTGTACGGATAAAACTTTTCTTACCGCAGAGACGCGGAGGACGCAGACAAGAGCTAAGGCAACTTCGCGCGTCCCGCAAAGGCGGGACGGCCGCTACAAAATCAACGTCAAAAGCAGGCGCAGCATGCAGCGCCCTTACCGAACCTGTTCGCGCACGGTTAGCGCGGGCACGGCATGCCGTGCCCCTACCAATTCAACAGCAACGGCGCGGTTCAACTACGCGAGACGGCTACGGCACCGCGGGAGCTGGCTTCTTTGCGGATGGCTTCGGCTTTGTCGGTGCGCTCCCAGGTGAAGCCGGGGCCGGTGCGGCCGAAATGGCCGTAGGACGCCGTGGCCCGGAAGATCGGGCGGCGCAGGTCGAGCGTTTCGATGATGCCTTTGGGAGTTAGTTTGAAAAATCGCGCGAATCAGTTCGGTGATCTGGGAATTCGGAATTGTGCCGGTGCCGAAGGTATCGGCCATAACGGAAACCGGTTCGGCAACGCCGATGGCGTAGGCCAGCTGGACTTCCACTTTGGTCGCAAGGCCGGCGGCGACGATATTCTTCGCGACGTAGCGCGCCATGTAGCAGGCGGAGCGGTCAACTTTTGTGGGGTCCTTGCCGGAGAGAGCGCCGCCGCCGTGACGGCTGTAGCCGCCGTAGGTGTCGACGATAATTTTGCGGCCGGTGAGGCCGGCATCGCCCATGGGTCCGCCGGTGACGAAGCGGCCAGTGGGATTGATGTGGAACTTCGTGTTTTTGTCCACCATGGCGGCGGGCAGAACGGGATCGATGACGTGCTTGCGCACGGCTTCGCTGCAGATCTTTCATGCGAAACTCTGTCGCTGTGCTGCGTGGAGATGACCACGCGTTCCACGCGGGCGGGGCGGCCATCAATATATTCGATGGTGACCTGGGATTTTCCGTCGGGGCGGAGGAAATCAACGACGTTCTTCTTGCGGACTTCAGCGAGCTTGTGCGTGAGGCTGATGCGCGAGTTGGATCGGCATGGGCATCAGCTCGGGAGTCTCGTCGCAGGCGTAGCCGAACATCAAGCCCTGGTCGCCAGCGCCGCCGGTATCCACGCCCATGGCGATGTCGGGAGATTGTTTGTGGATGGTGCAGATGACGCCGCAAGTTTCGGCGTCGAAGCCATATTTCGCGCGGGTGTAGCCGACGTCGCGAATGACTTCGCGGGCGAGGTCGGAAAAATCCACGTAAGTGGTGGTGGTGATTTCGCCGGCGACGACTACCAGGCCGGTGGTGACCAGAGTTTCGCAAGCCACGCGGCCCATGGGATCGTCGGTGAGGACGGCATCGAGGACGGCGTCGGAAATCTGGTCGGCGATTTTATCGGGATGACCCTCGGTTACAGATTCCGAGGTAAACAGAAACTTTTCATCGGGGTGAGCCAAAACAGTATCCTCCAACGGAATTAGGCAATTCGGGAGCCCAAGTGCGCTTGCGTGTGGATTACGCCAAAAAGTCAGGCTAGCATGGGGGTTTGGGGGTGTCAAACTTTTGCATCGAAAGGTCTTAAATCGAAGTTGAACGGTTGCGATACGCAGGCGGAATTGCGAGGCGATGCGCTGAGATTGTGCGACCGGTACCGGACAGTTCGCTTGCATCATTAGAGCGAGACGCGCTGAGGGCTACGGCCACAGTCGCGGCGGTAGAGCAGGTAGGCGCGGATGAAAGGGTCGAGGTCGCCGTCGAGGACTTTTTGGACGTCGCCGCGCTCGACTTTGGTGCGGTGGTCTTTGATGAGTTGGTACGGCTGCATGGTGTAGGAGCGGATCTGGCTGCCGAAGCTGATTTCGGGCTTGGAGGCGTCGAGTTTGTTGAGCGCTTCGCGGCGTTTTTCGAGTTCGAGTTCGTAGAGTTGCGAACGCAGAACCTTCATGGCGATTTCGCGGTTCTTGTGCTGGCTGCGCTCGTTCTGGCATTGCACGACGATGCCGGAGGGAAGGTGCGTGATGCGCACGGCGGATTCGACTTTGTTGACGTTCTGGCCGCCGTGGCCGCCGGCGCGGAAAGTGTCGATGCGCAGGTCGTCGGGCTTGACGTTGATTTCGATGCGATCGTCAATTTCGGGAATGACGAAGACCGAGGCGAAGGAAGTGTGGCGGCGGGCGGCCTGATCGAAAGGCGAGATGCGCACCAGGCGATGCACGCCGCTTTCGCCTGCGAGCATGCCGTAGGCGTTTTCGCCTTCGATCTGCACTGTGGCGGATTTGATGCCGGCTTCTTCACCGGGAGTGGAATCGAGGATGGTGGCGCGAAAACCTTTTTGTTCGGCCCAGCGCAGGTACATGCGGAGGAGCATTTCGGCCCAGTCCTGCGATTCGGTGCCGCCGGCGCCGGGCTTTACGGTGACGATGGCGTTGAGGCGATCGTTTTCACCGGCGAGGAGAGTTTTCGTTTCGAGTTCGGAGACGTAGGCGTCGGCTGAGGCGATTTCTTTGGTGACGTCTTCGAGGAGCGAGTCGCGTTGCGCGTCGTCTTTTTCTTCCTGGGCGAGGCCGAGGTAGGTTTCGATGTCGCTCTTCTTTGCAGTCGAGAGCGACTTCGGCGTTTACGCGGTCTTCGACGGCTTTGCGCTGTTGCAGCGTGGCTTGCGCTTTTTCCTGGTCCTGCCAGAAATTGGGGTCGCTGGTTTTTGCTTCGAATTCGGCTAGTTGTTTGCGCGGCGGATTCGGCGTCAAAGAAAGCTCCGCACAAGCTGGATGCGTTTATTCAGCTCGGCGAAGCGTTGTTGCAGGTCTTCGATGTGTTCGGCCATTGCAGTCCATTCTATCGAATTTTGAAAGATTTAGGCGGGTTGCTTTACGAACGCCATTCCTAGCAGGACGACTGTGACAATCACGCAGAGCCAGGAGAACCAGTCGCCGAACCTCGCGTAGGGGGTCAGGTCACTGCGAAAATCGTAGGGGGCGTCCAGCTGGCCGCGAATATCGAGCGGCAACTGGGCGGCGGTGCGGCCGTAGGGATCGATGGATTCGGTGTAGCCGTTGTTGGTGTCGCGCAATAGCCAGCGGCGATTTTCTACGGCGCGGACGCGGGCCATGGCCATATGCTGTTCGGGGGCGGAGGAGCGGCCGAACCAGCCGTCATTCGAGATGGTTACGAGCAGTTGCGCGCCGTTGGCGGTGAAGTGCCGGACTTCGCTGGGGAAAATCGCTTCGTAACAGATGAAGGTGCCGAATTTTCCTTGGGGGATTTGCGCGACGCCGTAGGCGCTGCCGGGAGTGAAATCGGAAATGTCCGCGGTGAGTTTTTTTGCAAAGGTGAGCCAACCGCGCAGCGGGACGTATTCGCCGAACGGGAGCAGGTGAATTTTATCGTAGGCGAAAACGCGCTGGCCTTGCGGATTCAGCAGGTCTGCGCTGTTGGACGCCAGCCACTTCCCGGTGTCGTCTCTTTTCCAATCCACCACGCCGACCAGGAAATAATTTCCGGAATCTCTGGCGATGCGCTGGGCGCGCTCGGCGAAGGGCGGCTCCGTGAACGAAAATGGAGCGGGCACTTCGGGCCAGATGATGATGCCGGGAATTTGATGGGCGGCATCCACACTGATGTGTTCGAGCTGGTCTAGCTCGCCGGCATGCACTTGCAGCCAATCGGCCGGATAACTTTCGGACTGCGGGAAATTAGTTTGCACCAGATGCGCGACGTAGTGGGGCGTGGCGATAGGAATGAAGCGCGGGCCAATCAGCGCGACGAGGATCAACGCGATTGTGACGATCACGGCGTTGCGCCACGCGCGGCGCGAATCCACCAGGACGGCATAGGCCACCATCGAGCCGAACGCAGCGATCAGGAAACACAGGCCGTAAATCCCGGTGACGGATGTAATTTGCAGCAGCGCCAGGCTGCGCGCGGCGGGATAGCCGGACAAATCCCAGGACGAGCCGATGATGGGAATGTTAGTGCGGAAATATTCCAGGGCGGTCCAGAGGAAAGGCGCGAGCGCGCAGGCCAGCAGTTTGCTTTTGCGCGAGGCAAGTGCGACGCCGGTGGAAAAGATGGCGCAGATCAATCCGCCGATAAATCCGATCATGCCTACGAATGCCGCGGATATTAGCGGGTCAATATTGCCGTACTGGCGCATCACCGTATCCACCCACGGCAGGCACAGCGGGTAGAACACCTGGCCATGCAAGAAACCGTAGAGAGGCGCTTCTTTCAGCGGCGCGCCGGCCGACGCGAGCACCAGCATGCCCATGGCGATCCAAGCCAGCAGATACAAATTGTAATTGGGAAACGAAAGACCGAGGGCGACGCCGCTGCCGATGGCGAGCAAGACTCGCGCGTAACGAGGCAAATTCATCTAGTGTTTAATTATAGGCTTGAAACCCAATTGTTCCAGGGCGCGCTTGGCGTTTTCCGCGGCGGCCATATCGGGGTAGGGACCAACTTGCACGTGGAGGAAATTATCCGCGGGCGAGGTGGCAACGAACGCGGGAAATTTTTTCTGCTGGATCGCGTCGGCCATTTCCAGAGCGTCGCGCTGCAGCTTTACGGCTGCCACTTGCAGGACGATGGAATTCTTGCCCATGGCCGGCGGCTGGAAGCGTGCGGCGGCGGGCTGCTTCGGAGTTGCCGCGACAGTCTTGGTGACTGCCGGAGGCGGCGCATTGTTTGATTTCGTGGCCACCGCAGGAACGGAAGCGGGCACTTTTGTCGCCGGCGCGGACGGCGCGGCAGTTGCAGGCGCGGGCGCCGGCTCTAGATGATCGCTCGCGGATTTCTTATTGTCGTAGAAATCCCAGCCGCCGTTGTCGGGGGCCGAGGCGGGCGCGTTTTTCGCGGCTGGCGCGGCTTTTGATTTCGGTGAAACTGATGCCGAAGGCACGTTGCTGTTGAATCCGTCGGCCGCGTGCACTGCGCCGCCATATTGCGTGCGGCCCATCACGTAACCGAGCGTGAAGAAAACTCCGCAGAGCAGGACCACGCCGAGAAACAGTCCTACCAGGTGCCGGCTTTCGAGGACCCGGTCGCCGCCTCCGCGTCTTGCGTTGCTTGCCATTCCTTTACTTTTTCTCCAGCGACTTCATCCACTGCGAAATCAAGTCCACGGGCAGCGGAAAGATCACCGTGGTATTTTTCTCGACGCCAATTTCCATCAGCGTCTGCAAATAGCGCAACTGGATGGCCGTCGGTTCCTTTTGCAGCACTGCCGCGGCTTCGGACAATTTCGCCGAGGCTTGGAATTCGCCTTCGGCGGAATTATTTTGGCGCGGCGTTCGCGCTCGGCTTCGGCCTGGCGCGCGATGGCGCGCTGCATATTCTCCGGAATATCGACTTGCTTGACCTCAACCTTCGTTACCTTGATACCCCAAGGCTCGGTATCCTGGTCAAGGATTTGTTGCAGCTTGGCGTTAACCTTTTCGCGCTCCGAGAGAATGGAGTCCAGTTCGAACTGGCCGATCAGGCTGCGCAGCGTGGTCTGGGCCAGCTGCGAAGTAGCATATAGATAATTCTGGACTTGCGACAGGGCGAGATTCGCGTCCACTACGCGGAAATAACATACGGCGTTGACCTTCACGGAGACGTTGTCGCGAGTGATCACGTCTTGCGGGGGGACGTCGAGGGTTTCGATGCGCAGGGAAATGCGCGTGAGTTTATCGATCGGGAAGAAGACCAACTGCAGGCCCGCGCCTTTGGCTTCCGGCAGCATGCGGCCCAGGCGCAGCACGACGCCGCGTTCCCATTCCTTGATGACGTAGACGGAGTTCAAGAGCCAGATCAGAAAGATGACTACGGCGACGCCGAAGAGAATTGTTACGAAATCCATTTTGTCTCCTTCAACAAGCTAGCGCAAATTCGACGCGCCGAAATCAGCGCGAAATGCTAACGTATTCAGCGGCTAGAGCCGCCTATAACTTCGAAGCGTCGCGGCTGAGCACGTCGGCCTACGCAAAGTCAAATGCGTCCCGCTAAGCTGGCCGCCAATTCAAGGGCAACTGCGCTGCTTAGCGCGATTCGACTGGCTCGACTTCGAGCGTCAGGCCTTTTACTTTTTTCACGCGGACGCGAGCGCCGGCGGGAATGCTTGCTCCGGCAGCGCACTGCGGCGCGCCACAGCTCGCCGTGGACGAAGACGCTGCCCATGGCTTCGCCTGAGCCTACTGGCTCGCGGACTTCGCCCACTTCGCCCACCAGCTCTTCCCTGCCCGTCGAAACTTTCCAGGTGCGCGAGCGCAGCACCAGGCGCATCAGGATGACGACAATGATCCGCGAACGGAATCACGACTGCGAGTGCGGTCCAGAGGCTTACGCCCATGCCCGTCATCGGCGACCTAATCAGAAACAGCGCGCCGAGCACCATGGAAATGACTCCTCCGACGCCCAGAACGCCATGCGTGGGAAATTTCGCCTCGAGAACGAACAGCACAAGCGCGCAGGCAATGAGCAGCAGGCCCGCGAGATTGACGGGCAGCATATGCATGGCGTAGAGCGCCAGCAACAGCGCGATCGCGCCGAACACGCCGGGAGCGAACAGCGCCGGGATGCGTGAACTCCACGTAGAGGCCCAGGACGCCGATGATCAACAGGATGAAAAATACGTCGGGCTGCACGATGCGCGAGAGAAATTTTTCGCGGCCGGTCATTTCACGCGGCGACGACTACTGGATGCGGGAGCTGCGAGCGTCAGCTTCGTGCCGTCGAAGCGGGTGATGGTGCGGCCATTGAGCTGCGCGAGCAGATCTTCTTTTGATGCGGCGACGATTTCGATCAGCTTGCCGTCGAGCGCTTCTTTGTCGCTGAAGGCTTTGGCGTCGGTGACGGCGGTTGCGGCAAGTTCCGCGTTGCGCCCGCGTTTGCTGGTGTAGCTGCGCAGATACGCAGTGGCGTCGTTCACGATTTTTTTGCGCAGCGTGTCGTCAATTTGCACGGGCGAGCCGCCAATTTCGATTAGCGGCGAGGCGGCGCCGGTTTCCGTGCCGGGAGACATGGCGGCGACATCGGCGGAGAGCAGGATGAAGAAACCGGCGGACGCTGCGCGGGAGCCGGTGGGGTACACGTAGGTGACGACTGGCACGGGCGAGCGCAGGATGGCTTGGATGATTTCGCGCATGGAACTGTCCAGGCCGCCGGGCGTATTGATGGTGATCAGGATCAGGCTGGCGTGTTCCGAGGTGGCTTGTTCGATTTCACGGACGAGGTACTCCGCGAGAATTGGTTCGATTTCGCCGTCAATGTGGAGTTCGACTACGGCGGAATTCGCGGCAGGCGCGGATGCGGCGGGCGGCGCAGTTTGCGCGCGGAGCGACGCGAAGGCAATAAGCGTTATTGCCGCTAGTGCGGAGGAAAGCAGCGGCAAGCGACGAACTGCGCGGGGCAACATTTCGCGAGTCATTATAGCAACAGAAGCGGCTGGCGCCGTAATGTTCCGGTGGAGATTCGGTGTGGGATGCAGGATGAGGCTGAGACTTGGAGCTGATGACAGAAGGCACGCGAGACAAGCCTCGCGTCAGCCAAAGCGGCGGCAAGCCGCCGCACTCCAAGATGGACTGCTGAGTTCGCGTCGTTGGGTGGCGATGGCGGCGGCCGTTGCGCGGGCAGCGACAGAGAAGAGTGATCCTTCTCCCGCGTCCGCGGGATCAGGATGACGGCTCGCGAGATCAGCGCGAGGCATGGTTATGGCGCGGGGCGAAGCGGCCGCCGCTGAGCCAGTGGGCCAGGCGCGGCCATAGCCAATCCTTCGAGAAATTTTTCATGTAGGGCCAGAGCGCACCGCCGAAAATCAGCAGCATGACGTAGCGGATGATGGTCGCGGTGGTTTGGCCATTGGCGGTGACCGGCGTCCTGGCGAACCACGGGAGCAAGTACCAGGCGAGCGATTTCAGCGAGCGCAGAACCGTGGTGAAATCCCCATTGACGTGTTTTTCATACGCCCACAACGTAAAGCTTCCCGCAACCCAGGTGATCAGTATCCCCAGGAAAGCAAAGAAAAGATCGGGTTTCTTCATGAGCTTCCCGCCGATCGGCTTGCGCTTCCAGCAGAACAGTGCGAACAGGAAAATCGCGATGCCAGCGGTCCAGAGGATGGCGCGGCGCCAAAAGCTCCAGCGATCTTTGTAGAAGGAGGCGCGCGCCACAGGCAGGAAATATTCCGGCGTCAAATAGGCGGGAGTGGGCGCGTCAACCAGATCGAGGCGAGCGAGCGCGCGTTCGTCTTTTGGAATGTAATGGCGCACGCTGTCCATATTGCCCGAAAGAAAGTTGACGAGGCTCTGGGCGACATCGCTGTTGGCGTTGTCGTCGCTGGCCACCAGGAAGGCTTCGACACCGACGGTGGTAATTCCCTGCCCGTTAGGATTGCCGGGACCATACTCGTCCTTGCGGATCATGGTTTCGACGTAGCTGGAATCGCGGCTCAGTTGCGTGACCATGCCGAGGGTTAACGGAACGAAGGAAATTTCCGACGTCAGATTTGTCGCATCAGCGGGGGGCGCGAACGCCGCTTGAATGGCGGTGGTGGGCACCGAACCGGTGAAAATGACGGCGTCGATATCCATACTTCGCAGACTGTTGAGCGCGTCCTGCACGGTCTCCATGTGCAGGTCACGTTCGTCCGCGTGAACTAATTTGACGTCGCACATGCCCAGGCCGGCGGCGGCGAGCACACGTTCGGCCGTCAGATAGCCGCCGGCGTTTTCTTTTCCGGCCCAGATGGTACGTCCGCGGAAGTCCGCGACACTGGAAATATAGGAATGTGGGCGAACCAGCACGTGAACGGTTTCCGTGAATAACGGAACGATCAACAGCGCGCGATGTCGATGTGACGGAGACGGGATGGGAATCGGAAACTTAGCGGCGTCGACAAAACACGGCGGAGGGGGAGGAATTTTTCTGAAGGTATGCAAAGGATGCTCGAACCACGCAGAGTGGGCGACGTCGCTCTGCATGAGGGCGAACGCGGCCTTACCCGCGGTAAGTTCCTTCGCGTTCTGGATAGAGCCGTCGCTGGGGCAAGCGATCAGCTGGTCTTGCGGGGCGCGGTCTTTATTGAAAGCGTTGGCGATGGCCTGGCCGACTTCGTAGTAATTCAATCCGGGTTCGCCGGTGAGCAAGCGGTGGCTCGCATTGGTCGAATTGGCAAGATCGCACGGGTCGCCGGCGTTGGCGCGTGCAGTGCCGGGAGACGCCCCGATAGAAATGATTGCGAGCAGGAGAAGGAACAAAAGTTTGACGCAGCGCGGCATGGCGCCTCCGATGGACTCCGAGACGAGCAATAGATGAATTGGAGTCCGTGACGAGGTTCCAGTGGATTACTTTGCAGGTACTGTAACGCCTTAGCACACGAAGGTCAAGAAGGGCTCCAGCGTCAAGGCGGTGTGAAACGTAAAGGAACTGGGTCAAGAAAGTTGTCGAGGAAGCGTCAAGAAGGTCGCGAGCGAGTAGGTAGATTGGCTTTGTGAATTGGCTGCGCGCAACAACTTTGCGGATTGCGTGCGCGAATTAAGATTGCGGCTCGTGAATATGCATGCTGACGATCTGCGCGCCGTCCAGGCGATAGATGTGGTGGACCGTGCGGTCCATGATCACTTTGCCGTCGAGGTCGCGCACGATTTGATGGACGTGCACGACGATTCTGCCGTCGGGCAACTGTTCGAAGCGCTGCGGCTTTACGATGGGGTCGATCACGTCCCACTGGCGCGTCCAGTATTCGCGCACGCCTTGGTGGCCGCGAATTCGGCCGCCCTCCATCGCGTTGGGCCAATCCACATCGGGATGCAAGAGCAGCATCATGAAATCGAGGTCGCGTTCGTTGAAGGCGTCGTAAACCGACTGCAGTAGATCTTCATGTGCGACAGCTGGAGCTTCCCCTGCCATTGTATGAGTCCCCCAGGGAACGTCTTATTCGTGTATCAGTTCTGAATTTGTTTCTTGGTCGTGCCCGCGTAGGAGGGCGGTTCGTGCAGAACCTCCTGCAGAGCGGGATCCTTGATGACTTTTGCGAATCCAGGATCGGTCTGCGCGGAGAGGAATCCGCTGTAGCCATCGTCGCGCGCGAGCTTCAGGTAATGCGCGGCGCGTTCGGCGTCACCTGCCTGGGCATAGGTCTTAGCGACGAAAAAATAAAACAGGCCGGGGTCGGTGGCGGTGCGCTGCAGCACGACGGTGCCGCCTAGTCCGCGACGGTCGAAGATAGTGGGATCGAGCGCCAGAGCTTTCTGGAACGAATCCATGGCCTGCGGAAACTGCTTGTCCTCGAAATAGGCATAGCCCAAGTTGCTATACACCGTGGGCAAATCGGAGCGCAGATCGAGGGCCTTGTTGTACATGCTGATGGCCCTGCCGTAGTGCTTTTTCTCGTACTCGACGGTACCGCAGTTATTGGCGGCGCTGGCGAATTTTTTGTCCGCATGCATCGCGCGCTTGTAGAATTTTTCGGAGCGATCCAGGTCGCCCAATTGCTGGAAGGCGACGCCCACTTTATTCAGTAGCTGCGCGTTCTTGGGTTCGTTCAGCAGAATTTGGAGGTACGAGCCGGCTGCTTGGAAATATTCCTTGCGGGCCATCAGGATGTCCGCGCGCATTTCGGCGGCTTCGCGTGGAGACATGGAGGAAAGAGGCTTCGCGCCGACAGACGTGCTTGCAGGCGCCGCACTCGAAGTGGTGGTGTCGCTGACTGCGGTTGGAGTTTGCTGCGCAAACACGGGACAAGCTGCAACCAAAACCAGCGGGATAGCAAAGAGAGTCAATCGGCTCATAGCCCGACTCCTTTTTTTCCGCGCCCCAAGACCTACGGCTGAGGTTTCTGGCTGTCCGCAGGTTTTTTGCTTGACCCAAAGATACCAAAA
Source organism: uncultured Acidobacteriota bacterium (assembly GCA_963747605.1). Lineage (GTDB taxonomy): Bacteria > Acidobacteriota > Terriglobia > Acidiferrales > UBA7541 > Palsa-295. Next base: position 59,187 of record CAVVGA010000026.1, on the reverse strand, counting down.
ATCTTGTCAAGAAGCCCCTTTTTCTTTTCGGCGTCAGGGTTGGCGGGGGCGGAGGTCCCGGGGTCGCCGGGAGCAGCTGGTTTGGCGCCGGGCTTAGGCGGCTGGCCAGGCTGATTTGTGGCAGTTGAAGACGGAGGCGGCGGATTGCTGCCTTTGCCAAAGAGATGGGAGAGCCAGTTAGAGGACGCGGACGCCTGTTGGCCGCACATTTCGGTGGGCTCGCTGCCCGCGATGAAATATTCCTGCACGGACTCCGGGCAGCTGGAGTTGGCCAGTTGGCCGGATTTCGGATCAATCATCTCGGCTATTACGCCGGGCGGCGGATCGAAATCCTCGGTCATTTTGTACTGCGGTAAGGCGGTGGCGCGTTTCATGAATTCCGCCCACACAGGCGCGGCGGATGCGCTGCCGGAAAGGCCCAGGTCGCGATTGTCGTCAAAGCCGATCCAGACGACACAAAGGAGGTTCGAGGTGAACCCGGCGAACCAACCGTCGCGCGACGTGCCGGTCTTGCCTGCGGCCGTCGGCGTGAAACCCATGGAGCGAACGGTGACGCCCGTGCCGCGATTGATGACGTCCTCCATGATGCTGGTGGTGAGGAACGCGACCCGCGGGTCGAGCACAGCGCGCGTGCGCGGGCCGGCGGTCTCTTCCACCGTGCCGTCGGCGGCGAGGACGCTGCGGAGGAAGAGCGGCTCGGCGCGAAAACCATTCGTGGCGAACGGCGTGTAGGCGGCGGCGACGTCAATCGGCGTCATTTCATAAGCGCCGAGTGCGACTGCTGGCGTGGGCTGAATATTTGTGCCGAGGCCCATCTGGCGGGTGAGGTTCACAACGCGCTGATAGCCAATCAGCTCCGCGACTTTTACCGTCGCGACGTTGAGCGAATGGATCAGCGCATCGCGCACTGTGACGGTGCCGTAAAATTCCTGGCCGAAATTGTCGGGCGTGTATTCCTTGCCGTCAAATTCGAACGTGGTGGGCACGTCATCCACGGTGGTGACTGGAGTGACGATTGGCGTGAAGCCCTCGGCGGCATTATCGAAGGCCGCGGCATAGACGAACGGCTTGAAGACCGAGCCGGGTTGGCGGTGCGCGAGTGCGTGATTGAGCTGGCTTTCGCCGTAGTTGCGTCCGCCGACGAGCGCCCGAATTTCTCCGGTGCGCGCGTCCATAGCGACGAGCGCTACTTGCACGCGCGTGGCTGGCTCGCCCTTTTTGGCCCAGGCGGCGTAGCGCTTGGCGAGCAGCTTGTCCACGCCTTGCACGCCGGTCTGGATGGCTTCCGCTGCGGCGCGCTGCAATTGCGGATCGAGGGTGGTGTAAATGCGATAGCTTTGCGTTTCCAGATCGGTTTCGGAGAATTTCTCGAGGAGATGGTCTTTCACCATGTCCACGAAGTAGGGCGCCGAGCCGGTGTTCACGCCGCCATTGACGAATTTCAGTTTTAGTCTTTTGGCGGCGTCGGCCTGGTCTTGAGTGATGTAACTGTCTTCGACCATCTGCGGCAGGACACGGTCGCGCGATTCCTCGGCGCGATCCATGTGGCGCTCGGCCGTGGCGTAGCGATTGGGCGCGCGGATGATGCCGGCAAGGAAGGCGCACTCGCCGAGAGTGAGCTCGCGGACGTCCTTGCCGAAATAGGCTTCGGCCGCCTCGCCGAAACCGCGAATGGAAAAGCTGCCGCGATTGCCGAGATAGACTTCGTTGGCATACAGCTCGAAAATCTGCTGTTTCGAGTAGCGCTGATTGATTTCGACGGCCATCAGGACTTCTTTTACTTTGCGGCGCCATTCGCGCTTGGTGGTGAAGAAAAAACTGCGGGCGACTTGCATGTCAATGGTGCTGGCGCCTTGCGCTTTCTGCCCGCGGCGGAGGTCGGCCAGGGCTGCGCCGAAGACGCGCACGATATCCAGGCCGCCGTGCTCGAAGAAGCGCTTGTCTTCGGCGGCGAGGACGGCGTCTACGAGATCCTTGGGAAGATCGTCGAAGCGCACCACGCGGCGTTTTTCGCGCGAGCTGTCAAAGAGGTTGGTGATCAGTTCCGGCTCGATTTCGGCCGAATCGCGCGGGGCGGTAGCGGATAGGTCCACAATGCGCGAAATTGTGCCGCCGGAAAAATCCACGCGGAGCGGGTTGCCGGCGCGGAAATAGGAAGCGGACGACGGGTGAATCTCCACGCTCGGACCTTTTACTTTGAACCAGCCCAGAGCGCCTTCGGCCTGGCCTTCCTGATACCCCGCGCGGAGCAGATAGGTGGCCAGGTCGCTGGCGTGAATGGTTTCGCCGACAAAAATATGTCCGGGTGCGGAAAAAACTCGCGAGGTGTTCTGGAAGACCTGACCGGTGAGGCGCTGGTCAATCAATTTGCCGAATTGCACGTAATAGTAGGCGAAGACGGAAGTGGCCGCCAGGAACACAAACAGAACGCTGCCCAGGACGGCCAAACCCACGCGCGAGGTCCAGAAGCCCGGGGCGATTCGAATCCGCAATCAGTTTCTCCGTGAAATGCAGCAGACGAACTGCACTCAGATATATATACAGCTGATTAGACGCACGCCGATGCCTGACGGTTGGGCGGGCGCGGCGCTGCCACGACCGGAACGGCGCGGCCTGGATCAGATGAATTGTAAAGCTAAATGGGACGGCTGTCTGCGTAGAGATGAAATTGATGAGTGATCTGAGTAACTGCCAAATCGTAGGATACCGAGTAATCCAGTGTAATCGTGACGAGGTTTCCGTCGAAGCTGACTTTGATGTCTTCCTTCTTCGCGGGAACGCCGAGCTCCTGGGCCTTCTTAAAGACGTCGCCCTGGATATCTTCCGGGGATTTCTTGGGATAGGTGGACGTTGCAAAGCGCGCTTCGGTGGTGATGGCGTCTTGCAGCTGGTAATTGGCGAACCATGACGGAACCACCTTGATGGCGCAGAAAACCATGACCGCTAGGATGATGATGGTTATGGCGAAGCTGAGCTTGGCCCCGCCCCGTTGTCTGTCTTGCAGTCGGTTCGCGCGCAAAATGAAAGGTCCTCCCAAGTGCGATTTCGATAGACTGATGCTAACAGTATAGGCAACCCGCGGACGGCTGGGTTAAAGCATGTGTTCTGAATGAGTAAATGGGCCGGGGCGTTCGAGCGTACCGCTAGTACGCCCGGGCGAAAATGGCTTTTTCGGCGGACGGCTTGCCGCAATGGACGCACTTGCCGGAGCCTCCGGGTTGGTCGAGCGGAATGCAACGCATGGTGGCTTTGGTTTCTTCCTTGATGTTCGCCTCACATTCGGCTTTACCGCACCACCAGGAGAAAGCGAAACCTTTCTCCACCGCTTTCTTGAACTCTTCGTAGTCCGCGGTCTCGCGGGTGTTGGCTTTGCGGAAGGCCAGAGCGCGATCGAAAAGCGCCGTCTGAATTTCTGCGAGCGTTTGGGTGACGGCTGCGGCAATTCCCTGCTGCGCGACGAACGCCTTGCCTTCTTTTCCCGGCCGGTCGCGGCGGGCGAGCACTACCGAGCCTTTGGCGACATCCTTGGGCCCAAGTTCCAGCCGCAACGGGACACCGCGCATTTCCCAATCGTTGAATTTGAAGCCGGGGCTGGAGCCTTCACGCTCGTCGAGCTTTACGCGGATACCAGCGTCCACTAGTTCCTTGCGCAGACGGTGCGCGCATTCCAGTACGCTGGATTTTTCTTCGTCCGTCTTGAAAATTGGGACGATCACCAGCTGGATGGGCGCCAGACGCGGCGGGAAAATCAATCCCTGATCGTCGCCGTGCACCATGATAATGGCGCCGACGAAGCGCGTCGAGAGGCCCCACGAGGTGGTCCAGCAGTGCTGCAGCACGCCGCCTTTGTCCAGATAACGAATTTCGAAAGCCTTGGCGAAATTCTGGCCCAGATTGTGCGAGGTGCCGGCTTGCAGCGCTTTGCCATCGCCCATCATGGCCTCGATCGAGAAAGTTTGATCGGCGCCCGCGAAACGTTCGGAATCGGATTTGCGTCCAGGGATCACCGGCACCGCGGCTTCTTTCACCGCGAAATCGGTGTAGATGTCCAGCATCTGGCGAGTCTCGAATTCGGCTTCGGGCAACGTGGCGTGCGCGGTGTGGCCTTCCTGCCAGAAAAATTCCAGTGTGCGTAGGAATAACTTCGTGCGCAGTTCCCAGCGGACGACGCTGTTCCACTGATTGATCAGCAGCGGCAGGTCGCGATAGGACTGAATCCACTTCGCGTAGGAGTGGCCGATGATCGTTTCGGATGTAGGACGGATCACCAGCGGTTCCTCCAGTTCTTCACCGCCGCCGTGCGTGACTACCGCCAGCTCGGGCGAAAATCCTGCGACGTGCGATTTTTCTTTTTCGATGAAGCTGCGCGGAATCAGCAGCGGAAACGCGGCGTTCACGTGGCCAGTGGCTTTGAAGCGGGTATCGAGTTGCGCTGTGATGTTCTCCCACAGCGCCCAACCGTAGGGGCGGACGATCATGCAACCGCGCACGGGGGCGTAGTCCGCCAGCTCGGCACGCAAGACGAGCTGGTTGTACCATTCCGAAAAATCTTCCGCGCGAGTTGGCAGCTTCTGGTCGGACATGCCTGGGTGGGCTCTTTTCTGCGCCGATTCGAGTGCAGCGCGCGCACAGTGGCGCGGGCGTCGGCGCGGTAAGCAATCAAGGTTAGGGGAGAGTTGGAGCGAAGTCAATCACGGGGGAGGTCAAAGGCACCACTAATGAACGCAGATGAACACTGATAACGGCAATGACGATCATCGAAAAAAATGCAACGATGGCGTGGGTGCATGAATCTAAGGGTCGAAATGCAATACAGATAAACGCTGATAGCGGCAACGACAGAGCTTTTGCGAAACTGCGGGTGCTTGCGCTGGGCTTCGAGACGGCTCGCAAAATTGCAAATTCGTCTGCTGGAAGTGGGTCTTTTCTGGATGAGAAAATTGAAAAGTCAGTGTAGGCTGTTTCGCTTTGGCTCTGCCGGATTGGCTAGCCAAATTCGAAGGAGATTTTTTGAGATGAAGATGGGCCTTCCCCTAACCGTATTGGTTCTATGCTCATGCGTAACGATATTTTCAGATCCGGTAAGTGCGCAATCCGCCGCCGGAGTCGGCACGTCTTCGGGCCAGCAGCAGACCACTCCCACTGCCCAGGAGCAGCCCAGCCATCGGGGCATCCTGTCGCATCGCGCGGCGGCAGTGCAGCCGGGCCAGCCTTACCAACGTCCGACGGAAAAGGACAAACTGCACGGCTTTATTTTTGATGCGTTCGGGCCGTACGCGTTCATCAGCGCGGTCACGGTGGCCGGCATTCAACAGGCCCGCAACAGACCTCCGGACTGGGGTCAGGGTTGGGGCGCGTATGGCGACCGGGTCGCAAGCGATTTTGGGATCAATCTGGTGACGCAGACGACCCGCTACGGCTTGGCTGAACTTTTTCGCGAAGACACGCTCTACTACCGCTGTGAGTGCACCGGGTTCGGCCACCGGCTGGAACACGCTTTGATATCCACTGTCACAGCGCGACGCGGCGCCGATGGTCACCGGACTTTTTCGTTTTCCGCGCTTGCGGCTCCCTATACCGGCACCGAGGCGGCAGCGTTATTGTGGTACCCGAGCCGGTTTGATGCGATGGATGGCTTCCGGATGGGGAATATCAATCTCGCGGTGCAAGCGGGGTACAACATTGCTTTCGAGTTCATTTATGGCGGGCCGCACACGCTGCTCGCCAAACATCACATTCCCGTCGTGTCCGACGTGACGGGTTCCAAGCAGCAATAGCCTCTGAGAATAGTTACTCGTGACAAAAACATGCCCGCCGGTGATTTCGCATCGGCGGGCATTTTATTCGCTGCGACTGGTGGCGGCTTGTTAGTGATGATCCGGGTGACCGTGGCGCCAGCCTCAGTATTCGCGCTGCTCGGGGGGCGGCAGTTTGTGAAAATCGCGATAGGGCCGCTGCGTTTCGACGACCCACTGGCGGTAATAGACGACTTCGTGATCGTTCCAGGCGTAATAATTGTTGTAGTGGGGATCGTAGGCGCGGACGGTGGCGTGTTCGGCGCAGCCCGTTACCGCTAGCGGTGAAAGCATCGCCACACCGAGCAGGAACGTTCCCAGCCAACGCGTATTAAGATTAAGCCGCATCATTATGATTCCTCCGTGAACCGCTGCATGAAATGCCGTGTGGGCCGCCGGATTGCCACACCCGTTTGATTGCAAAGCGCGCAGCGCTCCGATAAACTCTTTACGAATTTATAAACACGTTGGAGCTGGCAAAGTTGCTGGCGTGTATCACGCGGTTGCGAATTCCGGCCGGGTGCCCTGACATGAAAAACGAAACCCCAGAATTGCTGCGCATGAGCCGCTCGCTGGACGAAGTGGATCCGGAAGTCGCTGAGGCGTTGCGCGACGAGGTGCGGCGGCAGGCTACCGGCCTGGAGTTGGTTGCCTCCGAAAATTTCATTTCTGAAGCCGTGCTGGAAGCGATGGGTTCCGTGTTCACGAATAAATACGCGGAAGGCTATCCCGGCAAACGCTATTACGGCGGCTGCGAAAATGTGGACCGCGTTGAGCGGCTGGCGATCGAACGCGCCACGCAGCTTTTCTGCGCCGAGCACGCCAACGTGCAGTCGCACTCCGGCACGCAAGCTAACATTTCTGTTTACATGACTGCGCTGGAACCCGGCGCCACCGTGCTGGGCATGAACCTGGCGCACGGCGGGCACCTGACGCATGGGCATCCGCTGAATTTTTCGGGCAAGACTTACAAATTCGTGGCGTATGGCGTGACGAAAGATACCGAGACGATTGATTACGACGAAATCGCGCGGCTGGCGCAAGAGCATCAGCCGAAAATGATTGTGGCTGGGGCGAGCGCTTACGCCCGCATCATAGATTTTCCGCGCATCGCGAAAATCGCGCAGTCTGTGGGCGCGCTATTTTTCGTGGATATGGCGCATATCGCGGGGCTGGTGGCCGCTGGCGTGCATCCCAGCCCTGTGCCACATGCTGATTTTGTTTCCACAACCACGCACAAGACTTTGCGCGGACCGCGCGGGGGGCTCGGTGCTGTGCCTTGAGAAATACGCGAAGGATCTGGACCGAATTACTTTTCCGGGATTGCAGGGCGGGCCGCTGGAGCACATCATCGCCGCGAAAGCTGTATGCCTGAAGGAAGCTGCCGCGCCGGATTTTCGCGCGTATCAGCAGCAGGTGGTGGCGAATGCCAAGGCGCTCGCCGCGGGATTGACGAAGCGCGGATTCCGCATCGTCACCGGCGGCACGGAAAATCATTTGATGCTGGTGGACATGCACTCGCGCGGCATTACCGGACGCGACGCGGAGTTGGCCTTGGAACGCTCCGGCATGACCGTGAACAAAAACGCAATTCCGTTCGATCCCCTGCCGCCGATGAAGGCCGGCGGAATTCGCATCGGCACGCCGGCAGTCACGACGCGCGGGATGCGCGAGCCTGAGATGGAGAAAATCGCGGAGTGGATTGCTGAGGTGCTGACGCATCTAGGCGACGCTGCGATCGAACAGCGCGTGCGTGCCGAAGTTGCGGCGTTTGCTGCGCGATTTCCGCTTTATTCGCGGCGGCTCGAAGCTGCTGATGCTGTCGGCGCGCAGCACTCCAAGGTCGCCGGCTAGCCTGCGTACGCGTGCACGGATCCTAGGTTGTCAGGTCAAGGCAAGCCGCGAACCGCCGCGTAGCCCGCCAGAAGGCTGCTTACTTGTGGACCGAACAGCCGCACCCTGGCGAGTGAAATCTTCCATTGCCTTCGACCGTGCCGCCCTTACCGTACATATTTCTGGGGCGCACCCAATCGCCCAGCGAATGGTACGGGCCGTTCTCATTGCGACCTTTCGGCGTGACGTCAAGATAGCTGTAAGCGCCGAGAAATTGCTCGCCGCCGCGGCCAAATGTTGAATAGGTGTGAAAGATTTGGCCTGCGTCGTCTTTGAAGAAAACGCTGTCGCCGGAAAGATCTTCCATCCCGGGTTTCCTCTCGCCGAAATTGTAGAACGTGTTTCCCGACGCGAGCTGCTGGCCGTGAACGAGACGTTGAAATCGTAGTTGAAATCGCTGTGGTATGACGAAACCCACGGGAATTTCCAGCCCATGTTCTTGCGGTAGGCTTCGATTTCTTCGATTGGAGCGCGGGCCACGGCCACATAAGAGAGATCGTGGTTTTCCAGATGCACCAGCAGACCTTCGAGGTGGTCCACTTCGAAGGCGCAGCCGACGCAGTTATTTTTCTGGCCGGGGCCCATCATGAAATGTTTCAAGAAGAGTTGGCTGCGGCCGTTGAACAATTGCCCGAGCGTCACTTTCCCGGACGGACCGTCGAAGACGTATTCCTTCTCGATGCGTACCCAGGGTAATGCGCGCCGTTCGGCGCTCAACTGGTCGCCCAGTTTCGTGAATTCCTTTTCCCTGGCGAGCAAAGCGCTGCGCTCTGCGAGCCATTCGCTGCGGGAGGCGACGCGGTGTGCGAGCGCGGAGTTTGTTCCGGCGCCGGCATCGGGTTGCGGTATTGCTTTCTGACTTGCGGCTTGGCTTTCACTCATGATCCGTCCTCCTTGCGATTCTCATTTCTACGCCGTGGGAACCAGAATTTCGGTGATCAGCTGGTCCTCGGGCGTGGTGTGGGGATCGCTGACGTAATTTTCGATGCCGAAGTCATCGCGCAGGGGGATTTTTGTCTCAGCGACGATCTGAAAAACACGGCCGCAGGCTTCGGGCAGGTTTGAGAAAGATCCAGTTAAAACGAAACGGCTGTACTTCCCGCCTGGGAATTTTTCGTGGGCGAGGCCCTCGGGCAAATCTCTCGGCGCGGTGGCCAGCGCAACACCGGCGCGATAAATCTGCGGCGCTACTTTGTAGAGGCTCATGTATCCCTTGATTTTGTTTTGTTCCAAGACGCAGCGGAACCAGCTCATGCATCTGTTGCCACGCTTGTGGCGCTGTGTTCATGAATGGTCCAATTTTTTCGATGAAAACGTAGTGCGTTCCGGGCCAGGTGACAACTTCCGGTGTTTCCGTAAGACGCAAGGCAGCATTTTTTGCAGTGGACATCGTGTTCTCTCCTTATAGTTTGGGCTGAACGAAAAGCAATTCAAGATAGCGGCGCAGGTGGTCGATGCAGTCAGCGGCTACGGCGGGGCCGCCCTTGGCTTTCGCCAGGATGAACGCGCCTTGAATCACTGCCTGTGTGTAGAGCGCGAGGCTTGCGGCGGTCCAATCGCCTTTTACTTCGTGCTTGCTCATGCATTGGGCGATGTCTGATTCCAGGGTTGCGGCGTGCTCGCTAATGCTTTTGTCGCATGCTGCGCGGATGGCTGGATGCGTCTGGTAGACTTCCTGAACCATGGTACCGACCAGGCAGGTGAACTCCGGCAATTCGCCTTGCAGAATTGCTTTGCGTAGATCCACATACGCCAAAAGGCGGTCGAGGGGGTCGGGTAACGCTCGATAGGCCGCCGCTTCGAACAACGCGCTGGTGATTGATCCCCAGTGCTCGGCCGCAGCGAGCGCCAGCGCTTCCTTGGTATCGAAGTGGTGGAAGAAGCTGCCTTTGGTGAGTTGAGCCGCCTCGCAGATGTCTTCAACGCGCGTGGCAGTGTAGCCCTTGTAGCGGATGACGTGGAGCGCGGCGTCGAGGAACTTGGTTTTGGATTGGTGTCGGAGGTCATTCATATGGTGCCGTCGCCAGCGGCACCACAATACCCACCAGTCGGTACACAGTCAATAACTTTCTGCGTGATCATCTAATCCGCGCCTTGCTGAGCTGACCGTCGCGGTTCCGTGCTCCGCGCAGTCCACATTCACAGGCGTCTAGCTCCAAACCAACCCACTGCTCCCATTTCGGCACACATCTGCAGTACATCCTGGGTCGCTTACCCGGTTCCCCTCCCTAACTCGTGCCCATGCCGCGTTGCGGCAGCCAGCCCCAGGCCTGCTTTGGAAGAGGATTTGCGAGTGCATCTCATCGGGAGAAACGCCGATTATGAGCAGCAGTTTCTCCGTGGAGGGACTCGCGTGGCCCCATACGTTGGAAGCGGCCAAAAACCAAGCGCGGCTGATACAAGATTCGCTGCTGCCGAGCGGCACCTTGCGGGGAGATGCGTTCGAGGTGGCGTTCCGATTTGCGCCGCTGGGTGAAGTGGGCGGAGATTTCGCGGACTTTTTTTTCATCTGCCCAATGGTTTGGTGGGAATGTACATGGGAGTCTTCGTCGGAAAGGGATTGATCGCGGCGATGTACGCTTCGCTGGTGATGGGCACGATCCGCGGGATCAATAAAACCGGCGAAGATACCGCCGAGGTGCTGGGGCTGCTGAACAAGCGCCTGCGCGTGCGGCCTGTTCCCGGTCGTTACAGTTCCATGATCTACGCGCTGTTCAATCCGGCTTCGGGTGTGCTGACATTTTCGAATGCGGGCGTGCCGCTTCCTCTGCTGGTGTCCACGAAAGGTTGCCGGTCGTTAGGTGAAGGCGGGTTTCCTTCGGGCATGTTTGCCGATGCTTCGTATGAGATTCACAGCGTGCAACTGTCGCCCGGCGACGCCGTGCTGTTTGCCACCGACGGCCTGCACGAAATGCGCAACGCGCAGGGCGAGGATCTGAGCTGGGGCAAGCTGGAAGAAATCTGGAAGCAGTGCCGCTGCAAATCCGCTGACGATTGCCTGGATTTTCTATTCGAACAGGTGCGCGAATTTTCCGCGAGCAGCGGCAGCCATGATGACATTACGGCCGTCGTGCTGAAGGTGGCTTTGTAGCGGGACTCTTCAATTCAGTCTGCCAGTCGTTTTTCTCACCCGCTGGATATTTCCAACTCCGACACGCCGCCATCGCGAATCGAAAATGCGCGCACTGGTCTTTCCTCGTGCGGCAGCGGCGAAATGATGAAATATGCTGCGTCTGGGTAGTAGGCCCGAGTGATGTCCGTCCGCGAAGGCTCGTTCGCGCCGTGCGGATGCGAATGATAAATTCCCAGCAACTGCAATCCGGCGCCGCGAATCTCTCGCATCAGCTGAAATAATTCCGCAGGCGCAATCTCATATTGCGTCGCGGGATCGCCGGCGACGTTGTGCGCGTGCAACACGCGACTGATCACGCCTTCTCGACCCGCCAGCAGCCCGCAATGCTCATGGTTAGGCTGGGTCTGCGCATGCGCCTGCAGCGCAAACAGCACGCCGTCTTGAACTCGGATTGTATTTGCCACGAAGACCAGTCTATATCGCAGCGAAAAATTTGAAAACGCGCGATCCTCGCTGGCGGCGGGATCGAACATCGAACCGCCGAGTTTGACCTATCCGAGCACGTAACGGAATCCTCGTCCTAATAGCCGGCACCACTTTCGTTGCAGTTCTGCAAATGTAAATTCTTCTTCAACTGCGCCACTTCTTGCGTTAACGCGAGAACTTGCGATGGAGTTGTCGGCACAAGTGTGTACGTCGGACGGTACTCGTACGGCCAAAACAACATCCTTCGAACCGTTGACCCAGCTGATGCCTATTGCGTTCGGAATCACTGACCTAGCGTCATGGTACGCATTACTCTTCACGAATTGCTGGGCCGCCAACGCATTGACATCAACCTCCAATACTCGATCCGTATCAAAGAAATATGATTTGACATACCACATACCGAGCGGGCCAGCGTCACTCTGTGTCACGAAAAATGTATTCCCGTCACTCGCCCAGTCCAATTCCGCCAACCAGTACAGCTGAAAGCGCGCCTCGGCGCCTCCCGGAATTTCCGTTGCCAGCTCCATGTCGTTAATTTTGACCTGTCGTCTCCCAGTCGGGTCGTGCAGAACGAAAGACCGTTTTCCCCCGGCTACAATCGATAAACCGATAGCGCCCTTCGACCAATTACTCACTTTAAATCGTGGCACTCGATCGGTCGCAGCAGCGACGGTGCCCAACATTAGCGAAATGACTCCAAGAACCGATAGGATTGCGCCGACGCGTCGCTCTACTTCGGGCATGCGAGATTCGGAATTGCCGAGGCGCATCGCGCCGCGAAAGGGATGCCGTTGGGACGGCTCGCAAGCCGCCCCACGGAGTTTGAGGCTGCTACGCTTTTTGCGCTTGGCGGCGAAGGAACGTTGGGACGTCCAGATCGTCGGCCGGGACTTCGCTGCGCACGTCGGCGACGTTGCGGGCAACTTGCTGCACCACGTTGGTCTGTTGCGGCGCGATGTTGCCCGCGGTGGGTTGCTCGCGCGACGCTTTCCACGTCTTCGGCAGGTAGGACGGTTTCTGTTGCGATTTGCGGCCGGCCACGTCGCGGAAGCCCGCGGCGATGACGGTGATCTTCACGGACTCCTTCATGGCATCGTCCATCACCGCGCCGAAAATAATATTGGCATTCTCGTGCGCGGCTTTCTGAATGATGGAAGAAGCTTCGTGCACTTCCTGCAGGCTGAGGCTGGACGAGCCGGTGATGTTGATCAAAATTCCCTGCGCGCCCTGAATGCAATTGTCTTCCAGCAGCGGGCTATTGATGGCGCGATTTGCGGCGTCAATGGCGCGATTGGAGCCGGAGGCGACGGCGGTGCCCATCACGGCGTAGCCTTGGCCGGACATGATTGTTTTCACGTCGGCGAAATCGCGATTGATGATGCCGGGAATGGTGATGATGTCGCGAAATGCCCTGCACCGCCTGCCGCAAAATATCGTCGGCGATCCGGAACGCTTCGAAGAAGCTGGTGCCGTGCTCGACGCAATCCATCAGCCGCTCGTTGGGGATGACGATTACGGTGTCCACGCAGCCGATCAGCTCGGCGAGCGCCTGTTCGGCCTGCTCCATGCGGCGCTTGCCTTCGAAGGCGAAGGGCTTCGTCGCGACAGCCACAGTGAGCGCGCCGAGTTCGCTGGCAAGATTCGCGACGACTGGCGCGGCGCCGCTGCCGGTGCCGCCGCCCAGACCCGCGGTGACGAACACCATGTCCGCGCCGTCGAGAGCTTCCAGAATTTTCTCGGTGTCCTCGAGCGCGGCTTTGCGGCCGACTTCGGGATTCGCGCCGGCGCCGAGTCCTTTGGTGAGCTTCGCGCCCAATTGCAGTTTTACGGGCGCTTGCGACAATTTCAGCGCCTGCAAATCGGTGTTGGCCGCGATGAATTCCACGCCTTCCACTTTCGCGCGGATCATGCGGTTGACGGCGTTGGATCCGCCGCCGCCCACGCCGATTACTTTTATCTTTGCTCCGTTGGTTGCTTCTTCTGCGAACGACACACGCATTGCCGATTCTTTTTGCGCCATGCTTCCTCCCCAGTCTTTTCCCAATTTCGGTTTTTGCATCCGTTGCTTGTTACGCCCCTGCAAACATACCTTTCAACTTGACCACCCAGCCGCTAGGACGCGCTCCTCCGGCACGCCGTGTGCGTGCGCCGTACAGAACCAGTCCTACGGCTGTTGAATATTCGGGCCGGGAAACTTCTTCGCTCATTCCGGCAAGTCCGCGCGGAGACGCCACGCGTACCGGAAGATTGAAAATCCGCTCGGCCAGCTCGCACAGACCGCGCAATTGCGCTCCGCCGCCGGTGAGCACGATGCCCGCGGGGATCATGCCTTCGCCGCCGCCGCGGCGAAGTTCGTCGCGGACCAACATCAATAGTTCATGCGCGCGCGGCTCGACGATTTCAGACAGCATACGTGAAAACACGGTGCGCGGCGGGCGGTCGCCGACGCTGGCGATTTCAATGGGCGCGTCTTCTTTGAGAAGTTCGCGCAACGCGCAGGCGTGCAGGCGCTTGATTTTTTCCGCTTCGCTGCTGGGAGTGCGCAGGCCGACGGCGAGATCGTTGGTGAAATGATCGCCGCCGACTGGGACTGCAGCGGTGTGGCGGACGACGCCGCCGGCGAACGCCACCATTTCCGTGGTGCCGCCGCCGATATCGAGCAGGCACGCGCCGAGTTCGCGCTCGTCTTGCGTGAGGCAGGCTTCGGCGGACGCGAGCGGCTCGAGGACGGTATCGTCCACGCGCACGCCCGCACGATTTACGGCGGTGACGATATTTTGAGTGGCAGTGCCAGACGTGGTGACGATGTGAACGTTCGCTTCCAGACGCTGGCCGACCATGCCAATCGCGTCGCGAACATTATCTTGCGCGTCGAGGGAAAACTCCTGCGGGAGGACGTGCAGGACCTCGCGATCTTCTGGCAGTTGCACGCCACGAGCGGCTTCGATGGCGCGGCGCACGTCGTCGCGCTGCACGTCGCGAGGACGCGAACCTACCGTGATGCCGCCGCGACTGTTTACGCCACGCACATGTGTGCCGGCGACGCCGATCAGCGCCGATTCCACCGGGACACCGGTGAGAGCTTCGGCTTCTTCGACCGCGCGGCGAATGGAGCTGACCGCGAGATCGAGGTTCACGATTTGGCCTTTGCGCCACCCTTTCGATTCCGCCGCGCCCAGTGCCGCGAACTTCACGCTGCCATCGTCGTCCAGTTCGCCAATCAACGCGCAGGTTTTTGTGCTGCCAATGTCCAGCGCCACGATGTGCCGTTCCTTCTTCGTCAAATCAGGTACTCCTCGGTTGCTTTCGCAGTGACCTTATTGTTGCTGTTGCGAACTTACGTGCTTCACGGAACTTTTTGATGCGCTGTGCTGCGCCGGGTTTGTCTTCGCCGCTGACGTTGTTTTTGCCGACGCTGTTTTTGTCGGCGTGGCCTTCGTGACTTTCACCGCTTTTGCGGGCGCTGGTTTCGCAGGCGCAGGTTTCGCGGACGTCGTTGGCTTCGCCGGCGCGGTTGAGGTGACGGGCGCAATCGGATGCGGCGCGGCCACCTTCGGCGCGACATCAGTAATCGGCGGCGGATCTTTTTTCAGCGCGAGTAAGCTGCGGTCCGGATTTACGACCGCTTCACCGTTGAAGCGAAGGTCCACGGATTCGACACGACCTGCCGCCGCGCGCCATTGCCCAATGTCGTTCAACACCGTCAAATATTTACTTTGGAAATCGCTGTCGCCGAAATGCACCACGATGGGCGCATCGGCGTTGCCCCACGCATCGTTACCAGCCGCGCCGCCCTCGGAACTATTTGTCACCTGCAAACCGGAAATCGTGGCGCGCAAATCTTTCGCTTCGGTGAGGTCCACTTCGCTCACCTGATCCATCGCGCCGGCACGCGCGGCTTCCACCTGCTGCGTGAATCCATCGAACATTCGCATGCGCAGCTCGCGATCTTCGATGGGCATATCCGCACCCATCCCAGTGACGACCGGGAAATGGAAATTCGCTTTTAGCGGACGGTCGAGGATCACGCCGTGCACGTCTACCAGCGCCAGGTCGCTGCCTTCGCGCAGAAACGCGATGGGAGTGCGCTCGGTGATTTCCACTTCAATGCGATTGGGCAACGCGCGGCGCACGGTAGCCTGCTCGACCCAGGGAATTGTTTCGAGTTGGCGGCGGCGTCCGTTTAATGGGATGCGCAGAACGCTGCGATTGCGGTCCGCCGCAAAAATTTCGAGCACCCGCCCGCGCAGCACGTATCGATTGCCCGTCACTTGCACCTGATCGGAATGAACAAGCGCCATCTCCGGCGACGCCAACAGGTAATGACCAAGCGCGTAAGCGGTGGTCGCAGCCGCAAGCGCGATCACACTCCAAAACGTGACGCGCAGATACGTCTTCCAGGCTTTTTTGCCGAACTTGCGCCGCTTGATTTCCAGCGGCTTCTGCCGCCGCAGATACTTCGGCTCTTCGTCGGCCAGAACTTCCTGGGGGTAAGCGTCCGCGTCCATGGTTCTCAGTTTTTCCAAAAAATTACCTCGTTCTCCAGTTCGATGCCGTAGGTGGCGCGCACGCGCTCGCGCACTTCGTCAATCAAGCGCAGCATGTCCGCGCAGTTGGCATTCGCAACGTTCACGAAAAAATTCGCGTGGCGGTCGCTGACCATCGCGTCGCCAACGCGATGGCCTTTCAGTCCGAGCTCGTCAATCATGCGCCCCGCTGAGCCGCCCGGCGGATTTTTGAAAATGCAGCCGGCGCTTTTCTGATTCAGCGGCTGGCTGGCGCGGCGCTTCTCATTGCAAATTTTTATCGCCGCCAGAATGTCTTTGAACGGCTTCGACGGTAGTTCCAGCTTCACGCGCAACATCACATCATCGGGCGCAAAGGAAGTATGGCGATAATCGAAACGAATGTCATCCCCGCGCAGAGTTTCCAGTTTGCCGGTCGAGGCGCGATAGAGCTCCACTTCGCGGACGTGCGAGCCAATTTGCGTGCCGTAGGCGCCGGCGTTCATGCGCAGCGCGCCGCCCACGCTGCCGGGAACGCCGATCAGGCCTTCCATGCCGCCCAAATCGCGCTTCGCGCAGAATGTGACCATGCCGCCCAGGTCCGCAGCAGCGTCCACGAAGGCGGCGTTGCCTTCGACGCGCATTCCGGGCTGCGACGTGGGCAGATGCAGGACGACGTAGGGCAATTCGCCGTCGGCAATCAGCACGTTCGTGCCACCGCCGAGAAAACGGTGCGGAATATTTTCATCCGCGAGCAGATGCATCACGTCGGGGATGGTTTCAAATTTACGCAGCAGCAGCTGGTCCGTGGTGCCGCCGATGCCGAGAGAAGTTTTTTCGCTGAGCGGGAGGCTGGGGCGCAGTTCCACGCCGAGTTCTTTCAGGCGCGCCGCGAGTGTATCGCTAATCCGCATCTACCCTAATCCACCACCGTCGTTGAAACTTTCGATCCCAACAGCATTGCGAGTTGATCGAGAGCGCGTCCTACGCTGCCTGCGCCGATCGTCAATATCGCGTCGTGCGGTCGCGCTTCACGCAGCAGATATTCGATGGCCGCTTGCATCGTGCTGGTGAAAACAACGTTCTTGTGTCCGGCGGCACGAATTGCTTCGGCCAATTTTTCGCCGGTAATGTCCGGAATCGGTCCCTCACCCGCCGCGTAGATGTCCGTCATTACCAAAATGTCCGCTTCATTGAACGAGCGCCGAAAATCTTCCCACAGATGCTGCGTGCGGGTGTAGCGATGCGGCTGGAAGAGCACCAGCAGGCGTTGATAATCGCAGCCGCGCGCTGCCGCAAGAGTGGCGCGAATTTCCGCGGGATGGTGGCCGTAGTCGTCAATTAGAGTGACGCCGTTGAACGTGCCTTTAATTTCGAAGCGCCGCCCGACGCCGGAAAATTTCGAGAGCCCCGCGCGAATCAGGTCCGCCGGAACATTTAGAGAGAGAGCGACGGCGGCCGCGGCGGCAGCGTTGCTCACATTGTGAATTCCAGGCGGCGAAGGGAGGTGGAAAGTTCCCAAATCGTCGCCATGATATTTCAGGCGGAATTCGCTAGCCAGGCCGCGCAGTTTCACGTCGCCGATAACCAGATCCGCCTGGCTGGAAGTTCCGTAGCTGATTACGGGACGCTTTACGCGCGGCAGGATGGCCTGCACGTTAGGCTCATCCAGACACAATATCACCGTACCGTAAAATGGCACGCGATTGACGAATTGCAGGAAGACATCCTGAATTTCTTCGAGCGAGTGGTAATGGTCCAGATGCTCGCGGTCAATCGTGGTGACCACGGCAACCACCGGCGCAAGCAGCAGGAACGAGCGATCGCTCTCGTCCGCTTCGACGACCATGTATTCGCTCTGGCCCACCCGCGCGTTTGAGCCGGCATGATTCACTCGGCCGCCGACGACAAACGTGGGATCGAGTCCGGCGGCCGCGAGAACCGCCGCGACCATGGAAGTCGTCGTAGTTTTTCCATGCGCGCCAGCCACCGCGATGCCGTATTTGAGGCGCATCAGCTCCGCCAGCATCTCGGCGCGCGGAATCACTGGAATTTTCAGCAGGTGCGCTTCGACAACTTCGACATTGTCAGCGCGCACCGCCGAAGAAATCACGACGACGTGCGCGCCGTGCACATTTTCCGCCTGATGCCCTTCGAAAATGCTGGCGCCAAGCTTGCGCAGCCGCTCCGTCACAGGTGTCTGCTTCAAATCGGAGCCGGAAACCGCGTAGCCGCTGGAAAGCAGCACTTCGGCGATACCGGACATGCCGCTGCCGCCGATGCCGACCAGATGAATCCTCTGAAAATTGCGAAATGGGACGTTCAAGCGCGCACCAGCCCTTCGAGCAGGTCGACAATATCTTCCACGGCGCGCGGACGAGCCAATCGCCGCACCTGCTCTTCCATTTCCGTGATTCTCCGGGGCTGGTCCAGGAGGGTGAAAATTTCTTTGGTCAAGCGTTCGGGCGTCAGTTCGGCCTGTGGCAGCAGGCGAGCGGCGCCTGCGTTCTGCATGGCTTCGGCGTTGCGCGTTTGATGCGCGTCGGTGGCGGCGCCGAAGGGGATGAAAATGGCGGCACGACCGGCGGCGGCAACTTCGGCCGTCGTGATTGCGCCCGAACGGCAGAGAATCAAATCCGCCTGGGCAAAACGCTCCGCCATATTCTCGATGAAGGGCACAACCTCCGCTCGGAATTCGCGTCGCGCGTAAGCCACGCGCACAGCATTATAGTCGCGTTCTCCGGTCTGATGCACGATGAAAAGCTGATTTTTTCGCGCGTCTAGAATATCCAGCGAATCAACAACGGCGCGATTGATGGGCAAAGCGCCGCGGCTGCCGCCAGTAATAAGGATACTGAACGGCTCGCGATGCTCCTTGCGTGGCGATGGAGAAGAATTCGTGGCGCACAGGAGTGCCGGTGGCGACTGCTCTTGCGCCGAAACGCTTGGCCGTTTCCGAAAAACCGCAGGCTACGCGGTTTGCGAGGTTGGCGAGCACTCGATTGGTGAAGCCCGGCTCGACGTTCGGCTCGAAAATCATCGACGGGATGCCATGCAGACGCGCCGCGAGAATCATCGGGCCGGAAGCGTAGCCGCCGACGCCAAACGCGACATTGAAATTGTGCCGCTGCACGATTTTCTCCGAGTCCCACAGTCCTGCCGGAAGCTTCGCCAGGTTGCGCGCAAGTTTCGCGCCGCCCATGCCTTTCAGTCCGGCTGCGCGAATTGTTTCGAGCGGCAGCCCGGCTTGCGGCACCAGGCGCGATTCCATTCCGCGCTTCGGTTCCCACTAGCACTGCGCTTCGCGCTCCTTCCGGCTCGCGCCGGAGCCATTCCCGCGCCACGGCGATGGCGGGAAAAACGTGCCCGCCGGTGCCGCCGCCCGCAATCAGCAAGGCTTTTGCTTGCGGCGCCGCTTGCCGTCACGTCTTGTCCGCGTGCTGACTGATATTTAACAGCACGCCCGTTGCCAACAGCATGCTGAACAGGCTCGAGCCACCATAGCTGATGAACGGCAGCGGAATTCCTTTGGTCGGCATCAACCCGAGCACGACACTTAAGTTGATCAGCGCCTGACCGACCACCATCGTCGTGATTCCCAGGCCGAGAAACCTGCCGAAATCGTCGGGTGCCTTCATCGCGGCGACAAAACCGCGCCAGCCGTACACTGCAAAAAGTCCCAGCACGATCACCGCGCCGATGAATCCGATTTCCTCGCAAATGATCGCGTAAATAAAATCCGTGTGCGCTTCGGGCAGGAAGAAAAGTTTCTGGCGGCTTTCCATCAGGCCCACGCCGCTCATTCCTCCCGAGCCTACCGAGATCAACGATTGCAGCAGCTGGAAGCCCGCGCCCTTGGGATCGAGTTCGGGATGGCGGAAGGCTTCAATGCGCTGCAGGCGATACGGTACGCGCACGATCAGCAGATAAATCGTGGGAATGGCGGCCAGCACCGTGCCGCCGATGTATTTCAGCGAGAGTCCGGCGACGAAAAGCATGGCGATGGCGATCACCAGGATCATGAAGGCGGTGCCCATATCTGGCTCTTTCACCACTAGCGCGGCCATCATCAGAGTGGTACCCAGCGCAGGAGCCAAAGTGTGCAGCGGATCGTTCACGCCAAAATTTCTGGGCAGGCGGCGCAGTTCGAGGAGCCATGCGAGATAGACGATCAGCGCGAGCTTGGCCATTTCCGACGGTTGAAAGCTGAACGGGCCCATGCGGAACCAACGATGCGTCTGGTGCGAGCGGTCCAGAAAAAATACGCAGACCAGCAGCACAAAAGTGACGGCGAGGCCTGTGAACACCACGCGCGGTTGGCGCAGCTTGTGATAATCCATGTTTATCAGCCAGAACATCCCCGCAATTCCCAGCACCACATAAATCAGCTGGCGCAGCAGAAAAATATAGCCTGCGCCGAATTGTTCGCTGGCGGTCATGGCCGAAGCGCTGAAGACCATCACGGCGCCGATCAGGCAGAGAGCGAGCGTCACGCCGAACAGTTTTTTATCGGGTTGCAGACTTCGTGGCATCGCTATCCTTTTTCCGCACGCGGCGACTCGGCTGCGGTTGCACCGGTCGCGGATTGATTTTCGTGGCGCGTCACCAAATCTTTGAATGCGCGGCCGCGTTGTTCGTAATTCTCGAATTGATCGAAACTGGAGCAGGCTGGCGCGAGCAGCACCGTGTCGCCGGGTTGCGCTGCTTCGACGGCCAGTTGCATGGCGCGGTCGAGCGTGCCGGCCTGCCGGATTTCGACGGCACCTTGCAGATCGGCGGCAATTTTCGGCGCGGCCTCGCCGATCAGCAGCGCCAGGCGCGCGCGTTCACGCAGCAAATCGCGCAGCGGCGTGTACGGGCTGCCTTTGTCTTTGCCGCCTAGAATTACCACCAGCGGCCCGGAAAAAGCTTCGATGGCTTTCACTGCGGCATCGACGTTGGTGGCTTTCGAATCGTTATAAAACTGCACGCCGGAGATTTCGCCGGCAAATTCCAGGCGATGCTCGACTCCGTTGAAAGATCTCACGCCCTTTGCGATCGCGGCTGGAGTCGCACCCGCGAGATAGGCTGCCGCGCACCCTGCCAGGACGTTTTCCACATTGTGTTCGCCGCGCAGTGGAATCTGGTCGCGTCGCGCCAGCACTGCTTCCGAGCCTTCGTTGCGGAAAATAATTTCGTTGTCGCGCAGGAATGCGCCGGTGGCCACTCGTTTCTGACGGCTGAACCAGAAAATGTGCGGTTTGGCGGGCATGCGCTTGGTGATTTCCGGATCGTCCGCGTTGAGCACGGCCATATCGCGCTCGAGCTTGGTTTTCGAACATGCGCATTTTGGCATGCGCGTATTCTTCGAATGTTCCGTGGCGGTCGAGGTGATCGGGCGTGAGATTCAGGAGCACGCCAATCTCCGGGCGGAATTTATCAATCGTTTCCAGCTGGAAGCTGCTGATCTCCGCGACGGTCACGACCGGGTCCGTAGACCTTTCCACCAACGC
The DNA here is from genome assembly GCA_963747605.1 of uncultured Acidobacteriota bacterium. Classification (GTDB taxonomy): domain Bacteria; phylum Acidobacteriota; class Terriglobia; order Acidiferrales; family UBA7541; genus Palsa-295. Next base: position 37,940 of record CAVVGA010000026.1, on the reverse strand, counting down.
AAGCAGCGGCGTGCCGATATTGCCGCCTACCAGCGTGGGAATGTTCGACGTCTCCAAAATGTGCGCGAGCAGCGCGGTGGTGGTGGTCTTTCCATTCGAGCCAGTGATGGCGACCAGCTTTCCGCGCAGATAACGCCAGGCCAGTTCGATTTCGCTCCACACTGGAATGCCTTGCGCGCGCGCGAGTTCGAGCGGCCGGAGTTTTGCCGGAACGCCCGGGCTCACGACGATTAAATCTTGTTCGAGGAAGCTTGTCTCGACGTGACCGGCAAGTTCCAGTTTTACTCCGGCGGCGCGGAGTTGCGCGGCGGTTTCTGCGAGTTCGGATTCCGGGCGCTCGTCCGTTGCGGTGACTGTGGCGCCGTAGCCTGCGCTGAAGAGCGACGTCACTACGCCCGTGCGCGCCAAGCCGACGACCAGCACGCGCTTGCCCGATAGATCGAACCCTAGTCGCAACTCAGCTCCTCACTTCAAATTCTGATACAGCTCGCGCGCTTTTCTCAAATCGCGCTCAGCGCAGTTTCAAAGTTGTCAGCGAAAAAAGCGCGAAAACCAGCGCCACAATCCAGAAGCGCACGATGATTTTCGATTCGCTCCAGCCCAGCAGCTCAAAATGATGATGCAGCGGGGCCATTCGAAACACGCGTTTGCCGGTGAGCTTGAACGAGCCGACTTGAATGATCACCGACAGGGCTTCCAGGACGAACACACCGCCAATCGAGAGGAGCAAAATTTCCTGTTTGATGATGACTGCCACGATGCCGATCGCGCCGCCCAGCGCAAGTGAACCAACGTCGCCCATAAACATCTCCGCGGGATGCGCGTTGTACCAAAGAAAGCCGAGCGAAGCGCCGGCGAGCGAGCCGCAGAAAATCACCAGTTCTCCAGCTTCGGGAATTTTCTGCAGGTCCAGGTAATCAGCGAACTTCGCGTTGCTGGAAAGATAGGTGAGCACTGTCAGCGCAGTGGAAGAAACCAGCACGCAGCCGATGGCAAGCCCATCCAGGCCGTCCGTCAAGTTCACCGCGTTCGAGCAGCCCACGATTACCAGCACCAAAAATAACACGAACGGAACGTACGCCAGCGGCCAGATAAAACTGTGACCGAACAGTGAGGAAATCACCAAGTTCGGATGCAGGCGCTTGAAAAAAGGCACGCTGAGCTGCGTCGAATACGCGCCCTGCGTTTGCAGCGAGACCAACGCGACGCCCACCAGTAAGCAAGTGAGAATTTGCAGTGAAAATTTCGCGCGCGGCGTGAGCCCCAAATTTCTGCGGCGCACAACTTTATTGTAATCGTCCACGAAACCGATGGTCCCGAACGCGAGCGTCGCGCCCATAGCGAGCAGCACGTAGGCGTTCCGCAAATCCGCCCAGAGCAGTGTGGGAATAATAATTGCGGCGACGATCAGCACGCCGCCCATCGTGGGTGTGCCGGCTTTTTTCTGATGAGCCTTTGGCCCTTCTTCGCGGATGTATTGCTTCACCTGTAAATCGCGCAGCCGCTCGATCACCCACGGGCCCATGAGCAACGAAAGCAGCAGAGCGCTGGTGCTGGCCATTGCAGTGCGCACGGTGATGTAGCGAAACACGTTCAGCGGGCTGAAGTGTGGCCGCAGCAAGTAGAAAAATAGATAGTAGAGCATCTAGCTCCGGCCCTTCGGCTGCGCTGCGGCGTGTTCGGCACTTGCCTGCACACCGCTGCTGGCATGGCGCTGGTGGCGCGCGTCAATGGCTTCGAGAATCTTTTCCATTTTTACGCCGCGGGAGCCTTTCAGGAGCAGCAGATCGTTTGGCTGGATGAATTGAGCGAGAAATTCCCCGGCTTCTGCTGAATTCTGGAAGAATTTCGCGCGCTCTGCGGGGTGCCCGGCCGCTACGGCTGCGCGCACGAATTCTTCCGCAGGGCCTTGTACGCCGACGATCCAATCAATCTTGCGCAGGCCCGCGACCTGGCGGCCGCACTCCCGGTGCAGGTCCGGCGCGGAGTCGCCCAACTCGCGCATCTCTCCGGCGGCCAGAATGCGGCGCCCGAATCCGGGCGTCGCGGCGAGCAATTCCGCCAGCGCGTTCAGTGCGGTGGGGCTCGAGTTGTAACTGTCGTTGATCACCGTGAATCCTTCTTCGAACTTTACGACTTCGCCGCGCTTGTCCGCCGGCTGCAGCGTAGGAAACACGCGCAGCGCGTCTTCCGCGCCGATGCCCCAAACGCTTGCGGCCGCTAGCGCCGCTAGCGCATTCATCACGTTGTGGCGGCCAATGAGCGGCAGATCGAGCCGGGCGCGTCCCGATGGAGATACGAAATCGAACGCGGAGCCGCTGACACCGCGCTCCTCAATTTTCTCCGCGCGAAATTCCGCGCGCGTGGCGGCGCCAGCGCTAAACCACAGCACGGGTCCGTGCGCGACCTCAGCGAATCGCTCGACGCGCTCGTCATTCGCGTTCAGCACCGCAGTCGCATTCGGCCACGCCAAATTTTCGATCAACTCGCGCTCGGCCAGCGCAATCTCCTCAATCGAAGAAAAAAATTCCAAATGCTCGACGACAACCCGCGTAATCACGCCCACATCCGGCGGCGCAATGCGCGCCAGACGCGCCAGTTCGCCGGGATGCGACATGCCCATCTCGATGACCGCCGCGTCGTGCTGGTCGTCCAATTGCAACAGCGTCAGCGGTAATCCATATTCGTTGTTCAAGTTTCCCTGGGTCTTCAATACGCGGAACCGCGCGGCCAGCAGCGCCGCAAGGATTTCTTTGGTGGTCGTCTTTCCCACCGAGCCCGCCACGCCGCCGATTTTTCTTCCCGGCTTTTGCGCGCGCCAGATTGCGCATGCGCGCGAGGCCAGGCGGTGCAGCGCGTCGAGAGTGTCGTCCACGGCAAAAAGTTTTCCGCGGATTTCTTCCGTGTACTGCACGAATCTGCTGTACGCCACCACCCCGGCTGTGGCGCCGCCGGCCAGAGCCGCAGCCACGTGATCGTGTCCATCGTGACTCGGTCCGTGTATAGCGATGAACAGTTCTCCAGGCTGAATCGTGCGAGAATCAATCGAGACGCCGGCCACCCCGGCCAAGGCGTCAAGGCGCGCGGGAGCCGCGACACCCAGAGCTTCAGCCACTTGAGCAACGGTCCACCGCATTGCATCTCCCCTGGACTGGCTTTCACTCTCAAGCTTGGACTCTCGAAAGTGCTCGTTTTCGCTGTCGAAATCCGCCGTTATTTCATGGCCGTTTCTTTGTAAACCCGCGCCGGCGCAAAATGGCGCGCGCTTTTTCGCGATCGTCAAATTCAAATGTACGGTCGCGCAAAATTTGATAATTTTCGTGGCCCTTCCCCGCGAGCAGCACGATGTCTCCGGCTTTCGCTTCGTCAATCGCCATTTCCAGCGCGACGTCGCGGTCCGGTTCGATGCGGTACTGCGCGTTTACTTTCTGCAATCCCACTACCACGTCGTTGATTATGAGCAGCGGATCTTCGGTGCGCGGATTGTCGCTGGTGAGAATCACGAGGTCGCTTAACGAGCCTGCCGCTTCGCCCATCGGAGGGCGCGTCGACCGATCGCGCTCTCCTCCCGCGCCGAATAGCGTGATAATTCTTCCGGTGGGATTCAATTCGCGTGCCGTTGAAATTAAATTACGCAACGCGTCGTCCGCGTGCGCGTAATCCACCACCACGAGGAACGGCTGGCCCTCGTCAATTCGCTCGAAGCGCCCCGGGACTTGTTCCAGATCGGCGATGCCCTCTTCGATTTTTTCTACCGGCAGATTTAGAGCGATGGCCGCGCCGATGGCAGCGAGGATGTTGTACACATTGATGCGGCCCACTAGCGACGAGCGCACCTCTACTTTCCCCGCCGGGGTCTGCGCCGTAAATTCCAGACCTTCGAAACTCAACGCGAACTTGCGCGCGGTGAGGTCGGCCGCTTCGTTCAATCCGTACGTGAGCGTGCGTTTCGCCAGGGCCTGCAGACGGGAGGCGTAAGGGTCGTCAATATTGATGATCGCTACATCGGGCGCACTCGCTCCGGTCCCTGAAAAAAGCAGGCGCTTGGCTTCGAAATATTCCTCGAATGTCTTGTGAAAGTTCAGATGATCGCGCGTGAGATTCGTGAAAATCGCGACGGCGAAGTGGCAGCCCCACACGCGGTCCATCACCAGCGCGTGAGAACTGACTTCCAGCACCGCAGCCGTGCCGCCGGCGTCGCGCACTTCGGCGAAGATTTCCTGCAGGTCGAGCGATTCCGGCGTGGTGTTGGTGGCCTTGCGGGCTTTGCGCGGCGTCCGATATCCAGTGGTTCCGATACGGCCGGTCTTCCATCCCGCAGCGTGCAAAATCGAATCCAGAATAAACGTGATGGTGGTTTTGCCGTTCGTTCCCGTCACACCCGCGAGCTTCAGCGCGTCGGCCGGATGCACGTAAAAATTCGCAGCAGCCAACGCGAGCGCCTTGCGTTCGCTTCCAGGATTCACTTCGATCCAGGTGACATCGGGCGAAATACTCGCAGGCCGCGGCAGCGGACTCGCAATCGCCACTGCGCCGCGCGTGAGAGCGTCGGCCACAAATTCGTTGCCGTCCGTTTTTGCGCCGGGCATGGCGAAGAACAACGTATCGGGCACAACTTTGCGGCTGTCGCATGCGACCGCGGCAATGCGCACGCGCGTGCCACCCGTCACACGAACGCCTTCAACTCCCGCGATCACTTCGGACAATTCCATTTCCATTCCTGCGCGCTTTTTTTGACGCCGCGTTGCCGATTGCACTTTCGGGCCGCCTTCTACTACGGATTTCAACGCACATTCCTTTGCGAACTCGCATCCAGCGCTGCCGGCCGCGTCGTCGGCAGGAGCTGCGTTGTCGCGCGTCCGAAACGGACCGTCACAGTGCTGCCGCGAATCACCCGCGTGCCAGCCTCCGGCGATTGTTCGAGAGCAACTCCACTGCCAAGGAGAGACGGAATCAGTCCGAGCCGCGAGCACGCTTCGGTTACGCCACGCACGGTTTGTCCGGCCAGGTCCGGGACCTCGACAGCATCTTCCTCGCTGAACGCAATCGTCGGCGCCGCGCTATTCGCGTCTTTAGCCGCGAGCTGATCCGCCGCCTGATCTTTTTTCGCAACGACGGCCTGGAAGCGCGCCACATTTTCACGATTCGCCGCTTCATGATTCGCAGCCGCCTGATTCGCGTCCGCGCGGAATTTTTCCGGCCCCGGCGCCAGAGACTGCTGCGAGTTTTTGGCAGTTTCGATGCCCGTGAGTGCCTTCATCGGCACATCGTGTGCCACATCGAGATACGCCAGCACTTGCTCAGCAATGCGTTTGAAAACCGGACCGCCCAGGTTTCCGCCCATGTGTTGCCCCACCGGCGAATCAAGCACCACCAGAATCGTCACGGCCGGCTCATTTACCGGCGCGAACCCCACGAACGACGCAACGTACTGCGTCGGCGAATAACGCCCCGTGTGCGGATCAATCTTCTGCGCCGTGCCGGATTTTCCGGCAGCCGTGTAGCCATTCAGCGCAGCAGGTTTGCCGGTGCCGCCGTCCAGCAGCACGCTCTCCATCATTTCGCGCACGGTCGCGGCCGTTCGCGGGTCGGTCACTTGCTCTGGTTCAGGCCGCGCCGGCATCGCCACCGGAGCATCGCCGCGAATTTCCTGGACGATGTGCGACCGATACAGAGTGCCGCCATTGGCAATCGCCGAAATCGCCGAAATAATCTGCACTGGGGTCACACTGATTTCCTGCCCGATGGCCACGGACCCGATCGAGCTGGCTGTCCAGTTCTCCAGCGAACGCAGCAGCCCGCGATTTTCGCCTGGCAGCTCGATGCCCGTGAGCTGGCCGATTCCGAAACGGCGCATCGTGTCGTAGAAACGCGGCGCGCCCAACTCGAGCGCGATTTTGATGGTGCCCACGTCGCTGGATTTCGCCAGCACGTCGCGCACGCTCAAAATTCCAAAGGGCAAGTGATCGTGGATCAATCTTCCGGCAACGACGATCGAGCCCATCTGGCAGTCCACCAGCACATCGGGATTGGTCACATGATTTTCGATTGCTCCGGTCATGGTGATGACCTTAAATGTCGAGCCCGGCTCGTACGACGCCGTCACCGCGCGGTCCATTCGCGTGTCATCGGAAAATTTTCCGGCATCGTTGGAATCAAACACCGGATTATTCGCTGCCGCCAGCAACGCGCCGTTCGAAGGATCCTGAATTACGACCGTGCCGCTGCGGGAGTGCGATTCTTCCATCGCGCGCGCCAATTCTTTTTCGGCGATGTACTGAATGGTTTCATCAATTGTCAGCACCACGCTCGCGCCTGGATCGGCCGCCGATTCCCGGCGATCGTAAAATCGCCGCTTGCCATCGGCCATCAGCATCACGCGACCCGGCCGCCCGCGAATTTGTTTATCGAGCTGGTGCTCGATGCCGCCCATGCCCTTTTCGTCCGTATCCACCCAGCCCAGCACATGCGCCAGCAAATCGTGCTCGGGATAAACGCGCCGGTTTTCTTTCTCGAAGAAGACGCCTTTCAAATTCATGTCGTCAATGCGCTCGACGGTTTCCGGCGAAAGTTTCTTCGCCAGGCGCACCGGCTTGCTCGCTTCATTGATTTTCGTCTCGAGGTCTTCGGCGGGAACATCCAGGACGCGCGAAAGCAGCCGCGCGACCATCTCGGGGTCCTTAATATCGGTAGGGTCCGCAAAAACCGAGTCCATGGGAATGCTTACGGCCAGTTCCCGGCCTTTGCGGTCGTAGATCACGCCGCGCATCGGACTGATTTCAAATATGCGCTGTTGCTGATGCTGGGCTTTTGCGAAGTATTCGCTATAGCAGAAAAGCTGGAGGTAACTCAGGCGGGCCAGCACCGCCACCATCCAAACCACCGCCACGACCCAGACCACCAACCAGCGGAGACGCGGGCTGCGCTGCTCCATGGATTCCGCCCTAATAACTTTCGAGAAACTTTGTCCGGCCATCGTTCACGCCGCTTCGCCGGAATGGGCGCCTGCAACGCGCCGCCACAAAATCTTCAGCCGGACTTTCAGGGCCGCTGCGGCTGGACCACCGCGCGCGCCTCAGCCAACACTGCCTCGCTCGGCCCGTCCGCCGGCAAGGCCTGACCCGGCACGGAAACTGTCAATCCCAATTCGTTGCGCGCGATGCCGTCCACGCGGCCCGGCGCCTTGAGCGTCGCGACTTCCACGTGCAATTGCTGATTCAATTGCGCGGACTGCGCGCGCAATGCCGAAAGCTGCTCCACCTGATACTGCAGCTGGATGCACGCGAAATGCTGCCAGGCGTAAAACAGCAGGCACGCCGCCATCGCGCCGCCCGCCGCCACGCGCCGCCAGAAATCCTGCAAACGCGCCGGCGCGATGGAACGTACCAGCCGCGAATTATCAATCCTCTTCACTGTGTAATATTCGGTCATCAGCAGACTTGCGGCGCCGTGCGTTCCTCGTTGAAACGAGTCTCCGCCGTCGCCACCCTCTCGATTACGCGCATTTTCGCGCTCCGCGACCGCGGATTACTTGCGATTTCCGCGTCGCCGGGCTGGATTACTTTTTTTGTGAGTATGCGAAATCCCTCGTGCGAGAGCCGCTGGAAAGCGTGCTTCACCACGCGGTCCTCTAGCGAGTGATAACTGAGGACGATCAACCGTCCTCCCAGATTTAAAGTGGCAGGGGTACGCGAAAGAAACTGCCCGAGTTCCTCCTCTTCTCGATTCACCGCTGTCCGCAGCGCCAGAAACGTTTTTGTCGCGGGATGCAGTCTCTGCCTTCCCCTTGCTTTTCGTCCCCCTGCCACAATCGTTGCCAGGTGTTCGGTGTCGCGTATGGGCCGCGCCCGTACGATCGCCCTGGCGATTCTGCGTGAATCTCTCTCCTCCGCGTTGTTGTAGAGGAGATCGGCCAGCTCTTTCTCCGGCCACTGATTCAAAATTTCGTCCGCTGTCAGCGGGTTATCGGGATTCATGCGCATGTCGAGAGGTCCGGCCCAGCGGAAAGAAAATCCGCGCTCAGGGCTGTCCAGTTCGAGGCTTGAAATCCCCAGATCGGCAAGCACTCCATCGAACGGCGGCATTTGATTTGCTGCCGCCACTTCGTCGATCTTCGCAAATTCTGCGTGCACCAGAATCACCTGCCGCTCGTGCGGCCCCAGCCGCTCCCGCGCAATTTCCAGTGCTCGCGGGTCGCGATCCAACCCCAAAACTCGCCCGGTGGTCAGCTGCTTGGCGATCTCCAGCGTGTGACCGCCCGTGCCGACCGTCGCATCCGCATACGTCCCGTCGGGCCGGATTCGCAACCACTCCAGAATCTCAGCCAACAGGACCGGCGTATGCAGTACGCTCAAAACTTAAATGCCCAGATCGTCCAGTGCCTTTTCGTCTTCCGCCGTCATCGGATTACGGTTCATTTGATCCAGGAACCGGCTGTGATTCCAGACTTCCAGGTACGTCAACTGCCCCTGAACGTCCACTTCCCCTTTCATTTCCGCCGATTCTCTGAGTACGGGTGGAATCAGAATGCGCCCCGAGCCATCCACCTCGACCACCTGACCGTAATAATTTGTGCGCGATAGAAATTTTTGTTTCGCCGCGTTGTGCGTGGAAAGCTTCGCCAGCTTCTTTTCGATTTCTTCCCAGGCTTTCAGGGGATAGATGGCGGCGCGATCGCCCTTCGTGGATGTTACGTAGAACTTTGTGCCGCTCTTGCGCAGGTCGGCCAGAAAGTCGGCGGGAATCTTCAGCCGGCCTTTCTCGTCCACCGTCGCTAGATAGTTGCCCCGCAGCATAAAAGCCCTCGAACAGCCCGCCCGGCGTGTGTGTCTTTAAAATCACTCGCTGGATCGCCCCTGCTGTCGCGTTCCGCAATGAAACTGCTTGTTTCTGGTATTTGGGTTCGCCACTACTTGCTGCTGGGTTCGCCGTTTGCTTCTAGTTGCGCCACTGCCCTACACTCTCTACCAAGTTCTACCACTCTGCGCCACTTCTTCCCACTTTGTGCCCTGATTGTAGATAGCTTCGCAAACATGTCAAGCGGAATTGTTCTGGAAATGGAAAATATTTGTGGATTTTCGGAGGCGCGCGAAGACTTCTTGTGGTCGCCGCGACGCAAACCACAATTACTAGGGGCGGCGCAAGAAATCACTCATAGCGCTAGTCCCCGCGTTGCAGAAAAAAATTCCAAAATGTTTTGTAACAGTAAACACCCGCGCGAAATTTTTCTGACTCGACGTTTCTCCCGCTCTCCTTCCCTCTTGGTTCCGTTCTTGGGGGCGTCATGAGGCGCAGCTTGGACAACTGCGCACCGATCTTAGCGAGGTTGTGCTGCGAATGCGTGCTGCGAGGCGGGCGGTGCGGTGGCGACGCCCTGGACGGCGCGCCAACTGTGCCCGCACCCCTCCGGCGCAGATCGCCCGGCTGGACTCAGGAAAGCTGCAGGGCCTTGTTGACGTCGCTCATGATGGCGGCGGCGGTCGGCTCGGTCAAGCCGCCGGCCAGAGTCGTCGGCACGCCGCGCGCTTCAGCATCCACGCGATAGGAGATGGGCCCGAGCTTGCTGACGGCCCAATTCATCCCGGCGACCACGTTTTGCTGGCCGCTGTTGGGGTGGCCGTCGGCTACGATGATCACGTCGCCGGCCGCCTGCAGCACGTGGTTGCGCACGATGACGCGGTGGATGGCGTCCTTCGGAATCGTGTTGCCGCCCACCTCGATGCCGTTCTTCGAGACGCGGAATTTCGCGGGCGTGCGGTACAGCGTGGCTTGCTTCGAGTGCATCAGCAGGTACATCGCGCCGTAAACGAAGCCGGCGGCGAGCACGCCGTAGATGAAGCCCGTCGAGAGCGCAATCAACACCAGCAGGCCGCCGGGGATCGCCACCAGCAGCCACGGAGCCGGCACGGATTCTGGAATTGTCGAGATTTCCGTCGCGTCGCCCATTTGTTGCGATTCATATCCTGGCATGTCGTTCCTCCTCGTTGCCGCGTTCTATGACGTACTTGGTATTCGCGCAGTGGCCGTCCAGATACCCGGTGAAACGTTGTCGCCGCCCGTTGCCAACGCCTGAAGTCCCGGCGTCAGGAAGGCAGGGCGCGCAGTCCCCGGCCGCTCGCCCCACCTTCCGGTCGCAGACATTCAATACGCTATGCGTGAAAGGGCGAAGGAAACCGTCATCTTCCGCGATATATTCGGAAGTTGTGCGGCGCTGCCGCGGCTTGGCGGAGTTGCGGACACCAGGAAGCTGTACAGGAGACAGAATAGGAGTTATCGACGTGATGACGAAAAAAATCCCCGGCTGGTATGGGGGTACCGGCCGGGGATAAACGTTTGGTGCGTCTGGGTGTTCTGCGCTCCGGCGTCTGCCAGGGCGCCGGAACGACTGCCATGCGAGCCCAATCTAATGAATCAGCCGAAACAACACAATAATGTAAAAGGATTATCAGCCGGATTTTCAAGTAGCGCCGGCGTCCCGCCGGCTCTTTTCTTGTCCGCAGGACCCCGAAAAAGCCGCTGACTTCAGGAATGATGCGCGATTAAGGACCGGAAGGATTGCGCACGGAATCAAGCCCGCGCAGGACGGATTGTTCGTCCGGGCTGAGTCCTTGCATGAATCGCGGATCGTTCAGCGCGGCCTGGCGATCCGCGGGACTCATCTGCTGCAGCGTGTGCAGACGCCCGGTGACCACCTGCTTGCGGTCCGGCGACATCTGCTGCCATTTCGGCAGCAGCGTCCTCTGCACGTATTGCCGCTGCTCGGGCGACATGCGCTGCCAGGTAGCTGCGCGGTCTTTCAGCGCGCCACGTTCCGTCGGTGAAAGACTATTGTATTTCTGCAAATTCTGGCGGATCTGCTGCTGCCGCTCCGGAGGCAAGTTCCGGAAGCGCTCGTTGTTCTGCAGGAAATGTTCCTGCTCTTGCGGAGACATCTGCCCAAGCTTCTGCGCCCACTGACCGGGCAACTATCGGTTCGCCCTTGTCCGTTCACGCCGGCGTGCGTCCATTCGCTGGCGCGTTAGTTCCCTGTCTCGTGCGCGCCATTCGCATTCGATCGGCGGACGAAAATTATTGCCGTTGGGATGCTGCCGGCTCTGATTGCCGCCCTGGTGCGCCGCGCCACCACCGTTCGCGGAATTAGGGTGATTCGCATTGCCGCCCTGGTTGCCACCCTGATTTCCATTCGGATGCGCGCCAGATCCGCTGCGCGTGGTATTGCGGATGGTTCTGCGGAGGATGCGCTGCCGGATGCGCCGCTTGCACGCGCTGTTGCCGGAACTGGCGCGGGCGCATACATGCCCCGTCCGCCGTAAGGCCGCTGCGCCGACGCAGGCTGCGCGCTCAGCAACAGCAGAGGCGCGAGAAGCAGCCCCATCGCGAGCGCGAATAATTTCCTGCGGGAACGCATTTTCATTTCACCGTTGTGCAACTGCATTACTTCGGCCAATCCTTCGGGCGATTCTCGGCTAGCCTACTCGCCACTACTCTTCGGTCGTCGGCTGCTGCTCGCCGCCCGGATTCACAGGCTGCGCTTGCTGGTCCGCGGGCGCCGCTTCCACCGGCACTTCCGACAACGCATCGAACTTGCTCAGCACATCGTAATTTTCCAGCACGCCCAAATCCTTGATCGCTTCGAAATCCTGCTGCTCGGTGCCCGCCACGCTTCCTTCGCGCGGCGGCAGCTTCGCCATCCACACGCTCAACGCCAGCAGCAACGCCATCGCAAATGCCAGACGCGGCTGCGGCACCAGCCAGCCGAGCCACCCGCGCCGCGGCTCTTCCGCAATCCGCGCGCGAATCCGCGCATCGAAACCGAGCGAAGGCTCGACCAGCGGCACTTCGTCCAACACGCCCCACAGCTTGCGGAAATCTTCCGCGCGCTGGTGGCAGGCGCTGCAAGCGGCCAGGTGCTCTTCCACCTCGTGCCGGTCCGCCGAATTCGCCCGGCGATCCAGATAGGCGATCAATTGCTTGGATACCTCTTCACACTTCTTCATGATGGCCGTCCTTCCCTTGCGCGATGCTCCACCGGCTGGGACACAAGTGGGGCCAGCTGCACTCGCAAGGTCTCGTAAGCGCGAAACAGCAGCGACTTCAACGCGCTTTCCGAGCATTCCAAAATTTTGGCGATTTCGCCGTAGTCCATTTCTTCGTATTTATGCAGCAGCACCGCGACGCGCTGTTTTTCCGGCAGCGCCGCGATGGCGCGACGGATAAATTCGGAGCGGTCGCGCTCGATCATTTTTTCGTCAATGCGCAATTCGCGCGCCGGCAATTGCAGCGGCGTGGCGTCTTCTTCCACTGGCGCGTCAATGGAAACGTCCATCTGGCGGTAGCGATTGTCGCGCAGCGAATTCAGCGCCAGGTTCGTCGCGATGCGAAACAGCCAGGTGGTGAATTTCGCGCTGGGAGAATACTGCTTCCGCGCGCGATACACGCGCAAAAAAACTTCCTGCGCCAGGTCTTCCGCCGTCGCCGTATTCCGCACCATGCGGTACAGAAAATTCACCAGCGGCGTGCGATATTTCTGGAGGAGAAGGTTGAAGGACGCTTCGTCCCCTGCCTTCACGTCCAGCATCAATTGGACGTCAGACCTGGTCATGGCCTCCACATTGTATCTAACACCTGCCGTGCCATAAAGTTGCAGGGTTTGGGTGTGTTCCATAAGAGCGCTCCCGCCTCAATCTATGGAACCCGATGGAAGGTAAAAAGTTGCCTTGCGCTGGTGGCGTCGGCGTACGCGACGGCGCTACATCTTACTCTTTATTGCTTCAATAGGTTAGGGATGACCTTGCGCGTTTGCATGCAGATGTACTAGAGGTGAAACAACGTTTTCAGGCCCAGCATGATCGCCACTCCGAGGAACACAAAGCACCGCCATGCCGAAAGCCGGCTCGCGGTTCACTTCGGGAATCAGGTCCGAGGCCGCGACGTACAGTGTCACGCCAGCGGAAAGCGGCAATGCATCCTGCACCGTGCTGCGCAGTGCGAACATCAGCGCCATCCCCAGCAACGTCGCGCCGCCCAGAATTACCGACGAAACGAACGCCGCGCGCCGGCTCTGTCCGCTCGCCAAGCATCAGCGACGCCACCGTAAAACCTTCCGGCAATTTGTGCAGAAAGATCGCTAGGAAAATCAGAATGCCGAGCGAAGTGGAAACCAGCAGGCCCGAAGCGATCGCGACGCCGTCGAACAGCGTGTGAATTCCCAGGCCGAGCAGCGCGGCATAGCTCGCATGCGCGTGGGAAATTTCTTCGTGGTGGGTTTCTTCGCCGAAATGAAAATGCGGCGCGAGAGTGTGCTCAAAAAAATGCACCAGGAAATATCCGGCCAGCACGAGGAGAAAAACGGAACTGGTATCGTGGAAGAAAAATGATTCGTGGTCGCCGCGCAGCTTCAGCGATTCCGGAATCATCTCCAGCAGCGCCGTCGCCAGCATGAATCCCGCGCCCAGCGCGATAAAATATTTCAGATACCGCCGCGACCACTGCCCGTGCGCAATCAACGACCCGCCCAGCACATTCGCGCCTGCCGCCGTCACACCCAGCAGCAGCCCCAGCAAAATCCGGTTTGTTTCAGGAGACGTCATGAATTCAGCGATTCCGGGCCGCTCCGAGGAGAATTGTCATCCCGAGCGGAGCGAGGGATCTGCTTTTCGGTCGTGCAATCCGCATAAGCAGATTCGCTCGCTGACGCGGGTTCGGATGACAACTGCCTCGTTGGCAGCCCTCTACCCGGAATGCCGGAACAAAATCACATCGCCATCCTGCACGATGTATTCTTTCCCTTCGAGCTTCACCTGCGCTTTCTCGCGCGCGGCCGCGAAACTTCCGGCCTTCACCAGATTTTCCCAATTCACCACTTCGGCCTTGATGAATCCGCGCTCGATATCGCTGTGAATCGCGCCGGCAGCCTCCTGCGCGTTCATCCCGCGACGGATGGTCCACGCGCGGCACTCCGGCTCGCCCGCAGTGAGAAATGAAATCAGCCCGAGCAGCTGGTAGCTGGCCTGAATCAGCCGGTCGCGGCCGGATTCCTTCAGCCCGTACGCGCTCATCATTTCCTTGGCTTCCGCTTCCGGCAATTCCGCCAGCTCCGCTTCGATCTTTCCGCAGAAAGGCACGACGGCCGTCTGCGGCTTGCTCGCCAATTTTTCCAGATGATGCTTTTCGATCACGCGGTCAATGTCCGCCGCTTCGTCATCGCCCAGATTCAGCACGTAGAGCATCGGCTTGCGCGTCAGAAATTCGAAGCTGCTTAGCATTTTCAATTCTTCTGGCTTGAATTCCAGCTCGCGCAGCGGCTTTTCGGATTCCAGCGCCAAGCGGCAACGCGTCAGCAGCGCGAGTTCCGTTTCCAGGATCGTTTCCTTTTTCTTTTTCAGGTCTTTTTCCAGGCGTTCGACGCGCTTGGAAGCTTGTTCCAGGTCGTAGAGCATCAATTCGATCTCGACGCTCTCGATATCGCGCAGCGCATCGAGCGACCCGCCTTCGTGCGGCACCGCCGGATTTTCAAACAGCCGCACCACCTGCGCCAGCGCGTCCGCTTCGCGCAAAGGCACCAGCGACGCGGAATTTTTCTCGCGATCTTTCTGCAATCCGCCGACGTCCACGTACTCGATCGTCGCGAACGTGTTTTTCTTCGGCTTGAATATTTCCGCCAGCTTCAACACGCGCGCGTCCGGCACCTTGGCGATCCCGATGTGCGCCTGGTTAGGCGTGCTGCGCCCTTCCACGCGCGCTCCGGTGAGAATGCGGAACAAGCTAGTCTTCCCTACCTGCGGCAACCCAATTATTCCTGTTTTCATGAGCCCACGATACTAACACAGGCGCGGAGCGCAGCCGTCGTCGGCGCGCGCGATACCCAGTCGCCATTGAATTTGCAACGGCGGCATCTGTCCCGCGACTTGTGCTAATCTCGCGCCAGGAGCCGGGTCATGTCGAATTTCATCCAGGTCACGCCATTCATGATCGTCGAAGACATCGAATCGCGCTGTAGATTTCTTCACCGACATATTGGGCTTCGAAACACTCGTTCGCTATCTCCGATTACGCCTACGTGCAGCGCGAAACCGCGGGCTTCCGAATCTGGGAGCAGACCGGCAAGGACGCCGCGCCGCCCGGCACGCGCCGCTTCGCGTATTACATTGACGTTCGCGACGTTGATCAACTCTACGCGGAACTGAAACCCAAGCTCGACACGCTGCCAAAAGGCGACGTTCACGGTCCGGCGAACAAGCCGTATGGCCAGCGCGAACTGTTGATCCTCGCGCCGGACGGAAATTTACTCGCGTTTGGACAAACCATTGGCCGAAATCCACCGGCAGTCCCTTCCCATGACTGAAAATATTCCGCTTCCCTTCGACCACGTCAAAGCGCATGAACATCTCACGCGGACGGACAAACGCATGGCGCGCGTGATCGCCAAGACCGGCGCGTTCCGGTTCCAGCTCGACCAGTGCGACAGCGTGTACGAATCGCTGCTCGAAGCGATCGTCTACCAAAGTATCAGCGGCAAAGCGGCCGCCACGATTTACGCGCGCGTCAAAGCGCTCGGGTCGAATGGCCTCTGCCCCACGCCGGCGGAAATTCTTGAGGTTTCGATTCAAAGCTCCGCGAGGCGGGACTTTCCGGCGCCAAAGCCGCGGCGATGAAAGATCTCGCGCAGAAAACCATCGATGGCGTGGTCCCCACGCTCGAAGCCGCCGGCCAATTGTCGGACGAAGAACTGGTCGAACGCCTGATTTCCGTACGCGGTATCGGCGCATGGACCGTCGAAATGTTTCTAATCTTCCGCCTGGGCCGACCCGATGTGCTGCCCATCCACGATTACGGCGTGCAAAAAGGTTTCGCGCTGGCCTACGGCAAAAAAGAAATTCCCAAGCCGCGCGAACTAGCCGCCTTCGGCGAACGCTGGCGCCCCTACCGCACCGTAGCCAGCTGGTACATGTGGCGCGCCGTCGAACACTACGGCAAAACGCGCAAAATCACGAAAAACACCAAAGCGAAGAAGAACGCCAAGCCTGCGAAGAAGAAGTCCAGCAAGAAGTCCGCCGCGAAGAAGCGCTCCGTAAAGAAGAAAGTCTCACGCACGAAAAAACCCTCGTAGCGCGACCACTGCTAGAGAGATCTTTCGCCGCGCATCCGCGGGATCACGCATGACGGCGCGTGATGCGGGAGCGCGATGCGCGGCGCTACTTAGGCAGACTCCGCACCGAAAGAAATAACGCCGCAACGCCGATCAGTAACACCACCACCTCAATCCGCACTGACGTCTGATGCAGCCGATCAAACTCCACGCGCAAAGGATTGTCTTTCGGCGTAGCGTCCACCGAAACCAATTCCGTTCGCAATTCTGCCAGCCGCGGCGTCACCCGCGCCTGCGACACCCCCGTCAGCGCGAACATCAAAATCACGCCCAACATCGCCGGCTGCGCAAGAGCCTTCAGCGAAGGCGCCAGCGCCAAGCCCGCCACCACATACAGCACCGCCGCGACCATCCCCAAGTAGTGCAACCGCGCCAGCGAATACCCCACCATCAATCCAGCCTGATCGCGGCTCTGCAACACGCCAAACGCCCCCGGCGCCACCACAAAACTCAAATAAATGATCGATCCCACCCAAGTGCCCAACGCAAAAACCTGCACGAATCGCAAAACGCTGTTCATCACACGCTCCCCAAGCCCGCACATTGTACTTCCGAAACGCCCAGAGTAACATTCCGCCGCGAGGCCGCGACAGCGCGTGCACTCACAGTCCGTAACAGGCGAACCGACGGGTACGAAGCAATCGCCCAGCTCCCAAGAGAGAGCGACGCCGGGTCCATCGCTCAGATGGCGCGATTGAAGAGTTGCGAACCAAGTTAAGTTAGAATCCAGCGTGTGGCTGATGTTCCGATTTATCGAAGGGACTTCAAACAGCTTGCTGAATTACGCGCTGAGGAAGCGCGCATATTGTTAGCAAGAGGGAAACAGCAAGGTGCCTACTATCTGTCTGGCTTCGCTGTCGAGTGCGCTCTCAAAGCGTGTATAGCCAAGAAGACTTAAAAAGTTTGAATTCCCTCCGAAACGCGCCTATGTAGATAAGGCTTATAACCACAATTTAAACGAACTGGCGATTTTGGCAGGGCTCAACGACGGAGCTAAACCGAATCATTAACGGCAAGAAAGCTTTTGCGGCGAACTGGAGCACTGTCAAGGATTGGATTGAACAAAGCCGATACAAGGCATCGGGTTTGAATGGCAAAGACGTGTACCAAGCTGTTGCAAGTACAGATGGAGTTCTCCCGTGGATAACGCTCCGTTGGTATCTGCTGACGTGGAAATAGAAGGTCTAGTATCGAGCGTTAAGCCGCGCAAGGATATCCGTTACAGCACTGATCTGGACAGGGTGCCTCAATTTGAGGCCTCAATGCTGGTGGTGGTTACCTCCCTGATGACAAAAAGGGGACCAAAGAAGCCTATGCGCGCATCCTGGAAGCTCTGTCCACGGCGCGTTTACAGAATCTCCGATCGGAGTTGTTCGTGATAAGCCCCCAAGACCTTTAGACAGAGTTGGTTCGATCAACTGAAGCGTTCACGCGAAGGGGCGACATGATAATGAAACATGGGACAGGTAAGATCGTTATTCCGCGGTCTTTAACTCGCGTCATCTGGGTAACTGGGAAAATACCTTCCCTAACCCTCAACAACGAAGAAGAGCTGCATCATTTCTCGAAAAGCGTCTTGGAATCTTGCCGTACAAAGTTGATCAAGCTCTCGACCAACTCCCTCAAAAGGGCAGCGTTTCGCTTCCCGACCTGCGGTTGAACCTCAGGCGGCCAAAGAAGCTGAATCTGGCCGCATAGATTGCAGTTAAGGCCGCTCGATTGAGCCTCAGGTCCTAACTCGATCCTCAATTCAACCCGCAAAACTTTTTGAACACACCTGTCCCTTCCGCTTTTCGCATCGTCTAACGATTGGTGGTAGAACTAAACAGTGGGGTGAGTGGTGGGCGACCAAGGACTTGAACCTTGGACCTCTCCCGTGTGAGGGGAGCGCTCTAACCACTGAGCTAGTCGCCCACGCTGTGCAGAACTTCCGGGGCTGAATCTGAAATCCCCGAAAAATTGCAGAAGGCCGTCGCGGTTGTAGGCGCAACCTGCATGGCCGTTCCCTGAAGCAGCGGCAACCTATTTTTGTAGCAGAAGGCCACGCGAATTGCAAACAACCACGACGAACGCCAGCACGCGCCTCGCCGAGCTTTTGCGCTCGATCACGCGCGTCGTGAAGGGCAAGGAAGACGTCATCCAGCTCGCCCTCACCACGCTGCTCGCGCGCGGGCATTTGCTGATTGAAGACGTTCCCGGCGTCGGCAAGACCACGCTCGCGCAAGCTCTCGCGCGTTCCTTCCGCTGCTCGTTCCAGCGCATTCAATTTACTTCGGACCTGCTGCCCAGCGACGTGATCGGCGTCAGCGTGTTCAATCCCGCGACGCAGGAATTCGAATTCAAGCCCGGCCCGATTTTCGCCAACATCATCGTGGCCGACGAAATCAATCGCACCACGCCCAAAACGCAATCGTCGCTGCTCGAAGCCATGAACGAAGCGCAAATTACCGTGGACAATCACACCCACCCGCTGCCCAATCCGTTTCTGGTGCTGGCCACGCAGAATCCCATCGAGCATCACGGCACCTACCCGCTGCCGGAATCGCAGCTCGATCGTTTCCTGATGCGCATTCGCATGGGCTACCCTTCGCGCGAAAGCGAAAAAGAAATCATTCGCAATAATGCCGGGCACGCGCCGGTGGAAAAAATCACGCCGGTGATGGACGCGTCCGACGTCGTCGCCATGCAGGAATCCGTCGCGCAAGTGAAAGTGGACGAAAGCCTGCTCGATTACGCGCTGGAAATTGTGGAGCGCACGCGCCAGACCGAACAATTGAGCCTGGGCGTCAGCCCGCGCGGCGCCGTGATGCTGCATCGCGCGGCGCAAGCCCGCGCGTTTCTGCTCGGCCGCGATTTTTGCCTGCCTGACGATTTCAAGCGCCTCATCGTCCCGGTGTTCGCGCATCGCGTGGTGGTCAGTTCGCGCTACGTCTCCACGCAGAAAAAATCCGAGCAGGCTGAAGCCATCCTCGGCGAAATCCTCGATACCACCCGCGTCCCTGTGTAACCGCGATGGCCGACTCGCTCGTCCTTCGCCTGTGGCGTGACCGCGACAAACACGGCTGGCAAAACTTTGCCATCGCCATGCTGGTTCTCTCCGTGGCATTGCTCGTCGCGCTGTTCTCCGCCGCCGTCGCGCAACAAGGCCGCGTCACCCTCGCCGCCATCAGCACTACGATCGCATTAGCGCTCGCCGGATGGGTGGCCATCACCATCGTGCCCAAACTGGCGCGGCGCACCAGCCTGCGCTGGATCGTCTATCAGGTGGATTACCGGCTCACGCGCGAAGGCATCGTGTACCTCGGCGTCGTCGCCATCCTCATTCTCGCCTGCGTCAACACCGGCAACAACCTGCTGTGGATGTTGCTCTCCTGCGCGATCGCCGGGCTGCTGATTTCCGGCGCGCTTTCACGCGCGGTGCTGCGGGGCATCGAACTGAAATTCGACATGCCGGAGCATGTTTTCGCCGAGCAGCCAGTTGTCGCCGAACTCGAGTTGCGCAACGAGAAGCAGGCCTGGCCGTCTTTTTCTCTGCGCGTCGTCGGCGCGAACAAGAAAGATGCCGGCCAGATTCTCACGCGCCCGGTATTTTTTCCGTACATCCCGCGGCAAGCTTCCGCGCGACAGAAAGTCGAGCTTACCTTTCCGCATCGTGGCAATTATCGCCAGGACGCTTTCGGCATTCGCACCCGTTTCCCTTTCGGCTTCTTCGAAAAAACGCGTCAGGTGGATTCGCAGCTGGAAATCATCGTCTATCCCAAGGTGGCGCCCACCGACCATTTTTACGAAGTTCTTCCGCTGCTGAGCGGCGAGATGGCCAGCAATTTTCGCGGCCGCGGACACGAACTGCATTCCTTGCGCGATTATTTGTACACAGATAGCGCCCGCTTCGTGGATTGGAAAGTCACCGCGCGCGCCGGCCGCCTGATGGTCCGTGAATTCGCGCGCGAGGACGAGCGCCGCGTGATGCTGGTGCTCGATCCCTACATCGGTCCGCCGCCTGCCACGCCCGGCGAATCCGCAGATGAGGTGCAGCACGCCGCCACGGAACATGCCGCGCGTTTCGAGCGCGCCGTTTCCATGGCCGCCTGCATCGCCTGGCACTTCAACGAACTCAACGCGGCCTTGCAATTCCGCACGCACCGTTTCACGACGCCGATGGCGCCTTCGGCCGAAATTATCTACGACGCGCTGCGCGAGCTGGCCACCATTCAGCCGGACATTTCGGCACTGGGCGGGCAGTTCCTCGACGACCTCGCCTCCGAGCGCGAAGTCTTCAAAATCATCCTCACCGCCCGCCCGCAAAACACCATCCCCACCGCGCTATGGTCGTCCTCGTATTTTCTGTTCCTCAATTCGCTGTAGCCTTCGCTTTCTCTGCGAACTCTGCGCTCCGATCTCTGCGCCCTCTGTGTTAAATCTTTTGACTTGTTCCCAGCGCGGCACGCCACACGAAAAAGTGCGAGAATAGCGCCGCATGAAAACGCAACTCACCAGCCGCACGCTGAAAACTTTTCAAACCCGCATGCTCGCCTGGTTTCGCGCTCATCAACGCGACCTCCCCTGGCGTCGCAGCCGCGACCCCTATCGCATCTGGATCGCCGAAGTCATGCTGCAGCAAACCCGCATCGCGGCGGTGATGCCCTACTACCACCGTTTCCTCGCTCGTTTCCCGACAGTGGAATCACTCGCGCGCGCACACGAACCTGAAGTCTTGAAACTCTGGTCCGGCCTCGGCTACTACAGCCGCGCGCGCAATCTGCATCGCGCCGCAAAAATCATCGTCACGCAGCACGAAGGCCAATTCCCGCGCGAACTAGACGCCGCGCTCGAACTTCCCGGCATCGGCGTCTACACCGCCGCAGCTGTGCTGAGCATCGCCTATGACGTCCCGCTCGCCGTACTCGATGGCAACGTAGCCCGAGTGCTAGCGCGCATAAAAGCCATCCGCGGCGACCTGCGCGCTCCAAAAAACTGGCGCGATCTAACCGCAGCCGCACAAACGCTCCTCGCATCGCGAGCCCCCGGCGACTGGAATCAATCGCTGATGGAACTCGGCGAAGTAATCTGCACGCCGCAATCTCCGCGTTGTACAGAATGTCCCGCAGCGCGCCATTGTCGAGCGTTCGCACAAGGCCTGACCGACGAAATCCCAGCTCCACGCCGCAAACGCGCCCCAGTCCAGATGAAAATCGCCGCTGCAATTCTTCGCGACCCGCGCGGCCGCACACTGCTCGTGCAAGACCCCGGCGCCCACGACACCGTTCTGTTTTCCCGCATGTGGCAATTCCCCGCCGTTGAAGTCAGCAGTAACCCGAAAGCCGATTTGGAAGCACATCTCGGCAAAACACTCTCTCTAACGAAGACTTTCCCTGGAAGGACTGCCCGCCGTCCGCCACGGCGTAACCTTCCGCAACATCACGTGCTCCCATTTCTCGCCGACGTCGCGAGCTACCCAAAGTCCCCCGCACAAAAATCCTATCCCTGAAAACTCTCAGCAAACTCCCCATCTCCAGCGCCACCCGCAAAATCGCCGCAGCAGCGCTAACTCCACCCCACCCCATGACGCGATAGACACCCCGCGATCCACCGCGCAATCCACCCGCCTCGCCCGCTGCTATCATAGAAACGTCCATGGCCTCCACCGCGCGCCTCAGCGCTCCGCTACTCCCGGCGGTGCAACGATATTTCGAAGTGTCGCTGTTCCTGCTGGTCTCGACGGGCATTTTCGCCGTCGTCAGCACCGGCAAGCTCGACATTTTCTCCACAGCCATTCCCATCGTGGTGCTCATCTTCAAAGCCGGCCGCTTGTGGCGCGGACGCGGCCCCGAACTTTACGTGCGCACCGCCACTGGCCTCGTGCTCGCGTACTTCCTTTTCTTCCCGATTGACCTCTGGGTCCTCTCGCGCACGGTTTCGCAAGGCGCGCCGAATCCCGCGCTTTATTCCGCGCTGCTGGCCGCCATCCACCTGATGCTTTTCGCGACGCTGGTGCGCCTGCTCTCCTCGCGCAGCAATCGCGATTACGCTTTTCTCGCCATGTTAGCGGTCACTTGCATGCTGGCATCGGCGATACTCACCGTCGAGACCGGATTCCTGATCGCGCTGGCTATCTTTCTGGTGCTCGCGGTTTCCACCTTCGTCGCGCTGGAAATTCGCCGCGGCGCGAACGACGCCGTCTCGCCCCCGCTCGAACCCGGCTCGCCGCTCGCGCACCGCTTGAATCGCGCGCTGGGCCTGACGTCCGCGCTCGTCGCCATCGGCACGCTCGCCATCGGCGCCGTGATCTTTTTCATGCTCCCGCGCGTCACTACCGGCTACCTGAGCGCGCTGAATCTGCAGCCAAAATTGATGACCGGCTTCAGCGACGACGTCACCCTCGGCGAAATCGGCGAAATCCAGAAGAGCAGCGCCGTCGTGATGCGCATTCACATTGACGGCGATCCCACGCTCGCCGAAGGAGTCCATTGGCGCGGCATCGTCCTCACCAATTTCGATGGCCGGCGCTGGTTCACGCCGCCGCGCGAACAAACTGTTGTCTCGGCCGATTCCGCCGGGACGATTCGTCCCGACCCAACGGGCGCCGCTCGCGCCGAGTACCCTTTGCTGCCCGCCGGCTATTCCATCCCGCTGCATTACACGGTGCTGATGGAACCGATCGCCACCGACGCCATCTTCGTCGCGCCGCGCATCGATACTCTTCAAGGCCGCTTTTCCAACGACACCGAACGCCTCGGCGGCGAAAAGCATAACGGATACCTGATCCTCGATCAGACCGGCTCGCTCTCCAATCCTTTCCACAACAACACGAAAATTCGCTACGAAGCCACTTCCAATCTTCCGATCATTCCCGCGCCGAAGCTGCGCCTGGCTTCGCCGGATTTTCCAGACTCGATCACTGGCCCGTATCTGCAGGTTCCGCGGCTCGATCCGCGCATCAAGCAGCTCGCCGAACAAATCACCGCAGGCTCGACCAACGAGTACGACAAGGCCGCGAAAATCGAGCTGTATCTGCGAACCCACTACCGCTACACGCTCGACCTCACCGGCCCGCGTTCGGCCGATCCGCTGGCCTATTTTCTTTTCACGCGCCGCGCCGGCCACTGCGAATATTTTGCCGCGGCCATGACGGTGATGCTGCGCGATCTGGGCGTTCCCGCGCGCTACGTGGGCGGATTTCTTCCCGGCGAATACAACGACGTCGGCGGCGACTGGATCGTGCGCGCCAGCGACGCGCACGTATGGGTGGAAGTTTTTTTCCCCGGCTACGGCTGGATCACCTTCGATCCCACGCCGCCAGGAAACGATCAGCACGGCGGCATGCTCGAGCGCATCAGCATGTATTGGGATTGGTTTCAATACGCCTGGGGCGAATGGATCATCAACTACGACTTCGGGCACCAGATTACTCTGGCGCAAAGCGTGCAGAAAACTTCGCGCGATTGGGGCGAGGGCGCGCGCAAGTATTACCAGGAGAAGCAGCGCCAGATTTTGCAGCTGATCGTCAAGCTCGACAAAAAAACCGAAGCTTCGCCGTATTTTCTGCCGAGCATTCTGGTGTTTCTGGTGGCGCTGCTGATTTACCTGCGCGGACGCAGCATGTTCGGTTACCTGATGGCGCGCTGGAGCCTGCGTGCGCGCTCCTCCGGCAACGTTACCGCTTCGCTCGCCACGCTCGAGTACCGCGAAATGCTGCGCCTGCTCGAACGCCGCGGCTGGAAAAAATCGCCGTCGCAAACCGCGCTGGAATTTGCTGCCGCCATCCCCGCAACAGAAATCGCAGCGCCCGTCGCGCAGCTAACCGCGCTCTATCATTCCGCCCGGTTCGGTGACCGCCCGGCACCAGCGCAACAAATGAGTGCATTGCTCGGCGCCATCCGCGAATTCACCCGCGCCGCCAAACCCTCCGCGCGATGAACGATGGAAACTTTCTGATTCTTGAAAGTTACGGTAAGCCTTAGCATAGCCCCGAAATGCCACCCGAGATACGTTCAGCCGACGAAGTCGCGGCGCGCGTCCTGTGCCTTGCCGCCGTCATTACACGTGCACAAGCCGAATTTCTGATCGATTCCCACGAGGCGGAGCCGGGGTTCTCAGCCTTTCTGGGCGGCGAAGCCGAAGAAGTGCCGCAGATTATTCAGCGATGGGTCGATCAGGAGCAATTGGGCCCTTACTTTTCCCCAAAAGAGAGAATGATGATGGCAAAACCGGCGGGTGATTTCACTCACCGAGACAGGTTAGACGGCTGGTGGCGGCGAGAAGCGCTTATGGTTCTGGAGTGGTCGTTGCGGATCATCGAACCGATGCCTCCCGCCGATACGCGAGTTCCGATGGAGGACGTGTTGGAGAGCGCTTGGCTGTTGCGAAATACATCGTCGTTCCGACGAGCCGCTAAACTAAGATCAGCCGAGGAAATTTCAGATCAGCGCGAAATCGCCGAGTTTTGGCTTTGGCGCACAAGAAGGACTCCTCGACGACGTTCTGCGGGTGAGGACTTCACGAAGACCGAGAAATCGGTGGAAGCGTTGAGAGCTAGCGCCGATCACGCCGCAGCAACTGGGGAAGAAAGAGGCTTCTTCAAACGCATCAATGGCGACTTTCCGGCTTTCGGCAAGTCGTTTCGCGATCTGGCCGACGACGAATACAATCTCATTACCTCGATCTCGATGGAACGTCTGCACGGTCTGAACTGGGTCTGCGCGATACACGGACTCGACTGGGACGATGTGGAGCTGAACACCTAGCAAGTGCATGGTATGATTGTGTGTTTCGCAACACGCCAAAGGACCGCTCTGCATGAAGAAGGTCGGATTTGTCAGCCTGGGATGCCCGAAGAACCTTGTGGATAGCGAGGTGATGATGGGCATTCTCTCGCGCGCTGGTTACGAGCTGACGCCGCGCGCGGGCGAAGCGGACGTCCTCGTCGTCAACACCTGCAGCTTCATCGAGCCGGCGCAAAAAGAATCGGTGGATTCGATCCTGGAAATGGCCGAGTACAAAAAATTCGGCCGCGCGCAGAAACTGATCGTCGCCGGTTGCATGGTCGAGCGCTTCCGCAACGACATCCGCGAACAAATCCCCGAAGTGGACGCGGTGATCGGCACCGGCGAAATCGAAAAAATTCTACAGGCGTGTGAAGGTGAGTTGCGCCTCGACAATTCTGAAAATATAGGCGGCGCCGAGCCACCCACATATCTGTATCACGATGCTACGCCGCGCATTCTCGCCACGCCGCGCCACACCGCCTACATCAAAATTAACGAAGGCTGCGACCATCCCTGCACTTTCTGCGTGATACCGCAGCTGCGCGGAAGATTCCGCAGCCGCCGCTTCGAATCCGTGATTCGCGAAGCGGAAAATCTGGCCGCGGCCGGCGTGCGCGAAATTTCGCTCATCGGCCAGGACACCACTTTCTACGGCGAAGACCTCGGCCTGCGTGATGGCCTGGCCACACTGCTCGAGCGCCTGGCGCACATCGAAGACCTGCATTGGGTGCGCTTCCTTTATTGCTATCCCAATCGCATCACGCCGCGCCTGCTCGATACCATCGCCGCGCATCCGCGCCTCGCCAAATATCTGGACGTTCCGCTGCAACACGCCAGTCGTAACGTCTTGGCGCGCATGAAACGCGGCTCGAACGGCGACGCGTTCCTGAAAATGCTGGAAAAAGCGCGCAGTGCGATTCGCGGCGTTTCCATCCGCACTTCATTCATCGTCGGTTTCCCCGGCGAAACCGAAAATGATTTTCGCGAGCTGTGCGATTTTGTGCGCGCCGCAGAATTCGATTGGATGGGCGTCTTCGCTTACTCCGACGAAGACACCTCAAAAAGTTTCGCGCTCGAAAATAAAGTGGACCCGAAAACCATCGCGCGCCGCCGTGACACGCTCATGTCCCTGCAGAAGAAAATCTCGGCGCGCAAACTGAAAAATAAAATCGGCCAGCGCCTGCAAGTCATGCTCGAAGGCCCATCGAAAGACACCGACCTAATCTGGGAAGCGCGCCTCGAAGGCATGGCCCCCGAAATCGACGGCAAAGTCTACATAACCGATTTCGCCGGCGTGAACGATGCCGCCGACCTGCCGCTCCCCGGCACCCTGGCCACCGTCGAAATCACCGAAGCCAAACACTACGACCTGATGTGCCGCGCGATCGAATTCGAAGCGCCGACGTCAGAATCAAGCAGACGCCAAGCCGTCACTCCAGCCTCCCCATTCGCAATCCTCGCGTAAGTTCGCTGCCCGCTTTTCCGCAACGACCCATGCGCATCGCGCCGCACTTTGCGGTATTCTTAATCGCATGAAATTCCGCTGCCCGATCTGCAAGAAGCCGACGGACTCCGACGCCAACCCGGAATTTCCGTTTTGCGGCGAACGCTGCAAACTCTACGACCTCGGCAACTGGTCCAGCGAAAAATACGTCATCAGCGAACCGGCCAACGGCGACACGCCTTTCGAAGACATCACGCGCGAATCCCCCGACGAACACAAAAACTGATGAGCGCAAAAATTGATCCCACTTCTTCCGACGATCCCGCCGCGAATTCCCACGACGCGCCGCAGCCAGTTCCGCCGCCAACCAATCCGCAATTCGCGCTCTTCCTGGCCACGGCGGGCGGCCTGGGCTACTTTCCTAAGGCTCCCGGCACGTTGGGCTCGCTCGTGGGACTTGTGTTGGCGGTCCTGCCGTATTGGATATTTTTCGGCTTAGGCGCCGCGATCATAGCTGCCCATCACGGCGATTACGGTATATTCTTGAGCGCCTCCACTTGGTATTCCGATCCGTTCTTGTGGGCGCAGATCGTCCTCACGCTCTTCATTGCTGGCCTTGGAGTCTGGGCTTCCGATCGAGTTGCCACGCGCTTCCGTGAGAAAGATCCTCAGTACGTCGTGATCGACGAAGTATCGGGACAACACCTGACACTGCTGCTCGGCTGCGGCATACCAATCTGGTGGAGAGTTGCGCAGCCTTTGCTGAACACGACGCCGCTCGGTCTCATCACCATGCGCTCGGAGCTCAACTGGAAATATTTGCTCCTGGGTTTTATACTTTTTCGAGTATTCGATATTTGGAAGCCGTTCCCGGCGCGCCAGGCGGAATCGTTGCCCGGCGGCTGGGGCATCATGGCGGACGACTGGATCGCGGGAATTTACGCCGCCATCGGCCTATGGCTCGCGCGCGCCGCCGGCCTGTAGCAGGCCAGCTGCGCGGTAAACGCTCGATACGGGCGACGCACGCAATGACACGAGCCGCGATTTAGTGCAAGCTATCAAAGTCGGCAACGCGCGCTCCGGCCCATAGAATTTTGAACATGACCGCCACTCCCAGAATCGAAAGCGTCAAGCCAGCCGCGGCACTACCCGGCGGCGAAGTCGCCATTCACGGCAGCGGCTTCGGCACGCGCAACCACGCGCGCCCGCTGGTGCAATTCGGCGCCGCGGAAGCGCAGCCTCGTCCTCGCCGCGGAAAATCTGCTGATCGCGCGCGTTCCGGAAGGAGCCGCGGGCGGCACCGTCCGCGTGCGAATGGCCGGCGTCGAAAGCCCGCCCTTCCCGCTCGCGCTCGGCACGCAAGTTGCCGACAATCTGCATCCCGTCGCCAGCCCCGCTGTTGATGCCGACGGCAACGTCTACGTCACCTTCAGCGGCCAGCGCGGCCAGAAAGTTCCTGTCTCGCTTTACAAGGTCACGGCGAACCACGCCATCAAGCCCTTCATCACCGAAATGATGAACCCCACCGGCCTGGCGATTGATAGCGAAGGCTTCCTCTTCGTTTCCAGCCGCCACGATGGCGCGATCCATCGCGTTTCGCCCGACGGCCGCTCGATGCAATGGATTGAAGGCATGGGCATCGCGACCGGCCTCGCGTTCGATAAAGCCGGAAATCTTTACGTCGGCGATCGCAGCGGCACAATTTTCAAAATCGGCCCCGAGCGCGAAATTTTCGTTTTCGCCACGCTCGAGCCTTCCATGGCCGCCTATCATCTCGCATTCAGCCCCGCCGACGAGCTTTACGTCACCGGCCCCACCACTTCCAGTTTCGATTGCGTCTATCGCATCAATCCCGCCGGCGAAGTCAGCACATTTTTCCGCGGCCTCGGCCGTCCGCAGGGCATTGCCTTCGATCGCGCCGGCAATCTCTACGTCGCCGCATCGCTCGGCGGCAAGCGCGGCATCGTCCGCTTGACGCCGCAAGCGGAGCCGGAACTAGTTGTAAGCGGCAGCAACATCGTCGGCCTCGCGCTCCTACCCTGCCGCCGCGCCATGATCACCACCAACAGCGCGCTCTACGCCCTCGACTGGGACGTCCAAGGCCTGCCGCTCAACGGCTAATCCTCACCGGCATTCGCAAAAAAAAATGATTCGGTCGTCATCCTGAGGAGCGCAGCGACAAAGCCTGCCCGCCGCAGGCAGGGATCTCTCTTCGTTCGCGGCCCGAGCAAGCGCCCGACATCGAAGAGAGATCCTTCACCCGCTGTCGCGGGTTCAGAATGACGGCGCGCTGTCGGCAGCCGCTGCGCGCATCACAAAATTCCCCGAAATTTTACCCCGCGCCTCTGCGTATATATCCATATCATCGTGTATCTTCTGTGCGGCGAACGCATGAACCACCACGCACCCACTCCCGAGCAAACGCCAACGCCACTAGCCCGCCGCCTGATCTCCGCGCCTTGGCTTACGCTCTCCATCATGCTCATCTTCGCGTACTTCGGTTTTCGCGCGAGTCTGCCGTCCACAAGCATCGCTCCAGAAACCGCGCAGCCAACAGCTACACACAACGTAGTTCTCCTGAAATACGCGCTCCTAATTCTTTCGGAGTGGGGCATGGCCTACTGGGCCTGGGCAGGAGTCCACTGGCGCGGCGGCCGCCTGCGCGAGCTCACCGCCGGCCGCTGGACCACGTGGCGCGACGTAGTGACCGACGTCGCGATAGCAATCCCCTTCTGGGTCGTCTGGGAATTAACCGCAAGGGTAGTTCACCGCGCGGTAGAGCGCATCCCCGCCGCAACCGCACCCTACCAAGCGCCGACAGGCTTCGCGGAAGTAACTCGCTGGATTCTGCTCTCCATCTCCGCCGGCATCGGCGAAGAAGTCGTCTTCCACGGCTACCTGCAAAAGCAATTTCAAGCCGCCACAGGTAGCATCGTCGCAGCCGCAATCCTGCAAGGCGCCATATTTGGTCTGGCGCACAGTTACCAAGGGTGAAAACAAGTAATCGTGATCGCCACCCTAGGCGTCCTCTGCGGCGCACGAGCGCCCGGCGCCGCGATATCCGCGCCAACATGCTACCCCACGCCTGGTTCGACATCTTCGAAGGCTGGCTGCGTTTTATCTGAAGCGGACATCGGCACGTGCGCGCGACGATCACTTACGGCGTCTTGGGTTTCTCGATCACTTGCTGGGTCTGCACGGAAAATAGTTGGAAGGCGGAGAAGTCGTGGCCGAAGATCATGCGGTGCTTTCCGTAATCGGAATACGCGATGGCCGATCGCGGCACCCAAATCTCCACGTCCTGCGTGTGAAATTTCACCGGCGCGTAGTCCACTGACACCGCGCCGCCCTGCAATCCGATCGTCGCGAGTCCATGCATCATGTTCGTTTCCAGGTGCATCACTTGACCGGAATCGGCCGCGATCCACGCGCGGCCCTTCAGGCTCACCGGTAAAGTCTGCGCGCTCGTGCGGATTCCAAAATGCGCGCGCGTTTCGCGTTGCTCTGCCGAAAATAAATCACCCAAGCCGCTTGGTTATTCCATTGCGCGTAGCCTTCACAGCGCATGTCGTAATCGCCTTGCAGTGTGGGATAAAAGATCAACGCAAGAATCGCCAGTCCCCTATCCGCTGTCTCCCCAGCGATGCGTCTGCCGGTCCGGCCAATGGCGTGCGCGTTTCGTGCACTTTCGGTACGGCCGCAATCTCTCCGAAATCCACGAGGTAGTCAAACTTCGCGTCGCGCACCATTTCCGGCATGCCCATTTCGTCGGTTTGCGAATAACGGATCGGTTCCTGCGCATTAAAATTCTGCAGATGAGTAACTAGCTCCGTGGCGCGTTCTCCCGCTTGTTTGAGCACGTGCGTGAGCGAGCAGGCCGGCGTAGCGGAAAGGGAGGGCACCAGGGCATCCACATTTGGCGGATCCCAATGCAACGCTGGCGCCTTTTTTTCCTTCGTTTGAGAGGATTTCGAGGGGAAGGCGCTTGCAGTCGCGATGATGCCAAGCGTCGCGATTACCGTTAGCAGTGCGGGCGCACTACTACGAAAAGCGTTTCGATGGTGGATGGCCCCGCGATTGGGAACCAGCGGAGATGGACGGAAATTCCTCATTATGGTCGCGCTCGACATGCGCAACAGCGCAGAGGATTAAAATCGCCTGCGAGTTTATCACGCCTCGCGCGACACCTGGCGTTCCGCTGCCGCGCTAAACCAGCCGATCCGGATACGCCGCTTTGGGGAATCGCAAATGAACCAGTAGCGCGCAGAGCAGCAGCACTAGAAACGCGATCACGCTGCCTTCCGGACCCGCCGAACCTCCCGTCAACCATGTCGGACCTTGCGCCGAAGTGTTCAGGTAGCGGCCCACGCCCAACAAACCACTATCCGGCGTCCCGTAAAAAAATGTTTCCGCCCAATCCCACGCTGCGTGGAATCCCAACGGGAACCACAGCGTGCCCGTGCGCCGGATCATCAGGCAAGAAAGTAGCCCAATCACAACAACCTGCAGAATTCCTAGATCATTTTCATTCGGATTCCCCAGATGCGCGGCGCCAAATACCAGCGAAGTAAAGAGCGCGGAATGCCAGAAGCCCAAACGTCGCGCGAAAGAGAACAGCCAGTAACCGCGAAACGCAAATTCCTCATGCACCGGCACTGCCAGAAATACCGCGCCTCCCGGCAGCGCCACAGAATCAATCTGAAAATGGCCGGTCGCGCGCAGAATCAGCAGGATCGCGGAAAGCATCGCGAATCCCCACAGACATCCTTCCCAGAATCGCAATCCAAAGATCCCGCGCGGAGGAATTCCATAATCGCTGAGCGGGCGCTTTTCCATGCGCGAAACGATCCAGGTGGCCAGCGCCACGCAAAAAGCGAACCACGCTTTGATCGGCAATTCACTCCGCACACCGAAGACAGGATTCGACCGATTACCCTGCAGATGCAGCGCAAAAACCAGCAGCCCCGGAAAGATGAACGCGATTCCCACCCAGAGCAACAGCCGGTTCCGATCAGCGCGTACCGGCACCGCCGGCGGCTTTGAATTCAGCACACCGCCCAATTCCGAATCAGCGGGCGCTGTTTGCCCAGTTCGTAATTCTGCGCCGCGCTCCGAACCGTTTTCGTCAGGCAACTATGGCCCCCCGGTTGCACAAGAAGACTTCGAAACTTCAGCGCACCGTGCGTTCGCGCACAGTCATCGAACGGCGCAAAAAATCTGAGTACGCTCCTCGCTTACCCTGAATCTCACGCCTGGCGCGACATCCGCTCGTCAAGTTGCGCCAGCACCCGCGGCCAAGCTTCTTCGTGACGCCTCTTCGATTCTTCATCCGGAAATCCTGCGTGCGTCAGTCGCAGTTGCGTGCCGCGCTCGTGTGGGCGAAGCTCCACCGTCACCACGGTCTCAGCGCCGTTGGTTGCGCTGGTGAGCCAGGTTATTTCCACCAGCTGGTCGCGATGCAATCGCAGGAACCGCCCGTAATGAGGATGCCGCGCCCCGGCGTGCTCGGTCTGGAAAAAGAACGGAGTATTGACCTCGCCTTTCACCAACACGGTCCCCGGCACCGCAAACCAGCGATCGAACTGTTCCGTCCACGCGCGAAAGAGTACTTCGGGTGCCGCCGTCATCGTCCGCTCGGAAATTAATCGAAACGGCCGCGACGAAAGATCAGGCGCGGCAATTGTAATCGGCGTTTCCATTTTCGACCCTCCACGCGACCGCCAAAATAAACCGGGCCACGCCAAAACTCAACGCTCCGCGCGCCCGTAGCTTATCGATCGCGGCCCAATCGCAACTTCGCATCGCTCGCTGGAACGTGCGTTAAGACGCGCTATGTCCGCCACACTTCAACACGCCGAGATATTCGTGCCACGGACCCACCGCCGCGTCATATTGATGCGCCATCACGCGCGCGATTTGGTGCAAGTGCGTCAAGTCATGCACCGCCCAAGTCGCCAGCAGCTGCGAAAGCGTCACGTTTCCCAGCGCAGGATGCACCCCGCGCCGCTCCAGGTCCTGCGGCTGCAGATTCATCGCGCGCAGTTCCGCCAGCCCCTGCGAACGCAAGGGCGCAAACTCATCCAATAACTGTCCGAGCGATTTGCCCGCTCTATCCCGCTCCTGTCCCCAACGATCGAATGGCTCGAAGGCGCGCGTATCGCCGAATTCCAGGATCATCTTCGCCCGCGGCAGCCAATTCGTGCGTTCCCCGTGATTCAGATGGCCGACTACATCAAACACGCTCCACGTGCCCGCGCCCTCATTTCGCAGCGTCCACGCGTCCGGCAAATCGCGCAGCAACGCATCGAGCGCCGCCGGCGTGCGTGCGAGCAGCGCCATGGTGTCCTGCAAGTTTTGTTCCATCATGCTCTCCAGTTCTTACAAGCCATCCGATTCCGTTGCCACTCTCCGCGACTCCAAAGTTTTTCGCAAGCCTCGCATCCCGCCGCGAAACCTTTTTCACCTTGCACGCGTCTCAACCGCAGATGTTTCTCCCCGTCACAGCGCAAGTTCGGAATCGCAGCCACGGCCTCATGCAACAGCGATCTCTTGTCAAGCTCGCAACACACCTCCTCTTGCGATCGCTCCTCCTCACTCTGATTTCTCTCGGCATTATTGCTTCGGCATCAGACCAATCGGCTGGTCGCGCCACGGCTGAGCACGATCCGCCCACCGACGGGCGCGCCGACCCCGGCACGACCGCGCAGCCGCCGGCCGCAGCGCCGACCGGCACAAGTCGCTGCGTCACTTGCCACCCCGCCGAGGTCGCGGGATACGCTCGCTCGGCCATGGCTCATTCCCTGCGCCGCCCCGGCGTGGAACCAGACGGCAGCGTCACCGCGCACGGTTCGAAAATCACGATGTACTCAACGCCCGCGGGCTACTGGCAACGCTGGGAAAATGGCGGCGACCAGAGCGAATACCGCATTGATTGGGTCGTCGGCTCCGGAAATCACGCCAGCGGTTATCTGGTGGACATCGGCGGCCACCTTTTCCAATCTCCGGTCGCGTATTACAAAAGCCGCCAGTCCTATGATCTCGCGCCAGGTTTCGAAAATCAGCCCGATCCCGATTTCACGCGGCCCATCCGCGAAGAATGCGTCCTCTGCCATTCGGGGAACGCGCTCGACGTCGCCGGAACGCTGAACGAATACCGCGCGCCAGTATTTCCTGCGTCCGAGGAAGCGATTACCTGCGAACGCTGCCACGGGCCCGAAGCGAAACATCTGGCCGATCCGCGCGCTGGTAACATTGTCAATCCCGCGAAGCTCGAACCCGCCGCTCGCGACAGCATCTGCGAGCAATGTCACTTGTTCGGGGTCGCGCGCGTTCCGAATCCTGGAAAAAATCTCAGCGACCTCGTGCCCGGCCAGCGCGCCGAAGATGTATTCACCACTTACCATGACGCCAATCCCACCGGCGCATTCAAAGTCATCAGCCATGCGGAGCAACTCGCCCTGAGCGCCTGCGCGCGCAATAGCAACGGCCGCCTGTGGTGCGGCACCTGCCACGATCCGCACAATGATCTGCACAATGATCCCAACGTCAAGCCGCTGCAGGCCGTCGCCTATTACCGCTCCGTATGCCTCACGTGCCACGCGGCAAAATTTCCCGTCGCTGCCGCGCATCCCGCGAAAGATAGCAACTGCCTTTCCTGCCACATGCCGCGACGTGACGCTAAAGATGGCGGCCATTCCGCCTTCACCGATCACAGAATTCAGCGCAGCCCCGAATCGCTGCCCGACGCGCCGGCCGATAGCGGTATCGCCGCCTGGCGCGAGCCTTCTCCCGATCTGCGCGCGCGCAATCTCGGCATTGCTTACATTGACGCCGGCATGCAACGCAAATCTTCGCCATTTATCGTGCAGGGCTATCGCACACTCACCGAAGTGCAGGCGCAATTTTCAAACGACAGCAAATTCTTCAAATGGATTGGCGAAGCCCTGCTCCTCGCGCAGCAAACTTCGGAAGCCAAGATCGCGTTTGAACGCGCGCTCGAGCTCGATCCCAATTCACCGCTCGCCGAGGCCGGCGCCGCTTCGCCCTACGTCGCTTCTGGCGATGCCGACCGCGCCATCGCGCACCTCCAGCGCGCTCTCACGCTCGATCCTTTATATCTGCCTGCGGCCAGCACGCTGATGGGCTTATATCAGAAGGAAGGCGACACCGCGGATGCCGACGCGCTCGCGGGCAAAATCAAAGCCGCCATGGACGAAACGCCCGCCGCCGATCCAGCCACGCCGCAGTCCACCACCGGCGATTCCGCGAAAACCGCCGAGCAAGTTTACAAAAATATCGAAGTCCTCAAGGGCGTTCCGGCCGGCCAGGTGATTCCCGCCATGCAATTCATCACCGCATCGCTAGGAGTCGAATGCACTTTCTGCCACGTCGAGGGGCATTTCGAAAAGGACGACAAGGAGCCTAAACAAATCGCGCGCGAGATGATGCAGATGACCTTCGCGCTCAACAAAAATAATTTCGCCGGCCATCGCAACGTGACCTGCTACTCCTGCCATCGTGGAGCGCCAAATCCGTTAACGATTCCCGTTGTCGGCATCGCGTCGCAGCCGAATCCCGCCGCTGCCCCAGCCGGTGGCGCGGGGATTGCTGATACCCCTGGCACTGGCAACGCCGCCGCAGCGCCGAAACTTCCCGCGAACCTGCCCACCGTCCGCCAACTGCTTGACAACTACATCCATGCGCTCGGCGGATCCGCAGCAATCGAGAAAATCACCACGCGCGTGGAAAAGGGCACGACCGCGTTCCACGGCCAACCGCAAACCGTCGAACTTTTCACGCAAGCCCCGGACAAGCAATCCGTAGTCCGCCGCATCTCCGGCACAGAAGACATCGTCACCACTTTCGACGGCCAATCGGGCTGGTCTATCGCTCCCAACCGTCCGCCGCGCGAAATGCACGACGCCGACATCGTCGCCGCCCGCATGGACGCCGACCTGCAATTCCCCCGGCACATCCAAAAAATATTCCCCGAGCTGCGCATGGAATATCCCGATAAAATAAACGACCGCGACGCCTACCTCCTCCTCGCCATCCGCGAAGGTCAGCCCCCGGTAAAATTATATTTCGACGAAGAATCCGGCCTGCTAGTCCGACTAGTGCGTTACGCCGAAAGTCCCCTAGGGCGCAACCCCACCCAAATTGACTACGCCGATTACCGCGAGGTTGACGGCGTCCAAGTCCCGTTCCGGGTCACCACGTCGCAACCAGGAAACACCTCCACCATCCAAGTCGAATCCGTGCAACAAAACGCACCGATAGACCCCGCCCAATTCGCCAAGCCGAAACCGCTGCCGCCTGCAAGCAAACAATCCGAGCAGCCAACCCCACACCAGTGACGCGTTTGATGAAGGCGGAACCGCGCGGACCGTTCGCGACGAGTTTCGGGTCACACGTGCTGGAGGTGGGTGTCGCGGAATCGCGTCGGATATTTCAGACCTAACCCCAGCATGCGGTCCATGCCAATGTGTGCCAGCCAGATTAGCGCGTAAGGCTCGAGCGCGGGAAGCGCAGCCACGATAGCGACGCCTAACAACAAAATCGGCAAAGACGAAGTGTGTGCGAGGTTATAGGCGGCCGAGCCTATCTTGGGATTCACCACATAACCTAGCATGAACAGATCGGGTGTGAGCAGCAGCAGCACAAACAGCCACCAATGGAAGTGTCCCGCACGATACAGAACGAGCGTTAGGGCGAGAATACCGGCTCCTTCCAGATGCAGTAGCCGGCGAGGTTTCGTCAGCATGGGGGTTAAACTCCTCAGATACTTAGAACGCAAGAATCAACAATTCCTCTTCGCAAGGTTGCGCGCGACAATCTCGCCTTCGCAAAACATCGAACGCGAATCTATATTGCTCCACGAGCGATAATACCTTCGTCGGTTATTAGAGTTTCGCACCTGCCCCGAAATACGCACCAGGCGTCGTCCCTAGAGTTTTCCGGAACATGAAAATAAATGCGCTCGGCGTGCTGTAGCCCGCTTCCAGAGCTGCGTGTGTAATTTTCGCTCCCTCAGCAAGCAGCCGCATCGCCTGCATCAGACGCAACTGCTGCCGCCATTTCCCGAAAGTCATACCCGTTTCTTCCAGGAACCGACTCTCGATCGTGCGCGTGCCTGCGCCAGTCACTTTGCAGACTTGCGCAAGCGTGCGTTGCTCGCCCGGATTCGCGAGCAACACACCGGCCACTCGCAACGCTCGCGCGTCCGTGGGATTTGGCAGTTGCAGCGAAACCGTCTGAATGCTTTCGAGATGGTCCACGATTAAATCAATCACATGCCGCTGCCGCTCTTTTCGCGCGTTCAGCGTCGCCAGCGCACAGGCATGCAGAATCAGTTCCCGCAGCAGCGCCGATACGTTCACCACGCAACAACTCTGCGGCAAAGTCCTCGCCAAGCCGCGGCCGCAGATAAAGTGTCCGCATCGAAACCGTGCCGGACATGGTGATGTTGTGCGGAACCGGTGCCGGAATCCAGACTGCCCGATGGGTCGGCACCACCCATGTGCCATCGCGCGTGCGCACCGTCATCACTCCGCGCGACGCATACACCAACTGATCCCGATGGTGAAAATGCAGCGGGATCACATGCCCTGCGGGTAGTCGCGGCTGAGAGTTGTGACCTGCGCCTTGCCTGGCGCGCCAGGATCGAACCTTCACGCTTTGTCTGTTTTGCGACATTCATTGTCACAATATCGAAAGAACGCAAGCACGCGCAACAAAGTATTCTCTCCTCGCGCAACGACAGGATCACGCCCGGCAGATGCGCTGAACATCAGCAAGGCCGCTCGGCACGGAGGCATCGCAAAATGAACCGAATCCATCATTGGTACTGCCGGTCAGCAACCTGGAAGCGCAGAGTCGAATCCGAACTCATGCCCTGGGCGCTGGGGGCGCGATCCTGGAAGGGCCCGCACTGCAAATAGGCCGCGGACCCGGCTTCACCACGAACTACCTGCGCACGCGAGTCTCCGCGCTCACGGCTCTGGAAAACGATCACAACCTCGCAAAAAAGCTGGCCGCGCGATTCCGAAACACGAACGTGCAAATAATCGAAGGCGACGCCACCGCGATGCCCTTCGAAACCGGCGCCTTCCGCACCGTTTTTTGTTTCACCATGCTGCATCACGTGCCCTCCCCATCGCTGCAGGACCGCGTTCTCGCTGAAGCGCTGCGCATCCTCGCTCCCGGCGGTACGTTCCTGGGAACCGACAGCCGCATGAGCCTGCGCATGAAACTCTTTCATTGCTTCGACACCATGGTGATCGTCGATCCCGCTACTCTTCCGCAGCGCCTTCGTCGCGCAGGCTTCGCGAATGAAAGATTCGAAGCTTTCCGACGGCGCATTCCGTTTCCGCGCCACACGTTCGCAGAAGTTGTATTAAGCGGCAAATGCCGCAAGGAGTTGAATCATGAATAAGAAAATGGTGGTAGGCAGTTCACATCGGCGGTTGATTCCGATGCTTCTCACAATTGCATGCTCTTGTCTCGCGGCGCGCCTTCGCGGTCCTCGCGCAATATCCAGGCACCTGCTCCGCCAATCCAGAAAGCCGCCAGCTCGACTTCTGGC
>CAVVGA010000025.1:0-232253 GCA_963747605.1 uncultured Acidobacteriota bacterium | reverse complement strand
CGTGTGGGGTGGGTTGCGCTAGGGGAAACAAAAACAGAAAGGCAGAAGCAACACTGATGAACGCAGATGAACACTGATAACAGCGAGTGATAACACATAAGAATTTCCGACGGGGACAAAACATCTTTGGAATCGCGGTCATTTCGCCCTTTTTTACCTTTCTACAAGA
The DNA here is from genome assembly GCA_963747605.1 of uncultured Acidobacteriota bacterium. Classification (GTDB taxonomy): domain Bacteria; phylum Acidobacteriota; class Terriglobia; order Acidiferrales; family UBA7541; genus Palsa-295. The sequence goes on along the minus strand of CAVVGA010000025.1, from coordinate 232,084 downwards.
ACGAAGCGTCGAACGCGCGCGGCAACAGCTTGGCGGACGTTTCGTGTTCCACTTTTCCTTTTAAATTTGCCAGCAGGATTGGAACATCGCCGCAAAATTCCCAGATTATCTGGCGGCAGGCGCCGCAGGGCGGAGTTAGGCTATCAACGTCGGTGACTACGGCTATGGCGTCGAAACCGCGCTCGCCTTCGGAGACGGCTTTGAATATTGCGACGCGTTCAGCGCAGCAGGTTAGGCCCAGCGTGGCGTTTTCGATATTGCAGCCGGCGAAAATGCGGCCGGATTTTGCGCGCACTGCGGCGCCTACGCGGAAATTGGAGATGGGGGCGTAGGCGTTTTGAAGGCCTGCGTTGCCGCGGTGATTAGGGCGTCATATTCGCTCATTTATTTTTCGCGTTCCTTTCCTTTACTGTCCCTTACTTAGAATCGGCGGCGATGCGCGGAATCACCGCGCGGAGCAGCGCGATGAATTGGCCTTTCACTCGCTCGCCTGTTTCCATCACTTCGGCGTGGTTGAGCGGCCTGATCCAGAATTCCCGCGGCCATATTCGTCACGCAGGAAATTCCCAGCACGCGAATTCCCATGTGCCGCGCGACGATCACTTCCGGAACGGTGGACATGCCCACCATATCGGCGCCGATCGTGCGCAAGTAGCGAATTTCGGCGGGAGTCTCGTAGCTGGGCCCGGCGAGCGCGGCGTAAACGCCTTCGTGAATCGCGATGCCGAGCTTCTTGCTTCGGCGAGCGCGATTTCGCGATAGGGCTTCCAGTAGGCCTGGGTCATGTCCGGAAAGCGCGGGCCGAAGCGCTCGTCGTTCGGACCGATCAGCGGATTGATGCCCTGCAGATTGATGTGATCGCGATGACGACGAGCGCGCCCTGTTTGTAATTTCGATTGATGCCGCCGGCGGCGTTGGTGAGGATCGCGGAGCGAATTCCCAGACGGCCGAGGACGCGCATGGGAAATGCGACTTCCGTGCGCGGAATATCCTTCGTAAAAATGGACGCGGCCCTGCATCGCGGCGACGGCGATATTTTCGATTTTGCCGATCACCAGCCGGCCGGCGTGACCGATGGCGGTGGAACGCGGAAAGCCGGGAATTTTTTCGTAGGGAATGCGCGTGGCGTCGGTTAGTTCGTCGGCGAAAGCGCCCAGGCCGGAGCCGAGAACCAGCACGATTTTCGGGCGCAGCTTGGTTTTTGAGAGGATGAATTTCGCGGCGCGCTCGGCGCGCGCAAATTCGGTGTCGCGCGCTGAGGATTTTTGTACGCGCTGCGCTCATCGCAGCATGATCCCGACGATGGACGCGGACATCAGATTGGCCATGGTGCCGGCGAGCATGGCGCGAATGCCCAGGCGCGCGAGTTCGGCGCTTTTTATTGGGCGCGAGCGCGCCGATGCCACCGATTTGAATCCCGATGGAGCTGAAATTCGCGAAGCCGCAAAGCGCAAAAGTGGCGATGGTGAACGAGCGCGGATCGAGCGCGGCCTTCATCGGGCCGAGGCGCTGGAACGCGACCAGTTCGTTGGTGACCATGCGCAGGCCCAGCAGATTGCCGATGGCATGGCAGTCGTGCCAGGGAACGCCGATCACCCAGGCGACCGGCGAAAAAACCCAGCCGAAGATTTGCTCGACGCTGGAGGGAAACCACATAACGCCGAGCGCTGCGAGACAGCTGTGCACCGCGCCGAATATGCCATCGACGAGATAAATCAGCGCGATGAAAGTGATCAGCATCGCGGCCACGTTCAGCGCCAGGCTGCAGGCCGTCGACGGTGCCGCGAGAGATGCGCGCCGAGTGCGTTGGTGTCGCGTTCCAGAGGCGCCATTTGCACTTTGCCGGAAGTCACGGGCTACTTCGGTTTCCGGCACCATCATTTTCGACAGCAGGATGGTGCCGGGCGCCGTCATGATCACGGCCGCGAGCAAGTGCTTGGCTTCGACGCCGTACGCAATGTAGGCAGCCATCATGCCGCCGGAAACGTGAGCCATGCCGCTGGTCATGATGGTCATCAATTCGGATTGCGTCACTTCGGGCAGATAGGGACGAATGGTCAGCGGCGCTTCGGTTTGGCCCATGAAGATGCTGGCGGCGACGTTGAGCGATTCGGCGCCGCTCGCGCCCATCAGGCGGGTCATCACGCACGCAGCCTGCTTGACGATGAACTGCATCACGCCGAAGTAATAGAGCAGCGCGAAAAACGCGGCGATGAAAATTATGGTCGGCAGCACCTGGAAGGCGAAGAAAAATCCCATGGGCGAACCTTTCTTTCCCAGATCGCCGAAAACAAACTGCGAGCCGTAGAAGGCGAAATCGAGAACCCAATTTACGCCGGCGCCCGCCTTCTGAAATAGCCACTGGCCGTAGGTCCAACTTATGACCAGGAAGGCGAAGACGATTTGCAGGCCGAGGCCCCAGGCGACTGTTTTCCCGCGAATGGCGCGGCGATTGGTGGAAAACAGGAACGCGAAACCCATCATGGTGAGCATTCCCAGTACGCCTACCAGGCGGTGCATGCGCAGGAGCCTCCTTTAAAACCGTACAGGGTCACAGGAATTCTTTCGCGCCGATAATTTTGCGCACCAGCGGAGTGACGGGCGGCAACTTGGTCGCCGATTTCAAAACTTTCGGCTAGTAGGCGCATGGCTGGGACCAGACGCGCGTCCAAGTTGTAATGCACTGTGCACAAGTTTTCGCCGGCCTTTACTGCGTCGCCTATCTTTTTTTCGAGCACAAGACCCACAGCAGGATCTACCGAGTCTTCTTTCTTTTCTCTTCCGCCGCCGAGGACCATGCTGGCGATGCCCACCTGCTCGCAATGAATTGTGGTGACGTATCCGGCGCGGCGCGCGTCCACTCGCGCGGTGTGCTTCGCGCGCGGCAGACGGCTGGGATCGTCAATCACTCGCGGGTCCCCCCCTTGCAACCGAATCACTTCGCGGAATGTATCACGCGCGCGTCCGGAAGCAATCATTTCCGCTGCGAGCGCGCGGCCTGCGGCGACGGATTTCTCGCGGCCCCCTAACACGAACATCCACGCGGAGAGTTCGAGGCACAGTTCGCGCAGATCGTCCGGTCCTTTGCCATCGAGGATTTCTATGCATTCCTCCACTTCGAGCGAGTTGCCGATTTTGCGGCCGAGAGGCTGTTCCATGTCCGTGATGAGCGCGACAACTTTTTTGCCCATTCGTACGCCGGTTTCTACCATCAGCTCGGCGAGATATTCGGCGTCTTTCTGCTTCTTCATGAACGCACCGTCGCCGGTTTTTACGTCGAGCACCAGCGCATCAATTCCCTCCGCCATTTTTTTGCTCATGATGGAGGCAGTGATCAGGTAGGGGCTTTCAACTGTGGCGGTGACGTCACGCAGGGCGTAGAGCTTTTTATCGGCTGGAGCGATTTCGGGCGTTTGGCCGATCAGGGCGCAACGAGCGCAGCGTCAGTGCGCGCGCGGAATTGTTCGAGTCGCAGATTTACGTTGAAGCCGGGGATGGATTCCAGTTTGTCGAGCGTGCCGCCGGTGTGCCCGAGACCCCGGCCGCTGATCATCGGGACGTAGAGGCCGGCTGCGGCGACGATCGGAGCGATGACGAGGGAAGTTTTGTCGCCGACGCCGCCGGTGGAGTGCTTGTCCACTTTCGGCGCGGGCAAATCGGACCAGTCGAGAACCTCGCCGGAGTTGAGCATGGATTCTGTGAGTGCGGCGAGTTCGGCGCGCGTCATGCCACGCCAGAGGACGGCCATTAGGAAAGCGGCTGATTGATAATCGGGGATGCGGTCGTGCGTGGCGCCGTCAATGAGGAACGCGATTTCTTCGCGGGAGAGTTCCGCGGCGTCGCGTTTCTTGCGGATGATGTCAACAGCGCGCATGAAGGAGGTCGGGCCACGCTAGCATCGCGGTGTGTGGGTCGTCAATCGTTGTACATCGTGTGGGATGTATTTTATTGGGAGCATCTGTAACGGAGATTTTCGCGCCGCCGGCGATTTTTGGCGCGGCATCGGCGGCGAGGCAAGACTCGCCGAAGAGAAAGCGGCGGCAAGCCGCCGCACTCCACATGAAAACGCGGCAAATCGCGACGATCGAGCCACGCTACAATTTGCTGTTCGCGTGGGTTGCGATTTCAGCAATCATTTGCTGCATTTCGGCGTGGATGTGGCCGTTGGTGACCAGCAGATCGGGGCCGCCCGGACGATAAGGGCCGCCGCGCAGATCCGTTACTTTGCCGCCTGCTTCGTTGACGATGAGGATGCCGGCGGCGGTGTCCCACGATTTCAGGCCAAATTCCCAGAAAGCTTCGAAGCGGCCGCAGGCGACGGAGCAGAGATCGAGGGCGGCCGAACCGTCGCGGCGCACGCCGTGCGAATTTAGCGTGAAGTGCCAGTAATAGTGGATGTTCAGGTTGTCGCCACGCTTGTGCGTGGGGAAACCGGTGGCCACCAGGCTGACGGCCATGCGCTCAGCGCTGGAAACGTGAATTGGTTTCTGGTTCAGATAAGAGCCCTGACCGCGCGCCGCGGAAAAAAGTTCGCCGGCGACGGAATTGAAGACCACGCCCACCAGCGGGACGCCATCTTCGAGCAGCGCGATGGAAACGGCGAAGCAGGGATAGCCGTGCGCGAAATTCGTGGTGCCGTCGAGCGGGTCCACATGCCATTCGTAACGCGATGCGGCGGTCGAGCCGCCCGATCCTTCTTCAGCGACGATACGATGATCTGGAAATTCGCGGCGCAAGCGGCCAACGACGATGGCTTCGGACCGCTTGTCGGTTTCGGTGACGAGGTCCACGTCACCTTTATAGGTGATCTTCTGCGGGCGGCTGTGTTCGGTGAGCAGCACGGCACCGGCTTCGCGGGCGGCGGCGATGGCGACATCGAGAAAATGGTTCATCGGATTATTGCGCCACTCCGGCCGTGAAATATTCCCTGCGATAACGGACGGTGTCGCCGCTGTTCACGGTGACCGCCACGTGCCGGTCGCTGCCCGGCGGCGGCGTGGGGTTGGGATAGTAGCCGAGCAGATATTGGGTGCGCAGCTCTTGATTGATGCGGTCGAAAATTTCGCCCAGCTCGCTGAGGTTGGTCGGATAGTACATCGCGCCGCCGACGCTGTCGGTGATGGTGGAGATGGCGTGTTCGCCCGCGGTGTTCCATCCGGCGTCGGATTTCATGGGCCGCACTACTACAGTATAGAGCAGGATGTTCGATGCGATCGCGGCGCGGCGCGCGTCTTCGAATTTCGAGACGCTGGTGGTTTCGCCCGCGTCAGTGATGATCACCAGCGCGCGGCGGCGATCGGCGCCCTGGCGACGCACGGATTGCGAGCCGAGCACCACTGCATCGTAGAGCGAGGTGCCCATGTCCGGGCTGGTGTCTACGCGGCGCACTGCGCTATCCAACTGCCTAAGATCAGCGGAAAAGTTGGAGAGCTGCACGACGTCGGCTGCGAATGAAAAAACGGCGAGGCGATCGGTGGGACGGACGACTTCCTCGACAAAATGTGCTGCAGCGTCGCGTTCGATTTTCAACTCGATCGCCGCGGAGCCGCTGGCGTCCAGCATCAAGGCGAGATCGAGCGGGCGATTCGTTTGCGGTTCGAAGCGGACGATTTTCTGCGCGATTCCTTCTTCCGTGAGCTGGAACGCGCTCTGATCGAGGCCTATTACTGGTTCGCCTTTGGCGTCAGTGACGCTGGCGAGAATGCTGACCAGGTCGGTCTGCACGCGGATCGGGCCTTTTTGGCGCTGCTGTTGTTGTTGCTGCCGCGAATCGGATGCCGTGACGTCCGCCAGAGCGCAGAACCCCACGAACGAGAGCGTGCAAAGCGTGGCGATGGCTCGTTTCATTTAAGAGGTAGATTCTTCGGACGCGGAATTGGCTTCCTGGGGTAACGCTTCGCCTTCGGCCCAGACGGCGCCGCCGGCGAAGAATTCCTTTTTCCATATGGGCACGGTGCGCTTCAGAGTGTCAATGGCATAACGGCAGGCATCGAACGCGGCGGCGCGGTGCGGCGCGCTGACGGCGATGAAAACGCTGGTGTCGCCGACTTCCAGACGGCCGAGGCGGTGAACGATTGCAAGACGATGAATTCCGAATTGAGTGTGAACGTGCGCGGCAATTTCGCGCAGCTTGGCGTAGGCCATGGGTTCGTAGGCTTCATACTCAAGATAGAGCGTGCGCTGGCCCTTGAAATTGTTGCGGACGAAGCCGTCAAAGATTACCGCCGCGCCGTCTTCAGAAGCCTTGAGGTTCAGCAAAATTTCGCGGGGTTGGATGGTTTCGCGTACGAGAAGAATGATGTCCTGGCTGATGGCGGTTTGTTGGCCGCCGCTGACGGGCGGGAGAAAGGCGACCTCGTCACCTGCCGCGAGCGGGGCGCGCCATTCGGCGTATTCCTGATTCACCGATGCGGCGATTGAAGGGCGAAATTCGACGAGGCGAGGAAAGCGGCGCGCGTAACGCTCGTAGAGGTCTTCCACGCGCGCGCCTTCGGAAAGTTCGGCGTCCTCTTGCGAGACGCCAGCGATGTCTCTAAGTTGGCCGAAAAATAGGACGCGAACGCGCATCTTCTATATTCTACCGTGGCAGCGCGTGCAACGCGAATTCGGCGATGCGCCGACGGAACGCGTCGCGTTGGCGTAGGCGGAGGGGCTAGCGAGTGCTACATAAAATCTTCACGGGGGCGAATGGGCTGCGCGCGGGATGGCGGCTGCTGATTTACGGCGCACTGGTGTTTGCGCTCGGTTACCTGGCGAATAAAATCGCGGATGCCACATTGCACGGGTGGCAGCCTGATCCTGGGAATGCGGCGAACGGGATCGGTTTCTTTCTGGTTGCTGCAAGCGTGCTGTTGGTGGCGGGATGGATCCTGGCGAGGATTGAAAGACGGAGCCTCGCCGATTACGGCTTGCCTTGGCGACGCGCGTTCTGCGGACAGTTTTGGCAAGCGTGGGTGATTGCGTTCGTTTCTTTTACCGCGATTTTGGCAGTCCTGTCGGTCGCTCGATCCTATTCCCTGGGATCGATGCAACTGCACGGCGCGGAAATCTTGCAGAATGCCCTGCTGTGGGCTGCGGCGATGACTTTGGCACCGATATTCGAGGAATTTTTCTACCGCGGCGATTTGCAGTTTACGTTGACCGGCGGCATCGGGTTCTGGCCAGCGGCGCTGGTCACATCGGCGTTGATGGGCGCGGCGCACACTTTGAATCCTGGATGGAGAATGGTGGGTGTGATGGCGACGCGGGATAGGGGCTGGTCGGGTGTCTGCTGCTGCGCCGGACGGGCGATCTGTGGATGCCGATCGGGCTGCACGCCGGATGGAATTGGAGCGAAATGTATTTTTACGGCGTGCCGCGCGGCGGATTCACGAATCAGGCGCCGTTGTTCCGGGGCAACTTGCACGGTCCGGTGTGGCTTACAGGAATGCCGTACGGCGTGGAAGCGAGCTGGTTGAATGTGGCGCTGCTGGTGATTTGGTGGTTCGTATTTGCAGCGTGGTTGCGCGCAGTGAAATATCCGAAGTCTGCCGTAGTTGAGTCGTAGGAATCGTGGAATGCTTGCGCACAACATTTTCAAGGGAACCGACGGCCTTCGCGCCGGCTGGCGGCTGTTGATTTACGCGGCGTTAGTTTTCGCGCTAGGTTACGGCGCGGACAAAATCGCGAACGCCATTTTTCACGGGCTGTGGCCGGATCTTACGAGCCCGACTGGAATTATCCTCTCCTTTTTAGATGAAGCGTGTGCCCTCTTGCTGGCGGCGTGGATCATGGCAAAAATTGAAGGCCGAAGCCTTACCGATTACGGTTTGCCGTGGCGACGGGCGTTTTCTAATCAGTTCTGGCAGGCAGGGGCGATCGGCTTCGTTTCGCTGACCTTGCTCCTGGTTGTCCTACGGCTCGCGGGCGCTTATTCCCTCGGATCCCTCCAGCTTCACGGCGCGGATATCCTGAAAAATGGTCTTCTGTGGGCTGTGGCAATAACTTTACTGGCGACAATTGAGGAATTCTTTTATCGCGGCTATTTGCAATTCACGTTGACGAGCGGCATCGGATTCTGGCCCGCGGCGGTCTTCACGTCGGCGCTGATGGCCGCGGCGCATACATTCAATCCGGGTTGGACGGTGCTCGGCTTGTGCACCGTGGGTGGCTTCGGGCTCATTGCATGTTTTCTACTACGACGGACGGGCGACCTCTGGATGCCCATCGGGCTACACGCCGCGTGGGACTGGGGCGAATCCTTTTTCTACGGTGTGCCTGATAGCGGGCAAATGGGCAACGGGCATTTATTCCAGGGGAGTTTTCACGGTCCTCCGTGGCTTACGGGAATGCCGTTCGGCGTGGAAGCGGGCTGGCCCAGCGTGGCACTCTTCCTGATTTGGTGGTTCCTGTTCGCCCGCTGGTTGCGCGAAGTGAAGTATCCGAAGACTGCCGCGAGAGAGACCACACTGCAATGAATACGCGCGCGATCGCGCAACCAGCAGAATAGGGCCGCGCGGATTCCGCTCGCGCCCTAATTATTCGTAGCGCTAGAACATCAGCTTCATTCCGAACTCTATGGTGCGCGGCGCGCCGAGCGCGAACACGCCGGTGCCTACGCCCACGCGGACGGAGTTGGCGTCGGCGTAGATGGTGTTGGTAGTTCACGGACGCGCCGGCCGGACTTATTTCTTGTCGGGCGCCGCGCTGGCGGCTGGCACGAGCACGTTGGTTTCGATACCTGAGGCCTGGCTTTGGCCGCGATAGACGTGCTGCGTGGCCTTTACGAAGTCGGACGGCTTCGCGTCCGGTATGTTCAGGAATGTTTGCGGATTGCGATCGGTGAGCGGGAACCAGGAACTTTGAATTTGCACCATGATGCGATGGCCGCGGCGAAAAGTGTGGTTCACGTCCTGCATCGCGAAGGTCACTTCCTCCACCTTGCCCGCTACGAACGGCTCAGGAGTTTCAAAACTGTGGCGGAATTTTCCGCGGAACGGTTCTCCGCGCACCAGTTGCTCATATCCGCCCATGGTGAAGGGCGGCGCGGGCACATCCGTCAACGGCTTGCCTTTCGCTTCCGGATTCGGCTCGTCTAATTTGCTGGGCGGATAATCCGGCGGATAAACGTCAATCAGCTTCACGTCCCAATCGGAATCCGTGCCGCTGGTGGAAACGAAAAGGCGCGGGGAGACCGGTCCTACAATCGTCACATCCTCTTGCAGCATGTCCGTCTGATAGGTGAGTACGTCCGGCCGGGTGGCCGCGAAGCGTTGGTCAGACACCATGTATTCCTGCGGAACTTCTTGTGCCACGTAGTTTACGAACGGCACCGGCTTAGCGGGATCGCTCACGTATTCGTCGAATGCGGCCGCTTCGTCTTTCGGTGCTTCAAACGACAAAATGCCGTTCGCGTGAAAATAAAGTGTCTTGGTCTCCGTGTTTTTGGGAGGCCATGCGGGATACTGCCGCCAGACGTTGGTGCCCGTCTCGAAAACGTATGCTTTCGGCAAATTCGCGTTGCTGTTCCCTTTCAAGTGTTGCTCGAAAAAGGGAAATAAAATGTTCTTGCGATAGTAGTCTCCGGTGTTTGCCGCAAAACTTGCGCGGCCCAAGTGGTCCCCGTTGTAGCGCGCCCACCCGCCGTGCACCCAAGGGCCGACTACCAGCGCGTTGAAGATTCCGGGGTCGTCTTTTTCGATCGCATGAAACAGGGTGAAGGGGCCTTGCAAATCCTCGGCGTCGAACCAGCCGCCCACCGTCAGCACGGCGCAGCGAATGTTCTTAGTGTGCATCGCGAGGTTGCGCGACTTCCAGTAATCGTCGTAGGTATCGTGATGCACCTGATCGAGCCAGAGCGCTTGCTGGGGACCGAGCATGTTGCTCAAGTTTCCGAGCGTTCCCGCTTTGAGGAAAAACTCGTAGCCATCGGGCGTGCCGAAATCAAAAGACGAGCGCGTTTTCGGCGGCAGCTGCGGATTCTCCTGCGGCCGGAAAAAAGCGTAAAACCCGAAATTCGCGGCGAGCATGAACGCGCCGCCGTGGTACGCGTCGTCGCCTTTGAAGAGATCGGTCATCGGCGCCTGTGGCGACGCAGCTTTCAGTGCTGGATGGGAATCGATCATGCTCGCCGAGGTGTAAAATCCCGGATAGGAAATGCCCCAGATGCCGGCCTTGCCATTGTTGTTTGGCACGTTTTTCAGAAGCCATTCGATGGTGTCGTAGAGATCGCTGCTGTCGTCCACGTCTTTGTTGGATTTCTTATTGTCAATGTGCGGGCGCATCTCGACGAACGTGCCTTCGGACATGTAGCGCCCGCGCACATCTTGCATCACGAAAATGTAGCCGGCTTTGTCGAAGTCCGGCGAGGGGCCGAGTTGCGCGCGATATTGATCAACGCCATAGGGCGCGACGCTGTACGGCGTTCGGTTGATCAGAAACGGATACGCTTGCGAGCTATCTTTCGGGACGTACACGGCTGTGAACAAGCGGGCGCCGTCGCGCATCGGTATGCGGTATTCATATTTCGTGTAGTGCTCTTTGACTTCGAATTCCGGCGAATCCGGCTTCGATTGCGCGATGACGCTGCCGGCGCACAGCAATACACCAACTAGTAGAATGGCAATCCTGCGACCGAACATCGTTTCCCTCCACCGTAACGCGCGCGGATCAGAAACTTTCACTTCTTAGGCAGTACTCATCCCGCGGCCAGCGAACTTCCTGATAATAGCTGAGCGGAAAATTGTGTGGCCGAGAGGAATTGAGGAAGCCTGCATTGCGCGGACATATTAGGTGGCGTCCGATGGCAAGTCAACGAAGATAAGCTGCATAACCAACAGAATTCGAAAGGCAACGCAGTTAGCAAGGTTCTAATCTAAGATATTCGCCATGGTTCGCGCTTTCATAGTTCTCGCGTGCTTACTGTCGTGCACCGCTGCCCCGGCGCAAGATGAGAAAAAGCCCTCACACCTCAGTTATGACTATGAGGTTGCGCGCGAACACGAAATCCAGCCGCACCGCCGCACAATTCCGCTGGCGGGGATGGGCCACGGTTTCAACCAGCTTCGCATCGTGCTCACGGTATCCTCAGCTGGCGACCTGGTCGACGCCAACGCTAGCGGCGACGCAGACAGCTTGAAGCACTGGCCTCAGCTACAGACTGAAGTGCTTCAGTGGCGCTTCACGCCGTTTGAGGTGAATGGGAAAGCGGTTACGGCAGAAGTTGAAGAGTACATCGACCTTGTGCCGCCGGAACGCCCGCCGAAGAGTCACGTAGTAGCGCCCGTGGTTCGGCCAAATTCTGAAATTGCAATCACGTTGGTGCGAACGGGCTGCTTCGGCACTTGCCCATCCTACGCGGTTACGATCACCACCGATGGTATCGCGTTCGAAGGCCACGGTTTTGTGGTTGCCTCAGGGAGGCACACAGACAGGGTAGATGGGGATGAAGTCCGAAACCTCGCGAAACGTTTTATCGCGGCGGACTTTTATTCGATGGATTCCACCTACATTGCGTCTGTGACAGATAATCCTACCTATACACTTTCCATTGCAATCGATGGCCGCAAGAAGGAAGTGGAGGACTATGTGGGCGCGTGGGAGGGTATGCCCGTCGTCATCAGCGAGCTGGAAAATGAAGTCGACATGTTTGCGCGCACTGGGCGATGGATCGGCGGCAGGGATGGGCTCGTTGAAGCATTGCGTGCGGAGAAGTTCAACTTCCGGACTTACGACGCACAGTTCATGTTGAAGGAAGCCGCCAGTCGCGGAACGGCTACGACCGTTCGGGAGCTTTTGGTCGCCGGCGTACCGCTGAATCCCCTGCCCGCTCCCAAGCCGGAAAAACCCTACATGCGCCCTCCGTTCGAGGGTGTGGGGTGGCTCAACGCGGCCAGCGGCAATCCAGAGGCGCTTGAGGTGCTGATCGACGCGGCGGCGAGTAAAAATGATCAGAACGACAAAGACTTGGCGCTAACCGGAGTGGCACGTTCAGGAAACGTTGAGGCCGCTCGGGCATTGATCACCTATGGAGCCGATCCGAACGCCGACCTCAGCAAGTTGACCATCACAGAAGGCGCTGGCGGCATGACGATGCAAGGACCTGGCGCAGGAAGTGTGCTCATTTATGCCGCAGAGTCGGGGAATCCCGAGATGGTACGCGAAATTCTTCGCTATGACCCAAAGCTAGAGGCGCAGGATCGCGAGGGGAAAACTGCGATCTTTGCGGCCGTGGATTATCGCGGCAGCGATAAAGACGGTGCTCGTGTCGAATGCGTGCGTCTGCTTGCAGCGGCCGGCGCTAATTTGAATGCGCGGGATAATCGCGGCAACACACCTTTGCATGAGACCTTTCTCACCGATGTGGAGCAGGAACTATTAAAGCTTGGCGCAAATCTGAATGCGCGAAATGAGAACGGCGAAACGCCGATATTCACTACGGTAGATCCTGACGCCATACCGCTATTTGCTGAACATGGCGCTGACCTAACCATCCGCAACAATAATGGCGAAACAGTATTGGAAGCGGCTACACACAGAGGGCCTGAGATCCAAGAGGCTCTCCGCAAGGCGATAGAGAAGTCGAAGCAGCCACAGCCGCGGGCAGCAATGAATTGACTACTCGTACCCCGACTATTGCGTGGAGGCTAAGCGAGCGATTTCGTCGAGGCGCGCGGAGGCGCGGCGCAGGGCGGCGGCTAGCGCGGCGGCTTCATGGGTGAAGGTGGCGGCGTCCTGGCGGTCGAGGGCTTCGTTTGCGCCGGGGAAGACTTCGGCTGCGTATCCGGCGTAGGTTCCGGGGGCGTAGATAGTGTGCTTGTACCAGGAACGGCCGGACAGGCCTTCTGGGGCCAGCAGGGCTTGTTCGACGCTTACCAGTTTGCGATTCAACTCATTTTGCTTGGCGGCATTGTGCGATGTGTTCGCCGATTGCTGCAAGGCCTGCGACGCGCGAGCGGCGGAAGCCGTCAGCTGCGTGGCGGCATCTGAAACTACCGGCACGTCGGAGGCGCCGATTCCCTGCTTGGCGGCGCGCGTTGCGAGGTCGTTCGCAGCACGCGAAATTTCGGCGGCGTAGGCGGAGTAGTCGAATGGCAGCGTGTCGGATTCGTCCAGCCGCAGCGCCAGAGTGCCGAGGATTTTCGCCAACGCGACGTGAAATTCGAACGTAGGATCGCCGAATTTTTTCATCCAGTAGAAATCGTCATACATCGAGTGGTACACGCCGTAATCGCCGATAAACCCGGCGTCGAGCGAAGGAATTCCGGCGTGGTCGAAGAAGGGGCAGAAATCCGAGCCCGCTCCCAAGGCTTCGATGGGAGCTTCGCCTGGCGCTGTGAATTTCGCGCTCGGAGGGCGCGCGATGCCGCTCGGCTCCTCCTGCTGGCGCGTGGCGCGATCGAGCCAGACATTGTAAACGCTGCGCACGTCGCGCGGGTCCTGCACTTCGCGGGCGACTTCGCGCACGAGTTGCTTGAGCGATGGCGTGGCGGACGCCGTGAAGTTGGGCCCGGCAACGCCGACGTCCGTATTCAAATACGCGACGGCTTTCGACTGCAGCTCCACGCGATTTGCTTCCACCCATTCTGTGGAGCCCATCAGGCCGGGCTCTTCGCCATCCCATTCGCACATCACGATGGTGCGCCGCGGCTTCCAGCCTGCGCGGACTAGCTCGCTGAATGCGCGCGCGGTTTCCAGCATGGTCGCGGTGCCGCTGCCGGGATCCACCGCGCCGTAAACCCACGCGTCGTGATGATTGCCGAGGACGACCCACTCGCCGTCATTTGCCCCGCGGAGTTTTGCGACAACGTCGTAAAGCGCGCGTTGCTGGTAATCCATAACCAGCTTCATGTGCGCGACGGCCGCCCCGGGTCCGACGTGATAGGTGAACGGCAAGCCGCCCTGCCATTGGCGCGGGACGTGCGCACCGCCTAGATTTGCCAGGATCACGGAGGCGTCCTGCGAATTGATGGGCATGGTGGGTATGCGCGGCAGATTTGTGGCGTCGGCAGGCGCGAGGCGCTTGGCGTCCGCAGTTGCGGCCACTCCTGGCGTGAGCGGATCGCCCGGATGAATTTCCGTGTATTCCACGGAGCCGCGCTGGATGCCGCTCATGGGGCGCCAGGGACCGTTGGGAAACACGTCGCCTGCAACGTAACCGTCGTCTTCGGGATCTGAATAAATAATGAGACCGACGGCTTTGTGTTCTTCGGCAAGTTTTGTTTTGATGCCGCGATAGCAGCCCCCGTAGCGGGCGATCGCGATTTTTCCTGCGACGCTGAATCCCAACTTTTCGAGCTCGCGATAATCTGCCTGCATGCCGTAATTCACATAGACAACTGGCGCGGTAACGTCTCCGGAAGGCGAGAAAGTATTGAAGCCGGCGACGATATTTTTGTTCGAGGTGTCGGGATCCACCTGGAATGGCTGCTCGGGAGTCGCCAGAGTTTTCTTGTCGGGCGCGGTTAGTTCCAGCTGGACCTCGCGCGGTTGTGCGAGCCATACGCTGTAGCTGACGATTTCAGCGTCGAAGCCGTAGCTGCGATACTGGTCGCGCAACCATTCCGCTACGCGGCGGCTGGCTTCGGTGCCGGCCATGTGCGGTTCGCTGGTGATGTGGCGCAAATTGCTTTCGGCGCGCGCGGGATCGGGGATTGCGCGCATCTGCTGTTCGAGGACGCGTTCGGCGGCGACGCGCGCGGGCAGGAATCCGCGGATGCCGGGATTATCCTGCGTGCCGCGGGAAATTGCTGCGGGAAATATGAAGATGCTGACCAGAATCATTGCGGCACGCGCTCGCCCGGTCGTGACGGCCATTCACACCTCGCAGAAGAATTGCAAATTCTATCCTACAAGAGTGCGGGCGTCCTCGATTGGTTGCGAAATGTTTCGCGCGAGGGGGTGAACGTTACGCGCGGCGCGACGGAATATACTTAGCCGCTTGTGTTCGCTTGACGGCGCTGGCGGCGCGCCGTAGGTTAGTCGCACTGGCGGTGGGACCTAGCTAGTTCACAGGGATGTCCGATGAAAGTTTTGATTTCAGGTGGCTCAGGGTTGGTGGGAGCCGCGCTCACTGGCGCGTTGCGCGCTGATGGTCACACTGTTTGCCATCTGGTGCGTCCGGGCGGAAAAGCTGGGCCTGGCGACGTGCAGTGGAATCCTTTGAGCGCGTCGGTGGACGTGCCGGCGATGGAAGGTTTCGATGCCGTGGTGAATCTGAACGGCGCGAGCATCGCAGGCGGACGCTGGACGCCGAAACGCAAGACGATTCTGCGCGGCAGTCGGGTGGATTCCACGCGCGTGCTGGTGGATGCGCTATCGCACCTGAGGCAGCCGCCGCGCGTGTTTGTTTGCTCTTCGGCGACGGGCTATTACGGAAATCGCGGCGACGAAGTGCTGACGGAAACCAGCGGCTACGGCAACGATTTCCTGGCGATTCTGTGCCGCGCGTGGGAAGGCGAAGCGGCGCGCGGGGCGAGCTCCGGCATACGCACGGTGATCGCGCGGTTTGGAATTGTTCTTTCCGCGGAGGGCGGCGCGCTGCCGCGCATGTTGACGCCATTTAAATTCGGCGCGGGCGGGCGGCTGGGGAGCGGGAAGCAGTGGATGTCATGGATCGCGATGGAAGATGCTGTGAGGGTGCTGCGCGTGGTGATTGAGGATGCGCGGTGGAATGGGCCGGTGAATCTGGTGTCGCCGGAACCTGTGCGCAATAGCGATTTCACGCGGGTGCTGGCGAGCGTGCTGCACCGGCCGGCAATTTTCCCCGCGCCGTCATTCGCGCTGCGTCTGGCGCTGGGCGAAATGGCGGATGCGCTGCTGTTGAGCAGCCAGCGCGTATTGCCGGAATGCTTGCAGCAGTACGGCTTCGCGTTTCGCTACGAGAATTTAGAAGCGGCGCTGCACGCGGTGATTGCGAAGAAAGCTTAGCGGCGTTCAGTTGTTGCGTGTTGAATCAGGACCCCCACCAGCAGTTACAAATCCAGGCGTCCCAGTAGCGATGGAAGGTTGGAGGTGTCCACGGTTAGTTCAGGGCGGGTGGTGGCGAAGTCTGCCACTTCGTCGAGGGCTTGGAAGAGGCGCATCTTGGCGACGGCGTATTCTTCTGTGCCGGTCAGGGCGCGGCCGGTTTGTTTGGTCCATCGGTCGAGGGCGTCGCGGCGGACGAAGATGCCGATGGGGAACATCGTTTTGCGGTCGGCGGAAACGTAGTAGATGAACTCGTTTCCTTTCGCGGTGTCGCGCTGCGCCGGATGCACATCTTGAAATTGATATTGATAGACGTAGCCGTTTTCGGCCGAGTAGCTTTTGATGCGCCGCACGGTTTCGGGCTTGGACATAGGCGCATTATTCGGCGGGGGCGGACTGGTGTCAACATCTCGGCTGCGGCAAGTGAGCTTCGATGACGCACTGGTCGCACGAGCAGCTACTTTCCTGCACGGTCGGGTTCAACAACCGCGGGCCGCGCGAACGGTGGGTCAAAGTGGCCGAGTGCTATTTCACTTGAGAAGTGCTGACAGGGCCGACGGAGTAGAGAATGCGATTGATGTCGGCCTGAGTCGGTTTTGGGCTCGTTGTGGGCTTCGCTCCAATCAAAAGTTCAATCTTCTGATCCTGCGCGTCGAATGCCTAAATCGCTACTGTATCGTCCTGGAGCGGATCGCCTTCTGGAAGCCGCGAAACGAACCGGTCTGGAAGGAATACACGCGACCTTTGACCCTCGATATCTCAAGTTGTTTCACATTCAGCAAAACCGAGTTGCCGACCATCTTCTGCCTTGAGGAAAAGACACGCAGATCTCCCGGAGTTACGTTCAGGATGCTCGAAATGAACGCGTAGTTCGATCGCGTGGCCTCGGCTCCAAGGATGTTCTCCAGCGCAGCTTCGCGATCGGCACTTCCGCCCTTCAGCACTTGCAGTGAGCCGCTGTTTGGCCAGTCGAAAACTGCAATCGCTTGACCACCGGAGAAATTGAGAACGGCCACCGACTGAAATTTTCGTTCGATCGCCACTTCGGTCTACGGAGATTCAAACTCATATCCGAAATACGAGAAGGACCTTCCAAGGGACGTCTCGGCGGGGGCAGCGGCTGCGGCACAATCCACAGCTCAGGCTGCGTTCGAGTGTCCCACGTCGTCGAAAGCATCAGGCCAAACGGGGTCCATACACCCACAGAAGCACGATGGTAAGGATGCTGGTGATCGCACAGATGAGCGAATTGCGCTTGACGGGCATGGGAATCGCAGCTCATTGTCACACAATTTACTTCATGAATCGTGACTTGCGAGCATTGTACTGGACGAACGTGACATGTACTTAGGCGGATTCTATGAATTGTTTGTAAGCGGGGCAACCGACGAAGAAATCTCCAATCAGCTCTGGCACATTGTCAAAGACAACAGCGCGCGCTGCGGGCGGAGCTACCCATTTTCCACAATCGCCTCGGCCTCAATTTCCACGAGCATCTCCGGCGAAATAAACGCGCTCACCTGAATCATCGAAGTCGCCGGCAGAATCTTCCCGAAAAATTCCCCATGCGCCCGCCCAACCTTCTCTGAATCCGCCATGCTCGTCACGTACATGCGCGTCCGCACCACATCCGCCATCGCCGCTCCCGCCTTCTGCAGCGCCCGCTCGATATTCTTCAGCGTCTGCACCGCCTGCGCGTAAGCATCCCCCACGCCTACAATTTTTCCCTGCGCGTCCGTCGCCGTCGTGCCAGATACCCACACGTTCGCGCCCACACGCACCGCCCGCGCATACCCAATCACCGGCTCCCAAGGCGTTCCACTCGAAATATTCGTTCGCGTCATCACGTTTCTCCCAGTCGAATTTCGCCCCAATCAATTTCTTCGTCCGCGCAGCGAGTCCGCAGCCACTCTACGGATCAAATCGTACCCGCAATTCCACCGGCACGATGGGACACAAATCCTCGCGCGTGCCAAACACGCGATATCGAATCCGCGCGACGAAATCGTACACGAGATCGCGTAACCCCCGTGGTATCACGCTCAGCAAAGCTGCCAGCACTCTCCACCGCCCACCCAAGCGCCGAAAAATATGCAAAAACGCAGCAGACCTCACCAGCAACTCCCCATCCCCCGTCAGCACCACCACGCTATCCGGCAACCCCACTCGCCGCTCCGCCGCCACCCGCCCCAGAAAAGTCTCGCCCCGCAGCGGCGCAAACCGAAACGCCTGCCCACTGCGGTCATGCCGCAACACAAACTTCACCGCGCGATGGCACAGTGCACAGTGTCCATCGTAAAATAGATATTCCGAGGCAGGCGCGTTTGACCCCACCAGAAAAGGATAGCACGAGCGCCTCGCGCGCTTCCGCCGGCCGACGCGCCGCGCAAATCGCGATTGCGGAAACGCGCCGGCCTTCCCGCTTGCCAGCGTTTCCGAAAATCTCTAAGCTGGTTTGGTCCGCCAATCTCTGCAGGAGCCGACCCGCGCACATGAAGTGCCAAAACATTCTGGAAGCCATCGGCAATACACCGATCATTCGCCTGAATCGCTTGGCGAAAGATTCCCCCGCCGAAGTCTGGGTCAAGGCCGACTACATGAATCCCGGCGGTTCCGTGAAAGACCGCATCGGCATCTCCATGATTGACGAAGCCGAGCGCACCGGAAAACTGAAGCCCGGCGGCACCATCATCGAAGGCACTTCGGGCAACACCGGCATGGGACTCGCGCTCGTCGCCTGCGTGCGCGGCTACAAAGTCGTCTTCACCATCACCGACAAGCAATCGCGCGAAAAAATAGACCTGCTCAAAGCCTTCGGCGCCGAAGTCATCGTCTGCCCCACCGCCGTCGAACCGGAAGACCCGCGTAGTTACTATTCCGTCGCCGCCAAACTCGCGCGCGAAATCCCCAATTCCTTTTACCCCAATCAGTATGAGAACCCCATGAATCCCGAGGCGCATTACCGCACCACCGGCCCGGAAATCTGGCAGGACACCGAAGGAAAAATCACGCACTTCGTCTGCGGCGTGGGTACCGGCGGCACCATCTCCGGCGTAGGCCGCTATCTGAAAGAAAAGAACCCGAACATCAGAATTATCGGTGTCGATCCTATCGGCTCGGTCTACTACGAAAAGGTAAAAACCGGAAAAACCGGCAAAGCCCTCACCTACGTCGTCGAAGGCATCGGCGAAGATTTTTTTCCCGGCACGATGAACCTGAAAATTCTCGACGACATCATGCAAGTGAGCGACGAAGAGTGTTTCGTTTGGGCGCGCCGCCTCGCCAAACAAGAAGCCATTTTCACCGGAGGCTCCGGCGGCGGCTGCATTTCCGCCGCGCTAAAAATCGCGCGCAACGGCAAACGCGGCGACATGATCGTAGCCTTCATGCCGGATTCCGGCTCGCGTTACATGTCCAAAGTTTTCAACGACGGCTGGATACGCGAGCACGGCTACGTGGACGCCGAAGTCGCGCTCTCCGCCGCCGACGTGATCCGCGTGAAGCGCCAGGCCGGCAAAACCCGCGACATGATCGTCGCTGGCCCCTACCAGACCGTTTTCCATGCCCTGCAAACCATGCAGCAGCAAGATATTTCGCAGCTCCCAATTTTCGAAGAAGGAAAATCCATCGGCACAGTGTTCGAAGATCAAATCCTGAATCTCGCGCTGCAGGGTAAAGACCTCCGCAAGCTCGTAATTCGCGAAGTCATGGGCGCCCCGCTCCCGCAAGTCCCCGCGAACTCCCCCATCGAACGAGTAACCTATATTCTTAGCCACGACAGCCCAGCCGTCTTCGTAGAAATGCCCGACAACAAACTCGAAGTCCTCACGAAGTTCGACCTGATGGACACCATCGCCGGCCTCGTCGGCCAAAAACGCTGATCGCTTTTCGCAGGCGTTGCTCAATCCGCGGTTCCTGCGAGAACCAGATCGTGCGCTGGTGCTGGCGCCAGACCGCTTCCCTAATCTGTCATCTCGTTTCGCCTTGGTCTAAGCCTGCACCGACGGTTCAGAATTCCTGGAGCGATCGGCACTCTTGATTTAGTCCGCCAGTTTCAATTTCTCCAGGTACAGGTTGTACGCAGCTTTCAACTTGGCCGCGTCCACTGGGGCCTTACCGTAGTTCTCCAGCGGCGTGATGAAATCATCCATCGCTTTATCCACCTGTTTGAAGATATCCGGGCTGGTCCTGGATAGCGCCGTGTCGCCGCCGTAGTCTTCCGCTTTGTCCCAGACTCGCTCCAGAATGCGCGCCAGTTGCGCGGCGGTCGCATCGTCACCCTTCTGATGCGCGGTGTAAGCAAGATGGGCCAGCGCGCGGTAAGGGCCCATCTTCGTGTTGTCGACCCCATAGCCCTGCGATTGGCGCGTATCTTGCGGCACGGCCACAGGACCTAAGGCCGTGAAAACAACGGCGCCCAAAATTAGACCGAGCGCAACTGATAGAAGCGTTCTTGCGCGGTGGCGTGAAGTGACGTTCAAGTTTTCCTCCTTGGGATCGTTCCGGCATTCATCGCGACGAGTAAATAGCACAATTCAGCGAGCACGACGGCAGAAATGTTCGATGTTGGTGCGCTTGAGTCAAGTCCTGCAGAGCGCATGCTCTCCGTTGTAAGCCACATGCTATTTGGATCCCCCAACGCGAATGCCGATCGATGCCTGCGCGCGCTTTGCAGCTCTGGGCGCTGCGGATGGTATAATTGTGAACTTTTTGCGTGCCGCCGGATCTTGCCGAAGCGGCGTTTGGCTCACCGGCACGTGCGCTACAGGGAAAAACCAGAAAAGTATGCGCATCGAAGATTTCAACGAACGGCTGAAGCAGGCGATCCTGGTTGCGGACGGCGCGATGGGCTCGCTCCTCTACGAATCCGTCGGGCCGCAGCGCTGCGTGGATGAACTCAACGTCACGCACGGCGACGCCGTCTTCAAGGTCCATCAAACCTACATCGAAGCCGGCTCGCAAATCATCGAAACCAATACTTTCAGCGCCAATCGCCACAAGCTCGGGCAATTCGGCATGGCCGAGCGCGTTGCCGAACTGAATCATCGCGCGGTAAAAATTGCCCGCGAGGCGCGCGAGGCCGCCAAGCACGAGGTTTTCATCGCCGGCTCCATCGGCCCCCTGGGAATTTTGCAACACGTGCGCGAGTTGCCGCACGAGGACCTCATCGCGATCTTCAAGGAACAGGCGGGAGCACTGGAAGAGCGCGGCGTGGATTTATTTCTGCTCGAAACATTCAGCGACATCACCGAACTGCTCGCCGCCGTGGACGCGATCCGCTCGTTTTCGCGCTTGCCCATCGTTGCGCAGCTGACCTACTCCGATGAAGGCACCACGTTCGGCGGCACGCGCCCGCAAGATGCCTGGGAGCTGCTGAAAGACAAAGACATTCAGATCATCGGCGCGAACTGCACCATCGGTCCGCAACTTTTGTTGCCGGTGTTGCGTGAACTCGGCGCCAGCGCCAAGCTGCCGCTTAGCGCCATGCCCAACGCCGGATTTCCCAAACGCGTCGGCGACCGCATCGTCTATCCGAAATCGTCACCAGAATATTTTGCATTGTTCGCGCAAGAAGCCGCCGAAATCGGCACGCGCATCATCGGCGGCTGCTGCGGCACCACCCCCGAACACATTCACGCCATTTCGGAAGCCGTGAAGAAACTCCGCTCGGCGAAACCGCGCGGCTCAAAAGCCGCCGACGGAAGTGGCGGCAGCGGAACCGCGGAAGTTTTCGAGCCGGCCGAGCGCTTCCGCCGCATCGCCGCCCGCGAGCCGGAAAGCAAACTCTGGAAAAAAATTCAGGCCGGGCAATTCGTCACGTCCGTGGAAATTGATCCGCCCAAGGGCGTCACCATAGACCGCATCCTGGAACAAGTCGGCCGCGTAATGGCTTCCCCTCACGTGGATTCGATTGACATTAATAGCGGCACGCTCGCGCGCGTTGGCATGGACGCGCTAGTGCTGGCCGGTGCCCTCGAAGCGCACGGCTATGAAACCGTGCCGCACGTCACCACGCGAGACGCCAATATTATTGGCCTGCAGGCGATGCTGCTGGGCGCATGGGCCGTTGGCGGAGTGCGCAATGTGCTGGCAATCACCGGCGATCCTCCTTCTCTCGGCGATCATCCGGAAACCAGTGGCGTCTATGAAGTGGATTCCATCGGCCTGGTGAAAGTTTTGTCGCGCCTGAATCAAGGCACGGACTGGGCCGGAAAGAGTCTGGGCGGCGCCACCAATTTCACAATCGGCGTCGCCGTGAATCCCGTCGCGGAAGATATTGACGAAGAGCTGCGCCGTTTCGAAGCAAAAATTGAAGCCGGCGCGCATTTCGCGATGACCCAGCCGATTTTCGATCCTCAGCACTGGCAAAAATTCGTAAAGCGCCTGGGTGGAAAATCTCCCGTGCCGATCATCGTCGGACTGTGGCCGCTCACCAGCTACAAGCAAGCCTTGCGCCTGAACAACGAAGTTCCCGGCATCGTCATTCCCGAAGCCACGCTGCGCGAAATGGAAAATGCCGGCGACGCCGCCCGCGACCGCGGATTCGTGCTAGCCCGCCAGATGCTCGAGTGGGCCCGCACCGCGCGCGACGAAAGCATCGCCGGCGCATACCTGATCGCGCCATTCAAACGCTACGAAGAAATCCTGCAGCTGTTTTCGTGAATCGGGCTGCAGCGCGATTCACCCTTCGATCCCGCTGTGCGGGATCGAAGGGTATCGCCGGCCTGTCCGACTCTTTTGCTTTGCCTCGTCATCCGGGTCCCGCGGAAGCGAGAGAACGATTTCTCTTGCTTTTCGCACGCGCCGACTCTCAAAAAAACCAAAATCGTTTGCGCTTGTGCGGCGTAGCGCCCGGACTCAATCCAATATCGTCATCCATCTCTGGAACCCAAGGCAGCGACTTCCCTTCAAACGCTGCCATCGGATTATCCACCAGCAACGCCTTAGCAAGATCCTCGCCCCGCTTTTTGGCTACATGGTCGAACACTTCCTTCAAGCGCAACGGACGCGAAGTAACGTTGTGCGCATCGCTCGCCAGAAAATGCACTACATTCATTCCGATCCATTCTTCCGCCACTTCCTGCGCAGCCTTCCCGAATTTCCCCAGTAGCGATTGCCCAGTCACCTGCGCGTAACAACCTTGCCGCAGCCAGCGATACAAGCGCTCAGGTTTTGCGCGGATCAAAGGATTGCGTTCCGGGTGCGTGATGATTGGCCGCAGCCCTGCGAGGTGCAGATGATGCAGCGCCTGATCCATTGAAGGCGGAATCGAATAGTCGGCAAACTCTACCAGCAAGTAGTTCTTTTGGTTCAGCGTGAAGCGGCTGGGAAGGCGCTGAATCTCCTGCAGATTCTCAAAGCTCAAGTGAAAGTCGCATCCAGTGGCGAGAATCAGGCGTCCTTCCACGCGCGCCTGCAATTCTTCACGCCGGGAGTTGATCAGCTCGGGGACGAAAGCATGCTGCGGATGCGCATGCGGCGTTGCAATAACGTGCGTAATGCCGTCTGAAATAGCCATTTCCGCCATTTCCAGCGACATTTCGATGGCTTCGGGGCCATCGTCGAGACCGGGAAGCAAGTGGCAATGAATATCAATCATTTGACGCGAGGATAACGCAGCAGATGAGAGATGACAACGAAGGAGCGCCAGCGCGCGACGGACGCGCGCAAGAGAGATCGCGAGAAGCGACAAACTGATTGGCAGGAATCTTGCTCTCTAGGCCAGTGGAACCGAGCCGAACAGTTTCATTTGCGGAAACGTGAAGGCACTTTTGCAATTCGCCGGCCCCTCGCAATCACGCCTCCGAAAATGACTGAAGCAATAGGCACACACGGTCGAATTGGTATGTGTGGCGCAGATCTCGGGTAGAACGGCCCGCTCCAGAGAGCAAACCAAATGACTGTCGCATTTCCGGCGCGCCGCGAACGAGCTTTCATCACAGGCATCACCGGCCAGGATGGGTCTTACCTCACTGAAATGCTGCTGTCGAAGAATTACGAAGTGCACGGAATCAAGCGGCGGTCGAGCAGTTTCAATACGGAACGAGTTGACCATTTAATCTCAGATTGGCACGAACGCGACATCAGTTTCTTCCTTCATTTCGGCGACCTCTCTGACGCGACCAGTTTGTCCAAGCTGCTCTATCGCATCGCGCCGGACGAAATCTATCACCTGGGCGCGCAAAGCCACGTGCGCGTGAGCTTCGACATTCCGGAATACCTCGGCGACGTCACTGCGCTAGGAACCACGCGCCTGCTGGACGCGATTCGCGAGACCGGAATTCCCACGCGTTTTTACAATGCGGCGAG
Organism: uncultured Acidobacteriota bacterium; assembly: GCA_963747605.1. Taxonomy (GTDB): domain Bacteria; phylum Acidobacteriota; class Terriglobia; order Acidiferrales; family UBA7541; genus Palsa-295. Next base: position 207,829 of record CAVVGA010000025.1, on the reverse strand, counting down.
CAGCGAAATGTTCGGCCAACCATATGAATGTCCGCAGACCGAAACCACGCCGTTCCGTCCGCACGGCCCGTCGGCGGCGAACAATTTCGAGTGGTGACGTCCATTGCCATGTTTTACGACGTGGAAGATCCCAGCGCATTTGTCGCCGACGTGGCGAGCGTACTGATGGAACAAGGCGTTTGGGTCATAGAGATGCACTATTTGCCCGTGGTTTTGGAATGCACCGCGTTTGACGCGATCTGCCACGAACACCTGGAATACTATTCGCTCAGCTCGCTGGAACCTTTGCTTGCACGCCACGGATTGCTGGTGGCGAACGTCGAGACCAACAACGTGAATGGCGGCAGCTTCCGCGTGTATGTGGTGCATCGCGATTCACCGGCCGCGTCGGTTCCGGCGCGCCGCGAACGCGTGGAAGGGATGCGCGCGCGGGAACAAACCGCGGGATTGCTCAAGCCCTGCGTGTATCAGGAATTAGGCGTGCGCGTGCGGCAGATTGGCGCGAAGCCGCAGGAACGGCTGAGTCACGAGCGGCGGCACGGCCAGGAAATTTCTGCGTACGGCGCTTCCACGAAGGGCAACACTTTGCTCCAGGTGTTTGGGCTGGACCACACTATGATTCGCTCCGCGGCGGAGCGCAATCCTGGAAAATGGGGGAAATACACGGTGGGAACCTGGATACCGATCGTCTCTGAAGCGGAGGCTCGCGCGGATGCCGATAATTTTCTGGTGCTGCCGTGGCATTTCATGGATGAAATTCAGATTCGCGAGCACGACTTTCTTGCGCGCGGCGGGAAGTTGGTGGCGCCGCTACCGAATCTACGCATGATCACTGCGGCTGAGTGGAGCGCGATCGCCTGATCGCAGCGGGCGTGCCCGCTCGTGTCCGCTCTCACACCTGCCTCAAGTAAGTAGGCACCTCGGCGCGGTGGTAACAGCGCACTACCCCTACCGCACCAAAAACGCGAGATCTTCGCGCAATTTCTGCGCAATATTCACATGTTTGCAACCGGATTTGCGTGGCTTCCGGCATATCGTTGTGCGGCTCCGACGATCGCGTGGGGCACGGTAATGCGTACACACGCGCTGCCGACGCCGCCTAGGAGCAGATTCGAATTCTTGTTATAGTAATTTTTTGTTTCAAAATGCGGCTTCGGCCCGTTCTCGGCGTGGCTGCCTTTATTCGCAGTACCAAGGGAGAGAGATGGCCGCGGAGCGCAAGCCGGAATTTTTTGCGGGAAAAGAACTCAAGATCGGAATCATCGGGTGCGGCTACGTAGGCCTGCCGCTGGCGCTGCGTTTTGCGGATGTGGGCCAGCGCGTCACTGGATTCGACACCGACCAGGAAAAAATCAGTAAGCTCAACGCCGGGCAATCCTACATACAGCATATTTCAGCGGACAAAATTAAACGGCACGTAGATGGAAAGCGCTTCGACGCCACCACGGATTTCACGCTCCTGCGCGATATGGATGCGGTGCTGATCTGCGTGCCCACTCCGCTCGACGAGCGGCGCGAGCCGGATTTGAGTTACGTGGAGAAAACCGCGCAGTCCATCGCGCCGAATCTGCAGTGTGACCAGCTGATCGTGCTGGAGAGCACCACCTACCCTGGAACCACCGAGGAATTGGTGCTACCGATTTTGGAGAAGGGCGGCCTGAAGTGCCCGCTGGCGCGGGGCGCAGGCAGCGAGAACGTGGCCACGGATTTCTATCTGGCGTTTTCTCCGGAGCGCGAAGATCCGGGCAATAAGCAATTTGGACTGGCGCAGATTCCGAAGGTCGTCGGCGGCATCAATCCGGCGAGCGGCCGCGCAGCAGTGGCTCTTTACGCGCAGATTGTATCGAAGGTAGTGCCGGTAAGTTCGACGCGCGCGGCGGAAATGGTGAAACTGCTGGAAAATATTTTCCGCTGCGTGAACATCGCGCTGGTGAACGAGCTGAAACAGCTTTCGCTGCGCATGGACCTCGATATATGGGAAGTGATTGATAGCGCCGCGACGAAACCTTTCGGTTTCATGCCGTTTTATCCCGGCCCGGGCCTGGGCGGACACTGCATTCCGGTGGACCCTTATTACCTTTCGTGGAAAGCTCGCGAATACGATTTCGCGACCCGCTTTATCGAACTGGCCGGCGAAATTAATACTGCTATGCCTTACAACGTGGTGGACGCGCTGGTGAGCGCTCTGAACAGCCACGAAAAAAGCGTGAAAGGCTCGAAAATTTTGCTGCTGGGCGTCGCGTACAAAAAAGACGTGGACGATCTGCGCGAATCGCCTTCTCTGAAATTGCTTGAGCTGCTGAGCGCGCGGGGAGCAGTGCTGGATTACAACGATCCCTATTTTCCCGCGCTCTTCAAAATGCGCCACTACGACTATTCCAACATGAAGTCCGTGGAGCTTTCCCCCGAGCGCCTGGCGAGTTACGACTGCGTGCTGATCGCCACCGACCACACCAGCTACGACTACGAAGCCATCGTGCGCAACTCCAAGTTGGTGGTGGATACGCGCAATGCGACGCGCCACGTAAAACTGTACCGCGAAAAAGTGGTGCACTGCTAGTTCGCACCGCTCGTTCGGGGTAATTTCTCCGCACACCTCACGACGGTCTCTGCGCCGGATTTTCGCCTGTACTTTCGAACAGGGGGACGTTGTGTTTTCGAACATGGGAAGATAGTTCCATTGCCCAGTACGAAGCGACGCTCTATCGTGAGGACATGCCAGCACGGACCCAACCGCAAAAGGATAACGAGCCGCTGTTATTGGACCCGGGACGCCGCCGCAGCATGCGCGTGCTACTGAGCGTGCCGATCACCGTCACAGGGAAGAACGCGTCCAATCAGGAATTCCAGGAAGAGACGCGCACTTTGGTGGTGAACGCCCACGGCGCGCTGATTTCGCTAGCCGCGCGTGTAGCTGCAGCGCAGGAAGTCACCCTGGCAAATAAAGCCACGCAGCACACCCAAAAATGCCGCATCGTGTATGTGGGCGCCGCGCAGGCCGGAAAAGCGCAGATGGGCATCGAGTTCGTGAAGCCTTCCCGCACTTTCTGGCAGATTGATTTCCCGCCCGACGATTGGGTCGTACCGGAAGACTAGTTCGCACTGCTGTTGCGCCGCTGGACTGCAATTACCTGTGCGCTTTTTCCAATTCTACACGAACACTTCCCACAGGCATTTCCGCCAACGCCAGCACGGGTGTGCGCGCGGCGTTGTGTGCAAACCACACGAGGAAATTTGCGTGTGGCACTTCCTTGCCGTGTTCGGACAGGCGTAGAGAGATTTTTGTAGCTTGAAAATTCCCCGCGTCCACTGCGACCGAGTCCGACGCGGCCTCCTGGCGCGCGCGCACGTCATATAAATCGCTGCCGTCATAGACCGGAACGTGAAATTCCGGCGTCTGCTGCCAATCCACCGCGCGCAGTGCGTAGAATGCGCCGAGGGGATCGCGCGTGCCTGGTTGCACGATCACCGGCGCGACGTTGCCGCGATTCGGCTGACCGATAGCGACAAGGTGCAGCACTTCGTTCTCCTTCGAACCCATTTCGCTCAAGTACATTTCGTATTGATGGCTCTCGAGCGTTGCGGCGTCCGTGTAGGAATCAAATTGGTCGTCCACTTCGAAGAACGTGCGCGCCGGAACCTCAGAGTGCGCCGAAGCGCGAAAATGCCAGGTTTGCCAGCCGAGAAGATTGCGGCGCTCGACAACGTTCATTTGCAGCGCGGCGGCATTCGGAAAAATCGCCCACTCGACGCGGTAATTCAAGGTTTCGCCGGTGCGAAATGGCATCGGGATTTCCGCTGCCGTGATTTTGCTGACGGCTAATGTTTCGCTGGGGGCGACCGCGGGAGTCTGTTTTGTGTCTGCGCGAGGCCGCGCTGAAGGGGGCGTGGAGAACAAGCCGCCGCAGATGAAAATGCACGCGGCGGTGACGAGCCGAGTTGCGACAATAGTGCGATGATCCAATTTCATAGAAGCGCCCGGCTGATAATTAGGCTTTTATTTCGCGGCGACGCTGTCGCGTGGCGCGCCTTGCACGTCAGCCATCTATTCTGGTGCCAGAGGTTGCCCGTTCGCAAGGCGCAAGGATATAGTCAAGCGTAACTCAAGAAATAGTTGAGCGATCGATTTAATGCTGCGGTTCGTGCAGGAGGATTTTCAGAATGCGTTATCTGGTGACCGGCGGCGCGGGATTTATCGGCTCGAACATTGTGGATGAGCTTGTCAAGCGCGGCCAGGAAGTTGTGGTGCTCGACGATCTTTCTGCAGGCAAGGAAACGAACCTGGCGGCAGTGCGCCACAAGATTGATTTTCACATTGGCAGCATCACCGATCTGGCCGCAGTGCAATCGGCGTGTAAGGGCGTGGAATATGTCATTCATCTCGCCGCGCGGACTTCGGTGCCGCGCTCGGTGCTGAATCCCGCAGAAACCAATCACGTGAATATTGACGGCACGTTGAACGTGCTGGTGGCCGCGCGGGATGCGCAGGTGCGGCGGTTTGTTTTCGCTGCATCGTCGGCGGCATATGGCGAGACGCCGACGCTGCCGAAAGTCGAAACGATGCCGGCGCAGCCGATTTCTCCTTACGGCGTGACGAAATATGTGGGCGAACTGTACGCGCAGGTTTTTGGGCGCGTCTATGGCCTGGAGAACGCGTGCCTGCGGTATTTCAATGTGTTTGGTCCGCGCCAGGATCCCAGTTCGCAATATTCCGGGGTGCTTTCGCGTTTTATGCTGGCGGTGATCGAGGGGCAGGCACCGGTGATTTATGGCGACGGGAGCAATCGCGCGATTTCACCTACGTGGAGAATATTGTGGACGAAACACTGCGCGCCTGTGAGGCGCCCGACGCTTCGGGATTGGTGTTTAACGGAGGGACGGGCGCGCGGATTACGCTGAATCACGTGTTGAAGTTGCTCGAACAAATTACGGGAAAAACCATCAAGGCGAAATACGACGCGGCGCGCAATGGCGACATTCGCGATTCGCAGGCGGATGTTTCGCTGGCGCGCAACATTTTGGGCTACGAGCCGCGCGTGCTATTCGAAGAGGGATTGCAGCGAACTTGGGATTGGTACCAGAACGTACGCGAAGGGTAGTGGCACTTGATCCGGCCATTCGCAAATTTAAACGCAGAAGCAAAGGCGGAGCTTCAGCGGCTAAAGCCGCACTGACTTGGCGCCGCTTATGTCGTGGCCAAAGCCACGACCCACAAAGATCCTCCCGAGCTCGTACGGGCTTTGTCGTCCGCTGCTTAGTCAGCAATTTATTTTAGATGCGCGGGTAGGTCGCTGAGGCTGTCGAGCATTATGTCGGGCGGATGCGCGCGCATACTTTCGGCGCCAAACCCGTAAGTTACACCGCAGGCATGCATTCCCGCGTTGCGCGCTGTTTTGATGTCCACATCAGAATCTCCCACCATCATGGCTTCGTGCGGCGCAGATTGCAGCTCGCGCAGCAGAATTTGCGCGCCCTGCGGGTCGGGTTTCTTGGTTTCGAAACTGTTACCGCCATAAACGAAACGGAAATAGCGCGAAAGATTCAGGCCCTCGATAATCGCGTGGCTGAAGCGAACAGGCTTGTTGGTGAGGACGGCCATGGGATATTTCTGCAGCAGCGCGAGCGCTTCACGCACGCCAGGATAGACGTCGGTGTTGTCCAACATGTGTGCGCGATAATAACTCAGAAAATACGCTAGGCCTTTTTCGACGTCCGCTTCGGTGGCGTCTTCACCCAGCGCGCGACGCACTAGGGTGGGCGCGCCATTCCCGATGAAACTGCAGATTTTTTCGTGGACGTGCGGTTCGCGGTCCATGTGTGCGAGCATGGCGTTGACGGAAAGCACCAGGTCGAGCTGAGAGTCAATCAGTGTGCCGTCCAGATCGAAGATTATGGCGCGCACGCCGGAGAAGCGGCCGTTCGTTTCGGGCATGCGTTACGGAGACCTCGCGTGGATTTGTCGTTCGACGCATTCATTTTAAGCGGCGCGCTGAGAAATGTCACTGCGGCCTGAGCGTGAAACTTTCATGTTGCGTTCGCAACATAGATATGTTGTAGTAGCAACATGGAGGTGGCACATGAGCCACATTTTGGAAGCGATCCTGCAACGAAGGGCCATCAAGGTGTTCGATCCGGTGGAAATTCCCGCGGAGACGCGCGAACAGATTCTGCATGCGGCGCGGATGGCGCCTTCGAGCTTTAACATTCAGCCCTATCGCTTCTATTGGGTGGAATCGCCGGAAATGAGGAGCGCTGCGGCGCGGCTATGCTTCGGCCAGAGTCCTGCGGCTACCGCGTCTGCGATGGTTGTCGCGTTGGCAGACATCGGATCGTGGAAATCCACGACGGAAAGCGAGCTGGCATGGATGCGCACTGCTGGTTTCTCGCCGAAGAAACTGGCGGAGTACGAGCGGCGTGCCAAATTCGGGAAATGGTTTTTCATTCAGGGGTGGTTTGGCGTGTTCGGGCTGTTGAAATGCACGATTCTGCGCGTAGTGCATTTGTGGAAGACGATGGGCACGCTTCCTGTAGCGCGACAGGGCCTGTTCAAATGGGCGACGAGGAGCGCGTCGCTGGCTTGCCAGAATCTGATGATCGCAGCTGAAGCGCTGGGATTGAATACGTGCCCGATGGAGGGGTTTGACGGGCGGCGCCTGGGCAAATTGCTGGGGCTTTCGGGGAAGGATCATGAGATTGTGATGGTCATCGCGATCGGAAAAAAATCGGCGCGGCATGTGGACCAGCCGCAATGGCGCAGGCCGCTGGAAGCAACGGTGCGCATCGTATGATCATTGTTGATAAAAAACTGATACCCCGGGAAATCCTGAAAGACTCGGTGCTGTTGAATCTGGCTTCAGCTTATTTTGCGATCGGCAAAAGGCTGGAGCAAAAGACAAAATGCTCGCAGACACGCGGCTTCATTATGTCCACGCTGCGCGGCGGAGCGGCGCTCAATCAAAATCAGATCGCGACGATGCTGGGATTCGACCGGACCGTAGTGCATCGCGCGATCAAGACGATGATTCACGAGGGTTTGCTTTCGGAACGGAAGGCAGACACCGGCAGAGCTCTCCTGGTTCAGCTGACGGCGAAAGGCAACAAGTACCGAGAAGGCCTGATCAAAGAACGTCGCGCCGCCGAAGAAACACTTCGCAAGGAACTGACGCTGGCTGAAGCTTCCACCCTGATTCGCCTGTTACAACGGATTGCCGAACTGGAATTTTAACAATGTGCTAATGGACACTATTCGGGACGAGACAGTGCGGGCGGATTTTTCTATGGCTACATTCACTGCGGTTTGCAATATTCGTTGATAAGACGGAAGCGTCGAACGAGCGTCGTCGCTCCTGAGACTGAGTCATCCGCCCATCCCGTCGCCAGGATTTCCATCTGTCTTCCGTTCTTTAAGGGGACCAGGCGGGCCTTGATTGCGACGATCGGACAGGCAGCCTCGTCCGGGGGGTAGTAGAAGTTTTTGCAGTCCGTCTGGCGAGTTATTTTTTTTCCCTTCAGATCGAAGGCGACGGCGCCGACCGCATATCCGAATTGAGCGGAATCTTCTGGAAAGTCATAATCAAGTTTCGAGAGCCAGATTACGATCTCAGCGGCGCCATCACAATTCAGATCGCGGTAGGAAATCCAGCTGGGAGGCGGGAAGAGGAGCGGTGAGTCCCACAACATTTCATATTCACTAGCTGATTTCCCCGTAAATGAGCCGAGTCATATCGCTTATGTAGCTCGGGTACAGATGTGAAACGCCTTCAGGGCAATCGGAGACCCGAAGAAATGAGATGATCGATTCCGGCCCCTCCTTCGTGAGGCGCCGGGCCTCGATGTCGAGCTGAACTGTGATCCGTCCAAAACAGGGTTGATCCTGAATATCCCAAAGAACCTCTACCCCTCTGGTTTTTTCAAGAATCCTCGCTGGAATTTTCTGGAGCTCTTGTTCAGATAGTTGCCGGTCGCCTGAACGCTGTCCCTGGCTGACCTCCAAGTCTATTTTGAAATGCGGCGTTCCCTTGTCGTCTACGGGAGAACTTGCCAGTCTACTCGTTGGGCCGCCATTCACGACGAGGAACGCGAAGCCTCCGTCCTCGAAAGTCAAGATGCCCACATTCTTACGAAGGGAACTTATGAACTCTTCATGCGAGGCCGGGCATGGAACTTGCGGTACTGAGTTTTCGCCGACTTTCCTAACGTAAAAAATGCCGTCCCAAAGTACGGTTTCTCCTAATACGTGTTGAGCACACAAAAGGAACTCTTGCTCCGAGGTCATCCCGATATTCTGAACCTGTCCTTGCGTGACTAGCGCTGCCGCCAGTGCCAGCGCCAATAAAGTCATAGACTTGAGGAATTTCATCGAAAGCGTCATCTCTCATCCCACGATGGCCGTCCAGCCTATCGAATGCTGAGCTCGTTAACTTTTGCAGTCCATCATCGGCTTTTGTCGTCGCGCACAACTCATAACCATCGTCGCAACAATCGCGCGAGACAGAACTTGAGCAGGTGGCGACGGGGCCCGAACTTTTGGATTGTGGTCGCGCGGCTGCTACAATAGGCGTTTCTCAAGTCGCCCTAACCGCCACCCGAGGCCCACATGGCTGAAATTCAACCCTTTCGCGCCTTCCGCTACGATACGAACCGCGTGCCGCTCGAAAAAGTCCTTACGCAGCCTTACGACAAGATCACACCGGCGATGCAGGAGCAGTATTACGCCGCGAGCCCTTACAATCTGATTGCTATCGAGAAGGGGCGAGCGAGCGCGAACGATTCGCCGGAAAATAATGTGTACACACGCGCGGGGCAGAAGGTGCGCGAGTGGATTGCCGAGAAAATTCTGGCGCAGGACGCGGCTCCGGGGATTTACGTTTATTCGCAAGAATATCTGCTGCCGGGAACGCATACCCGCAAGACGCGCATCGGTTTCATCGCTCTGGCCCGGGTGGAAGATTACGACGCGCATGTAGTGTTCCGCCACGAGCGCACGCTATCCGCGCCGAAAGCAGACCGTATCGAGCTGCTGCGACACACCCACGCGCAAACCGGGCAGCTTTTCATGCTGTACAACGATCCGCCGCGGCACATTGACACCTTGCTGGAAGAAGCCGCGCACGCATCCGCGCCGCAGGAACTGCACGATGAATTCGGAGTAACGCACCGGCTGTGGCCGGTCGCGGATGTAGCGACGATCCGTAGAATTCAAAGCGCGATGGCGGATAAGAAGCTGATCATCGCGGACGGGCATCATCGCTATGAGACGGCGCTGAATTTTCGCGATGAATCCCGCGCCGCAGCCATCGTGAACGATCCGTACGCCGCGCCAGAATTCGCGATGATGACGTTCATCAACACCCATTCCAAGGGTTTGACGATCCTGCCGACGCATCGCCTGATCCGCAATGTCACGAACTTCGATTTCGACAAGTTCCGCAACAGCGTGGCGCAGGCTTTCGACTGGTATTCCTACCCGTTTCAGAATCCTGAGGAGCGCGCCAGCGCCTATGCCGAATTCCGCAAAGACCTGGAAGGAACGAATCACGGGCGGCGCGCGATCGGCATCTATCCCGGCGGCGGCGCATTCTACATTTTTTTGCTGCGCCGCGATGCGGATCTGGAAGCGATGCTGCCGGACGTATCAGAAGCGCAACGTGGGCTGGACGTCGTGCTGCTGCACCGGCTGATACTGGAAAAAGGGCTGAGCATAGGCGCGGAAGCGGTGGCTGCGGAAAAAAATGTGGTCTATGAGCGCGAGATGGACGCGGCGCTCGCGGCGGTGGATCGCGGCGAAGCACAGCTGGCGTGTCTTCTGAATCCGGTGCGCGTGCAGCAAGTGGCAGAAATTGCGCTGGGCGAAGACGTGTTGCCGCAAAAGTCAACGGACTTCTACCCCAAATTATTGAGCGGCATCGCGATCTATCAGGTGGAAGGACGCGTGACAGGGCAAGCGGACGCGCGCAGCGGTCAATGATTCGTACGCGTGTGGATCGTAGGGGCGGGTCCCGCGCCTACGGGACCTGTCCCTACAACAGCATTTCATGAAGCGTGGCGCAAAACTACTTGGCGAAGCTGGCGACCGCCGCTGCTTCGTTGTCGTAGGTATCAAACACGGTCATCAGCTTGGTAACCTGCAGCACTTCCTTGAATTTCGAGCCGAGGTTGGCCAGCTTCAGAACGGCGCCTTGCGAGCGGGCGCTGTGGAAGGTAGCCACGAGGGTGCCGAGGCCGGCGCTGTCAATGTAACCGACCTGCGCCAGGTTCAGCACGATCTGTTTCTTGCCGGCGGCGAGCAGACTCTTCACTTTTTCACGAAACGCATTGCTCTCCTCGCCCAGCACGATGCGCCCTTCGATCTCCAGCACCGTCACGCCATTCACTTCGTTATCAACCATTCTCAGTGCCACGTTCGCGCCTCCTGGAAAATTCGAAATCTTATTTGGAATCGGTAGAGCCGAGAAGTCACTGCCCGGGGGCGGCGATCTTTCTCTTCAGTAAAAATCCGAGCAGGACATGTAATATCCGCAAGACGCGCAGATCAATTTGCAACTGCGCTGCTCCAGCCGAGCGGAACATCGCGGGCAATACTGTGAAGGCTCCGGCTGCGCCCCGCGACTGCTGACTTCCGGCTCCGCTCCTTGCGCCTTCGGAACTACGGCTTCCGGCTGTCCCATTTCTAGTAGTCCTTCGGACGCACGTTTATAGCACATCCGGGGTGCAGGGAAAAGCCAAGCCCAATTCCCGGGCAGGCCACCGCGAGAGCTTGCCGGTGACTCCCAGTGGCTTAGGCCATAGACACCAGAGGGAGGCGATAAGTGCCCGCCAGTAAAGGTAGAAGAATCCGGTTGTGGCGAATGGTGGTAAAGTATCGGCAACCGGCGCGCGGTTTGCAGCGTCATATGGGTGGGGCGCGGCGGAGAGAAACATGAAACCGCGGTTGATGTTCGGGTTATCGGGCGTGCTGCTGCTAGTGATGCCGTTGGTAGTTGCGGCACAGCGCGGAGGCTCCGGCGGATTCGCTGCAACCGGAATGCGTGTTGGCGCGATTTCGAGTGGTGGAGTGCCGCACGCTGCCAGCGTACTGCGCACTTCTTCGAGTGTTTCCACTGTCGTTCCTGTTAGTAGCTCCTCTGTTCACGCGCGCGCCAATGTGTATTCCGCCGACGTGCCTTCTCGCCATACCGGAATGTCCTCGGCACTGCGAACGCAGAATGCAGGCAACCATGTGTTTACGCCGATCGGTCCGCCGATAAGCCGCCGCCGCAATCCGCCGCCAGTCACGACGCCTATCTCGACGCCTCGAGTGACTTATCTGCTGGGCGTCGGTGGGTATTACTATGCCGCGCCTGGAGACGAATCGGCAGGCGCGCCACAAGATGCGGCGCAGGACGCGGCGGAGGTTGAGGGTCAGCTGGCGGACGACGAGCAGCCCGAAGCAGCGAACGATCGAGATGGCGAACGTGACGGAGAACGCGCTGACAACCGTGATGACGGGCAGACCGAAGCGGGTGCCGCTCCGCGCGCACCCGAACACCAGGAAGCTGAGCAGCAGGAACCGCTGCCGGATGTGGGCACGCTGACGCTGGTGTTGCGCGACGGCAGCCGGCTGGACGTGGTGGCCTTCACGATGACGCAAGGGCAAGTGATCTACATCACGCCGGAAGGCCGGCGCCTCAGCATAGCAGCAGAAATCTTCGATGCAGACGCGACGCAACGCGTGAATCAAGAGCGCGGCACCCCGATGCAGCTTCCTCTGTAGCTAATGCGAACCAATCCTCCCGCTTTCTTATGCAACAAATTACGGCTTAATTAGCCTTCCGAACGGCGGACGGGTTCTGGCATGTAGAGGCCGGCGTCGACGGGGAGGCCGGCGCGTTCGAACTGGATTGTGGTGTGCGTGATGCGGAAATCGTGGTCAAGCACTTCGTGGATTTTCGCCAGCACTTTTTCGCTTTCTTCCATGTGCATGTCGGGGATGCAGATGTGGCAGGAGAGCGCGTTGAGGTCGGTGCCTAGAGTCCAGATGTGGATGTCGTGAACTTCCTGCACACCTTCGATTTTTAGAATGGCGCGCGCGACTTCTTCCAGGGCAACGCTGCGCGGCAGGCCTTCGAGCAGTATGTGGGTGCTTTCGCGCAGAATGCCGATGCCGGACCATAGCACCATCGCGCCGATGGCGATTCCGATCACCGGGTCCGCCCAGCTGGTGCCGGTGTAACGGATGGCCAGCGCGCCGACGACGATTGCGACGTTCGAGAGCGCGTCACCCAGATTGTGAATCCACACGCTGCGCAAATTCAGGTCGCGGCGGCCGCTGGACAGAGCGAGAGTGATCCCGCCGTTAATCAGCAGCGCGAACACCGAGACCCACAGCATCAAGCCGGTTTTCACTTCCACCGGTGTGCGCAGGCGCAGCACTGATTCGTAGATCAGGCCGAGCGAGACCAGCGTAAGCAGCATCGCGTTGACGAATGCCGCGAGGATACCAGCGCGATGGTAGCCGTAGGTTTTTTGCGGCGTGGGAGGCTTCGCCGCCCAGCGCATGGCGAGCCAGGAGAGCACGAGTGTGGGCACGTCGGTGAGGTTGTGCACCGCGTCGCTGACGAGTGCGATGGAATGCCCGGCGTAACCGGCAAGCAACTCAACGGCAACCAACGCGAACGTGGCCACCACCGCAGCGCCCAAGGCCAAGGTCATGCCCTCGGCAGGAAGCGTCACGTGCGAGTGGCCGCCCAGGCCGTGGCTGTGACCATGATCGTGCCCATGATCGTGATCGTGCGCATGGTCGTGGCCGTGGTTGTGACCGTCGTGGGAATGGCCGCCGGACTTCTGGGCTTCGTCGTGCATCAGCTCGATTCTAACCGCGATCTGGTTTGCCTTACAGCGTGGATTCGCGGCGGGTTCATGGACACTAACGGCGCGGATCGCGACGATCGTCAGGAACGAACGCTCTGGCCGAAACGCAATTGACTTACCTCGCCGCACCCGCCTACCATGGCACAGTTTCGTGAACCTCAACTCTCAGAGGGGGCGCAGGCGCGCAGCGTCGCAAGCCGCCCGGCGATGACGCACCAGGTTGCCAAACTTGTTTTTTGGGGCGTGCGCGGCTCCACGCCGACGCTCGAGCGCGACACCTGGCGCTATGGTGGGAACACGCCTTGCCTGGAACTGACGGCGCCAGACGGCACCAATTTCATTCTGGATTGCGGCACGGGGTTGCGCATGCTCGGCAACCATCTGACGGAAAAACGGCGCGGGATGGGCATCGAAGCGCACATCCTGGTTACGCATTATCACTGGGACCACATTCAGGGCATCCCGTTTTTCCATCCGTTCTTCGAATCGCAGAACCGCTTCCATTTCTACAGCTTTCAATCGAAATATCTGGGACCGAACAGCCTGGAGCAAGTATTCGCGGCGCAGCTCGCCAGCCCTTATTTTCCTGTAGACGTGACGATGATGACCGCGGCGCGCGATTTTCGTGAAGTGGCCGACGCGGAAAGTTGGGAGATCAACGGCACGCACATTACCGCGCGATATCTGAATCATCCGCAGGGATGCTTGGGATACCGGATTGATACTACCGGCGGCTCGATCGTCTATGCCACTGACAATGAGCCCGGCGATCACGCTTGCGATCAGAATCTGCGGCAGTTGGCGCACGGTGCGGACGTGCTGATCTACGACGCGCAATATTCTCCGGAGCAACTGGCCTCGGACCGCAAGGGTTGGGGACATTCCAGCTGGCTCGAGGGCGTGAAGATCGCGCGCGAGGCCAAGGTTCGGAATTTGATTTTGTTCCATCACGATCCGGATTCGCCGGACAAGGTGGTGGACGGATTCCTCTCCGCGGCGCGCCAGGAATTTCCGGCGACATGGGCGGCGACCGAAGGCATGTCCATCAGCTTGAGCGAACGCGGCGTGGCCGTGGAGATGAAGGAAACGCGGACGGGAATTCGGCGACGGTTGCGCTTTGCTGCAACCGTCAGCGGGCAGACCGAGGACGGCAGACCATTCGAGGAAAAAGCCACGGTGCGCGACATCAGCTTGCAGGGAGCTTACCTGGCGCTGCGCAGCCGGCCGCGACTGCAGTCTGAAGTGCGCGTGGTGATTGAAGCTTCCAGCGATCCGACGATTTCCAGCGTGATGACGTTGCGCGGGACGGTGGTGCATTTCGAACTGGGACGCGAAAAGAATCAGAATGGTGTCGGCGTAGTGTTCGTCGAGGATCCTGATCCTGGGCGCCCGCGCGATTAGTTGCCCTTTTTAACCTCTCAAAACTCTTTAATTTTGGCGCGATGATTGCGCTTTTGTGTCTGGCGTGCGCACGTGTTCCGGCCGAACCCCTAATCCCACCAGCCGCGCAGGAATGCGCCGCAAAATCGGGAACATCTGCAGAAGCTTAAGCGGAAACGGCAGGTGGGTTAGCGGACGCGCGTTGCGCAGCGCAGGGCCGATAAAACGCTTGTGCGCGAAAACCTGAAATCCCTGGGTCACGCGCGTGGGAAATTCGCGGCGGCGCTGTACAGCGCGGAGTTGTTCGAAAGTAACGTCGCCCTTTGCAAGCGGCCCGGCGAGAATATTCGCGGCGGCGACAGCGTCTTGAATGGCGAGATTGATTCCCACTCCGCCGATGGGAGACATGGCGTGCGCGGAATCGCCGATGCACAGAAGCCCGGTACGCGACCACTGCCGCAAGCGGTCCACGGCGACGGAAAGCAGCTTGACGTCGTTCCAATCCTTTAATTCGCTGAGGCGATCACGCAAAAATGGCGCGACGCTGGCGATTTCGTCCTGAAATCTTGCAAGGCCTCTCTGCCGAATGGCGTCGAATCCGCCTTTCGGGATTACGTAGGCGCATTGCCAGTATTCGTCGCGGTCCAGCGTCACCAAAATCTTCCCCGCCCTGAAACGGCCGAGCGTTTGATTCGGATCGCTCGGCTCGCGCGAGATTCGCATCCACAGCACATCAATCGGCGCGCCGAGGTCCAGCACTTCCAGGCCCGCCCTTTCGCGGACGATCGAATGGCGGCCATCCCCTCCGATCGTTAGATCCGCGCGCACTTCCACAGCACCGTTTGGTGATTTGGCGCGGACACCTACGACTTTGCTGTTCTCGATCACCAAATCGGTGACTTCCGTTTCCATGCGCAGATGAAATCCGGGATAGGCCTTGGCTTTTTCCGCGATGAAATTCAGGAATTCCCACTGCGGCATCAGGCCGACAAATTTGCAGTGCGTGGGCAGATGAGAAAAATCCCCGACGGTGACGATGAAGTCGTCAACTTGTGCGCCGATCAGCGAGAGCTCCTGATGCGGGCGGCCCAGAAAGTCTTCTAGAACTCCCAGCTCGTACATCAGCTCGAGCGTGGAGGGATGAACGGTGTCGCCGCGAAAATCGCGCAGGAAGTCGGCGTGCTTTTCTAGCACCACTACATCAATTCCGGCGCGGGCGAACAGGAAACCGCACATCATTCCCGCGGGCCCGCCACCTACTACGCAGCAACGCGCGGTGGTCGTTTCGGAGGCTAGATTGGCTTGCGGCATGCTGGCGATTTACTTCGTGTCGGTGGGGAGTTGCGCGAGTTGTGCGTCGAGGTCGGCCAGCGCGCGCTCGAGTTGTTCGCGATAACGCGGACCTTGGCTGGACTGCAATTGTTTTTCGACGCGCGCGCGTGAAAGCATCAGCACGCCACGCTTGCGGCGCGCTTCGATCTGGTCCTGCGAGACTCGCTTTTTATTTTTGCGGTCCTCTTTCGACTGAAATTCCTGGACCTGACCTTCCACTGCCTTGCTTTCCCAACCCCTGGCCATGCGTATGATTCTAATTTGGGGGGGCAAGAATCGGGATGCATTTTTTGCGCGAGTTTCCTTGCCTTGGTTTACTGGACCCGGGCGCGGTCGGGCTGGGGCGCGTTTGCATGCACGATCCCTTTTGTCATTCGGTCGCAGCCCGCAGCGCGCAAATTTGGGTACACTTGTGAGCGTGATTGCTTAGGTAGCACCGAGGGAACGATATGAAATTCGACGCGATCGCGATCGGCTCCGGGCAGGCGGGCAATCCACTTTCGTTTGCGCTGGCTGATCTGGGATGGAAAGTGGCGCTGATCGAGCGCTCGGAATTGGGCGGCAGCTGCATCAACACCGGCTGCACGCCCACGAAGACGATGGTAGCCTCTGCGCAGGTCGCGCATTACGCGCGGGAAGCGGCGCGCTGGGGAGTGCGGGCGGGCGACGTCAGTGTGGACATGTCTGCAGTCGTGGCTCGCAAGAACCAAAAGGTGCAAAACGGGCGCGCGGGCGTGCAGAAACGAGTTGACGCCAGGCCGAATGTAAAATTGATCCACGGGCAAGCGAAATTCACCGGGCCGCACCAGATTCAGGTGGGTACAGAACTTTTCGAGAGCGAGAAAATCTTCATTGATACCGGGACGCGCCCTGCGATTCCGAAAATTCCCGGAATAGACACTGTTCCGTTTCTCACGAATGCCACGGTCATGGAACTGCAAACCGTGCCCGATCATTTGTTGGTGATCGGCGGCGGCTACATTGGCCTGGAATTCGGGCAAATGTTCCGGCGGTTCGGCAGCCGCGTGACCATCGTTCATACCGGCGTGCGCATTATGCCGCGCGAAGATGCAGACATTGCGTCGGCGTTGCAGAATGCGCTGGAATCCGAAGGCGTTGTGTTCCGGCTGAACACCTCGACGAAGCGCGCCGAGAATCGTAACGGCGTGATTACGCTGACCGTGGAAACCCCGCACGGCGGCGAAATCTTGCAAGGATCGCATCTGCTGATCGCCACGGGACGCAGGCCGAACACCGATGACCTGGGGCTGGAAGCGGCGGGCGTCGCGACCGACGTGCACGGCCATGTGAAAGTGAACGGCCGGATGGAAACGAGTGTTCCGGGCGTGTGGGCGTTGGGCGACGTGAAGGGCGGGCCGGCGTTCACGCACATCGCCTACAACGATTATCAAATTGTTTACGCGGACTTGATCGAGGGAAAGAGTTTGAGCATCGAAAACCGCTATTTGCCCTACGCGCTTTTTACCGACCCGCAACTGGGACGCGTGGGCATCACCGAGACCGAGGCGCGCGATACAGGTCGGAAATTCAAGATGGGCACATTTCCGATGTCCAGCGTGTCGCGCGCGATTGAACGCGACGAAACCGCGGGACTGATGAAAATCATCGTGGACGCGCAGAGTGACCGCATCCTCGGCGCGGCAATTCTGGGCAGCGAGGGCGGCGAGACCGTGCAGATCCTCGGCGCGATGATCCTGGCCGGCGCGCCATACACGATACTGAAAGGCGCGGTGTACATTCACCCCACGATGGCCGAAGGATTTTTCGGGCTGATGGAGTCGGTGAAGCCTGCCAATTAGTCCCGCAGGTACCATAGGGGCCAGTTCCAGCTGGCCATTGTTCGCGCGCTGAAAACCTCCGCAACTGCCGAAAAACCACCGATTAGAATGCGTCGCTGTTGTTGGTTTTCAATCATTTGCGTCGATTTCTAATAATTGGTCACTACCGATTAGAATTTGCCGAAGCGCGTCGAGAGATGGTGAAAATGGGGGCGGCGCGGGGCACGTCCTTCGAGCCTGCCTCTGGCAGGCTCTCTGGGTAAACGATCGTGTGTAGGTTTTCAAATTCTAGTTTCCGTTCGAATGTAGCGCGAAGGCGCTGCGAAAACAGCTGTGCGCTGGAACAGATTTGGTGCAGAACCAGTACTAGCTGTACGAAATTGTGTAAAACCTGTACCGATTGCGACGGACAGGTTTGGTACAGGTTTTTTCAGCGGCGGCGGAGAGCCGGTTTGTCAGCCGTGCATGCTGGCGTCGCGTCGCTCGACATCCTGGTTCATGGAGCGCGAGCCCAAATAGAGCACGATCGCCAGCGCCACCGAAAGAATCGGCATAATCACCATGGCCTTCTGCAGCCCCATCGCGCGGAATCCCGCCACGCTCACCGCCCCAGCCGCATGCATCGCCCGCCGCGCCATATAATCGCTCAGCCGGCCCGTCAACAGCGGACCGAACGACGCACCGCACAGATACATCGCCATGAAATAAACAGACATGGTCAGCGCGCGCTGGTTCGCCGGCACGATGTCCTGAATCGACGCGTAAACCGGCCCATAGTACGTATTGAACGCTCCGTAACCAATTGCAATTGCCACCAGCGCCGCAGCCGCGAACCCCGCCGGCCGCGTAACCCCGTAAAACATAATCGGTGCGCCCAGCAGCGCGATGATCGCCGCCATCCACAGCCGAGCGTTGCGCGCGTTGCTCGCCACCAGATCGCCCAGCTGCCCGCCCACCAGGCCTCCGCATACGCCACCAATCAAATACACAATTCCGCAAGTCACGCCCGCGCGCGCCACCGAGTATCCGTGCACGCGCGTCATGAACGCCGGCAGAAAAGTGGCCAGCGCGTACATGTTGAAGTTCAACAACGCGCCCGACAAAATAATCCACCACAAAGTGCGAATGCGCAGCACGGTGAGCATGGATCCCTTTACCTCGCCCTTTGCCGCGATGGCCGAAGTGTCCTCCGACGCACCCCGCGCCGGTTCCCGCACCAGCAGCAACAATGGCAACAGGATAATCGCCGGCGCCGCCGCGCTCACCAGCGCTGTCCGCCATCCCCACGCCTGCGCGATCGGCCCGCACAATAAAAAGCTCAGCGCCCCACCGATCGGCACGCCCAACATGAACAAGGACAGCACCCGCGCCCGCCGCTTCGCCGGAAACAGATCGCCGATCCAACTCGTCCCCGCCGGCGCACACACCGCCTCGCCCACTCCCACACCCAGCCGCGTGAACACCAGGAACGAGAAGCTAGCCGCCAGACCCGCCGCAGCTGTGAGTGCGGACCATACCGTCACCCCGATGGTAAGCAGCTTCTTGCGGCTCCATACATCAGCCAAGCGCCCTAGCGGCACGCCTGCCAGCGCATAAACCCAGATGAACATGCTGCCCAGCAGCCCGATCTGCGTATCGGACAACCCGAACTCCCTCCGCATCGGTTCCACCAGCGCCCCAGGCGCCTGCCGATCGTAGAAGTTCAATAAATTGATGGCGCACAGCACCACCACAGATAAGAGTGTGTTACGTGGTAAAAAACTTTTCTTCGGCAGGGAAGTGTCATTCGCCAACAAAGTTCGCCGATATTACCACGCAAGTAGCCGGCCGTCTGAAACCGGCAGAAAGAAACAGTCCGTTTTGGGACGTGCTCGGTTGCGTTCGTTATACCGGGTTCACATCTCCACGGCTTATCGCGTTCGATTGTGATTGTGGCCTTGGGTTTAGAAATTGCGCGGAGGAAGCAGGCAGCACAACTCCGGGGTGTCGAGCGTCCGGCGGACGCGTCATCATTCGGCGAGCCGCTACGTCATGGCGGCGCCGATGGCTACTGCGAGCGCAAAGACGGCGATGAAGGCGAAGCGGCGGACTTTGCGGGTTCGGCGACGGATTCGATCACGGTGTAGTCTGGCGGAATCTGGAAGAGGACGGGGTCGGGCTCGGTGCGCTCGATTTTCTGCATGGCGATGGTGGACTTCACGCCAGTCCTCGTGTTGCCGGTGATGGTCAGGACGAGCGCGGAGAGTGAGTCCGAGCACCAACGCTCGGAGGTGCTCCCTCCGTTGGGGGATTCTTCGCCGGCGGCGGCGCCGATCATGGGCAGCTTGATGCGTTCGCCGTGCGCTTCCACGCCTTCGATGGTTTGATCGCCCAAATCTTCTACTTGAAAACGGGAAGCCAAGTGGCTGGAGGGCATTCGCGAGGAGCAAAACGAGCGGGGAGTGACGGACTTAAGACTGCGGGCACTCGGCGCGCCGTACCGGGAATGGACAATTTTTGCGGTGGCCGTCGCGGTGTCAATGTGGGTGATGGTTTGCGCGACGGGATCGCAAATTAAAATTACGCGCGCCTCGACGTTGCTTCCGGCGTCGGGGCCGTTGTCATGCTTGAATTCTCCCACGACTGTTTCCGTGCGGATGCGGCCCTGGGTGTCGCGGGCGACCCATTGCGGATAATTCTGGCGCAGAGTTGCTGCCATATCGGTATGGCCTGTGGTGGTGCGCGTGACTTCGGCGTGAAAAGGATTATTTGCGACGATGCCGACGTTCCGGAAACCGACGGTGTTTGGGCCGCACTGTGCTTTGGCGGGCGACGCGGCTAGTAGGAGTGCGAAACAGGTGCTCATGAGCGCACTGGAAAGAAATCGGTGGGAGCGCATTGGAGTCCCTCTATTGAATTGAACTGCAGGGCCGGCGAGTCGGTGCATAGGATTCGTGCGCGTTGATTTGGGTTGCGTCGCACGGCTGTGCAACGTGCCACATTCTTATTGCAATAATCCCACTTGATAATTCAGCGCCGAAAGCTGCGCGGCGTAGTCGTACTTGGCGCTGGCTTGGGAGATTTGGGCTTGGGTTGCGTTTAATTGGGCTTGGCTTAGCTCTATGATGGAACTCAGGCCCAGCCTGTAGCGCTGCTGGGCTAGATCGAGCGCTTGGTTGGCTTGATCGAGCAATTGCTGCGTTAGCGCCAGGCGCTGGTAGCCGGAATTCGCGTTGAGCCAAGCTTTGCGGACTTCGCGCACCACTGTGTTTTGCAGGTCGCGGAGATATTGCTGGCGCGCGCCGGCTTGTGCTTGTGCTTCGGCGTGCAGGGCGTTGAACTGGCGGCCGTTGAAAATGGGAATGTTCAGGTTGAATCCGGCGGCGGCGTAACGCGACCCGAGTTCCTCCACGCGGAAGGGCGTGAGGCCGGCGGTGCCGACAGCGCTGATGGTGGGAAGCCACAAATTGCGTTCGGCTGTGGCGTAACTTTGCGCGGAACTTAAGTCCAGCTGTTGGCTGATAATTTCAGGGCGATTGCGCATGGCTTGGGCGAGCAGGACGGAAAGATCGCTGGGCGGCGCGGGCGGCAGCGGCTGGTCGGCGAGCTGAAAAGTTTTCTGGTCGGCGAAGCCCAGCGCGGCGGAAAGTTCCGCGTAGGATGCCTGCACATCGTTTTGCGCCTGCACCAGCAGTAGCTGCGCTTGCGCCAGATCCACATTCGCGAAGCTGACGTCCAGGCCGGATTTGAGTTTATTTTTCTGCAGCTCGGTTACCTGATCGGAAACGAGGCGGCGGGCTTTGACTGTTTCGTCGGCTACTTGCAGCACCGCTTGCGCTTTCAGGACGTTGTAATACGCGGCGTCAACCTGCAGCAGCACATCCGCTCGCGAAGTGGTGACGTTTTCTTCCTGGGCCTTCGCGTGCAGGTTCGAGCTTTTCACCAGTTCGTGCGTGCGTCCAAAATCGGTGACCAACTGCTGCACAGTGACGCCTTCGGCGAAGCGGCTGTAGATGATCGAATTATTCAGCGCACCGGCGGTGACGCGGCTGTTGGTTTCCGCTTCCACTCCCGTGGCGCTGCCATAGGCGTGGGGATAGTAGGCCGAGCGAGCTTCGGTGACCTGCGCTTTCGCTGCTGCGGCCAAATACGTGGCGGCTTGCACTTGCGGATGATTTTGAATCGCTATTTTTTCGGCTTCTTGCAGGGTGAGGCTTTGCGATGCGGCGCTGGAGGCGGCGGGCGCTGCTTGCGCGCGAGCCTGCACGCCCACGGCCGCGTGCAGTTGCGCCGAAGCTGGCGTGGCAGCGCAGATTGCTGTGGCGAACAGAATCAGAAGTGGCGAACAATTTCGGCAACGCATTAGAGAGCCTCCTCGGCGATGTGCGAAGCGGAAGCTTCGGCGCGGCGGCGATACATAAGCAGATACGCCGCGGGGACAATGAAAATCGTGAGAACGATGGAGGTGAGCAGGCCGCCGATAATTACGCGGGCGAGCGGCGCGTAAGCTTCGCTGCCGGTTTCCAGTTTGAAAGCCATCGGCAGCAGGCCGACGACCGTGGCGAGCGACGTCATCAAGATGGGACGCAGGCGAATGCGGCAAGCGTGCACCACCGCTTCGCGCAGGCCGTGGCCCTGGCTGCGCAGCACGTTCGCGAAATCCACAATCAAAATGCTGTTGGAGACGACCATGCCTTGCAGCATCACCATGCCCATAAGCGACTGAATGTTGAGCGTGGTGCCGGTGAGTGCGAGAGTGAGCACGACGCCAATCAGGCCAGTGGGCACGGCGAGAACAATCAGAAACGGATCCACGAACGAAGAAAACTGCGCGACGAGGATGAGATACACGAGCAGTACGGCGAGGAAAAGTCCGAGGCCGAAACTTTTGAAAGAGGATTGCATGGTCAGCACCAGGCCGCGCATATCCACGCGCGTGTTCGGAGGAAGTTGCGTGTGGCTGAGGATTCGCAAAATTTCGCGCCGTGGGCCGCCGATGTCTTCGCCCGTGGGGGCGACATAGACATCAATGGTGCGCTGCAGCTGGTAGTGGTCCACTTCGGTGGGAGTTTGAATCGGGATAATGTCCGCCACCTGATTCAAGTACGTGGGCATTTTCAATTTGGGCGAATGCAGCGGCATGGCTTTCAGATCTTCGATGGATTTCACCTGGTTTTCCGGATACTGCACGGTGACGAAATAATTGTTGCCGTTTTTTGGATCGACCCAGTAGCTGGGCGCAATCATCACGTCCGAAGTGAGCGCGGTGATGAGGTTATCGATCACTTCTTTGGGGCTAAGGCCCAGCTGGGCGGCGCGGTCACGGTTCACGTTTACTTCGAGCGCGGGATAATCCATGTCCTGCGGGATGTAAACGTCGGAAACGCCTCGTGCATTTCTGATCTGACGCGCCAGATCCTGCGCTATGCGGTCGTCCGTTTTCAGATCCATGCCGCTCACTTGCACGTCAATCGGCGCGGGCTTCCCTTGATTCAAAACCGCGTCCACCAAGCCACCGGATTGAAAATACGTGCGCATTTGCGGAAGTTGCGTGGCGATGCGGCGGCGGACTTCATTCATGTAGATGAAGCTGCTGACGTGGTGATCTTCCTTCAGGCCCACTTGCACGAAGGCGGTGTGCATGCCGGAGTTCGGCGTGAACAGAGCGGACAAATCCGCCATCACGCCGATGTTCGATACCACCGTGTTCAGATCCTCGGGCTTCACGACCTGGCGGACGATGTCTTCCACTTGTTTCATGTAATCGTTGGTGACTTCGATGCGCGTGCCAGTGGGGGCTTTTACGTTGATAACAAACTGGCCAGCATCGGAGCGCGGGAAAAACGAAACTCCGATGAACGGGACAAGAACGAAGCTGAACAGGAAAATCCCCACGAAGAGAATCAGCGCCTGGCGCGGACGGTCCAAAGTTTTCTGCACGTATTTTTCATAGACGTTCAGCATCTTTTCGAACTTGGCGTTGAAGCCAGCGTGGAACCTGGCGCCCCAGGATTTTTTCACTGGCTCGCCTTCCCCGCCGTGTTCGTGAGCCGGCTTCAGGAAATATGCGCAGAAGAGCGGAACCACCGTGACCGCGTCAAAGTAAGAAGCGAATAGCGCGAGAACCACCGCGAGGGCGAGCGCCGAGAACAGATACTTGCTGACGCCGAAAAGCAATGTGACCGGAAAGAAAACGACCACCGCGACGAGCATGATCGCCAGCACCGCCAGCGCCACTTCGTTCGCGCCCTTCACCGCGGCGACTTTCGGGTCTTCACCCAGTTCGATGTGCCGGTAAATATTTTCGATTACCACGACGGAATCATCGATCAAGCGCGAAAATGCGAGCGCCAGGCCGCTGAGCACCATGCTGTTGATGGTCTTATCGGCGATGTGCAGAATAAAAAACGTGATCATCACCGAGATCGGAATGGACAGAAAAACCGCGGCGGTGGCCCGCGTGCTTCCCAGAAACATCAGAATCATCACGGCGGTGAGAAACAATCCGATGCCACCTTCGCGCATCACGGTTGAGATAGCCTGTTTCACGAAAACCGATTGATCGAAAACCACGTGAGTGTGCAATTGCGCGGGAATATCGCGCAGCGTGGTGATGGCTTTTCTGACGCCGTTGACGACCGCGATCGTGTTGGTGTCGCCACCCTGCTTCAGAATCGGCGCGTAAACGGACTTTTGGCCGTTCACGCGAACGATGTTGTATTGCTGGTAGGAGCCGTCCACGGCCCTGCCCACGTCGGAAATGAAAACCGATTTCTGGCCTTCGGTTTTCAGCGGCACCTGGTTCAGCGCTTCGGCATTGGGAACTTGCGCGTTGGTGTAAATGTTGTAATCCATCGGGCCCATGCGCACGTCGCCGGCGGGTAGAATTAAATTCGATTCGTTCATGGCGCGCACCACGTCCATCGGACTCAGTTCGTGCGCCTGCAATTTCACCGGGTCCACGTACACCATGATCTGGCGATATTTTCCGCCGTACGGCGGCGGCACTGTGGCGCCGGGAACTCCCGCGATCTGATTGCGGATTTGATACTGGAGATAATCGTGCAGCTGCGTTTCGTCGAGCCCCTCGCCTTCCACCGTCAGCAGGCACACGGGAAGACTGGAAGCGTCCACTTTCATCACCACCGGGCGGCAGCGTGCCTTCCGGCAATCGCCGCAAATCGGCCATGGCGAGATTGGAAATTTGGTGACGTCGGCATTCGCGTCGGTTCCCGGCTGAAAATAAATTTTGATCAGGCTGACGCCGGCCATCGAACGCGATTCCATGTGGTCGATTCCGCTGCCGAAAGTGAAAAATCGCTCGAACGTGTCGGTAATGTCCGCTTCGATCTGTTCCGGCGGCATGCCGTTGTAAAAAGTGGCGACCAGCACGACGGGAATATTGATCGGCGGAAACATGTCCACGGGCATTTGCGACCAGACTAGTGATGCCCAACACGCAAATAAAAAGACAAACCACGATGATGAAATAAGGATGGCGTATGGCGAATGTCGGCATGGTCGAGTTACTCCATTCCCGGGGCGGTGACAAGTTGCGGCGAGACTTGTTGGCCTTCTTTGAACTGATTCTGCTCGCCGAAAATCACGAATTCGTTTTCCTGGAGCCCGGAAACGATTTCCGCTTCCGTGGCTGTTTGCAGACCCAGTTTCACGTCGCGCCGCTCGAGATGATTCGTGGAGTTCACCACCAGCACCGTGCCCTGGCCCGTGCCCGAGATTGCACCGCTTGCATCGGAACTGTGAGCACGCCAGCGACGGTATGCAGTGGGATTTTCACCGACGCGTACATTCCGGGCACCAGTTCGTAATTCGGGTTTGGCACGGTGACTTCGGTGTGCATGGTGCGCGTGGCTGGATCAATCTGATCGGAAAAACGCACGATTTTTCCCGGGAAAGTTTTGCGCAACGCCGAGACGTTTATTTCGAGGGTCTGGCCGTCGCTGATATCCGGCACCGCCCTTTCCGGCACGGGAATCACCAGGCGCAGCAAATTATTTTGGGAGAGATGGCAGAGCGCGGAATCGCCCTTCGCAGCGGAAGTTCCAGCGGGAAGCAGCGCGCCGGTGTAGGCGTAAATTTGCGTTACGACGCCGTCGAACGGCGCGGTCATGCGCGCGTACGCGAACATGGCTTTGTCTTTGTCGAGCGCAGCTTTCGCGGCCAGCAGGGCTTGTTCGGCTGCGGCCAACGCATCTTTCGAAGATGACACTCCAGCGCTGGCTTCCAGGTCCTTGCCCTGCGCTACGTCGATTTCCTGCTGGGCGACAAGCTCGGGCCGCGATTTCTGGACGTCGGCGAGGCGCGTGTAGGTGACGTGCGCGACAGAGTAAGCCGATTCCGCGCGACTTTGCTCTTCGCGCGCGCGCGACACTTCCTGATCGGCGCGGCGGACGGACGCTTCGTCCTGCAACAGCTGCTGTTGCAGCTCTGGAATTTCCAGCACGGCCAGCAGCTGGCCCTGTTTCACGTGCGTGCCCCAATCCACATTGAGTTTCTGGATATAGCCGGAAACCTTCGCGTACACGTCAATTTCCTGGTAGGGCAGAAACTCCGAGGCGATCTCCAGGGTGCTGGAAAGATTCTTGCGCTGCACTTTCACCACGGCGGCGCGCGGCACGTCGCTCGCGTCGGCCTGGTGGGCTTCGCCGCAGCCGCCGGCGAACGCGGAAAGAATGATCACCGTGAATATCCAGCGATGGGTGGCGTGTTTAGGCGTCACGATTCCAGCTCCTTAGCTTTCTGTATGAACTCTGCGATCGAGAAATTTGTGGAACGACACATGCCAATCAATTCTTTTCTATCCTTCACAATCTCGCGGGCTTTCTCCGGAACGCGCGCGGCGATCTCGCGTGGAATGGTTTGTACGCCGTGGAGATCGCCCTGGATCAAATCGCCGGGGTGCACGGTGAGGCCGGCAATCTCGACGGTCCCGCCAAAATCAAAAACGTGCGCATAGGCGTGGGACACCGAAACATTTCCAGCGAACATCTGCAGGCCGCTCTTGCGCACATCGGGAACATCGCGGACGGCCCCGTTCGTCACAACCGCCACGCACCTCAGAGCCAGCAGAATATTTGCGTGTACCTCTCCGATAAACGCGCCGAGTCCGGGGGTCGAATCCACGTCTTCGATTACCACAATTCGCGGCGCTGGGATTTTGAGCAGTGAATTCCACCAATCCCCGTGGTCGTAATAGCTATGCCCCTCCATGGGAGGATCGGAACCGCGTAAACGAGCCGTCGCAGCGTAGCCAACCGCGGCCGGCAGTTCCGGGAAGATGCAATGCAGCCGAGAATCGGAAAAACCCTTATTGCGCAGGCGTACGCCGAACGATTCGATTGCGCTGGCGACGACGCAAGTGCTCAGCGCGCGCAAGTCCTCCAAATACGGAGGCGTCAAAGGTTCTGGGTTCATGAGTACTCCTGTGCCGGATCGTCTCCGTGGACCAATCGAAAAGGGCCGGAGCGAACTAAGCAAATGGAATTTCACTTTTGTAGAAACGTGCGAGCAGACTACGAGAGGGAGAGCGGGGGAGAGCGATGCTGCAGAGAAACCGTAACGCCAATGGACGGCAACGCCGGAATCTCTTCCTCCACCACCCTGGCGATGCGCATTTCAGGTTGTGGTGGTATGAATCGAGCGACGGGGCGCAGCGGAGTCCGATCAATTACCACCGGCAAATGGCTGACCTTCATTTTGCTGGAAATATTGATGTAGTGAGCGGGATTAGACCGGGAAAGATACTGGCTATTTTTCGCGAGAGTGGAAAATCCAGCGATGGCCACCAGCAACATCACCACGCCGACCTTCAGGCAGATGCGTCGCGTTTCCGCTGTTTGCGATGTCTGTTCAGCCGATCGTGGCTCGATGTTCATGAAGAATGTGTGCGGCCTGCTTTTCTATCTTCCGCAAATACGATTCAGAAAGCAAGAATTAGGATGCAAGCAGTACCGCATGCACCATTGGCACGAGTTTGCTGATCGCTACGAGTCGTATCCGCGCGGATGTCGCTGATGCCAGCGCCATGCCGAGTCGATTATGGTGCGGAGATCGGATTTCGTGGGGACCCAACCGAGAACGGATTTTGATCTTGTGGGATCGGCGACCAGGCGCGGCGGATCGCCTGCGCGTGGCAGTTCCACGCGAACACGAATGTCGCGGCCAGTTACTTGGCGCGCGGTTTCGATTACTTCGAGCACGGAATATCCGTGGCCTGTGCCAAGATTCAAGTAATCAGATGAACCGCGGCGGCGCAAATGGCCCAGTGCGCGGATGTGCGCGTCGGCCAAATCCACTACGTGAACGTAATCGCGGATCGGTGTGCCATCCGGCGTCGGATAATCATTTCCGAAGACCGCGACTTCGGGCGGTTCTCTCACCGCCGCGCGCAAAACGCACGGGATCAGATGGGATTCCGGATCGTGGTGCTCTCCGCATTTTTCGGTGGCGCCGGCGGCGTTGAAATAGCGCAACGAAACGAACTTCAAGCCGTACGCTACATCGAAGGAATGCAGCAGGCGTTCCACGAATAATTTCGACCAGCCGTAGGGATTTACCGGCCACTGCGGGTCGTTTTCGGAAATGGGGACGTGCTGGGGGTCTCCGTAGGTTGCAGCTGTGGAGGAGAAGACCACGCGGCGGACACCGGCTTCGACTAGAGCGCTCATGAGGGCGATGCCTTGCTCGACGTTGTTCTCGTAATACCACGCCGGATTTTTTACGGATTCGCCGACGAAGGTGACGGCTGCAAAATGGATGCAGGATTCGAGTTCGTGCTCGGCGGCGATGCGCTGGAGTAGTCCGCGGTCGCCGACGTTGCCTTGATACAGCGGGATGTCGTTGTCGAGCGACGGGCGATGACCGCGCACCAGATTGTCGAGGACCACGACGCGCTCGCCTGCCGCGCGCAGAAGTTCGACGGTGACGCTGCCGATGTATCCGGCTCCTCCCGCGACGAGAATCGCCATCAGTCATCCTTCGAAGTCTGAATTTGTGGAACGATTGCGCGAATGTGGCTGCGCATTACTTTACTACGCGGTGTGTGAATGCGGAGTGAGGAATTCCTTAGTGGTAGGCGAAAAAATACGCTAGGCAATTTCGTGTGGACCGAAGAATCTGATGGCACTGCAAAATCGGTACTTCAGCGGCTAAAGCCGCGCTCGTTTTGCGAAGTTTATGTTGTGGCTGAAGCTGAAGCCACGACCTACAAAGCAAAGTCAACTGTGCCCGCCTGAAAAGCAGGCGGCCGCTACAAAGGCAACGGCGGAAGAGCCGGCGGGACGCCCGCGCTACGAAAGGCAGCGGCGCGCGAGAAGCCAGCGGCTGGCCGAATCAGGCGCGTTTGGGATTGTAGCGGATGCAGTAGAGCAATCCGATGATAGCCAGGACTGCGCCCCACCACACACTTGCGTGCAGGTCGTAGAGCACCACTTTGATCACGGGGGGATAGGAAATCTGATAAAGCCCCGCGAAAAAAATCAGCACGCCGTTGACTAACAGCGAAACGCCAATGAAGAACCAAATTGAAATCGTACCGTCAGATCGCATGGACCTCACCAGAACATAATATTGAGTGCAATGAAAACAATCGCCACGACCACGGCCCAGAATGCAGGCTTCTGATATAGCGGAACCTGCGCTTCCGAAGGAATTTCCGTCGCGCCGTAAACCAGCCCGACCAATTCACTTTCGGGCTTCGGCTTCGTGACCATGCTGACCGCGACGGTGACCACCACGCAGATAATCCACGACCACAGGCCGCGATACATATTTTCCGCCATGTCCTTCGCGTCGCTGGAAAGCGCCACGTAGCGCAGCGCCGTGGGATCGAATTTGACCCACGCCCACATTCCGACGGACGACACCGTGCCGGCCAGCAAGCCCCAGAAACCACCCGCGGCCGTGGCGCGTTTCCAGAGCATGCCCAGAATCACCGTGCCGAAAAGCGGGGCCACGAAGAAACTGAATAGCGCCTGCACGTAATCCATGATGCTGAGGAACTGCATTACCAGGTATGCGGTGCCGATGCTGATCAGCACGCCCAGAATGGTGGACCAGCGGCCCATCAGTACGTAGTGCGCGTCGGTGGCTTTCTTCTTGATCAGCGCTTTGTAGATGTCGTAGGTCCAGACCGTGGAGAACGCGCTGACGTTGCCCGCCATTCCGGACATGAAGCCGGCGATGAGCGCGGTGATGCCTAGGCCCAGCAATCCGGGGCCGCAATAACGCGCGAGCATGAGGGGCAACACTTCGTTGTAGCTGTGACCGCCGCTGGCCACCGCCGCGGCTTCGCCGCTGAGTTTCATCGGGAGCACGGCGAGGCCCAGCAGGCCGGGGAGAATCACGATGAAGGGCACGAACATTTTGAACGCCGCGCCGATGATGGGCGCCATTTTCGCGGCGCGCAAATCTTTGGCGGCGAGGACGCGCTGCACTACGAGGAAGTCCGTCGTCCAATACGCGAACGAAATCACGAAGCCCAGGCCGAAGACGATCCCGGTCCAGTGAATGCCCATCGGATTGTCTTTGAACGAGCCCAGCGTGGACCACAGATGCGTATATTCGACGGAAGCATTCCGCGCGACTTTCAGTTGCAGGGCTTTCCAACCGCCCGCTTCGATCAATCCCATAATCGGAATCAGCAATGCGCCGGCCCAAATCAGGATGAACTGCAACACCTCGTTGAAAATTGCGGAACGCAAGCCACCGAGCGTCACATAGATCGCGACGGTAAGCGAGGAAACCCAGATGCTGAAATTAATGTCCCATCCCAGGACGACTTTCATCACCAGCGCCATGGCGTACATGTTGATGCCGCTCATCAGCACCGTCATGAACGCGAAAGAAATCGCGGAAAGCGCGCGGCTGGCTTCGCCGAAACGCAGTTTCAGATAGCCGGGCACCGAGTGCGTCTTGGAAATGTAGTAGAACGGCATCATCACCAGGCCGAGGAACAGCATCGCCGGGATGGCGCCGATCCAGTACCAGTGGGCTGCCAGATATTCCGTATTGATAGGACGCTGCGGCCCAGCCCATCAGTTCCAGCGCGCCCAGATTCGCGGAAAGAAAGCTGAGGCCGGCGATCCACGCCGTCATTTCGCGGCCAGCGAGGAAGAAATCTTCGCCCGTGTTCGAGCGGCCCTTCAGGTAGAAGCCGATGGCCAGCACCAGCACGAAATAGAAGACAACGATAACCAGATCCACCGGCGCCAAACGCACCAAGCGATCTCCGGCGAACATCGCCATGCCCAGATTCATCATTCGTTTTCCGCCTGTGTTCTGAAGCTTTAAAGCAAAGATTAGCACTAACCGGCACGATTACTTGAGCCGTACACGCGCAAAGGATCCGAAAAGGATCGTTGGGCGCGCGACGAGGCATTGCGAGCGCCGTGAATGTACGCCCGATCCGCGTTGCAAGTATACGTTTACCGGATAGGGGGATTTAGCACACGCGCTGCTCCGGCGTCAACTAAGGAATGCGGGTGTGAATCGATTGATCGCGTTGTAGAGATTGTTTAGGTTTTGAAGCCGGATCGAAAGCGACGGAGCGAGAAGTCGAAATTCGGGGCCGCAGCGGCTGAACAGCTTGCGGAAAAAGACCTGGGCCCTTGGACTGGCGCACCCCGGTGCGCTGCTGTGATGTCAAAAGCAAAGTCAACTACGCCCGCCTGAAAAAGCAGACGGCCGCTGCACGGTCAACGGCAAAGGCAAAAGAGCCGACGGGAAGCCGGCGCTAAGGACAGCGGGCGGGTCTGAGACCCGCGCCTACAAACGCCGACCTGCTTCCGGGCT
Source organism: uncultured Acidobacteriota bacterium (assembly GCA_963747605.1). Lineage (GTDB taxonomy): Bacteria > Acidobacteriota > Terriglobia > Acidiferrales > UBA7541 > Palsa-295. Next base: position 176,678 of record CAVVGA010000025.1, on the reverse strand, counting down.
TCGCCGCCGCATTACGAGCGTGGTTTTGCGCACCACGCTTCCGGCACACCCACCAGTGACGGATTCAGCTCAGCGACGGAGGCGCAGCCAACCAACCTGAGCACGCGCTCGACGTCGGCGCGCAGAATTTCCAACGCGCGCACTACACCGGCACGTCCCGCGGCACCGAGGCCGTACGCGTACGCGCGGCCGACCAGCACCGCCTGCGCTCCCATGCAAATGGCTTTCACGATGTCGGAGCCGCGGCGCACGCCGCCATCCATCAACACTTCTGCTTGGCCGTTCACCGCAGCAACGACTTCGGGCAGCGCGCGCAGCGAAGCTGACACGGTGTCGAGTTGCCGACCGCCGTGATTCGACACCACGATGCCATCGGCGCCGCCGTCAATCGCGCGCCGCGCGTCGTCACCGGTGAGCACGCCTTTGACCACCAGCGGGCCCGGCCACATTTTGCGCAGCCAGCGCAAATCATCCCAAGTGATCACCGATCGCGCCAGCGCCGCCGCCACGTCCATCATCGGCATGGGCCCCACGCCGGGCGTCACTACATTTTCCAGCCGCGGGACGCCACCATCGCGCAGAAACGCGGCCAGCCAGCGCGGATGCATCAGCACGTCCGGAACGAACGGAATTTTCGCCAGCAGCGATTTGCCCAGCAGTTCCTTCACGCCGTTGCGCACGTCGCGCTCGCGCATCCCGGCGATCGCCGTATCAATCGTGATCACCAGCGCGGAGAATCCAGCCACACGCGCGCGTTCGATCGCCGCTTCCGCCGCTTCGCGCCCGCCTATCAGATACAGCTGATACCAAACTGGGCCAGTGGAAGCAGCCTTGGCCTTCTCCAGTTTGTGCCCGGAAACCGTGGAGAGGATGAACGCAGTGCCGAATTCTCCGGCCGCGCGCGCTGCGGCCAGTTCCCCTTCGGGATCAATCAGGCGGCTGTAACCAACGGGCGCCAGAATCGCAGGAAAAGAAATGTCGTGTCCCAGGACGCGCGTGCGCAAATCGCATTTTTCGAGCGCTACGGCGTGGCGCGGCCGCAGAACCACTTCCTGGAACGCGTGGCAATTTTCACGTAGCGTCACTTCGTCGCCTGCACCGCCGTCCATGTAGTCGAATACCGCGCGCGGTAGCCTGCGCTTCGCCATGAGGCGCAGATCTTCGATGTTGACGACCCGCGGAGAATCTAGCCGAGCCATTTCCCTCCTTGTTTAGTAGGTTTTCGCTACATTTGTGCGCTGCGTTCGTGCAGCACTCGCGTCGCGCTCGCACCGCGTGACGCACAGCGTGACGCACAGCGTTCCCACGACACTCGTGGAACGGGCACGCCACGCGCATTATAAGCCTATGCATCCATTTTCCGCGCGCGACCGCAAACACTTGCTGCCCGCTGAAACGTTTCGCTATAAGATGATTCCGCCAGGCCGGGCCCGTAGCTCAGCTGGTTAGAGCAGCGGACTCATAAAACAGCGGGCCGTTCTGTTTGGTTTTGAAAATTGTGGACTCTACTATATCGTTCGAGAAGATACAACGACCCGGAGTTGATTCGTTCATCTTCGTTCTGCACCGTTCTGAACCGATAACTACTACGAATTTACTACACTGATTATTTTCGTTGCCGCAGCTACCCTTGTCGAACTCCAGCAGCTCTTCCGAAGTCATTAGGATACTTGTGAACTTTCCGTGAGCCCCTGCATATTCCGCCGATTCCAGTGTGAACATCGCAGACTGCTTGCAGATACCGAAAACAGGCGGGATAAGAGGCGGTCCCGAGAGTATGAAGTGCGGAAGTTGGCTTTGTGACAACCGCTTTGCATCGCTTGCTTGTTTCAGCTAGAGTTACACAGCACTTAGGCACACTTCAGGAGAAAATGTGGACTTCGTAACCAAATTTGAAAAGGCACTGCGCAAGAGATATCAGCATCTCAAGACGGAGCTGGCGAAAATTGAACATTTGATTGACGCTTTTGAGAAGGGTGCGAAGCGCGGTGCCAAATCGACAGGTCGCGGTAAAATATCGGCAGCAGGTCGCAAACGAATCTCGATGGCGCAGAAGGCTCGTTGGGCAAAGACAAAGAAGGGATAGCTCAGTTTCTTCCATCGCGGGACAGCAGGTACTCGACCAGCCTCGCATGTGTACTCACTTCAGCTTTGCAAATTCCGCCTTTGCAGCAACGAGGATGGGAACGTCAAGGTCGGCGTCTTTCCAGAGCGTGAGGAAATCCTGATATGCGGTCTTTGCTTTGACGGTATCACCTTGCATGGCATAGGCTCTGCCGATTTGGAGATGCGCGAGTGCCCCGATGGGTTCGTTGAGCACAACCGCGCGATGTTCGAGGATTTTCTGGAACTCTACGGCGGCTTCGTTACCCTGATGGGCGGCTAGGTAGGCATTGCCGCGTACGAAGACGGGATAGAGATTGGTGAAGCCAACATCACCCAAGTCGTAGGGAGCGGCAGCCTGGAGAACCTCGATGGCCTTCGAAGTGTCATTGCGGTTGAGCGCAGCCTGCGCGTGCAGGGTCTGCAGGAACATGTATTGCACCAGAGTATCCTCCGGATAGCGCTTGCCCATATCATCGGTCAGCGCCTGTGCCTGGCTTGTGTGGCCTGCCAAGACCAGCGCCAGCGCCGCTCCATACTGGTCCTCGGTGTCCCCCGAGAGCCCGAGCGAGGACGCAACGTGTTGCCGCGCCTCAGCCGCATTTCCATATAGAGCTTCCCTCAACGCCGCCATTGCTTCGAATCGTGCCGCTAACTCTTTTCTCTTTATCCTCAAGGCAGAAGCAATTGCGCGCCGGGAGCTCTCTCGGGCCTGCTTAAGCCGCCCGAAATAGGCGGCAGTATCGGCTTCGTTAAAGAGCATCTGGCTTTCCAGGTCCGCCTTGCCCGCACTCCAGACTACCTGCTGCGCCATCCCCTCTGAATCATTCTCAAGAAAGGCGAACTCATAGAGACTGGTATGTAAGCAATGCAAGTCGAGGTTTTTCTCCCGCGACACCGCCGCAGTGGCTCGGGCTTCCTCAAGGCGGTTCAGCGTACAATAGGCGTAAACGACATTGCAGTATTCTAGCCCGCTGTCGGGCAATAGCCGAAGCGCTTCTCGGAATTCCGAAAGTCCCTTGTCATATTGCCCGAGCGTGTTGTAGAGGATGCCAAGTCGGTTCGGCGGAAGTGGGTCTCTGGGAAACGTCCGTGCCCAAACTTCGACGGTGTCCTTTTCTTTTTCTAGGTCGCCAGTGGCTGCGGAGTGGTAGCCCGATTCGATAAAGAATTTCTCTTTCTCGCTAACACGGTCACGCAGTTCGAAGGCCTTCCGAATATGTTCAAATGCCACGTTAGATTCCGCTTGGTCCGCATAGCACCCAAAGAGCATCGCGTGAGCCATCGCGAAATTCGGGTCGAGACTGATGGCCTGCTGAAAAAAAGGGAGTGCAGCAGCGTTATCATTCTCTCGTTGTTTGGTCCTGACGCCCAGGCTATAAGCTTGCAGGGCTTCGAGCGAGGACGTGGTTGCTTGTTCAAGAGGGGTATCAAATTTCTGTACAGTGCTCAGCGACTCGCCCAGGTTGCTTCGAATATCCGAAGCGGTCTTTCCCAGAGCATCGAGCACATGGTTTTTGTCGCTGGCCTGGACCTCCGTGCTCGCCAGCGATTCGCCGCTTCCGCAGTTGACCGCCTTGAGGGTCAGAAGGTACGGCGTGCCAATCTGAGTTATCGAACCGGCGAGGACGGCGGCGCTCCCCGTTCGCTGGCAAAGTTCCCGCGCAATCTCAGGCGTGAGCTTCGCATCCGGCTTCTGTCCCATCATCTCCAGGGTCTGCCGGATTTGCTGGTCAGGGATAATGCTCAGGAAGGGTGATTGTTCCAGTTGTACGGAAAGCCCCTGCCGCAGCGTTCCGTCAAACACCGCATCGCCCGTCGTGTTCGTGAAGTCAGCGAGGACGATGGTGTCCTTGTCCGTCAGCGCGTGCGCCTTGCGGGAAAAAAGCAACCAGCCGCCCACCGCGAGCCCGACGACGACTATTGTTGCGCAGGTGGCAATCGTGCCTCGAAACCGTGTGGATTTCTGGGCAGGCTTCAACCCTCCTTCTGCTGGTGGTTTCGACGCCGCGACCTTCTTCGGCAGTGCCGAGTTACCGGCTTCGTTGGTATACAAATTGTAGAGATGAACCCGAACCCCGTGCTTGACCTCAGTTTCGTCTAAGTCGTGCAGGTAGTCTTTCCAACTGCTCAGCTGCCCCAGCACTTCGGCAACGCTCTGCGACGCGAGGATGTGTCCTGCATCACCGCAGTCCATCACCCGCTGAGCGATGTTGATACCCCCGCCTGCGACATTCTGATTGGCGTTTATGTCCGTTACCCTGTAAACGGGACCACTGTGCAATCCCATCCGCAGCGGAATTTCCGGATGTGACTTCAATGCGCGACTCACTTCAAGAGCGCACCGCGCCGCTGCTTCCGCATCTTCGAAAAAGACGAGGGCCATTCCGTCGCCCGTGGGAAGCCTAATCATTTCGTGACTGGCTTGTGCCCGCAAAAACTCAGGGGTAGCAGAAACAATTGTCTGAAGCGTGTGCAACACTGCCTCTTGATGGTCCATGGGGAGTTTCGAGTAGCCCACGACATCCATAAACAGCACATGGGCCATCTCTAATTTTGTTGCGTGTCTCTCAGTGTGCTCAGGCGCCGACATTGACTATCCCGGTCTCCGATTTGTTCGCCTTAGCTCATCCCCACTGTCTGAGCTTTCAAATGATGCGGCAGTGCGAAATGGCTTGGCCAATCATGGCAGGGCATGTGTACTTGGCGGGTCATGTTAGGCCCGCACCCAGGGCAAGTCAACGAAGTGGTTCGGGCGCGATTATCACCGAGGCCCGCAGCGGTTCCTGATTTTTGCGATTCATGCGTTCGCCTGCCTGTTACGGTTCAGAAATTGGCGTTGGACCGCATGCCACCGCCCAGCAGCAGCCGTGACCAAAACCTTGGCGCAGGTATTCCCTGCTCTTCGTTGGGCTACGTTGGCCCCAGCAACGGCCAGCCCCTCCTAGAGGTACGCCATCCAGCAGCCCGACTTCCTCCATACACATAACAGCTCGCGTGGTGTAGGTTCGACAAAGTCGCTAAGTCAGTTTAGGGTGCAAATCACAATGGCCTAGCTTTTCGGGGCGGGAGAGGGAGCTTGGGGCGCTCAAGCCCTGGGTTGAACCTGGGTGACCTGGCCACTGAAAGTCCAAACGCCGGTGGTCTTGAGAATGGAATCCCGGACCTCGAATTTCAGCGTCTCGTTCTCTGGAGCTTCAAGAACCGCGCAGACTGTAGTGGTCGCACTCAAGAGCGGAACGGCCACCTTCTCGACTCGCGCCCTTGGTCGCGGATTCCATGAGGTGACTGCAAGGTATAAAGGGGGGCCGGGCTTCTCAGGCAGCGACGCAAAGTTACAACAGGAAGTCAGGTAAGAGCTTTCGCCTACCCTGAACCGCCATCCCAATCCTACCGGAATGGTACAAGGCGGTTTTCCTGACAAGATTCTTCAATCTAATTTCCTTCCATTCGAGTATGCCATCAAGCGCATCCGGCTGCGAATGCGCAAGCGCTCGCGAGAGCTGACTTTTCGGAAGGCCAGTGAGGGGTCCATTCCCGCGACCGAAGCGCCTGATGCTGCGCGTCACTAAGGCTTGTTTCAAGCTAGAAGATACGTAGACCGAAGAATCTCTGGCGCTCCGTTCTTCGGAACTGGTTTCCTGAATTTGAAGCTCGATTCGAAAAGAACTTGGAAGACGCAACCGTCGGGTTCATTGGACTTGGATGGGTGAGTCCTGTGGAATGCTTTGTGCAACGCGAACTAGGCCAACTTTAGCTTGAGCGCTGCGAGCCCGAACAGGCCAACGGCCACCATGCCCAGGAATGAAGGTTCGGAGGTGGGTACAGACGGCGGGTCGGTGACAAGCGCGAATCCCTGCCCGAAGGTATCGAGTACGCCAGTCTCGCAGACGCCCTTCGGGCAATTCATGTAAAACAATCCCAAGTCTCCCGGCTGTATCGCCCCGCCATCGATGCAGTTGCTGTCTTCGTAGAAAGTAATCTGGAGGAATTCTGCTCCGTTTCCCAGATTCAAATCCGAGTTGCAGCGGCCGCTCATAACGGGAACGGCGCCCGCAAAGGAGATGTTTCCGGGTCCAAATACGGACACATCCACCGAGCCAGGCACCAGTACGCCGTCGAACAATTCGTAGCTCGCCGTGACCGTTTCGGTGTCTAGCTGGCTGGTGCCAGATATGAGCAGGGTGCCACCATCCGCATGGACGGGAATAGCCATGAATGCCAATGCCGATAACGATAAGAAAATGCGTCTAAGCGTCATTCTTGTCCCCTTGCGGAAGGCCCAGCGCATATTACACTGTCTACCAATAACGAGCCAGCAATATGCGTGCCAAGTACGACCGGCTAAGTCCAGGTTCTGGACTGCAGCCACTTGGGGTCTCGACAGTATTGCGTAAGATATGGAAATAGTCTTCCATAGTTGTGCAGGAATGGTGCGATATCATCGGTGCGGCTTGTTGCACGGTGGTCTGTATGGTGACGTCGGCCGAGTAGCGCCGACCACGAGCGCGGCGTCGATGGGTGCGTGGGCAAGCGAAGTGACGGTGACGGTCGGCAAAATTGGGCAGCTTTAGGTCACCTTTGAACTGCACACTGACGGTGGTTATGTGGAACGAATGCACAGCGATGCTTTAAAGGCGTCGTATCCTGCCGAGGCAAATACTATCTATTGGTATAAACAATGTATCGGAGTGAGAGAGGTGGTGAGATGCAAGTAGTCAGATTGAAAGAATAGATTTTGGGAAGTGAAAAGCATCTAAGTTCGGTAGCTAATGGGTACCTGAGTTTTTCCGCGGCGAAACGTTCTTGAATTTCCGTCCTGAACCACACGCGAATGCCTTCCTCCGCGACCAATCCCACACAATTCCCGCATCTGGCCAAAAGCGTCGGACCTGGCGGCCCTGATCAGCGGTCTGCGAGATCGCCGACAATTGTAATCATTTTCAGATGCGAGCGAATAGCTTAGGGAGTAATTCGGAATCTCCTCGAGCATTTGCATTTACGCATCCGCGCCAATGCGCATCGGCGTATTCGCATCCTAGGCCAGAGAAGAGCATCAAAAACCGGCGGCGAAGGCACTTGCCCCAGACCCTGACGCCACGTTGGCCATGGCTGCCGCCAATTGGGCCATGTGGCGTGCCAGCGAGGGGCCGGAACGGGAAAGAATGTCCCAAAGGTCTGACGGCAGAGCTTTCGCTGCCAAGACCGCAGAGTCAGAGCTGAGCGAGGAAACAGGCTGACCGTCAGAGAGTCATGCTCTTTGCGCGAATGTTCCGGTGAGCGTTGCTTCCTGAGATGATCATGGGGGTGCTGTTCCCAGTGGGTATCGGAAATAAAGTCAGTTACCGGTTACGGCTGCGGGTTCAGAGGGTCGGCGCAACACTTGCGCGCAGTTTACTCGCTGGAGTCTGAAAGCCCAAAGTTTTTCGCGGGCGCTGATTGAGCCGTAGCGCGATCTTGTCCAGCTGAGATTGCGTGTAGCTGGATAGGTCGGTTCTCTTCGGCAAGTATTGTCGCAGCAAGCGATTGGTGTTTTCGTTTGTTCCTCGTTGCCAGGGGCTGTGCGGATCACAAAAGTAAACTTTCACGTTCGTGGCTACCGTGAAGGTTTTGTGTTTAGCCATCTCCAGCCCACGATCCCACGTCAACGAGCGTCGCAGGGATGTGGGAAGCCTGCGAATTTGCCGGCTCAATGCGGCGACGACCGCAGCCGTGTCTTTGCTTCGCACCTTGACCAGGGCAGTAAAACGCGAATGTCGCTCCACCAACGTCGCGATGTGACTGTTTTTTGTGCCACCAATCAGATCGCCTTCCCAATGACCGGGGACGGCGCGGTCCTCGATTTCTGCGGGCCTTTCCCGGATGGAGATGGCATCTACGATTTGACCGCGCGCGTCTTTAAAAATACCTGAGTGCTGCGAGCGGCGAATGCGGCGCTTGGATCGCAGGTGCCCCAGCAGCTCTTTCTTCAGCACTCCACGGGCTTGGATGAACAAACTGCGGTAAATCGTTTCGTGGGACACGCGCAGGCTCTCGTCCGCGGGATACTGGATCTTCAGCCATCCAGAAATCTGTTGCGGCGACCAGTCCAGAATCAGTTTACTTGCAACAACCTTCCGCAGCTTCACCTGGATAGCCAGAAGGCAGCGCTTGGGCCGCAAAGCTGACTCCCAGGCTTGCTGATCCGCTTCCTGGGCTCGATATTCAGGGCGGCCGCCATGACGTGCGATCTCCCGACTCACTGTCGATGCCGCGCGCTCCAGAGCTTTAGCTATATCGCGAATCGACGAGCCGCAAGCGAGCCCTCGAGAAATATCCTCTCGCTCAACCGCAGTGAGTACCAGCAGGGAGCGCCGCCGAATGGACGGAACGATCCCACCATGCTGCGATAAAAAACCATGAATGGAGTTATGCGGCTTGCCGAAGGCGCGCCCGATCACGTGCAGCGACTGCCCTGCCTTCCAACGGCTCCATAGCTCGGTCCGCTGCGCCGCAGAAAGCGCCACCCGTTTCCCTTGAGCCATACACACCACCTTTGAACAGAAGTTTCATATTAGATGGTGTTGCATCGACCCATTGAGACCACCCGCGTAACCGGAAACTAGGCTCCAGTCCACGAAAAAGTACTACACTTCACCGAAGCTGGTGTCACACGGACCTCGAAGCAGCGGCCCCATTCTGTACGCTGATTTTGAGCTTTCCTCGGCGAAAACCGACGAGAACTTTTGAAAAAGTACTACATATTTACTACATGCAGCGTTTTGGGCGCTCCGAATGTTCGGCGCGATTCGTGCAAATAATATAAAATCACCAAGTTACAAAGGTGGGGCCCGTAGCTCAGCTGGTTAGAGCAGCGGACTCATAATCCGTTGGTCCAAGGTTCGAATCCTTGCGGGCCCACCAACGTTTTCAAGCAGTTGCGGTGATTCGTCGTTTGGTTCGTTTTCCTCCGGTTGCGTCTGGCTTGCAGATACTTGCGGAGTTGTTGCTGCGGCATCCAGCTTGTCGGCCCATGCAATGTCCGCGCCCGGGACCAAATGTCCGTACGCATCAACCGTTACTTGTATCGAGCTGTGCCCCATTTGCTCCTTCAGGTATGTCAGACTTGCCCCTGCTTGGATGCCAAAATCACCCAGGGCGAGGCGCGCTTCAATTTCGCGCTTCACGCGCTCGGCCGCTTCGCGCGTGCCGATTTTCTTCGCTTTGCGTCTGCCGCGAAAACAGATGAAAACCCACCATGCCCCCTCCGTCTTTTCGGATCTTAACGCTCACTGAACATCCCTCAGCAGACCGCTCACGATATCGTCCACATCGACTGGTGCATCTGGCGGTATTCGATGACACTCAAGCCATGCATCGAATTGCGATCGCCGTGCGAGTATTTTCCCATCAACGCGGACTGCTGGAAGCGCGTCAGTCCCGCGGTGTAGCCACTCGCGCAGCGTACGCTCAGAGACTGCGGCGTATTCAGTGAGCTGCCGAAGGCTCAGGGGAGGCTGTTTGGAGCAGGTACCCGAGCGACGTCCCAATACGCAAGAAGCCTCAAATTGGCGGTTTTCTCGCGTTGTGAGCCCTCTGTTCAAGATTTCAAGGGGACATGCACAAATTGAGCGATTTCTTGGAGTCTCAGATGGAAAAGCGACACCGGAGGCACTTAGCAATTCGTTCAGTCTAGGGTTGACCTGTTTGTGGTGATCGTGATTAGTTTCTAGTGGACTACTCTCCCGCACCTTCTTGCCGGCAGCAGACGAGAATCAAGTCTGCGCGGCGTCTCACACCGAATTTCGCGAACAAATTGGAGACGTGAAATTTCACGGTGCGCTCGGAGATGTGCAGTCGATCCGCGACCTCCTTGTTTGCTAGTTTCTCGCGCAGGCCAACAAGCACTTGCTGTTCGCGTTGGCTGAGCTCGGCCGGCGAATTCCTGCGCTGCCATTGAGCGGTGTTCAGAATGAAATCTACGAAGCGCGATAGCACGTGGCGAGGCACCCAGAAACCACCTGACGCCACCCGACGAAGCGCGTTGGGAAGTTGCTCGCGCGCTTCCGTGTAATTCAGAATTCCCTTTATGCCTTGACGGAGGAGCGTGTAGTTGTCGGCTTCTTTTAGATTGTCGCCAACCACTAGCAATCCCGCGCCGGAGTTATGTTCATGGATATTGCCCAAGAGCGCCGTAGTGGCCTGTCGCTGCGCGTACGCGTCGATGACGTAGACGCTTGCGCGAGGAACCTCGAGGTATCGTGGATCTGGAGCAAGTATGGGCTCAAGCTGCCGGGCGACGATCTGGAAGCCTGAGTCCGAAAGAAAGCGGCGGAACCCGTCGATGAACATCGGGTGCGGTGATAGAAGGCAAACTTTCAGGCTCGATTTCGCACGTGCGTTTGCCATAGTAAGTAAGGCTAGTGCAATTAATTTGCAGAGGCAAGGAAGACGGATCGATGATTTCATACCAGACACGGGTTGGGAAGGCCAGGGTGGGCGTGATGAACCTTTGTTAAGGACATTTTCAAATCGCAGTTGGGAGCCACTTTTCCAAGACTGACAGCTGGTTGGGCTCGATGCTCGTGAAAGCGATACCCATCTCCGAGCCATCGGTATGAAGCCGTATCGAGCAGCGTACTAGCCGTAGTAGAGCACGGTGGCGGAGTTCGTGGAGAACGCGCAGTTGCGAGACGACTTTTCACATTTTAGGCAAGATCTTGTTGCATCAATTGAGAAATATACCTACTGGAACAGCATAGGCAACTCATTCGCTTTAGATCTGGGCGCTTACGACAGACTGCTTGCGAGACTCCCGTGGCCATTCGATTGCGGACGCAATGCTGCGGGCTACACAGACAACCCTGCCGATTCGCCCGAACGGTAGGTTGGCTGGAAGACCCTCCAGCCAAGTAGCCCGTCCACTTACAGAATCGTGTGCATAGACTCGCGCAAGAACGCCGCAGCAAATTTGCCCTAACACGGTTGAGCGTCATAAGAGTGTCAGACTTTTTTGCAGTCGACCTTACGTTCGAGCGTGTGCTAAATCGGAAATATAAATTCACCAATGCCAGAAAAACTCCAGCCAGACCAGAACTACTGCGAGCCACAGAGTGAAGACAAGATTGACCGACCATCCGAGCCAAAAGGCATACCTGAAATACAGCGTCGATATAAATGCAAGCATCAGCACCGGCAATTCAACAGCGATCACGATCAGATAAAATCGCCGATTGGACTCGATTGCCGCCTGACCGATCCTTGCGTCGGGATGTATCAGCTCAAACGCGGTGAGCACAAGTACGATGGACGCGCCTGCCATAAGCACCAATGAAGCTTTGTCGTATCGACGAAGTAGCGGTGCCACCAACATGAGAGCGATACCCAATGCAAAGATGAACGCCACGAGACACTCTCCCGTCAACGACCTGCTGCAGTTTCCGCCAAAGCCTTGACTTCGCCGAAAACAAGAGTAGCTTGCAGGTGCGGATAGAGCGAGGACCTGATGCGCCTGTGTCAGGGCGAGTCCCGTAACAATGAGCTGTGCACTAATCTGGCCACAGTGCACTGTGCGACATGCGATAGGTGGTTCTGCGACATCCACGCCGAGGATGAGGAGTGGCATCCCTGTATGTTGGGGCCTGGAGACGAGGGCAGCGAGGCATAAGTGACTAGGTACAGTTGCTCTGCCGCACGTTCCTATGCCGATGCCGCTTTCGCTCTTGTCCCAGCCTCAACTGTGTAAACCAGAACCGCCTTTTTCCCGTCTTTCGAGGCTGTGGCATGGATCGAATTCAGATTGACGCGTCTCGCTGCGAGTTTGTCTAAGCATTGCGCCAGTGCACCCGGTTTGTTTGGCAGTTCATATTCTTCTGCTGTTGTCTCTTGGTACCTCAGACCGGCTTCGTCGAGAGCCTTCTTTGCTCGCCTCGCATCATCCACGACGAGTTCAATCCTGCCGCTCGTCCCTTGTGCCGTTCCCAGCAGTGCGAGAATGTTCACCTTGGCATTTCCCGGTGTTCTTGCGATCTCGGAGACTGCGCCGGGTCGATTCTCAACCGTAACTGTGAACTGCTTCATCTTAGCCATTTCGACACCTCCTGCCGCTGCGAAGCGATTATACCGCTCGACATTCAATTTGGACGCGGACTCTGATTATGATCAAAGTCACTCCGCCTCCGCCAGGAAATCATTCTGTAACTGCGACCTAGCGGTTTATCTGTAATTTACCCGCAATTGACCGCCAGTGCATTGCAGTTTCTTGAGCGTGGCGCGAAAGTGAGCGCAACTTGACAGCGACTCAATTACGGTTGCTGCCGAGCGAATGAGAAGAAAAAGGAGAAAGTCCATGAAAAAACAAATTCTCGCAGTTGCCGCCGCGTTGGTATTTACGGCTCTTGCACCAGCGCAGAGCCACGCTCAGCAGGTCACGCAGGCCAAGGTTCCGTTCGCGTTCCAAGCTGGGAACACGATGATGCCGGCCGGCGAATATCAGATCCAGCGAGCGCTTCCGGAAGTCAAAACATTGCAGCTGATACGGCGCACCGATTCGTCCGCCTCGACGTTCGTAGGTACGAATGTCGTGGAGTCCAGGGACAAGAATGCCGAATCCAAACTGATCTTTCACTGCTACAGCAATGAGTGTTTTCTGTCCGAGATTTGGGTCGGAAGCGGTCAGGGATTGAAACTAGTGCAGTCACGTCGCGAGAAAGAAGTATCGCGCGCCAAGACCGAAAATGAACTGGCGGTGGTTTCTCTGCCGCTGACCGTTAGGCCGTAAGGATCGCAAGTGCGCGACGCCTATCGCTACTTGACGAGGAATGAGTTGGCGAATCTGGAACAAAACTTCAACCGCAAAAACAGACGGGAGGCCGAAATAATGCGGTGGGGCCTCCCGTTTGCTTTTTGAAAGACATTCCCCGCGAAATCTTGTCCATCAAGTTCGTGAAGCCAGCTCCCAGAGGGAATCACGGTTGCACCCGCACCATTCCGCTTAAAAACGCACAGGTGAGGGCTATTCGTCACGAGCTCCGTGGCGCATTTTGCCTTCGTCTGTATGGCGTATCGTTGTTTGCTGGGTCCATGTTGTACATCTTAGGTACGATGATTAAAATGCCGCAAAAATACATTTTCGGAGCACGCAATCAGAACGTCCTTCACTCCAAACCGCTACCGGAGTCGAAGATTGAAAACTGGAGCCGAGTCTACGACGGTGCAGTCCTTGACTCTCTCCGTCATGGCTTCAATGCGCGGCACTGGCCACCTGGACGATCAACGCTAATCGGAAATCTCGTTTTCTTATCCTGCTGACAAACTGAATAAGACATCCCAAGGACACGGGATTGGTTTAAGGCGATCTCTCATGTAGATTGTTTTCGGAGGCTCCATGAGCATATTGGCAGCAATCAGACGCGAAGAGAAAAAGGTGAAAAAGCAGTTAGTGAAGTTGCAGCATGATTTGATTCGTTTGCAATCGGCTGCGAAGGTTCTAGGTAAGACCGCAAGCCAAGACATTTCCCGCGCGAAGAAGCACGTGCTCTCCGCGAAGGGGAGAGCAAAGATCTCAAAAGCCATGAAAGAGCGCTGGGCTATGGTTAGGGCAAAAGCTAAGAAGGCTGCTGCCAAATAGCTAGAATCCAGCTCCGTGCTTCATCGCGCTTGTGAGAACTGACGCCCTCCATCGCCCTCCGGTCGAGAGCGCGCGAAGCAGGTCAGGCCGGCGAACCCCAGGGATCAACTCAGGATGCTTTACTCGCCAGATACAAGTATCTCAACAGGCGTTTTTCGCCCGTCAAGGTGTGAACGCAGAACAGAAACTTTTGTAGTCCGTCGAAGTTGGCTTGTCCTTCCGCCGTAACCAGCTCCTGTTTCCATTTCTCTCGCGCATCATGCCGCTTCTTTGCAATCCGGGCAGCGTTTTCAGTTGTGTCTGTGGTACGGATCCCGCAAAACCCCACTTGTTTCATCAGCCGTTCGTTCTCTCCCGGCGGACTGTAGACGTAAAAGCCGATCGAGCTGCGCGTGGCAATTTCATCGTGGGAAATCATTCCGCCGATCACGAGAGCGTCACTGAACAGCATCCGCCCACCGGGCTTCAGTACGCGGAAAATTTCGGCCAACACATTTAGTCTGCCCGGAATATGGCATAAGACGTCATTCGAGAACACGGCGTCAACAGTCGCTTCGTCGAAGGAAAGATTCCTCGAAGCGTCGTTCTGCTCGAAACGTGTCTGGGAAGCAAGCCCCGCCGCCTGTGCAAGTTGTTGCGCATTGCGAATTCCGGATTCATTGATGTCCAGCCCTACGATCTGGCAGCCGACCTTTCCCGCAAGGTGCAAAGCATAAACCTGTTAGAGGCTGCTTGGAGACATTGTTGCTACAGTGCATTGAAGAGAAACAGCCAGCCTTGAAGGCGTGCATAGACGAGTTTCAGCTTTGCATAGCAGCGGAAAGAACGAAGAACCAAACCGACAAACTCGTTTTTCGCGCCATCGAAGGCGGCTCGAATTTTCTGTATCGCATGAAAGCGGATGGAACAGATCGCCGCAAGATATCCCCGCAGCGTGTTCTCGACGCGGTTGCGGTATCGCCGGATGGCCGTTGGTTCGTTGCCGGCTCGCCGAGACCCGATCAAGAGCACACGGCCCAGGTCACTGCGTTTGCTGTCGATGGCACCACATCAGCGACGCTGTGCGTGTCTTATTGCTGGCTCACCCGGGATACATACGGAAAATTTGTGTATTTCTCCTTTTCACTGGCGCACGAGGAGAGCTACGCGCTGCCCGTGCTGCATGACACGGGACTGCCGAAGTTGCCGCCGTCCGGTATTGCGCGAATCGAGGATTTGAAGAATCCGACTACAGCTTCTGCGATTCCCCGAGTTGTGGAGTCCGCCATAAGCCCATCCATTTACGCCTATACGCGCCAGAGCACTCTCCGCAACCTCTATCGCATCCCGTTGCCATAGCCTGCGCATTGCTCCGCGCACGTTGAGCTGCGTCTCGCACGCGCCTACGTGTTACAACACAACCAACTCAACCTGATGCCCGATTAGCAGCTTGTTGAAAAACCTGTTTCTTCTGCAACTTTAATTGAAAAAACTCGTCTGAAGTACAGAAGCTCAAGGAGGCGAGTGAATGCGCGGAGACGATAACCAGCAGGAAGGAATGTTCAGCTACGTTTCGCCAGAGAAGCGAGTCCCAGCGGACCATCCGTTGCGGCCGATCCGCAAGATGGTGGATGAGATCCTGAAGGAAATGTCGCCGCAGTTTGCGAAGTTGTACTCGGACGTGGGGAGACCATCGATAGCACCGGAGCGCCTGTTTCGGTCCCTGCTGTTGCAGATCTTCTATTCGGTACGCAGCGAACGCATGCTGATCGAGCAACTGCAGTACAACCTGCTGTTCCGCTGGTTTGTAGGAATGGAGATGGACGAGGCGGTGTGGAATCACGCGGTGTAGAGCAAGAATCGGGAGCGCTTGTTGCATGAAGAGGTCGCCGAGACGTTTTTCCAGCGGGTGCTGGAGCGAGCCAGGCCGTTTATGTCCGATGAACATTTCACGGTGGATGGAACGCTGATTGAGGCCTGGGCCAGTCAGAAGAGTTTCCGGCCCAAGGACGGGACCGGGAAGCCTGCTGGAGCGGGAGGAGAGGTCGACTTTAAAGGGGAAAAGAGAAAGAACCAGACCCATGAATCGAGCACCGATCCCGATGCCCGATTGTGGACGAAGTCGCGAGGGAGCCAGGCGAAGCTGAGTTATATGGGGCATGTAATGATGGAAAACCGCAACGGACTCTTACTGCAAACGTTTCTGACGGAGGCGAACGGCAGAGCGGAGCGGGATGCTGCGCTGTTGATGGCCGAAGCCCTGCCGCCGGGAAAGCGAGTGACCATGGGAGGGGACAAGGCCTACGACACGCAGGAATTCGTAAGAGAACTCCGCGGGCTGAACATCACCCCGCACGTGGCGCAGAACACGAGCAATCGGAGGAGCGCGGTGGATGAGCGGACCACGCGGCATGCGGGGTATGAGGTGAGTCAGCGGAAGAGAAAACGAGTGGAGCAATCGTTCGGGTGGATGAAGATGGTGGGGATGCTAAGAAAAGTGAAGCTGCGAGGAATCGAGAAGGTAGGGTGGCTGTTTACCTTCACCGGAGCCGCCTACAACTTGTGCCGCTTGCGAAACCTGATGGCCAGAGCATGAAGGAAGTTTCGATTCGGATCCGCTGAGTAGATAGAACAACCCAAAGCACTCCTTCACAAATCAGCAAAACCTCAAAACTTCAGAACGAAAAGCTCGAAAAACCGAATTATTCAACAAGCTGTTAGTCGGGTGGTCTCAATGGGTCAATGCAACACCAAGTTCGAACCCACCTGGCATTGATAACAAAAGCTAAAATCGCTCACCAGGCTTAGACCAGCCGGAACGCTGCCCTGGCGAGGTGTTGACCGAGTACAGCCAAACAGATAGTTCTCCCGCGGAAGCATTGCCGAATCAACGCACTGGATGGTGTTGCATCGACCGGTTGAGCTGGCAGCGTTTATCAGATGGGAGGCGACTGCGAGAATCAATTCGGCTTGTGATCCATAGAGCACGTTGGCTGGAATAAGATGTGCAATGGAAAATCATCGGGTAGGCGGTCAGGATTTCCAGACTGTAGTTTGAATTTCAGGGTGCGAACCGAGTCAACGGCAGCATTGTCGAGATGGGGAGAGAGCGATTTGACGACGAGTACACTCGCGACTTTACCCTCGGCATTGACGGTGAGGGAGAGAATCATCTCTCCGGCAACGCCAGCCTTTCTGTCTTCGGCGAAGTATACTGGCAATACCCAATCAACGTCGTCACTGACTTGAACGATTGTGCCTTTTGCGCTTCTGAGCGTCCCCGAAGAGGTCACCTCACCAAACTCGGATACCGGGCCAGGACATTCCCATTCCTTCGGATGCCCAAACGAGATTTCAGCAATAGTCACCAGTGGCGCGTGGGCAGGCGGCTCGAATTCCCATTGTTTGACGCAATCCAGAGCGGCCTGCAACAGTGCGGGAGGCCCGCTCAAAGCCTTGGCGTCCGAAACTCGCCCGTTAGCATCCACCGTGATGCGTAACGTGACTTTCCCTTCGATGTTTTTCTTTAACGCTTCTTCTGGATATGCAGCTACCGTCGATTTGGTGAGCTTCAACTCAGTCGCCTGCTTGCTGGTGCCGTCTTGTTTCTGGGATTGGTTTCCCTCTTGCGCTTGTCCAGAAGATAGGCCGGTAGCCACGAGTAACGCGTCAACCACAACCGGCGGAAACAGGTGGTAGGATTTCACGTCCGCCCCTAGATTAGCCGCGATTCTACTGCGAAAGCGTGCTGCGTGCGACAGTGATTGCATAACAATGTCGGCCCCCCTCGACTCGAGTGGGCTTTTGTTGATAGGCTCGGGAAGACGGAGCCGCAATTCGGTTCGCATGCGGGACAGCTCGGTACCGGACATGGCGTGAACTAGAACGCCGCGCACTTGAATGGGCATCCCGCTCCCTCGCGAGAGGGAGTTCGAATTCCTAATCATGGTCTGAAGTTTACGATCGAAGAGATGTATGGGTCGGACTGAAGCCGACCGCTAGATTACGAACGAACCGAAGTCGTCAAGGCCGACAAGTAATACCATCCAGGAAGGGGAAGAAAAAACTCTTTTAACTGATTGGAGAAGTCTGCTCAAAAAGTGTTTGACAGGGCCGACATTGTTAGAGATGCCTGGTAAGCGTAACCGGAGAAGTTCGTACTAGGCCCAGGGGGCCCGGTTTCCCAACAAAGGGCTGTCGGCGGAGGACGGGGGTTTTACTTCAGTGCAAAGAGCTTCTCGAACAGCTCTTTCGATAGCCGAGCCCCTTTTTCGGTGAATGCGACAGACTTGGCTTTGTTAGCCGGATTCGAGATGTAGCCTTTCTCGTGCAAGAGGTTCATTACGTCCCAATCGTGCCCCTTCCACGCCCTCACGCCGAATCTGTCCTCGAAGGAAGTCAGATAGAGCAGTGCCAGAACCGTATGTTCCAGTTTTTCCTGGTCGATGTTCATCGAACGCCTCGGCGTTCCGAAGATAGCTGAGCATGAATTTGTGAGACGTGAGCCCAATTTCCGCTGAGGATTTCATACCTCCTCACCAGGCTCTTGTCTAGAGCTTGAGAAAGATCGAACGGTGCCATCTCATGACTTGCCGTTGGGAGGCGGCGGCCAGTGATTCAATTCACGGGTACGTTTTTCGTTCTTTCGCTCTCAAGCATGCAGCGGAGTTTGCGAGTCTCGCGTAGCAGGTCCACCACGACATTGCGGGCATCGTCATCGTCCAAGATGTCGCGCTGGGCGAGGTCGTTAACGCCCGACGTCCACTTCTGTTCAAGGTCCATGATTTCTTTGTCGGTGAAGTATAATTCCTCTCCGACCAACTCAAATTCTCGGTTTGTTGTCGCCATTGCAGCTCTCCTTTGTCCGCGCCTGCGGGTCGTGCTTGCAGGTCGCGGTTTACTGCTTTGCTGCATCCATCACAATGCCTAGCCTTTTCACTAGCATCGGCGCGAATCGCAAGCAGACTTGACGACGTTTTCTAACGAGACTCTTCCCAAGCATCTCGGTTGCGTCTGGGTTGCGGTTTCTGCCGGGTTTTTCCTTGCTTTGCAGAGCTAAGGGCTTTATCTTGTGCCGAATCAATGGACCCCAGAGAACTCATAATCCGTTGGTCCTAGGTTCGAATCCTAGCCGGCCCACCAACATTTTTAATTTCCATTCACATACGAGGAATTGCGACGCAGGGTCGTCCGCGCGGTGTCCGTATGCGCTCAGCGCGGCGAAGTCTGCGCGCTGGAGTGCGCGGCTGCGCTAGTTGCGGGCGATTGCGGCGGGCTCGCCGGTTCGCTCGGGACTGTGTACGGCGCGCCATCGTGCATGAACAGGCGCGAGGCTTCTTCGCGGTTGAAGGGGCGGGCGCCGCGGCGGCCGAAGACGGCGATTTGATTGCCGCTTTCGTCCACGGCGCGATCGCGGTCAATTCCCTTGGATACTGCTAGCGCGGGGCCGCTGGTGCGGTAGGTGGCAATTAGTTTGGGCGTGGGGCGCGGGCTGAAACCGTACGAGTTGGGCGAATCTTCGGGCGATAATATTTGCAGCACGCGCAGACCGTTGCGGCCGTCTGCGACGAACGCAAAGGCGCTGGCGTCCACCATTCCGATTTTGATGTCATGCGCGTCGTTGATCTTTCCATCGGCGGTGAAGATTTGATCGAGCCGCGGCTGCTCCGGTTGTTCCACGTCCACGATGGCGACGCCTTCTTTTCCACCAGCCACATAGGCATACGTACGCGCGACGTAGATGTTGCGCGCGTCGGCGAGAGGCACTGCGGCTTTCGGGACGATGCGCGGATGGTCCAGCGCAGAAACGTCGAGAACTTTCAGGCCGTCGCGATCAACCACAAACGCGTAGTGAAATTGAATCGCGATTCCGCGCGGCTCGTTTAGTTGCGGCGTTCCGATTTCGGCGGTGACGCGCGGCTTGAGTGGATCATTCAAGTCCACGACCACCAGGCCGCGATCGCAGAGCATGTACGCGTACGTTCCGGCGATGGTGATGCGGCGGGCACCGTTGAGGATGCCGTCGGGATTGAAAGCTAACGCGCGCTTCAGAAAATTATTGCGCGGATCGCCGTCGAGCAGCGTGCTCACTCCGGGCGATTTGCTTTTGGGATCGGGATCGCCGACGACGACAAGGCCTTCGTACTTGTCCGCAACATATAAGTAGGCGTAGAGCGGATGGATGGACTGCTCTTCATTTACTGGATTACGCGAACGCGCGGGATCGAGAGCTTGCGTCGAGGGACTGGCGACGGCCGTCGCGTATTTCGTGCTGACGTAAAGGCGCTGACCGAGCGGAGAAACGGGCGCCGTGATGGTGCGCTCGGAAAAATTCTTGTTGTCGATGTTGGCCACGTCGTAGACGCGGAAGCCACCCTTGCCGAGCGCGGCGTAGAGATATTCGCCGCGCAGCTGCAGATCCAAGACGTTTCCGATGTGGTGGTAGGCTTCCTGCAGTTCGCGGTCGCGCGCCACGTGCTGTTGATAATCTTGCGGGTAGGCCACGCGCTGCAGATAGCTGCCGATGACGGCGGGCGGCTCGTCGTGTTCGGCGACCGCGACGGCGTCGAAACCCTTCGCGCCGTCGGCGACGTAAATATAGCGGCCCATGAAATTCAAAAGGTTCGTGCCCTGCAGCAGGACTTGCGCCATCCAGGCGTTATTGTCCTTGCGATCGGAAATGTGGCAATCGTCGCAGGACTTGGTTTCTTTGGCGCGTACGGTGTGCGGAACAAAGGTGCTGAACGCGGTGCCGCTGAGGCCTTCGGCGGAAACGGTCTGCTGCATGTAATAGAGCCAATCGCGATTCTGATTTTGCGAACTAACTAGAATCGCGCAGGACGAGCGGACTGGCGCGATGCGATGGCCTGTGACAGTACCGTCGATGCCGAGCATGAAGCCGTCGTCGCGCAGAACCTGAAAATTGTAGGCGGTCCAATTGCGCGTGAGCAGGCCTTCGTTGTGCAGCATGGGCTTGCGTTGATTGGCCGTCATGGAAAGGTGGCAGCCAAAACAATTGGGCGTCCACGAAGTGTGGCAGGCGTAGCAGGTCATGCGGCTATTGGCATGCGCGAGCTGCGATGAATCGGCGGGTACGTCGCCCCAGGATTTGCCGTCGATGCGAATGGTTTTGGCCCAGCGCGATTTTTCGCTGTAGTACTGGATTGCCGGGGGTGATCGTGTCCAGCGTCTGCACGACTTCCCATTCTTTGTCCTGTTCGACCATGCTGCGCTGGAATAATTTGCCGTCGCGGAATTCGAAGCGGCGCGTGTTCCAGGGAGTGCGCAGCGCGTCAAAGTGTGTGCCACCCGCAGGGGATGCGGCGCCGGAAGAAATCAGCGTGGCGCGCGCGTCAATCGTGCCGTGGCAATCCACGCAATCGAGTTCGACGGCGGCGCGCGGCTCGGCGTAGAGCTTGCCGTTGCCGTGGGAGTCCTGCTCGAAGTGGCAATCCACGCAGTGCATGCCTTTTTCGAGGTGGATGTCCGCGAGGTGCACGGCTTTTTTGAATTTGCCGGGGTCTTTGGGACTGACGATTTTATTTTCGGCGTCGAGCAGGTTGCCCTGGCGGTCGCGTTTGTAGACGGCGCGAAAAACCCAACCGTGGCTGTGGAAATCGGCGAACTGAGTCTGGTCGAGCTGCTCGTTGAATTCCGGGCTGCCTAATTTTTCGAGAAATTTCGGATCAGACCACAGGCCGCGCGCGGCGGCGCCTTCCGGATTGCGCAGAGCGACCTGATATTTTTCTTCCTCGGTCGGATTGTGTTGCTGGCGCGGATACATCGCTGCGCCATCGGCTTCGTTGTCCCACCAGGTGTAGCCGAAATAAGTAGTCTCCATGTTCGTGCCGGGATGGACATGGCAAATCATGCATTGGCTGGACGGAATTGCGCGCGTGAAGCTGTGGCGAATGGGATGGCCGGATTCATTTTTCGGAATCGTGGGATCGGAAGAAGCGCTTTCACCGAGATGGCCGAAGCTGGCGTATGGGCCGGAATGTTGCGGCGAGCGATCGTTGGCATACACGACGTGACATGCGGTGCAGCCGCTGCCGCGATAATCGCCGGGTTGGTCGTTGGTGCCGGGCAACGAGAGCAGCGGATCGAGCAGGCGTGTTTTTTGCAGGCCGAGAAAAACGGGATCGGTGCGGAGCAGGGTGCCGAAGCCGCGCTCGCCGAGCTTGTCGTCCGGCCGGCCGGATTCTTCCTCGCGATTGGGATTGCCGATTTCGGCTTTTTTTTCGCCGCCGCGTTCGAATACGCGCAGGACGTTGCCGGGTTGCGAAATTTCCCAGCGTTCCAGAGGCGTGAGTTCCGGGACGATGCCTTTCGTTCGCGTTTCTTCCGGCGTGGGCGTTGGCACAGTGAGCAGCGCCTGCGGCTGGCCATCCGAGGAATAACTTTCGCCGAAGCGCGTGTTCTTCAGCGGGAACGAACCATTGTTGTAGAGCGCCGCGCCCCACAGCATGCCGCCGTGCGTCATCATGCTGGTCTTCACTTTCAGAACTTCCGACGAATGGCATCCGGCCGTGCCGCAGGTTTCCGCGGCGACACGCAAATCGCCGGGATTGACGAAGCGGACGTACGCGTAATTTTCGCGCAGCCATTTGGTATAGAGCCGCGGTGGATTTCCGGAGGCTCCTGCGAGCGCGGAATCCGTGGGCTGCGGATGCGCGCGATTTTTGAGTTGTGCGTATTCCGCTGAGCCGAGCTGCGTGCCGGACGGCAGGATCGCGGTCGCGTCTCCGCCGTGGCAATCCACGCAAGCCAGGCGAACTGTGCGGGTAGGATGCATGGAAGGCTCGTCCGTGGCGGTGTGGCAGGAAACACATCCAGCGCTCTTGCGGTCAACGTCGGATTGAGGTTGGCCGAGCAGGCTTTGTTGCTGCGCGTGCGACGGCGACTGCGCGTGCGAGCGAGCTTCGAGGAGGAATATCGCGGCGACGGCGGTGCCTAGAACGAACACGACAAGCCAACGGCGCCGCACGTCGCGCTTTCGCGCTGTGGCGTCGTCCGTCGAGCCGCGCATAAATATCATGAACAAATTCGCTCGCTCAAAATTGGAACCGCAAATCGGTGAAAAGCGAAAACATCACTCGGCCAGTGTAAATGTCCTTCAGGCCCTGGTCTGGAATCAAGGCGGCCGCACCCGCCGCTACGGAAATATTCTCTGTAAGCGGCGGCCGGTAGCGCACCCCGATACTTGAATCAACTCCAATCGAGTGGTGAATTGGCGACTGAAAAAGAATCTGCTCCAGCGTCTCGGTGTGTTCAAACCGCAAGTAGTTCACGTTGGCGAAGCCGCGCAGTTTCGGCGTCAGGTCAAATTCCGCGCCAATATTCGCAAGGAAAATTCCGGGATTCACAAAGTTCGCCTGGCCCTCGTCCTTGTTCGAGCGCAGATCGGGGAGCAGGCTGTTGCCCGGATTCAGCGAGACGCCCGAGCCGGTCAAGCGAATGCTTTCGCGATTCCACAGGCTGAAAATGCCGCCGGCAAATTCCGGAAAATCGTCAATCGAGTCAAACCCGCGCGCGCGGCTGCTGGATGGATTCGCCGAACCGGAAGCGTAGAAGACGGAACTTTTGATGCGAAACCAATCCTTGTCGTAGGAAAGCTCGAGCGCAGCCATCTGCGCATTAATTGTTACTGCTCTGCCCGCGATGGCGTTGAAGCTGTCGTTACCGAACACCTGATAAAACGCGTGCGTCAGATTCAGCGGGCCGATGTGGCCATCGCCGGTCCAGCCGAGATAAGCGGCGTGCACGCTGTGTGGGCGAATCATTCCACTGGAAAAGACGGCCCCGATGGGCGCAGGGCGCACCAAAAAACCGTTGTCGTCGTAATGAATCGAGGCATCGTCCTTGTTGTAGTGCACACTGAGCTGTGCGGTGTAACCCTGAAACAAAAAATCCTGGCGGTACGCGTTGGCAATAATTACCTGCTGATTGCGCAGCGCCACTGAATTCAGCCCGCTGTTGGTGTTCTTCTCCAGAAAATCAAAATAGGCGACGTTATATTGCCACCGGTTCGAATCCAGATTGCCGAAGAAACGCACGCCGGGTTGCTCTTCCACAAACAGAAAGCCGCGAAAGTCGCCGTTGAAGGCCTGAATCCCGGCACGCACGGAAACGAAATCGTAATTCGGGCCCAGATCATGCAACTTCACTTCCGCAAACGCCTCCTGCAATCCGAGATGCGAATCCAGGCGCGTGGTGCCCTTGGTCACATCCACGTTGACGACACCCAGTTCCTGCACCGCGAGATAATTCAAACTGACTACCGGAGTAATGCGGATGCGCCAATCCACTGGACGGAACGAGGTATCGCCGTGGAAAAGATCGAAGGAAAATGCGAAGGTTTGATCGAGAAAAATTTGCCCGCCGTTGCCGAAAAACTCGCTGCTGCCGGGACGCGCGGAACTGACGTCGGTGGGCGTGGGCAGGCGCCGGCCATCGAGAAACGTGTCGCTGGTGGCCGTCAGATTTAGAAAAGTTTGTTTGCCGATGATCGGCACGTCGCCTTTTAATTTATTGCGATTGAAGGGGTCCCACTTGCTGCCTTTCACGTAGGGATGTTCGCCGCCGATTCCGTAGCGATCCCAATCGGGCATGGCGACTGACCAGCGATCGGGTTCGGGACGAAAAACTTGATCGGGAGATGCCAGCGATTCCGGCGGGGGTTGCTGGGCGGTCTGCTGAAGATTGCCGTTCTGTACCGCGTTGGGAGGTACGGTAGCTGAAGGTGCGGGCTGAGATCCTGATGGCGGATTTGTGGGTCCGGCGGGAAGTTGGGGAAACTGCAGCGGCGCGGGTGCGTTGGAAGCAGTGGCGACGAGCGCGATCTCGCGAACGAGATCGTCGCCCGGCTTCAGCTGCACGGCAGGCGTGGTGAATTCCTGGAAGCCTGCCGCCACGATTTTTAGCTCGTAGTCGCCGGGAGCAACGTCAATGAGGCGGAAGACTCCTTGGGAGCCACTGACTTTTTCTAGTTTCTGATCCGTTGCAAGATTTCGCAAAATCACGGTTGCGCCGATCACCGGTTTCCCGTTCGTATCGCGCACAACGCCTTGCAATGCTGCTTTCTTGAGAGCCGACTGTCCAGGCAAACGCTGTTGGGCAACGGATTGTTGGGACAGGTTCGCGGTTGGACCTGAACCGAACGAAGTTGCGACGCATAGCAAACTCAAGGGCAACCATAGACACGCGGATTTCGAAATACACTCGCGGGATGCGTCGCGCATTCCGTCAGACCCCGGCTGTCCGGCGAGTTTCGGGGAGAAACAATTGGAATCGTCTGGCAATCACAGTTTTTTCCGGAACCGGCAAGTATGTTCGAGCGCCTCGGCGCGCAAACCTGGTTCCCGATTTCTGCATTATTCAATCACGATTGAACAACTGAATTGCAGAATGATTGAGAACGATGTGCGGCTGTGGTACCAATAGTTCAACCTCATGATTCCGGTGGAAAATCGAATGTTTCGCGGCGGGCAGCGCAAGGCTGCTGCTCCGCGGGTTTGCGTCGTCGTTGCGTTTTGCCTGGCGCTGGCTGCTTGCGGTGGAGGTGGAAGCAGCAGTGGAAACGGTGGCGGCAGCGGAAGTGGTGGCGCGTCCACAAATCCTCCGCCCGCGACAGAATTTTTGACGCAAGCAGACGTGCAAATGGTGGTGGAAGCTGCGGCGATGGCCGCTCAGTCCGATGCCATGGCGATTGCGGTCGTTGATCGCATGGGCCGCATCCTCGGGGTGTACGTAGGACCAACGGCGCCGCCCACATCGCTGGGAAATTTCGGCGAGATGATTCCTACGGCTGATCTGGCGGTTGCACTCGCGCGCACCGGCGCTTTCTTCAGCAACGATCAGGCTCCGCTGTCTTCGCGCACAGTGCGATTCATCAGCGGCATACATTTTCCGCCGGGAGTTGTGAACACGGCGAGCGCCGCGCTCTACGGCATCGAAAATACCAATCGCGGCTGCAATCTTGCTACGAGCTTGGATGCGATCGTGCCTCCGGCCACCACAATCGCGGGCGCGACACCGGGATACGGAGTCATCACGGGCAAGGCGGATTTAAATGATAGCGACGCAACTGCGGTAAATCCCGGAGGCGTGCCGATTTTCAAGAACGGGCAAGAAGTCGGCGGGGTTGGCGTCGTAGCTGCGGATTCGGACACGGCGGAATACGTCGCGTACGCGGCCGCGGGCATGATCGCGATGAGCGGGCCGAGCGCGGCGACCGATGGCGTCGGCTTCCCGCCATTTCCAGCGCCGGGAATTGTTTCCATCAACGGCATCACACTGCCATTCGTGAATCAGACTACCCCACCGAGTGGCGTTACCAGCGGCACGTTCAACGCGACCAACTTTACGGTGGGTCCCGTGGCGAGCCCGGGAGTTCCGCCCGAAGGCGCGCTGATTGCGGCGACGAATGGTCCCGTAGGCGGTCTGACGGCGGCGCAGGTGACGCAGATCATCACTAGCGCGGTGGCGACGGCCAATCTTACCCGCGCGCAAATACGTCTGCCTATCGGCGCGCGCGCGAAAATGACGATTGCGGTGAGTGACCTCGATGGCACGTTGATCGGCCTGTACCGCATGACGGATGGAACGGTATTCAGCATTGACGTAGCCGCGACGAAAGCGCGCAACGTAATCTACTTCAGTGGAATGAATCGGCAGGCGGCGGATCTGAATCAGGTGCCGCTGGGAACGGCGGTGACGAATCGGACTATCGGTTTCGGCGGGCAGCCTTTTTTTCCTTCGGGGATCGATGGCAAGCCGCCGGGGCCGTTTTTTAATTTGTACACGCAGGATACAGGGAACGCATGCACGCAAGGATTTCAAGTGCCCAGCGCGGCGTGGCCCAAAGCGAATCAGAGCGGAGTGGTATTTTTTCCCGGCTCCGAGCCGCTCTATATTAATGATGTTCTGGTGGGCGGATTGGGCGTCAGCGGTGATGGCGTGGATCAGGATGATTATGTGACGGCGGGAGGCGCGGCGGGATTTGAAGCGCCTACGGATATTCGCGCGGACCAGATTGTGATTGACGGCGTGCGGCTGCCGTTTTTGAAGTTTCCGCGGAATCCGACGGATTGAAGAGGCAGTGATGAGTGATGAGCCCCGCGCGGGCTAGCCCTCGCGGAGTTTGTGGCCGGAAAGATTTCCCAGGCCGTCGTACGCGGCGTACTTGTACATTTCGGAAAGCGTCGGATAGTTGAAGACGAAATCAATAAACGCATCGAGAGTCATCGCGGATTCCAGCGCCATCATTCCCAGATGAATCAGCTCGGTAGCACTTTCGCCGATGATTTGCACGCCCAGCAAGCGACGGTCTGAACGCGCGAAAATCAACTTCAGCAAGCCGGTCAAATCGCCAACAATCTGGCCGCGTGTGTTGTTGGCGTAGCGCGCGCGTCCAACCGCGTATTCAATTCCCTTCTCTTTGCAGGTTTCTTCGGATTCGCCCACGGCGGAAATTTCAGGAATGGTGTAAACGCCCATCGGCAGCATGGACGCGAGGCGCTGCTTGTACTGAAATCCGAAGGCGTGGCACGCCGCGACGCGGCCTTGCTCCATGGAAGTGGAAGCTAGCGCGGGAAATCCGATAACGTCTCCGGCCGCATACACGCGCGGCGCTGCCGTGCGGTAGTTTTCATTTACTTCGATGTAGCCGCGTTTGTTCAGCGCCACGCCCGCTTTATCCAGCGCAAGTTTGTCCACCGCTCCACGACGCCCGGCCGCGAACAGGGCGGCTTCCATTTCGAGCGTTTTTCCGGACTGTAGTGTGATCCGCACTTTCTTTTGCGCACGTTCGATTTGCGTAGTGCGCTCGCCGAAGAAGAACCGCACGCCAAGTTCAGCGAGCCGTTCGCGCAGGCACGTGGAAATTTCTGCGTCGAGAAAAGGCAACACGCGATCACGGCCGTCCACCAGCGACACTTCAGCGCCCAGCGCCGTGAAGATGGAAGCGTATTCGCAACCGATCACCCCGCCACCCACCACCGCGAGGCTGCGCGGGATCGAATCCATTTTCAGAATCGAGTCCGAATCGAAAATGCTTTCATCGTCGAAGGGAATTTCCGGCGCGCGGTGCGGGACTGAACCGGCCGCGATCAGAATGGCGTCCGCGTGCAGCGCGAGACTTTCGCCGCCCGACGTTTTTACAGAAAGCGTGGAGGCAGATTCGAACGAAGCCAGGCCTCGGATGAGGTCAATCCGATGCGCCGCGAGGTTCTTGGCCAGTTTTTCACGTTCGGTTGCGACCACCACATCCTTGCGGTGCATGAAATTCTTCACGGTCAAGCCGTCGCGCAGGGAATAATCAACGCCGTACAGTCCGCGTTGGCGAATGCCGGAAAAATAAAGCGCGGATTCGCGAAGAATTTTGCTGGGTATCGTGCCGGTGTTGACGCAGGCGCCGCCCAGAATGTCGCTGCACTCAACAAGAGCGACGCGCTTGCCGAAGTAAGCCGCCTGCGCGGCGCCCTTTTCGCCGGCTGGACCCGAGCCGATCACCACCAGGTCATAATTTTGCACGCGAACCCTCCCGGCTTTCTTGGCGCGACAATTCGCGCATAGTGTTCAGAATTCACAGAATATTTTCCGCCGCATTGCGGATCTCGGCCTAAGGCAGTAGCGCGTTCACCTGGCGCAACTTTCCGGCGAAGCGCGCGGGATCGTATGCGGACGGGTCTTGTAAATCCTGGAAGAGCGCGCCGATGGCCAAGCGCAGCTCGACAGAACGCGGGAATTTCTCATTGCGCTCGTAGGCCACGAAGAGCGATTGCACGGCCATGGCGGCCTGCGCCGCGGCATGTTCGCCCTGAGCGGAAATATTGTCCGCGTCACCCGCAATTTTGCGCAGCAAGCGCAGCGTAGATGCGGGATCATTCGCCATCGCTCCAACTTTCGCGGACAAGTCGCCAACGAGCTTCGCGCTATTTCCGGCAGCGGCAGCCACGGCGTCGCGGTCAGGATTCAGCTGGCTCATCAATTGAGCCAGGCGCGCGAGTTCAGAATCGAGTTTTCCGGCACCGTCGCCATCAGCCTGAAAGACAACTTCGTGAAAAATCGTGTAGCGCGAAGGATTCCACGGCGGATCGCCGGGGCGGCGCGCGGAATATCCACGCGCTTGGCGCCAACTATTTTCCGGCAGCGTGAGGCTATGATGGCAAGCGTAACATTGCAGCTCGGAATATTCGGGCCAGTACTTACCGTGCGCGCGCGATTCAAGGCGCAGCAGAGATTGCCGCAGCTGCACGGCTTGCCCGGTGGTCAGCTCGCGCACGTCGTACCACGGATCGCTATTTTCTGGTTCGCCTGGCTCGCCGGGTTCTTTCCAGTGGCGCGGCATCACAGCGGAAAAAGAATCGAGCTCGAAGTAGAGATCTGGATGACCGGCCGCGATCATTTCATGGTCAACGGATTTTTCCTCGCTACCCAAGTGGCAGCTGAGACACTTTTCGCTGCGCTTGGTGAGCTCACGTGTGTCATACATGCCCGCCGCAATGGATTTTTCATGCGTCCAGTCACGTTCGGTGTGAGGACCGAGCCAAGCAGCGGCAGGACCGTGGCAACTTTCGCAGCTCACGCCTTCGCTTAGATCAAAAGTGTGCGCGCGCTGTGTGGCGGGAACATCGAGCGCGTGACACGCCAGGCACTTGGGCGCGGACTCCGCCTTGCCGATGCCAAGAATTGCGGCCATGCGCTCGCCCACGTTGCCCTGCAGAGACGCGAAGGCTTTCGAGTGCTTGTCCTTGACGATCCATGTGCTGTACTCGTTCTGCAGTACACGATTATCGGTGCGGGGCGAGACGCTGCCATGGCACGTGGTGGATGCGCACGAGCCGGGACCGGTGTAGCGCGGCCCCTGGCCGGATTGGTTCGCTGGGCCTGTTTGGTCCGCGCGACCATCGAACGGCAAGAGCGGCAGCACCGTATTTTGCGCACGCGCAATTGAGCAAAGCGCGATACTTGCCGTGAGAAAAGCAAAAAATAAGAATGCAGAATTCGCGGGCAGCCGGCGTTTTGTGGCGAGCTTCGTTTCCATTTGCAATTTGGCGGAGCGGGATGCCGTGCCGCACGTCCGGCGAAGTGCAAGAAATCCCGCGAATCAGCCAGCTTGTACTCCCGGATACTATCGAAATCAAACGAATTCAGCCGCAATTATTCGCCGAGCTTCGCGCAAGAATAACCGTATGTTCGCTTTCGCGCGAAGCTGACGCTTATATCCCCATACGCCACACTTCTCAACACTCAGGGTTGTTTTCCGGGCCGCGAATGCATACTCTCCCCGGTGAGGATCTCTTGCCCTTGATTTTTAGCGAGCTTAGGGAAATTCAACGCCAGTTCGGCTACCTGCCCGCCGATCAACTGAAAGCTCTCGCCAAAAAAATTGACGTGCCGCTGTACCGTCTGCACGGAGTCGCCAGCTTTTACCCCCATTTCCATCTAACGCCGCCGCCAAAAGCGGATGTGCGCGTTTGTCAGGACATGTCCTGCCATCTGCGCGGCGCTGGCGTGTTGCATTCGGGACTCGAAGAATCGTTCCGCAACTTCGCCTATACGGATGCGAAACTCGGTGGAGTTTCTTGCCTGGGCCGCTGCAACGAAGCCCCTGCGGTTGCGATCAACGAGCAAATCTACACCGGTCTCTCGCAGTATCAGATCACGGCGATCGTCGGCGACGTACTCGCCGGCGGCAAGCTACCGGAAATTTCGCAGGTGCATCGCCGGGTGCCGTGCGCGTCCGATCCTTATAGTGAAGGCGAGCATTACCAGACCATTCAGCGCCTGATTAAATCGCGAGATCTGAATGCGGCGTTTGAAACGCTGAAAGCTTCCGGGCTGCGCGGCCTGGGCGGAGCAGGTTTTCCCACCGAATCGAAATGGCAATTGGTGCGCCAAGCGCCGGGGCCCGAAAAGTTCATCGTGTGCAACGCGGATGAAAGCGAGCCGGGAACATTCAAGGACCGCTTCATCCTGACGCATTTGCCTCACCTAGTGATCGAGGGAATGATTCTGGCGGGAGTGCTGACGGGCGCGCAGAAGGGCATTCTCTACATCCGCCACGAATACGAGGACCAAGAAAAAATACTGCACGAAGAAATTCGACGCTGCGCTCGGAACGGATTGCTGGGTTCGCAGCTGCTGGGAACCGAATTCAGCTTCGATCTGGAAATATTTGTCAGCCCCGGCGGATATATTTGCGGTGAAGAGACGGCGCTGCTGGAAGCAATCGAAGGCAAGCGCGCGGAGCCGCGCAATAAACCGCCGTTCCCCGTGCAACAGGGCCTGTGGAACAAGCCGACAGTGATCAATAACGTCGAGACATTTGCAAACGTGCCGACAATTCTTTTCCGTGGCGTCGATTGGTACAAGGCGCAGGGTCTGAATGGCGCGGCAGGACTGAAATTTATTGGGGTGAGCGGCGACGTGGTGCATCCCGGCGTTTACGAAGTGCCGATGGGCACGCCGGTGTCCGAGCTGATTTTCAAATACGGCGGCGGGATCGCGGACGGGAAAAAATTAAAGGGCTTCGCGCCGTCTGGGCCGTCTTCTGGATATTTGCCCGCGTCCATGGCGGACGTGCGGCTGGATTTCAAATCGCTGGCGGATGCAGGCTCGATGCTGGGTTCGGGCGCGCTGGTGGTGTGCGCGGAAGACCGTTGCATGCTGGACATGGCGCTGAATTCGACGCAATTTTTCCGCAATGAATCCTGCGGCAAGTGCGTCCCGTGCCGCGTGGGCTCGCAAAAGTTGGTGGAGATGCTGACGGGCTGGACCGAAGGAAAAGGTTCGGCCGCGGACGTCGCTCTGATTGACGAACTTTCCGGCGCGTTGCGGCTCACTTCGATCTGCGGTCTGGGGCAAGTCGTGCCCGCGCCAATCGCGTCGGTCTTGAAACACTTTCGTGCGGAAGTGGAATCACATATTTTGCAGCGGCGTTGTCCGGCGGGCGTTTGCCCCTGCGGCGAAAGAGCCGGCGGAAGCGCCGCACAGAGTTTCGCAGCAGCGAAACCGGGGCGGGTATGAGCGCGAGCCCTCTCGTAGAACTCACGATTGACGGAAGGAAACTCTCGGTGCCGCCGGGCACCACGATTTTCGACGCCGCGCGGATGCAGGGCGTTGCGATTCCCACGCTGTGCCACCAGCAAAACGAAAAGCCGGTAGGCGTTTGCCGCGTCTGCGTGGTGGATGTGGGCGCGCGTGTCTACTCCGCGTCGTGCATTCGTCCCGTGGAACCCGGAATGGTAGTGAACACCGCAGCCGACGGCGTGAAGCGCGCGCGGCATACGTTGATTGAACTGCTGATGTCCGATCATCCCAGCCCTTGCGCGCGCGAGCGGCAATCCGGCGATTGCGAACTGGAAGCTCTGGCCAAACAGGAGCAAATAACCGCAGCGCGTTACGCTCCGCGCGCGACGCGACGTGGCCCAGACAATTCCTCGATGAGCATCGCCGTGGATTTCGACGCGTGCATATTGTGTGACAGGTGCATCCGCGGCTGCAGCGATATTCGCGAGAATTTTGTATTGGGACGCATGGGCAAAGGCGCCACCGCCGGAATCGCTTTCGATAACAACGAGCCAATGGGCGAATCTTCCTGCGTATCCTGCGGCGAGTGCATGGTCTCCTGTCCCACGGGCGCGCTGACAAATAAAGTTGTGACGCAGACTGCGATCGCGCGGACGCCGGATTCCGAGCCGGTCGCGCTCGAAGAGCTGCAGGAGCTGCCATTCTTCGAAGGCGTTTCCGGAACATTTTTGAGCCTGAACCGCAACGCCGTGGTGCGCAGGCATTTCAAACCCGGAGAACTAGTGTGCCGCGAGGGCGAATACGGATCCACGGCGTTCTACATACTGGAAGGGCAGGCCAAAGTTTCGATCGCAAGCCCTATCGCGCACGTGAAAACGAAGGGCGCAGTCCGAAGGTTTCTGGGAAAGCTTTCCAGCAAGCTGACGCAGCGCCAGAACGACGAGCGCGAAGAAGAAACCTCGCAGCACTGGATTCACATTGATGCACCGATGGACCTGAATTACGACAATCCCGTGGCCATGCTGGGCCCGGGCGACCTGTTCGGCGAAATGACTTGCATGAGCTTGTATCCGCGCTCGGCTACGGTTCGCGCGGAAACCGATTGTGTTGCGCTGGAAATGCTGCGCAACGTACTGGACATCATGCAGCGCAACAAAACTTTCCGCGCGCGATTGGATCAATCCTACCGGCAGCGCGCTCTGGACTCCCATTTGCGCGCGGTGCCGGTGTTTGCGGAATTGACGGACGAATTCATCGAGGGCTTGCGCGAGAGAGTGGAGCTGCTGCGATTTACTCCGGGCCAGGTGATTTGCCGCCAAGGCGACGCTGCGGATAGTTTTTATCTGGTGCGCATCGGCTTCGTGAAAGTCTCGCAGACGCACGCCGGCGGCGAAATGGTGCTCGCTTATCTTTCGCGCGGCGAATATTTCGGCGAAACAGCGCTGCTGGAAGATACATTGCGTAGCGCGACGTGCACAGCGCTGGATCACGTGGAGGTGGTGCGCATCAGCGCGGAAGATTTCGCCAGCATGACGCGGCAATTTCCCGGCGTTCGCCAGAAACTCGCGCAGGTGGGGCAAGAACGCGTGCAGCTGAATCACGAAACTCTGGTGATGATCAACAGCACGCCGCTCGACAGCTTCCTGAAGCAGGGGCTGATGGAAGCGCAGAGTCTGCTGCTGCTCGATCTGGACGCCTGCACGCGCTGCGACGCATGTGTGAAAGCGTGCGCCGACGCGCACGACGGTGTCACTCGCCTGGTGCGTGAGGGATTGCGATTCGATCACTACCTGGTGGCGACGTCATGTCGCCAGTGTTTGGACCCGCTGTGCATGGTGGGATGTCCGGTAGGCTCGATTCGCCGGCGCAATTCGCTGGAAGTGATTATCGAGGATTGGTGCATCGGTTGCGGGCTGTGTGCCGAGAATTGCCCGTACGGCAACATCAACATGCATCCGTTTAATGTTTTCACCGACGTTCTGGGAATGCCCGGGAAGAAAAAAGCGATGGTGAAGCAGAAGGCCACATCCTGCGACCTTTGCTCGGATTTCGCGGAGCCGAGTTGTGTGTACGCTTGCCCGCACGATGCGGCGCATCGCGTGAATCCGCGCAAATTTTTCGCGAACTTGTTGAAACAAGGCACGAGCGCGACGCCGGAAGGTTAATAGACTTATTCTGTACCACGGGAACGCACGAAACCTTGCGCATCGATCGCACACACCGGGCTTGGCTCATCGCCTCACTGATTATTTTGTGCGTCGCGACGGCCATTTATGTTGCTTATGCAGCAAGTTCTCCGGCGGGACCGGCCGGAGGCGGCGCGATCGGGTTGATGTTTGGGATCGCCGGCTCGCTGTGCATGATTTTCGCGGGGCTGCTGGCGGTGCGGAAGAAAGTGCCGGTCTGGAGGCTGGGGCGCGCGCAGACATGGATGCGCGGACATTTGTGGCTGGGATTGTTGAGCCTGCCGCTGATTCTCTTTCACGGCGGGTTCCGGTTCGGCGGGCCGCTCACCAGCGTTTTGATGGTGCTGCTGATCGTGGTCGTCGTAAGCGGAATATTCGGCGCGGTTTTGCAGCATTACATGCCGCCGGTGATGACCACGCGCATTCCCATGGAAACAATATTCGAGCAAATCGATCGCGTGCGCGCGCAGTTGCTCGCTGAGGCCGACGAAATGGTGGAAGCGGCGTGCGGCCCGCTGAATTTGCGGAACTTGGCGCCAGTACCGGGCGCGCGCTCCAGCGTGGCAACAGCGACGATCGCGACAACCGATACGCTTCCGCTGGGCAACTTTTATAGCCGCGACATGCGGCCTTTTCTGCAGCGAGAGCGCGCGCACAATGCACACTTTCGATTAAGGCCAAGGCCGCGGGCATATTCGAAGGCCTAAGGACGCTGCTGCCCGTTGCTTTGCACGGTACGGTAAAAAGTCTAGAAGAAATATGCGAAGAGGAACGGCAGCTGCGGCGGCAGATACGCTATCACCATTGGCTGCACGGATGGCTGATGCTGCACGTTCCCTTATCGCTGGCGCTGCTATTGCTGGGATGCGCGCACGCGATTATCGCATTGCGTTACTAGCACGGCGCGCCGAAACGGACTGACGCCGCCTGAGGTAGATCGAGGTGTCCCGAGACACATAGAGGTGAGTAGTCGTGGCACGAGCCAAGCTCACAACAAAAAATCTGGCGCAGCGGATTGACCTGGAATATTTCAAGCGTCCGCACCCGTTCCGGCGTCTGCGTTTCATTTTGTCGGCCGCGATTCCGGCGATTGCGTTGCTATGGCTGGGCTGGCATGCGCTGGCTGGCAACAACCGCATTTATAGCGGCGGAAAAATGTCTACGTCTCATGCGGTGCTCAGTGCGAGATGTAGCGCGTGCCACGTGGCGCAGGTGGGCATGTTCAGCGCAAAAGCCAGCGATCAAGGTTGCGATTCCTGCCACGACGCGCCGCGGCATCACGCGAATCAAGTTTTCACGCCAAGGTGTGCGGCGTGCCATGCGGAACATCGGGGACATCCGCGCCTCGCAGTAACTGCGGACGTCAGCTGCACGCAGTGCCACGCGAACCTGCACACCACCGGAGCTGCCCCACATTTTACTGCGGACATAAGACGCTTCGTCGGCGGCCATCCTGAATTTGCAGCCCTGCGCCGCGGCAGCAGTGATCCCGGCACGATCCAGCTGAATCACGCAATACATCTGAAGCACAATCTGCGCGGGCCGAACGGTCCAGTGCAGCTCGATTGCGACGATTGCCATCGCACCGCGAAACCGGAATCGCGCTGGAGGTTTGGATCAAACACGACGCAGGTTGACCCCGTCGTGCAAAATGCAATTCCGCCGTCCATGGATCCGGAACGGGCTTACATGTCTCCGGTCACCTACGCAAAGAATTGCGCCGCGTGCCACGGATTGCAGTTCGATGCGCGTTTCCAGGAAGGCGTGCCGCACGATACGCCTGAAGTGATTCATGCGTTTCTGGTGCAAAAGTTTCAGCAATATATTCCGAATCATCCGGGAGATCTGCGCGTGACGGCCTCCAATCGGAACCTGCCGCAACAGCCGATCCCGCCGGCAGTGCGCGTGCTCACCGAGCAGCAGTGGGTGACGCTGCGCGTGGCGGAATCGGAAGAGCTGCTCTACCGGAAGACGTGCGCGCAGTGCCACGCATTAAAATTTGCAGCGACTGCACCGTTACCGACCGTCGCGAAATCCAATATCACGCGGCGGTGGTTTCAGCACGCCGTGTTCAATCACGATACGCACAAGCTTTTGAAATGTGTCGAATGCCATTCCGGCGCGCTAACGAGCCAGGAAACTGCCGACGTGTTGCTACCCGGGATCCACACCTGCGAGAAATGCCATCGGGGCGGACGCGAAGCTGCGGAATCGCGCTGCTTCGAGTGCCACACCTACCACGACTGGAAACGCGAGAGGAGCGTGAAGGGAACTTTCACGCTGTCGGCGTCGCTGCGCGGCAATTGAGGCCCCACTGAATCGGCGTAGGTAAATCGCCGTTCAAAAGGGGCCACGCTTGATCGAGGATCCGAAGACGGCAAAATATGTGATGGAGTTGTTTCTCAACATAAACGACCAGATGGACCAATCCATCGCAACCGTTGCGAAGGAGCCTTCCGCCGAGGAATGCAAAGCGTACAAGCGAGGCGTTGGCTGCGTTATGTGCGAAGTCTTTGAAAAAATCATAGAGCCGCTTTGCAAACGACATCCGTCGCTAAAGCCGCCTGGGCTGGAACTTTAAAGAGCCGCGGCGTTCCGATTTGGATCCCGCGTGGATGAGAAGCGGTTGATAGCATTCGATTCGCCCGAGTATCGGCAACGAAGTTCCGACCCCTATTTCGTTTTCATCACGTACACGCCGTCCCACTCTCCTTCGGGCGCGCTTTCGGAAAATTCCATGGCGCGTTCCAGAAAAACCTGGCTCGGCCCATCGTCAGGAAATTTCAGCAGAACATCCGTAAACAAGGCGGCCGCCTCGCGCCAATTCTGCGACCTGTAAGCAGCCATGGCGCGATCAAATTGCTCAAGCAGCTTTTCGTATTTCGATTTTTCGGCGGCCACATCCATCAGTTCGTAAATATTCACCGGCAAGTTCTTGCCCTTCACGCGAATTTTATCCAGCTCGCGGCACACAAACTGGCTGGACACCTGTCGATAAGTGGCCTCGCTGATGACAATCTGCACGTGATATTGCTTGGTGATTCCTTCCAGCCGCGAAGCGAGGTTCACGTTGTCGCCCATCACCGTCCACGATAGACGGCGCGCCGAGCCCATGTTGCCCACATTCACCAAACCAGTGTTCAAGCCAATTCCAATCGAAATCGGAGGCCGCCCCGCTGCTTGCCATTTGGCATTAAGTGTCGCCAAGCCACCCGCCATTCGCAACGCGCAGGCGCAACTACGCGACGCGTGATCTTCCTGTGGATACGGCGAGCCCCAGAACGCCATGATGGCGTCGCCGATATATTTGTCGAGCGTGCCATCGGTGGCAAAAACAAAGTCGGTCATTTGCCCGAAGTATTCGTTGAGCAGGTGCACCAGTTGGTCCGGTGTCAGCCCTTCGGAAATGGTGGTGAAGCCGCGGATATCACTGAAGAGCACGGAGAGTTCCTTCACCTCGCCGCCCGGCCGAATATATTTCTCCGGATCTTTTTCAATCAGCTCGATCACGCCAGGCGAAAGATACTGTGAAAAACTCTTGCGAATATTGCGTTTGGCGCGTTCCTCGCGAATCATGCGCAGGCTGGTAATTGCCGCATAGTTCGCGGCCAGCGTGCCGGCGGGAATCATAAAGCTGAGCCACTGGCCTTTGTGCACGAAACTGAAATACACGAACCACGCGTAAGCCGTGAGCGTCAGCAGCACAGTGATCGTTGAATACAGGGGTGTGACGCGGCTGAACAAGAATCCGAAAACCAGGCCAAACAAAAGTATGAAACCCATATCCACGGCCATTTCATTCGGTCCGCGCTTCAGGAAACCGCGGCCTTGCTCTTCACTGTGCAGCAGGTTGTCTATGATGTTGGCGTGGACTTCCACTCCCATATAAATCGCGTCCTGGCCTGGGAACGGCGTGTTTCGAATATCGCCGATGGCCAGCGCCGTTGCTCCCACTAGCACGATCTTGTCGCGAAAGGTTTCCGGCGGCACGGCTCCACTGATTACATCCCACATTGAATACTGCGCATAGGTGCGGTAGGGGCCCGTGTAGTTCAATAGCGCGCTGCCGTCGCTGGCATGGCGCAAGGTGTGGCGGCCCAGCTGAATGCGTTCCAGCCCGTTCGGCGCGATGTAGGCCGCAATTTGCTGATCGGGGATTTTTTCGTACGCGCGCACCACTTCCAAGTCCAGCGAAGGGAAAAAGTCCATGTCCTGGTAACGAATCATCAGCAAGGCGTGGCGCAGCGTACCGTCGGAATCGGGCACGATATTGATGAATCCGAACGACGCGGCTGCGTCGGCAAGTTTGGGGATGTTGGCTTCGACGCCCTGCTTCACCAGGCCCCCGTTGTCCTTCCACACTTGGCCCAGGTCCACGGTCTGCCCGCTCTTGAATCCCGCCGGCAGAACTTGAGGAAACACGTGGGCCCAGGCGATATTGAAATATTCCTCCGCCAGTTTCGGGTCAGGCTGCGAATCCAGAAAAATGTGGCCGAGCACGATGTTGCCGCTGTTCTTCATGGCGGCGGCAAGCGCGGCGTCCTGATCGCTGGCTAGCTCCAGCTCCCGGATCTGTTTTCGCAGAGCGGGCGATGCCGTCGTTCCCAGCTCGGTCTGTAATTTCCGCAACGCTTCACCGCCGGAATTGCTCTCCGGCGTGGGAAACGTGACGTCGAATGCGATCACACGCGCTCCGCCGGTGCTCAGTTTATTTATGAGAGTCGCGTAGTTCTTTCTGGGAAGGGGAAAGGAGTCAATTTTCTGGAGGGTCTGTTCGTCAATGCCCACGATGACGATGCGGTCGTCGTGCGGGCGCGCGCCGCGCATCTCGAAACGCAAATCCAGCGAGCTTTGTTCGATGCTTTGCAGGAAAGCGAAACCGGCGCGCGAATCGATGGCGCCGATCCCGGAAAATCGGAACAATATCAGCCCGAGCAGCGTGACCAGCACGCCCAGACCCAGATCAACGTGGTCGAGCGCGAATCCTCTTAACCGTTCCCTCCAGCGGGTCCAGCGCTCTTCCGGCGAGCTCATAGAATTCGCAATGGGCGATTAATTCCCGGGACCATTCGTCTACGGCGCAAACGCGCGAGACTCTATGGCAATCCGTTTGTTGGCGATGGTTTCGTGCCCCCGCCGCGTGTTAGCCCGACACCGAGTCCGACGCCCAATCCCACCGCCACTGCCGTGCCAATAATAACCCAACGCAGCGTGTGGCCCTGGTGCACGACTCCGGCGTTCGTTGGTATGTCCGTGTCGGTGAGGCTGGCTTGCAGCGTCGCGGGCGGCGTGTCCGATGCGTGGAATCCCGCAGGCGGCAATTCCGATGTAATCACCACCATTTGCCCGGCGCTCACTGTCACGGAGTTCGAGGTCGCGTCGGACTGCCCGGAATTGTTGGCGGCGTGCGCTCCGTTCAATGGCGTCACCGAAACTTTGCCCTTGTAGCAGATCACCGTGGTGGAATTCGATTCGAATCCGACGTAAAAATCCGTGCCGATGACGCCGATCACCGCATTGGGCGTCTTCATGTCGAATTTGCCGCCCGGTTTCGAGATCTTCACGACCTGGCTGCGAATTTTGCCGAAATCCATTTCCAGCGAAGTCTGCTGCGAAGCGCTGTCGTGCTGCACGATGCGCAATTCGCTGTCCGAACCCAAGCTGAGAATCGAGCCGTCCTTCAGACCCGCGCGTACGCGGCCGCTATGTTCCGTCTTTAGCAAATCGTTCCAATTCAAATCCTCTTTGACCTTCGCTGGTTGCGAATTGCGCGTGGCTGCAGGGATCATTGCGTTGATCTGGCCCGCCGGTGGATTGCCCGTCTGAGGCTGAGGCATTGCTGGCAGAGCCGCCAGCAGCGAGCTCAGCACAATCACAGTAAAACGCTTGAACGAATTCATCTCTGACTCCTTCGATTGATTTCTCGGCGTCCAGTGAAACGATTTTGACAGAGGCTCAGGGTGTGTCAACGCGCAGGGCCACGCAGTGCTCCAAGGTGGTTAATAGCAGCCGCTGAAAATGCGGTAGCCACCCCCACGATGCCGTTCATCAACGTGGTGCTTGACGATCCCAGTCGCAGCGCAGTCCGGCCCCATGCCAGCCCGGGTCAAACGCCTCGCTTTTAGGTTTTTGATGCGCAAAGGGACTAGAACCTTTTCTGTACGTTCGGCCAGTAGCCGGCTTCTCTCCCGCCCGTTAACCTCTTTCTAAGGAAACACTTATTCCCGTTTTGGAACTGACAACGTCCAGTGGATCGCGTGACTCACGCTGGCAGGAAGGCGCCGCAGATGAAGCTTGTTGACCGTGTAATCCCGAACCTCGTCCTCATCTCTACAGTCGCAGCCTTGCTGCTGCATACAGGATGTGCCGGCTATACCGGCAAACCGGGCGCGGTAACGGCTGAGACGACGATCCCCTCAGTTCCTACGGGACTGGCCGCAGCCGCGGGCAATGCGCAGGTAGCTCTGAAGTGGTCGGTAAGCGCTGGCGCGACTGGCTATTACGTGGAGCGCTCGATTGGTTCGGGAGGTCCCTACACCCTGGTTTCAACTCAGGCAGCGCCGAACTATACGGACACCGGGTTGACCAACGGTACGAAGTATTATTACGTAGTTTCGGCCTACAACACCGTGGGAGAAAGCGCGAACTCCGCGGACGTGAGCGCGATGCCACTCCTGCCTTCGCCGGCGACGCCCACCGGACTATCGGCCGCGGCTGGCAACGCCCAAGTGAGCTTGGCTTGGACTGCGAGCGTCGGCGCATCTAGTTATCACCTGAAGCGATCCACCAGCAGCGGTGCAGAGACGCAAATCTCGGCGCCGACTTCCACCAGCTATACCGATACCGGGCTCACCAACGGGACCAAATATTATTATGTGGTCGTAGCAGCGAACTCCGGCGGCGATAGCACCAATTCCGCCGAAGTGTCCGCCACGCCCACTGCTGCTTCGACCCCTCCCGGCGCGCCAACAGGATTGAGCGCCACCGGGGGCAACACGCAAGTAAGACTCAGCTGGAATGCGAGCGTCGGCGCAACCAGTTATCACCTGAAGCGATCCACCAGCAGCGGTGCAGAGACGCAAATCTCGGCGCCGACTTCCACCAGCTATACCGATACCGGGCTCACCAACGGGACCAAATATTATCTATGTGGTTGTAGCGGCGAACTCCGGCGGCGATAGCACCAATTCCGCCGAAGTGTCCGCCACGCCCACTGCTGCTTCGACCCCTCCCGGCGCGCCAACAGGATTGAGCGCCACCGGGGGCAACGCGCAAGTAAGACTCAGCTGGAGTGCGAGCGCAAGCGCGGCTAGTTATGACGTCAAGCGCTCGACCACCAACGGCGGACCGTACAGCACTGCGGTCGCTTCTCCCGCCACGACAAGCTACACCGATACCAGCGTAACCAACGGCACCACCTACTACTACGTCGTCTCCGCAGCGAACACCGTCGGTCAAAGTGCCAATTCCGCGCAAGCGAGCGCCGCGCCCGCAGCGCCGACCGCGAACGTGACCATCACCATTAATCCCGCGCAAACCAAGGCGATCTCCCCCTGGATCTACGGTATCAATGCGTATTCTGACGTCACCGGCGCTCCGCCGCAGCTCACTTTCGATCGCGCCGGCGCCAGCCGCTGGACCGCCTACAACTGGGAGACCAACGCCTCGAATGGCGGCAGGGACTATTTCTACGAAAACGACGACAACCTCAGCAGCAGCACCGTTCCCGATGAAGCTCTGCGCAGTTTCGTCGCCAGGGATCAATCAAACGGCATGGCAACTTTGATGACAGTGCCGCTGCAAGGCTTGGTGGCCGCCGATGAGAACGGCCCTGTGAGCCTTGTGAACCCACCGGATATGAGCCGCTTCAAGGTGTTGGTCGATCAAAAAAGCACGGTATCCAGCGCGCCTTTCACGCTCAATCCACCCACCAACGACGCCAACGTATTCGCGGACGAATCCGTGTGGGCGCTGGACCAGAAATTTCCCGGCATGGGCATCTTCGGAACCGATCCGGCGCTGCCCACTTTCGTGTGCCTGGATAATGAACCCGAGCTGTGGAACACCATCCATGTGGAAGTACAAGGACCCAATCCGATTACGCCGGACGCTTTCATCACCAAAACCATCACCATGACGCAGGCCCTGAAGAAACAGTTTCCGGATATGGTGATTTTCGGGCCGGTGCACTATGGATTTTTAGGCATGTGGTACTGGAAAGGAGAGATCAGCCCCACAGCTACCGGGGCGAATTGGTTCACGGACCAATATCTCACTGCGCTCAGCACCGCGTCGGCTGCGTTCGGCAGACCGCTCGTGGACGTATACGACTTCCATTGGTACCCCGAGGAGTACGATGCGAATGGACTCCGCAGCGTCGATATGGACTCCGCCACTCTGTCGGATGCGCAGGTCCAGTTAATCGTGCAAAGCCCGCGCAACCTCTGGGATCCAACATTCACCGATTACACCAACAGCAGTCCGTGGATCTACCAGCGACTCGGCCACACTCCAATCAATATTCTGGGACGGTTGCAAAGCAAGATAAACGCCGAATTTCCCGGCATGAAGATGGCGATCACCGAATATCAAAATGGCGGCTATAACCATATCGCGGGAACGATCGCGCAGGCAGATAACCTCGGCGTTTTCGGCGCCCAGGGAGTATTCGCTGCGACTTTCTGGGCTCCGGTCGGGACTTATTCCTATGCGCTGGCCGGTTTCCGCGCGTTCC
The DNA here is from genome assembly GCA_963747605.1 of uncultured Acidobacteriota bacterium. Classification (GTDB taxonomy): domain Bacteria; phylum Acidobacteriota; class Terriglobia; order Acidiferrales; family UBA7541; genus Palsa-295. Next base: position 134,035 of record CAVVGA010000025.1, on the reverse strand, counting down.
GCGATTTCGACGGAGCCGGCGCGAACTTCGGCGACAATTCTCTACTGGCGACCTCCAGCAACGTGCAAAATGTGATGGTCTACGCTAGCTCGGCCAGCGGCAATCCCGACAGGTTCGTGTTCGTAGCCATCAACCGCTCCACCAGCTCGCAAGTGACGGCCATTAATGGCCAATCGCTTTCCGGCACAGCCAAGCTCTATCAGATCACGGCGGCATCCGCGAAGGGTCAAAGCACTGTCGAGCCGGTGTCCATCGGCACGATGCCAGTAAGCGGCTCGTCTTTCACAATCACGCTGCCGGCGTTAAGCGTAACCACCATTGAAGTGAACTAGCGCGCGCCAGCGCACTCTGGCCAGTGGACCAAGCCAGCTCGCTTCTCGTCGTCTCATTTGGCTCGAGAATCTGAGCGAGTCAGAATTCTTGACATTGCCAGATGCTTGCGATAGTTTCTTGCCAGTCATGAAACTTCGGGCACACAATCTTCTGCAGCAGCATCATCACGCCATCCCGTGCCCGCGGTGGTGTGACTAGCTGACCTGAAATTAAGCTGGATTCATCAACCCGCAGGCGCCTAACCCGCCCGCGGGTTTTTTGTTTTTAGGGGGCAAAAAATGGAGCTCGACTTCGAACAGGAAAACGGCCTGATCCCGGCCATCGTCCAGGACGATTCCAACGGCGACGTGCTGATGCTGGGATTCATGAATCGCGAAGCGCTGGAACGTACGCGCGCAACCGGATTCGTGACGTTCTACAGCCGCTCGCGCCAGAAATTGTGGACCAAGGGCGAAAGCAGCGGACAGAAGCTGCTGCTGCGCGAACTGCGCGTGGATTGCGACCAGGACGCGCTGCTGGTGCGCGTGCAACTCTCCGGCTCGGCCGTCTGCCACGAAGGCTATCGCAGCTGTTTTTTCCGCCGCTTGGAAAAGGATGGCGAAGCCGCGATAATCGCCGGCCGCGTATTTTCTCCCGCGGAACTTTATGGCGAGGGGAAGAAATCATGAGTAGCCTGAAGCTCGGCATCCCCAAAGGTAGTTTGCAGGATTCCACCGTGGAGCTTTTCGCGCGCGCGGGCTGGCGCATTTCTGTAAATTCCCGCAGCTATTATCCTGCGATCGACGATCCCGAAATCGAATGCATGCTGGTACGCGCACAGGAAATGGCACGTTACGTCGGCAGCGGCGCGCTGGACGCCGGCATCACGGGCAAGGATTGGATCCTCGAAACCAGCGGCGCGGTGGAGGAAATCGCCGAGCTGGTTTATGCGAAGACCAGCCTGGGCCGCGTTCGTTGGGTGCTGGCTGTGGCCGAAGATTCCCCGGTGAGAAATGTGCGCGACCTGGAAGGAAAAGTGATCGCCACTGAAGCGGTGCACCTGACGGAACAATATTTGCAGCGCCACGGCGTCAGCGCGTGCGTGGAATTCTCCTGGGGTGCGACGGAAGTGAAAGTGCCACAATTGGCCGACGCCATCGTGGAGGTCACCGAAACCGGCGCTTCCCTCCGCGCCAACCATTTGCGGATTGTGGACACGCTGCTGGAATCCGCGCCGTGGTTTATCGCTCATCGCGTGTCCTGGCAGGATCAATGGAAGCGCGAAAAAATCCAGAATATGGTCTTGCTCCTCGAAGGCGCGATCAAGGCTTACAACCGCGTGGGCTTGATGCTCAATGTGCGCCGCGAGGATCTACCCAATGTGCTGGCGGCGCTGCCTGCTTTGCGCAATCCCACCGTGGCGCAGCTGAGCGATCCGGACTGGGTAGCGATCAACACCATCGTCGAAGAACGAACCGTGCGGCAACTGATTCCAAAGCTGAAATCGGCGCGCGCGGAAGGGATTGTTGAGTATCCGCTCAACAAAATTGTGTATTGATGCGCGTACTCCGACTTACTGGCGCAGTCGAAGAAAGGATTTTGGCGCAGCGGCGCGGCCACGATGTCGGGGCCGCGCGAACTGCCGCTCGAATTGTGCGCGACGTGCAGCGGCGCGGCGATGCAGCGCTGTTTTACTGGACGAAGCGCTTCGATCGCGTCGCCTTGCAACGCAGCAGCGTGTGGGTTACGCGCGATGAATCGCGCAGCGCGTCGCGCCGAGTCTCCTCCGTGTTTCTCGCTGCCGTGGATCATGCCGCGCGCAACATTCGAGCCGTCGCGCGCCGTCAGAAACTGCGCGACTGGACCCTGCAGGTGGAACCGGGCGTGCGCGCGAGCCAACGCGTGCTTCCGATCGAAACGGTGGGATGTTATCTCCCGGGCGGAAGATTTTCGCTCGTCTCTACACTGTTAATGACCGCGGTTCTCGCGCAAGAAGCCGGCGTCAGAAACATCCTGATTGTGAGCCCGCAGCCTGGCGATGAACTTCTCGCCGCCGCGGCGCGCCTTGGGCTGCGCCGGATCGCGCGCGTTGGTGGTGCGCAGGCGATCGCCGCTCTTGCCTATGGCACGCAATCAATTCCGCGCGTGGACAAACTTTTTGGCCCGGGCAATCGCTACGTCACGGCAGCGAAGCGGCTGGTCAGCGCTGACTGCGCGATTGATCTGCTCGCCGGGCCGACCGAGGCTGTTGTGTTTGCGTCGAGCGGCAATCCCGCGTTCATCGCGGCGGATTTGCTAGCGCAAGCGGAACACGATCCGGATGCCGTCGCGATTTTCGTGACCACCTCGTTGCGTTTCGGTCGAATCATCGTTGCTGAAATCGAAAAGCAGCTCGCACAACTTCCGAAATCGAATCCTGCGTGGCGTTCGCTCGCGAAAAATGGTGCGATTCTCGTCGCGCGGGATCTTACGGCGGCTGCGCGATTCGTCAATCGCTTCGCGCCGGAACATTTAAGCTTGCCCGGCACCGCCAGCCGTCTCGCGAATCGCTTCGATTCGGCCGGAAGCATTTTCCTGGGCGATTGGAGCGCGCAATCGTTCGGCGATTATGCTACTGGCACAAATCACGTGCTGCCCACCGGCGGCGTGGCCCGCGCGCGCGGCGGATTGTCCACCGCCGACTTCGTGAAATGCATTAGCGTGCAGGAAGTTACTCGCACCGGTCTCGCGCGCCTGGCGCCGATCGCCAAACAATTTGCGAAGGCCGAAGGATTGCTGGCGCACGCACGCGCCGTAGAGGTGCGCGAATGAAGCCCGTGATTCCAGTACGCAGTGCCGTCGCGCGCATGCGTCCCTATCATCCTCCGCTCGAAGGACGCGACGGAAAGCTGCGCCTCGATTTCAACGAAAATACTATCGGCTGCTCACCGCTCGTGCGCCGAGCGCTCGGCAATCTCACGTCCGCCGTCGTCTCCACGTATCCGGAGCAGAAAGGTGTGCGCCGCGAGCTGGCCCGATTTTTCGGCGTCCGTGACGACGAGTTGCTCCTAACCAACGGTACCGACGAAGCATTGCACTTGATCGTGGACACGTTCATCGAGCCGCACGACAGCGTCTTGCTCGTCGAACCCACGTTCGCGATGTACCGCTACTATTCCGAACGCGCAGCAGCGCGCATTGAGGCACTGCGCTACGACGCCGCTATGCAATTCCCGATCAGGGCGTTGCTGTCCGCGCTGCGCAGACGGCCGCGCGTTTTTTTTCTCGCCAATCCCAACAATCCTACGGGTGGCGTGCTGCAACCTTCAGAATTACGGCGCATCCTGAAGGCCGCGACAAAAACTCTGGTGGTTGTGGACGAAGCCTATTTCAACTTTTCGGGAATCACGATCCTTCCGTGGATTCGCTGCTACAACAATCTGGTAGTCACACGCACGTTTTCAAAGGCCGCCGGACTCGCCGGACTGCGCTTGGGCTGCGTTTTCGCGCATCGCTCCATCGCCGAACATCTCAGAAAAGCGCTATCGCCCTATCCCGTCAATGTCGCCGCACTTATGGCTGCGCGCGCCACCATGCACGATCGCGGCTTCGTGCGCAAAACCCTGCGCGAATTTCGCCGCAGCCGCACAGAACTCGAGCGCGGCCTTACAAAGCTCGGCATCTCATTCTTCCCCAGCGCCGCAAATTTCGTTCTGCTGTTTCTCGGCGCTCGCGCGACGGAAGTCGTCGCCTCTCTCGCGCGTCAAGGAACACTGATCCGCGATCGCTCGAGCGATTTCGGCGGCGAGGGTTACGTGCGCATCACCGTCGGAACGCTTTCGCAAACTCACCGCGTGCTGCGGCAACTAAAAGAGCTCCTATGAGAAAAGCTGCGGTACTAAGAGCCACAAACGAAACCAGAATCAAGCTGAAGCTGAATCTCGATGGCCGCGGAAAAGCTCGCATCGATACCGGTATTCGCTTTTTCGATCACATGCTCGAACAAATCGCGCGGCACGGCGCGCTTGATCTTGATCTGGTCGCGCGTGGCGATCTCGACGTGGACCAGCATCACACTGTGGAAGACGTGGGCATCGCGCTCGGCGAAGCGGTGAAGCAAGCGCTCGGCTCGAAGCGCGGAATCCTGCGCGCCGGCTACTACTTGATGCCCATGGACGAATCGCTCGCCGCTTGCGCGCTGGATTTTTCCGGCCGCGCGTATTTCGTATGCAAATGGCGGCCGCTGGCCCGCCACGTCGGCGATTTTCAAACCGAGCTGCTCGAAGATTTCTTCCAGGCGTTCGCGCAAGCTGCCTCCGCCAATGTGCATTTGCGCCATGTATACGGCCGCTCGTCGCACCATCAAATTGAAGTCATGTTCAAAGCCTTCGCGCGCGCGCTGCGTTTCGCGGTGACGCGCGATCGCCAGCTGCGCCGCGTCTTGCCGACTACGAAGGGGCTGCTATGAAGATTTCCATCATTGATTACGGCGCCGGGAACTTGCCGTCAGTGGAACATGCTTTGCACGGCTTGGGCGCTGAAACGGAATGCGTCACGAGGCCCGAACCAATCGTGGCGGCCCGAGCGCTGATTCTCCCGGGCGTCGGACATTTTTCCGCGTTCGTCACCGGGCTGCGCAAGAGGAATTTGACCCCAGCGCTTCGGCAAGCGCTCACAAGCGGAATTCCAGTTCTCGGAATTTGCCTCGGCCTGCAAGCGATGTTCGCGTCCAGCGCGGAAGCCCCCGGCGAACTAGGCCTCGACCTGATTCACGAAAATGTACAAGCGTTGCCGACAAATGTAAAATCGCCGCACATCGGCTGGAATCAGCTGCGACGCCTGCGAAAAAGTATTCTGCTGCGCGAAATTCCAGACGACGCCTATTTTTATTTCGCTCATTCCTATGCCGCAGCCGCCATCGAGCCGCACACCGCTGCCGCGTGCGATCACGGTTTTTCTTTTGCGGCGGTGGTAGAAGAAAAGAATCTGATGGCCGTGCAGTTTCATCCGGAGAAATCAGGCGAGGCCGGCGCTCGTGTGCTGCGCAATTTTCTGGAGTGGGCGCGATGACGCTCGCTCGTCGCATTGTTCCCTGCCTCGACGTGGACGCGGGCCGTGTGGTGAAGGGCGTCGAATTCGCGGGCCTGCGCGACATGGGCAATCCCGAAGAACTTGCCGCCCGCTACAATAGTGAAGGCGCGGACGAGCTGATCCTGCTCGACATCACGGCATCGCGAGATGGCCGCGCCACGTTTCTCGAAACGATCCGCCGTGTCGCTCAGCAACTGAACATTCCCTTCACAGCCGGGGGTGGAATCCGCCGCCTCGAAGATGGGAATGCGGTACTGCGCGCCGGCGCCGATAAAGTCACCGTGAACACCGCGGCCGTCGAGCGCCCGAAACTAATTTCAGAATTGGCCGCGCAATTTGGCTCGCAAGCAGTCGTGCTTTCGATAGACGTGAAGAAAACGAGCGCGGGCTGGGAAGTTTTCATTCGCGGAGGCGCCGAATCCAGTGGACGCGACGCGGCGGAATGGGCGCAAGAAGGCGTGGCGCGTGGTGCCGGCGAAATTCTGCTCACCTCAATTGATCGCGACGGCACCTGCAGCGGATTCGATTGCGCCCTCACAGCGGCGATCGCGGAACAAGTCTCGGTTCCGGTGATTGCGTCGGGCGGCGCGAACACGTTCGACGATTTTCTGGCCGTCTTCGGCGAAGGCCGAGCCGACGCGGCGCTGGCCGCTTCGATTTTTCACTCCGCGGAACATTCGATTGGCGCGCTGAAACAATTATTTGGCAGGACGCGGCGTGCCCGTTCGTCTCAGTCGATGAGCCTCAGCCAATGAGCTGCCGCCAATGAGCCTGCGACTCGGCGGTGATAGGACAAGATGATTATTCCCTGCATCGATCTACAAGGCGGCAAAGCCGTGCAACTCGTCCGCGGCCGGCAAGCTCGCGCTTTCGGTTGACGACATCCTCGGCCTGCTCGAACGCTATCGCGATTATCCCGTTCTGCATGTGATTGACCTCGATGCCGCGATCGGCACCGACTCCAACGGCCGGTGGATCAAGTTTTTGTCCAGCCGCGCAAAAATGAAGATTCGCGTAGGCGGCGGAATCCGCAGCGTGGCTCGTGCGGAAAAAATCCTTTCCTGGGGCGCGGAGAAAATCATTGTGGGCAGCGCCGCTTTCCACGATGGACAAATCGCGCACGATTTTCTGCGGAAATTATGCGCACGCGTGGGGCGCAAAAATGTGATTCTGGCACTGGACACCGAACGCGGCCAAATCGTAGTGCGCGGCTGGCGCGAGCGCCTGAAATTGCGCCCTGCAGACGTGATCCCGCAGCTCGAACCCTACTGCTCCGGATTTCTTTGCACTTTTGTGGACAACGAGGGGACGATGAAAGGCACAGACCTCGCCTGGTTCCGCAAACTGCGGCACGTCACAAAAAAACCGATCACCGCGGCTGGAGGCATTCGTAGCCACGAAGAAGTTCACGCGCTAGAAAAAATCGGCATGCACGCGGCCGTCGGGATGGCGCTTTATTTAGGCAAGCTCTCCGGCTCGTGACCGGCGATTTCTTTTAGCGTCACGCCGCTCACGCGCAGCCGTCATCATCTGCGCGCACAAATTCAAAATGCGCGCAGCGGCATCCTCAGCGCTCAATCCTCGGCTGTGAATATTCGAAATGAGATTGCGATTCGCATCCGAATGCGTGCGCTCAGGCTGATACGCCATGTATGCCGATAAACTTTCTGACGTGGCCAAACCTGGCCGCTCGCCAATCAGCAACAGCACAATCCGCGGCCGGAGCAGCTCGCCAATTTCGTTCACAATTCCCACGCGGCAATGATGGATGATAAATGCCTGGCCGACGCTCCAGCCCCGCGCCAGCGCGCCCGCCACCAGTAACTGGAAGCAATCGCGGAACCTGCGCACCAATCGCCGAAACAGATAGTCCGTCGCCGATCGCGACCTGCACATCGCGCTCCGCGGCGCAGCGCCGCACAATTTCCGTGCGCGAGGCGTCGCTGAATGCGCGGCCCAGCGAGGGATGCTGCAAATATTCGTCTTTCGATGTCGCGCGCGTCCACACTTCGAAGAGTTTCCATCGCTCCACAAATTCCGCACCGAACGCCGCATGTCACGTCGAGCTCCGCTCGCACCGCGTCGCGCGCAGCCGCATGGTCCTCGCGCAATTGCAGCTGCGTTACCGTGCGATAAGCGGGCCCGCGCGCCCGACGAGAATCCGCGCCGGCGTACGCGCGCGAATGCTCCGCACCAATTCCGGCCACTCGGAATTCGCTAACTAATTTATCGCTGGCGACTTTGCCGGAGTCTTCAGCCATTCAAGCCATGCCCTCCAGCGATGATTCTAGCCCCTGCAGCAATTGTCGCCGCGCCGGAGCATCCAACCGCACCGGTTCGCCATCACGATAAATTCCGGCGCTTTCCAGCCACGCCAAAAATTCCGGAGCAGGCCGCATTCCAAAAATCTTTCGCACGCCAACCGCATCGTGATAGCTAGTGGATTGATAATTCAGCATCACGTCGTCCCCACACGGCACGCCCATGAAGTAATTGCATCCCGCCGCGCCGAGCAGCAACAAAGATTGTCCGCGGAATTCTGATCCGCCTCCGCGTGATTCGTGTAGCAAACATCGCAGCCCATCGGCAACCCCAGCAGTTTGCCCATGAAATGATCTTCCAACCCCGCACGAATAATTTGCCGTTCGTCGTAAAGATACTCCGGGCCGATAAACCCCACCACGCTATTCACCAAGAACGGATCGAAAACGCGCGCGACGCCATATGCACGAGCTTCCAGAGTGAGCTGATCCACGCCGCAGTGCGCCTCCGCGGAAAGCGCGCTGCCCTGCCCCGTCTCGAAATACATTACATTCGTCCCTTTCCACGCGACTTCGTTGCGCTGGGCGTGATGTTCGAGCACCTGTTCGTGGCCTTCGCGCAACATCGCGAGTGTGATGCCAAAACTTTTGTTGGCCGGCTCCGTGCCGCTGATAGATTGGAACAGCAGATCTACCGGCGCGCCGCGGCCCAGTGCTGCCAGTTGCGTCGAGATGTGCGCGAGACAGCAAGTTTGCGTCGGCGCCTTGCAAGCGATTACCAGGCGATCGAGCGCACGCAGAATTGCGCCGACTGTTTCCACCGAATCAGCCGCGGGATTTACGCCGATCACAGCGTCGCCGCAGCCATATAGCAAGTCCTTCAAATGCGGCGAGCAAAATGCCGCCGATATCGTCCACCGGATGATTGGGCTGCACGCGAATCCCCAGCACGCCGCGCTCGCCCATGGTGTTGCGGCAACGCGTGACGTTGCGAATCCGCGCCGCAGCGAGCACCAAATCTTTGTTGCTCATAATTTTCGCCACGGCCGCAGCAATTTCCGGAATTATGGCGCGCTGGATCGTGCTGGAGTTCGCCTTCAGTGGTGGCGTCGTCCAGCAACCGCTCGCGGAATTCGCCGACGGTCATACTTTTCAGCGGCTGGAAGGTTATCTCGATCGAAGGAATCCAGAAGCAGGCGGCTTACGTCGTCCTGGTCCGGATCAATCAGCGGATTTTGCACGATTTCGTCGAGCGACAAATCCGCAAGCTGGCGTTTCGCCGCAACCCGCTCACGTTCCGAGCCCGCGGCAAATCCGGCCAATTGATCGCCGGACTTCACCTCGTTCGCCTTGGCAAAAAGCTCACGAAGATCCGAAAATACAAATCGTTCGGGCATAAAGTCGCGCCAAAACATCCTCCTGCGAATTTCACCTGAAAATTAACATCAATCCGCAGGCAAAGGAAGGCGCTCCCGTTTAGCCAACGCGCGCGCGAATCCACCGGCGTCGCGGCCTTGTCACGCGATTGCCAACCGGGCTATAAATGAATCTCTCGCAGTCCGCATCACCGAATCGCGCAACACGGATTAACCGATTCGCTCGCGCGACCACAGGAAGCCAAATGGTCTCGAAGAAAATAATCTTCTGGGAAGTGGACGCGCAGGAAGACTTCATGAAGCCGGGCGGCAAACTCTACGTCCCTGGCGCGGAAAAACTGCTGCACAATATTCGGCGGCTTACCGACGCAGCGCGCCAAGGCCGCGTGCTTCTGGTTTCGCACGGCTGCATTCACACAAAAGACGATCCGGAATTCGCGCAGTTCCCGCCGCATTGCATTCAGGGAACGCCGGGCTCAAAATTGGTTCCCGAAGCGCTCACCGAAAAATACTGCACGGTCCGAAACGATCCCGCGGCGAAACTGCCGGCTGACCTTGAGCCATTCCATCAAATCCTGTTGGAAAAGCAAACGCTCGACATTTTCGAAAGCCACCACGCCGAGGCGCTGCTGGATCGCCTGCCACGCGACGCGGAATTTATCGTGTTTGGAGTCGTGACGGAATACTGCGTGCGGCTGGCGGCCAAGGGCTTGCTAGAACGAGGGCGGCGCGTGGCCGTGGTGAGCGATGCAATCGAAACGCTGAATCCGGCTGAAGCGCGCCGCACCATGGCTGAACTGAAAGCGTTGGGAGCTACAACAATTACTACGAACGAAGCGCTCCGCCGTCTCGACGACACGGCAGCAGCACAAGGCAAATCGCACGCACCGTCCGGCTCCTAGCCGCTGCGCCCACATCAGTCGCACGACAGACGAGAACAACCGTGACCTCGTTCCCGATCAGCGAGCAAGAATATTTACGACAGCGCGTTTTTCAACCGCTTGGTGGTTTTCTGCAAGCGCTTCTTCAGCGAATCCACTTCCTTGGAAAGCGCCTCCAGCTCTTTTTTCGCTAGCACGCCTGCCTTGGCAACTTTGTGCGCGGTACGATCGGCCTTGCCGATTGCGCCGCCGATGCTTTCTGCAACTTTGGTGAGTCTGCTCTTCGCCATTTCTTTTCCTCCAGATAAAAGCGGAGCAATCGTATACGTCGCCCATGTCATCGTCAATACAGGATCACCGCAATGATGCGATTGGTAACGTCAACGCGGCGGTGAAACGTGCTTCACGCCGCATCGCGCTCCGTTCAACGCCATAAAAAGGAAATTGGGGAAATGCTGGTGTGCCTTTAATTCGGCAAGCGAAAAACGAAAGTGACGTCTTCCTGCGTCTCCACCGCTTTTCCGTTCAACAAGGTGGGACGGTAGCGCCACTCGCGAACCGCGGTCATCGCAGCTTGCGCCAAGGATTCGGGCCCGCTGACAGTTCGGAAGCTCTGAATTTCGCCGTTCGCGTCTACCACCACATGCAATTTCACAGTGCCTTCCAGACGCGCCTGCCGCGCATCGGGCGGATAAACCGGCTCCACCATATTCGTGAGCTGGCCGATCTGCAGATTGCGCGCTTGTTGCCCGGGCTTCGCTTCGGCCGCCGGCATCGGCACCATGCCCGTCGCGCGAATGGCGATCGAACCCGAAGCACTGATCGGTGTTTCCGGCAAACTCAACATCAGCGGCGCGCCCGGTTTTGCAGCCGCAGCCACGCCATCCGCAGATGACGCGCCCTGCCCGGAATTTCGATTCGCCAACTTCGACGCGGACGGCGCAGGCGGCGCGACGTCATCCGCCGCCGCAGCCTCGGGCACTTGTGTTTGCCGCACCGCGCTCGCACCGCTCGCCGCCGGAATCGTCCAGCGGTGATTTTCCAAATCCACGATCTCGATTTGCAGTGGCTTAGCCGGCGCCGTTGCAGCCGCCGCGCCCGCACCACTACCATTCGAATTCGTCGCAACGTTTCCCGCCGACGGCGCCGGCGCGCTCTTCGGTTGCGCCGCGTCGTCCACATCGCCCATTACGACGTTCAACGCACCGCGGCGTACCGCCATCCCCGCCACGAATGAAATTGTCGCCAGCAGCAGCACCAGCGCCGCAAGAAACCATCCGCTTTGCAGCTGCACGCGAAAACTCTTCCAGCCATCGTCCGCGACAGCGGGTTCGGCTGCAACGCGCGGCGCAGGAAATAATGTCGCCGCGGCATCGCCCGAGGAATAACGCGCTGGCGCTGGCGGCGCAACCGCCACCGCAAAAGCCGGCGCTCCGTGCGTGCCACTGATCCCGCTGAACGCGGAAATCGGAACCTGGGGTTTCTTGTCGAACGTCAGAACCGACGGCGCAATTGTTCGCGCGCGATCTTCTTCCTCGCGTGTGACCGGCTCCGCAACAACTGGTTCCTTCGTCGCACCAGCCGACGCTTCCATCGTGACAGCAGCATCTTCGGCGGCTTCCATCGGCTTGTCCGCAGCCTCCACCACCGACATCTTCGGACTCGTCTTCAAACTGTTCGGCGAAATCCGCGGCTTGTTCGCCATCGGCTAGCGCGTCAATTTCGCCGCTCTCTTCTTCGTCCTGCGCCGCGAGTTCCTCAGCCTCAGCAACGCGATCTTCCCGGTCCGACAAAGATTCTGAGGTCACAACCGATTCAGCGCGAGCCTCCGCCACTCGACTTATCGGCGCCTCGACTTCCTCCTCGCTTTCCTCTGCCGCGGTTCCGGGCGATTCCTCGCGCGCCATCCACGAACGAATTCGCTTCAGCGCCTTCTCGGAAAGATCCACGAATTGCAAACCCGCCTCTTTGCGCGATTCGCCGACCCATACGATTTCGCCGATCACCTCCAGCCGCTTACGCGACCGCGGAATCTCGATGCGCATCGCCAGCGGACCCTCGTCCGCATCCAATGCCTCGGCCGCCTGCACCGCAATTCCGCCTTCACTGACATTGAGTACGATCCCACCGTTCGATTCCCCCAGATGCACGTAAGCAAGCGAACGTATGCGTTGGCGCGGATGTGCGCGCCGGTCGCTCGCCGGAACGGAAATGGGGCTCGACTCTGAATTCTGTTCTGGTTCGTCAGTCATGCATCGCGCTTGCTGCGGCAGCCCTGCCCGCAACAACCCTCACTACGCGTTTCTAATTCAATGCCGCCGCGCTCGCAGGCTGCTGCAATTCCTGCCAGCCGCCCGGAAGTTCAATCTGAAAATGCGTCGCCGTATCAAACATCACAAATCCGCTCAGCTTCGCCACTTCGTCTGCCACCAGCTGCCGGAATTTCACTTGGTTCACCGGTCCGATCTGTCCCGCAGGCAGGCCCGCAGGCCAATTGAAAGGCCGCGTCACCTGCAAAGCGATGCGCGTGCGATTCCGCGCCGGCAGAAACACGGAGTTATTCAATTCAATCGGTTCCTCCGAGCTCAAGCTGCCGTCGGATTTAAGCCGCGTCATCACCACGGTGCCCGCGCCTTTGGCGAACCGGTAATCGGCATCCGTGTTGTTGTCCAGTTCGAAGAAAAACTCCAGCATCGCATGCGTCGCATCTACTTCCTGCACCTGAGCACCCGCAAACGTGCTCTGAATCGCACCGGAATTCCACGGCGAAGGCTGTGGCCGCTGCGGCCGCATGCTCCTGCCGGGGAAATCGCGGCAGACCGAATACAATCACGATCGCCAGGACGGCCACGAACATCGCGACAATCAGCAGATTCTTCATCGCCCTCTTCGTGTCAAATTTACCACATCATGCCGCATTCGGCGCAAAACCGTGTGAAAAGTGCAAGGTACGCAAGCGTACGGCGCGGCCGGCGGCTGGGGGTCACTCCGCGAGGTATTTCACGAACACCACTTCGTTCTGTTTTTCGTTGTAGACCAGCTCGTCCACGTTCGCCTGCGTCATCAGCAGCCCGAATCCGCCCGGCCGCAATCCTTTGCTTTGGCGAACCTGATCGTGCGCTGTGGGCTCATCCGGCGTGTGGGAAATCGCCGCGTGATCAAGGTCCGCAAACTGAAATCCCTGCCCTGGGTCCGCGATGCGATACATCAGCATACGCCGCGCGCGCAGATACGAAATGCGCACCTTACGATTGGGGTCCAGCTTGCCTCCCCATTCCACCGCGTTCAGCAGCAGTTCATGAAACGCCTGACCGACCGAGCGCCGCACGTCGTCCGAAAGTCCGGTCTTCAGATGCGCCATGAATGCTTCGATGCGTTCGGCTTCGTCCAGCGAGCACGTAACCGATAGCTCCACCCAGTTGGGACTCGCAGAAATCACTTCAATCGGCCCTTGGCCCGGTTTCTTCAAGAGCGTTTCCTTCACCAGGATGACAAGCGCGTTCGGATCAATTGGCTTGGCGACGTATGTGTACGCCTCTTCGCGAATCGCGCCGAGCAGAGTTTGCGGCGTGTCGTCTGAAGTCATCACGATGATTTTCGGCCGCTTCTTCTTCTTGCGAAATTTCGCCAGCACTTCCAGCCCGTTCATTTTCGGCATCCATATGTCCAGCAACACCAGGTCGAATTTCCCGGTCTTCAATTTTTTCAGGGTTTCCGCGCCGTCAGCGGCCGCGACCACGGTGTATTTCTGCGCCCGAAGCGTTTCGGTTAGCAGCAAGCGGGTTGTGCGGTCATCGTCAGCCACTAAAATGCGCGTCATCGTTTCCTCCCCGGTGCATGATGCGAGCGGCTCGTCCGCCGCAGAGGTCGTTTTTGCGCGCCGATGTCGTGCAGTGCCGGCAACAGCAGCGCGATCTCGTCTTCCAGCGTAGCGTAAAGCTCCCAGGCGCCGTCGAGTTTACCCTGTCGCGCGATTTTTTCCATCTCTCGAATCGTATCGAGCGCCGCCGTGGGGCCGAAGTTCCCCACCGAGCCTTTCAGCGCGTGCGCTCCATCCGCCAGCAAGTTGGCGTCGTTCGCGGTCAGCGCGCTGCGAATGCGCGCCATCATCCGCGGACAATCGTCGCGAAACGTCTTCACAATGTTGCGCAGCAGCTTGCGGTTGCCGCTGAACCACTCCAGCAGTGCCGTTACGTCCAACGCGCGCCGGCCATAACCGCTTCCATCGCCCTTCCGGTCGGCGCTTCCTTCGTGCGCCGCCGCATCCTGCGGGCCTTTCTCTGGTTGCGCCACTTGTTGCGAAATTCCTTCCACCGTCTGCAGGAACGATTTCGGATCAATCGGTTTGGCCAGGTATCCATCCATTCCGGCGGCGATGCAGCGTTCGCGGTCGCCCTGCATGGCGTGCGCGGTCATCGCCACGATCGGCAAATGCCCGCCCGTGGATTTCTCTTTCTCACGGATTAATTGCGTGGCCTCGAGCCCGCCCATTTCCGGCATCTGCACGTCCATCAGCACCAGATCGAATTTGTGCCGCTCAATCGCCGTCAAAGCTTGCCGCCCATTTTCCGCGACGATCACCGAATGTCCGCGCCGCTCCAGCATCTGCACCGCCACTTCCTGATTCACCGGATTGTCCTCAGCCAACAAAACGCGCAATGGCTGCCGCGCCGCTCGTGCGCGCGTTCGTGCCGCCGATGGCCGCGCCTTCTGCTGCCCCGGCACATGCAACGCGCTGATGATCGCGTCCCACAATTCCGATTGTTTCACTGGCTTGCTCAGCGCCGCCGCTACTCCTACGGCTTTCGCGCGCGACACATCTTCGCTGCGCCCCGCGGAAGTGAGCAGTATCATCTTGGCGCCATGCAACTGCGGATCCTGCTTCACGCGCGCCGCAACTTCAAATCCGTCCATGTCCGGCATGTGCCCATCGAGCAGCACCAGCCGAAAAGGAGTTCCATTCTGATGCGCGCGCCGCAGCGCCTCCATCGCCGCCGGACCGTTCGGCGCCACCACCGGCTTCATCCGCCAATTCGCGATCATCTCTTCCAAGATTTTCCGGTTCGTCGAATTATCGTCCACCACCAGCACCGGCAAATCGCGCAACTTCATCGGCTCCGGGCTCCGGCGATTTCTTCGCGGAAGATCGCCGGCCGCCCGAAATGCGCCGTGAAATGAAATGTGCTTCCCCGGCCCTCCTCGCTTTCCACCCACATCACGCCGCTCATCAGTTCGCAAAGTTGCGCGGAAATCGCAAGTCCCAGCCCGGTGCCGCCGTATTTGCGTGTGGTGGACGAATCGGCCTGGGCAAACGCCTCGAATATATGCTGCTGCTTTTCGATCGGAATTCCGATCCCTGTATCACTCACCGAAAAATGCAGCAAGATATCCGGCTCGCCCTGCGCTTCCGTGATTACGCGCACCACCACTTCTCCATGCTCCGTGAACTTGATGGCGTTCCCCAGCAGATTCACCACGATCCGCCGCAGCCGGTCCGGATCCCCGATCAACGCGTCCGGCACGTCCGGCGCAAAATGCGAGGCCAGCTCGATTTCCTTCTTCTGCGCGCGTGGCGCCAGGGATTTCAGCGTTTCCTCGATCGTCTCGCGCAACGGAAACTCCACGTGCTCCAGCTTTTCCTTGCGCGCTTCCGCTTTCGAAAAATCCAGAATGTCGTTGATCAAATTCAGCAGCGAAGCCGCCGAACTTTTCACTGTGCCCAGAAATTCCCGCTGCTCGGTGGACATCTTCGTTTCCAGCGCCAGCTCCGTCATGCCGATGATCGCGTTCATCGGCGTGCGAATTTCGTGGCTCATGTTCGCCAGGAACTCGCTCTTCGCGCGCGTGGCTTCTTCGGCCTTTTCCTTCGCGGCCTCCAGCTCTTTCACCAACTGCGCCAGACGCCGCGCGTCCGCCTGCTGCGCGTTACGCGCCGCTTCGAGATAATCGGCGTACAGCTTCAATTCCATTTCCGCCCGGCGCCTCTCGATGAATTGCCCGATCTGGCTGCCGATGGAATCGAACATCTCCATCAAATCAGGCTCGAGCTTGCGTATCTGGCGGCTGGAAAATTCGATCACGCCCGCGACGTGCTCGCCCACGCGTATCGGAAATGCGAACGAAGCGTGCAGTCCTTCGGCAATCGCAAACGGCACGCGCGGAAAATTTTCCACCTGCGGCAGATCCGCCATCCACATCGGCTGCGAAGTCTCCCACACGTGCCCGGGAACTCCCACGGACCGCGGGTACGCCGATTCCCGCGTGACCTTGACGAATTGCGGAAAACTCAGGCTCGGGGGGTGCCACACGTTCATGCAACGCAAAACTCCCGCCGCTTCGTCCACGCGCCACAAAACTCCCAAATCCCAGCTCAGCCCTTCGCAAATAGCCATCAGAATCAAAGGCGCCGCTGCATCCAGCGATTCCGCTTCCGCCAGCACACGCGTCACCGCGTAGCCCGTCGAAAGCCTGCGCTCGGCTTCTTTGCGCTGCGTCACGTCCCGCGCCACGGCAAAAATTAATTTCTGGTCCAAGATCGGCGTCGCGTTCCACAAGCAGCCAGCGATACGTTCCGTCGCCGCAGCGATAGCGGTTCTCGAACGAAATTACCTGTTCGCCTTCGTCCAGCCTCTCGGATTCCGCCGTCGTTCTGTCGCGATCGTCCGGATGCACAAATTCGTTAAACGGTTTGGCGAGCAGCTCCGCGATCGGCACACCCAGCGTCTTTTCCCACGCCGGATTAATCCGCTTGAAATATCCGTCGAATCCCGGCGATGCACAGCATGTCCAGCGAAACCGTGAAAAGCTGGTCGAGCTCTTCTTCCGTCATGCGCCGCTCGCGAATCGCCCGCGACAAATCCGAGACGCTGCGCCGCAACTCCATCTGCGTCACCACCAACCGGCTGAGAGCCTTCAGCGCCTCTATCTGCTCCGCCGATATTTCCCGTGGTACGCGATCAATCACGCACAGCGTACCCAGTGCGTAACCTTCCTGCGAAATCAATGGCGCGCCGGCGTAGAAACGAACGTTGGGATTTTCTGTAACCAGCGGATTCGTGCGAAATCGCTCATCCTCGAGCGCGTCCGGCACCACCATCACATCCGGCTGCAAAATTGCGTGCGCGCAGAAAGCCACGTCTCGCGACGTTTCGGTTTGCTCGATGCCAATTCTTGATTTGAACCACTGCCGGTGGGAATCCACCAAACTGACCAGCGCGATCGGCGTTCCACAAATCATCGCGGCAAGGCGCGAAAGATCGTCGAATTCCTGCTCCGGAAATGTATCCAGGATGGCGTAACGCCGCAGCGCTTCGAGTCGTGCCGATTCGTTCTCAGGTGGTGGTGCTTTCATGGCAGGCGGGCACGAACCCGACTGCGCGCCATATTATGGCTGCGCCAAGCTCAAGTCAACGCCAGCGCGCGCCAGCGCGCAACGCCGACCGCCGGCATCTATGCCTGGTCCGAAAGGTAGGCGGGCGACGACAGCGTAAAAATGCGCTTGTTCCCCTGCGCCAGCAGCGCCCATTCCAGCAAACGTCCGCGTTGGTTGTGCAGAAAATATTCGAACCAGTCGTTTTCGACGAGCTGTGGAATCACCACCACAATGCGCCGCTGAGGATTTTCCTTCGATAGCTTCAATACGTACTGCACCACCGGCACGATTACAAAGCGATAAGGCGAAGGAAGCAGCGTCAATATCGGCGGCTGCTGGCCGGCGTCGCGGAACGGCGCCTCGATATAACGCGGCCACACTTCACGCAACATTTCGCCGCTGTCGGACGATTCCACATGCACCGCAATGATTTCCGAGGAGATCCGAGACGCGAACTCCAGCGCCTGCTTGGTCACGCTGCTCCAGCGGTCAATCGGAACCACCGTGATCGGCGGCGACTTTTGGTTGGCCGGCTCAACCGGCGAGCAGGTCCAGGTGGCCAGCGTCACGGCGTGATAGTGCCGTCGCACAGTGCGAAAAAAGAAAATCAAAAAAGGAATAAAAATCACGGTGATCCACGCACCACTGGTGAACTTCGCCACCAGCACCACCAGCACCGTAACGCCGGTGACAAACGCTCCCAGCCCATTGATAAACACATTGCGCAGCCAATTCGGTCCGCGCTTCTTGGCCCAATGCCTCACCATGCCGGCTTGCGACAGCGTGAACGCCAGAAACGCACCCACTGCGTACAACGGAATCAGCCGGTCCGTCACACCGCCAAAAACAATCAGCAAGAAGCCCGTCGCCACCACCAGCACTGCGATTCCGTAGGTGTACACCAATCTCCGCCCACGGTATGCAAATACGTGCGGCAAATAATTGTTCAGTGCGATGGCGCGGCACAAGCGCGGAAAATCCGCAAACGCCGTATTCGCAGAAAGCGAAAGTACCAGCAGAATCGCCGCGATCGTCACGTAATAGAACACGCCCTTGCCAAATACCGCCAGCAGCAGCATCGCCAGCACGCTCTGGTAACCCGTCTGACCGGGATCCGTGGCGGCGATGCCGTAGACCTTCACCAGGTAGGAAATTCCCGCAAGCAAAACCGCCAGGATAAAAATGATTACGGTCAAGGTGCGCTGCGCGTTCTTTACGCCGGGCTCGCGAAAGGCTTTCACGCCGTTGCTCACTGCCTCGACGCCTGTCAGTGCCGTGCAACCGCTCGCGAAAACTTTCAGCAGCAGCCAGAAGCTCACCGCCGTCGTCGCAGGTCCCGCCACCGGCAATGGCGACACCGGCGAAGGATGCCCACCGCTCAGCATCACTCGAATCACTCCACCGCCAATCAGAATCAGCAGTGTCCCCACAAACATGTACGTCGGAATCGTAAAAGCGATCCCGGTGTCGTGCACGCCGCGCAAATTCAAAATCATGATCACCGCTAGAATACCCACGCACAGCAACACCGTATGCGGCTGCAAAGACGGAATCGCCGAAACCAGTGCGCCCACTCCCGCGGAAATTCCCACCGCTGCGGTAAGGATGTAATCCGTCAATAGCGCCGCTGCCGCAAGCAGACTGGCGGAAGCGCCCAGATTGAATCGCGCCACCGTGTACGAACCGCCGCCCGACGGATAGGCTGCGATCGTCTGCAGGTACGAAACGTAAACGATGATCAGCAGCGTGATAATCGCCAGGCTGACCGGCACAATGTAGCGTACGCCCAGAAGACCCAGCGGAATCAGCAAGCTCAGAGCCGCTTCCGGCCCGTAAGCCGCGGAACTCAGTCCGTCCAGACCGAAAATCGAAACGCCGGCGACGGGCCCAATCTGCTCCGCGCGCTCGTCCGTGGTTCTCAGCGGCTTGCCAACAATCAAATCAATAATGTTCATCTGCGGCAATTCCCGGAAGATTTAAGAGCATACATTTGCAACGACGTGCCCGCGAAAGTCAACCACATCCCAAGCGAACGCGGAAATTTCTCCGGCCCGGGTGGCGCGTTCGCGCCGGGCTTGACGAGCAGGTGTAGCATCCCGGTCGAGGTGGGCAATGAGGCAAAGCCGTCCGACCGTAGATCGCGCTCTTTCTTCCTGCGCTCTGCCACTTTCCCGGCGTTTTCTTCATCTTATATTTCGGCACACGATGTCATTTTCAAATCCGCTGATGGAGTTCATTTCAATTCATAAAGGTGGTCAAAATGAGCAATGAGACAGAGAAGGACGTTTTGACGCGCAGGGGATTCCTGGGAGTGAGCTCGGCAGCCCTCGCCGCCGCGGGCGTGCTCGCCGGAGAAAGGTTGGCCGCGCAGGAACAGGCCCCCTACCAGCAGAAAAATAATCGTAGCTCAAGCGACCCAGGCCCCACCAATCCCGCGATCGACGCGGCCAATCCCGATTCGAACAGTCCCCCTGTTACCGACGCTGGTGGCGTGCAAACGTTCAAGTACCCCTTCTCCTTGGCGCACAAGCGGATGCAAGAAGGCGGCTGGTCGCGCGAAGTCACGCAGCGCGAACTCGCGGTCTCGAAAACCCTGGCCGGCGTGGATATGCGTCTCACCGAAGGCGGCGTCCGCGAATTGCACTGGCACACCGCAGCCGAATGGGCGTTCATGCTCTATGGCACCGCCCGCATCACCTGCATTGATGCCGACGGCAAGAGCTTCGTCACCGACGTGAAGGAAAACGAGCTCTGGTTTTTCCCGCCGGGCATTCCGCACTCCATTCAAGGCCTCGCTCCCGACGGCTGCGAATTCCTGCTGGTCTTCGACGACGGAAACTTCTCGGAGTACGAGACCGTGCTGCTGACCGACTGGATGGCGCACACGCCCACGGACGTAGTCGCGAAAAATTTTGGCGTCAGTGAAAAAGCCCTCGCCAACATGCCCAAGAAAGAAAAGTTCATTTTTCAGACTGCAGTGCCCGGTCCGCTCGCGGAAGATAAACGTATCGCCGCGGGCACGCTCGGTCCATCACCCATTGATTTTGCTTTCCGCACCATGGATATGCCTCCCACCAGGAGCAACAAGAGCGGCGATGTCCGCATCATTGACGCAAAAAACTTCAAAGTAACCACCACCGCTGCGGCTATCGTCACCGTCAAGCCCGGCGGGGTGCGCGAACTGCATTGGCACCCCAACGCGGACGAGTGGCAATATTTCTACGCCGGCAAGGGGCGCATGACCGTGTTCACAACGGGAGGCCGCGCCCGCACCATGGATTTCGAAACCGGCGATGTCGGCTACATTCAAAAAACTCTACCGCACTACATCGAAAACATCGGCTCGACCGACCTGAAGTTTCTGGAGATGTTCAAGAGCAGCTTCTATCACGACCTCGCTCTTTCTGAGTGGCTGTCGCACACTCCGCCCGAACTCGTCGCCGCTCACCTGAATCTCGATAAAGCCACGCTCGACGCGATACCGCGCGAAGAAACCATAACCATGCCCGAGTAGCATGAGCCACAAAATCGCACCCGGCGCACGTCCGGATTTTGTCGCGCCCACCCTGGAAGCGCGCGAGTGAGCTTGCTAGACTCACACGCGATTCTCATACTTTCGGCACCCCGCGGAGGCACGTTCATGCACCACAGGTTTGCTGCGGCTGCATTAATCGCGACCATTCTTCTCGTCGCGCTGCGCTCCATGAGAGCACAAAGCAAAACGACGAATGCTCAGCAGCATCCCTGGTATCAGCACGCCGTCTTCTACGAGATTTATCCGCGCAGCTTCATGGATAGCAATGGCGACGGCATCGGCGACCTGAACGGCATCGCATCGAAGCTCGATTATTTAAAAGCCCTCGGCGTGGACGCCATCTGGATCGCCCCGTGCTTCCCGTCACCGCAGGTGGATTTTGGCTACGACGTTTCCGATTACGAAAATATTGACCCGATGTACGGCACGCTCGCCGATTTCGACCGCCTGCGAAAATTAGGCGCGGACCACGGCATTAAAATTATTCTCGACTTCGTCGTGAATCACACCTCCGAGCAGCATCCCTGGTTCACCGATTCGCGTTCCTCGCGCGCTGCGCCGAAACGTGATTGGTACATCTGGCGCGACGGCAAACGCGACGGTAAGGACCATGACCGGCCGAACAATTGGATCGCGATTTTCGGCGGCTCAGCCTGGCAGTGGGACAGCACCACGAACCAGTATTACTACCACTATTTTTACGTGCAGCAGCCAGACCTGAACTGGCGCAATCGCGCCGTCGTTGACGCCATGTATGGCACCACCGAGTGGTGGTACAAACGCGGCGTAGCCGGCTTCCGTCTCGACGCTGTGGATTCCCTCTTCGAAGATCCCGCGCTACGTGACAATCCCGTGCTGCCCGGCACCAACGACTTCGGCGATCCCAAAGTCGAAGACAAGTACACGCAGCGCTTGCCCGAAGTGCACACCGCGTTGCAAGGCCTGCGCGCCGTGGCCAACAAGTACAACGCGGTTTTGATCGGTGAAACCTGGACGGACAGCGTCGTGCAGTTGAAGCCCTATTACGGCGCCGCGAATGATGAGCTGCAGATGCCCATGGACCTGCTGCTCACAAAACTGAAATTTTCCGCGCCTGTCTTCCGCGAACATATTGATGCTGTCGAAGCAACGGGCGAGTGGCCCGTCTTCGTCGTCGGCAATCACGACATCCAGCGTTCCTGGAATCGCTACGGCGACGGCCAGCATGACGATCAAATCGCCAAAGGTATGGCAGCGATGTACCTCACCCTACGTGGCACGCCCATCATGTATTACGGCGAAGAAATCGGCATGCAGAACAACGATCCGACGCGGCGCGAAGACGTGAAGGACCCCATCGGCCGCCTGGGATGGCCGAAAGAGAAAGGCCGCGATGGCGAGCGCACGCCGATGCAGTGGAACAGCGATCCAAACGCCGGATTTTCAACCGGTACGCCGTGGAACGCGATTCCGGAAACATACAAAACCTACAATGTCGCGGAAGAGCTAAAGGACCCGAACTCAATCCTGAACTGGTATAAACAACTGCTCGCGCTGCGCCGCTCCAACCCGGCGCTGCTCGATGGCGACTACGTCGCGCTGAACGAAAAAGATCCGAACGTGTTGTCGTACTTGCGAAAAACCAAAACCGACGCCGTGATCATCGTCATCAACATGTCCGCCACTCCGCAAACGGTGAACTTCACACTCTCGCAGCAGCGCCTGAGCGCACAGTCAGCGAAAACTCTGCTCACCACTCAGCCGTCGCTGCAAAATAATTCCTCTGTCGCGCAGTTATCGCTGGAGCCGTTCGCTGTGTACATCGCGGCGCTTAGGAAATAGACCGTACTCCGCGCGCGGACCGAACGGCTGCCTCGCGCCGACCCATCGCCGCGCTCGGTGTACAATTCCCTAATCACTGTGATCCAAAACGAAAACCCAATCCGCTCATCTGGTATCCATAATTTCTTGGGAATCTTCCTGCCAACGCTCTCGCTCCTGCTGTTCGTCACCGCCTCGGCCGCAGTGCCGCAGGAAAATCAGCCTACGCCGCAACCGCCGACCGAGCCGTCGCAAGCACTCGTCGCGACGCCCACTTTTTATCGCGACGTTCTGCCGGTCCTGCAGCAGCATTGCCAAAGCTGCCATCGCGCGGGCGAAATCGGTCCGATGCAACTCATCTCCTACGCTCAAACGCGCCCCTTCGCCCGCGCCATTGCCGATTCCGCCGCGAGACGCGAAATGCCTCCGTGGTTTGCCGATCCCGCCATCGGCCATTTCTCCAACGATCCGTCGCTCACGCAGCAGGAAATAGACACGCTCGTCTCCTGGGCCAACGCGCAAGCGCCCGCGGGCGATTCGCACGCAGCGCCGCGGCCGCGCCAGTGGCCGGAAGGCTGGATGATTCCGCAGCCCGACGCGATCATTCGCATGCCGAAACCCGTCGCGCTTCCCGCGCACGGCGATATTGATTACACCTACGAAATCGTCCCCAGCCACTTCACGGAAGACAGATGGATCCAGATGTCCGAAATTCAGCCATCCAGCCGCGCGAATGTGCACCACGCCGTCGTATACGTCCGCCCACCAAATTCCAATTGGCTGCGCCACGCGCCCGTCGGCGTTCCCTTCACCGGCGCGGACATGACCGACGAACAAGACCGCGATGACACGCGCTTCACCCAAGCCGACATCCTGCTGGTTTACGCGCCGGGAAGTTCGCCCGACAATTGGCCAGAAGGCATGGCGAAATTCGTCCCGGCCGGCTCCGATCTCATATTTCAAATGCATTACATGGCGCATGGCCACGCTACCACCGATCAATCCAGCATCGGCATCATTTTCGCGAGCCAACCTCCGAAACAGCGCGTGCTCACGCTGCAACTGACCAACGATCGCTTCGTTGTTCCGCCAGGCGTGGACGATTATCGCGTCGAAGTCCACGGCTCGCTTCCGAACGACGCGGTCCTGCTCAGTTTTTTCCCCCACATGCACCTGCGCGGAAAACGCTTCGAATACAATATTCTGCGCCCCGACAAATCCGCCGAGCCGCTCCTGCGCGTGAATTACAATTTCTACTGGCAGCTAAGCTATCGCCTCGCCGAACCGCGGTCGCTGCCCGCCGGCATCGTGCTGCAAGCCGTCGCCTGGTACGACAACTCCAAAAATAATCCGCACAATCCCGATCCAGACGCCGCCGTCCGCTGGGGCGATCAAACCTACGATGAAATGATGGTCGGCTTCTTCGACGTAGCCGTGCGCGCCGATCTGGACAAACCCCATTTCTTCATCCGCTCGAATAGTCCGCCAGAGCAGCATCGCTGAAACCGCCGCCCCACCGCCTTGTGCGCCACTGCAGACGCTCCAGAAATTTCCTCGCACAGAATTTTCCTCACCGTGTCAACGCAAAGTAGAAATGTCCGGGTTTTTGCCAGATAGAAATGTCCGCTTCCATGGTTTTCTCCAAGGGTGATTTGCAGGCGCATGGTATTTGGGTGTGATTTTGTTTTTGGGTCTTGGTGGTTGTTCCGCAAGTCCTGGAGGCCGTAGGCCGGAAGGACTTGCGGTCGTTCGCGCGGGTTCTGGGCAGTGGCGCAGGTGCAGATAGCGCCCGCGGTAGCGCAACCAGTGGCTTCCATCCAACCGCCGTTCGATTTCTACCGCAGCTCCACGAAGCCCTGCGCAAACTTCCTCCCGCACTACCCCCCAGCGATTTCCGTCCCAGCTGACCGTGTGGTCCTGAGCGACTTGGCGAGCCACACGCACGCTCAGAATTTCTTCCAGGTGCTGTTCTGGCCCCAGGCGTCGATGGGCATTGCGTGCATTCCGGGGTGTTACGGTAAAACGCTGCTCCCACTGGGGGAGAAAGCGCGTTTCCAAAAAGTGATTCGCTGCCTCGATGCTGTCGATTCCCGCCAACCGCATCTCCTTCACCAGACGATCCTGAAGAGTTTCAAACAGTCTCTCGATGCGCCCTTTCGCTTGCGGACTGTGGGCCGCAATCCATTCCATCCCCCGTTCCTGCAACGCTCGCCCGAACTGCGTGCGCAACGGATCTCCCCGGAGTTGTTCGGGAAGCGGCTGCGGGCCGGCCGTGCCAAAGATGCTGTTCTTATCGGTGTAATGGGCCAAAGGACGTCCCTAGCGCCGTAGCCATCCGCCCAAGGTTCGTAGGTTCTCTTCTGTGGTGTCGTGCGCGCTGCACCGTCCCCAGATGCGACTGCTGGCATCATCGATCAGGGCGATGAGGTGGCAGAGCGGACCGCGCTCCTCCAGCCAGCGGAACGGCGAGCTGTCCTGCATCACCAACTCACCGAAACAGGCTCGGCGCTCCCGCCATACGTGGATCGTTTTCACGCGCTGGGAACGCGGCCGCCACAAGGCTGCCTGGGTCATCCACTTCCGTAGCGTCTCCCGGCTCACCGAAAAACCTTCCTGGGAAAGGTGTTCAGCAGCCAGTGTGGGTCCGAAATCCGCATAACGCTGGCGCAGGCGTGCCAGAATCTTCTGCTCCAAGCGAGCCGCCAGCTTGCGGTTCGATGCTCGACCGCGCAGTCCGTGAACCAGGGAGCGATCTCCGCGCTCGCGCAGGCGCAGCAGCATCCGCCGCACGTGGCGGTCGCTTATTTTCAGTCGCTCGGCGGCTGCTACCTGCGTCAGCTGTTTCTGCTGTACCTCGTGCAACACTTTCAATCGGTCCCGTTCTCGTTGGCTCAAAGTGATTCGCTCCGTTTCCATGGGGCCCTCGGCCATCCATGAAAGCGGACATTTCTACTTTGCACAAACCGGACATTCTCATTTTGCGGCGACAGAATTTTCCTCACCGTTGACATCGCTGCCAAATCCAGAGGATTATGTCGGCCGTAAGTGGCGGCCGTTCAATAGCAAAAGCAGAAACCCAAATTCTTTGT
This sequence comes from uncultured Acidobacteriota bacterium, assembly GCA_963747605.1. Lineage (GTDB taxonomy): Bacteria > Acidobacteriota > Terriglobia > Acidiferrales > UBA7541 > Palsa-295. The sequence goes on along the minus strand of CAVVGA010000025.1, from coordinate 108,339 downwards.
TGCGCATCTAAGTTGATAGGAGGGCTCACCTCATGAAGCTGATCCCGAGCCTCACGAACATGCACATTTTTAAGCGTTTAGCGGCTAGTTCTAATATTGTTTCGCTTTCAGCCAGGCAAATTCTCGCTTGTGTGCTGGCGTTCGCTTTGTTGTTGCCAGTGTTGCCGCAATCAGTCTCCGCCGCTCAGGAGCAGGATGCGCAATCTTCCGCGCCACCCCCTCAGGCGCCCCCCTACACACAGCAAACGCCTGAACAGTTGCAGCAGCTCGTAGCGCCCATCGCGCTCTATCCGGACTCCCTGGTGGCGCAGGTCCTCGCTGCTTCCACCTTTCCAGCGGAGATCGTCGAAGCCGACCGCTGGGTGCAAGCCAATCCCGATCTGAAGGGCGACGCCCTCGCGCAGGCCGTGGACCAGCAATCCTGGGATCCCAGCGTGAAAGCGCTCACGGCGTTTGCCACCGTGCTCGGCAATATGGACAAGAATATTTCCTGGACGTCTTCTCTCGGTGACGCCTATTACAACCAGGAACAAGGTGTAATGGACGCGATTCAGGTGATGCGCCAGAAAGCCCAGCAAGCCGGCAATCTGAAGGACACGCCGCAGCAAACCGTCCAGACGCAAGGCCCTGATATCGTAATTCAACCTGCTACACCCGACGTTGTGTACGTCCCTGCGTATGATCCTTGGCTGGTTTACGGATATCCCGTGGTGGCGTGGCCCGGTTGGTATCCCTATCCCGGAATCTGGTGGGGCGGCCCGTCTCTATATTGGGGCGTGGGCTTCGGCATCGGCTTTTACGGCGGCTACGGCTGGGGCTGGGGCCACTGGGGCGTGGGTTGGGGCGGTCGAACCGTGATTTATAACAATAATCGCTACTACTCCCGCAGCAATACATTTTATAACCGCAACAATTACTATCGTGCGGGTGGTGAACGCGGTGTCGCTAACAACGTGAATCGCGGACCCGCGAATGTTTACAACAATCCTGGCGGCAGAGACACGCCTTTCCACGGAAATACTCAGGCCGCGAGAGGATACGAACCAGCAACCCATGGAAATACTCAGGCCGCGCGGGGCGAGCCAGCGGCCCACGGCCAGACCGGCACCCGCTCCAGCGGCTTCAGCGGCTATGACCATGGCGGTGAGGCCCGCAGTTATTCCTCGCGCGGAAGTTCCAGCTTCGGCGGCGGTGGCGGCGGATTCCACGGTGGTGGTGGTGGCGGTGGAGCTCACGGCGGCGGTGGCGGTCATCACTAATCGAAATCTTGAAATGCTCCTATTCCTAAGACGTTCCTAACGGCTAGCGATTTACAGAACCGAAGCCCAAATACGAATTATAGAAACGGAGAGAAGACCTATGCGACACACGAAGCTGAATTTTGCAGCCCGGCAGTGGGGCAATCTTCCGAAATTCGCAGTAGCAGGCATCTTCTTGTTGGGCTGCTGGCCCGCCATTTCGCAGGCCCAGCAGCAGGGCCAGAAAACTTTCGCTTCCGCCGAAGAAGCCAGCGGCGCCTTGGTCGCCGCGACCGAGGCGAACGACGAGACAGCCATGCTCGCGATCTTCGGTCCCAACGGCAAACAGATCGTTTCCTCCGGCGACGCCGTCGAGGACCGGGACATGCGCGCAAACTTTGTGAAAAAATATCTGGACATGCATCGCCTGGTGAACGAACCCGACGGCACCACCTCGCTGGTCATCGGCGCGGAAAATTGGCCCACGCCCATCCCGCTGGTGCACAAGGGGAATGTCTGGTATTTCGACACAGAAGCCGGAACCAAGGAAATTCTCTACCGCCGCGTCGGCCGCAACGAAATCACCACCATCCGCGTCTGCCAGGAACTGGTAGCCGCCCAGAAGGATTACGCTTCCCAAAATCACAACGAATACTCGATGCGCTTCTTTAGCGACGCAGGCCAGCACAATGGCCTCTATTGGAAAGCCGCTGACGGCGCGCCAGAAAGCCCGATCGGTCCGCTGATCGCAGCCGCGGTCAAGGAAGGTTACGAAAACATTCCCGAAGGCGGCGCCACTCCCTTCCACGGCTATTACTTCCACATCCTGACGGCCCAAGGACACCATGCCCCCGGTGGTTCGAAAAACTACATCGTGCGCGGCAAAATGACCGGCGGCTTCGCCTTCGTTGCGTATCCAGCGGAATACAGATCGTCCGGTGTGGTGACCTTCATCGTCGGCAGCAACGGAGTGGTTTACGAAAAAGACCTCGGCAAGAACACCGAATCGATCGTCAAAGCCATGAAGAAATTCGATCCCGATTCCAGCTGGCACAAATCCGAAGTTGACCAGGAACAGTCCGCCCGCCAACAAAAGTAACCGTCTCGTAGCGCGCCGCGTGTCCGAACGCTCTGCGCTAAAATGCACGGAACCGAGGGTGTTGACATTTTAGCGCCCATCCCGGGTTGCGGGATGGGCGCCTTTTTTTGAATTTGTGAATCGCCCTACAAGGCGATTCATCCTTCGATCCCGCGGCGCGGGATCGAAGGGTAGCGGCTGGTTCAGCTTCATCGAACCGGGCAGCCATTGCCGCCGGTTCGCATTTGTTCCACCCGCTAAAAATCACCTTGCGCTAGCCGCCCGCGTCTCCGCGAGCCACTCATCAATCCGCCCCAGCGCCCTCTGCAGATGCGCCGGATCTCCGCCAAAGCCAAACCGCACAAACCCCTCCATCCCCACCTGCTCGCCCGCCACCAGCAGCACGCTCTTCTGCACGCGCAGTTGCTCCGCCATATGCGCCGAATCTCTGCCGCCGCGCAATCCTGCCCACGCGATCGCCCCAGCCTTCGGCGCCACGTGCGAAAACGTATCCGCGTGAGCGTCCAGCCAAGCACGCAGCGGCGGATAATTGCTCCGCACGAATTCGCGCGTGCGATTCAAAATCCAAGCACGCCGCGTCGGTTCGAGCGCCACCGAAGCCAGCCGGTCCGTCAGCATCGAAGGCCCGATGCTGGTGTAGTCGTGATAGCCCCATAGCTTCTCGATCATCTTCGGCGCGCCGATCACCCATCCCGTGCGCAGTCCCGGCAAACTGAAAGCTTTCGAAAGCCCTGCCGTGCACAACATGCGCTCGTACCCGCCCCACATCGTCTCCGTCAATTCCCCATCGAACTCCGCGCCGCGATACACCTCGTCCGAAATAATCCACGCGCCCACTTTCGCCGCGGCCACCACCACCGCAGCGCGCATATCCTCGCGCAGCACCGCTCCCGTGGGATTGCTCGGATTGCAGATCGCGATCAATTTCGTTTTCGACGTCACCACTCGCGGCAAATCGTCCACATTGATTCCCCACTCCAGCGCCTCGCGCAGCCACAGCGGCTTCACCGTCGCGCCCATCGCCCGCGCCACTCCCGCGATCTGCATGTAATTCGGCATCATGAACACGACTTCGTCGCCCGGCTCAATTAGCGACCACGTGGAAACGTAATTCGCCTCCGACCCGCCGCAAGTGACCAGCACATTTTCCGCGCGCGCGCCGGGATACAGCTCCGCGATCCGCGATCGCAATTCCTCGCTGCCGTTCGTCTGCGGGTAAAGTAGCTGCACGTCCAATATTTTCCGGAGTTGCTCGGGGTCCGGCACCAGCTCCGCCGTCGTCAGCGGATGCACTCCGCTCTCCGAAATGTTCAGCTCGACTTTGTTCTCCCACACCGATTGCCAACGTTCCAGTTCAAACGGCTCAATCTGCATTTCATTCACCTCGATCCGGCCGCGAAATCGCGTCGCAACGCGCGCCAGAAATGTAGCGAAGTCATGCGCATTACCCAAGCGAATTCCACACCACCGCGGTTGCCATCGCCGCGTCGAAAAACTACAATCGCTTGGCACCGTCGCATGGAGGCAATCCGTCGCGCCCGACGCCGCCTGGCGCTTCGCCGAAAACTCCGTTGCTCATCAGCGCATCTCAAATGTCAGGAGCCACTCCCATGACCACCGCACCCGAACCCGCCAACGTAACTCCCGAACGCATCTTCGAAACTCTGAACGCTTATCAGAAGACCGCCGCGCTGAAAACCGCAATCGAGCTGGACGTATTTTCAGCCATCGCCGCCGGCGCCACCACGCAAGCCTCCATCGCCAAGCGCTGCGAAGCCAGCGAGCGCGGCATCCGCATTCTCTCGGACTACCTGGTCATTAACGGATTTCTGCTCAAGAACGGCCAGGAATACGGACTGGCCGACGATGCCGCCGTATTTCTAAATCGCCGTTCGCCGGCTTATATAGGCGCGGCCGCCAACTTCCTCGCTCTGCCCGAAATGATCAACCTCTATCAGGATCTCACCGCCATCGTGCGCGCCGGCACTTCTCTAAAAGGCGAAGCGGCCACCGCCGAACCGGACAGTTCCAAGTGGGTGGAATTTGCGCGCTCCATGAGCGGCCTGCAAGGCATCAACGCCGGAGCCGTTGCTGAAGCGCTCGACTCCAGCGCCGCTGAAAAATGGAAAGTGCTGGACGTAGCGGCAGGCCACGGCATGTATGGCGTCACCATCGCCAAACAAAATCCCAACGCGGAAATTTTCGCTTTGGATTGGCCGGAAGTTTTGAAAGTGGCACATGAGAACGCCAAGGGCGCGGGCGTTGCCGCGCGTCATCACCACCTGCCCGGCAGCGCATTCGAAGTGGATTGGGGGAAGGATTACGACATCGTGCTGCTAACCGGCTTCTTGCATCACTTCGATCCGGAGACAATTGACAAAATTTTGCGCAAAGCTCACGCCGCGCTAAAACGGAACGGCCGCGTAGTCACTGTGGAATTCGTGCCCAACGAAGATCACGTCTCGCCACCCGCCCCAGCCGCCTTCAGCATGATCATGCTGGGCACCACACGCGCCGGCGACGCTTATCCCTATTCCGAATATGACAAAATGTTTCGCAAGGCAGGATTCACTTTGAACGAATTGCGCCGCGGCCCAGGCCCGCAAAGCTTCATCATTTCAAAAAAATAATCGCGCGCGACTTCAGCTTTTTTCCGCGCCGCCGAACGCCAGTGTCAACAACGTGTGCTGCTCCATCTCATGCGCCTTATGCGAACCCGTCGCCGGACTCGCGCTAGCCGAACGCTTGATCGAAAGCACTCCGCGTCCGCGCGCCAGACGTTCCAATCGGGGCAACAAGAACGCCAGCGCGCCCATATTCGCCGGCTCTTCCTGCACCCACACAAACTCGCGCGCCTTCGTGTGCCGATCCATCTCCGCCGCCAACTCTGCTTCCGGAAATGGATATAGCTGCTCCAGAAAAATAATCGCCGTCGAACTATCCTTGCGCCGCTTCCGCTCCGCGATCAATTCGTGCCCGATTTTCCCGGTGCAGAGCAGCACGCGCTCCGCCGATCCATCCCCGCGATCCGGAATCACGGTCTGAAATCGCGCCGTTCCCAAATCCGCCAAACTGGATGACGCTGCCGGATTCCGCAGCATGCTCTTCGGCGTAAAAACAACCAGCGGCTTGCGCCACGCGCGCAACGCCTGCCGCCGCAGCAAATGAAAATACTGCGCCGCCGTCGTCGGCTGGCAAATCTGCATGTTGTCCCGCGCCGCCAATTGCAAAAATCGCTCGATGCGCGCGCTGGAATGCTCCGGCCCCTGCCCCTCATAACCGTGCGGCAGCAATAGCACCACGCCCGACAGCAAATTCCACTTGTCCTCGCCGGCCGAAATAAATTGGTCAATAATAATCTGCGCGCCGTTCGCGAAATCCCCGAACTGCGCTTCCCACAGAACCAGCGCCTCCGGAAAATCGCGGCTGAACCCGTATTCGAAGCCCAGCACCCCTGCTTCCGACAAAGTTGAATTGATCGCCTCGAACCACGCCTCGCCATGCCCCAAATTGTGCAGCGGCACGTACTCTTCTTCTGTCTCGATATCAATCAGCGCCGCATGCCGTTGATTGAATGTGCCGCGGCGGCTGTCCTGCCCGCTCAGCCGCACCGGCACGCGCTGTTTCAGCAGCGAACCAAACGCCAGCGCCTCCGCCATTCCGTAGTCCAGTGGCCGCTTGCCCTGCGCCATTTCCAGCCGCTGCTCCAAAAGTTTTTTCACTTTCGGATGAATGTGAAATCCCTCGGGATAGCGCGTCAACGCTTCGCCAATCGCCGCCAGCTCCTCGCGCGCGACGCCGGTATCAACTTCCATCGCCGCGTTATAGCGCCCGCCGCGATAAGCATCCCAGTAAGGCGGCAGCTTCCGCAGCGGCGGATTTTTTTCCAGTTCCAGCGCCTTCTTCTGTGCCGCATCCAATTCCCCGCGCACACGCCGCACGATCGGCGCCGCATCCACACCGATTTTTGCGGAATAAATTTCCCACAGAGGGGGGTGCGCATCAATCTTCCGATAACGCAGCGGCTGCGTGATTGTCGGATCATCCACTTCGCTGTGCCCGTGCCTGCGATAACCGATCAAATCCACCACCACCGGCGTGCCAAACGCGTAGCGATACTCCGCCGCCATCCGACCGACGCGCGCCACCGCCTCCGGATCTTCCGCGTTCACGTGAAAAATCGGAATCGGCAACCGCCTGGCCAGATCGGAAGAAAATCGCGACGATTGTGAATCCCGCGGAATCGTCGTGAACCCGATCAAGTTATTCACGATGATGTGCACCGACCCGCCCACCGTGAACCCCTCCACGCCCGCCATGTTCAGCGTCTCCGCGCACACTCCCTGCCCCGCAAACGCCGCGTCTCCGTGCATCAGCACCGGCACCACGTGACGCAATCCCGCGTCGCCGCGCCGCGTCTGCTTCGCACGCGTGCGTCCGATCGCCACCGGGTCCACCGCTTCCAGATGGCTCGGATTCGATACCAGGTGCATGCCTATTTTTTTTCCGCCCGCTGTCGCAAATTCGCCGGTCGCGCCCATGTGATACTTCACATCGCCGCCGCCCAGCACACTGCGCGGGTCCACATCCTCAAATCGCGCGAACACTTCCGCCGCGTCACGCCCCACTATTTGCACCATCACGTTCAAGCGCCCGCGATGGCTCATCGAGAGTACCGCTTGCACCGCTCCCTGCTCGGACGACGCTTCCAGAATCGCGTCCAGCAACGGCAGCAGCGCCGCTTCACCCTCCAGCGAATAGCGCTTCGTTCCCAGGTAACGCGTCTGCAGCACCTGCTCGAAAATTTCCGCGCGCACCAGCCATTCCAGAATTCGCGCGCGATCTGCTTCCGACGCTTCCGCTTCCATGCGCGCTTGAATCCATTCCCGCTTTTTACGCTCCGGAATGTGCATGAACTCTACGCCGATCGTGCCGCAATAGACGCGCCGCGCGGCTTCCGCCTCCGCGTCACTCAATTCCAGCTCCGGCATTGCCACCGGCGCCATGTCGCCCAACGGATCCAGATTCGCCTGAAGATATCCCCAGCGGCGGAACGCGTCCCAGACGCGCTCCTGCGCGTCCTGTGTCGCCGCGGAGTCCACAATGGTTTGCTGACGGCTCATGAATCTCTCCAAGATATTTGAAACGATTTCGCTCTCTCGATTCGATCGATCCTATTATAACAAGGACCTGCTACGGCGCGAGAGAAGCCCCGCCGCTCTTCCTACCACGCGCTCAGCAACCGCCGCACGAGCACCAACTGCCCCAAGTGATATGAATTGTGGTCAATCAACAACAAAACCTGGCGCAGAAACGTCTGCCCCGTACCGTGCGGAATCCGCGCGAAAAGATCCGTGCGCGGATTGCTCACCAGTTTCTCCATCTCCTGCAGATCAAGCAAGAATTCCCGCATGCTTTTCTCCCACACCGCATCATTCGCCGGCGCTAAGCTCTTCGGCCAATATCCCGCCGGCCAATCCGGAGACACATGTTTCGGATTCAAAGTGAAATCCAAAATATCCCGCTGCGCCAGACGCACGTGCTCCAGCAAATCCCACACCGAATGCGGCGATCCAGCCGGCCGCACTCCGCGATGCGCGGGATCCAGCCCTGCCAGCGCCTGCGTCCAATCCGCATGCGCCTCGCGCCAACTAAGCACGTTTCGCAATGGTTCGCGCAACAACGTATCGTTTACGTCGCGCCCGGCTTTCACAGCCACCTTCGCGCGGCCTGCCTTTTTCGCCGACGCGCGTTTCATCTGCTGCTTCTTTTTTCGTTTCGTCGTCGCCATCCCCGCCTCCAGATCAGTCCACCGTGCTCATTCATTGTCCGCCGGGCTACCAGGGAGTATCATCCTGCAGAATTTTTCAATACAGGAGCATTCGATGACATCTGCAATCCATTCCCGCCGCGACTTCTCACGCATTTTCGCGCAATCCGTAGCTGCCGCACTAGCCGCGCCCGCCCTGCCGAACCTAAACCTGTTGGATGCTACCGAGCGCAAACCGATGCCCCCAGGCGCCATCCGCCTGAGCTTCAACGAAAACCCCTACGGCCCTTCGCCCAAAGCCCGTACAGCACTCGCCGATTGCGGAGCCATCTCGAATCGTTACCCCGACGAAGCCTATCGCAAAATGACGAACACTCTTGCCCAAAAATATAATCTAAAATCCGAAAACATTATCCTCGGCTGCGGCTCTACCGAAATTCTCCGCGCCGCAGACGACGCCTTCCTCGATCCCACACAGAACGTCGTCGCCGCCGCGCCCACTTTCGAAGCCGTGCTCGACTATGCTCGCGTTCTGCACACCAATTCCGTGCTGGTCCCGCTCACCGCCGAGCATCGCCACGACCTGCCAAAAATGGCCGCTGCCTGCACGTCAAAAACGGGCGTCGCCTACGTCTGCAATCCCAACAATCCCACCGGCACCATCGTCACCCGCGATGAGCTCGCCGCCTTCGTGCAAGCCATGCCGCCCACCACGCTCATCCTGGTGGACGAAGCCTACTACGATTTCGCCGACGACCCGCGCTACGCCAGCGCCATCGAATTCATCCCCGAGCATCCCAACGTAATCGTCGCGCGCACATTTTCAAAAATTTACGGCATGGCCGGAATGCGTCTGGGCTACGCGATCGGCGCCCGCGAACCCATCTCCCGCCTCGCCCAGCAGCTTCTCCAGGACAATAGCAACGCCGCCGTACTGCAAGCCGCGCTCGCCAGCTTCGCGGACAACGATCACATTGGCTCCTGCCGCGCGCAACTCAACGGCACGCGCGATTGGCTCTGCGTCCAACTAACCAAGGACTCCCGCCCGTTCATTCCCTCGCAAGCCAATTTCATCATGCTCGACCTCGGCACCGACGTGAAACCAATCATTGAAGAATTCCGCGCGCGCAACATCATCGTCGGACGTCGCTTCGCCGCCATGCCCAATTTCCTGCGCGTCACCATTGGCACGCAAGCCGAAACCGAAGCGTTCCTCGCCGCGCTACGCGAGATTTCGCCCGCCAACCCTGCGCGCGCAGCCGCATAACGAACACCAAATCGCGCGTAACAGCGACATTACAACCACTACAAAATCAAAAGGCTCTTCCCGGCGCTTGCACGCCGGGAAGAGCCTTTGAATTTTGAATAAGCTTTTCCCCGGTTTTCCGGACTCGTTCCCCACCCTCCGATCCCGCACAAGCAGCGGAACTCGAACTGCCGGGAACTTTGCTCGGCCTATTTCAAGTCATCACTAAAAGGACGCGCTTCTTAAGGCGCCGCGATACTTTGTGGCCCGGCCGATCGCCGCTGCTGGAAACATTCGCGGCAATATACCGGGCGTCCTTGTGTTGGCTTGAAAGGAACGGTTGTTTCTTTTGCGCATTGCGAGCACACCGTCTTGGTTTCGACACGTTGCACGCTGCCGGAACCAGCCGTGGTACCCGCCGAGCGATTAGCTTTGCACGCCTTGCACCGCTTGGGCTCGTTCTTGAAGCCCTTGTCGGCGAAAAACATCTGCTCGCCGGCGGTGAAAACGAACTCAGCCGAACATTCAGCACACTTCAAAACTCTGTCATGGTATTCCATACGCTGCTCCAAGGCCTTGCTGGAACAGGAGTAGCAGCGGAACGGTTCTTGCCGGAAGAATGCGGGAGCGTGCCCGGAAAATTCACGCTTCCCTCACCCCCACCGGCCGAACCATTTGAATGGACCCCGGTTATATGGTCGCCTAGTCTTGCTCACGCCGTTGCTTTTTTCGGAGACGCTTACGCGAGAGGGCCTCTTTGGCACGGCGCCTTTCACCTGGTTTCATGTAGTAGCTGTGCTTTTTAATCTCTTTGATAATGTCTTCCGACTGCACCTTTCTCTTGAAGCGTCGGAGTGCATTCTCCAGAGATTCTCCCTCTTGAATGACAACTTCTGCCACGCGTATTCACCCCCGTTCCCCGTTGAATGTTAGATTGCACTGTGTGGGTTACCACCAGTGTAGCCGGTTCACACCCGAACCGGCAATTGCCAAGTTCTTCTATCGCCCGCCCACTCGTAAGTCAAGGGGTAAATTGGCAAAGCCCCAAAAACCGGCCGCTGTAACTACCTAGTTATCATCAGCGTCGGCTATAGCTTTCGGAGCGCGCTGCGCCTGCTCAACCGTTTTTCACCCGGCGATTGCCAACGCGCCGGTTTTCCGCACACTCTTCCAGCCCTCTCGCACTTACTGTTAGAATGTTTTCGCCAGCCCAGGAAATTCGGGAGGAAGGTTTCCATGCCTCTGATGCGCAATGCACTTGCGGTCCTGCTGGCCGGTGGCCAAGGCGAACGCCTTTGGCCTCTCACCCGCGATCGTGCCAAGCCCGCCGTCCCTTTCGGCGGAATCTACCGCATCATTGATGTCACGCTTTCGAATTGCCTCAATAGCGATCTGCGCCGCGTCTTTGTTCTCACCCAGTACAAAGCTCTCAGCCTCAATCGCCACGTGCGTCGCGGCTGGTCTCTCCTCATGGGCCACGGCGATTTCATCGAAGTTCTCACTCCGCAAATGCGGGTCTCGCAGCACTGGTATCAAGGCACCGCCGACGCCGTCTATCAAAACATCTATTCCATCGGCTCGGAGCAATCCAATTTCGTCTTCATTCTTTCCGGCGACCACATCTACAAAATGAATTATCAGAAGATGCTCGAGCAGCACGTCGAAGCCGGCGCAGACGTCACCGTCGCCACCTTCGAGGTCTCGCCCGAGGAAGCCGCCGGCAGCTTCGGTGTGCTCGAAACCGACAAAGACTGGCGCATCGTTGGCTTCGAGGAAAAACCCGCCGACCCCAAGCGCTCGCGCATCCATCCGGACAAAGTGAACGCCTCCATGGGCGTCTACCTTTTCAATACGCAGCTCCTCGTGCCGATACTGATCGCCGACGCCGAAGATCCCACTTCCAAACACGATTTCGGCAAAGACATCATTCCGCGCATCATTGAAAAGCATCGCGTCTTCGCCTACAACTTCCGCGACGAAAATAAAAAGGAAGAATCCTACTGGCGCGATGTCGGCACCGTCGAGGCCTACCACGAAGCCAACATGGACCTGGTTTCCGTTTCGCCCGTCTTCAACCTCTACGACAAAAGCTGGCCGCTGCACACCTGGCAGCAACAATATCCACCCGCGAAATTTGTTTTCGCCGATCCCTCGCGCATGGGCGTCGCTCTGGACTCCATTGTCGGCGCGGGCTCCATCGTTTCCGGCGGACGCATCACCAAATCCGTTCTGGGCCTCGACGTGCGCGTCAATAGCTACAGCGAAGTGGATCAGTGCATTATCTTCAACCACGTGATCGTCGGCCGCAGCTGCCGCATCCGCCGTGCCATCATTGACCGCCACGTAAGCCTGCCCGAAGGCACAGTTATCGGCTACGATGCCGAAGCTGACCGCGCGCGTTACTCCGTCACAGAACACGGCGTAGTAGTAGTAGTCCGCCCCGAATCCATGATCGAAGAACCCGAGTAGCCTCGAATCGCGCAACGGTTTTCGTGGCACAGCCTTCAGGCTGTGGTCTCCGGTTTTAGTAGCGCCGGCTGATTTGCCGCCCTGCTTTTCATCGCGCTGCCGCGAACCGCGGAATTCCCTCTCCACCCCCGCCTTGTACCACCCCGCCTTGTACCACCCACCCCAAACCGTTTACGATGTTCGTCGCACAAATAACGACTCAATCTACAGGAGCGACATGTCCACGAAAATCACCAGAATCCACGGCCGCGAAATCATCGATTCCCGCGGCAATCCCACCGTCGAAGCCGACGTCCACGTCGAAGGCGGCGCCGTCGGCCGCGCAGCCGTCCCTTCCGGCGCATCCACCGGTGAACACGAAGCCAACGAACTTCGCGACGGCGATAAATCGCGTTACCTCGGCAAAGGCGTCCTGAAAGCCGTCGGCCACGTGAACACCGAAATCGCCAAAGCCGTCATCGGACTCGATGCCGCCGAACAGCACACGCTCGATCGCAAAATGATTGACGCTGACGGCACAGCCAATAAATCCAATTTTGGAGCCAACGCCATCCTCGCCGTCTCCATGGCTGCCGCCCGCGCCGCTGCCGCGCAGCTCGCCCTGCCGCTCGATCAATACCTCGCGCGCTATTCCAGCGACAAATCAGCCAACATACTCCCCGTCCCCATGATGAACATCGTCAATGGCGGCGCCCACGCCGATAATTCCGTGGACGTGCAGGAGTTCATGGTCATGCCCGTCGGCGCGACCAATTTTCGTGAAGCGCTGCGCTGGGGCGTCGAGGTTTTCCATCATCTGAAATCCGTCTTGAAGAAGAACGGCTACTCGACCGCCGTCGGCGATGAAGGCGGCTTCGCGCCTAACCTGAAATCCAATGAAGAAGCTCTCGAACGCGTGCTCGAAGCCATCACCGCCGCGGGTTACAAACCCGGTGAACAGATCGCCATCGCGCTCGATCCTGCCTCCAGCGAATTCTACGACCGCGACACAAAAAAGTACGTCTTCAAAAAATCCGACAAATCCGCCCGCACCTCAGCAGAGATGGTGAAATTCTGGGAAGCCTGGGCGGCCAAATATCCCATCGTTTCCATCGAAGACGGCCTCTCCGAAGACGATTGGGACGGCTGGAAAATCATCACGCGCGACCTCGGCAAAAAAATCCAGCTGGTAGGCGACGATGCTTTCGTCACCAACCCGAAAATCTTCGCGCGCGGCATCTCCGAAGGCATCGGCAACGCGATCCTGATCAAGCTCAATCAGATCGGCACGGTGAGTGAAACCATCGAAGCCGTCGAAATGGCGCGCAAAGCAAACTACGCCGCAATCGTCTCCCATCGCAGCGGCGAAACCGAAGACACCTTCCTCGCCGACTTCGTCGTCGCCATGGGCACCGGCCAAATCAAAACCGGCTCGGCGTCCCGCACCGACCGCATTGCTAAATACAATCAGCTCCTGCGCATCGAGGAAGCCCTCGGCGCCAAAGCCCGCTTCCCCGGCCGCCAGGCGTTGCGTCCATAGCTGCAACTGAACGCGTTTTTGAATTCGAATTTGCAATGCCCGGGCCAGTGAAATGGAACACCGGCCCGCGATAAGGTATTCTGGCCCGCGACATGATCCAACAAAATAAACGCCCAAAACCCATCGTCCTCACCGTCCTCGACGGCTGGGGCTACCGCGCCGAAACCAAAGGCAACGCCATCGCCCTGGCGCGCAAACCAAATTACGATCGCCTGCTGAAGGATTTTCCCAACACGCTCATCCACACCTCCGGCCCCGCCGTCGGCCTGCCCGAAGGACAGATGGGCAATAGTGAAGTCGGCCACTTGAATATCGGCGCCGGCCGCATCGTGCACATGGACATCTCGCGCATAGACCAACTCATCGCCCGCGGCGAATTTACCCGCCAGCCGCTGCTGCGCGAAGCCATGCAACGCGGCCGCACCCGCCAGCTCCATCTGATCGGCCTGCTCAGCGACGGCGGCGTGCACTCCCACCTCGAACATCTCTACGCCTTACTCCGCATGGCCCGCGAAGATAAAGTTACGCGCATCTTCGTCCACTGCTTCATGGACGGCCGTGACACTCCGCCCAACCGTGGCATCGAATATCTCCAAGCCCTAGAACAGAAAATGCGCGAGTACGGCGTCGGCCAAGTCGCCACCGTCATCGGCCGCTACTACGCCATGGACCGCGACAATCGCTGGGACCGCATCGAAAAGTCCTATCGCGCCATGACCCACGGCGAATCCGATCCAAAATTCGCCGACCCCATCGCTGCCATCCGCGCCAGCTACGAAAAAGGCGTCACCGACGAGTTCGTCGTCCCCACAGTCGTCACCACCGAACCCGCAGCCGGAAAGCCTGCGGTCCCGCGCGGCGTGATCCGCGACGACGACGCCGTGATTTTCTTCAACTTCCGCGCCGACCGTGCCCGCGAAACCACTCGCGCCTTAGTCGAACCCGGGTTCAAAGAATTTACCGATCCAGCGCGCCCTAAAAACCTTTTCTTCGTCGCTACCACGCAATATGAAAAGACCTGGCCCTGGCTGCGCTACCTGATCGCGCCCGAAAAGCTGGAACAAATCCTCGCCAACGTTTTTGCCGAGCAGGACTACAAAAATCTACGCGTAGCCGAAACCGAAAAATACGCGCACGTCACTTATTTCTTCAATGGCGGAGTGGAAAAACCATTCCCAGGGGAAGAACGCGTAGTAGTCCCGTCGCAGAAAGTGCCCACCTACGATCTAAAACCCGAAATGTCCGCCGCCGGCGTCGCCGACACTGTAATTCATGCGATCGAAAAAGGAAATTTCGACGCCATCATCATGAATTTCGCGAATGCGGACATGGTCGGCCACTCCGGCAAACTCGAGGCGACAATCAAAGCCGTGGAAACCGTGGACGAATGCCTAGGCAGAATTTTTCAATCCCTCAAGCCGCGCGGAGGCGCCTGGATCATCACCGCCGACCACGGCAACGCCGAAACCATGATTGACCCCGTCACCGGTAGCGCCCACACCTATCACACCACCAATCCCGTCCCCTTCATCCTGCTCACAGAAAACGGCCGCACCCAACTAACTCCCGGCGGCTCGCTCCGCGACATCGCCCCCACCCTGCTCGGCGTCCTGGAAGTCCCAGAGCCGCCAGAAATGTCCGGCAGCGACCTCCGCCTTCCCCAAAAATGATTTGCGCAAGCGCTTGAATGCACCGTTACACTGCAGTTGATTGAGCAAGAAAATGAGTGACGGACATCGCGACCGCCCGGAAGTTCCGATGGGAACTCTCTGGATTACCGCAAGTTGGATCGGCGCGGTGTTGGCTTTGGGGCTCGGCGTAATGGGCTATGAATCGCTACCCGAAACTCGATTATTTCTTTTAGGCTCGCTTGGCCTCGGCACCGTCATCGGGCTGGTCCTTTGGTGGAAGCATCGCTAGCGAGAATCTCGTGCTGCAGATGACGGCGGCGAAACCTTTCGCGTCGTGCCCCAGGAGCGCAGCCAGCGCACAAATCGGCGATTCCGCGTCGAATCTCCGCGACCTGCTCCGCCCGCAAATGTAACCTGCGCATCACGCCAACCTAATTCCCCGTCGTCGGCTTCGGCGACGTGTACCACTCCCGCGCATTCACGACAATCTTCTTCTTGTGCCCTTTCTTATCCGCCGTCATCAGCGGATTGCCCTCGTTATCCAATATCTCCACCTTCAGCTTGTGCACTTTCCCATCCGGCTGAGTCGAAGGCGTAAATCCAATCGTGTACTGATTCCGCAAAAAAACCGCCACAGAATTGAAGATATCGTTCATCTCCCCTTCGAACCGCGGAAACCAAGCCCAGCCGCCAGTCATCTCCGCAAAAGTCTTCAACTGATTTTCCGCCTGCAAATAATTCACGCTCGCGAATTCCGGCCCGGTCATGCTTTTTTCGTGAATGCCCATCGCATCCAAAGCCCCGCCCATCCCCACGCAGAAAATCGTCACGTCCGTTTCTTTCAGCGGCTTAAAAGTCTGGTCCAAAGTGTGTTTGCTGAAAGTGTCGTAACCGGAAGCGATAATCAGAATCGACCTCTTCCCCTTCACATCCCGCAGTTGGTCCAAAGTTTCCAGCGTCGCGTCAAATAAATTCGCCTCGCTGAAATCCGGGAAATAAAGTTGCGCCACGTCCTGCGCCACCGCTCTCTTATCCTGCGTGAAGTCCGACACCATGGTCGTCTTCAAATCAAAAGTCTTGAACGCCACCCAATCCTTCGCGTTCAAATGATCCAGAAAGTTATAGGCCCACATCTTCCCGCGATATCCGAAGTAACTTCCCATCCGTCTGCTGAATTCCATCAGCACCACAATCGTGATCGGCGCCTCACTCGCTCCAAAGTTGCTGATCTGCTGCGGCTGCCCATCATCCAACACGCGAAAATTCTGTTTCTGCAAGCCGGTGATGATGTTCCCTTCGAAATCGGTCACCACCGCATCAATATTCACCACGTTCGATTGCACCGCGATGGCCACCTGAGGCGCTTGCGCCTGCGGTTTTCCCGCTTGCGAAGGCTGCTGCTGTCCGGTCGGCTGCTTCGGCGCCGCGCCCGGCTGTTGCCCAGGCGCGGGCGTCACCGGCCCTTCCTGTTGCCGCGCGCGCGCGTAAGACGTCAACGTGCCCGGCGGCACCCCCAGCGCCACAATCAGAATCGCCAGCAGCACCGCTCGGATCCATGTCTTCAATTTTGTGCTCCCCTCTTTTTTGCAACGCGCCCCATTTGCGACCCGTCGCGCCCGCCCTTTACTGTTGTTCGGACACTAGGATGCTCCCACCCGCCTCTCGGGATGGTCCGCTGTCTCCGCCTGTTCAGCTAAGATTGCTGTTCAGAAAACGCCCCGTGTCTCGCTCCCAAGGCGGCATCCGCCAGCATGATAGTATGAATTGGTCTTCTGCTCCGCGATTGAATTCCACTTTCTGGGGGAAATCTAGGATGGCGCGCGCGCGCATTCTGTCACCGATTCTTGTCCTAATAGCATTCCTGTTTACTGTCACAACTTGTCAAGCACAGTCCGCTCCCACGTCGCCGCAATCTGCGCCCGTCGCGATCCCGTCGCTCACGCAAATTCAAACGGACGCGCTCGGCTGGCTGCAAGGCCTGCTGCGCGTAAACACCACCAATCCCCCAGGCAACGAACTCGTAGCCGCGAAATATATCGCCGCCATTCTCACCAAAGAAGGCATCCCCTCTGAAGTTTTCGAAAGCACGCCCGGCCGCGGATTCATCGTCGCACGCCTGTCCTCCAGCGCCGTGCCCGATCCGTCGCGCGCCCTGCTCTTGATGGCTCATCTCGACGTAGTCGGTGTGGACAAATCCAAATGGACCGAAGATCCCTTCGCCGCAACTATAAAAGATGGCTACCTCTACGGCCGCGGCGCCATCGACGACAAAGGCATGCTCGCCGCCAATCTCGCCGTCTTCATCGAACTAAAACGCTCCGGCGCGCGCCTCAATCGCGACGTCATCTTCCTCGCCGAAGGCGATGAAGAATCGTACGGCACGAACGGCGTGATATTCGCCGTTGACAAACATTGGGACAAAATCGCAGCCGGCTTCGCCATCAACGAAGGCGGCCACATTTTCACCAAGGACGGCAAGCCGCAGTATGCCGCCGTGGAAGTCAGTCAAAAAGTTCCCGCGAACGTGGACGTCATCGCCAGGGGCACGTCCGGCCATGCCTCGATGCCGCGCAAGGACAATCCCGTCACCCATCTCGCCGCCGCCATCGATAAAATCGGCAACTACGAAGCCCCCGTACAATTTAATTCCGTAACGCGCGCTTATTTTCAGGCCATCGCTCCGCTGCAGGACGAAGAAACCGGCAAATGGGTGCGCTCGCTCGACACCTCAGATCGCGGCGAACACGCCGCCAGGGTGATCTCGAACGGTAGTCCGCTGTGGAACGCCATGCTCCGCGATACGGTTTCGCCCACCGTATTGCAAGCTGGAGTTCGCGCGAATGTGATTCCCTCTGAAGCGCGCGGCATAATCAACATCCGGCTGCTCCCGGGCAACCAGCTTGCTCCGCTGCTTGCCAAGTTCCAGCAACTCGTAAACGATCCGGCCATACGATTCGATCCGGAGCTGCCCTTGTCCGAAACGGCTCCTTCTTCCTCGCTCACTTCCGATTTCTACAACACGATTTCTAGCGTTACAGCCAAGAGCTATCCGGGCATCCCGGTCATTCCATTCATGTCTCCGGGCTACACGGACTCTACCTCGCTGCGCTTGCGCAACGTGCAAGCTTACGGCCTGCTTCCCTTCGCGCTCAGCGAGGATGATTTTTCCCGCTTTCACGGCGATAACGAACGCATCTCTCTCGATACTTTTCACAAGGGTGTTGAATTTCTCTTCGCAATCGTAAATGATTTCTCGGTGAGCAAATAATCGTGATCAATCCACGTAGAGCAAAAATAGTCTGTACCCTCGGCCCCGTCACCTCTTCGTACAACATGATCGAGAAGCTGGTGCACGCCGGGATGGACGTCGCCCGCTTGAATTTTTCCCACGGCTCGCATGAAGACCGCGTGCGCATGGTCGCTGCCCTGCGTCGCGCTTCCGCCAAATATGAAAAACCTATTGGCGTGCTTGCCGATTTGCAGGGACCAAAAATCCGCACCGGCAAACTCGTCGCCGGAAAAGCCATACGCTTGCGCTTCGGCCAGCGCTTCACCATCACCACGCGGAACATTCCCGGCACGGAGGAAGGCGTCAGCACCACCTTCCGCGCGCTGCCCGAATCCGTACACAAAGGCGACCGCATTCTGCTCAGCGATGGAGACATCGCGCTGCGCGTGATTTCCACACACGGCCAGGACGTGATCACTCAAGTCGAAAACCCTGGAGATCTCGGCGAGCACAAAGGCATCAATCTCCCCGGCATCAAGCTCAACATTCCTTCGATGACCGCCAAAGACCGCAAGGACTTGCGGTCGGCCCTCACCATCGGCGCCGATTATCTTGCGCTCAGCTTCGTGCGCACCGCCGCGGACGTGCGCGCCGCCCAGCACGCCATCGCGCGCGCCGGAAAAGATACTCCGGTGATCGCCAAGCTCGAAAAACCGGAAGCCATAGACAATCTCGATGAAATTCTGGCGATCGCCGATGGCGTGATGGTCGCGCGCGGCGATCTGGGCGTCGAAATGAGCCCGGAAAAAGTTCCCGTGGTGCAGAAACAGATCATCCTGAAAGCCCGCAACGCGCTGATCCCAGTGATCACCGCCACGCAGATGCTCGATTCCATGCAGAAAAATCCGCGCCCCACGCGCGCCGAAGCCTCAGACGTCGCCAACGCCATTTTCGACGGCAGCGACGCCCTCATGCTTTCCGGCGAAACCGCTGCCGGCCTCTATCCCCTGGAATCCGTCATGATGATGGACCGCATCATCCGCGAAGCCGAAGCCAGCGTCACGCAATTGCCCCGCCCCGCGCGCTCGGGCAATCTGCAAATCAATGAAGTCATCGCCGAAGCCATCTGCCACGCCGCCGAAGAATTGCACCTGCGGGTGGTCGCCGTATTTACCGAGAAGGGTTCGTCCGCGGGCCTCGTCTCGAAGTATCGCCCGCGCGCTCCAATCGTCGCCTTTTCCCCAGTCCAAGAAACACGCCGCCGCCTCGCCCTCTTCTGGGGCGTGCTGCCCCGCAGCATGGGCGCCGTCCACGACATCGACAAACTAGCAGCCACCGCCGAAAAACGCCTCCTCGAAGAAAGATTGGTAAAGCGCGGCGACATCATCGGCGTAGTAGCCGGCACCCCAATTGGCACCACGGGCTCCACCAATCTAATGCGTTTACTCCGCATCGGCGGCTAAATCCGCACTCCTGGGAACGCCAATCTCCTGATTGGCGCACCGGAGTTTTCAACTCAACGCCGCTCCCGCCTTCGTCCCGCGGTTTTGTTATCAGGGCCCGTCGCGTCGCCATCCTGAACCGGCGACTGCGGGTGAAGCCTGCCTGCCGCAGGCAGGGATCTCTCTTGCCTTCTCTGTGTTCTCCGTCTTTCCTCCGTGCGCTCTGTATAAAATCTTTTGAACTCCGCAAACACACCACGACCCCGACACCAATCGCCTCGATGAATTTCCCGCACTCGGACGGACGCGGCCCCAGCGAAAATCCTAATTCACCCAATTATCCGGATTAGAGGGCGGCTTATCCTGATGATCCCGCACATAAACCTCAAACTTCCTCTTCAGCCTTCTCCGCTTCCAATCCGAAAAATAATTCCGCACGCTGTACCCATAAGATCCGCGCCGCAAATAAATGTATCCCACCAGCATTCCGCCCAGGTGGCACACATGGCTAACGTTGTCGCCGCCAGCCCCAAGCGTCCCGAAAAATTCAATCGCGCCCATCACGATCACAAACACGCGCATCGAGACCGTCACCGGCAGCGGAAAAACCCAAACCTGCCGGTGCGGCATGATCACCGCCACCGCCAGCAGCACGCCGTAAATCGCGCCCGATGCCCCAATCGTGGGGATCCGCGCGCTGCCTAACTCGTGCGGGTCCAATATCACTTTCACGATTACGTTGATCACTCCCGCGCCGATGCCGCAAATAAAAAAGTACGTGTAAAATTTGCGGCTACCCCACGCCCGCTCCAAATCTGCACCAAACATGCACAGGTACAGCAGATTGAACAGAATGTGCCAGATGCCGCCATGCAAGAAAATATAAGTGAAGAGTTGCCAGACAAAACCGTGGGTTACCGCTTGCGGGACCAGACCGAACCAAGCCAGCCAGAAATTCCATCCGGCCATTCCAAACAGCAACTGCGAAAGCTCCTGCGCCAAAAATACGCCGACGCACGCAATGCAAATCGTCTTAATCGCCGGCGGGAAATAACTCCCGATGTCGAACATGTACCCGCCGCCGCCGCGCGAAATAGATCTCACAGCTCACAAGTCTAAATGCTCATACCGTCGGAGTCAAAGCCGCGCCGGGATAGGGGATAGGCTAGGGCAAAACTGCCCTGTATTGCCCAGCCTCTTTGCATCACTTAACTGCGTGTGTAATATTGATATCGCGAGTCGGGTCGGCCGCAGACAATCACGACTACCTTGACCACTTACGTGATCTTAGTTGCGAGGTCTGATATTATTTGCCGCAAAATTAATGCCGCATTAGCGGAGAAGGTTCGATGAATTCTGCCCGTACTGAGAAAGAAGTTCTCCGGTACTCCGTAAGCCTAGTTACGCAGGGAAAGCACCGGTTCTACACCCTGACGATGCCGAGCGATATTCTGGCCAAAACATGTTTCGTGAGTACCCGGGACGAAGACCCTAAGGATGGCTTTCAGCGTCTCTTAGATAGGAATCGAGCCCAGCAAATTGCGGATTACATCGACAAGGGATTCGGTTCCATTCCGAGTTCCATCGTACTTTCCGCGCAGCCGGAAGCCGAGCTGCGGGTTATCGGCAAAGGCAAGACGATCGAGTTCAAAGACACACCAAAGGCATTTCTGATTTTGGATGGCCAACATCGCGTTTACGGCTTCGCGTTGGCGAAGACGGGTCTGCGTGTACCCGTTGTGGTTTACAACCAGATGAATAGGAAAGACGAATCGCGATTGTTCATTGACATCAACACTAAACAACGACCAGTACCAAATGAGCTGCTCCTCGACATCAAGAAGTTGGCAGAGTATGAGAGCGACGTCGAACACTTGCTGGGTAAAGTCTTCGATCTTTTCAATACTGATAATAAAAGTCCTCTATTGGGATTAATGAGTGCGGCTGAAAGAGCGAGTGGCATCCGCAGGCATGTTCTTTGCCGCCTCCGCTAGATTTCGGCGAATCGCCGCATGCATCGCCTTGGCACCGCCCGCCAGCCAGGGCGACAACTCATCGGGATAGCCAGCGTCCATGGCTTGAGCGGAGGCCGCCGGCAAAATCACATACGCAAAGACAAAAGCAAACATAAGCAGACGCAGCATCGGGTCGTCTCCCTCAACCGTGCGAATCGTTTTGGCCGACGCGGCTCACTTATAAACTGCGACAACAGTGTGTTGTCAAGTCTAATCGCAAGACTTCTGATCAACGCACTAACCGGAGAAGTGAAGCTCCACTTCAAATGGACGATAAAGCGACCCGCGGGGCAAGTGGAATCAACTTGTAAATCTGGCCCCCGCCTGCTGGGGCTGATTCAGGCTGATTCTCTTCTTTCTCGGCATCTTGAGCGGCATTGGTCATTGCTTCGACAGTTTGGGTGACCGCATCCTCTCGCTCTTCCCAGCAGTTTTTGCTGTAAACATTCTGGGTCACGTCGATATTTGCGTGACCCAGCATGTCCCGTACCTCATCCGGCCTTGCGCCTTCGCGCAGCGTATGCCTGGAATACACGGCGCGGAAGCTCCGAAAATGCCCGTTAACGCTGGAATCGGCTGGGTCCGAGTCTCTGCAAAGAGTGGTTGCAAGAATTCGCGGGCAAAAGGGAATGCGGGTGTGTACGTGCGAAATCTGCCATCGAGGCGCCGATGCGTCCGTCTATGGGGGTCAAAAGATAGGCGTGAATGTCGCCCGCATGGGGCCCGGTTTGCACCGTTGCCATTCCCGAGATTTGTCCGCGCTCATTGATATTGCTAGCCGAGATTATGAAGAGGTTGGAATCCGCGGCAATTAGCGTGTTAAGGTCGGTCATCACACCATCCTGCCAGATGAAGCCGCGAGACCAGTTGAAATTGGAGTCAAAGTTGTTTCCCACCACTTGGCCCCGGTTGTTGATGCCGGTGGCAAAGGCGGCGAATTCTCCCGGCAGAGCGCCGAGGTTTGTGACTGCGCCGTCCGCGCCGTTCTGCCAAACCGCGGCATAGAAGGTTGTGCCGTCAGCACTGCCGATTTGCCCGGCGATTTGGCCGCGGTTGCTAATGGCGTAGGCGAAATTGGAACCTGTACCTCCGAGATCCTGAAGCACGAAGGCGGTGCTGTCTTTCCACATTACGGCGTGCGTCGCTGTGGTGCAGTTTCCCGAGTAGCCTACGGCTTGGCCTCGATCGTTAATCCCGAATGCGAAACCGTCTGGATCGTTACCCACCAGAGGAAGAGCTTCGGCGCTGCCTCTTTCCCACAACGCCGGCAACGCAATCCGATTGTTGGTTGTGCCGGCTGGGCATGTGGAGTCCACGGCACCGTCTTCGGCAAATCCGACGCCTTCTCCGCGGTTATTGATGGCGCTGGCCTGCCCATTATTTCCGCCGAGCGTCGGAAGTGCGCTCATGTGGCCGTCTCGCCAAAGAAACGGAACGCACGTAAGGTGTGTGCCGAAGCCGCAAATGTCTTCGCCGTTCGGATCTGCATCAGCTGTTTCGGACATACCAACGGCTTCCCCGCGGTCGTTGATCCCGCCCCAGTTAATCCAACTGTTGCCGTCGGGTTTTCCAAGCGTGCCCAGGTCGATATTGAATCCGTAAATGCTTATCACCGCGCGGCCCCTTGCAACTGACGTAAACAAACTATTCTCGGGAGGGTTCACGGTCCCATCCATGTTCTCCGCCCAGCCCTGATTATTCAGGCCCATGGCCATACTGAAGTTGTCTTTGCTGTTGTTAATGCCCAAATCGGTAATTTTGTAGCTCTGTTGAGCGAACGCATTGCTGAAGCTACCCAGAACAAGCGTCGCAACTCCCGGTATCCAGAAATTCCGCAACCGTCTTAGTGCGCTCATGTCTTCTCCTTTTCGTCCGAGGAAAGTCGCTGTGCCGAGATGAGTGGCGATCTACGTCAGGTACCACTCGGCGCTCTGACAGTTAGTGTGTAATTGAGAGCAGAATTGGCTCACAACTTCACAAACTTCTGCTGAGTGAGAACTGAGGGAGCATCTCGTGTTCCACGTTCACAACGATTCCGTGAGACAACGGGCCCAACACCTCAGAGTTCGAAAACGAGTGGCGAACTAACAAAATTCTGGGACGATGCCAAAACGGCTGGAGCGATTGTTTCTCCAACTTTTCACACACACTTGGTTAGAGGTTACGGAATTCGATAGCACCGACAGCCAGGAGTCAGGTAGATCGGTTCGATTGACTTTCCAGTGGTTCAACATACATACTTGTCGGTATATTAGATGGGCGCGAGAGGAAGCGAAAGTGAGGAAGCGAAGACTCCGTGATCCGGACGGTACACGGGAACGCTTGCTGCAAGCGGCTTTCCGGGAGGTCCGCCGATCAGGCTTCCAGAGTGCCGGCATCAATACAATTCTCGCCGCCACCAACGTCACCAAGGGAGCCCTCTATCACCACTTCGACAGCAAGGAAGCTTTGGGATACGCCATCGTCGACGAGGTCATCGCCAAACTTGTCCGCGACAGGTGGTTGCTCCCTCTGCTTAACGACGGGCAACCCATCGACATTTTGATCGGCATTGTCCGGCGGTTACCAACTCGACCCGCAGACGTTCGAGAAAGTTGTCCGCTGCTCAATTTGGCACAGGAGATGTCTCCGCTGAACGAACAATTCCGCAAGCGGCTGGAGAGGCTATTTCTTGCCTGGCAGGAAGGAATTGCTACGCTTTTGCGGAAAGGGCAGTCCCAGGGAACAGTTCGCCGCGACCTGAATCCAGACGAGACTGCCAGCTTTCTTGTCGCGATGGTCGAGGGCCACGCCTCGTTAGCAAAGAATGCTCAAAATGCCAAGGTTTGGGAAGTCGGAACCAGAAACATAGTGGGGTGGTTGAAGTCTCTCCGGGCGCCACGTCAATCTCGGAGAGGCGGACGCGGATGTTAAAGAAGCATGTTCTCAGGCAACGGCAGGGATTCTGACTCGGGGCAAAACAGGGATTCTGACTAGGAGCAAAACAGCGATTCACCGGGGGCAAAACGATGAACCGAAGAACATTGGCAAAGGTAGCTTCGCTAAGTTTCGCTCTAATCCTGGGGCTCATTGCAATGAAGCAAGGGCAGGCACAGGACGCTAAGACACCGTATTCGAGCATGGCGCCACTCGATCAGTACCTCATGGCAGACCGAAATGCCGAAATAGTCCTGGCGCGGAGCGCGGCCCCGGATGCCATATCGGCCGATGCAAATATTCTGGTCCTCGGGCGCCATGGCTACGAAACTGCCGTCGAGGGGAAGAACGGCTTTGTGTGTGTTGTGGAGCGGGGGTGGATGTCCCCTTCCAATGCTCCGGAGTTTTGGAACCCCAAGCTTCGAGGCCCAGTCTGTTTCAATCCGCCAGCCGCGCGATCCGTTTTGCCGGCTACTTACAAGAGAACAGAGCTGGCATTAGCAGGGAAAACGAAGGCTGAGATCATCGAGGGCAACAAGGCAGCGTTCGAAAAAGGTGAACTGCCACCGCTCGAACCCGGCTCGATGAGTTACATGATGTCGAAGGAAGCTTATCTCACCGATAGAGGTGATCACAACCTCGCCCACTTGATGATTTATGCGCCTCCGCTGGACGGCAAGACTTGGGGTGCCGATCTCACAAATTCACCGGTGATGCTGAATCCACAATTCAACGGCGTTCAACCGATCGACGTGTTTATCGTTCCCGTGGGCAGGTGGTCAGACGGATCCGCTGCTCCGGTTATGTAGGACCATTTCATTTAGAAGCAGTGCATTCGTCATTCTCGTTTCCGGTAGCAGGAAGTCGAAACGAGAGAGCAAGGGATTCCATCATGAGTGCCCGCGAAATTCAGGATCAGAAGGCCATTGCACCACAGGCGCCACGAATCGCATTCAAGGCAAACGGTAGCATCCTACTCTTGGATTTAGCCGACATCTCGGCAGTGCAAGCCGAAGGTAATTACGTTTCGTTGCAACACCGACCCAACCCCTATTTGGTGCGCGAGTCCCTCTCGTCCATGGTGGAGAAGCTGAAACCCTACGGTTTCATTCGCATCCACCGTTCGGTCGTCGTGAATATTTCGGCTGTGGAGGAGATCCAACCTTTACCGACGGGGGAGTACAGGTTGCGTGTAAAAGGTGGGAAGGAATACTTGGTAACACGTAAATACAAACACAGCCTCAGAGATCTGGCTCAACTGTGGGTAGGGTCGGAGCGGCTTTGCAGCTAGAATCCCGATTCGGAATACTCGAAGGCTACCGGAAAATGCTCCGAAATAGGGTGCGGTAAGCAGATGCGAAATTTGACAGGTTGCCAAATCGTTGCAAGTTGCTATAAACAAGAAGGATAGAAAGTCGTATCGTCCACAGAAACCATATCTAGAATGATAGACGAGATTTCGCATTAAATTCGGTGAAATATTGCCGCTCAATGTGAAATAGCTGTGTTGAAGATTCAATTCGCCGCAATTGCCCGCCGTCGTCAGTAAAATTGAATGCAGCAAACAAAATTGAAATTTTCATCGCCTTGAAGTTCGTCCCAATCGGCAAACAACCGCACCGGGCGTGCAAAAAAGGGCAGTTTCGCCCCCTCCTATCTCCTATCCCGTCAAAGCCGCGCCGGGATAGGGGATAGGGGATAGGCTAGAGGGAAACTGCCCTTCTGGTAGCCCGCTCGGAGTTGCCCACGAAACTTCGACAGTGTTCGATAAAACGGCGTTTCCAATTTTCACCGTCTTCACCCATTTCAGCGGCAAGGACGGCGAGAGCTGCCAGATTTAATGTCGCTTCCTCCCAACCGTCGCCGCAACCCACCTGTTACTTCTGACAATGTTTGGCAAACCCTCTGGGAACTATTCTCGCCGCGCTAGATTTAGGCCTCGGGCTTAGGGCCGCGCCCGCCTATCGATCGAAGTTCGCGATGAGACCTAACGGGAGCCAACAAAGTATGCTGAACCCAGCTAGATTCAAACGCGACCCTAGTGCGCTTCAGTTGTTTGCGGTGCTGTTTCTCGCGCTCGCGTCGAGCGGATACGGACAGCAGGTGACGGGTAATTTAGGCTCCGCCGACGCGCCAACGACTATTGACGGGAAGCAAATCCCGCCACCGCCCCCGAAATTCGGCGGCGTGATCAAGGAAAGCGCCAAGGACTCGACGCCCTGGTGGCCGCCGCGCATCGTGCCGCCCAAGGGCGCGCCGAACGTGCTCCTCATCATGACCGACGATCAGGGCTATGGGGTGCCGGGCACATTCGGAGGCGTAATACCGACGCCGACATTGGATCGCATCGCTGCGGCCGGGTTGCGCTACACACAATTCCACTCCACGGCCCTCTGCTCGCCTACGCGGGCCGCGCTGATCACCGGCCGTAATCACCACTCAGTAGGGTTTGGCGTAATCGGCGAACTCTCCACCGGCTACCCAGGTTATGACTCCGTGATCGGCCCCGAGAGCGCCACCATCGGCGAGATCCTCAAGGAAAACGGCTACGCTACTTCCTGGTTCGGCAAAAACCATAACACGCCAGGATTTCAATACAGCAGCACGGCCGGACCTTTCGAGCAATGGCCGTCAGGTATGGGCTTCCAATACTTCTACGGATTCATGGGCGGCGAGACCGACCAGTAGCAACCGTATCTGTTTCGCGATCACACACAGGTCTACCCGTGGGTCGGCAAGCCCGGTTACAACCTCACGACGGATCTGGCGGACGACGCGATCACGTATTTGCGAGATCTGAACGCGGCAGCGCCCGACAAGCCGTTCTTCCTTTACTACGTTCCCGGAGGAAGCCATTCGCCGCACCAACCGACCCAGGAGTGGATCGATAAATTCAAAGGCAAGTTCGATATGGGTTACGAAAAGATGCGCGACGAGATCTTCGCGAATCAGAAGCGCCTTGGCGTAATTCCACCCGACACGACACTGACGCCGTGGCCGGACGGGCAGGCGGACTATGGGGGTGCGAAGCTTCCGAGGTGGGATTCGCTCAACGCCGTGGAAAAGAAGATGTACGCCCGCGAAGCCGAGGTATTTGCCGCCTACACAGC
Organism: uncultured Acidobacteriota bacterium; assembly: GCA_963747605.1. GTDB lineage: Bacteria > Acidobacteriota > Terriglobia > Acidiferrales > UBA7541 > Palsa-295. Next base: position 80,655 of record CAVVGA010000025.1, on the reverse strand, counting down.
GTACACCGATCACGAGATTGGCAGGGTCATCCAGCAAGTGCAGGATATGGGCAAACTCGACAACACCCTGATTATCTACATTGATGGGGACAACGGCACCAGCGCAGAAGGCAGCGTGTACGGCACGTTTAATCAGATGACTGCTTACAATGGCATCCTCAATCCGCCGGCCGTCAATGCTGTCAGGGCGATGGATTTACTGCACTATGACGATTGGGGTTCAGACAAGACCTACCCGCACATGTCGGTGGCATGGTCTTGGGCGTTTGACACCCCCTTTAAGTGGACCAAACAGGTCGCGTCGCATTTCGGCGGTACTCGGCAAGCACTGGCCATTTCTTGGCCCGGGCACATAAAGGATGTCGGCACCATCCGCGCGCAGTTCCACCACGTGATTGATATCGTGCCAACGATCCTGGAAGCCGCTGGTATCCCGGCACCCGACACGGTCAACGGAATCAAGCAGAAGCCAATCGAAGGCCTGAGCATGCTTTACACATTCAATTCGGCCAACGCGAGCGCGCCGTCCAAGCGCGACACGCAGTACTTCGAGATGGTCGGCAACCGCGCGATCTACCACGACGGTTGGGTCGCGGCCACCACGCCGCCCTCTCCGTCGTGGGAACTGGGAACGGGCACGATGCCGGCCATCGATAGCTACCACTGGGAGCTTTACAACATTGCCCAGGACTATTCGGAGTACAACGACCTCGCAACAAAAATGCCGGACAAGCTGAAGCAAATGCAGGCGCTGTTCCTGACGGAGGCGGCAAAATACCAAGTGCTTCCCTTGGATAACTCAGGGTTCGTGCGCTTGCTCACGGCGCGACCGAGTGCGGTCGCGGGTAAAACTGTTTTCACCTACACGGGTGAGAATGTCGGCATTCCGGTCGGCAATGCTCCTAGCATTTTAGACAAGGACTACACGATCACCGCCGATGTGACGATTCCCGACGGCGGGGCGGAAGGAATGATCGCAACTCTGGGCGGCCGCTTCGGCGGCTACGGCCTCTACCTCAGCCGCAGCTTCAATTGGTGGTACCACGAAAGATTTTTTAGAAGATTGGGTATTGGGTTGGTGTTCCTGGGTCTGCTACTTGCGTGGCTTACTAAAAGCAGCAGGCTCTACCGGCTGGGCCAAACGATGTTGATACTCGGTGTGCTCTGGGTGGTGGTGGTGTTTTGCGTCGGCTTGATTGGAATCGGAAGGGGCAAGCCGATCTTCCTTTACAACATGCTGGACTTGGAGCGTTTCAAGTGGGAGGGCAGCTCGCTCAGCGCAGGCAAACACACGATCGTGTTCGATTTCAAGTATGACGGACCCGGTCCCGGTAAAGGTGGCACCGGTGTGCTCTCGGTGGATGGTAAGGAAGTGGACCGCAAGAAAATCGAGCACACGATCCCTTTGCTGATGGCCATCGACGAAACGTTCGACGTTGGGGACGATACTCGAACCGGAGTGGACGACCTTGAGTACCGACTTCCATTCCGCTTTACCGGAACAATCAACAACCTGACATACAAACTCGGTCCGGAGCAGATGTCGGCAGAAGACAAGAAAACCGCAGCGGAAATGCTCGCCCGGGCCCACGACTAGGTGGTTAAGGGATACATCTGTGATGGAAATTCGACGCAGTCGCGGATTTTGGAATGCAATCAGAGCAACTGTTCGATGAATGGAAACATGAATCTAGGAGGAAATGATGAGTAAGCGTTCGTATCGTTTGCTTTTCGTGCCCGTGCTGTCTGTCGCGTTGCTTGTGGCGCTCGTGCCGCTTCACCCCAACCGCGCTAACGCCCAGCCGGCGCAGCAATATCCGATCCTGGATAAGGTCGCCGCCAAGGTCATAGCGAAATACCAAAATTCAAGCTGCGAGCAACTGTATCAGCAGAAAAGCCAAAAAGCTCAACCGAGCCCCGAGGAAGTAAAGGTCGTGCAATTTCTTCACAGCGATCCGCAGATGAAGACTGTATTTATCAACAAGGTCGCGGCTCCTATCGCCAATAAAATGTTCGACTGCGGCCTGATTCCCTGAGGCTGCGGGAGCGGAAGCTGAACTTAGTTGAGTGAATAAAAGCAAGCGCCCGGGCTGGGTGCAAGGCAAAGAATGCCCACAAAGGAGTTCATCTCATGAGCCAAAATCACTTTACCATCGCTTTTACTTTGAGGACCCCCGCGGACTCAAAGGCACTGGCCGAGCAGTTACCGCCGTTGATGCCGGGCCTGTTTCAAGCGGAGGACGCTATCGGCACGATTCACTCGTCGCGCTTCACCATATTGGACGAGACCACTCTGTTGTTTCTCGGTGACTTCGACGGTGAGTTTGGTCAGCTTATGACTGCGTTGGCCAAGGCCGCCGGGCCGGTGTTCGATGCCATCCTCCAGCACGTGGAGAACCCGCCACCCGCTCCGGTCGCAGCAAACGTTGATGCCTTCGTCGAATGGACTGCAGTGCATCTTCTTTCGGCCGCCACTCTCTTCAGCGCCTACCCGGATGTGACGGTCAAGGATATCAAAGCGCTAGCGACTGCAGCAGGCGTTACGGGCGCTGGCAAAGAACTCCCATTCCTGGTGATCCTGCCAATCAAATCACGCATTGCTTACGCTGAGGTAGGGCTTCTGCTGCGCGCGAGGTCACACAAAACCCAGAAAGATTTGGCCACAGTCGGCACACCGCACTTCGCACAGTTCATCCCGCTGGGAAAAAACCGGGTTGGTTTCTTTACAGTCTACGACGGCTCATTCGATCAGTACATCGCCGATTTCACGAAATATATAGGACCGGTCTTCGACCTTGTATTCAGATTCGTCACCGATCCGCCACCTTCCCCATGCAGAAAACACGTTCAGGAGTTCGTTGACTTTGCGGCGGGAGCGAACCGTGTGCCGATCGGATTTTACGAGGCATATCCGGGCCTCACAGTTCAGGACATCCATGCGCTGATCGCTGATAGCAAGTCACAGGCAGCTGCGGCTTCCTAGCATGCCATGCGCAGAGCCCGGTGATGCAGAGTAACGGCTACGGGTTCGCAATCGGGGTTCAGGTGGCCCAGGTACAGTGAGGCAAGACAACAAAACATTGGAGCCACCGGCAAAAGGCAGCGGCGGACTGTTGGGGCACTTGTTCCATCGAGGCCAGGACCAAGCTACGGGGTCGAAATCCACGCTCGATCTTGCCGATATTCAGGGATTCATTCTCCGCGGATACAGGATGCCGATGGTGCGCCATTTCTTACTCGCAGTGGACGTTCCCGCAGCCGCGCGCAAGCTTCTGGGACGTCTGGTATCCGGCGACGAGTCTGACGCGCCGCAGATTACCACAGCCGAAGATTGGCACGTGGGTTTCGCGCCGGGCCCAAAAGACAATCCCGCCGCAGCGCCACGCCGCAAACCCGATTATTGCCTGAACGTCGGGATTACCTGGCCTGGAATGGTCGCGCTTGAAATTAAAGATCGCGTTCCGGCCGTTTCATTCAAGTCTTTCGGCGCGTTCATCGGCGGTGCCGCTGAACGAGCGAAATTGGTTGGCGATACCGGGCCGAGCGGGCCCGAGAACTGGGCAGGTGGCTTCGGTAAGGGACGCGATCACGTTCTGATGACTTTGCACGCCCTTAGTCCCGATGCGATGAAAAGTTATAGCGATCGGCTTTCGGCTCTATTCGCAGAGGGAAATGCGTTCCGCGAGCTTTGGCGAATGGACGGCATGGCGTGGATTGAAATGAAGGATGGAAAGCCCACTCCCTGCGCGAAAGTTCCCTTCGGTTATACCGACGGCATAAGCATGACCACCATTCACGGCGGTCCCGAAAACTATCCGCCGGATCACCAGCAACCATGCGAACCATGGCTCTTTGTTTTGCAAGATGAAGCCGAGAACTACTTCGTGCCTGAGCCTAAAGACCTGGGTCTGAACGGCAGCTTTGCTGTTTTCAAGATGATCATGATCGACGTCGTTGGGTTTGAGAATTTCCTGCAATCGAACAAGGACAAAATAGACCCCGAACTGCTTGCTGCCAAGATGTGCGGCAGATGGCGCAACGGCGTTCCTCTAGCCTTGTCGCCAGATGCAGACAGCCCGCCGGGCGGAATTCCACCGGAACAGCTGAATAACTACGAATACGTGAACGCGGATGGCTCCGGTGATCCGAAGGGACTGCGTTGTCCCGTGGGCGCGCACATGCGCCGCATCAATCCACGAGGCCAGCCGGTCACCGGTCAGAGCCAACCCGGCGGCAGCAATAATACTCACCGGCTGATACGTCGTGGCATGCCATACGGGCCGAACTTTGATCCGAAGCAACCCTACGATGGCATCGAGCGCGGGCTGCTCGGCTAATTCATCAACTCCAGTATCGAGAATCAATATGAGTTCGTGCTCAAGCAGTGGGTGAATGAAGCCGAATTCGCAGGGGCCGTCAGGCTGAATCCAAAATCCAAAGATCCACTGATCGGCACTCAGGACCCGGCGCAAAGTATCTTCGTGATTCCGCAGGCGAACGGCGCGTCACCGATCACGGTCTCGGGGTTCTCCACCTTCGTCACGACGAAAGCTGCGGCCTATTGTTTTCTGCCGAGCGTCACCGCCCTCAAGTTCATTTCGCAATTGGGATAGCTGCAAGGAGATCTGTCGCCATGCTCTTTCTGACTAGAATGTTCGGCGTTACCGGCAGCGACGCCGAGCGTGATCTCGCATCGGAAAAAGCTTGCATCGAAGCGATCACCGAAAAAGTCTTGCAGATGCAGGCCAAGGCCGCGAACGAACACCATGTACCGCTCCGTCGCGGCACGCATGCTAAGGGCACGTCCGCGCTCGCTCAATTCGAAGTGTTCGATGTTAGCGTTGGACGCGACCCGGCGCTCGCCGCGCGCCTGGCAAAAGGAATCTTCGCGAAGCCCGGCGTTTATCCCGCGATCGTCCGCTTTGGAAATTCAGATTCGAAAGTGAATTCCGATTTCAAGGCCGACGTTCGCTCGCTGTCTTTCTCCGTGGACCTTACTCGCGACGGCTCGGCCGTGCTCCCGGACAACGTTACCCGGCAGGATTTTTCGATGCAAAACACTACGACGCTGCCTATCAACGACGCGCACGCATTTCTGGCCGCCATGAAAATGCTCACGGCCTCCAATCCCGCAGCCGGCCTGTGGTCGCTGCCGTTCAAGGACAAGTTGCGCGTATTCAGGACTCTCGCGCTACTGGCCGTTCAAGCGAGCCAGAAAATCGAACCGTATCAAAAACTGCGATACGGAAGTAACGTGCCGTTCCGTCACGGACCGGCCGATACTGTGAAATTCTCAGCAACTCCGCTGCCGGGAAACCCGGCACGTACTCTGGACAAAAGCAATCCCAACGCCTTGCAAGATGAATTGATCCGGCACCTCAAGGAAGATGGCAAGATGAGCGCCTTTGATTTCGGCGTGCAATTCCTCGATACCAGCAGGATGACGTATTGGGGCAAACATTACGACGCGAACTTCTGGACCGAAAACGCGAGCATTAACTGGAATGAATCCGAGGCTCCCTTTCATTCTGTTGCACGGTTGACGCTGCTGGCGAATTCGCAGCTCCTACTAAACGCTGGCGACGCCACTTATTTCGATGTCACTGGAAACTCTACTCCCGATAGCATGCCAGTCGGCAGTATCAATCGCGCCCGCCGGATGGGCGAGGTCGCCAGCAGAAGAGCGCGTACCCACTCTCGGGCATGACTCCTGATCAACGAGATCCGACGCGTTCAGGCGACTTCCGCCCGATGCTGGTAACTCGGATTCAGCTCCGCCACAATTCCTTCGCCCTGCAAATTCACGAAATATTCTCCACCAGAGATTGCCGCCAGACGGCCCATTCGGCTCTTCGCTTCCACTAATCCTTCCACCGTGGTGATCCAAAGTGTGTTCCCGTTCGGCAACCTCTTGAATATGTCGAATCTGTAAATCATCACCGCCTCCTCGCGCTCTCCGAAGAGAATTCCTAACGAAGTCACGCATTTCACTCTCCGTTCGCGTCGCGAAACAATTACTCCCATTCAGTCAATCACTTCGGACCCTGGGAGTTCTTCTCGTTGCAATTAGGCGGCATGAACCGGCCGGGTACTTTCTTCGACTACCCGAGCAAAATATTCCATCTACGCCCTTTACGCCCATCAGGTAAGTTCCTTACGCCTCTAAAGCCTTCGCCGTATCGCCACAATTCATATCGCCGCGTAACATTTCACCTGTCACAAGTTCTCTTACGAGGTGAAGCCGATGCACATTTCCAATATCCGCCGCGCGATCAAGTCGCTCGGACTTTCTACTTGCTTCGCATTAGCAGCAGCTCTGTTCGTGATTCCGGCCACACCATCGACCGCTTCAGCGCAGGTCGTTCTCTCCGTAACGGTCGCGCCTCCAGTACTCCCCGTTTACACGCAGCCCGTTTGCCCCGGCGATGGCTACATCTGGACGCCCGGCTACTGGAGCTATAGCGACGACGGCGGATATTTCTGGGTTCCCGGCACGTGGGTCGAACCGCCCACAGTTGGTCTGCTCTGGACGCCCGGCTACTGGGGTTGGTCCAACGGGGCCTATCTGTGGAACGCGGGCTACTGGGGACCCCAGGTCGGCTTTTACGGCGGCATCAACTACGGCTTCGGTTACGTCGGCACCGGCTACGCCGGGGGTTATTGGACCGGCGGCCGCTTCTTCTACAACTCACGCGTGAATAATGTGAACGTAAACATCGTCCACAACGTCTATCAGAAGACGGTCATCGTGTACGATTCACACGTCAGCTACAACGGCGGCCATGGCGGCATCAGCGCGCGTCCCACAGCCGCGCAAGAACGGTTTGCCCACGAAGAACACACTCGGGCAACCACCGTTCAAGAGCAGCACGTCACCGAAGCCCGTTCCGACCGCAATCAGTTCGCGTCGGTAAACCACGGCCGTCCGTCGGTAGCCGCAACAGCCAGGCCCGGCGAATTTAGAGGTGCCGGCGTAGTCCAGACTAAGGCTTCTGCCTCCGACCGCATCGGCGCGTCGCGCACGGAAACCAGATCCGCGGCCACGCCGCGCAGCGAAAGCTCCGCGCGCACCGAGACCAAATCTCGAACCGAACCGAAAACGGAAGCCACGCCGCGCACGGAATCAAAGCCCGCGAAGACGCGTGAATCGAAGACAGAGGCCAAACCCGAAGCCAAACCGAAGCCAGAATCGAAAGCGGCCGTGACGCGTGAGCCGAAGACCGAAGCCACGCCCAAGACAGAATCAAAGCCAGCAGCAACACGCGAACCCAAGGCCGAATCCAAAGCTAAGCCAGAACCAAAGCCGGCGACGACGCATGAAGCGAAGCCCGAGGCCAAGCCGAAAGCCGAACCAAAACCAGCGGCCACACACGCGCCGAAGCCCGCGGCGACGCATGAGTCGAAGCCCGAAACCAAGCCGAAGGCAGAACCGAAGCCCGCGGCAACGCACGAACCAAAGCCTGCGGCAACACGCGAACCCAAGCCGGAAACCAAGCCTGAAGCCAAACCACAATCAGCGCCGAAGCCAGCGGCTACACACGAATCAAAACCGCCGGCGCAACACGAATCGGCTCCTGCACACGAGGAAAAACCAAAGAAGTAACTTCCAGGTGACGCGAATCGCGGCGAGCGTACGGCACATCCCTACGCTCGCCGTTTTAACTCTGCCCCAATTTCTTCCGCGCCGAAACAAACAGCGATATCGCTAGCAGCACAAAGAGCAGCACGCCTACGCCCGGAGCATTGCTGATCGCCGGGAATTTTTCGCCCAGCGCAAACATTTTCGCCGGCCACGGCAAATGCAAAACCATCCCCAGCCAATGCGGCACGTGTTTGCTCAATTCCGGATCCTGCAACAAATTCAGTACGATCGCCAGCAGCCCGAACACGCCGCCTGCGGCGATCAATCCGCTCGCGTATAACGATCCCGGACTCACTTCACTCTCTGCGTCGCTCTTTTTCTCCAGGCCCTGCTCCGCCAGCCAACGCACCAGGCCGCCGGCGAACATCGCCATTGTCGTCGCAATAGATAAATACGATCCCACCGCAAACGGCAGCGAACGCACGCCCAGCAATTCCACCGCGATCACCAAAAACACGCCCAGAAACACGAGCCGCCACGGCAGCCGCTGATTCAAAATCCCGCTGATCACCGTCGCCATCAAACGCGCCTGCGGAGCCGCCGCCTGATCGCTGCCGATTCCCTGCACCCACTGAACTTCAATCTGCCGCGTTCCGGGATCGTACAAATATTTTCCGTCCGGCACTTCGTGCGACCCCAGCGCATTCACGAGCGTGTACGTTTTCCCGTTATACATATAGCCGCGCTCCTGCACGTCCACGCCCGGCTGCAAATGATCAATGTCGAGCGCAATCTGCACCGGTCTGTATTGCGCCAGCCCGATGTTCATCAGGATGAGCGTGCCGCCAATCGCAAACGACGAAACCATCACGCCAATCACCAGCGCCACTTGCTGCCAATAGGGCGTCGCGCCCACCAGGTAGCCCAGTCTTCAAATCCTGCGAAGTCGCGCCGGCAATCGCCGACGCGATACACACCACGCCGCCAATCGTCAGCGCGAGCACTTGATAAGGCGTGGAAGTCCAGTGGATCACCAGAAACACCGCGCACGTCGCCATCAAAGTCGCAATCGTCATCCCGCTGATCGGATTCGAGGAATTTCCAATCAATCCGCTGATACGCGATGCCACCGTGACAAACAAAAATCCAAACACCACGACGAACAACGCCGCCAGCAAGTCCGAAAACCCGCTGGTCATCGCTCCCGGTATCGGCTTGAATTTCAGCAGCGCCCACATCATCGCCACAATCACCGCCGACCCGATCAGCACCACGCGCATGGACATATCGCGCTCCGTGCGGTCCACGGCCTCGACCGACGCCGCTGCTTGCTTCGCGCGAATATCCTTAATCCCCGCCGAGAGCGCCGAAAAAATCGTCGGCAAAGTCTTGATCAAGGTGATCAATCCCGAAGCAGCCACCGCCCCCGCGCCAATCGAACGAATGTAACTGCTATAAAGCTGATCGGGCGACATCTGCCCGATCGGAATCGTCGAGGGGTACAGCGCCACATTCCCCGATAGCGACCCGAAAAATTTAATCGCCGGCATCACCACGAGCCAGGAAATCACGCCGCCCGCAAACAGCGTTCCGGAAACTCGCGGCCCGATGATGTAACCCACCCCCAAATATTCCGACGTAATGTTCGCGCGAAACGACGAGCCCGGCAGCCACTTCGGCTGATAGTCCGGCTGCGAAGGCCACATATGCAGCGTGTTCATCGCAAATGTGTAAACGCCGCCGAGGCCGAGTCCCCAGAACACGCGACCGGCAAACGATCCGCCGCGCTCGCCCGCTACGAGCACGTCCGCGCACGCCGTGCCTTCGGGAAACGTCAAATTGCCGTGCTCTTTCACGATTAATTGCCGCCGCAGCGGAATCATGAACAGTACGCCCAGCCATCCGCCCATCAGAGCCAGAAAAAAGATGCGCCAATATTCCGCGTTCAGCGAAAATCCCAGAAAAATCAGCGCCGGCATGGAAAAAATCACTCCCGCCGCCGCGGATTCGCCCGCCGACCCCGTGGTCTGCACGATATTATTTTCCAGAATCGTGGACCGCCCGAACGCGCGCAAAATGCTGATCGAAAGCACCGCAATCGGAATCGAGGCCGACACCGTCAATCCCGCGCGCAATCCCACATAAACCGACACCGCACCGAACAGCACGCCAAACAGCGATCCCAATATCACCGCGCGCAGGCTGAATTCCGCTACGCTCTCCCCCGCTTCCACATAAGGACGAAATTCGCCCGGCGGTGCCGTCGAACTCCACTGTTTCGTCGCCATCAAACCCCCGTGGCCATTGCTCTGGTTTCGGTCCGCGCCGACCGACCAATTTGGCCCCACGCCGCCGGGCAAGTTAGCACCACCAGCACACCCAAGCAAGCCGCATTCGTGCGCGGGCTGGAGGCGAGGGAGGTTCTTGATCGAGGGAACAAGGATCAAAAAATTCTGCGGCGAGGAGGTCCGGGCAATCGAGGAAAACACGACAAAAACTAGCGATTGATTTGGGCCGGAGGTGATTGTTTTCACTGGTTTGCGATGGCTTTCGATTTTGTTTCGCTAGCGATTGATTTCGATTGGGAAGTAGGCGTGGGGCTAGGGTCGGCTTCCGAGGCTGGCCCGCCTCGAGCATGTTGCGTCCTTTGGAGGCTTGAAAAGTGCCCCGACTCACGCTAACACAAAGGGATTTATGGCGCTATTCTTCGAAATACGTAACTTTGTAAGTCAGTGAAAAGTAAGGTGGCAGTGCGTTTATGTGTCTCGCGATCAACCAAGATCGGAAAAGCCGGGCCAGCCTAAAAATCTGCAGGCCGTCAACTGGATCGAACCGATGCCTTAGCCGCGAAACACGAGACGAACGGAAGGCGAAACCCGCGCCACCAGTTCGAGGTTGCCGATGGCGAATCGCCGCGCCCAATAAGACCAGAAGGTTTGTTGACACTACCGTCAACTAGAGGTACCGTGGCGCTCACGTCACCGCTTGAGAACCAGGTCCCCAGGCCCGCGGCTCAGCGCACCACCGCAGCCCGGCCACCCGTTCTCTTCTTAACTTGGGAGCGTGCTTCACCATGAATCGAACCCAGCGATTCTTCTGCGCCACCACCGTTGCGTTCCTTGCCTTTTGCGGCGTCGCCATGACTCCGCGCCTCTCCTCCGCCGGCGACGATTGGCTCCCCATCCCGCCCGCCGACCTGGCTCTGAAAGACAACCCCGCCAGCTCCGGCGCCCACGCCATGATCCTCTACCGCTCCAGCGACATGGATTCCAAGGAATCCTCCGTCCGCGAGTACATCCGCATCAAAATCTTTACGCAGGAAGGCACGAACGAAGCGAACGTCGAAATACCTTTTAACAGGCAGCGAGTAAACATCATGGATATCCGCGGGCGTACCATCCACCCCGACGGCAGCATCGTCAATTTCGAGGGCAAGCCGTTCGAGAAAACTATCGTCAAAGCCAGCGGCTTCAAATATCTTGCGAAAACTTTCACCCTTCCCGATGTCCACCCGGGCAGCATCATCGAATACCACTATCGCGAACAGAGCGATCCCATGTTTTACGTCAACGAAAGCTGGACGATCACCGGCCACCTCTACACTCGCGATGCCCATTTCGTTATTCGGCCCGACACCGGCGCCTACGCGGCGCACCTTCTTTATCGGCAGTACGGCCTGCCGGTCGGAGCCGTTCCGGTCAAGCAGAGCAACGGCACCTACGCGATGGACGTCCACGATCTCCCCGGGCTGGAAACGGAAGAATACATGCCGCCGGAGCGCATGCTGCAGGCGCACGTGGACTTCTACTACGCTAATCCCAGCGATCCGCAGAACGAGACCCCAGACAAGTTCTGGAACCGCAAGGGCAAAGCTTGGTCGGACGAAGTGGACCGTTTCATAAACAAGAAATCAGCGCTGGAAAGTGACTTGGCGCACACCGTCAACGCCGACGATACGCCTGAAGTAAAACTTCGGAAAATCTACGCGCGCGTGCAAAAAATCCGCAATCTTTCGATGGAAGACGCCAAATCGGGAAAGGAACAAAAACAGGAACAAATCAAGCCCAACAACAACGTCGAAGACGTCTTGAAACACAACTACGCTAGCGGTCGCGAACTGGACTACACATATGTTGGCTTGGCCCGAACCGCAGGGTTTGCGTCGGCTGAGGTGTTCCTCGCGGCTCGACACGTAATGTTCTTCCTCCCCGAAATGCAGGACACTTCCCAGGTTTCGGCGGACATTGTTTGGGTTCATGCCGGCACACAGGATTATTATCTCGATCCGTCGGCCAGCACTTTCCCCTTTGGAATCCTGCCATGGTACGAAACCAACACGCGGGGGGTTCGTTGCACCAAGGCCGGCGGCGAAATCGTCAACGTGCCTGCTTCGCCACCCACTCAAGCCACCGAAATCCGCACAGCGGAACTCGAAATTGACGCCGACGGGCAGGCCACCGGAAAGCTGATCGTGGACTATACCGGCCACCTGGCGGCCAGCCGCCGCGAACAATCCCGCGAAGAAGATGAAGCCGGCCGCCGCAAAACCATCGGCGAGGAAATCCAGGGCTGGTTGCCCACCGGATCTACCTATGAAGTGACCGCGATCACTAACTGGGACAATAAAGATGTGCCTCTGCACGTCGAAGGCACCGCGAAGATTCCCAATCTCGGAACGGCCGCCGGACGCCGCATGCTCGTTCCAGCTTCGCCGTTTCAAGCCCGCCAGGCATCGGCTTTTCACGCCGAAAAACGCCTTTACGCCGTTTATTTCAATTGCCCGTACGAGGAAATTGATGACGTGAAACTGAAAGTTCCCGCGGAGTACAAAATCGAATCTGTTCCACCAGCCAGGCAGGCCAAACCGGGCGTGGTGTCCTACGAGATTTCCGCGGCGCAGCACGGCAACGTAGTGGAAGTAAAGCGCCTGCTCGTGCTCGATGGCCTGGCCTTTCCAGTTGCCAGTTATCCGGCGTTGCGTAATTTCTTCAACACGGTGAAAACCGATGACGACGCGCAAATTGTTTTGCAAAATGCCGAAACCGCCAAAAATAACTAGACTCGTCGCCGCCGCTACACTCGCCGCGCTCTGCGCGCTGGCTTTCGCGTCGGTCTTCGGCCGCTTCTGGTCCCCCGTGTTCGCGGATAACGCACCGGATTGGCTGCGCGCCGCCGCCCATCAAACTCTCCCTGACTATCCCAAAGACACCGTGGCCGTCGTCCTCCTCGATGACCTGCAGACGACGGTCAAGGACAACGGCGAAATCGAAACCCGGTATCGCCGTGCATACAAACTGCTCCGCCCCGAAGCTCGCGAGAACTACAGTTACGCGGCTGTACATTTCGATAACGAGACGAAACTTACCTTCTTCAAGGCCTGGACCATCACCGCCGACGGCAAGGAAATGGAACTGAAGGAAAAAGATGCACTCGAGGTTAGCTTGACCAGCTTCGAGGTCTTCAGCGACGAGCGCGCCAAGGGCATCAAGTTCTCCGCCGCGGACCCAGGCAGCATCGTCGGCTACGAGTACGTCCAGAAGCATCGTCCGTTCGTCTTTGAAGACGACTGGGAATTTCAGCACGCAATCCCCACTCGCCTAGCGCGCTTTTCTTTGCAGGTCCCTCCGGGTTGGGAGTTCACGGACTATTGGGCCAACTTTCCGAAACAACAGCCGCAATCTACTGCGAATAATTTCTACGTCTGGCAAGTCGAAAATATTCCCGGCGTCGAAATCGAACCCGATATGCCACCTTTTCTCACCGTCGCCAGCCGCATGGACATCAAATACTTCCCGCGCAACCCCGCCCTTCGCGCCAAGACCACCGGGTCATGGAACGACATCGGCGTCTGGTATGCCAATCTCACATCTGCGAGCCGCGTTCCCTCGCCCGCGCTGCAGCAAAAAGTTGCCGAGCTTACCGCCGGCATTTCCGACCCGCTCAAAAAAATGCAGGTGCTTGCCGCCTACGTCCAGCAACAAATCCGCTACGTCGCCATCGAAATCGGCATTGGTGGTTTGCAGCCTCATCCCGCCGCAGATGTTTTCAAGCATCAGTACGGAGACTGCAAGGACAAAGTCACGTTGCTTAGCACCATGCTCAAAGTAGCGGGCATCGATTCTTATTACGTCATGATTGACACCGATCGCGGCATCGTCAATCCGGATTTCCCTTCGCTACGTGGAAACCACGTGATCATGGCCATACGTCTCCCTCAGGAAGTCACCGCCAACACTCTTTACGCCACCGTGGACGATCCGCAACTCGGCAGGATCTTATTTTTCGATCCTACCGCCGAATTTGTGCCGCTGGGTTACTTGCCTTCGGAGCTGCAGCAAAGCTACGGCCTGGTCGTCACACCCGACGGCGGCAAACTGATGCTGCTTCCCCTGCTGGCCGCGCCCACCAACCGCTTACTGCGCACTGCCACCCTCACCCTCTCTCCCACCGGTAACCTGGGCGGCGATGTCGACGAGTTGCGCTGGGGCGCTCCTGCTGGGGATAGCCGCGCGCAGTTCATAGGCGCTACGCCCGCTGACCGCGAGAAGGTCTTCGAGCAATTCCTCGGATCTTTCCTCAACAATTTCACTCTCACCAAGGCATCGGTCGGCAACCTTGATAAATACGACGAGAAGTTTTCCCTTCACTATCAATTCGTTGTCCAAGGCTACGCGAAAACCGCCGGCGACCTGCTGATTCTGCGTCCCCGCGTAGTCGGCGATAAAGGTTCCAGCATCCTCACTGGAAAACCGCGCAAATATCCCATCGAATTTCAAGGCACCACTCTGCAATCCGATATGTTTGACATCACGTTGCCCGCGGGCTACGTCGTGGACGAGCTTCCCCAACCCGTGGACGCCAAATGCGACTACGCCACCTACAAGAGTAACGTCGAGGTGAAGGACAATGTGCTCCATTACAAACGCATCTACGAAGTTAAAGGCGTAGTAGTCCCCACGGATAAACTCCCCGAAGTCCGCGACTTTTTCCATCAGGTGGCTGCGGCGGAAAAATCGAGTGCCGTCCTGCGCCGCGCCAACCCTTAACTGCGAATCTTTTCTCGAATCGCCTATCCTCAGCGAATCATCTCTTCACCATCAATCCGACCATGCATAATGTTCGAGAAAAATTTGCGCTCAGTGCGCTCGCCACAACACGCCTGGCCAGGCCCGAACCCCACAGGAGAACTTCATGAGAGCGATGATGAATTCCACAGTGCTAGCCAAACCTTTCGCGGCACTCGCCCTAACCTGCGCTGCGGCACTTTCGCTTGCCGCGCCGCAAGCATCTGCGCAAACCGCTGCGCAAATGCCAAAACAATACACGCCGCCGACCGGTGAACCTGTGCCGCAGAGCAGCACGCTTGCAGACGCGCCGCCAGCGCCCCCTCTGCCCGCCAACTGGACCGAGACGCTTGCCGACCGCCACGAAGCCATCACTACCGACCGCGTGCGCATTCACGTTTTCCGCCTGCGCCCCGGTGACGACCTCCTTGGCGGCATCCGCGCCTACGTCAACGCCAATCACATCCAGGCCGCCGTGCTGCTGAGCGCCGTCGGCAGCCTTACGCAAGCTTCGATCCGTTATGCCAACCAGCCGGAAGCGCACATGCATACCGGGCACTTTGAAATTGTTTCCATTACGGGGACTGTTGAGGAAGGCGGCGAACACGTGCATCTATCGATTGCCACGGGACAAGGCACCATGATCGGCGGGCATCTGATGACCGGCTGCAAAATCTACACCACCGGCGAAATCACCCTCGCCGAACTGATCGGCGTCCACTTCACCCGCGAAACCGACACCCAAGGCAGCGGATGGGACGAACTGAAGATCTACCCATCCAAGCCGTAACGAAGCGAGATCCTTCTCCCGCATCCGCGAGATCAGGATGACGAACTAAAGAAAGAGCACGGGCAAGATTGCCTATGCTACCGACCGATTTTAAACGCCATTCGTTTCGCGATACATTTCCCGCTTGTCTTCGAGTTGGTTTCAGTCCGGCTAGTTCTCAGCCGCCGACACGTCACTGCGCCGCCGGCAAACTGTACTCAAACTCATACGAATGTTTGCCCGCAGCAATAATAATCGTCAGCTGCCCCGTCAGCCCCACCAGCTGCCCCGTCCCAGAATCCGGTACCACCGTAATAGACAGCTGCGGCTCCCCGCGCGTCATCGTCGCACTATGTTGCAGGACGAAGCTTCCGCTGCGCCCTTTCAACGTTCCCGTAAAGAGCTCCATCGCCACATACCCCGCCGACCCTTTCACCTCGGTCCCCGCCGTCAGCATCGTTCCCGTCGCCGTCCCGTCCAGATCGCCGTGATACTGCTTGTCGAGCGAATACCTCCCCAGCGTGGCCCCCTTGTCCGCCTCTCCCTGCGCCTCCACCTTCACCTCAAACGCCCCAGCAGCATGTTCCGCCACAATCTTCTCCTTTTGCGCCACAGAAGGAATGGCCAAGCCAATCGTCAGCAGCAAGACAAAAACCCACGCGCAATTTTTCATAACCGTACTCCCGCCAGCATTCTGCCGCCGACCGCCCCACAATTCAACGTAAACAATCCCGCGCGACGACGCTGCCACGCAGCAGACCTCAACGCACCGCGAACTTCTCCGCCCACTGTATGCGTGCCGTGGTTTGCATCGCGATGAACAAAGTCAGAATCGCGCCAATCGTAATCGCCAAACCCGTAAAACCTTCGAAGAAGAAAGCGTAGGAGAACAGCACCAGATAAACAAATTGCGCCAGCCCCGCCTCCAGCAACGCCGCGCGCATGCCCGCTACCAATCGCAGATAACTCATCAGTAGCAAGATCGAAACGGCCGAGCAAATCACAAAGGCCACGTGGATCGAGACGTGATCCACCAGATAAGCCATCAAAAGGTGAAACGAAAAAAACGCGCAAGCCAGAAAAAAATAATTCATGGGATGCAGCTCGATGCCCCGCACCGTAGTCAGCAGAAAAAGAGCGAAAAAGAAAAACAGCAATGAAACCGGGGCAAAATAACTGATTCGCCCCGCCAGCGGCCCTGGCTGTAGCTTTTGCGGCAACGCTATCCCCACGTGGTAGCCCGACACCAGGTTCTTGTAGTTCCACACCAGATCCCAGCCGTTCGGTTGACGGATTTCTGCCGTCGGTGAAAGCGTATTTTCCAATAGATCAAACCCGGCAAAATTCGTAGTGACGACGTGCAGCTGAAAATCTTTTACCTGCGTCACTTCATCGCCAAAACCGTAACTCCAGTTGTCCAGCCCATGCGAGCGATAAGCAACCCGCAGCGCCGCCGACTCGCGTGGCTGCAGCTGCACCGTTGCTGCGGCGTCGTTTTTTTCGCTGCTGATGGCCACCGCAACGTCGTTAACCGAAAAAATCATATCGTCGTATACCGCCTGACTTGCCGGCAAAGCCATCCGGAACGTCACCTGCTGTGCCTGATCGCTAGAATTGCTGAAGCGATAAACCCCGGAAAAATCCACCTGGTAGGTGCTGTACCAAAGAAGTCCCTTTTTGCGGTAATCAAGCCGCAGTGCCGCGTTCGCGCGAGTTTGCTCCAGCGGCAGTGTGGTCCAGCTCTTTTCCTCCACGGTGCGCACAGCCGGCGCGCCGTTTTCCGTGGATGCGACCTGCTTATGCGAAATAATTTGGTAACCGGCGGTTGGTGGCGTTTGCTGCTGAGTCGTTCCCCAGGACGACGACACGCGGCCTTTCAGCAGTTCGTCAGTGGAATATGTGCGGTAAAAAACAGTGCTGCCCAGAATGGCCCAGCCTATCGAGGTACAAACAACAATGAAACCGATTGCAGCGATACGTTTGACCATTTTCGATTACTCCATGATTTAAGGACTCTGTCCCCCGCCGCACAGTGATTCTCTCGAAGTCGATTCATTCTGTCAAGTACTTTATCTTTCAAAGTACAGTGTCAGATTTCGGCCGGTGAGTATTCGTTCCATGGGTCTACGGGATTTTCGTCGCAGCAGGCAGCGCGAAATCTTCCAGGCGGCGGGCTAGGGATTCTGGGAGCTCGGCTTCGAGGCGCATGTGGCCGTCGGTTACTTCGGAGTGGAGGACGCGCCCGGTGGCGTGGACTAGCGAGAGATTGCGGCCGTCGGATAGGGGGATGCGCAAATCCACGCGCACCAGCGGATCTACCGGCAGCGCCGCGTCCATGCGGGCTAGCAAATCTTCCAGGCCTGCGCCTGTGACGGCAGAGGTGAAAATTTTATTTTCGTTGCGGCCGTTGGCTTTCTCGAGCGCGGCAAGTTCTTCGGGTGATAGACGATCGGTCTTGTTGAAAACTTGCAGACGCGGACGATCCTGCACGCCGAGGTCGGTGAGGACTTTCAGCACGTCGGCATCCTGCTCGGCATGATGAGAATTCGAAATATCGCTGACCTGCACGATCAGCGCCGCTTCCTGCACCTCTTCCAGCGTAGCGCGGAAAGCGGCGATCAAATCCGGCGGCAAATCGCGCAAAAATCCCACCGTGTCCGAAAGCAGCGCGCGCCGCCGCGAAGGCAGGCGCACGGCGCGCACAGTAGGATCAAGTGTCGCGAACATTTTCGCGGAGGTGAGTACGTCTGCGTGAGTGAGCGCATTGAACAGCGTGGATTTTCCCGCGTTGGTATAACCCACCAGCGCGATCATGCCCAGCGGCACAGCCTGACGTGCGCGTCGCCGCGTGGTGCGCTGCCGCCGCACGGTCTCGATCGCTTCTTTAATCTTGCTCACGCGGTCGCGAATCCGCCTCCGATCAGTTTCCAGTTTTTGTTCGCCAGGACCGCGCGTGCCGATGCCGCCCCCCAAGCGCGAAAGTTCTTCGCCGCGTCCGGTAAGCCGAGGCAGCAAATAATTCAATTGCGCCAACTCCACCTGCAGCTGGCCTTCGCGCGTGCGCGCGTGCATCGCGAAAATATCCAGGATCAGTTGCGTGCGGTCAATCACGCGCGTGCCGATGCCCTTCTCCATATTGCGCAGCTGCACGGGCGTCAGGTTGTGGTCCACGATCACCAGCGGCACGTGGCGCAGCTCGGCTTCGGCACGAATTTCATCCAGCTTGCCGCGACCAACGAGCGTCGCGGGATCCAGCGCTTCGCGCACCTGCATTATGCTGCCGGCAATTTTCGCGCCGGCCGATTCCGCCAACTCGTGCAACTCCTCCAGCGAATCGCGCCCGGCAGCCGAAGGATCGCCCGCACGCCCGCGCGGAGATTTTTTCAGGCTCACGCCGACGAGCAGCACACTTTCGCGATTGTCCACCGATTGTGCGGTCTTCATGCGGATGGAAAGGCCCTGGCCCCATGCAAGGTGCGGGAAATTTTATTCATTGCTAGTGGAATTATACGCCGAATGCGCTGAGCGCGCGAATGACGGATCGTCCCAGCTGCGGCGCGACGAATTCGAAAGCTCGCGGGAACTGCACCGCGAAAGGAAGCGGCGCTGCGCGCCGTCGATTATGTCGGAGCTAAAGCTCCGACCCGCAAAGATTTTCGTGTTGAACATGCGGCGAAATCCGCGTCCATTTTCCGTGCAGAGGCTTCAACTAGCTCTGGAGAACAGGCACGCGCCGCCCCATGGTCGCTGCGGCTGCCTGCCGTGCGAATCAGGAAGCCAGGAGATGGGAACCAGGTAAAACGGAAGGCGGTGGAGGCGCGCTGCCGCACGTAGCAGCGAATTTGCTTCGATCACAGTCCAGCCGAATTTCGCGAAAAAGCCCGGGCCTTCTGCCGGAGCGAATTTAAAGGGCGCGGCTTCCTTTAAGTTGGAGGTCATGCGTTTTTGCAGTGTGGCTAGCAATTTTGGCGACACCATGTCCAGAATCCAGGAACGAAAACTGGGCTGGGCCGCGAGGTCCTGCGCGAGGCGGGCCACTTCGTCGGGGGTAAGATAAACGACCAGTCCTTCGGTGATGACCAGCGCGTTGCGGGACTGGCGGCCGAGGCGCGCGAAGAGTTCCTGGCGCGCAGCGACGTCGGAAAGATCGAGGCGAATACGTTCGAGCGAGCAAACTGGTTTTTCAGCGAGCAAAATTTCTTCTTTGTGCCCGAGTACTTCGGGGAGATCCACTTCAAACCACCGCAGCGAGGAAGGCACGTCCATGCGATACGGGCGCGTATCCAGGCCGGCGGCGAGATTGATGACCGCGTCTCCGCCCTGCGCAATATGGGCCTGAATCATTCGGTCAATCAGATAGGTGCGCGTAACGATGGGCCAGCCGATGCCACTTTTGCCTGCACCGAGCGGATTGGATTCGGCAATTCTGTAACCGCGCTCGCCTGCTAGACGGCGCGCAAAGGGGTCGCGAAAAAGCGCGTCGGGCCGTTCGGTTTCGACGGCGCGGTCAACGGCCACCAGACGCGCGGTGTCTGATACGTTGCGAATGAGAGACTCGTCGGAAGGCACGGCGAGAGATTCCGCGGGAGAAATGTTTTTGTCGGGGGGCTGCATACGTCGTCCTTCAAGCAAAGCTAGTTGCTGGAATTGTGGGTTTGACCCGTCAGATCGAGGGAATTGTATACCCGTTGCCTTGATTCACGTCGAACTCATGCGGGGCGACTCAGCGCGCGGAGGCAGCGGAAGAACGCGCCGAAGCGGCGAGGATCAAATCAGAGAGGAACTGGCTAAGTCCACGGCCGGAAACCTGGAACTCGAGATCGCGGGTGGCGCGGTCCAGCCAGCCGAGATACACCAGCAACGCAAGCTCGGCCCACGATTCCGCGGCTTCCGGCGCGAAACCGATATCGCGCAGCACGCTGGAAACATGCGCTGAGCGTTTTCTCTCAATCCCAGAAATGCGCGCGGCCACGCGCTCGTCGCGGCGAGCCCACGCGCGCAGCGCCGCTTCCCGACGCGCGCAAGAAAGATCAGCGCAATGCTCGACAAATCGCGCCCAGCGCGCCGCGGCCTGCGGAGTAATGACGGTATCGTCCAGCCACGCCACCTCATCGCCTTCCCAACGGTCCAGCATCTTCGCCAGCAGCTCTTCGCGATCCTGAAAATGCCAGTAGAAGCTGCCTTTGCTGACGCCGAGATCGCGCGCCAGCAATTCGATGCGCACGGATTCAATTCCTTCCGTGGAAAGGCGCGCGAACGCGGCGCGAATCCAATCGTCGGGCTGCAGTGGAGAAGCTTTAAGCGCAGTTGCGGTAGCCATGTGGTGTTCTATGTGTGCCGCGGAACGATACCGGAGTGCATCGAGCACGTCAAGTCACGCGATTGTCACGATTTTGCGATCGCGAGAGCTGCGCTGGAAATTTCCGGAGCGTCGCCGAAACCCGCGAGCCAGTGCACGCCGGATTCTTTGCGAAACCATGTGAGCTGGCGCTTGGCGAAGCGGCGCGTGGCTTGCTGGATTTGCTGCACGGCGTCTTTTTCGCTGAGGCGCCCGCCGAGATGTTCGCGCAACTGCGAATACCCGATGAACTGGAACGGTTTCGCGTCCGCGGGAACACCGCTCTCCACGAGCGCGCGCACTTCTCCCAGCCATCCGACAGCGAGCATCGCAGCCGTGCGGGCGTGAATGCGCGCGTAGAGCGCGGCGCGCGGCGGCAGCAGGCCGATCTTGATGATTTCGTATCCTTGCAGTGCATCGCGCCCGCTGCGATGGATTTCACCCATCGATTTTCCGGTGAGCAGGCGCAATTCGAGCGCGCGAATCACTTTTTGCACATCGGTGGCGGAAATGCGCGCAGCGGTTTCAGAATCCAAGCGCGCGAGCACGCGGTGCAGATGCGCGGAGCCATGCTTTTCGGCGATCTTCCGCAAACGCGCGCGAATTTCTTCGGAGCGCTGCGGTGCATCGGCGAGCCCTTCGAGCAGCGCGCGCAAATACAGCCCGGTTCCAGCGGTGATAATCGGCACAATCTTCCGGCGCCCTAGATCACCCAAAACTTCAAGAGCACAACGGCGATAATCACCGGCCGTAAATATTTTCGCAGGCTCGATGAGGTCAAGCAAGTGATGCGGAACGCCACCTTGCTCGGCAGCAGGAACTTTCGCCGTGCCGATATCGAAATGGCGATAGACCTGCGTGGAATCGCATACCAGTATTTCGCCGCCAAGTTTTTCAGCGAGGTGAATTCCCAGCGCGGATTTGCCGGAAGCAGTAGGACCAAGCACAACTACGAGCCGCGGCAGCGCACTCATCCGGAAAATTTCCAGTAACGCAACAACAGGCCCAGCAACAGCAGCGCGGCCAAAAGAAGAACTCCGATTACCTGCGTGCGATTGATTTTCATGGAGTCGCCATCCGCTAAGTTATCACCGCAGGGCACGGCAAATGAAGACGACTTGTTAGGATGCTCATCGGGCGCGGAGAGAAGAACTTGCGGTGGCAAGGGCGGGTCCTACGGCTGCATGGACGACGGACGGCACACGCTACTGCGGCGCATCACCAATCGGAATGTTGTAGTAAAAGCCGATGCGCAGATCGAGATTCGGGCCTTTGAATTGCGGCGGGAGCGGCTCGAACGGGCTGGTAGCGCGGATCGCGGAGGCCGCGGCCATATCCAGCGGCTCTTTGCCAGACGTCCGATCAATGCTGAGGCTCTCACCAGGAAAGCTGCCATCGCGATTGATGCGGAAGGAAATCGCGACGATACCCCTGTCTCCCAAATAAAAAGATTCCGGCATCACCGCGACCCAGTTCTGTTTCAACTTTGCCAGCAGCCGGTTGATGTAGCTCTGAAAATCCACGCCTTCGGTGGGCGTCAGAATCGTGACGCCGTTGCCCGCCTGCGCGCCACCACCTCCGCGGCCGCCATGGCCACCACCGCTGCCACCGCCGCCCGAAACTCTGCCTTCCGCAGTGTACGTTCCGCCGCTGGGGGCATGATTGACGGCATCAGCCAAGTCATTCTGAAGCGCTTTGCCGGGCGACGCATTTGGTAAATCAAGATTCAAGTGGCTCGGCGGCCCTGCCGGAAGCACGGGCAAAAGATGCGACGTCGTGTCGGGCGGGGGCGGCGGCGCCGTCGCGTTATTCGGAGTCGGACTGCTGTTCGCTTTCGCCATGGGCGCCGCAGGCAAATCCAGCGGCGGGCGCTCCGAAGCCACCGGAGGCGCTTCGATGCGATGTTCTTCAGGCCGCGGCGGCGCGGCCTTGTTCAAAGCCTTCGGCGTAATTTTCACTACGGGCCCGGGAGGAGGCGAAGGCCGCCGCGAGACTGCACCCTCATCCGGCGGCAAATACACCACGCCCAGTTCCTTGCTCGCGAGTTCAATCTCGTCGCGCGTGGGCACATGCGTTGGAAATATTTTCGGCAGAAAGATCAGAAAAATAATGA
The DNA here is from genome assembly GCA_963747605.1 of uncultured Acidobacteriota bacterium. Classification (GTDB taxonomy): domain Bacteria; phylum Acidobacteriota; class Terriglobia; order Acidiferrales; family UBA7541; genus Palsa-295. Next base: position 57,789 of record CAVVGA010000025.1, on the reverse strand, counting down.
ACGCAATGTGCGCCGCGACGGAAATCACGCGCGTGATGGCGTCCCACTTCGCGTCCCTGCGATCTTCGGGCTCAACCAGTAAATTCGCTTCACCGGTGTTGAAAATATCGGGCGAAACAATTTCACGCAGCTGCGCAGTCATTTGCGGCGGCTGGTCGAATTTATCAATCTCGCGCTGCTCGGGCGGCTCGACGTATGCCGGGACTACAACACGCCGGTCCAGAATCGCCAGCGGCGCAAATTCCGATGGCGGCAGAAATTGTTGGAAAGGCTTCACGCCCATGCCCCGCGGCACCAGGCTGCGCTCGATCAGCACATCCAGCGGAAGATGTTCCGGAATGGTGGTCTTCCCTGTCAGCGGCGGCGCATCCGACAAATCGGAAGGCACCACCGTGCGATCGTCCATGTACGTCGTCAGCCGGCGCGGCGGCTTCTGATCACCGTTGTCGGTGAACGGGCGCACATCTGTGGGAACGAGGGTTCGCGGAATCATCTATTTTCCTGGGAGACGACGGCATCCAGTTGGACGCGGCGCGCGTGTTCCTGGATGCCTGCCATCACGCGGTCCGCCAGCGCCAGCGCGGCGCGGCCGGCAGCGCCATCCACGCGCACTGGGCGGCGATTGCGCACCGAGCGCGAGAACGCGCCCAGCTCGGCGCGCAGCGGCTCTTCCGGTGAAGTGGGTACTTTTTCAAAATTGATTTGCGGCTGCGGCGAACCGGGCTCCACGCGCACGCGCAGCAAATCCTGCCGCGTGAAATCCAGCGAGAAATATTCGTGCGCCTGAAAAAAGCGCATCTTGCGCACGCGTTCGGTGGAAACGCGGCTGGCGGTCACGTTGGCGACTGTGCCCGTCGCGAATTCAATGCGCGCCTGCGCGATATCCACTTTATCGGTGATGACCGGAATGCCCACGGCTTTCAGATCCACCACGGGCGCGCCCACCAACGCCAGCAGGATGTCGAGGTCGTGAATCATCACGTCATACACTACGTCAATATCCAGACTGCGTGGCGTGAAAACTCCCAGGCGGTGTACTTCGAAGAACATCGGCTTGGAGACGATTTTCAATGCCGCGGTAACGGCTGGGTTGAAGCGTTCCAGGTGGCCGATCTGCAGAATGCGATTGTTGCGCTCCGCCGAAGCGATCAAGCCGTCTGCTTCGCCCAGCGACGAGGCCATGGGCTTTTCCACCAGCACGTCCATGCCGGAATCGAGCAAGCGGCAACCAATACGCGAATGCTCTTTGGTGGGCACGGCCAGGCTGACCGCGTCAATTTTTTCCCCTGGCAGCGATTCGAAATCACGAATCACGCGCGTTTTGAATTCGGCGGCCACTTGCGCGGCGCGTTCGGAGTTGGTATCAACCACGCCCACCAATTCCACGCCTTCTATTTCCGACCACACCCGCACGTGGTTGCGCCCGAAATCTCCGACGCCGACCACGGCAACGCGTATGGGTTTTTCAGTCACGATTTCCTTTTGGCGGCCGATTTCTGAGCCCCGGCTTCGCCTGCGATTCGCTCCGGCGCGAACGCTTCGATTGCGATACCGGCATCGTCCGCCGCGCGTATCATCGCATCGCGATCAAACAGCAAAGTTCGCCCCGCATCAATCGCCAGCGCCGTAGCGTTCGACTGCTTCATTACTTCAATGGTCTTCAATCCCACCACCGGAACATCAAAACGCATGTCCTGCCGCGGCTTGCTCACCTTAACCACCACCAGCCGCTGCCTGCCCGCGATCCGCGCCGCGCGCTCAATCGTCTCGTCGGTGCCTTCCATCGCTTCGATTGCGACGCACGCGCGATCGCGCACCACCACCATTTGTCCCAGATCCAGGCCCGCAATCTGCGTCGCGACGCCGCGCCCGTACGCAATGTCCGCCGCTTCGGATTCATCCGGCGCGCGGCGAGTGAGCACTCCCGGCGCGGGCAGCAGCGGCCCGAGAAATTCGGTGGAATTCACCAACTCGATGCCTTCGTCTTCCAGCACGCGCGCCACCGCGCCGATCAGCGAATCCGTATTCTTCGACGACAGCGAAAACAATAATCTCGCCAGGCGCCAGTCCGGACGAATCGAACTGAAAATTTTGTTGTGCTTCACTTGCCCGGCCATCACCGCACGCTTCACACCTTCCGAGTGAAGCAGTTCGATGGTGCGGCTCAATTCGCCCAGGCTTACCCAATGCAGGCGTTTCGCCACGCGCTCTAGCCCAGGCGAAGCTTCTTCCTTGATCGCGATCACCGCCATTTCAATGCCGCGGCTGCGCGCGCCTTCCAGCACTAGAAACGGGAAATCACCGTTCCCGGCGATCAATCCCCAATTCGCAGCGAGAGCGCTCGCCGTACTGTTGTCCGGCGCCGGCAGCGTCATACTATTTTGTCAGACCTCGATCGGAGGATGCCGACTCGATGAACTGCACTAAGGTTAAGACGTCCTGCGAGTCCGCCAGGGTTCCACGCATCTTTTCCAGCGCCTGCGAAGTATTCAACTTCGAGCGCAGCAGCAGCCGGTAGGCCTTTTCAATCGCCGCGATGCGCTCGGACGAAAACCCCTGGCGTTCCAGCCCCACGCGATTCACGCCGAAGCAACGCGTCCCGCGCGGCGCCACAATTTTCGAAAACGGCGGCACGTCCTGCGTAATCACCGTATGCGCCGCGATGTACGCATGTTTCCCGATGCGGCAGAACTGATGCACCGGGCAGAACGCGCCCACCTGCGCGTGGTCTTCGATGGTGACGTGCCCCGCGAGCGTCGCGCCATTCACCAGAATATTGAAATCCCCGAGCTGGCTGTCGTGGCCCACATGCGCGTAGGACATGATCAGATTGTTGCTGCCCAGGCACGTAACGCCGCCGCCCTTCACCGTGCCGCGATTTACCGTGGAAAATTCGCGGAATTCGTTGTGCTCGCCCACTTCGATGGAAACGCGCTCGCCTTTGTAGGTGAGGTCCTGCGGATCGCCGCCGACCACCGCGAAGGAATAGACGTGATTCGCGCGGCCCAGTCGCGCCGGCCCTTGCACCACGGCGTGATGCTCCAGCACGCAGCCGTCGCCCAATTCAACTGAATCGCCAACGACGGCAAAGGCGCCGATTTTTGCGTCCTTGCCGATTTTCGCGGTGGACGCAACGACGGCGCGGGAATCAATCTCGCTCATCTACTTCTTCACCGGATCGTGCGAAACGGGATTTGTGGAGCGTTCAGGCGTGCCATCGGCTTTGACGTCCACCATCGCGCACATCAGCGTGGCCTCGACGGCGAGCTCACCATTCACGCGCGCCCACGCCGCGATTTTACAGAACGGACCTTTGAAGCTGAGGACGTTGGCTTCTACGCGCAGTTGATCGCCGGGTATCACCGGGCGGCGGAAGCGCGCGTAATCAATTCCCGCCATGTAGAGCAGCTTGTTGTCGCGATCTTCGATGTCCAGCAGCAACAGCAGCCCCCCGATTTGCGCCATGGATTCGATGATCAGCACGCCAGGCATCACCGGCTTGCCGGGAAAATGCCCCTGAAAGAAATATTCGTTGATGGTGACGTTCTTGATTCCCACAATCCGCTTCTTGGGTTCCATTTCTTCAATGGCATCCACCAAAAGGAACGGGTAGCGGTGCGGCAGGATCTTCTGGATCCCTATGCTGTCGAGGAGCATCGTGTATTAGCCTCTGCGTGCAAGTTGAGTGTGTAACGATTGCGTGCTAAGCGCCTATTCGTCTCTTATTAGTCCCATGTTGGGCCGTGTCCACTGCTGCACTGGGCGGTTCTCAGCCGTGCACTATTTTCGCAAGCGCACAATCGAACAATTCTATACGAAACGCAGGCAGGTGGGAATCGGCGATGGTAGTGGTCGGCGGGTACTCCTAATGAATGTGTAAACCAGGGCTGAGCAGAGGGCCACACAGGGTTAGGATTGCAAAGTTCCAATCACGTGAATTCGAGCGCAGGCTCAGCCAATGGTGATCGCAGAGCCCGAAGGAGAGCGCATGAGGACCTGGCGACGGGCAGGTTGGCTCGTGTTGTCGGTGGTTGGGATGGCCGCCGCGGCCCACCCGCAAGATTCGGAAACTCCCTTTACTCCGGTGCACGCCGATCAGCGAGACGCGCTTGGAAGCCCTCGCCAAATCTCAGGCTGAACGATCTGCCAGAGCTGGTATGCGATCTCAATCCTTGCACACTCTGAAATCAGCAAAAAAGCCACCTGCCATCTGGATTGCCGTTACTCCCGGGCACAACAACCGTTTCGCTATCGAGGCTCGGACGGCGCCGTTGGAGTCCTGCGGCGCAACCCTCAAGCTACGCCCGAATGAGATCCATGAACTATTGGACGCCTTGCAGGGCGATGGAAACGAGGTTGTGAACCCAGCGGGCGGGGCGCTTGTCTTCAGAGACGATCAATTGGAACGGACCGGATTTCCCGAGCGGCTGGCCGTCGCGCGTATTGGCCACCAATATTTCGCCGCTGTGAAAACTGGGATCAGCTTCGGCGATGGACAGAACCACAGAGTATCCATCCGAGGCTGAAGCCACGATGTAACTCGCCAGCGCCTTGCCGCGCAAATGCTCACCAAGCGGCGCATCGAGTTTCGCGAGCAGCACACCGAGCGGTACACCCGAATAAGTTTCGTCGGCGCCTGCGTGCGAGTTGTGCACCGTGATGCTGCCTTGCGGCAGTGCGCGAAACTCCGCAAGCGAGATTGATACTGGCGCGTGATTCGCGCCAGCCGTCAGCAAAAGCGAATCTTTCGGCTGCGCTGGCTCTTGTGAGCCCGCGGCGTTTTGCTGGGCGGAAGGCGCGCCATTCTTCACGGCGCTGGCCTGCCGCGCCTGAATGGCGTGCGGCGTCAGCCACGCGAGTACCAGCAGGATGATGCTGAGGATTCGCAGTCGCATCGCCGAAGCATAACGCGAAAGAGGATTGCTGTCAGCCTCGCGACGTGACTGCCGCGAGTGCGGCATGCGCACGTTCACGGTCCGAACGGAATACCCACACTTGGTATTCGAAAGTGTTCTTCCGTGGCGTCAGCTTTATGCCCAAGAAAGAAAACTGGGGCGTGGTGTTCACGATTTCTTTGAAGTACGAAGGAATGCTCTGCGCGTCCAGTTCGGCCAAGATCTTGTCGAGCGAGCTCTGCCAGGGCCCCTTCCACAAAAGTTCCAACAAAGAAAGAGCCTGTTGGCGTGAACCGACAAGCCAAACATGGCAATCGCTGCATTCCGTGATGCCGTCACGAAATCCCGATTGGCACAGCGGGCAGAACATATACGGGCGCAGAGTTTACTACACGTTGCTGCGGTTCGACCGCTTAGCCGGCATCGGAAAGCATGCCCGGCGTGCCGCAGCGCGGCATCTCTGCTAGCATGGCGGCGGGTGAGACACGAATGGCTTCTGTGACACATTCAGAAAACATGCGGATGAAACAAATTCTGCGCGAATTGCGTCGGCGACAAGGCGAGATGGTGAAACTGCTGGGGGAATTTGTGCGCTGCGAATCGCCCAGCCATGTGAAGCGCGCGGTGGACGAGTGCGCGGCGATGGTGGCGCGGGAATGGCAGCGGCGCGGCGCGAAGGTGCAGGTTTTGCGGCAGCGGGAGCGCGGGAATCATGTGCGCGCGGAGATTTGGGATGGGGCGGGGCGCGCGAGCGGGCAAATCATGGTGCTGGGGCACACAGACACGGTGTATGCGCTGGGCACGCTGGCGAAGATGCCGTTTCGCGCGGCGGGAGGGCGCGCGTGGGGGCCGGGAACGTTCGACATGAAGGGCGGCATCGTGCTCGCGCTTCACGCGGTGGACGTGTTGCGTGCGCTCAAAATTCAGCCGAAGAAACGGTTCCTGTTCCTGTGGACTTCTGATGAAGAGATCGGCAGCGAAAGCTCGCGGCGGGCGATCGAGCAGGAAGCGCGGCGCAGCGATGCGGTGCTGGTGCTGGAGCCGTCATTCGGGCTGGACGGCCGCCTGAAGACGCAGCGCAAGGGCGTGGGCGGCGCGGAAATACTGGTGACCGGCCGGTCGGCGCACGCAGGGATTGATCCGGAGAAGGGCGTGAACGCGGTGCACGAGCTGGCGCTGCAAATCGCGCGCCTGATGAAGATGAACGACCCGCGCCGCGGCATCACCGTGCAAACTACGGTAGTAAGCGGCGGCACCATCACCAACGTAGTGCCGGAGCACGCGCGGGCGATGGTGGACATTCGCTACGCGCGCGCGGCAGATGTGCCGAGGATTAATCGGCGGCTGCATGCGTTGCGGCCGATTTTGCCAGGGGCGCGGGTTTCGGTGACGGGCGGGGCGGATCGTCCTCCGCTGGAGCGGACGGCGGCAGTGCGCAAACTATTTGGCGTGGCGCAATCGCTGATGCGCGAGATGGGATTGCCGCTTGGCGAAGCGTCCACCGGCGGAGGGTCGGATGGAAGTATTACGGCAGCGCTCAGTGTGCCGACTCTGGATGGCCTAGGCGCGGTAGGCGATGGCGCACACAGCCCCCGCGAGCATGTGGTGATAGGCAAGTTGCCGGAGCGCGCGGCCCTCATCGCGGGGTTGCTGGCGACGTTGTAACGGCTGCGGAATAAGATCGTGTGATGGGTTGACATCGTGGCAAGCTGGGGCGCTGCAAGCAGCGCCCTACCCGTCTCGTGGGCATCGCGGCTGAGATCGATAGCGGTCCCGCTTTGCGGGACCGCCGTTACGAAAGCAACTTCTGGCGACGCTGTAGCAGGGCGCAAATCGAAGAGAGATCCTTCCCCCGCTTTCGCAGGTTCAGGATGACGAACTAAAGAAAGAGCAGAGGCAGGATTGCCTGTGCCACCAAGATCGAGCCGGCGAGACGCCTGCCTACCGCGAGGCAGGCGCTACGAATACTACCGCACATCCTGCTGGCGCAAATATGTCAGCGCTTGCTGCTGCAGGTCCGCGTAATCGTCGTGCAGCGTGGCACGAAGCGCTGATTCCGTATCCGGGGCGCTCGAAATGTTGTCGAGCAGCCGCGTAATGTCGCCCATGCCTCCGGTCTGAACGATGGACTCGACAACAGCTAGCGACCACGCGTAAGCGAACGAGGCGTCGCCACCGCCCAACCCCATCCACGAGCCTTCGAGGCTTGCGAGCGATGGAAGTTCTCCCTGCGCGGAAGCGTTCAGCAGCGCGCCAGCCATGCCGGTGCTCCGTCGCCCTTCCATATATTGCGCCACGCCCTCCTGCAACCACGTCGGCGCGCGATTGTGCGTTTTCTGTCCGATGAAGCTGTGCGTCAGCTCGTGCTTTAGCACGCGCGCCAAATCCGGCGTGACGGCCGTGAGGCCCTGGACCGGAATCCGCATCCGCCCATCGTTCAGCGCCCCCACCCAGCTCGGCGCCCGCGTAATATCCGCGAAAGATTGCCCCGTATAAAGGATCACGCCAATCGAATCCGGCGGCGTGAAATCCAGCTGCGATTCCAGATCGCGAAAATCATCCTCCAGCACCCGCATGATTCCGCGCGCCAGGTCCGGCGTCGAGCTGCCGTTATATTTCAGATTGAAATGCGCGGTCTCGCCTTCGCGGTAACTTTCTTCTTCAGCCTTATCACGCTCGGCTTTTTCCAGCGCGCGCTCCACATCTGCATCCGGACGCAATTTTTCCGCGCGGCGCCATTCCGCTACCGCCAAATCCATTTTGTTCGCGCCGTAATACGCCCAGCCGGTGAGCTTGGCCACATCGGGAGAATCCGGCGCAATTCGCCGCGCGCGTTCCAGCGGCTCCAGCGCCGAAGTGAACTGGCTCTGGTGCAGATCAAGCACCGCCAGATTCAGCAGCAGCGCGAGGTTTTCGGGCGCAAAGCTCAAAGCCTCGCGGTAATGGTCAATCGCGCTGGCATTGTCGCCTTTGCTTTCTAGAAATTGCGCAGCGGCGTAATGCCCGGCAGCCACTTTTTCGATAGCCAGCGGCGCATGCGAACGCGCATCCGTTTCCAGCTGCGAGATGTAGGCGAAGTCAATCGCGTTGTCATGAATCACGAGGCGCGCGATATCGTCGTACCCGCGCACCGGATCCACGTGCGGCGTGCTGACCGGCGGTTCGCTGGAAGCGCTGGAACCAGAAATGGAGCCGAACCCGTCGTGATCTATGCGCGCAACGATGGACTTCGGGATCGACATCGTGCCGGCGGTGGTCTCGTAGCGGACGTGGTCGCCATCTTCGGTGACGCTGGAGGCGAGAATCCGCCGACCATTCTTGAGCACAATGGTATCGGCGGCCGCTGAAGACACGACCAGCAAGAGCAGTGATGCGATAGGCGCTGCGCGACGCACACCTAAATTTTACCAAGCGCGCCGGACGACCCGCGCGCCGTCCTGCCCGCTGATGCCCTAAGCAATACAACCTGTCCCGCCGTACAGGAGACGGGGCGCGAGCCAACGGCAATTTGGACTGACGTGCGTCCAACATTGAACACAGAGCACAAAGCCCAAAATAACGGAAAGCAGCGGGATAACCCGGCTTATACTCGCAGCAATCATACTTGCAGAGTGAATTACGTGCGCAGATCCATGCGAATCTCCCTGGCTGTTCTGCTGCTGCTCGGCGCTGATTTTCTTGGCAACCCACACCGCGCCAATGCAACGCAAAGTGCTGCGCAAACCGCGCCGCAAAATGCCGCGCCGCAGCCGGCCCCGATACAGCAGGCGATCGCAACCTCAGCGATTCCCACCGACCCGCGCGCTCTCTACGAAGCTCTCAACGCGCTACGGCCCGATGTCGCACGCGTTTATAGTGTAAAAGACCTGACGCTTCGCCGCGACGTGGTCAGTTTCACGTTCAGCGAAGGCGAGCTCTCATTTCTGGAGCCTCTCAGCGGACGCATCACCGGCGCCTTTTTTTCCGGCCGCGGCCACGTGATCGCCACGCCGCACGAACGCGGGGAGCGTCGTTCTCTGGCGCAATTCATTGGCGTGCCGATCCTCGATCAATCGTTCTCAGAGGCGTATATCCGCTTTACGGACGACACCGCCGCAGAACTGCAGCGCCAACTTGCAGCAGACGGCGTTGAGCCCACAAGCGACCTGAATTTCACCACGCACTGGAACCCGCTGGCAGCAGGGCTCGCACCCACCCATTCCCTGCGCACGATGGTGGACTGGCTGGCCGCCGAGCCGGTTCCCTATTTTTACATTTTGCTACAGACCGATACCGCAGGAGCGGTGGAAGTCTCTGTGGATAATCGCCGCGAAGAGCAAGTGACCATCGGACAGCCGCGCTACACCGATGGCGTCCGTTCCTACGATGTGTGGGCTTCCTTCCGCGCCGAAAATTCTCCGGCCGCGCACACGCATCCCTTTGTGCCGCTGGATTACCGCGTGGACTCAATGATCGCGGAGGATCTCTCGCTGCAGGGCAAGACCACGCTGCACCTGCGTGCGGGCAGGTCCGGCGAACGCGTCGTTCCGGTGGAGATCTCGCGCCACCTGACGGTGGACGAAATTCAAGGAGACGACGGCCAATCTCTGCCGTATTTCCAAAATGAAGAACTCAGCCGCCGCGACGCGGCCCGCCGCGGCAACGATTTCATAATGGTGGTGCTGCCTGCGGGAAAACCGGCCGGCGCGGATTTTCATTTGCAGGTCAGCTATCACGGTAGCGTGATTACCGATGCTGGCAACGGCGTGGATTTCGTCGGCGAGCGCGGCGCGTGGTATGCGCACATCGGCGGCGAGCATTTCACGCCGTACGACCTCACGTTTCACTGGCCGAAGCGCCTGATGCTGGTCGCGACCGGCACGCAGTCCGAAACGCACGAGGACAGCGAATCAAAATCCGGCCGCTGGCGCTCGGAAAAGCCGTTTCCCACCGCAGGCTTCAATCTGAGCCAATACAAGATGGCCAGCACCACGGGCCTACCGAAAATTCAGGTGTACGCAAACAAAGAACTCGAAGACGCGATCATGGCCCGCTTGCAGCAGGCGCCTCCCAACGCCATGCCGCCGCCTTCGATTCTCGATCATTTCAAAGACACTGACCACTTGTCCGGAGCCATGGACGAGTCTCCCGCGCCCAGCCCCACGTCGGCGCTAAAACAGCTCGGCTCGAATGTGCAGGACTCCATCCACTTCTTCGAAAATGTGAATGGCCCATTCCCCTTCGACCATCTGAGCGTGGCGCAAATTCCCGGTTCCTTCGGGCAAGGCTGGCCCGGCCTGGTGTATCTCTCAACGCTCGCGTTCCTGCCGTCCGAAACGCAGGAGCGCGCGGGCCTGAATGAATGGGCGCAGAGCGAAGCGCGCGACCTGATGCCCTACCACGAAGTGGCGCACCAGTGGTGGGGCAACGTCACGGGCGCGGCCAGCTATCGCGACGTGTGGATTGAAGAAGCGATGGCGAATTATCTGGCGCTCTGGTATGCGGACAGCAAGAGGCCCGGTCAGCATCGCCTGGCGAATTGGCTGGAGCGTTATCGCGACGAGCTAATCGCGAAAGTTCCCGGCAGCGAGCATTCCATCGAAGCCGTGGGCCCCCTGGTCCTGGGCCCGCGCCTCGGTTCGCTGAAAGTTCCGGACGCTTACAACACGCTGATCTACGGCAAGGGCACGTGGGTAATGCACATGCTGCGCGAAATGCTGCGCGATTCGAATGCGCCCAACTCAAAGGACCCGGACGCGCGCTTCCGCGAATTGCTGCGCGCGATTCTTGCCGAGCATCAGTTTCGCCCGCTCTCCACCGCCGAATTCCAGCACGCCGTCGAGCAACACATGACTCCTGCGATGGATCTGGAAGGCACGCATCGCATGGATTGGTTCTTCGACCAGTGGGTGCGTGGCACGGATTTGCCGCGCTACAGCGTGAAATTCGAAGTGAAGCCGCACGGCAACGAGTTCACCGTGTCCGGCAAGCTCGAGCAAGCAGGAACCGAAGAGGCATTCACCGCTTCCGTGCCGCTGTATGCGCTGCGCATCGGCGGAAAGCCCGAACGCCTGGGCGTGGTAGTCACCACCGGGGCGGAAACACGCTTTCATTTTGAATCGCGCATTCGGCCCACGCGTATCGTGATTGACCCCAACCTCACTTTGCTGTGCAACAAGGGCTAAATTCAAACGCAGGACATTCCACCGCACGCAACATCAAAACCGTGCTGAAAAAAATTTTCTTTCAACTTGCGTCAACACGTTTCCGGTTTTATCCTATCCAGTCTTGATTGTGTTCCAGGGGCGAACGTGCTTTCGCGGCGCCCCGCGTATCTCCCAATTTTTTGCAACTCATAGCAGCCGTCAACCGTAAGTCGCTGGCGTTTTGGGGTCGAGCAACCGGCGATTTCGTAATTCTGATGCCCCTTCATTCAGCTCGCGAGCATCTATAACTGTGTTCTGAGGCGACCACGTGGACCCGGAAGGCTCTCAAAGTCCCATCGAATCGACATCGGCTCATCCGATTATTGAGCCGGGTTATACGCTGGGCACTGTCACCGACAAGATCAGCTCCATTGTGCTCGGACGCGGCACGTCCAAGGGCTGGGTCTTCGGTTTCGCGATTGCCTTCTCGCTGTTGATGCTCCTGAATTTCACCGTTGGCTACCTGCTGGTTAAGGGCGTAGGCATCTGGGGCATCAACATCCCCGTCGGCTGGGGCTTCGCCATCGTCAATTTCGTGTGGTGGATCGGCATCGGCCACGCCGGCACACTGATTTCCGCGATTTTGCTGTTGTTGCGACAGCAGTGGCGCACTTCGATCAACCGTTTCGCCGAAGCCATGACGCTCTTTGCGGTGGCCTGCGCCGGAATGTTCCCGTTGCTGCACATGGGCCGCCCGTGGCTTTTTTACTGGCTCACGCCGTACCCCAACCCGATGTGGCTGTGGCCGCAATTTCGCAGCCCGCTGGTCTGGGACGTGTTCGCGGTCTCCACATACGCCACCGTATCGTTGCTCTTCTGGTTCGTAGGATTGGTTCCGGACTTGGCCACGCTGCGCGATCGCGCTAGAAACCGCCCCGCGAAAATTATTTACGGGATGCTGGCGATGGGCTGGCGCGGTTCCGCCGTGCATTGGTCGCGTTACGAGACTGCGTCCATCCTGCTGGCCGGCTTGGCAACGCCGCTGGTGGTTTCCGTGCACACGGTGGTGAGCTTTGATTTCTCCGTGGCGCAGGTAGCCGGGCTGGCACACCACGATTTTCCCGCCCTATTTCGTCGCGGGCGCGATTTATTCCGGCTTCGCGATGGTGATGACCCTCGCGATTCCGATTCGCAAGTTCTACAACCTGGAAGATTTCATCACCATGCGCCACCTGGGCAATATGGCGAAAGTGATGCTCGCCACCGGCCTGATCGTGGCCTACGGCTACATGATGGAAACTTTCATGGCTTTCTACAGCGGCAATCCTTTCGACCGCTTCCTGATCATCAACCGCATGACTGGCCCTTACGCCTTTTTCTACTGGATGCTGATCGCCTGCAACATCGTGATCCCGCAAATCATGTGGCTGCGCAGCGTGCGCAACAACGTGGCGATCCTGTTCGTGATTTCGCTGATCGTAAACGTGGGCATGTGGCTGGAGCGATTCGTCATCGTGGTCATCAGCCTGCACCGCGATTTTCTGCCCTCTTCCTGGGGCATGTACTACCCCACGCGGTGGGATTGGGCAACTTACGTCGGAACGATCGGACTATTTTTAACTTTGCTGTTCCTGTTCATTCGTTTCCTGCCGGTGATCTCGATTTACGAAATGCGCACGCTGGTGGAAGAAACGGACGAGGAGAACTCCAAGAAATAAAGGCAGGCTCGGGAACCGATGCAAATTTTTCATCACAGCACGAACACCATCTCGCGGGTGAGCATCTACGGCGCCGTCTTCATCCTGGCGTTGCTGGGTGGCGTGCTGTATGCGATCGAGCTTTCGCCCATTTACACGCGCGTGAATGAAGCCCGCGAGCAACCGGTGCCCTTCAGCCACAAGCATCATGCCGGCGAGCTGGGCATTGACTGCCGCTATTGCCACACGTACGGTGGAGAAATCCTCTTTCGCGGGCGTGCCGCCAACGCAGACGTGCATGACCTGCCATTCGCAGATCTGGACGAACGCGCCCATGCTCGAGCCGGTGCGCGCGAGCTATCGCGACGACAAATCCATCGCCTGGACGCGCGTGAACGCGCTGCCTGATTTCGTCTATTTCGATCACAGCATCCACGTCAGCAAAGGAATTGGCTGCACGACGTGCCACGGACAGGTGGCTGAGATGCCGCTCACATGGAAGGCCAACACGCTATACATGGAGTGGTGCCTGGACTGCCATCGTGCGCCGGAAAAATATGTGCGCGAGAAGTCAAAGGTGTTCGATCCGGGGTACGTGACGCCGTCGAATCAGTTGGAACTCGGCGCGAAACTGGTGAAAGAGTACAAAATTCACAGTCTGACGAATTGTTCGACGTGTCACCGCTGAAGGCGAAAAAAAAGAAAACGATGAGCTCCGACCTCAACCCGAAAGTTCCGCAGGCGATGGACCTGGCAGCGCTGCGCGCGAAGCTCGCGCAGGAAAATGGCAAACGCTTCTGGCAGAGCCTGGAAGAATTGTCGGAAACCAAGGAATATCGCGAATTCCTGGAACATGAATTTCCGCACGATCCTGAAAAAGATTCCGCAGGGCCTGAATCGCCGCGACGTGCTGAAGCTCGCCGCCGCCTCCGCCGCACTCGCCGGACTGAGCGCCTGTACCAAACTGCCCACGCAAAGAATTGTTCCGTACGTCAAAGCGCCCGAAGAAATCGTCGCCGGCAAGCCGCTCTTCTACGCTACTTCCATGCCCCTCGCGGGCGTTGCGGTCGGTCTGCTGGTAGAAAGCCACATGGGCCGACCCACGAAAATCGAAGGCAATCCCGAGCATCCCGGCAGCCTGGGCGGCACGGACGTGTTCGCGCAAGCCGCGACGCTGGGGATGTACGATCCCGACCGCTCACAAACGGTTGTGTTCCAAGGACGCATCAGCAGCTGGGCCACGTTCCTGACGGCGATGGGCAACGAGAAAGCCGCAATGTCCGCCGATGGCAGCGGCCTGCGAATTCTTACCGACACAGTGACGTCTCCCACGCTCGCTGCGCAAATCTCCGCAATTCTGAAAAAACTGCCCGCGGCCAAATGGCATCAGTACGAACCCTGCGGCCGCGATAACGCGCGCGAAGGCGCCAGGCTCGCGTTCGGCAAGCCCGTCAATACCGTGTATCGCATGGACCAGGCGGACGTGATCGTCTCGCTCGATGCCGATTTTGTTTCCTCCGGCCCGGGCCACGCGCGCTACGCCCGCGAATTTTCTTCACACCGCGTAATCGATGGCAAGAACGCGAATCTGAATCGCCTATACGTGATCGAAAGCATGCCGAGCAGCACCGGAGCAGTTGCCGACCATCGCAAGGCGCTGCGCGCAGGCGATATCGAAGCCTTCGCGCGCGAACTGGCAGCCGCGTCGGGCGTTGCGGGTGCCAATAGCAGCGCAAGTAGCGCCGCGGCCGGCAACAAAGTTCCAGCTGAATGGACAGGTGCAGTAGCGATAGATCTCGCAGCACATCGCGGCGCGTCGCTGGTCATCGCCGGCGAAGAACAACCACCTGCGGTGCACGCCCTAGCCCACGCCATGAATGCCACGCTCGGAAACGTCGGCAAAACCGTGCACTACACCGACCCACTCGAAGCGAATCCAGTAAACGAAATGGAATCGCTGCGCGAGCTGGTGAACGACATCAACGCCGGAAAAGTAGACCTGCTCTTCATGCTCGGCGGCAATAATCCCGTGTACGACGCGCCGGTGGATTTCGACTTCGGCCCCGCGCTGCTGAAAGTGAAAACGCGCGTGCATTCCGGTCTGTATTACGACGAAACCGCGGAGCTGTGCCACTGGCACGTCCCCGCCGCGCATTTCCTGGAATCCTGGGGCGATGCCCGCGCTTTCGACGGCACGGTAGGCGTGATTCAGCCGCTCATCCAGCCGCTCTATGACAACCATACGGCGTCAGAAATCGTAGCAGTGCTCGCCGGAGACCCCGGAAAATCCGGTCACGATATTGTGCAGGATTATTGGAAGAGCGTGCGCCCGGAAAAAGACAAAGCCTTCGAAGCCTTCTGGGAACGCTCGCTGCACGATGGTGTGATGGCTGGAACCGCATTGCCCGCGATTTCCGTCGCGCTGCGCGGAGACATCGCCCAGCTAGTGCAAAATAGCCCGGGCGAACAATTGCAAATTGCCTTCCGCCCGGATCCCACAATTTTCGACGGCCGCTTCGCCAACAACGGTTGGCTGCAGGAATTGCCTAAGCCGAACACGAAATTAACCTGGGACAACGCCGCGATGCTCAGTCCCGCCACCGCGCAGCACCTCGCCCTCGCCGACGGCGATTACGTGAAGCTGCAGTTCGCCGGACACGAAACGAAAGCTGGCGTCGTAATCGTTCCCGGCCACGCGGACAACTGCGTCACGCTGCACCTGGGCTACGGACGGCGTCGCGCGGGCAGCGTGGGCACCGGCCCCGGCTTCAACGCCAATTTCATTCGCACTTCCAACGCGCCGTGGATCGCCACGGGACTGAAAATCGAAAAGACGGGCGAGAAATATTATTTTGCGGTCACGCAACACCAGTACGTGATTGATCAGGACGGTCATCAGGTGAACCGGGAAGGCGTCGAAGCCGTGCGCCGCGACCTGATCCGCATCGCCACGCTTGAAGAATGGCAAAAAGACCCGAACTTCGCGAAAGACGAGCACGAAGAAGCGACTAAAGGCCTGACGCTGTATCCAGGATTCAAATCCGAAGGCTACGCCTGGGGCCTCGCCATTGACCTGAACAAGTGCGTCGGCTGCAACGCCTGCGTCGTTGCCTGCCAGGCGGAAAATAATATTCCGGTGGTCGGCAAGGAACAGGTGATGAAAGGCCGCGCAATGCACTGGATTCGCGTCGACACCTATTTCCGTGGCGGCATTGATAATCCCCAGACTTATTACGAGCCGGTGCTGTGCATGCACTGCGAAAACGCGCCGTGCGAAGTCGTCTGCCCCGTCGGCGCCACCGTGCACAGCCCTGAAGGCCTGAACGAAATGGTCTACAACCGCTGCGTGGGCACGCGCTACTGCTCGAACAATTGCCCCTACAAAGTGCGGCGCTTCAATTTCCTGCTCTATTCGGATTACACCACGCCCAGCCTTTTCGGCGTGCGCAACCCCAACGTGACGGTGCGCAGCCGCGGCGTAATGGAGAAATGCACTTACTGCGTGCAGCGCATCAATGCCGCGAAAATCACCTCCGAAGTGGAAAATCGCGAAGTGCGCGACGGTGAAATTGTCACCGCCTGCCAGGGCGCGTGCCCCGCGGAAGCGATCATCTTCGGCAATATCAACGATCCCAACAGCCGCGTCGCGAAATGGAAAGCGCAATCGCGCAATTACGGCTTGCTGGATGATTTGAATACGCGCCCGCGCACCACGTACCTGGCGCGCGTGCTGAATCCCAATCCGGAGATTCACGGATAGCTTTATGAAGCGCAAACCACTTTACGGATTGCTGGCGGAGTTCGAGACGCCTGACGAGCTTCTGAAGGCCGCGCAGCGCACGCACGACGCGGGCTACAAGAAGATTGACGCGTTTTCGCCGCTTCCCATCGAAGGCCTCGCCGAAGCGGTAGGCTTCCACGGCACGATTTTGCCGGTGATCGTCTTCATCGGCGGACTGCTCGGCGGACTCACCGGTTTCGCCATGCAGTATTACGCGAACGTGATCAGCTATCCCATGAACGTCGGCGGCAAACCCTATAATAGCTGGCCCTCGTTCATTCCAATCACTTTTGAACTAACGGTGCTCGGCGCCGCGTTGTGCGCTGTGTTCGGCATGCTGGCGATGAACGGGCTGCCCACGCCGTACCATCCGGTGTTCAACGTGGCGCGCTTCGCGCTGGCCTCGAACGACCGCTTTTTCCTGGTGGTAAAAGTGCGCGACAAGCTTTTCGATTTGTCGAAAACGAAAAAATTCCTGGAAGGCTTGAATCCACACGGAGTCTTTGAAATTGAAGTCTAGTTTTCAATCCGCAATGGCAGGCCGCACGGCAGCGCACGCCACAGCAGGCGCCAGGCGCATTACGCGAGTGCTCAGCCTCGCCGTGTTCGCTCTGCTGTTCGCAGGCTGCCGCATGGATATGCACGAGCAGCCCAAATACCTGCCGTACGAGCCCACTACTTTCTTCGATGACGGCCGCAGCGAGCGTCCCGTCGTCCCAGGCACCGTAGCGCGTGGACATTTGCACCTAGACGAACTGCTCTACACCGGAAAAGAAAATGGCGTGCTCTCGAACAAATTCCCCTTCCCCATCACCCGCGAAGACCTCGAGCGCGGCCGCCAGCGTTACAACATCTATTGCACTCCCTGCCACGATTACAGCGGCCGCGGTCAGGGCATCGTGGTGCAGCGCGGATTTCCGCCGCCACCGTCGTATCACATTGACCGCCTGCGGCAGGCGCCCGTCGGACATTTCTTTGATGTGATGACCAATGGCGATGGTTCCATGTACAGCTACGCTTCGCGCATCGAGCCGGAAGATCGCTGGCGCATCGCCGCGTACATTCGCGTGCTGCAGCTCAGCGAACACGCCACTGAACAGGATGTGCCGCAAGCAGATCGTTCGAAATTGAATCAGCAGAATGCGGGGACGGCGCAATGAGCTTCAGCGGCCAAATCTTACACGCCTACCTTCTCGCCTACGTTTACTGGCTGATGATTCCGCTCGGCTGCACGGCCATTTTAATGATGCATCACCTCACCGGTGGCTGGTGGGGCTACCCGATCCGCCGCCTGCTCGAAGCCGGCACGCGCACGTTCGGCGTCATGGCGCTGCTTTTCATCCCGATTTTGCTGGGAATGAAATCCATTTATCCGTGGATCAATCCGCCGGAAGAGATGCTCCGCGATCCAAATTACCATTTTAAACTCGCCTACCTGAGCATGAACTTTTTCTTCATCCGCGCCATAATTTATTTCGCGATGCTGATGGCCCTGGCTCATTTCCTGAACAAATGGTCGCGCGAGCAGGACACGACTGGCGATCCGCGCCTCGCAAAATATCTGGAAGGCATCAGCGGCCCCGGCCTGATTCTGTGGGGCATGTGCGTGTCGTTTGCGATGATTGACTGGGTGATGTCGCTCGAGCCTGCATGGTTCTCCACAATCTACGGCATGATTTTCATGATCGTGGCCGCACTCACCGCGATGTCCTTCATGATTTTCGTTCTGCGCCGCCTTACCGACGACGAGCGCGGCAAGGAAGTCCGCGAAAAAGTAACGCCCGGCCAATTAAACGACCTCGGCAACCTGATGCTCGCCTTCACCATGCTCTGGGCGTACCTTTCGTTCTCGCAGTTCCTGATCATCTGGGCGGGAAACATCAAAGACGAAATTCCTTGGTACATGAGCCGCGCCTTTGGGGGCTGGGGAAAGCTGGCGGTCGTGCTGATCGTGATGCATTTCGCGCTGCCTTTCCTCTTGCTGCTGCAGCGCAACGTGAAGCGCCGCGTGCATCGGCTTTCGGCTGTGGCCGCCATGATGATCGTCCTGAGTATGGTGGACGTGTACTGGCTCATGGTCCCGGCCTACGAAAAAGAGGGCCCGCAGCTGGGTGCGCTGGTCTGGGACATTTTTTGGCTCGTGGTGATCGGCGCGCTCTGGATCGCCACCTATTTCTGGCAGCTCGGCAAAATGCCGCTGCTGCCCAAGCACGATCCGCGATTCGAAGGAGAGCTCCAGCATGAGCATGGAGACTAAGCAGGGGGCGGGTCAGCCTCCGGACGCCTCGCACGAAGGCTACGAGCGCAGCGATGCCGACCCGCGCGGATTGCTGCACTCGGGCGCGTGGCTTATCGGGATCCTGGTTGTCGTGTTCTTCGCCATGGCTTGGCTGTTTGATTTCTACGGCAAAGTGCAAAGCCTAGGCAAGCCCGCGTCCCCGTTTGAGAATGCGCGCGTGCTGCCGCCTGCGCCGCGCCTGCAAGTGGAACCGCGCGCCGAGTTGCACGCCTATTGCGAGCAGCAGGACAAACTTCTGAATTCCTACGGATGGGCAGATGAACACAACGGTGTGGTGCGCATCCCCGTGGATCGCGCCATGGAATTGACGCTGCAGCAAGGTCTACCCGCGCGCGCTGCAGCGGACATTCCCGCGGGCATCAGCAACCCGCCGCGCTTTACGCCCGATATTTCCGAACAGGACCAGACGGGCTCTTGCGGCTTCGTGCTGGAACGCGACAAGGACCTTGAAATGAGTCAAGAGGTGCGGCACTAGAGTGTTTGCGTCCGGCAAATTCGGCTTGCGTTACGCGCTGCTGGCATCGCTTGCAGCAGCTGCTGCGGCATTCCTGTCGCTGGCTCCTGGTGCCGCGGCGCAATTAGCGTCAGACCCGATGCAGAGTGTGGGTGTGCGCCCCGAACTCCTGAAACAGGTCGGCCTAGACCAAAAGCTAAACCAAACAATCCCGCTGAACCTGACGTTCCGCGACGAAAACGGCGCGCCAGTCCAGCTAGCGCAATTTTTCGGACAGAAGCCCGTGATTCTCACGCTCGTCTATTACAACTGCCCGATGCTCTGCACACAGGTGCTGAATGGCGTCGAATCCGGCCTGAAAGAATTGCAAATGGACATCGGCAAACAATTCGACGTGGTGACCATCAGTATTGACCCGACGGAATCGCACGTCCTGGCTAAAGTTAAACAAGAAATGTACGTAGGCATGTACGGCCGCCCAGGCGCCGCGCAGGGCTGGCATTTCCTCAGCGGCGATGAACCGCAAATCAAGCAGCTGGCAGACGCCGTGGGCTTCCGCTACGCCTACGATCCCGATACCAAGCAGTTCGCGCACGTCAGCGCCATCATGCTGCTCACGCCGGAAGGAAACATTTCGCGCTATTTTTACGGCATTCAGTACCCGTCTCGCGATTTGCGTCTGGGACTGGTGGAAGCGTCGGAAGGAAAAATCGGCACGCCCGTGGATCAGGTTCTGCTGTTCTGCTATCACTACGATCCAGCGACGGGAAAATATGGGCTATTGATTTCACATGTGATTCAGGCCGGCGGAGCGCTCACGGTGCTGATCCTGGGTGTCGCGATGTTGATTCTGTTCCGCAGCGAGCATTACACGCTGCCGCAACGAAAAGTTTGAAGCCGCAGGTAGGTGCGGCGCTGACGTTCACTCGTCCGCCACACGCTTACAGAAGCACCAGAGGTTCATTGAGAAAGTGATGATCACGGGCCTGATGCAAACGGGTTTCACCAACTTGGCCGCCGCCGTGGCCGCGATTCCCATTCACCCCACGTCCGCCTCCACCATCTCGGATAGCGTGGACCACCTCTACTATTTCTTGACGGCGATCACCCTGTTCTTCACCTTCGCGATCTTCACCACTATTTTCTACTTCATGGTCAGATTCCGCCGCCGCTCTCCCGATGAACGCCCCGCGGACACCAAAACTCATCTGGCGCTGGAACTAACCTGGACGATCGTGCCCACACTCATCACGGTGGTGATTTTCGTGTGGGCTTCCAGCCTCTATTTTGAAAATTCGCGCCCGCCCGAAGCCTCCACCGAAATTTTCGTAGTCGGAAAACAATGGATGTGGCACATCCAGCATCCCGAAGGTGTCCGCGAAATCAATGAATTGCACGTTCCGGTAAACGCGCCCATCAAGATCACCATGACCTCCGACGACGTCATCCACGATTTCTACATCCCTGCGTTCCGTGTGAAAAAAGACGCCGTCCCCGGCCGCTACACCTCGCTCTGGTTCCAGGCCACCAAAATCGGCACTTACCACATTTTCTGCGCGCAATATTGCGGCGCCGACCACGCCGAAATGATCGGCTGGGTGTACGTCATGTCTCCCGCCGACTACGCCGCATGGCTTTCCGGCGGCGCGCGCAACGAATCCATGGCGCAAACCGGCGAGCGCCTCTTTAATCAGCTCGGCTGCGTCACCTGCCACGTGGCGGACAATGCCGGCCGCGGCCCTTCGCTCGTGGGCCTCTACGGCAAACAGGAAAAGCTGCGCAACGGCGACTCGAAACTCGTGGATGAAACTCTGATTCGCCAGGCCATCGTGAATCCCAATTCCATCATCCTTCCCAATTTCGCGCCGATCATGCCCTCCTTTCAGGGCCAGATCAATGAGGAGCAGGTGCTGCAACTAATCGCTTACGTCAAGTCGCTCGGGACGCAAGAAAGGACGACGAACGGTAAATGAGCACCACAGTCATTCCAGAAATCCCGGGGCAAGAAATTCCGGCCGAATCGCGCGTCAATTATTTGAACGCGAGCTACGGCGTAAAATCCTGGCTGCTCACCACTGACCACAAACGCATCGCGCTGCTCTATCTAGGCTCGATTACGCTGATGTTCTTCGTCGGCGGTTTTTTCGCGGTGCTCATGCGTCTGCACCTGATCGAACCGCAGGGCGCGCTGGTGGCGCCGGAAACTTACAACAAGCTCTTCACCATGCATGGCGTGATCATGGTGTTCTTCTTCCTGGTGCCCTCGATCCCCGCGACGCTCGGCAATTTCCTGGTGCCGATGATGATCGGCGCGCGCGACCTGGCATTTCCGCGCCTGAACCTGCTGAGCTGGTACATCTACATCATCGGTGCTGCGTTCACGCTATATGCGGTAATTTCCGGCGGCGTGGATACCGGCTGGACGTTCTACACGCCCTACAGCAGCACTTTTTCGCACACCAGCGTGATCCCCACTGCGCTCGGCGTCTTCATCACCGGTTTCTCTTCGATTCTCACCGGCCTGAATTTCGTCGTCACCATTCACAAAATGCGCGCGCCCGGCCTCACCTGGTTTCGCTTGCCGCTTTTCATCTGGGCGATGTACGCCACCAGCATCATCTTCATCCTCGGCACGCCGGTAATCGCCATCACGATCTTCCTGCTCGGCCTCGAACGGCTGTTGCACATCGGCATTTTCGATCCCGCCATTGGCGGCGATCCTATTCTGTTCCAGCACCTGTTCTGGTTCTATTCGCATCCCGCCGTGTACATCATGATTCTGCCGGGCATGGGCGTGATGAGCGAGCTGATCACCTGCTTCTCGCGCAAACGAGTTTTCGGCTACACGTTCGTCGCGTTTTCCAGCCTGGCCATCGCGATCATCAGCTTCCTGGTCTGGGGCCACCACATGTTCGTTACCGGCCAATCCATTTACGCCGGCCTGATTTTCTCGGTACTCAGCTTCCTCGTCGCGATTCCCTCCGCGGTGAAGGTTTTCAACTGGACCGCCACGCTCTATAAAGGTTCGATCTCCTACGACGCGCCCATGCTCTACGCGCTCGGCTTCATCGGGCTGTTCACCATGGGCGGCCTCACCGGATTGTTCCTCGCCTCGCTCGCGACCGATGTGCACCTCAACGGCACCTATTTCATCGTCGCGCATTTTCATTACATCATGGTCGGCGGCGCGGTGATGGCCTACCTGGGCGGCATCCATTTCTGGTGGCCAAAAATCACTGGCCGCCTGTATCCAGACGGCTGGGCGCGCTTCGCGGCGCTGATCATCTTCGTCGGATTCAATCTGACGTTCTTCCCGCAGTTCGTCCTGGGCTATCTCGGCATGCCGCGCCGCTACGCCGTCTATCCCACCGAATTCCAGGTGCTCAACGTGATGTCCTCCGCCGGCGCATCCATTCTCGGCATCGGTTACCTGATTCCGCTGATTTATCTGCTCTGGTCCATTCGCTACGGCCCGATCGCTGGACCGAATCCCTGGGGCGCGAAGGGTCTCGAATGGGAGACTCCTTCGCCGCCGCCCACGGAAAATTTCGAGGAGATTCCGGTCGTGACCGAAGACGCCTACGACTACGCAGAATGTGGGAGGCTCCCGTGGCTGATATGGCCGTGCACGCCCGCGCATCCGCCGGGGTTCAAACATCAATTCGAGGACATGGAACAGCAGCGCGAAGCCGGTAGCCTGGGCATGTGGGTTTTCCTGGTCACCGAAATCATGTTCTTCGGCGGACTTTTCGCCACCTACATTATTTATCGCGCGCTGTACTTGCCGGCGTTCGAGACGGGCAGCCGCCTGCTCAACGTGAAATTCGGCGCCGTCAACACCGCGGTGCTGATCGGCAGCAGCTTGACCATGGCGCTCGCCATCCACGCCGCGCAAGCCGGCAAGAAAAAATCCGAGCAGGTGATGTATCTCGTCCTCACCATGATCCTCGGCGCGACTTTCCTCGTTTTTGAAATTTGCATTCGAGTGGCGCGCGGATTACGACGAACATCTGGTCCCCGGCTTCCACTTCATCATCCGACCGGATTGGGGCGCGGCGGGCCCGCACGTCCCGCTCTTCTTCTGCTTCTACTTTTTCATGACTGGCTTGCACGCCATGCACATGATCATCGGATTCGGCATCCTGAGCACGCTCACGGTGATGGCGCACCGCGGCCGCTTTAATTCCGAATACTACGCGCCGCTGGAAGTCAGCGGCCTGTACTGGCACTTCGTGGATATCGTCTGGATTTTCCTGTTTCCGCTGTTGTATTTGATTGGCGGGCGATTCGCAATACCGGGGGTGCACTAATGTCGGCGCACGTGGTTCCCGTGAAGACTTATCTCGGAATATTCGTCGCGCTGCTGGCGCTCACCGCGCTCACGACCGGGGCCGCTTTCATCGATTTCGGCGAGCTGCATACGGGAATTCACCTGCTGGACATGATTCCACTGAACACGGTCGTGGCGCTGGCTATTGCTGTGGTGAAAATGCTGCTGGTAATTTTGTTCTTCATGCACGTGAAGTACAGCAGCGGCCTCACCAAGATTGTCGTTATGGCGGGATTTCTCTTTCTGGCAATCCTCGTATCTTTCACTCTGGCCGACGAACTCAGTCGCAGCTGGTCGCCCGAACCCGGCGCCTGGAACACCGCGATTCCTACGATTCTTCCGCTAATACGTGGCCTCTTCTAGCTTCTAAGCTTTCACCGGTGAAATTCTACACGCGCCGCGCAATCAGTCAGCTCGCTCTCACCCCGCCAGCGCGAAC
Organism: uncultured Acidobacteriota bacterium; assembly: GCA_963747605.1. GTDB lineage: Bacteria > Acidobacteriota > Terriglobia > Acidiferrales > UBA7541 > Palsa-295. The sequence goes on along the minus strand of CAVVGA010000025.1, from coordinate 33,769 downwards.
GTCATAAACAGAGCCTCGGCCGCCGTACAAACCAGCGAAATCAAAAACACCAGATCGGCGGCGCGCCCCAACCGCGTGCGTCGCGCCGTGTTCCGCGAGCGCAGCGCAAGGTAAGAAACGATGGTCGCCACCAGGTATCCCAAAGCGATAAACGCCAGGAAATTATCGGCGAGCGTCGTAATTTTATCGAAGCGCGTGTAAATCTTGATCAGCCCAATCACCGTGAGGCATAAAACCAGCATGTTCGGCGCGTTGCCAAAGACTTTTTCCGCCACATCCACTTCCACAATCTGCTCGAAGCTTGCGTCTGTCATGGGGGTATCCTCCGGCGTGGTGCCTGCGTGAAGCGCGCGACATGAAGCGTGAAGCGCGACGTACGGCGCGATGATACCCCCGCCATGAATGGATTCAACGGCAGACGGTAGAGGAGGGCGTTGCAGCGTTCTAGCGAGGCGCAGCGCGGAAAGCCACCACAGCGTTCAACCCGCCGAACGCAAAAGAATTCGAAAGCGCAGCTTCCACGCGCAAAGCCCGCGGCTGATTCGGTATGTAATCCAAATCACACTCCGGATCGCGCTCGTTGAAATTTGCAGTAGGCGGCAAAATGCCGTGGTACAGCGCCAGAATGGTCGCGATCGCCTCCAGCGCCCCAGCCGCTCCCAACGCGTGTCCGTGCATGGATTTCGTCGAGCTGACACCGATTTTATCCGCGTGCGCTCCAAAGACTTCACGAATCGCGGTGCTTTCCACCGGGTCATTCCCCGGCGTGCCGGTGCCGTGGGCGTTGATGTAACCAATCGCTTCCGGCTGCGAGTCCCGCTTCGCGCAGCGCCCCGCGCATCGCCCGCACCGGACCATGCACCGCGGGCTGCGTCAAATGGTGCGCATCTGCCGTCATTCCAAATCCACAAATCTCCGCGAAAATTTTCGCACCGCGCGCCCGCGCCGCATCCATCGGCTCCAGCACCATCATCGCGCCGCCCTCGCCCAGAATCATTCCGCGGCGGTCCTTGCTGAACGGCCGGCAAGTGTCCGGCGCGATCACGCGCATCGCTTCCCATGCTTTCAACATGCCGATGTTGAATATCGATTCGCTGCCGCCGGTCATGGCGGCGTCCGCCTCGCCGTCACGCACCAGCCGAAACGCCTGCCCGATCGCGTGATTTGCCGAAGAGCAAGCGGTCGAAACGGTGTACGTCGGACCACTCATCCCCAGGTCCATCGCGATGTGGCTCGCGCCCGCATTGGACATCGTTTTCGGAATCGTCAGCGGATGAACGCGCCCGCGTCCCTCCACCCAAAGATCCTGGAAACCAGCTTCGATGGCCGCCTGCCCGCCTACCGCTGAACCGCAAACGATCGCGGAACGTTCCCGCAGTTCCGGCGTCAACTCCAGCCCCGCATTGCGCAGAGCCTCGCGTGCGGCCACCACGGAAAATTGCGCGAAGCGGTCAATGTACGCGTCTTTCCCGCCTGGGAAATGCTCCACCGGATCGTAGCCCGTCACTTCCGCGCCGTTCTTGAAGCGCAGCGTCGAGCAGTCCGCGCCTTTAATAGGACCGATGGCGGCGCGGCCTTCGCTCAGGGATTTCCAGTTTTCCTCGAGGTTCAATCCCAGCGGAGAAATAATTCCCAATCCTGTGATGGCGACGCGGCGCGGGGCCATTCGTCAGCTCGCCGGGGTGGCCGAGCCCAGGGAAGTATCGGGCGGCGCGGCGGCAAGTATCTTCTTGATGCCATCCACGATGTCGTTCACCGTGCGCAGCGAGCGCACGTCGTCGTCGGGAATGGAAATCTTGAACGCATTTTCCAGTTCGAATAGCAGCGTGAAGACGTCGAGCGAATCAATGCCCAAATCCTGCAAATTTGTATCCAGCTTGACCGTGTCCACCGGGATCCGTTTCACGGAAGCCAGCGTCGAGATCACCTTTTCTGCCACTGCGTCAGACATCAAGCGTATCCTCCATCCATTCGATGCATCTCGTCTGGTAATTGGTGCGGCGCCGCGGAGTCACGCCGCAACTGAGAGAAACCGGCCCGTTTTCCGCCCCATAAAACGTAGCCCAAGCCCACGGGGAAATCAAATTCTAGCAGGACTGCGCGCCCCGCGGGCCGACTGTTTTTCCGTAGCCCGGCTTTAGTGCATGCGCATCGCGGGCGCGGACGGCGCTGCAGGCGCGGACGGCGCCGCTGCCAACGGAGCGGCCGCCGGCAGCTCGAACTCTTTCAACGCAGCAGGCGGAAGCTTTTCCACGTTGCTCAGGAAAGTCACCAACTGCCAGGTCTGCGCTTCGCTGAGCGTCTTGTTCCACGCCGGCATTCCAGACCAGCGAATCCCGTGCTGAATAATGTAAAAATTCTGATTCTCCGGCATGTCCGGCGCCTCTTTGAAAAATGCCGGCACCGGCGGATTGAACGACCGCCCGAACTGGCTATCTGGATTCGCGGGCACTCCGTGGCAACCCGCGCAATGACTCACAAAAAGTTTCGCGCCCGCCACTAAATTTGCCTCGTCGGCCGCAACCGGGTTCTTCTGCTCCGGCGCGTTGCGTTCAGTGGAAGCGTCCACGGCAGACATCGCCAGATGGCCTTCAAACGCGGACGGCTCGGTGTCAGCCGTGAAATCCACGTAACCTTTTTTGAGCAGAAAATATCCACCAACTGCCAGTGCGATCAGAGTCAGTATGATTCCAAACAAGAAGCCTTTCATCGGCGGTCTGCCTCCTCACTAGTTCGACGTTCCCAGCATGCCTCCGGCTATTTCGCGTCCGCCAGACGATTATACTTCTTCAAGACCTTGCGCAGCCGATCGTGCGGCAAAGCTTCCACGGTGTGGCCGTCCGCGCCCGTCATCGTCTTCGCTGCCACCAGCGCGTTCACCACTGCTTCCTCCGTGGCCTGTACCGTAGCTTCAAAAAGCGCGTCCATACGGTCATTTGGCAACATTTGCAGCGCCACGGTTTTTTTTTGCTCCAAGCCCGCGCCCGCGTTCGCCGTGGAAAACGCGATGAAGATATCGCCCGAGCCGTCGCCGGAAATACTGCCCAGCCGTCCCAGACCCAGCGTCACGCGCTTCGCGATGCGCTTCATCTGACTCGGCAACAGCGGCGCGTCCGTCGCCACCACCACAATGATCGAGCCGGTATCTTCTCCCCACACCGGATTGCCGGTGATTTCATATCCCACCGGGGTACCCGCGATTCGCAGCAGATGGCGTACTCCAAAATTGCATTGCACCAACACGCCGACGGTGTACCCGCCCAGTTTTTCCGGCAACTGGCGCGATGCGGTTCCCGTGCCGCCCTTAAATTCGAAACAAATCATCCCCGTTCCGCCGCCCACATTGCCTTCGGCGATCGGACCGCCGTGCGCATCACGCATCGCGGCGTCAGCATCTTCCGCTTTCACGTGAAATCCGTTGATGTCGTTCAGATAACCGTCCCACGTCTCCGCCACCACCGGCAGCGACCACCAGTCCTCGAGCGGCAGCAAAGGCCCATGCTGCAATTGCCACGCGATCACGCTGTCGCGCACCACTCCGACGCTGTGCGTGTTCGTGATCATCACCGGCCCGTAAAGAAATCCGGACTCCTCCACCCAAGTAGTCCCGGTCATTTCTCCATTGCCGTTTTCCGTGAACCATCCTGCAAAAACGGATCCACGGAATTCTTCCCGCGCGGAAATACAGCAGTAACACCCGTGCGCACCGGACCGGTTCCCACCACCAATTTCCCATCGCCAGAAATTAACGTGCGGTAGCCAACCTCGGCGCCCTTCACATCCGTAATCGAATCGAGCGGCCCCGGCGTTCCTTCAAACGGCACGCCCAAATCGCGCGCTCGCACTTCGCGCTCGAAGTTCGCGCCTTGCGCTCCGACAATTGGCGCCGCTGCCAGAATCACGCAACAGGCAGCAGTCACCGACGCGATCAGCGAAGTCAGAAACCGGTGCGGCGAAATCTTCTTCATTCTGTCTCCATTTTTTTGGAAATATTGCCGGCTAAAAAACCACCTCATTGCGCGCCACGAGCGGGCTGCTCCAGCAACCTGCGCGTCTGCTTCAGAAGGTCCGTATTCTTCGCTAGCTCGTCCGCCAGAATCTGCGCCTGCGCTGCTGCCATTTTCCAATCTCCCGCTTCGGCAGCTTCCGTCAACCCCGGCAGCTCCAGATGCGCGTAGGTGTAGCGTGCCGCGTACAAAGAATGTTTGAACCAGGGGCGTCCGGGAATTCCCTGCGGGTTGCACCAATTGCGCTCCACCTGCATCATTTGCTGATTAACGCGCGCCGCAGTCGCCGCATCCAGGGGTCCAGAAGAAATCGCCTGCGCCACGGCCAGATTCAAATCGTGTCCCGCTTTCTGAAAATCCGAAATGCGCTGCTGCAACGGCGCCAGGTCAATATGCCCGCTCACGTGATTCGCCAGATTCAAATCCACCACGAACTGCCGGATATTTTCCCCGTACGAATCGAAATCGTAAGGAAGAATCTCCGCGTTCGCCAAACGCAGCGCCAGCACGCCCCACAACTTCGCCATCAGCGTGTGATACCGGTATCCCGGATCGCCAAAATGATTCATCCAGAAAAAATCGTCGTACATCGAGTGATACACGCCGTAAGGTCCGGTAAACGTCAATCCCACCGTAGGAATCCCCAGGAAATTCAGGAACACAGTGTGGTCCGAACCGCTGCCGATCCGCGTATTCGCCAGCTCCGCATCCGGCACCGCCTGCGGTAAATTCAGCTCGGCCTTCCGCGAAATTTTCCATTCGTCGTATAGAGTTTTCCCCGAAGGAGCAGGCAGCGCCTTGCTCACTTCCACCAACAGCGGCGCAAGCGAACTCACCGCGTCTCCCTCGAAATCTTTGCCCGAAGTCGCCTCGTCCACATTCAAATACGCTACGGCCTTCTGCTTCAATTCGTCCGCATACTGCTCGCCCCACTCCGTGGAACCGGTCAGCGCATATTCTTCACCATCCCAGCTGCAAATCACCAGAGTCCGCTTCGGGCGAACTCCGTGCGCCAGCAGTTGACCAAGGCTGTGCGTCATTTCCATCATCGCCGCGGTGCCGCTGGAAGGATCCACGCCGCCAAAAACCCACGCGTCGCGATGATTGCCCAAAATCACCCACTCGTCCGGAGCCTCGCTGCCGCGTATGTGCGCCTCCGTCACGTAATAAGGCTGAGTGCGCGTATCCATATCCACTTTCAAGTGCGCCACCACGCGTTTTCCGCCCACATGATATTTGAACGGCAAGCCACCCTGCCACGAATCCGGCGCAACGGGTCCATCCATTTTTCGCAGCAGCGGTTCCGCATCGTGCCAGGAAAGCGGGACGCCCATAATCTTCGGCAGCGAGATCGCCTGCTCGGGAAGAATTCGCTTCGCGCCAGGCAGCGAAGCGTAGCCCGGAGTCAGTGGATCGCCAGGCTCCAGAAAATCGTAAGTGATGGCCCCGCGCTGGATGTGTGTCTCCGGCCCCCAAGGCCCATTGGGATACACCGTGCCCTTGGTGTAGCCGTCTTCAGCCGGATCGGAATATATAAGGATAGCCGCAGCGCCCAGTCGTTCCGCCGTCAGTGCCTTAAATCCGCGATAGCTGTAGGGATTCGAATAACGCACCAGCACGATTTTGCCGCGCACATCAATCCCATGCTGCCTCAAATATTCGTAATCTTCCGGGTTGCCGCTGTGCGCATAAACCACCGGCGCGGTCACTTCACCCGAAGCCGAATAGCCAAGATACGCGCCATCCACTTTGGGATTTCTTGTGTCCGGGTCCGCATTGTCAGGCGCTTCGAGCAAGAGGGCGCGATATTCCGTGGGCTTCACCATCTCCAGCGAAATTTTTCGCGGCGAGGAACCCAGCACGTCATATTGATGCACGGTTACATCTTCCAGCCCTTGCTGCCGCCACTGCTCCGCCACCCACTGCGCCAGCTCATTATTCCGCGCCGAACCGGCCGGGTGCGGCTCCGCAGTCAGGTAACGATGAAACTGGATAATTTCTGCGGTCGAAATGGATTCACGAAAAGAATTTTCCGTAATGATTTGCTGCGCCGCAGCGCGTGGTGAAAAGCCCGAAATCTTGGCGAGATCGGGCACGGCCGCCACAGCCAGTGCCACCAAAAAAACACTGCCAGCAACGTATGAAGCCTGACGGCCGCGGCCCCTAGAGCGAAGCAGAGGAGCCTCCCAGCGCCGCGAGATGACTTTTTTCAAGATCGCCGATGGCCTGTTCCAGTGCCTTCACGAGGATCTGAATCTGCTGCGTCGTAATCGTGAAAGGCGGCGCAATCAGAATGTGGTCGCCGCGCGTGCCATCTCCGCACCCTTGAATCGGATAAGTCATCACGCCGGCCTCCAGCGCGTCCGCCTGCACGCGATATGCGACCCGCGCGTCGGGCGGAAATGGCGCCCGCGTCTTGGCATCGCGCACAAATTCGATCGCCAGCAACAGGCCCATCCCGCGTATGTCGCCAACCACCGAAAATTTCCGCAGCGGCTCCAGCGCGTCGCGCAGTTCGCGGCCCACGGGCTCCACACGCGCAAAAAGATTTTCCTGTTCGATATAATCCAGCACCGCGTTCCCCGCCGCAGCCGAAACCGGATGCGCATTGTAAGTGAAGCCGTGCACAAACGCGCCGGTGCCCTTCGAAATCGCATCCACCACATGCCCCGCCGCGATCACCGCGCCCAGCGGCGCGTAACCACTCGCGATGCCCTTGCCAAGCAGAATCATGTCCGGCGTAACGCCCCAATGTTCCACCGCAAAAGGTTTGCCGGTGCGCCCCATCCCGCTCATCACTTCATCCGCAATCAACAACATTCCATGCCGCTGGCAGATTTCCGCAATCCGCTGCACGTAACCATCAGGAGGAGCCACTGCGCCCAAAGTCGCGCCCACCACAGGCTCAAAAATAAATGCAGCCACATCCTTCGAACCATCGCGCTCGAGCAAACGTTCCAGATCGTCCGCGCAATCCACGTTGCATTCCGGATACTTCAGCCCAAAAGGGCAGCGATAACAAAAACACGGCGCGATGTGTCCCCACTCCTTCAGCAAAGGAGCAAAAGGCTCGCGGCGGCGCACATTTCCAGAAACCGAAAGCGCGCCCAGTGTGCTGCCGTGATAACTCTGCTGCCGCGAAATCACGCGAAAACGCCGCGTCTCGCCGCGCTCAATCCAATATTGCCGCGCGAGCTTTATCGCCGTCTCGGTAGCTTCGGAGCCGCCAGAAGTGAAATACACGCGCCCATTCTTGCGCATGCCCTGCGGAGCCAGCGCCAAAATGCGCGTAGCCAATTTTTCAGCGACAGCCGTATGAAACTGCGAGGAATGTACGTAGGCAAGCCGCGAGGATTGTTCAGCGATCGCCTGCCCTACCTGCGCCACGCCATGCCCGATGGTAACCACCGCCGCGCCGCCCGATGCGTCCAGATAACGCTTGCCGCCCACCGCGTAGACGAAGCATCCCTCGCCCCGCAGCGCCACGGGATACGCCTTCAAGAAATTTCGCGGGAAAATCGCTTCGTCGGTCATAGGTCGCCGCACAACCACGCGTCCAAGCAATCGTTTCGCGCGCTACCGATCGCATCGAACAGTTAAAGACGAGCGATTCTAGCAGAAATCCCGCCGTACAGAAGTCCCGGCGAGCGGACGCTCACCGCCATTTCAATTTCTTCACGTCAATCGCAGGAGGAGGAAATTTCAGCTGCATTTCTTGCAGCGTCTCTACGATGATGTGCGACACCGCCAGATTGCGAAACCATTTCTTATCGGAAGGAATGATGAACCACGGCGCGCGCTTGGTGTTGCAGCGTGTCAGCGCGTCTTCATAAGCCTCCATGTATTCATCCCAGAATTTCCGCTCATCGAAATCGGCCTGCGAAATCTTCCAACGTTTGTCGGGATCGTCAATCCGCTCCATAAAGCGTTTCTTCTGCTCGTCCTCGCTGATGTGCAAAAAGAATTTCAAAATGCGCACATTGTTCTCATCCAGGATCCGCTCGAATTCGTTGATCTGCTCGTAGCGCTTTGACCACACCTGCTTGGGCACCAAATCGTGCACGCGCACGATCAGCACATCCTCATAGTGCGAGCGGTTAAAAATGCCAATATCGCCGAACGGCGGCACGGCCTGGTGCACGCGCCACAGAAAATCGTGCGCCGCCTCCTCCAGCGAAGGCGTCTTGAACGACGTGACGCGGCAACCCTGCGGATTCACTCCAGACATCACGTGGCGAATCGTTCCATCCTTTCCCGCCGCATCCAATCCCTGAATCACCACCAATAGCGCGTGCTTGTGGTCCGCATAGAGCAGGTTTTGCAGATTATCGAGCTTCTCGAGCGCCTTCGCCAGGCTCGTCTTCGTCGCGTGCCCCTTGCCCCAAACAAGCGTGTCGCCAGGATCGAACTTTCGCAGCTGTACTTTGTGCCCCGGCTTGATGATCAATTCTTTCGAAAATCTAGTGGCCATAGTTAGAAATGCCCCTTTTCGGCGCAGCGCAGCACGACAATCCGCGGCCCACGCAACGCAAGCTTACCGTGCGCCGCCTTCCGCCGTTGTAACACTTTTTTCACATTCGCGTCCCGCGTTCCGGGATATCATGTCGGATTGGCAGCAGGCTTGGCCAACCATGGGGACCGATACGCCAGACACCATCACCGTCACTGAATCGCTTTCTCTGAAGGAACCCGTGCCGAAGCGCGAATATCCCGGCGCTCTGGTGGTGGTGGAAGGAATTGACGGCTCCGGCAAGAGCACGCAGCTCTATTTGCTGAAGCGCTGGCTGGAAATCGGCGGCTATCGCATCCATTTCACCGAATGGAATTCCTCGCCGCTGGTGAAGTCTGCCACACGCCGCGGCAAACAGCGCCGACTGCTGACGCCCACCACATTTTCGCTCCTCCACGCAGCCGATTTCGCCGACCGCTGCGAACGCCAGATCATGCCGTTGCTGCACGGCGGCTACCTGGTTCTCGCCGACCGCTACATCTATACCGCATTCGCGCGCGACGCCGCCCGCGGCTGCTCGCCCCACTGGCTGCGCAATCTCTACAGCTTCGCGCCCACGCCCGATATCACTTTTTATTTTCGCGCCCCGCTGGACGTAGCCGTCAACCGCATCGTCGCCGGCCGCCCCAAGCTGAAATACTACGAAGCCGGCATGGACCTGGGCATTTCACTCGACCGCGCCGAAAGCTTCCGCATCTTTCAGGAACGCATTCTCACGAATTACGATCAGATGATCGAAACCGATAATTTCGTCCTGATGGATGGCACTGTGCGCGTAAACAAATTGCAGAAACTGATGCGCCAGATCGTGGGCGAGCGCATCTCCCTGCAGCAATTCGCGCCCAAGAAAAAATGAAACGCGCCGACAAAACCACGCTGAAATCGCGCGGCTCGAATGGCCGCCCTGCCAAAAAGCGGAAGACCGCCGCGATCGAGCTACCTTCGCGCTTCTACGGCTCGCCTCTTCCGGGCGTAAAACCGGAAGAACTCAGCGGCACGCTCGTAGTGATCGAAGGCACGGACGGTTCCGGCCGCTCCACGCAAATCTCATTACTCACCGAATGGCTCGAATCCGAAGGCTTCGCCGTCCAGACCATGGGCCTGCGCCGCTCCTACCTCGTCGGCGAAGATATTGACGGCCTGCTTGCCGAAAATTCCGTGACGCGCATGACCCTCGCTCTGATGTACAGCACCGATTTCTTCGACCAGCTCGAACGCCGCATTCTTCCCGCGCTGCGTTCCGGCCTCATCGTCCTCGCCGACCGCTACATCTTCACCCTGATCGCCCGCGCTGCCGTGCGCGGCATCGGCCGCGATTATCTCCACGGCATTTACGAAACCGCGCTGCGCCCGGACCTCACTTTTTGGCTCAACGTGCGCCCCGAAGTCGCTTTCGACCGCGAATTCAAAAAATCTCAGACCATCAGCTATTGGGAATCTGGCCGCGACATGTCGCTCTCCAACGACCTCTTCCAGTCCTTCATCCGCTATCAATCCATGATCAAGCGCGAATTCGAATACCTTTCGAAACGCCACGGCTTCATCGAAATGGACGGCGAAAGCAGCGTCTCCGATCTAAACCGGTTATTGCGCAAACGCATTGCCGCACACCTGGGGATACGGAGCACGCACTACCGGCCTTCGCACGCCTTGTCTCACCTCTGGCGCTGAACGAATGGCCGCCCCGGTTCAATTGGCAGCCATTGACGCCGGCTCGAATGCGATTCGTTTGGTAATTGCGCGCGCCACTTCACCCAAGCACATTCAAATTCTCGATTGCGAACGCGCCGCGGTGCGCCTGGGCCACAACGCATTTACCCGCCGAGTCATCAGCGGCGACACCATCTCCCGCGCGGCCCGCGCCTTCCGCCAGTTCCGCGATCGCATGGACCAATACAACGTCGGCGCCTACCGCGCAGTGGCCACCGCGGCCGCCCGCGAAGCGCGCAACTACCGCCGCCTGATGGATCGCGTCCAGCGCAAAGCCGGAATCGAACTCGAAGTAATCAGCAGCGAAGAAGAAGCGCGCCTGGTCTGCTCCGCCGCGCAGTGGGCGCTGGGAGACCGCATTCAGCCGCGCTTGATATTCGACCTCGGCGGCGGTAGCCTCGAGCTGAATTTTTATCAGCGCGGCGTGCTCGAACAACGCATCGGCCTTCCCCTCGGCACCATCCGCCTGATGGAAACCTTTTCCATTGACGGCGCGATTGACGAAGACAACGCCAACCGCCTGCGTCATCACATCCTCGCGCTACTGCGCAGCGCGGTTCCTTCCCCTCCTCGCCTCACCCGCTCGATTGGCGTGGCCTGTGGCGGAAACGCCGAAGCGCTGGTGCGCCTGGCCGCCGGCCCCATGGTCGAGCGCATCCCCACGATCAATACGCGACTGCTGCGCGATCAGACCTGGCGAATGCTCGCACTGGACGTTCCCGGCCGTATGCGCGTGTTCCGCATCCGCAAGGACCGCGCCGAAGTAATCGGGATCGCCGCAATTATTTTCAATACGCTCGCGAAGTGGCTCGATTTGCGCACCATGCTCGTCCCCGGCGTCGGAGTGCGCGAAGGAATCCTGCTTGACCTCGTCGCCGAACAATATTCCGTCCGCACCACATCCGAAGAAGAAAAAGGCCGCGCCTCCGAACTGCTCGCCAGCGCGCGCTGGTTCGCGCGCCGCCTCGATTACAATCCGCAACATGCCGAGCACGTGACGCGCCTGGCACTTTCGCTTTTCGATCAGCTGCGCCCCATCCACGAAATGGGCGCGGACCTGCGCCTCGTCCTGGAAATGGGCGCGCTCCTGCACGACGTCGGGCATTTCGTCTCGCGCAAATCGCATCATCGCCACGGCGAATACCTGATCCGCAATGGAGAAATCCCCGAACTGCGCGGCTGGCGGCGCGACATGGTTGCCGCGCTGGTGCGTTACCACAATTCAAAATCAGAGCCGCAGCTCGAGCACGCTTCCTACGCCGCGCTCGATGGCGAGCGCCGCCGCCAGGCCCGTCTGCTCACCAGCCTGCTGCGCATCGCCGAAAAACTCGAATCCGAACACGCGCAGCGAATTTCCGGCGTGGACGTGCAAATCGCCGGCCGCAAGGCGATCTTCATCATTCGCGCGCTCGACGGCACGCGTCTCGATCTGCTCGGCCTCGAACGCAAATCCGGCCTCTTCGAAAAAGAATTCCAGTTGAAGCCGGAATTCCGCCGCGCGCAGGGAAAAGAAAAGGTGGCATAATAAACCTATGATTTTGTATCTGGTACGCCACGGAATCGCCGTAGACCCCAACGATCCGAAGTCCCCGCCCGAGCCCGAACGTCCGCTTACAGCCAAGGGCGTGCAGAAAACGCGCTCCGCGGCGCTGGGTTTGGAGGCTCTCGGGGTGAAGCCCGACGTGCTGATCACCAGCCCCTACGTGCGCGCCGCGCAAACCGCCGAAATTTTCGCCGAAACTTTGGGGTTTTCGCCGCAGAAAATCCGCACGCATGACGCCCTGAAGCCGGCCGGCAATCCGGCGGACATCGTAAAAGAGCTAGCTCGTGTTCGCGCCAAGGAAGTGATGTGCTTCGGCCACGCGCCCCAGCTGGACCTGATGATTGCGCACGTCACCGGCGCCCATGGAGTTTTCACATCGCTCAAAAAAGCGGGAGTTGGATGCCTGGAACACGCCGCTGGCCACGGCAGGTGGGAAATTCTCTGGATCCTGACGCCGAAAATGCTGCGTCAACTAGCGGATTAACTGGCGGATTGAAGCCGCTGCGGCGTCGCGACCACCGGCGCCGATTGCACGATATGAATGCCCTGAAATCCCGCGCGCCACGCCAGCCAAAGCGCTCCCTTGGCGCCGCCGACCACTGACCGGAATTCCTCCAGCCGCGTCTTGCGCGCCTCTTCGATCAACTGAAACCACCGCAGCACGTCCGCTTCCTGCAATTTCGTGCGGTGCCGCCGGATCAAAGCCCGCAACACATCCAAATCGTGCACTTCCCCTAGCTGGTCTTGCACGCGCCTCAGATCCGCGCTCCACGGCGCATGACGCTGCGGCATGAAGTTCTCCAGCGTGTAGCGAAAGCCCTTCAGCCCAATCCGTAAACGGTGCCACGCAATCCGGCTGCGGTTCTTCCGTGCGCGTTCGTAAAGCTCCGCCGCCTCGTTCAGGCGCGTCAATGCCAGCCGCTGAAACACCACGCTCTCCAGCGGAAAAAACTGCGCCTTCCCGCGCAGTTTCTGCACCGATTTCCGCCAGTCTTTGCGGTCGAAATCCGCCAGCGCCCGCCGCGCCTTCACCCGGTGTTCCTTCTGCGCGCCCGCCAGCGCCTTCAGCAAATGCTTGCGAATCGGATCGCCCGGCGCGGAAAGCTTCTTCAACCATTCCTGCTCTACCTGCGTATCCCGCAACGCCCCCAATGCCCGAAACAACTCACGGCTCTGTTTCCTCAGCCCTCGCCACCCATGGTCCGGATTCACTTCGCTCAAGGCGTCCGCCATGGTCCGGCAACGCCGCAAAGCCACACGCAAATCGTGCACCTCGCGCGATTTCCACCCGTTCTGGACTTCTTCTGTCAATTCCAGGACGCGATTCATCCACATGTCCAGACCAATGCGTTTGGAGGGGGATTCAACAGGTAACGCCACTGCATGCGCGGTCATCAATACCAGCTTTCTTGGAGGCTAAAGCGGAAACCCCAATCCTACACCTCTACAGGGCGTTTTTCCAATGCGCGGCGGCCGGCATCGGGGGCTCTGTGGAAATCGAACCGAGTCAATCTCTATCCAAATCGTAATCGAATATTTGCGGAAAATTCATATTGCCCGTCATCCAGGCCGATAAATTCAATGTTCGTCAAACCCATTGGAGTTCTCTCCTCTGCCTGTTACTTTGCCTCTTAAGCCTAAAATGTCTAGAGCGCTCCATCCGCAACTCGTAACACCGCTGCACGCGTCAATCAACCTCGCATTAGGGATCCTCCTACTCTGTGTCTGCGCCACGCCTTCCGCATTCGCCCAATCAGCAAAGCCGGAAACCTGCAGCCGTCCTGCGATCGGCAGCGAGGCCCCCGAGCCGCCAGACCTCCACAGCCAAGCTGGCGTCCTGCAAGTAGGTCTAACCCTGCGCAACGGCCCGGGCCCGAACGGCCAAATGCGCTATTGCTACGTCACCCCCGACGGCACCCAATCCCCCACGCTCAGATTGCTTCCAGGGGACCTCCTGATCTTGCGCCTGAAAAACGAACTAACCGCACAAGCCCAGTCAACAAATCCGCACCAGCACGGAGGGAGCAAAACAACACCAACATCCGATCCCTGCCAGCGCGGCGAAATGACCGCCCTCGCCACCAACCTTCATTTCCACGGCCTAGCAATCCCACCCGTCTGCCATCAGGACGAAGTCCTGAAAACCAGCATCAACCCATCCGACGCTCCCTTCGAATACCGTATACGCATCCCCGCCGATCAACCGCCCGGCCTCTACTGGTATCACCCGCACATTCACGGTTTCACGAACACAGAAGTCCTGGGCGGCGCCTCCGGAGCAATTCTCGTGGAAGGTATTGAACGAGCGAACCCCGAAGTTGCCGGCCTCCCCGAACGAGTCCTCGTAATCCGCGACCAGGACCTGCTCAATCCGGATGCCGAGCCAATAAAAACAGATTCCATGCCCCCGCCGCTGGTCATGCGCGACGCCGAAGGCGACATCCTCAACACCGGCACTGGCGGCGGCAAGCCCGCGAAAGATCTCTCCATCAATTTCGTCCCGGTGCCCTACCCCAACTATCTCCCAGCCAAAATTAAAATCCGTCCGCAAGAAAAACAACTCTGGTCCGTCCTCAACGCCTCCGCCATCACCTATCTCGATCTGCAAATGTTGGTCGAAAATAAACCGCAAATGCTGGGCGTAGTCTCGCTGGATGGCGTGCCCATCAACGGTGCCGGAACCGCAGCACAAAAACTCATTTGGCAGAGCCACATCTTGATGCCGCCCGCAGGCCGCGTAGGAATCATCGTGAAAGGCCCAGCCGCCGGAGCCGCAGCCAGCCTGATCACGCGCACAATAGACACAGGTCCAGCCGGCGAAAACGATCCCACCCGTCCGCTCGCCACAATCATCTCCGAACCAAACGCACCAGAACCAAGCGTGCAACTCGAAAAAAATCCTGCCCCGTTCGCCAGCTCGAACGCAGCATGGCTCGGCGACGTAAAGCCAGCGCGAACCCGCACACTCTATTTCTCCGAACATCCACACGATCCGAAAGATTCCAACAGCCGCACCGATTTCTACCTGACCGTCGAGGGCCAGGAGCCCAAACTCTTCGACCCAAACAACACCGCTCCCAACCTCGTCGTCCCCCAAGGAGACGTCGAAGACTGGATCATCGAAAATCGCACCCGCGAACTGCACGCCTTCCACATCCATCAAATCCATTTCATGCTCGCCGAATGGAACGGCGTCCCCATAGACGAGCCCTTCCTCCGCGATACTATCAACGTAGCCTACTGGGACGGAACCAGTCCCCAATTCCCCAGCGTAAAACTACGCGTGGACTTCCGCGATCTCCGCATCGTAGGCACCTTCCTCTACCACTGCCATCTGCTGGAACACGAAGACGGCGGCATGATGGGGGTAATCCAAGTGGTCCCGAAACTCGTCGCGGCTCCGGGACAGTCCACCGATCCCATGCATCCGACAACCAACTGATAATACATGCCTTACCAAGCTCAACCCGCAAGATCCCTCCACCAGCTTTTAACGAGGTTGTCATCTGGGAATAACACCCGTCGCGTATCAATGCCTGCGCCCGCTCGGCTCCGCCAACCCCAAAATCAGCTCTCGGACGCTGCCGCGCACGTGCGGGCCTCTCGGTCTAAGACCGGAACTTTCCACACCCAAGGAGAACTCATGATTAGAAAGAATCTTCGCCGGATGGCAGCCATCGCGCTTGCCTCCAACTTGGTACTGGCGATGCCCAGCGGCCTATTCGCCGCGCCAGGCCCTGGCAACGATGCGTCCGAATCAGCGCACACCACCACGCCGATCAAACACGTCATCGTGATCTTTGGTGAGAATATTTCCTTCGACCACTACTTCGCCACCTATCCGCACGCCACAAACCCGAAAGGCGAGCCGTTTTTCGATGCCAAAGGCGACACGCCGCGCGCCAATAACCTCCTCAGCGGCGGCCTGCTGACCGCGAATCCGAACTCCACGCAGCCCTTTCGCATGGATACCGGCTTGCTCTCGGTCACCTGCGACCAGAACCACAGTTACACGCCAGAACAACAAGCGCTCGACCACGGCCTGATGGACAAATTTCCGGAGTCCACCGGCTCAGGAAGCTCCGCCGGCTCACCCTGCAACGATTACGGCAAAGGTCCCGGCGTCGTGATGGGCTATTTCGACGGCAACACCGTTACCGCCTTCTGGAATTACGCGCAGCACTACGCGATGAGTGACAATTCCTACGGCACCATGTTCGGCCCCTCCTCGGTAGGAGCGCTCAACCTGATCGCCGGAACCACCGCCACCGCCACCTTGTTCCCAACCAAGCCCAATGGCGCCGCCGCCAGCGCATCCGGCAACATCGCCAACGGTTCAAACACCGGTCCCGTAATCGGCGACCCGCGCCCCGCAGGTGATGAATGCGTGCTGACCAACCCCGGCCTCCAGACCACCACCATGGTCTCGATCGTCGGCACCAACGTCGGCGACCTGCTCAACGCCAAGAACGTCACTTGGGGTTGGTTCCAGGGCGGTTTTGCACCCACTGGTTTCAATGCCAAGAACCAAGCCATCTGCGCCGCGCACCATGCGGGGCTCGCCGGTGATGACGCCGTCGAAACCGTTGGCGACTACATTCCTCATCATGAACCTTTCCAGTACTACACCAGCACCCAGAATCTCCATCACAATCTGCCGAAGAATGCCGCGCTCATCGGCACTTCCTCCGACGGCGCAAATCATCAGTACGATCTCAGCGCGTTTTGGCAGTCTCTCGGCGAAGGCCGCCTACCCGCCGTCACCTATCTCAAAGCCGCGGCGTATCAGGACGGCCATCCCGGCTACTCCGATCCCATCGACGAGCAAATCTTCGACGTCGGTGTGATCAACGCCATCGCCAACAGCCAATACTGGAAAGACACCGTGATCATCATTGCCTACGACGACTCCGACGGCTGGTACGATCACGTTCTCGGACCGGTAGTCAATCAGTCGGCTGTCGCGGACGATGCTCTCGCCGGCGCTGGTGATTGCGGCGCTGCCACTGCCGTCGGCACACAAGGCCGTTGTGGCTACGGCCCGCGCCTGCCTCTGCTCGTGATTTCTCCTTATGCGAAGCAGAATTACATTGATCACCGCGCTACCGACCAGTCCTCGATCCTCCGCTTCATCGAAGATAACTGGGACCTCGGCCGCATCGGTAACGACTCCAGCGACGTAAAAGCCGGCACGCTCGATGGCATGTTCGACTTCGACGGCGGCAACCAGGCCCCGAAGTTGATCCTGGATCCATCCACCGGCGTAATCCTGAAAACACAAAAAGACTAACCGCGAACACTCTCCACGTTCGCTCAGTAAGGGCGCCCAACCCACGGGCTCGAGCCAATCCACCGGCTCGAGCCAGTTTTTTTCCACCGTGCCCTCTGACCAGGCGATAAGCGTCGTCATCCTGAGGTCGGCGCCTTTGCCTCAAGCCGGCCGAAGGACCTTTCCCGCTTTCTCAGATTTTCCTCCGTCTTTCTTTGATGTCCACTTTGGTAAATCTTTCGCCTTTATCTGTGTTTATCTGCGTTCATCTGTGGTGCCTTTGACGTGCCGCACTCCACATGCATAATGGTCCGCGAGGGAAGACCGCCGTGCCCCGCACACCACGCAGCGTAGACCTAACCCAAGTCTCCGAATGGGAAGACGGCCACCTCCGCCGCAAAGACGACTACCTAGCCGCCGAAGAACCCCTGGAAATTCGCGTCGGCGACGAGCCCCTCAGCGTCACGATGCGCACCCCCGGCCACGACCGGGAACTCGCCGCCGGCTTCCTCTTTACGGAAGGTTTAGTTCAGCAGCGCGAACAAATCCTCAAACTAGAAAGCGCCGATCCACAGGACGGAACAAACCGCGGCAACGTGATCGAAGCAGAACTCGCACCAGAATCCGCCCCCGACTTGGCAAAAATGAAGCGCCACTTCTTCGCCGCCTCCAGTTGCGGAATCTGCGGCAAAGCCTCCATTGATTCCATCCGGTCGCGCTTGCTCGCCTCACCCAATCCGGATTTTCGCCTCAACGCGGAGATGCTAGTGCAAATGCCCGACGCTCTGCGCTCTTCACAAGACGTCTTTCAACGCACCGGAGGCCTCCACGCCGCAGCCATTTTCGACTCAAATGGAAAATTGTTAGTTTTGCGCGAAGATATCGGCCGTCACAACGCCGTGGACAAAGTAATCGGCTGGGCGCTGCTGGAAGGGCGCGTACCGCTTTCCGATTCGGTGCTTCTGGTCAGCGGGCGCGGCGGTTTTGAAATCGTACAAAAAGCGATTGTGGCAGGCGTGCCGGTGGTCGCCTCCGTTTCCGCGCCGTCCAGCCTCGCGGTCCAACTCGCGCGCGAACTCCGCCTGACGTTGATCGGCTTCTTGCGCGGCAGGCGTTTCGTGATTTACTCAGGCGAGGAACGCGTGGCAGGAAACACAGTAAAACAATGACCGATCGCGCAAACAGCAGCGCGCCTAATTCACAGCCTTACGAAAAACATCCGGCGCCAAATCTTTGTGGTGTAGCCGGATCATTTCGCGAAACGCGTCGAACAATTCCTGGTCCCACCAGCCGCGTTCCGCCTCTTCTCCCATCAAATCTAGCGCAACTTCCGGCGTAAACGCCACCTTGTACGGCCGGTCGGTGGTCAGCGCATCATAAACATCCGAAAGCTGCAAAATACGTGCCGTCAGCGGAATTTCCTCGCCCTGCAAACCATCCGGATAGCCCGTCCCATCGTGCTTCTCGTGATGATGCCGAATAATCGGCAGCACCAAACGAAAAGTTTTCAGCGGCGCGCAAATCCGCTCGCCCACCACCGGATGTTTCTGCATCACCTTCGTTTCATCCGCCGTCAGCGGCCCCGGCTTCAGCAAAATCGAATCCGGCACCGCCACTTTCCCGATGTCATGCACCACTCCCGCGCGGCGTAGCGCCTTGATCTGATCTTCCGGCACGCCCAGCCGTTCGCCCATCCGCGCCGACATTTCCGCCAGCCGCTCGCAGTGCCCGTGCGTGTAAGGATCGCGCGCCTCAATGCTGTGCGCCAAGCTGAAAAGCACCGCCTCGGCGTTCTCCAGTTCATCCGTATACTGCTTCAATCGCAGCAACGACCGCGTGCGCGCCAGCAGTTCGTTCAAGTCAATCGGCTTGCTCAGGAAATCGTCGGCACCCGCGTTAATCCCCGCGATGCGGTCTTCGGTCGCCGTCAGTCCCGTGATCAGGACCACCGGAGTCAGTCGTGTTTCGGGCGTAGCTTTGATATGCCGGCAAACTTCAAAACCGTTCATCCCCGGCATCATGATATCCAGCAAAATCAGATCCGGACGAAACGTCGCGCATTCCTGAATCGCCGACGGACCATCCGCCGCGTCGCGCACCTCGAATCCCTCGCGCCGCAGCAAAAATTCCAGCGCAGCCCGCGCTCCCGATTCGTCATCCACAATTAGAATCTTTTCGTACATAAGTGCGTATTAAGGCCCTCGAGCGATCTTACAAATTCAGATTTTCGAGCATTTTTTAAAGCACACTCCGAGTCGCATGTATTACGGCGTAATCGGAGTTTCTGGCGAGCTAGCTCCGCAACTAATCCAATGTAACCTTTCCCCGATTTTCCAACAACCCTCAATTGATTGGATGATTCGAAACGAGATAACGCTGCAAGCGTTTCCCCGCCCATAATGTTGCCGCGAACTGGCGAACGTGCCCCTTGAGAGCGCCACTCTCCTGATGGGCGGTTCCCGTCACAATTTTGCCCTACTCCCTCCGCAGCGTCGCCTCAATCAACCCGTGCGGTTCGTCAGTAGGAAGAAATACTTCGGCGGGGTTATCCATCCCAAAAGGCGACAAATCTACCAAATTAAAATGCTTATTCGGCAACGAAAGGTGAATCTCCCGGACGCGATCGAAATTATTCAGCACCGCCTCGCCCATCGCGTACAAAGTGTGCTGCAACGACTGACTATCATGCTCCGCGAAAGTTTCCAGCAAAGTCTGCCGCACCCCATGCCACAAAGGCCCGAACTCAATTTCACTTCCTTCATACAGCCAGTCCGCGTGAATCGAAGTAGAAAGTATCCGGTTGCGATCCTCTTTCAAAGTCGTATAAGGATCGCGCAAAAAATTATCAAATGCCGATTTCGAAGACTTCAGCACCACCAGGCCCGCAATTCCCGCGCGAATCGCCGTCCCTTCTCGTGTCGCGTCAAGGGAAGCCAACCGCCGTTCCTGCCCCCCGCGCAAAAATGCCGAGGCGTGCGGCTTGCCGCCCAGCGCAATCCTTCCCCACAGGTTTTCCTCCACCTGGATCCGTACGCGCGTCACCTGTGGGTTATAAGTCAAAAAATGTTCTACCAAATGCGTGCAGAAATCCTCAATCGAATCCACCGGATACTGCCGCGCCAACACGTACACCGTATTCTTCATCGTGTCCGTCGGCAAAAGTTTCCGGTTGTCGCCCTTGGTGTGCGCCGTCTCGAAATCGCCCTCGAACGACATTCCCACGGTCAGCTCGCGTATATCGTGCCGGCCATCGTGGCGCACCACGCGCAGCAATCGCACGTGCGCCTTCCCGTAATTATTTTTCCCCAGCTTGATGGCCATTCTTCAGCTCCCGCGATACGTCGAATATCCGTACGGGCTCAGCAGCAGCGGAATGTGGTAATGCTCCCTGGGGTCTTCCACTTGAAATATGATCGTAATCTGCGGGTACAGCCCGTGAATTTTCCGCGCGTGAAAATAAACGCCCGTCTCGAACGTCAACCGGTAAATTCCCGCCACCAGCGTTCCCGGCTCCATCAAATGACGCAGCCGCCCGTCCGCGTCCGTCGCGCCCTTGCTGATTTCCTGCCAGCCGCCGGCCTTTTGAATTTCCAAAATAATCGGCACGCCCGCCGCAGGGCGCCCCCATGAAGTATCCAGCACGTGCGTGGTGATCTGGCTCATGATCGGAGTAGTTTCTCCAGGCGCAGCCGCGTGATTTTGCGTTGCTCTTCGCCGGCAATGCGCATTTCAGTTTCCGCGTCGTGCCCCAGGCGTTCCTGAAGGGTCTGCGATATTTGCTCGCTCGATTTTCCCGTCGCGCAAATTAGAAACACGTGCCCGAACGTCGCCTCATAGGCCTCATTCGCCGCACCCAGTACCGCAAGCGATTCGGCCGATCCCTTCTGCGCCAGCGATTGCTCCCCAGCCGACCACTCGCGCGCCGTCGCCGTCTGCTTCACCCTCGCTTTCGCAGCGCCAATCGCCGGATGGCTGCGAAATATCGTCAGCCAATCCTTCCGCCCCAGCGACGCAAACGCCTCTTCTGCAAAATCCAGCAGCGCCGAATCATCCGCGTACGGCCGGTGCGCCAGCACTCGCTCCACCCATTTTTTCGAGCCGCAACAATTAAACAACGCGCTCGCTACCTGCTCGCGCGAAAAGTTATTCAGCCGCGCGATTCCCGTCAGCCGGTCCGCAGCCTGCGCCGCGCGTCCGAAAACCCGCAAGCGGCTAATGCCTCCATCCGGATAAATATTCAGTCGCACGTGCGTCGCGGCGCCCACATCGTGCAGCTGACGGCGAAAAGTATGACTGCGATTCGCCCGCAGCGGCACACGCGCCAAAAGCTGCCGCCAATTCGCCGTATTGAGTCGCGACATATCCGCGGCGGTTCCTTCCGCCTCGCAGACCTCGATCGAACAGCTATCCGGAAAATTGCCCTTGAAGTGCGCGGTATCCACTTCCACGCGCTGAATCGTCCCCGCCATTCCCAGCTTCACGATCGCCCAATCGTGTCCCGGCCCCCGTCTGCGCCGCGTTTCCCAGCCGTCGCTCATAATTTTGCTGCGCCCCGGCATCAGCATGTTCAGCGGCTCGCTGTAAAATTGATCGCTCGTGGAAATCACCCGCCCGCCATTTTCCACCGCCGCCAAATCCAGTTCGCGCTTCGCGATTTCCGCGGCGCTCGGCACCACCTCGCCATACAAGCGCAATCGCGCCACGCCGCCATCCGGATAAATCTTTAAGCGCACGTGCGTAAAACGCCCCGCATGCGCCACCGCCAGCGGATTCTGCGAATCACCCTTCAGCGCTGCCTCCGGCAAAATCTCTTCCCAGCGCGTCCCTGCCGCTCCCAACTTTTTCTTTTCATCCTTATAAGGCGCGGAACCGCCGAGGTCGCAGCCTTCCAAAGAAAACCGCGCCGGATAATTTCCCGTGAAAAAACTCGTATCCACCACCAACCCGCGCAATATTCCCGGCAGACCCAGCCGCACAATGCACCAATCGCATCCCGGCGTGCGCCGCCGCCGTGTCTCCCAGCCGTCCATCCACTTTCCCCGGTCCGTGTATTTTCCTTCGATAAAAATTGGCTTGGCGTGCTTCAGCAGGTTTTCTTTCGGCGCGAAAAATTCGTCGTTCGCCTCCACCACGCGCCCGCCCAGGCGCTCGGACGCCAAATCCACGAATTGCTTGAACTCATTCATACCGCGCCTCGCTGCAACACATGCCCCACCGGCCCTGCGAAAAATTCTCGGCGCGCGAAAATCCTTCGTCCGCGCAAAAATGTCGTCTCCACGCGCCCGTAAAGTTCGCGCCCCGCGTACGGCGTCACCTTGTGCCGGTGATGCAGTTGCGCCGCCTCCACGCGAAATTTCGCCTCTGCATCCCAAATCACAAAATCTGCGTCGCAACCCACCGCGATCCCGCCTTTGCTTCCCGCAAGTCCCGTCAGCCGCGCCGGCCCTTCGCACAGCCACTTCGCCAGATGCGTCACAGCATAGCCGCGCGAGCGTGCCTCCGTCCACACGGCCGGCAAACTGAGTTGCAAGGAAGCGATGCCGCCCCACGCGCGCAAAAAATCTCCCTCCTCCTGCAGCTTCATCGCCGGAGGACAAGGCGAATGATCCGTCGCCACAAAATCCAACGTCCCGTCGCCCAATCCCTGCCACAATTGCTCGCGATTCTCACGCTCGCGAATCGGCGGCGCGCATTTGAACTCCGTCGCGCCCTCCGCAATTTCCTGCGCAACAAACGTCAAATAGTGCGGACAAGTTTCCGCAGTCACCGCCCCGCCTGCCGACTTCGCGCTGCGCAGCAAACCCAACGCATCCGAGGATGACACGTGCACGATATGAATTCGCACGCCGAACTCCCCGCCCAGCCGCACCAGCAGCGCCACAGCATCGTTTTCCGCCTCGCGCGGCCGCGCCGCCAGCCACGTAGCATGCTTCCGCGGCGATGCACCCTTCGCCAGGCTCGCCACAGCCTTCTCAATCGGCTCCGGCAATTCCGCATGCGCCAGCAAAGGCGCGCCTATCGCCGCGAGCCTCCGCAACGCGACCCGCAAATCCGCTTCCGTCACATGCGCGAACTCATCCACCCCGCTCGGCACCAGAAAACATTTAAATCCAAAAACTCCCGCATCCCACAACGCCTGCAACTCCTCGACGTTTCCCGGCACCACGCCGCCCCAAAATCCCACGTCTACCCAAAGTTTCCCCGCCGCCGCTGCCAGTTTTTCGCGCAGTGCCGCCGCCGAAGTCGTCGCGGGAATGCTGTTCAGCGGCATCTCAATCAAGGTAGTCACGCCGCCGGCCGCAGCCGCTCGCGTCGCCGAAGAAAATCCCTCCCAGCCCGTGCGGCCCGGTTCGTTGATATGCACATGCGTATCCACCAAACCAGGCATCACCACAAAATCGCCAGCCTCGTGTACCGTCACGCCGCTAACAATTTCATCGAACCCGGAAACAGCCACAATCACACCAGCGCGCACATGAATCGCCGCCGCGCGCTCGCCCTCCGGAGTGATCACGCGCTTTCCGCGCACAATCAAATCCGCCGCTGTAGGCAAACTCCGCGAAGTGTCCGAAGAATTTTGCATCTGCGCTCAACCCGCCAAAGTTTCCACAAATTCCGCCAACAAATTCCGCGCCACGAGCCGGCGATACCGCGCCGTCGAACGCATATCGTCAATCGGCGCGATTCCCACGCTCAACGCGTCCTGCGCACCACGCCAATCCACACTCCCCAACCGTTGCCCGCGCAATAATACCTCCGCGTGCACTGCGCGCAGCACGGTAGGAGCCACGCTCCCCAGCGCAATACGAACATCCGCGATCCGTCCCGCTTCCACGCGCGCCGCCCCCGCAAAACAGATCTTCGAAATCGCCTGCGCCCTTCGCGTCCCCACTTTGCGAAAATACTGTTTCCACCCAGCCGCAGAACGCGGCAGACGAATCGCGCGAATCAGTTCCCCCGCCAGCAGATTCATCCGCTTATACCCCGTGTGAAACGACCCATAAGGCACCCAGCGCACCCCGCCGGCCGAAACAATTTCAATTTCGGCGTTATAAACAATCAAAGCCGGCGGCGAATCCGCAGCGGGAGAAGCATTCGCAATATTTCCGCCCAGGGTCCCGCGATTTTGCGTAGCCACGCTGCCGGTTTCAGCAGCCGCGCGGCACAGCAGCGGAAATTCGCGCGCCAAAACTTCGTGCCGCTGCACTTCCGCGTAAGTAGTCAAAGCCCCCAGCGTGACATGCTCCGCAGCCACAACAATTCCGCGCAATTCCCCCAGATTCCGAATATTCAGAAATTTCTTGTGCGGCAATTTCCCCGCTTCCAGCAAGACCATCAAATCCGTTCCGCCCGCAAACGCCCGCCACACTCCCGGTTCCGCCGCCAGTCGCTCCAGTGTCGTCGCAAGGTCGCGCGGCGTTTCCATTTCGTACGCCAGCAGGTAAGCTCTCACGCGCGAGTCTCCGCCTGCCGCACCGCCGCGACCACCGATTCGAAAATCTTTATGTACCCCGTGCAACGGCACAAATTTCCGGAAAGCCCGGCGCGAATCTGCGCGTCGTCCGGCTGCGGATAGCGCGCCAACAAATTCACCGCCGCCAAAATCATGCCCGGCGTGCAAATTCCGCACTGCGCTCCGCCGTGCGTGATGAACGCCTGCTGCACCGCATGCAACGTATCGCCAATCGCCAAGCCCTCAATCGTGCGAATCTCCGCGCCTTCAGCCTGCAAGACCGGAACCAGGCAACTGTTCACCAGCGCGCCATCCATTTCAATCGAACACGCGCCGCACTCGCCCTCGCCGCAACCTTCCTTCGTCCCGGTCAATTTCAATTCCTCGCGCAATACGTCCAGCAACCGCGCCATCGGATAAGCTTCGAACGACGCCGCCGCGCCATTCACCACGCACGACACGCGAATTCTCCGCCCGCGCTCAGGCATGCGCAGCCTCCAGCATTTCCAGCAACGTCTCGGCAGTAATAGGAATTTGCCGCACGTCCACACCCGTAGCGTGCGCAATCGCGTTCGCAATCGCCGGAGCAGTCCCGTCCAGCGGCAATTCGCCAATCCCCTTCGCGCCGGCCGGCCCGCGCCCATAAGGAATTTCCTGGAAGTAAACGCGGATCGCCGGAAGATCCACCGACGTAGGCATCACATAGTTCGTCATCTGCGCGTTCACCATGCGCCCTTCCTGCCACACCACATTTTCGTACAACGCGAAACCAATCCCCTGCGCCACGCCGCCTTCGATCTGCCCCGCCGCCAGCACAGGATTGATCACCTTTCCCACTTCCTGCGCCGCCACAAAATCATTCACGCGCACCTCAGCAGTCCGCGTGTCCACGGAAACCTCCGCCACGTAAACCGCCCACGCGTACGCGCCATAAGCGTCGCCCGAATATTTCTGATCGTCCCAATGCAAATCGCGTGGGTGCTCATACTTCACAAAAGATTTCAACGCGCCATGCTTCCCAACGTACAAACAGCACGCACGCGAAAAATCCGCCGCGCTATATCCATCCCGCAGTAAGCCGCCATCCGTAAGCAACTTCAGCAAACCGACTGCCGCCGTTTCCACCAGCTTTCCCACAATCATCGCCGTGCGCGAAGCCACGGTTGGTCCGCTGTTCGGCACATAAGCCGTATCCGGCTGTACGATCCGGATCTGCTCGCAATCCAGCCGCAACGCCTCCGCCGCAATCTGCGCGAAAATCGTGTTTGTGCCCTGCCCCATTTCCGTGCTGCCCGCCAAAATATGCACGGTCCCGTCAGCCTTCGCCTCCATTGCCACTTCCGAGGCCAGATACTCTTCGCCCGAGCCTGTAAATCCCGCGCCATGCAGAAACGACGCGAAACCAATCCCTCGTTTGATCCCGCCGCGGGCATCAGAATCACAATTTGTCGCGGCAAAAAGTTTGCGCTTCTCCCGGTAGCCGCTCAGCTCAAAAGCGCGCTCCATCAAATCATTCATGTCCACTTTTTCTTTTACGATCTGCCCCACCGCCAGCGTTTGACCCTCGCGAACGAAATTCCGCCGCCGCAATTCGTCCGGCGCAATCCCCACGGCCTCCGCCACACGATCCAGATGCCGCTCCAGCGCAAACACACTCTGAGGCGCGCCGAATCCGCGAAACGCTCCGTGTGGCGGCGCATTCGTAGCGACGGCCCGGCTGCGTATGCGCACGTTTGGACAAGCGTAAGGCCCCGCCGCATGAATCGTCCCGCGCGAAAGCACCACCGGCGAAAGCGTTTCATAAGCCCCGCCGTCCACCGTGAAATCAATGTCCATCGCCAGCAGTTTTCCATCACGCGTCACGGCGGTCGCGTGCCGCGTGCGCGAAGGATGCCGCTTCGTCGTCGCCACCATATCTTCCGCACGGTCGTAAATAATTTTTACCGGCCACCCGGATTTCCGCGCCAGCAGCGCCGCATGTCCCGCGATCATCGACGGATATTCTTCCTTCCCGCCAAATCCTCCGCCGGTTTCCGCCTGCACCACACGCACGCGTTCCCGCGGCAGCCCGAACAAAATCATCAGCGCCTTGTGCACGTAATGCGGACATTGCAACGAGCCCCACACCGTCACGCCCTCCGCCTCGCTCACCTGCGCGATCATTCCCTGCGGCTCAATATAAAGTTGCTCCTGCGCTCCGGTTTCGTATACTCCCTCCACCACAAAATCAGCCCCGGCCCACGCGCGATCCACGTCGCCCTTTTCCACGTAGAACGATTTGAAAATATTGTCATGTCCCCAAATAATCTCCTTGTGCGCGAGCGAATCCTCAATCGAAAAAATCGCCGGCAGCGGCTCAATCTCAATGCGGACCGCCCGCCGCGCCTCTTCCAGCAAATATTTATCGTGATGCGCCAGCAACACGATCGCTTCCTCAGGATGGTTAACGAATTCAGCGGCCAAGCAGGGCTGATCTTCAATCAGCAGCGCGATGCAATTTTTCCCAGGAATATCTTTTGCGGTAACAACAGTAAACTCGTGCCAGGGAATCTCACCTTCGAAATGGATCGCGCGAATCCTTCCGCGCGCCGCCGGGCTGCGCACCGTCACACCGTGCAACATCCCGGGAAGACTCAAATCATCCACGTAGCGCGCGCGTCCGGTGACTTTTTCGCGCCCTTCCTTGCGCGGCACCGATTTTCCAATCACACGCGTTTCCAAATCAGCCGGCCTTAATAGCGAATTTTGTCGGACTTCTCTCGCCACGCGCGGAACGCCGCTAGCGCGTCGTCGTGTCTCAGCTGAATCATCGGAATTTTCCGCTCCGCCTGCGCCAAACGAAGCTCCTGATAGATGAAGGCATCGTCAAACCCCGCCTGCGCCGCATCCGCAGCCGAACTCGCGAAATAAACCCGCGCCGGCCGCGCCCAGTAAATCGCGCCCAGGCACATCGGACACGGTTCGCAGCTCGAATAAATTTCGCAGTCTGGCAATTCAAAACTTTGCAATTTCCGGCAGGCCTCGCGAATCGCCATCATCTCCGCGTGCGCGGTGGGATCGTTCGTGGTCGTAACACAATTCATTCCCTCCGCAATAATCGCGCCGCCGCGAACAATCACCGCGCCAAACGGCCCACCGCGTCCCGAGCGCACATTCTCCAGCGACAACGCCAGCGCGCGCGCCATAAAGCTCTCACACATTGGATTGGCCGTTCGATCGGGCATCAGTCTGGGCGCCGCGTTTCAACTCGCTGTCCGTGATTGTAGCGCAGCACGTCACTTCCGCAGGAATGAGAATGTCCAGAGGTTCTTCGGGTCAATTCACGCCACGCGCCATCACACCATCGCATCCGGCGTGCTTGCCCGCCGCAGCGCCATCGTCGCAAAAGATCTTTCCTTCCGTCGCCAGAAATAAAGCAGCGCACTCCCAATCAATATCAGCGCCACGCTCAACCCCGCCCACATTCCCGGCGCGCCCCATCCCCAACGAAAACAAAGCAACGCCCCCAGCGGCAACCCCACCAGCCAATAAAAACACAAATGACAAAGCATCGCCGTCCGCGTATCGCCTGCTCCGCGCAAAGCCCCCGTCGCCACCGTCTGCATCCCATCAAACAATTGAAAAAACGCCGCGACAAAAAGCAATTTGCTCGCCACCGGGATTAACGCCTCGTCCGGAGTGTACACGCGCACAATTCCGCGCGGCACCAGCAGAAACGCAATTGCCATGCACCCCATGAACGTCGTCCCCAGCAGCATTGCGGTCCATCCCGCACGGCTCGCCGCGTGCGGATCGTTGCGCCCCAACGCCTGCCCCACGCGCACCGCCGCCGCCGCGCTAATTCCCAGCGGCACCATGTACGTCAAGCTCACCGTATTCAGTGCCACCTGATGACTCGCCAGCGCTGCCGCCCCGAGTCTGCCGATCAGCATCGTGGCCACCGCGAACACTCCCACTTCCAACCCAAACTGCGTCGCCGCCGGAAGTCCTAGATACACCAGCCTCCACACCCGCGGAAAATTTGGCAGCCGTGCCGCGTTGCGCAATCCAGTTTTATTTCGGTGATCGTAATAAAGCGCGTAAGCTAACAGTACACACGACATGTAAACCCGCGCCACGCACGTGGACCATCCCGACCCCACCGTACCCATCGCGCGAAATCCCAAATGTCCGTAAACCAACGCCCAATTGCCGACAAGATTGATAAAGTTCGCGGAAAACAAAGCGAACATCACCGGCTTCGCCAGATTCATTCCCTGCAGATATCGCCGGAACACAAAATAAAGCAGTAGTGGCAAAGTGCCCCAGTTCAGCGTCCGCAAATACGGCAGCGCCTGATCCAAAACCGCCGGTTGAATATCCAGCGAGCGCAGCACCGGCTCGAATAGCCACACCGCTGCCATCAGAATCGGGGTGATCGCCAGGCTCAAATAAACGCCATTCACCAGCGACCGGTGACAATCCTCGACGTCTCCCGCGCCATACGAATGCGAAACCAGCGTATCCAGTCCCAGCATCAATCCGGTTCCGAAAATCGCGGCGGAATTAAAAAGAATGCTGCCCAAGCTCACCGCGCCAATCGCCACCGCACTATTTGCTTGCCGCCCCACCATCACGGTGTCCACAATCGCCATGGTCATCCATCCGAGCTCCGCCAGCACCAGCGGCAGCGCCAAGCGCAGCATGGGGCGCGCTTCTTCCGCGATATAATGTGTGAACAGACGTTTAATCATGAAAAACCAATCCGGGCGAATTAAACGAGAACCACCTCGGGCAGGCGCAGCAGAGGTCAGCTCACGCAGTGGCGCAACAATCGCCCACAAGTTTATACTTGTTGTGGCTGCGCGTCTCCCCCAACCAAACGCGACGGCTAATTTTTCCGCGCGCCGCATCGCGATGGCCCAGCTCCAACGGTGGGCCCGTGGAAATGTGCACTGAAAACAGAATATGCATTTCAACAATTAACTTGTCTGCCATAATAAGCGCCGTAATCTCTGCAGCTCGTTGCTTTAATTCATTCTGAGAGGCTGCCTGTGGCAGGCTCGACGGGCCACGAGATCACGCGCACAACAGCATAGCGGCTTTAGCCGCTGAAGTACCGGTTCGCACTTGTCGCACAAATTCTCTGGCCCGCCCGCTCAGGCAAATTAAATTGGAGGAAATCATGGCAAAAATCGAAAAACGCGTCGACCTGCCCGGCAGCGAACGAACCCTCTTGCCCGGCTCTCGCAAAATCGGCCCATCCGACCCGGAACAACAAATTCAGGTAACCGTATTTCTCCGCCGCGGCTCCTCTCCCAAACAATTTCCCGACGTAAAAAAACTCGGCAAGCTTCTCCCCGCGCAACGCCGCCATCTTTCCCGCGCGGAATTTGCCACCCGCCACGGCGCGCGCCCTGCGGACATCAAGAAAATCAGCACGTTTGCCACGCAAAATAAATTAAAAGTTGTCGAAGTAAGCCGCCCGCGCCGCTCCGTCATTCTCAGCGGCTCCATCGCCGCGTTCAGCCATGCATTCGGCGTCGAGCTGAACAGCTACCAACATCCCACCGGCACCTGCCGCATGCGCAGCGGCACGATCCAAATTCCCGCCGCGCTTAGCGGCATCGTCGAAGGCGTCTTCGGTCTCGATAACCGGCCACAAGCCAAGCCGCATTTCCGCGTCCGCAAACAATCGCAAAATTCCGCAGCGCGCGCCCAAGCAGCAAGCGCTTCCTACAACGCCACACAAGTGGCGCAAGCCTACGATTTCCCCGCCGGAACCACTGGAAGCGGACAAACCATCGGCATTCTCGAATTATCCGGCGGCTACAGCTCCAGCGATCTCGCCACATATTTCAGAAATCTCGGCATCAAAACACCCACCGTCACCTCTGTCTCCGTCGATGGCGCCACGAATTCGCCCACCGGCGACGCGAATGGTCCCGACGGCGAAGTCGAACTCGATATCGAAGTCGCCGGATCCGTCGCGCCCTCCGCACAAATCGCCATGTACTTCACGCCCAATACCGACCAGGGTTTTCTCGACGCGCTCACCACCGCTGTGCACGACACCACGTTGAAACCCGCCGTCGTTTCCATTAGCTGGGGCGGCCCGGAAAGTTCCTGGACGCAGCAGGCGCTCACCGCTTTCAATTCCGCCTGTGAAGACGCCTCCACCATCGGCGTCACCATCCTCGCGGCCTCCGGTGACGACGGTTCCACCGACGGTGTATCCAGCGGCACGCCCACGGTAGATTTTCCCGCCTCCAGCCCGTTCGTCCTCGCATGCGGCGGCACCAAACTCACGCTGTCCGGCACCACAATTTCCAGCGAGCAAGCCTGGAACGAACTTTCCTCCGGCGAAGGCGCCACCGGCGGCGGCGTCAGCGAAGTTTTCGCTCTGCCAAGTTATCAACAAAGCGCGGGTGTCCCGAAAGCTCCAAACGGTTTCGTAGGCCGCGGCGTGCCCGATGTAGCCGGTGACGCCGATCCCGAATCCGGTTACAACGTGCTCGTTGATGGGCAGCAAACCGTGATCGGCGGCACCAGCGCCGTCGCTCCGCTGTGGGCCGGCCTGCTCGCGCTCATCAATCAGTCACTGGGAAAAAATGTGGGCTACCTGAATCCGCTGCTCTACACGAAAAATGTCGAAACCACCCTGCATGACATCACTTCAGGCAGCAACGGCACGTACTCCGCCGGACCGGGATGGGACGCCTGTACAGGCTTGGGTACGCCGGATGGTGCCGCGTTGTTGGCCGCTTTGAGCAGGCCGACCGCGCCGGCAAAAAAGAAAAAAAATCCCCCACCAAACACAAAGCCACAGGCGCGAAACGCCGCAAGAAATCCTGAATGAGGGATTGGGGTGAAGGGATTGAAGAAAAAGTAGACTCGGAAGGCCGGGGATTCAGCCCCGACGTCAAGTTCCGCGACAAAAGTAGGCTTTAGCCCCTGAAGCCGCGCCTTTCGATCGTGGCGATCGAATCCGGAGACGGCTTTTTCGCACCGTCAGGAATAAAACTACTGAGGCGTCGAAGGACTTTCGGAAAGTTCCTGCCAAATTCCGTAAGTTAAGCCTGCCATCGCGCCCGTGAAAATCAAATAGAAGGCCAGCTTGCGGCGCCGCCGTTTCCGCGGCTGAATGATCGGATTGTCTCCACCCGTGCTTGCCGGGGGCGTCTGCTGGTCGGCTTGATCGAATTCCATCGTCACGCGATAATTTTTCCCGGCGGGAATCGTGTGCAGCTCACCGTCGTTATCCAGTACCAACGCCTCGCGAAACGCCGAAATCACCACTTCCTGCGCGCTCAAAATCGTCACCTGCCCGTAAGCAGGCTGCCCATCCGCCGCCCGCAAAATTCCCTGCGGAATTTCCAGCTCAATGTCGTCCGCGCCGGTCGAAGAAAATCCCACCGTGCCGCGCGCCACCGTCGCATGAATCGCCGTCGCATTTTGCGCCAGCGTCGCCGTGCTGTCTGCCAACAAATACAATTGGCTACCGCCCAGTTTCAAGCGTAGACCGCCACCTGCATCCGTCACCACCGTGTCGCCGCGATAAATCGAAGTTCCCACCTGCAGCTTGGCATTGTCCAACTGCGCTTCCCGCGCCTGGACTACCATTCCCAACGGTTTTTCCACCGCCGCCGCAAACGCCGGAAGATCCAGCAAGCTGCTGACCAACAACACCACAAGACACAATCGCGCCACAGATCGCACAAAATCCTCCGAGAGGTACAAACTCAACGTAGGCGCTGTTAACGATGTGGTCAACGAACATGCTGCGCATTGGTGCGTACAAATAACGCCGTAGTGTACACGTAGTGGAAGCTTCGCTGCGCAACCCGCGCGCAACAAAGCGCTTAGGCCCCGCTACAACACCGATCCCGCGCGAACAAAAAACAAACATTTCCTTCCAGCAGTACAATTCGCTTCTTCCGCCGCAACGAACCGCCGCTCAGGTAGTATAGTTTTTGCGGGTACAGGGGACGGGCCATGAAATTCCAGCAGCCATTGCGCGCACTACGTTTGGCATTCGTTTTTATCGCAGCGCTAAGCTTGCTTCAGATCGCCGCCCGAGCGCAATCATCCGGCGCCGAAACGCAATCCAGCTCAACGAACGGGGCCAACACGAATGCCAATATGAATGTTCAGCAAATCCCTCCCAGCCTCTACGCGAATCTCCAGTGGCGTTGCATCGGTCCCTTCCGCGGAGGCCGCACCGTAGCCGCCACCGGCATCCCCGGCAATCCAAATCTCTTCTACATCGGCGTCAACAACGGCGGCGTATGGAAAACCACCGATGCCGGCCGCACGTGGTTTCCCATTTTCGATGGACAACCCACCGGCTCCATCGGCGCGCTAGCTGTGGCACCATCCAATCCCGACATCGTTTACGTCGGCAGCGGTGAAGGCCTCCGCCGTCCCGATCTTTCCACCGGCGATGGAATTTACAAATCCAGCGACGCAGGAACCAGCTGGAAACATCTGGGTCTCCGCGACGGACAACAAATCACGAACATTCTGATAGACCCGCAAGATCCCAATCGCGTTTTCGTCGCCGTGCTCGGCCATCCCTACGGCCCAAACTCCGAACGCGGCGTATTCCGTTCCACCGATGGCGGCGAATCCTGGCAGAAAATACTTCTACAAAGATGACGACACCGGCGCCACCGATCTCGCCTTCGATCCGAAGAATCCGCAAACTCTCTACGCGGACATGTGGTCTTCCCGCCGCCCGCCCTGGACCACCAGCGGACCGCTCGAAGGCCACACCGGCGGCCTCTTCAAATCCACGGATGGCGGCGAAACCTGGCAGGCACTCACCAAAGGTTTGCCGACGAACGCGCAAGGCCTAGGCCGCATCGGATTCGGGATTTCGCCCAGCAGTCCAAATCGCATTTACGCGCTGGTAGACGCTGCGCCCGAAGTCGGCGGCCTCTATCGTTCCGATGACGCCGGCGAAAGTTGGCTACGCGTCAATCACGAGGACCGCATCTGGGGCCGCGGCTTCGATTTCGCCTGGGTCCGCGTCTCCCAGAGAATCCCGACATCATCTACATCTGCAACACTTCCACCTATCACTCCACCGATGCCGGCGCGAATTTCACGGCTTTCAAAGGCGCCCCCGGCGGCGACGACTATCACACCGTCTGGATCAATCCGGAAAATCCGCAAATTATTCTCCTCGCCTCGGATCAAGGCGCCACCATCAGCGTCAACGGCGGCGAAACTTGGAGCAGTTGGTACAACCAACCCAGCGCACAAGCAATACGCAACGGAACCATACAGGGCACAA